>NZ_CP174341.1:915000-2010000 GCF_052468275.1 Microbulbifer mixtoriginis (SeqCode) | reverse complement strand
CCCTTGCCGCCAATCTTGCCAGCAGCAAAACGCATCAGGTCTCCCGCCGATAGGCGGTCGGTGAGGTCTTTAGTCACTGCCGCAACCAGGGCAACCTTTTCCTCTCCCGGCGCCGCCAGCAATACAACTCCGCTGCCCAATTTACTCTTCATTTGGTCAGCCAGGTCACGCAAAGATTTAGGGTCGGCGCCGTCGATTGATGTGGCCAACAATTTAAAGCCCGCAATCTCTATTGCCTGGGCACTGAGGTCTCCACCAGCACCACTGGCCAGCTTAGTCTTGAGTTGCGCAACTTCCTTTTCCAGCTTGCGGTTATTGAGTAGTATCTGCTCTACCTTATCTGCAAGAGTGTCCGGGCGCGCCTTAAGGAGAGCCGCAACATGTTCTAGCCGCTGCTCAGCTCGATCAAATTGTGACAGCGCATGCGCACCGGTGACCGCCTCAATACGTCGCTGGCCAGAGGCGATGCCACTCTCGCTGACAATACGCAAAAGACCAATATCCCCCGTGCGATTTACGTGGGTGCCACCACACAGCTCTACAGAAAAAGTCCTGCCCTCTACAGCGCCCATAGAGAGAACGCGCACTGTATCGCCATACTTTTCACCGAACAGTGCCATGGCACCCATTTCTTTGGCTGACTCAATATCTGTCTCGCAGGTATCAACCAGTGTGTTCGCGCGGATCTGCGTGTTCACCAGGGATTCGATCGCGTGTAATTGCTTTGCAGTGACCGCTTCCGGGTGGGAGAAGTCAAAACGCAAGCGCTCGGAATCCACCAATGAGCCCTTCTGGGTTACGTGCTCGCCGAGCACTTTGCGCAGAGCGGCGTGTAGCAAGTGAGTCGCAGAATGATTCAATGCCGTTGCCTGGCGCACATCCGCTGACACCTCAGCAGTGAGCTGCTCACCAACAACTACTGTTCCCTGCAGCAGCTTGCCGGCATGTAAATGATGACTGCCCTGCTTGGTGCAATCTCGCACCTCAAAACGGCCCGATGCGGCCTTCAGATAACCGCTATCGCCTACCTGGCCACCTGATTCAGCGTAAAATGGTGTCCGATCGAGGATTACCACGCCTTCTTCCCCATTCTCCAGACGCTCAACCTGCTCTCCGCCTTTGAGAATCGCGGTTACTGTGCCTTCAGCTTCGGTGGTTTCGTATCCAAGGAACTCCGTGGCACCTTGCAGATCCAACGCCTCGGTATAATCCTGCTTAAATTTACCGGCGGCACGGGCCCGCTCACGTTGAGCTTCCATAGCGGCTTCATAACCCGCCATATCCAGAGATAGGCCACGCTCGCGGGCGATGTCCTGGGTTAGATCTGTAGGAAAACCGTAGGTATCGTGCAAGGTGAATACCAACTCACCCGGCACCTCACTCCCTTCGAGAGTGCTCAATGCACTCTCAAGTAAAGCCATGCCTTTATCCAGGGTCTTGGCGAATTGCTCCTCCTCTTTGCGCAGCGCCTGCTCAATCAGCGACTGTTTCTCACGCAATTCTGGGTAGGCCTCTCCCATCTGCTCTACTAGAGCGCTCACTAACTTGAAGAAGAAGACTTCTTTGTGGCCCAACTTGTGTCCATGACGCACTGCCCGGCGAATAATACGACGCAATACAAAGCCACGACCTTCATTGGAAGGCATAACACCATCGGCGATTAAGAAGGAGCAAGAGCGAATATGATCAGCGATCACACGCAGAGACTTTTCCTCTAGGTTATCGCAACCAACAATGCTATTAGCCGCTCGTAACAACGCCTGGAACAGGTCAATTTCATAATTTGAGTGCACGCCCTGCATAACAGCGGCGATACGCTCCAGCCCCATTCCGGTATCGACAGAGGGTTTAGGCAGCGGGTGCAGCTCACCGTCCGCCGTGCGTTCGTACTGCATAAATACCAGGTTCCAAATCTCGATATAGCGATCGAGATCGTCGTTGTCGGAGCCGGGAGGGCCACCGGGTACATCTTCGCCGTGGTCAAAGAAAATTTCTGAACTGGGACCACAGGGGCCGGTATCACCCATTTGCCAGAAATTATCCTCATCAAGACGGGAGAAGCGCTCAGGGCTCACCCCAACTTCCTTTTGCCAAATATCGGCTGCTTCATCATCGCTGATATGCACGGTTACCCACAGGCGCTCTTCTGGCAAGTTCAGCACCTTGGTGAGGAAGTCCCAGGCAAAACGGATGGCATCGCGCTTAAAGTAATCACCGAAGCTGAAATTACCCAGCATCTCGAAGAAGGTGTGGTGGCGCGCGGTATAACCTACATTTTCCAGGTCATTATGCTTACCCCCAGCACGCACGCAGCGCTGCGAACTAGTGGCCCGGTTGTAGGGACGCTTTTCCTGGCCGAGGAAGGTGTCCTTAAACTGCACCATGCCGGCGTTGGTGAATAGCAGGGTCGGGTCATTGCCCGGAATCAAGGAGCTTGACGGCACCACAGTGTGGCCCTGTTCGGCAAAGTAATTCAGAAAGGCGTCGCGAATCTGTGCGCTTTTCATCCGGCGTAATTCCACTTCGTTAGTTGAGAGTTATTGAATGACACCGGTGACGCGGTGTCTCGTCTGTCCCGCTACTGTGCAAGCCCCTGCTCGGGCATTGTTTGTTGAGCCAGTAGATGGACATGCAGGTGAAATACGGTCTGTCCCGCGCTTCGACCATTGTTGACCACAAGTCGAAATCCCTCTAATCCCAGCTTTCTGCCAAGTTCAGCGGCCACCCACATCAGATGGCCGAGCAGAGCCTTGTCATCGATTTTGGCGTCGAACAAGTTAACCAGGGGTTTACGCGGGATAATGAGGAGATGGGTCGGGGCTTGTGGCGCCCGATCCTCAATAACGATACAAAGATCGTCCTCGTAGATTTTCTCGTTCGCTATTTCGCCCGAGATAATTCGACTGAAAACGCTGGGTTCACCCATTGGTTTATTTTTCCAGCTTTTCCTCAGCAGTCAGCTGACGCGCCTCGGATTCCAGCATCACCGGAATGCCGTCTTTTATTGGATAGGCCAGACCGCTAGCTTTACACACCAGCTCCTGGGTCTCCTCACGGTACTCAAGCGGCGCCTTGCTTACCGGACACACTAACAGGCTCAGTAACTTCTTATCCATGTTCCACCCCACTATTTCCCCCTGGCGTAACAAGCAGGGGGCAAAAATGACCGCGTATCATACAATGCTTCATAGGGTTTTTCACGGCATTCGCCAAGGGTGACAACCAGCATGGTTGACTGCCCCTTATTTTTATCAAGAGACGACAGGCCCCGCCTGCGGTTCGTAGGATTTTAAATGACCAAGCAGCAGATCACGTGCTAAACGCCCCTCTTCGACCTCATTAAAAAGCTCGTGATAAGCCTTGGGAAAGCAGTGCAGCATTTTGCCGGCCGAGCCCATCCGCCCAAACCACTCACGACTCACTCCAACATCCACCAGCCGATCGGATTCCGGCAGCAACATCAGACAAGGCACCAGTAATCGCTCCAGATTAGCGGAGAGAAACTCCCGCTCGCGAAGAAATGTCTCAAACCAGCGCAGTGAAACCCCTCGATGCGTTAGCTCATCCTCTCGGTAAGCTTCAATTACCGCAGAGTCCCGGCTCAACCACTGGCTATCTATCCTGCTGGAAAGCACTAGCCCTGGGAACATCTTTGCCAGCATCAGTACCAGCCTCAACTCGAGTCCCGAAGGCTCCTTAGCCCCGCGGAAACCCGGTGCTGATAGGATGAGGCTATCTACAGCCCCATAGCGAATGGCACTGCCACATGCGACCACCGCCCCCATACTATGCCCTAACAGATGCAGCCCTGTACCGGGGTTACCACTTTTGACCAGGCAGATAAATTCATAGAGGTCCTCGCTATAGAGCGAGAAATCCTCTATGTGCCCCCTCTTCCCCTGGGACAAACCATGACCATAATGGTCCGGCGCATATACACTGAAACCTGCCCGATTAAGATGTGCTGCTAAATTAACGTAACGGCCGCTGTGCTCACCCAGCCCATGAGAAATCACCACAGTTCCCTGCGCACCTTCAACCCACCAGCGGCGGTAATGCAAACTGATGTTTCTTGTTACAAATTCCATTGTCACTGTCCATTTTCATTATTGTTTTATCGTGGCTAGCTCCCCCTAGCCCTCCCCTTCAAGGCTATCGCGATACTTACCCAGCATGGCCAGGTGATTCATACACGCCCGTTTGACCAACGCCCTCTGCGCCATTTCGACGTTTTCCGCCCTACCGTGCCAGGCCGTTAACGCCGGCTGCTGTAATGCCCGCCCATAGGAGAAACTCAACTGCCATGGAGCATTGTTAAGCTGACTAAGGGCATTAAGGTTTTCTGTAGCCTCTTCCGGGCCCTGGCCACCAGAAAGAAAATTGATACTGGGCACTGCGGCAGGCACACTGCGACGCAGGCTGCGCAAAGTGTACTCAGCCACCTCCTGTGGCTCCGCACTAGGCAACTCTGCTCCGGGAGTGACCATGCTCGGCTTGAGCAACATCAATTCCAAAATAACACCATGACGATTCAAGGCATGAAAAACACTGCTCCAAACCTGTTCGTTAACAGTCGCGGAGCGTTCGAGACTGTGATTGCCGTCCATTAGCACTTCCGGCTCAACAATGGGTACCACCCCCTCAGACTGGCAAGCGGCGGCATACCGAGCCAACATTTCCGCGTTAGCCGTAAGCCCCAACTCAGTCGGGTTGTGAGCACTCACGGGATACACTTCCCGCCACTTGGCAAATCGCGCTCCCTGCGCCTTATATTCCCGCAAGCGTTCGATAAGGCCATCGAGCCCATAGGTGATCATGTCCCCCTCCGCGCCGGGAAGAGGCCCCTTGCCTTTATCAACTTTAATACCCGGTAGAATCCCCTGTGCCGCCGCCACCTCAGGCAAAGGCGTACCACCTCTATCACTCTGACCGAGCGTTTCCTCAAACAGAATGACACCACAAATAAAGTCCCCAAGCCCCTCACTCGACAGCAGGGCCGCACGGTAATCTCGGCGGTTTGCTTCGGTTGATTCCACCCCTACAGCAGAAAAGCGCTTGGCGATAGTTCCGCTGCTCTCATCTGCAGCCAGGATTCCCCGGCGACCATCGACCAGAGAATCTATCGTTGCTTTTAACTCATCGTGAACTGTCATAGAAACACCTCCATGTGCCAAAACCCAGTCAAGGATAGACGCTTAAATTAGAATGCTTTGCAGGCTGCAACTGCTCGCTTCCAACCCGTCAGTAAGAAATCCCTTTTCTCTGCTGGCATTCCCGGCAGAAAATCGCGCTCAATCTCCAGCAGACGCTCCGGTAGCTGGTGAAAATGCCAGAGACCACTGCCGATCCCCGCCAATAGCGCCGCGCCGATTGCCGTGGACTCAATCTGTCTGGGGCGCTCTACACGCAGATCGGAAATGTCGGCCTGAAACTGCATCAAGAAATTGTTCGCACTTGCCCCGCCATCGACACGCATATGGCTGATATCGACCTTTAGAGCCTCTTCCATAAGCCGTGCCAGCTCATCACTCTGGTAGGCGATGGACTCAAGAGTGGCGCGAACCACTTCAGCCCGCCCCGCGCCCCGGCTCAGGCCACACAAGGTTCCCCGCGCCGACGAATCCCAGTGTGGTGCACCCAGGCCGCTAAACGCCGGCACCAAATACACTCCGCGGGTATTGGGAATGCTCTGCGCAATAATCTCGCTATCGACAGCCCGCTGAATCAATCCCATTTCATCACGCAGCCACTGTATTGCAGAACCCGCGGTAAAAACTGAGCCCTCAACTGCATAGCCTGGTAACCCATGGGGATCACAGGCGATTGTGGCCAGCAGGCCGCGAGGCGGTTCAGGGCGTTTTTCCCCGGCATAGGCCAGCATAAAGCAGCCAGTGCCATAGGTGTTTTTGAGATCTCCTGGGTTCGTACAGCCTTGCCCAAACAGCGCCGCCTGCTGATCCCCAGCCACCCCACAAATAGGTGCACTGACGCCAGCAAAAGCTGCTGGATCCGTATCGACAAAATATCCGGCAGACGGCCTGATTTCTGGCAGAATCGATTCAGGGCACTCAAAAAGCGCCAATAGCTCTGGATCCCAGCTTTTCTGCTCCAAGTTATAAAGTAGGGTGCGACTGGCATTAGTATGATCAGTCATGTGCGCGCTGGCACCGCTCATCTTCCAGATCAACCAGCTGTCTACCGTGCCAAAACACAGCTCCCCCTTGCGAGCACGCGCCTGTAGATCCGGCTGTTCTCGAAATAGCCACAACAGCTTACTGGCAGAAAAGTACGCGTCCAATAGTAGTCCGCTGCGCGCGCGCAGCCATTCGGACTTTCCTTCTGTGGCAAACTGCGCACAAATATTCGCTGAGCGCCGACACTGCCAGACAATTGCCCTATGTACTGGCTCACCTGTGTGACGATCCCACAGGATCGTGGTCTCTCTTTGGTTAGTGATACCAACCGATTTGATTTCGGATGCGCAAACACCAGCACGCTGCAGAGCAGCCATACAGATACGTTGGGTGACTTGCCAGATCTCCTCGGCATCCTGCTCGACCCATCCAGGCTCTGGATAGTAATTGGGGATCTCTGAGTAACTGCGCCCCACCAGGGTGCCGCTACTATCAAAAACGAAAGCCGTGGTGCCTGTAGTGCCCTGATCAATAGACAGGATCATAAAGTCTCTCGCGCTTATTATTCTTTCTCTCATTACCCTAAGCCTGAGGGAAAGCATTACCTTCGCGCCTCAAGCAAGCATGAGAGTATAAGCGTGATTACTCTTCGTCCAGCGCCCAGCTAATAGCATCTGAAGAGAAACCGCGGTAAGACAGGTAGCGTTGGCGACGTGCGCGCTCCTTCAGTTGCTGCTCCCGCGGCAACGCCAAATCAATTGGCGAGCGATATTTGCGCTGCAGCTGCTCATGGGCCAGGGAAAACCAGTCCACCTCTAACTGCTCTAAGACCTGGGATAAAAGCTCAGCGGAAATGCCGCGCTGTTGTAATTCCAGGCGGATACGCAGGGGCCCCTGACCACGCTGAACACGAGAACGGGCAAAAACTTCGGCAAAGCGCTGATCAGACTGGTAGTTGAGTTCTTGCAAGCGCGCGAATAGCGCATCGAAGTCGGCACCGGGGAACTTACCCACCAGCTTCCGCCTCAATTCCAAACGGGAGTGCTCGCGGCGGGTAAGCAGCTCAAGCGCCGCGCCGAAAAGCGCTTGAGCGGGGTCGGCGGTGAAAGCCGCCTTGGAGGAAAAAGACACTTACTCTTCCGGCAGTTCCGCGGCCTCTTCGGGGCTGGCCGGGACCAGATCGCCCAACAGCTGTGCGCGCAGCTGAGCCTCAATTTCATTGCGGATATCGGGGTTATCACGCAGGAACTTGGTAGCATTGGCCTTACCCTGACCAATCTTATCGCCCTTGTAGCTATACCAGGCGCCCGCCTTATCAACCAAGCCCAGCTTCACACCGTAGTCGACAACCTCACCAATCATGTTGATGCCTTCGCCATACATGATCTGAAAGTCTGTCTGTTTGAAAGGTGGGGCCACCTTGTTCTTAACCACCTTCACGCGGGTCTCGTTACCCACTACTTCATCGCCATCTTTTACCGAGCCGATGCGGCGGATATCCAGGCGCACAGAAGAGTAGAATTTAAGGGCATTACCGCCAGTTGTGGTTTCCGGGGAGCCGAACATTACACCGATCTTCATACGAATCTGGTTAATAAAGATCGCCAGGGTATTAGTGCTCTTGATGTTACCGGTCAGCTTTCGCAGCGCCTGGGACATTAGTCGAGCCTGCAGGCCAACATGAGTGTCACCCATCTCCCCTTCGATCTCAGCACGCGGAGTCAGAGCCGCGACGGAGTCCACAACCAATACATCTACAGCACCGGAACGCACCAGCATATCTGCCACTTCCAAGGCCTGCTCGCCGGTATCTGGCTGGGAGACGATTAACTCATCAACATTTACACCGAGCTTTTCGGCATAAATGGGATCTAGGGCGTGTTCTGCATCCACGAAAGCACAGGTGCCGCCTTTGCGCTGGGCCTCGGCGATCACTTGCAGGGTTAGAGTGGTTTTACCAGAGGATTCCGGGCCATAGATCTCAACGATACGACCGCGGGGCAGGCCGCCTATACCCAGCGCCACATCCAGGCCGAGAGAGCCAGTGGAGATTGCGGGGATACGCTCGCGCTCCTTATCCCCCATACGCATCACTGTGCCCTTGCCAAACTGGCGTTCGATCTGCGACAGCGCCGCTTTCAATGCCTTGTCTTTATTGGAATCCATGACCGTTCCCGTATATCTGAGCTGTGTTGAGTGGGGCAAGCTTATCGAAGGATTACTGTATAGGCAACCAGTAATTCCAGCGCAATCAGTACCAATCTTCCCAACACGGTTACACCGCTCTAAATTCAGCACAACCCCGCTATCACACCAGTAAACTGACCAGGTAGCTCACCTTAAACAGGGTGCTCCTCCAGGATCTTCAGCATCCCTTTGAGAGCCTCCAGCACCGTTTGTGCCTGAACTGTGGCCCGATCCCCTTTAAAGTGGAAACACCGAGCATCAATCTGAACCGGTTCCTGCCCTTCCGCATGAGCCCAGGCAATCCACACAGTTCCGACTGGTTTCTCTTCGGTACCGCCACTGGGACCAGCAATACCGCTTACCGCCACGGACAGGTTGGCATCCATCATAGCCAGCACTCCACAAGCCATTTGCCGGACAACTGGTTCGCTGACCGCACCAAACTGTTTTAGGTCCTTCGCATCCACCCCTAACACACTGTGCTTGATGCGATTGGCATAACTAACGACTGAACCATCAAACCAATTAGACGCATTGGGAATAGAAGTGATCGCCGCGGCAATCGCACCACCAGTACAGGACTCCGCAGAGGTTACAAACCAACAGCGCTTTATCAATTCCTCACCAAGCTGTTGTGCCAAACTTAATATCTCGCCATGATCAGCCATTTTTCTACCCGCTTATCATTTCTCAAGGTACTCACTCCCCAGGAGCAACCCGCACATCACCTTATATTATGCCAACTGAACGCAACCTCCACTAACAAGACCGCCATCCGCTGCACCAAGCAATGGTGTATAGCCATCCATAGACCTACAAGCAGCAAACGAAAATAACGTTACCGTGCCAGCCTTAAAATTACTGAAGCGGTACTACAGCCTCTGTAGATTCAAAAAACTACCTCCCTTTAATCAAGACATAACTACCCACAAAAAAGATGCAGCTCTTCTAGTCGGGCACGCCCAACACATAAACAACCTCATAGGTTTTAAAAGTGCGGAAATATAGCTACAGGACAAAGAAAAATGCATGGCACTAACCTCGTGCGATAAGCAGGACTGAGCACGCGATAAAGGGGAAAGCACTCACCCAAGAATAACCCGCTATTTGTTAGGCTTTATTCGTCGATAAAAAATCATCGATACCCCTTTGATAGCCAAAAAAGAATAAAAAGCTATGCTAATAAAACAATCAGTGATGGTTATGACTATCCTGGGAAGCTGCGCTTCTCCATTAATCAACGCAAAAACTTTAATCTGGGAAGATAATTTTGATGGAAACAGTATTAATAAATCCGTCTGGACTTACGATGTAGGCAGCTGGGGCTGGGGCAATAACGAACTACAAGACTACACGGGCAATAGTAATAACGCCTATATTGAAGAGGGTAATCTGGTTATTCAGGCACAACGCAATTCTGATGGCAGTTTTACATCTGCCCGCCTGAAAACGATTGGTCGACTCTCTTATCGATACGGTACGATTGAGGCCCGCATCAAACTACCTGATCTCAACGCCGGTCTCTGGCCGGCTTTTTGGCAGCTCGGTAATAACTATGGGCAGGTCGGCTGGCCCGCATGCGGTGAACTGGATATTCTCGAAGCCGGCATGGCCGAGGCGCTCGAAAGCGGCAGTGTCAATTCAGCGATTTCCAGTGCCTTCCACTGGCATCACGAGTCCGATGAATACACAGGACAAGCGGATTACGGTCAAAGTAAAAACCTCATCAAAGATTTTGGCTACAGTAGGGATTTAACCGAGGATTACCATATCTTTGGTATGACTTGGACACCCGACCATATTACGATGTGGGTGGACGATGAAGCCAACGAAATTATCAACATTGACAGTGAAGACCCGGCATTTGATGAGTTTCGTCAAGAACACTTCCTGATACTCAACCTCGCTGTGGGCGGTATTTTCCCACAGGTTTTTAGCAATGAAGAAATCACCGCACCGATGCCCGCCAAAATGTACGTGGATTATATTCGCATCTATGATAACGACGATAATAACTACAACACAGAAATTACCCTGGCCGAAGACAAGGCAAAATTCGGCAACCTAAGCATATACGGTGACGGTGAAGATATCTCTGAGTCTTTGCAGCTTGGCACCGATACCGAACTCTATATCTGGAACAATATGGAATCCACCGCAAGTGTTGATGACAATGAGGCCTTGGAATTTAATATTGACGCTGGCGATTGGTTTGGCATGGGTTTTTGGATGCACTACGACCTAAATATGATGCACTATCAAAATGGTCACTTAAACTTACGTATCAAGACCAGCAGCACTGAAACGATTGGTATTGGTATCGCCAGCACTGGCAGTGGTAGCGATAGTTGGGTTGATTTAGTCGATGGCGGTGAAGACTATGGGTTAAAACGAGATGGACAATGGCACTTGGTCAGCATTCCGCTAAGCAAATATGCTGTGGACTTCCACACCATTAGCCAGGCCATAATGGTTCGTGGTGACGCACCTGCAGAGGGGTTCACCTTGGCCATTGATGACATTTACTTCAGTGAGGGAGAGGCAAAGAATATCCCCGCTGGCATTTTTTCCGTATACAGTGAAACGCTCGAAGCCGATTCGACTTTTTAGCTGGGTAGCGATGGCAATTTATTCGTGTGGGAATACACCCTGCTGGAAGTCTCTCAATCACCATTCGAAGGCGAAAAGTCCCTCTCCTACCAATCCTCTGGAGCCGGCTGGTTTGGCATGGCGTTTACCGCCAACAGCTACCACGACCTATCCGCTTACGATAACGATAGAGCCACACTAAATTTTTTCCTTAAAACCAGCAGTGACACCCCTTTTAAAGTCGGCATGAAGAGTGGCAGCATCACTAATATTGAACAAAAGTGGATCGAATTTAATAAAAACCCTGATCCCTATGAATTTGTCCGTGACGGCCAATGGCATCAAATATCCATTCCAGTCAGCGACTTCAGCGATGAAGTGGATATGTCCAACCTGATTCAGTTATTTGAAATATTAGGTGTAGAAGGAGATATCACTAATATTGAGATCGATAACATCTATTTTTCCAGTGAAGCCTCTGGATCTCACTGTCAGCACCCACCCCACAAGTGCCATCCACATCACGGGCGACAGGAGCACCCTAAAAGAAAGTGCAAGCCCTGCAGCCCCCTAAGTGACTTCAGCAATGATCAGCTCTGTAACTATCAACTGGGAGGTCACCAACACCGCTGTCTAGACTCTGCTGGAGAATAACGATGACAGCCACTGGACAATATCCAGTCCCTGTACGGATTAAGTACCCGCGAAAGTCAACACTCAATCAGTGTAAACTGCAACTACCCTACCTAAAAATTACTTGTACCAAACGGAGCACAGCGTACAGATTACCTATTTGAGAAATCAACGCCTTCTGGACGGCCTGGGCAGCATCTTAATGATGATGCCCAGTTTACTATCTGATTGTGAGGAAAATTCTAAAATTTCAATTAATTCGCACAAAAGGGCATATATGCTCTGCATTCAACCGTTTAGAAAAATATAAACCAAAAAAACAGCTATCGATAACCCATTGCCGATATGGAGCGCCCTTGATTCAGGTAGATACTATACAGTTCAGCTACAGGGGCTGGCAGCAATTCGGCCTCTACTACCTCGAAGCCCAGCGACAAATAAAAAGACTCTAAGTGGATATAGGGAAAGGTATAGGTATTCCTGTCAAACCTCTTAGCTAGGAGTGTTAGCAATAAACGCGCGACCCCTAGCCCCTGGTACTCAGGGGCCACCGCAACCCCTGCAAGTAATTTAAAAGATTCATACCTACGCAGGTAGCCACAGCCGATAACCTCACCCCGTTCGCTACGCACAACTGCACAATCTTCGTGCCGCTTGGCTTTGCCACGAAATCCATGTATGCGATAGAATTTGTTCGCTAGCGGAATCTCAATATCTGCCAGCCATTGAACCTTATAAGAAGGCTGCGTAACTCCCATAAACCTGCCTGTACTCAGTAGTCGAAAAATGCCCAGAGAAACCTGCAATACTTGCCTGCGCCCACCCAATGTTTGCTATTGCAGCGCATTGGTTAGCCTAACAAGCACCATAAAAGTGGTGATCATACAGCACCCGCAGGAGGAGAAGCACCCATTCAATACAGGACGTATGGCACACCTATGCCTGAGTAACAGCGAAATGATGATAGCCGAGAGCCTATCGACCCATCAGCTAAATACTTTGCTTTGCACGCCCTCCGCCCTACTCTACCCATCCCTGGAATGGTTACCTGACAGTGGCGAGCTGAACTCTAATAATCACCAATCTAATAAAACTTCAAGTAAACAAGCACCTGTTAAGCAGCTGATCGTGCTAGATGCAACCTGGAAGAAATCCAAAAAAATTCTCCACCTCAATCCTCAATTGCAACGTCTTCCACGGATCAATCTTGGTGGGGACCTAAAATCAAATTATGAAATCCGTAAAACTTCTGTAGCAGACGGGCTATCTACAATTGAAAGTATCGCCATGGCAATGCAATTGCTAGAGGGGAATAACAATTTTTTAAAATTGTTAGCGCCATTTGAAAAAATGGTTGAGCTGCAACAGAAGAGCTTTACATTTGAACCCGCGTGAATAACCAAACCCATGTTAAATTTCGTATTAGGCCAAAACCTAACTATACGGGGTGTCTACTAAACGTGGGTAAGTCTTACACCTAACGATGCGCTCTGGGGCAAACCGAAGCGCAGCGTAGGTTTGTCCCTGGCAGTGCCTGTTAGGCCACACCGCTCTGACTATAAATTGAATACTCGGCATGCGTTACCACTCAAGAAAAGCTCCTCCACATCTTCTCCCAACGCCAGCTCTGGAAGATTCTCGAGCGCTTTGGCGGGCATGATCATTGGGTAATTTGTGCCGAAGAGAACTTTGTTGCGGCCATGTCCTCGCATAAACTCGACTAGAGGCTGTGGGTATCTCTTAGCGGTGTACGCTGACGTGTCGATGTATACGTTTTCGTGCTTTGTAGCCACCGCAATAGCCTCATCTGTCCAAGGGTAGCCAATGTGACCACCGACGATTTTTAGCTCAGGAAAATCAAGGGCCACCTGATCAAGGTAGATAGGTCGACCAACCTCCGACGGCATGAGCGGCCCGGTGTGACCAATCTGGGTGCAGAACGGAACACCAAGATCACAGCATGCTGTGTATACGGGATAAAACCGGCGATCGATCGGCGGCACCTCCCAAATCCAGGGCAAAACCCGAATCGCTTTGAAACCTAGTTCGTTTACGCAACGTCGGATCTCTCGAACAGCCTCCATCGGCTTCGAGATGTCCACTGACCCCACGCCAACCAACCTGTCAGGTGCCTTAGCCACGAAACCTGCGACTTCATCATTGGAGATCATGACATTTCGGGGAGCAACCCAAGCCGATATCAGACTGCGATCCACACCACCTTGATCCATCATTCCGAGAGTCATCTCTATCGGGATTTCTGTTGTCGGCATAGGCATCTTCGTCCACCTGCGTAGCGACTTGAAGACTGGATCTTGTGAGTGCCGTAATGTTGGGTGCTGTGCCCAAGCATCAACAATCATCTACTTTTCTCCTTTGCTGCTTAACGCCGCACTAAGCGGCAAAACATTGTTGGCTAAAATAGTGAACGTAGTGAACAACAGCCAACTGTTTTTTGTCCGTTCTTGAGTGCTTTGTTATGTTTTACTACACTGTTTTATCAATTGAAAAAACTTACTAGCCAATCGAACGTAAAAATGCTTGTAAGAATTTTCAAACCTACGAGGCCAACAAACAGAACTATTAAGGCTACTTTAAGTTTTTTACTTTTGATGTTATTCCAGAATAATAACTTAGCCTTAAATTCACTTTTTAACTCGGCTATATCTTCTTTCACACTAAATCCCTTTAGTCATTACAAATTTAAAATTGAATCTAAGAATCAATAAAAACACAACGCCCGAAACAGGGGCGGCCAATGCTGTGCACATTTTGTGCGAAACTGGGAGCGCAGCGATCCGCACAAAATGTGCACAGCGTTGGGCGTCCCGCGGAAGCCCGAAGGGGCGGAGCATCCTGCTTGCGTTTGGTATGAATTTAGCACGCCACTTCACGAATCTCTTCAATTGCAGGTAACCCAGAAAAAATGCCGACTAGCCCAAACACATAGGTAGTCTTACCAATACCCCCTTCCATCTCGGAGTGAATCCTGCCATTTCTAATTGCTGTGTCGGAGAATAACAGTAAACTCAATACGTTAGCTGGAGGCCGTGTCTGTAAATTAACATGATCTTTTGATGGAATTAATACTAAAACATTGCCTCTGGGTGGTTTGTACATATAACCGACAACTTGAACATGATTGCCATAGTAACTTTCAAACATACCGACAACCATAGGCACATCTCCTCACATGAACCCGCCGGACGGCTTATTACTACAAGCGGTCAGCCCCAAGAGAACTAGAAGTAGTATTGATTTAGTATTTCTCATGAATTCATAAGCCGTGGTTTGGGGCTGACATGGAGCGCCAACGGAATGGCAGTCCCAGCCGAAGGCGACAACACCGCCTTGTTATGTGAGATTAAGGCTAATCTTGAAAATCCCATGGAATTTCCTTTTTAAATAGAGCAATAGTTTGCTCTACTAGCTCTAAATCGAGATCCTTTTTGTAAAGAGTAACTTCTCTAGTTTTTTTGGAGTCATCACGAAAAACCTCCAACACCATATCCTTTCCGGTGTATACCTCTACGCCAATGCCATCCCTATCACCACCGACATCACTAGCTATTATGTACTTTTCAATTTTGGGGAATTCAATACTCATACTCTGGAACTACGTTTTCACTTAACGCCGCATTCAGGTACACCGTAGGCGTCACCTGGAATGCTTTGTTAGCTGCGTGCTGGTTGGTGGAACTCTATAACATTGTCATCTGGATCTCTTATAAAGAAAAACTGAGCACCGTTGTATTCGGCTTCACCTGTTATAGTAAAACCCAGAGCTTCGACGTTACTTTTGGCTGAGTCATAGTCTGTTATTTCTAAAGCGATGTGCGTATAGCCTGGATATTTCATATCACCTTCCATTAGCACATTTTTCCTTGGTGCATCCTTTGAAGCATTAAGGATCAAGTTGATGTTAACTCCTGATGGATGCTCAACTATAGCTACTGGCTCAGGGCCTACTGGGCCAACTATAAACTCAAAACCTAGCTTGCCATAGAATTCACGAGAGACATCCAAATCTCTAACCCTCAATCCTACATGATTAATTCTGGTTATATCTTTCATCATCGTTCCTTGATATTGAGTGTAAATGATTCGGAGCAGCTAACGCCGCCGGCAGGGGCAGCTTACCTTGTGCACATTTTGCGCGACAATGGGAGCGCAGCGACCTGTGCAAAACGTGCACAAGGTAAGCTGTCCCGCGGAGGGCCGAAGGCCCGGAGTGAACTTGAGTAACTTGTTAATGGCTTAACCCTCCGGCGGCAACATATTACCAAACAAAGCCATTAAACTTAGCACAACAAAGATAACCCACCAGACTATGTAAGCCCCTCTAGTAAATTTCTTTTTCCCGCGGCGAAAAATGGCAAAAGGTATACCTACTATTGCAAAAGCAATTAGAACACTGATTATGGCACGGCCAAAAACAAATCCTATGTCATATGCTGAAGGTCCTTCGTTAGTTGCAATTAGGCTGGCAGTAAAATAATTGAATGCCAAGCTCACAAGAAGCATTACCAACGTATTTATATTTAGTTTGTTATTCATTGTTTTCGATTGTACCCGCGCCCATTAACGCCCCGCTAAGCGGCGAGCGAAGCAACGCGTAGCAAGTCCAGTGGAGGCTGCGCTTTTCGCGGCCGGAATAGTGCTTGAGCGGCTTGTTATGTTTATGACCAAACCAACCCCACCTCAGATGCCTCAGTTGAGCAGCAAAACATTAAGTTACAACCATGGCTACTCTGTTGCTTTATTAAATCTCGCATCTCTTCGATAGCTTTAACCATTTCTTGATAAAACTCAGGTTTCTTTGGCTTACGAGGAACATCTACTTCTTATGCATTAGCAAGTGCAAAATCACCAAGCATTAAGCTCCTACCACTGATGGCATTCCATGATGCTGCAGCTTCTATATCTCCATTATCTACCGCCCTCATAAATCGCTCATTTGAAAATTTATTACTTGATATAACAGCTCGTAATGAAGACTCAACTGTGTCAATACATACCGTTGCCACATGCGACTCATGGTCATGATACAAGGCAAAGGTATATATATCTAATTCACGCGCTTTGGCCTTCCTAAGCCCTTCATAGATTATTTTTTTAAATTCTTCTAACATAATTACCACAAACTAAAATACATAACGTTGCCAGCAAGGACAGCCGAAGCAAAGCGTAGGCTGTCCGGTAGAGGCCCGCAGGGCCGTAACGAACAGCATCGACTTGTTATATAACTTACTTAACTCGAATAACAGTACCTTTCAAATACTGCCCAATACCATTTTCTTCCCATAATAGCAAGGCATTACCACCATTTGCGCACACTAGCGGGCTTGCTTGAGATTTAGCTGATGAAATGGTTCTTGGATAACCAACAAATGGGATAAGTTTAAACTCAACAACACCCAGTTCATCAAAATCTATCTTAGGCGGTATTGTGAAAACAGTAACTTCACAATTTTTACTAAATGCATTATGAGATACATCACCGGTTTTTGTGAACGTACTGCCACAAGATGCTATAAAAAAACAATTGCTGGAACTACTAATTCTTTCATGGACTATCCTTGTATAGATAATTGGTACTTCATATGTAACGCCCTGGGTATGCGGCCAAAGCGAAGCGGAGGTCCGGTGGAAGCCACGCAGTGGCTGGAACGAACATCACCCACTTGTTATGTGGCCTTACCTTTTATGAATGCTGGCTCTCATATAAAGAAATAAGCTCAGCTTTGGATATATCTTGCGAGGGCATGGGGCCAGACATTTCGACCAGATCAAATTCTGCATTGCCGGCCTCTGCCATCTCTATAATTTCATCAGTCTCCATTTCAATATACTCTGGCCACTGATCAATCATGTCTCTGGCTTTTTCTACCAACTCATCTTTGGTCGCACCAAAGAATATCTCATCAATTTTATAAATCCCTTCTGTCATGACAAAATAGGACATTCTCTCACCTCTAAATGTGTTTTGGGTCAATTTCCACATAACGCCCCGCGGAGGCCCGAAGGGCCGTAGCAAACTGCCTGCGTTTGTTATGCGTTTCGCTCACTACGGAGCTCCATTATAAGAATTGCACTTAAAGCAATAATTGGAATATTTGTTGTAACCGGATTGAACGCTTCAATCAATAATATGGGTGAAATTACAGCAACAAAAATCATTAGTGCAAGTAAGGCAGAGATATTGAGCACATTGATAGCAAGCGATCGATAAAAAACAATAAAGACTATGCCAAACAGTATTTCACCTGCTCCTGCAACTCTGGTAAGTACCTGAGACGCCTCTACTCCAAAGCCAAACCCATTTGTCATTTTTTGTTCTAACGGAGCGATATGAACGAGCTTCGGCATAAGCCCGTGATAGATCCAGCTGCATCCGATTATCCAACGGCATAACTCTACAATGCTCAACTTATACCTCTAAGACGCATAACGCCGCCGGCAGGGGCAGCTTACCTTGTGCGCGTTTTGCGCAAAAATGGGAGCGCAGCGACCTGCGCAAAACGTGCACAAGGTAAGCTGTCCCGCGGAGGGCCGAAGGCCTGGAGCGAATTGCCCGGCCTTGTTATGCGTATGGAGCTACGGCAGATCCACCTTGCCTAAAGTACTGTATTTGATTGCACATTAAAATATGGCGCTCCGAACAAAATTGTGCAAATCAGGATCAACTTTATAGCCACCCAATATCCTATTTCACGAACATTGAATATTCCCGGGATTGTAGTGTTCCAAAGCAGCTCCAAAATAAATGCTGCAACCAAGAGAGAAATTATTGACCCAACGATCCACAATGAGAACATTGTTGATACATCCATAGAATTTCCTTTTCTAATATCGTTGCCTTCTTCTGAGTGAAACAGCCAAAAACTCTCAGTACTTATTCGAACCCAACCTTCTACTATCGTCCGATAGTTCAAATGAAAGTTCTAGCTAGTAGACGCATAACGCCTTGCTCAGCCGCCACCGGAATGGAGCCGCTTTGTGCTAGCGTAGCGTACAGTACAAAGCGAGCAGAGTGTAGGTGGTCGGATGCAGCAACTTGTTATCATGTACTACCGGTAATTAGTTAGAAACAAAATAAAGAGAGCGATAAATATAGGGAAAAATATCAAACCAGAAATTGCGGAACGCTTGAAACTCATTATCCGTTGCTCATCCATTTTTTCTATTTCATCGCTACTGAAATCAATGTGACAAAGATGACAATCAAATCTTCGTTCCTCGTGTGCAGCTCCGCAGTGAGGACAATTCGCAGCACGCTTTTCATACAACCATTGAGCTTGATCAAGTAAATGAAACATGAGCTGCCCCTAAATTTTCAAAAGCCACAAATGATAACGCCCGCAACAGGGGCGACCAATGCTATGCACGTCTTGTGCAAAAGTGGGAGCGTAGCAACCCGCACAAAACGTGCATAGCATTGGGCGTCCCGTGGAGGCCCAAAGGGCCGTAGCATACTGCTTGCGCTTGTATGCATTTTACTGCTTTGCTAGTTCCTTCTTGTATGCGCGCTCAGTTGAACCCCATGCGAAATAGCCAAAAGCCAAACCTCCCAGAGCCCAAAGAACAGCGCTAAAAGCAATAAATGTTGGCGACCACTGTCCGTCATCAGGCTTGTTAGCTATGAATGTCATGACCAAAAACATTGGTAACCCCCAAGCCAGCAATCCATTAATAAGAATAAATTTCGATCTTCCCTTTTCTCTTGTCTTGGACCAATTTTCAAAATGCTTTTTCTTCACGGTCTAGTTTCCTTCTAAATCCTTTCTGAACTACTGGATGCATAACGCCCTTAGCACGTGAAAATTTGGAGCGCAGCGGAAAATTTTCCCGTGCCTAGGCCTGTTATATTTTTTCACTTGCTTAAGCCCAAAGCTATTATGCAAACAAAGAACACGGCACAAAAAATACCTGGTATAAAACGCCGCAGCACTACACTGTACGATACTTCTCTTTGTGCCGATAGAGCTTCATACATCCCACTGCCAACAGATAGTAAGAATGCTGCTAAATAAAACGCGATCGGCAAGCCGAAAAGCATGCCTTCCCAGCCTTGCCTGAGTGACAATAACAACCAGACAAGTAGAAACAGCCAGCTAAATACCTCACTAATATTTACTACTTTATTCATGACTCTCTGAAACATAACGCTTCACTCAGCTGCGTTTTTGGAGGAGTCCGTTTGTGCTATAAGCACAAAAAGGACCGACGGAAAAAACGTCAGCTGGAGTGACTTGTTAGCCATGTAATTCGCCGATTCTATTTAATACTTTTAACTCGATACGCTGCCATTTAGCAATACCATCCTCTTGAGACAATATTCTTTTTCTTACTCCCCGAAGGTGGTTTAACTCTTCGAAAAAGACAATTTCTGATTCTTTGCCTTTATAGGTTTCATCCTCCCCAAGACTCCAAATTGACTCTGAAGTATCGATATTATCAAGCAGTAAAGCATCTATATCAATGTAATAGCGTTGTAGTCCTTGACTAGTTTCAACGGGACCAAGTAATACCGCTTGAATCAACCCGTCTAGACTATCCAGGGATACAATTCCTTCTACGTAATCGCCTATTAATTCTTTAATCTCGTATTTATCCATGAGCTACTTCTTACGGCTAACGCCTCAGGTAAGGGGCGCGTAGCAGCGAAGCTGCGGAGCGTCCCGCCCGAAGGGCGAACTTGACCTGTTTGTTAAGCGCCAGCACTGAACAACCAGTCTGGGTACAATTTCTGCGCTCTCTCTAAAACCTGTGAAGCTGTAATGCCTATGTCGCGGTCGACTAGGGGGACGCCCAGTAACCATTGAATAGTTTGGCCAGACGACACGGTCAGACCAAATATCGAAGGGACGTATGCCATGTGGCGATACGTGCTTCTGGTATTGTCTCTGACGACATCTTCACACACGAGTGGCCATTCACTGCACTCTCGCCCAGTAAGCCAGTAGATCGATGATGCAACGGCGTTTGGAAGCCATTCAGGGGTGCCAGATGCCGCAAGCTCAAAGTTACCGTTTGGCAGCTTCAGCTGCATATCAAACGCACCGATGGTTGAAAAAAAGGAACCACCGAATTGCCCAATAGGAATAGGCCTGGAGCCGTGGTTGTCTCGGAAGGCTGTAACTGATGCACTGCCTTGTAGACGTTCCTTCAGGAAAACGGCAATTTCTTTATGATGATTTGGCAGCACAATCTATCCCTATGCGCTTAACGCCTGGTTCAGTGGCTCAGCAAGCGAGGCTTGACGAGTCCGGTGGAGGCCAAAGGCCGGAACGTACTGCAACCTTTTGTTATGTATTTTTGAGAGACTCTAAATAAGCAACAATATCGTTTCTTTTCCAGCTTTTCGCTCTGGCTATTGCATCCTGACCTGAGTTATCTTTGATTCTTGGATCAGCACCATGTGCAACAAGCATTTTTACTGCTTCTAGTTGATTATTAATAGCCGCCATAATTAATGGTGTTCTTCCCTTTTTATCCTTAATGTCTACGTTTGCTCCGCCACTAATTAGCAACTTTACCACCTCAATATAGCCTTTCTTTGATGCTGTAATAAGCGGGATTACTCCATGGTCATCCATGTAGTTTACTTTAGCCCCCGCGTCTATAAGCGACTTTACTATTTTGGGTGAAATTCTACCGGAGTGATTAACAGCAATGACTAAAGGACTTGCATTCGCCATAGCTGATTTTTTATTGACATCAGCACCTGCTTTCAGACACAGCTCTACATCTATAGGGTTGCCGTCAATAATTTTGCTAAACAAATCGCAAGCTAAAGAGCTATTTGAGACAAGTACTGACATTAAAATCACAACAAATTTAATTTTATTCATTTTTGATCCTTTAAAGTTTCATAGCGCAGCAGATACATAACGCCTCAATAACCGACAGCTGGAACGAAGCGAAGCGCAGTGTAAGCTGTCCGGCGCCGAAGGCGCGTAGTTGATTGATTTGTTAGGCATTCAATACTCCAAGACCCTGTTGAATCTAAACATTAGGTAATCACCCACCACGCTGAAATTCTTAGAAACAAATTGCACTGTCCAAGACGGCATTGCCTTCGTGTTGTAGCCTAGTTCGGTTAAATAGCGGCTTATATCTATGTCTCTCATTGCTTCTGCGCCAGATAGTGAATCGTTAATTTCTGACAAATCTCTCGACTCAGGCACTCCTATTCTTGCGTTGTAGATACAATCGATACCTTTAGGCTCATAAGCCAAATATTTCTCATACAGATTTTTATTTTCTCCGATGAAAATTTGTAGCTCCGCTCTTTCATCTTTGCTCAATTTCTCGACCAATGAAGAATCGCAACATTCCTCTTTGAAAGAACCTTTGCACGAATTAGATACAAAGCGTTTAGAGAATACAGTAGTTTTATTCTGCTCTTCTCCTGTGACAGGATCTAGGCATTTATAGTCAATTATTCGATACACCTGCCATATTCCTGAGCTGTAACTTCTAACCCAGTCTCCAACTTTCAAAGACACTATCTACTCCTTGATGCCTAACGCCTTTGTCACAGGCTTGATTGTAGTGGAACCTTTTGCCGTATAATTGCGAAGCAATGGCAAAAGGTGTAACGGAAATTAAGTCCTGTGCACAAACTTGTTATGTGCATTTTTTATTAATATTACAATGCCAGCTACAACAGGTGAGAAAACTGCTAAAAATAGCTCTCTAAACATATTAGGTTCTGTAAAATATATTACACAAGTAACAAGACAACCAAGGATCATCCCAATAGAAATAAGTGCTTTATATTTATCTGGCTTTAGCAACTCAAGCCAGAAGCCTAAGACTCCAAATAGAGCAAAACTATAAAACAATAACCATAACGGGATATTGACAATATTATTAAATAAGCCAAAAGACCAATATGACCCAAGCAAGAACCAACATGTTGCAGGGGCTACTCCAATGATAAAGATAAATATTTTATAAAATAATCCGATTTTAATTTCCTTGCACATAACAGTTAATTCAAAAGAAGCGTCTTTATATCACCCTCCTATATAATTCGACTCATTTCTTTCAAGATAATCTCAAAAACCTAATAATATCAAAAAGTTAAGATCTTTGGCATAATTTTCAACAGATAGATATATAGCAGACGCTATATATCTATCTGCCTTTTCTGCTCTTTATAACATTACCTTCTCCATAAAAATCAAAGATATAGATCGTCACCCCCAGAAATAGAAGGAGCTTCTCTTGAATTCTGATATTGACAGCAGAACAAAATAGTAAATACTGTATATAAAAACAGATAAAGGCCAATATCATGGATGAGATTCGCCACAAAATTCCAAGTAAGCCTGAACGCTTTATGGACAATCTGCGATTTCATATTCGAAAACAAGGACTGTCGTACCGAACAGAACAAACTTACACGCATTGGGTTAAACGCTTCATTCATTTCAATAAAAAGAAGCACCCTGCTGATATGGGAGCTGTTGAGATTGAGACGTTTCTCTCTCACCTTGCAGTTCAAGGTCTCTGCTCCGCGAATACACAACGAATAGCTCTGAACGCTTTGATATATCTGTACAAGAGATTCTTAGGTAGGGATATTCAAGCATTGGACCTTAAACTGGCAAAACAACAAAAGTACTTACCTGTGGTTTATAGCCGTAGAGAAATATCAGCAATTTTGGATCATCTTGAAGGCACTTACAGATTACAAGTTGAGCTAATGTACGGTAGCGGCCTTCGCAGTGCCGAACTGCTTTCTTTATGGGTAAAGGATATAGACTTCGACAGCAATAATATTTTTGTTCGAGGTGGCAAGGGGGATAAGGATCGCACTACAATATTACCTAACGGGCTAATTGTGCAGTTACATAGGCAAATAGAGACGGTTTCCCTATTGCACCAACAAGATCTTTTGGCCGGTTTTGGTTCGGTTTATTTACCTAACGCTTTGGAAAGAAAGTATCCAAGTGCAAGCCGACAACTCGCCTGGCAATACCTTTTCCCTTCCAGCACCATCGGCCAATGTCCTCGCTCCGGTGAAAACAGAAGGCACCATATGCACGCAACAACTTTAGCGCGCCAGGTTCGTATAGCTGTCAAGCTAGCGGGAGTCAACAAACCGGCTCGTTGCCATGCATTTCGCCATAGTTTTGCGACTCACTTGCTCGAAGCGGGTTATGACTTGCGTACGATTCAGGAGCTGCTAGGGCATTCGGATGTTAGTACTACTGAAATTTATACCCATGTCGTAAACCGGGGAAATAAAGGCGTTTTAAGCCCCTCAGATCGACTGCGCAACATTAATAAAATTGAGGAAGCTGGAGCTAACTATTTTTTGGGGGTAAAGTAGAGGAAGTACAGGGGCTTAGCTTATTGGCTGCATCTTAGCAGCGAGAAGACCGGATACCGGCTTTCGCCGGTATCGCAATAGAAAAAGGCCGATCAAATTATCCCGGTGTTACGTCACCATTCTGTGCTCGGTGGCGCAGAGCATGGTCGATCAAAACAAGAGCCATCATTGCTTCAGCAATTGGCGTTGCGCGGATACCTACGCAGGGATCGTGGCGACCTTTGGTGACCACCTCAATAGCATTGCCTGAGCGATCGATACTTCGGCCGGGGATACGCAAGCTGGAAGTGGGTTTCAGTGCAATATGGGCAACAAGATCCTGGCCACTGGAAATACCGCCGAGAATGCCACCGGCATTATTGGAGAGGAAACCCTCCTCGGGAGTAATTTCATCGCGATGCTCGGTGCCCTTTTGCTCCACACAATCAAAGCCGGCTCCAATCTCCACCCCTTTCACCGCGTTGATACTCATCAGGCCATGGGCCAAGTCTGCATCCAGGCGATCAAAAATCGGCTCGCCCAGCCCTGCAGGGACGCCGCTGGCGTGTACTGAGATCCTTGCACCGATGGAGTTACCCTCTTTGATCAAGGCTTGCATATAAGCTTCCATCTCGGGTACTCGTTCGGCATCCGGGCAAAAGAATGGATTCTGCTCGACCTGCTCCCAATCCAGTTTTTGCACTTTAATTGGTCCCAGCTGGGACAGGTAACCGCGTACTTCAATACCGTATTTCTGCTTAAGCCATTTCTTGGCGATGGCCCCGGCCGCAACACGCATGGCGGTCTCCCTTGCAGAAGAGCGACCTCCACCGCGGTAGTCACGAATACCGTATTTTTGCCAGTAGGTGTAATCGGCGTGCGCCGGGCGTACCTGCTCAGCGATATTGCCATAGTCTTTAGAGCGCTGATCCGTATTTTCAATCAACAGGCCAATAGGAGTACCGGTAGTTTTTCCTTCAAACACACCGGATAGAATTTTCACTTGATCCGGTTCACGGCGCTGTGTGGTATAGCGAGAAGTACCCGGCTTTCGGCGGTCCAGCTCCAGCTGGATCTCCTCTTCACTGATCTCCAACCCCGGGGGGCAGCCATCGACGATACAGCCCAAGGCTGGACCATGGCTCTCGCCAAAGGTGGTGACGCAAAACAGCTTGCCAAAGGTATTGCCCGACATATGCGACTTTTCCAGATAACAGTTGATAAATTAACAGCGGTTGGCTTTATGCAGAGCCGCGCATTATAAAGGATCTAGCCGCCGCGCGCGGCGTTCAAGGTAAAAAGCACAATTGCTGCAGCTATGTGGCTTTACCAGAGAACCCGGCAATAGCTTTTGCCGGGTTCAGAAAAAGAATTACTCTTTTTCAAAGTGGCTTTGGTAGGCGAGCAGCTCTTCGCGACTAATCACAAACACACCGTGGCCACCATCCTCAAATTCGGGCCACATAAATGGCACTTCCGGGAAAGCCTGTTCCAGAGCTTCCCAACTGTTGCCCACCTCACAGACCAGTAAGCCTTCTGGCTGAAGGTGATTGGCAGCCTCACGCAGCAAACGGCGGGTAAAATCAAGACCATCATCACCGGAACCCAAGGCAATCTCCGGCTCGGCCAGGTATTCTTGCGGCATCTCTGCCAGATCGCGTGCATCCACATAGGGAGGGTTACACACGATCAACTCGTAACTCATGCCTTGCAAACCACTGAAAAGATCCGACTGCACTGCGCGCACACGCTCATTGAGCTGGTGGCGATTGATATTCAGCTGTGCCACTTCAATAGCGCCTTCAGAAATATCACTCAGGTCGACTCTCGCTTCAGGGAAGGCCTCTGCACAGGCGAGGCCGATACAGCCACTGCCACAACAGAGGTCGAGGATTGCCAACGGTTCTACATTAAGCCAAGGCTCAAAATTGTGGCGGATCATTTCACCTATAGGGGAACGCGGCACCAACACCCGCTCATCCACATAAAAAGTCATATCGCAAAAATGTGCTTCGTTGGTCAGATAAGCCGCTGGCAAACGCTCGATAAAGCGCCGCTCTAGGAGAGTAAGCACGTCCCGTCTCTCCTCCATGGTCAAACGTGCATGCAGGATTTCCTGCTTACTGTAGGGCGGCAGGTGCAGTGCGTGGGTTACCAGCAGTACCGCCTCGTCCCAGGCATTGTCCGTGCCGTGACCATACCAAAGGCCCGCTTCGCTAAAACGGCTGGCTCCCCAGCGGATATAGTCCAAAACCGTGGTCAGCTCGTGCAGGCTGGATTCACGCCTTTCTATCATTGAATCTATCCTTAAGTGCTATGTATCTCATCAAGGCCTATTGTCACTCATTAAGTAGCCTCTGCTGTGGCTATAGAAGCGCCAATCAAGGCACGAGGAGTGTAGTTTGGTTGTTCCAAATAAGCGACGAGTAACGCTGAGTGACGGTTTAACAGCTGTAACCCGAAGGGCCTAGGCTATTTTTCACCCAGCTGCATTGTCGGTCGTTTATGTGGATTCACTCCTTTTGCCTCCCCGAGCTCGCAATGGCCCCGACAGTAGCGATCAAATTGGTACCAATAGGCCCCTAGGTCCGCGCGGATCTTTACTCTCGGGTTACAAACGCTTAGGGTAGCGCACCCGCCCCCTCGGGCTGAGATGTTGGAAAGAGCAGCATGAACGAACACTACGCACGAATTATTGAAGCAATCGGCGAAGACCTGCAGCGCCCCGGACTCAAAGATACTCCGAAGCGCGCTGCCAAGGCCATGGAATACCTGACCCGCGGCTATCAGCAGACCGTTCAAGAGGTTGTCAGCGACGCACTCTTCCCCAGTGACTGCACCGACATGGTATTGGTCAAGGATATCGAGCTCTACTCCCTGTGCGAGCACCATATGCTGCCATTTATCGGTCGCGCCCACGTGGCCTATATCCCCCAAGGCAAGGTGCTGGGCCTATCCAAGGTAGCGCGTATTGTCGATATGTACGCACGCCGCCTGCAAATCCAGGAGCAGCTGACCACACAGATCGCCAAAACCCTGCAATCTGTCACTAATGCCGCCGGTGTTGGCGTTATTATTGAAGCAAAGCATATGTGTATGATGATGCGCGGCGTGGAGAAGCAGAACTCCGTGATGAAGAGTTCGGCAATGCTGGGCACCTTCCGCGAGAACCAAGCCACACGCAACGAGTTTCTTTCCCTGATCAGCCGCCCTTAAGGCTGCGAGCTAGCAACGTGCGGTCCCCTGGGCCGCCCGCAATCACGGAGTGAACCACCATGCCCCATCTGGTTATTGAGTACGCCAAGAATCTGGAAGAACGTATTTCTGTCGCCGCCCTGGTCAGCTCGGCTCAAGAGGCAATGCATAGCTCCGGCTTATTCGCCTCCCATACCATCAAGACCCGCGCCAAGCCCTACGACCAATTTATTGCCGGTGAGCACGGCGATAGCTTTATTCACGCGGAAATCCGCTTACTGGCAGGCCGCAACAACCGCGAGCGGGAAGCGTTGAGTTCAGCGGTTTTTAACTGCCTGTGCCAATTTGCCGATGGGGTACCAGCGGTCTCGGTAGAAGTGCGTGAAATGGACCCCGGCAGTTACTCAAAGCGGGTGCCCTTCTAAGCTTCTCCACGCAGGAAGGGACCAAACCACTCGGCAATGCCCTCGGCGCCCTCTTCCATATGCAGGTGATGGCTGCCGGGTATTTCCCTAACCTCGATCGTTTTATAGCTCTCCAACACCGGGCGCAGCCGCTCGATCATATTCGCAATCCCCTCCTTCGCCAGCACCAGGCGCACCGGCATGCTCAGGCGGGATAGAAAAGCGCGCACCTGCGCCTCGTTAAGCTTGGCAGAGGACGCCGCCATCAGGCGCGGATCATTACTCCAGGTGAAGCCACCTTCTAGTGGCAGGGTCCCCCGCTCGGCCAGCGCGCGCGCCGCCCATTCTGTCAGCGGGAACATGCCGTTCATACGCGCTTCTACCGCTCCCTCAAAAGTGGGGTAAATCTTTGCCCTGCGCTGGCTGTAACGGGCACGCTGGGCGATAGCCTTAGCGAGAATATCCGGCGCCTCGCTATCCTTGGTAGCAGGAGGTACCAGGCCATCAATCAGGGCCAGGCGTTTGATGCGTTTGGGAAAGGTGCCTGCCGTTATCACACTGGCAATAGCGCCGCGGGAATGGGCCAGTAAAGAAAAACTGCGCCAGCCCAGTGCTTCGGAGGTACCAATAATATCCTCAGCTTCTTCCCAAATATTGTAATTAGCATGGGGAGACCGATGGTAGCTGCGCCCATGGCCTGCCATATCCACGGCGACCAAATTAACGCCTTTCAAGAGTGGGGCCAGACGATCAAAGCTGGCGCAATTATCCAGCCATCCGTGCAGCGCCAATACCGGCTCCCCTGTGCCATCCCCCCACTGCTTTGCGGCAATGGTCTTGCTGTCGAATTCCAGGCTGATCTCACGGGGGGCGGCTTGCTTCATGCGCGCAGATTCCAGAAGAAAGTGAATATTAAAGAGCCAGATGGTGCAGGTCCAAAGGCCCGCAGGCAATGACAGTTAGCGCCAGCAACCTAGGGATTTGAAGGCAAAGGGTAAAAACCGGAGGGAAAAATGGCTAGCTGGGGTGCTGTAACCACTGCAACTCAGCACAACCATTGGCCCAGACCTCCGCGCTGACACAGGCGAGGCTGGAGGTCCCCATCGGGTGTTGATTGCCACTACCGCAGAGACCGTTCAACAGGCTACCCACCAGTGGTTGATGGCTCACCAGGAGAAGAGGGAAATGATCGGCTTGCTGTTCCTGTAACTTGTCGAGTAGCTGCTGTGGATCGGTATCGCCAATCAGCAATGACTCGGTAACAACAGGCAACCCCAAGTGGGCGGAGACAATATCAGCTGTCTGCTGAGTGCGCACAAAGGGGCTCGCCCAAATAGCGCGCACGGAGGACAACTCCTCAGCGCGCTCTTTGCATACCTGCGCCACCTGCTTACGACCGCGCTCCGTAAGCGCACGGCCGGCATCGTTACCGTACATGGGTTCGGCCTTACCATGACGCAGGATAAACAGCTGCATTGACTTCGCCTCAATCGGTTTAGTGTGTGTCGCCGCGCTTGTCAGACTCACCCTTCTGCTCACTGAAGGGCGTTGAGGACTCCTCTGCACTCTCCTCTACCAGCTCGGGCTTACCGTCATCACTACCGAGGATAATGGCCTCCTCGGCTTCTTCTTCCTTTTTGGACTCAGTTTTTTTCTCGGCCTCGGCTTCATCATCGGAAGCCATAACTTCTGCACTAACCTCTTGCGCGCCCTCGTAACCGGAGAGATCGTCCACTTCAGATTCCGGCCACTCTGCAAAAGGAAAAGGCTTTTCCTCAGAGTTGTAAATTAAAAACTGTATCGCCTGATAAATATAGGAGGCGAGTTGGTCGCCAAAACGGCGCAAATTATCATTGGCACTGCCACCAATAATCGAGAACAGGAACTGCAGCACAACCACCGCGAGCAGCACCCAGCTGGCAATCTGCAGGCAGATCGCAAACAGCACCATATAGATCAGCCGCACCCACTGGTTCCCGGAAGTCAGGTTGCGCTTTAAATCATCATTTTTCATAAGAGGCTTCCATCAAGGCTTGGCCGAGTAGGCCACATCAAAAGTTTGCGCGCCCGACATTAAATTGCGAATTACCTCAGGAATCGGTCGCTCTTCAAATAATATGGCGTGAATTGCGGAAACCAAGGGCATGTAGACGCCCATTTCATCGGCTTTCTTTTTAATCAGACGAACCGTATTCACCCCTTCGGCGACCTGACCGATTTCCGCGACAGCACGATCCAAAGGCTTGCCCTTGCCCACCAAATAACCTACCCGGTAGTTACGGCTGAGGTCGGAGGAACAGGTCAGGATTAAATCGCCAACGCCGGCGAGGCCGATAAAAGTCATAGGATCTGCACCCATAGCCTCGGCAAAGCGCATCATCTCTGCGAGCGAACGGGTAATCAGCAGGCTGATGGTATTTTGCCCCCGGTCCAAGGCCGCCGCCATACCGGTGACAATGGCATAGATATTTTTCAGCGCCCCCGCCAGTTCCACACCAAACACATCGTTACTGGAGTAAACGCGGAAAGTCTCGGAATGCAGTGCGGATTGGATATCCTTGCACAGCGCTTCATCTTCACTGGCAACCACGGTTGCTGTGTAGTGACCTGCGACAATTTCCTTAGCGAAGTTGGGCCCGCTCAGCACCCCCACGCGCATACCCTGGGTCTCCTCGCGCAGGATATCGCTCATCAAATGAAAACTATCGTGCTCTATTCCCTTAGTGGTGGAAATCAACATGGTGCCCGGTTTTAGCAGCGGGGCCACCCGGCGGACCACTTCACGGAAAGATTTACTGGGGATAGCGACAAATACAATATTGCAGTTCCGTACCACTTCCTGCAGGTCGCTGCTGATACAAAGCTCTGGGTGCAGGGCCACTCCGGGCAAATACTTGCTGTTCTCACGGGTTTCCCGACAGGCTTCCGCGCTCTCCGAATCCCGCATCCACTGGCGGGTATCGTGACCATTACCCGCAATAATATTAGCAATGGCCGTACCGAAACTACCGCCGCCCAATACAGCGATGGAGAGAGGGTTGGAAGTTTCCTTTTGCATATTGATACCGATAAAGCTTCTCGAGGGCAGGGATTATAGAGGTATGACCCGCTCATCCCAAAGGGTTCAACTATCAGGATCTTGCGCGTAAAGTTACAAATTAACACGCCAAAAACGGAAAACGGCCCCAGCGGGACAAGCTACCGGTTGCACAACCGGGCTGTTCCGCTGAGGCCGCAGAAATAAGGCGCAAGAACTTCCGAAGAAATCACTGCGCCAGGCTCCTGAAAGCCAATAACAACTGATTAAAACTTAGTCGTGCATTTCCAGCAGCAGTGTATTCAGGCGACGCACATAGTCGGCCGGATCTGTTAGCTGGTTGCCCGCCGCCAAGTTGGCCTGATCCATCAGAATATTGGTGAGATCGGCAAAGCGATCCTCATCCTGCTCCTGATCCAGGCGCTGTACCAGCGGGTGCGATGGGTTAATTTCAAAAATCGGCTTGGCTTCAGGTACCGCCTGTCCGGCCTGTTCGAGGATGCGGCGCATCTGCGGACCCATATCCTGTTCGCTCACCACCAGACACGCCGGCGAGTCCACCAGGCGAGTGGTAGCGCGAACAGATTCCACACGGCTATCCAGAACAGACTGCACGCGCTCAACCAGCGCACCGGACTCATTCTCAACTTTCTCGCGTTCGGCTTTATCCTCTTCGCTCTCGGCTTCACCCAAATCCAGCGCGCCTTTGGCCACGTCCTGGAACGGCTTGCCATCAAACTCGTTCATATGGCCCACGAACCACTCGTCCACCTGATCGGTGAGCAGCAGCACCTCGATACCCTTCTTGCGGAATACTTCCAGGTAAGGGCTGGATTTCGCTGTCGCGAAGTTGTCTGCGCACACGTAGTAGATCGCCTTTTGGCCATCTTTCATACGGCTGACGTAGTCTTCCAGGGACTGATCTTGTTTGTCGGTATCGGTATGCGTGGTGGCGAAGCGCAGCAGCTTGGCCACTTTCTCTTTATTGGAGAAATCCTCGGCCGGCCCCTCTTTCAGCACATTGCCAAACAGGTCCCAGAATTTCTGGTACTCGTCACCGTCCTTCTTCGCCAGCTTATCCAGCATATCCAGCACACGCTTAGTCAGTGCGCTTTTGATCGCATCGGTATTGCGGTCTTTTTGCAGGATTTCACGGGAAACGTTTAGCGGCAGATCGTTGGAGTCCAGTACACCCTTCACGAAACGCAGGTACAGCGGCAGGAACTGCTCGGCGTCGTCCATGATAAAAGTGCGCTGTACATAAAGCTTGAGGCCGCGGGCGGCATCGCGCTGGTACAAGTCAAAGGGTGCACGCGCCGGAATATACAGCAGGCTGGTGTAATCCTGCTTGCCCTCAACACGATTGTGGCTCCAGCTGAGTGGATCATCAAAATCGTGGGAAATATGCTTATAAAATTCTTTGTACTCCTCGGCTTTCACTTCGGAGCGCGGGCGGGTCCACAACGCCTGGGCCGCATTGACCGCTTCAAACTCGGGCGCCTTCTCTTCTTTTTCTTCCTCACCCTCTGCCGCCGGCATTTCCTCTTTCAGCATCTCTACCGGAATAGCGATGTGGTCGGAGTACTTTTTAATAATGGAGCGCAGGCGCCAACCATCGGCAAACTCTTTGGCATCTTCTTTCAGATGCAGAACGACACGGGTACCGCGCTGGGGCAACTCTGCATTTTCTACGGAATATTCCGCTTCGCCGTGACACTCCCAGTGCACACCCTGACCGGCTTCTGCACCTGCGCGACGGGTAAACACATCCACTTTATCGGCAACAATAAATGCTGAGTAAAAACCAACACCAAACTGACCGATTAGGTGCGCGTCTTTTTTCTGGTCACCGGTGAGTTGCTGCATAAAGGCGGAGGTACCGGAGCGAGCGATGGTACCGAGGTTTTCGATCACTTCGTCACGGCTCATACCAATACCGTTATCGGTAATGGTCAGGGTGCCCGCATCTTTATCGAACTCGATACGAATACGCAGGTCCGTATCATCGGCAAATAATTCTGGCTTCGACAGCGCCTCAAAGCGCAGTTTGTCAGCGGCATCAGAGGCATTGGATACCAGCTCGCGCAGGAAAATCTCCTTATTGGAGTAGAGCGAGTGGATCATCAGGTGCAGCAGTTGCTTGGCTTCTGTCTGGAACCCGTGGCTCTCTTTGTGGGCCTCAACGGTCATCTGTAGGTCTCCCCATACACGTCAATCGGAACAGGGAGCAAATATTGGGACCTGCTGACAGGTTTCAAGGGCAAAGCTGGAAATAGAGGATATCTGCATGATGCCGTAACGCAAACGGCGCTGACAGTAATTCGCTATTCAGCCAAGACTTTACGGGAAACGGTGGGGTTTCAAGAAGACATTATAGGGTTGGGATTTCCCCTTAAAGCCCCACCAACTGGGGCTTTAAGGGGAGTGCATTATTGACTATTACACAATCAACTAACGCTTGCGACTGGCCTTAGCCTTGAGCGTAGCGGCTTTGCCCTTGCTGCCGGTCACGTCGATCACAAAGTTAGCGGTCATATCGGAGATCACCCGGGATTCGGCATTCAACAAGATGGCGATACCGATTTTCAGTTTCTCCGAGTAGGCTACTGCCGCACGGAAGCCTGCCACCCAGCCACCGTGATAGATAATGCGGTCATCACCAATGGTGTAGAGACGCCAGCCGAGGCCATAACCGGCATGAGATAGGTAATCCCGCCAGATACGGTGGCGCATATGGCGCTGAGTGGACACTCGCTCGGTGGTCATATCCTCGATCATTGCGGGAGAAAGTACCTTGGGGTAGTAACCCATTTGTGCTTTCAACCACTGGGCCATATCCGAAATACTGGCGTTGACACCCGCTGCTGGGGCGGCGAAATAGTACTCTTTTTCCACTTTCACCGGACGCCAGCCACTGCCTGTTTGCACATGCGGCGCGGCGCGGTTGTCCGAGGCCATAAAGCTTTCCCAACCTACTGAGGCATTCTGCATTTTCAGCGGTACAAAGATTCGCGTCTTGAGTTGTTTGGCAAAGGTGGTACCTGTCGCCTCAAGAATCACATCTTCAATCAGGCTGAACAGCACATTCTGGTAGCCATAGCATTTTCCCGGAGTACAGCGTGGGTCAATATTCGCGAATTTCGGCAATATTTTGCTGAGCGGTTTGTTGTCCTCCAGATAATCATCGTAGGCATTGGGCGTTAAGCCGGAGGAGTGACTGAGTAAATGCTCTACCTGCAGCTGGCGAGACAGGGACGGCGTCTTGAAGCTGAGATCCGGCACATAATTGACTACCTTGTCATCCCAATTAAAGCGCTCCTCATGCTCCAACAGAGTGGCCATACTGGCGGCAAAGGTCTTTGAGACCGAGGCCAGGCGAAAAACGGTATCCGAATCCACCTTACCTTTCTTTCCGCGTGTGCGCACACCGTAAGTGTCCATGGCCACCACCCGGTTGCCATCAACAATGACATAGGCACCACCGGGGATCGACTTGCCAGCCATCATCTTGCGGAAGTATCGATCGAACTCCTTGGCCCTGGCGTCTATATCCATCGCCCGCACAGGTAGCGCCACAGCGCATAGGAGCAGTAGTGAAAGAATGGTACACGCCTTCCAGGCGCGTAGGTGGTAGACGATATTTGAAAGAATTGCAGGTCTCATAAGCAAATCGAGCCGCCAAAGCAATCCGGTACATGCAGATAAGACTAGCAGCCAACGGGCAAAAACTCTATTTAGGCGCCACGCAGGACTGACTGCTGAATTCTAGTCGCTTGCCATTAGTCCTGTGTGAATCCCCATGCCACCCGCATAGATCTGCGTATTGGCACTCATTAAAACGAAAAAACCGCCTTTCGGCGGTTTTTTCTGCATCGGGACTAGCTTCGAGCTAGCCCAGCGACCTTGAGCTTACAGCTTCTCAGCGTTCTCGCTCAGGTAAGCCGCTACGCCTTCCGGAGAAGCGTTCATACCTTTGTCGCCTTCCTGCCAACCGGCCGGGCAAACTTCGCCATGCTCCTGGTGGAACGCCAGAGCATCAACCATACGCAGCATTTCGTCAACGTTGCGGCCCAGTGGCAGATCGTTCACAACCTGGTGACGAACCAAACCTTCCTCATCGATCAGGAAAGAGCCACGGAAAGCGACGCCAGCGTCAGCTTCTACGTCGTACGCCTGGCAGATTTCGTGCTTAACATCGGCAACCAGAGTGTATTTTACTGGACCAATACCACCGTCGTTGACCGGGGTGTTACGCCATGCGTTGTGAGAGAACTGAGAGTCGATGGAAACACCGATTACCTCAACACCACGCTTTTCGAACTCGGCAAAGCGGTGGTCGAAAGCGATCAGCTCAGAGGGACATACGAAGGTGAAGTCCAGCGGATAGAAGAAAACTACTGCTTTCTTACCTTTAATCGCTTCTTTCAGGTTAAAGGTATCGACGATTTCGCCATTACCCAATACCGCTGCAGCGGTGAAGTCCGGAGCCGGCTTGCCTACCAGTACTGCCATGAAAACCTCCTCAATCCAATGATGGGTTGTTGATAAAGAGAGTGAAGTGTTCAATTTATACGCAACAGCTATAAATTGAATAGGAATTGATAGTGGGCAGCTATGATACACATCCACTAATTGCAGGCCCATAAATTTTTTTAATGGGCCTGATAGCGGAAAAGCTATGCGTGAACCAGGCCTCAAATTAGGAAAAAACAACCGATAATTCGCATAAAAAAGAAACACAGGGGTCGTTTTTTAATCTTTCTGGAATCTTATTGACACTCATTCTCAATTGCAATAGGATTCACATCAGTCTAGTATTGAACAGAAATCGAGCAGAGCCCACCACGATGTATGTATGTATCTGTAAAGGTATAACCGACCGCCAAATCAAAGAGGCTGTCTACGATGGCTCCACATCAGTGAAGGCCTTAAGACGCCAGCTCGGGGTTTCTTCCCAGTGCGGTCGCTGCGCCGAGCAGACCAAGGAAATTATCAGTGAAACCCTGGGTACCGGAATGATTTCCTCTGCCACCAGCGGACTGTTTTACTCCGCCAGCTAAGCTCTCTTTTTGGCCGCCGCGCACGAATAGATTGCCATGAATGGCGGCCAGTTATACTTAAAGCCCTACCCCTGCAGCTTTCCCTAGACTTCTGGCAATCACACTCGGTGCGCTAAGCTGGGTGCACATGAATGTGCTCAGCTTTGCCCATGAAGAAGCACCTCTTACACTTCTATGAACGGCTTCGCTCCAGCTTTTGGAGTGTGCCACTCGTGATGATTCTGTCGGCGTTGCTGCTCGCCTACCTGATGCGTCAGCTGGACGCCCTTTTAAGCGCGCTGCCTCTATTTGAAACAGGCCATATCGCCACTCTCGACTGGCTGCATATGACCGACGTTAACAGCGCACGCGCCTTGCTCTCGGTAATTGCCGGTTCAACTATTACAGTTGCCGGTACTGTATTCTCAATTACTGTGGTGGCCCTAACCCTTGCCTCCAACCAGTTTGGCCCTCACCTGGTAAGAAATTTTATCCGCGATCGCAGTACCCAGGGGTCCCTCGGGATCTTTCTCTCAACTTATGTCTATGCACTGGTCACAATGCGCGGTATTGAGGGTAGCACTGGGGAAATCACTACCTATGGCTTTGCTATCCAAGTCGCTTTACTGCTCACTCTAATCAGCGTCGGCTACCTCGTTTATTTCATCCACAACGTGGCGCAATCCATCCAAGTGGATAACATCGCCCACCAGATCAACCTGGAATTCCACCAGGCAATAAACCGTGAATACCCAAGCTCAACAGAGCCCAAACGCGGCGAGCACTTCGATACTGAGCGCCTGGCATTGGGGCCTGGGTGGATCCCCTTACCCACTCCTCGCGGGGGCTATATACAGATCATCGACCGGGAAAAAATAATTGCCATTGCGGAAAAATTTAATTGCTGTGTGCAGGTCCATTGTCACCCCGGCTCCTATGTGCATCACTGGGGGCACATCGGTAGAATTTATCAGGGCGACAACCCTGAAAAGATAATTCCACCACTGCAGTCCGCCCTACAAATTGGCGCATTGCCCACTGCCGAGCAGGACATTGTTTTTTCTGTGCGCCAGTTATCACAGATTGCAGTACGTGCACTATCCCCCGGTATTAATGATCCTTTCACAGCCTATTCCTGTGTTGACCGCCTCATTGAGGGTCTCGGTACTGTGCTGCAAAGACCGGAACCTGCGAATTGTTTTACTGACTCCAGCGGAGCTTTACGCCTAATCAGCTGCAAATTGGAATTTACTCAGCTGCTTGATGCTTCACTGGATGAAATCGTCGAACACGGCCGCGCCAATGGCGTTTTTATGCGCCACTTACTCAACGCATTGGAACATCTCGCCGAAGTTTGCCAAAGGGAAAAAGACAAGGCTGCACTATTTAATTATCTGCAACGTCTGGCCAACGACAATAAAAACTTTATTAGGAGTGAAACCGATTCCACTGAAATTCAGCAAATAATATCCGCTATTCAAAAAAAGCTCGCCAGCTGACACTGCAACCTAAACAAGAATCATTTTCGTTGCTATTTTCGGCCAAATTCGTGTTAAAAACCGTGTTTTTTCTGCATTCCGCAGCTAACAACTTCTTCTTGACTTGCCGCAAATCGCAACGCAAACTCGGCCCGGATTGCAGCTATCACCCTAAAATAAATTGTGGGAAATCGGTCAGCTGCAGACATAAGTGACTAACACAATTTAGTGACTTTTTATTGCTACTTATTTCAAGTAACCAACAAATAGGAATTCTCTGAGGGTGTTATCTAGCTCGCAGGGCCACAGGAGCAAAAGCTATGAAAGGCGATCCCAAGGTTATCGAACATTTAAATAAAGTACTGGGCAATGAGCTGGTAGCTATCAACCAGTATTTTCTGCATGCGCGCATGTACGACAACTGGGGTTTAAAAGAGCTGGGCAAACAGGAATACCACGAATCCATCGATGAAATGAAACACGCCGATTGGCTGATTGAGCGTATCCTGTTCCTTGAGGGTATCCCCAATCTGCAGCACCTGGGCAAATTGATGATCGGTGAGAATACCGAGGAAATGCTCAAGTGCGACTTGAAGATTGAATCCAAAGCAATTCCCGATCTGCGCGAAGCCATCGCCTACTGTGAATCGGTACGCGATTACGGCAGCCGTGAATTACTGGAAAAAATTCTCGACTCCGAAGAAGAGCATGTCGACTGGCTGGAGACTCAGCTCGAACTGATTGACAAAGTGGGCATTCAAAACTACCTGCAAACTCAAATGGAAACTGCAGCCGGCCACTCTGGCAAATAATTAGAACAACCTTAACAGGTATAAAAAAACCGCAGTTTCAACTGCGGTTTTTTTATTCTCAACCATGTACTGCCGCTTTCACCAGGCAGATACATCGAAGCAAAAACGAAAATTAACCTTCGCCTTCACTCTCCGCCGATGCCTCATCGATCAGGGTTTTCAGCTCACCATTTTCATACATTTCCATAATGATGTCGCAACCGCCGACCAACTCACCCTTCACCCAAAGCTGAGGGAAAGTCGGCCAATTGGCGTACTTGGGCAATTCAGCGCGAATATCTGGATTAGCCAGGATATCCACATAAGCAAAGCGCTTACCGCAGGCCATCATCGCCTGGGAGGCGCGCATGGAAAAGCCGCACTGGGGCGCGTTGGGGCTACCTTTCATGTAGAGCAGAATGTCGTTGTCAGCAATCTGCTGTTTGATGTTCTCCAGTGTATCCATAAGCGTGAGAAACCTCAGGTGGTGGAAGCAAATTTATTAACGTGTATCGCATCGGCACCCAGCCATTGCGCACGGTCGGCCATTGTACCTCAGCGCAGGGGGGAATAAGTACCCGCAGCAGTGCATAGCCAAAAAATGCGCACCACTCCCCAATGGCCCCATCCTTTACAAAGAGAAATCAAATAGATGGCCCACACGCCGCAAAGGCTGTGTTAGCATTAGTTCAACAATATAATTTGCAGATTAAAATACATCAAACAGAATTATCTGCGGAAACGACTTCTATTAAACAAACCCAATGATTAAATAAGGAGGCGTCTCAGTGCCCCCCCACACACTGATGCACAACTATGGCGAAAGGACCCTGACCCTGGTCCGCGGCGAGGGAAACTACGTGTGGGATGATCGCGGCCACCGCTACCTGGACGCTATTTCCGGTATCGCCGTCTGCGGTCTTGGCCACTGCCATCCAAAAGTCACCGAAGCCCTACAGGAGCAGGCCAACACCCTGCTGCATGTATCCAACCTGTACAACATTCCTCCCCAACAGCAGTTGGCCGACCGGCTCGTATTCCTATCGGGTATGGATAATGTATTTTTCTCCAACTCCGGTGCTGAGGCCAATGAGGCCGCTATCAAGCTAGCGCGTAAACTCGGTAATGAGCGCCGGCTGGTGACACCGCAAATTGTGGTTATGGAAGGCGCTTTCCATGGGCGAACCCTCGCCACGCTTACGGCAACAGGCAATGAAAAGGCACAACAGGGCTTCGCCCCCTTACCCGAGGGTTTTTTGCGGGTGCCTTTCAACGATGTGCAAGCCATTGAAAACCTTGCACAACAGCACAGCGATATCGTCGCCATACTGGTGGAACCAATACAAGGGGAAGGCGGTGTCCGCGTACCAGATACCGACTACCTAAAACAACTTCGTACACTCTGCGATCGACACGACTGGCTGTTAATGTTGGATGAGATCCAGACCGGCAACGGTCGCAGCGGCAGAATGTTTGCCTACCAGCACGCCGACATAGTGCCGGATGTATTAACCACCGCCAAAGGGCTCGGCAATGGTGTCCCTATCGGCGCCTGTCTCGCCCGCGGCAAGGCTGCCAGCCTTTTCACCGCTGGCAGCCACGGTTCGACCTTCGGCGGCAATCCTCTCGCTTGCCGTGCCGGTCTTGCCGTGCTGGAGGCTCTTCAGGGCGAGTGGTTAATCGAGCGCGCAGAAAAATTGGGCGAACAGTTACTACACTCCCTGCGCATGCGACTGGGCGATTGCCCAGGGGTAGTGGATATTCGCGGACAGGGTCTGATGATCGGTATTGAGCTCAACCACCCTTGCGCTGAGCTCGTCGAACGGGCTAGGGAGCAGGCGTTGCTGATCAACGTCACCGCCGGCAATGTGGTGCGGCTACTGCCTCCACTCACCCTTACTGACGAGGAGTGCCAGCAACTGGCTGACGATGTCAGCACTCTGATTCAACAATTTACCCCGCAGGCAGTCTGAAGCACTCAAAGGAGAACAATTTATGGCGACCAGGCATTTCCTCACCTTAATGGATCTCTCCGCAGAGGAGCTAAAACAAATTATCGAGCGCGCTATCGAATTAAAAACCCTGCGCAATCAGGGCATTACTACCGACCTCTTTCGCGGCAAAGTGCTGGGAATGATTTTTGAAAAGTCTTCCACCCGCACCCGTGTCTCTTTTGAAGCTGGCATGGCGCAGATGGGTGGCAGCGCCCTGTTTCTGTCACCGCGCGACACCCAACTAGGGCGCGGCGAACCTATCGAAGACAGCGCTCGGGTGATCTCACGCATGGTCGACATAGTAATGATCCGCACCTTCGGCCATCAAAATGTGGAGCGCTTCGCAGCCCACTCACGGGTGCCCGTAATCAATGCTTTATCTGACAGTTACCACCCCTGCCAGTTACTCGCCGATATCCAGACTTTCGTCGAACACCGCGGCAGCCCCGCGGGCAAAGTGGTGGCCTGGGTGGGCGACGGCAACAATATGTGCCACTCCTATATCAATGCGGCGCGGCTTTGCGACTTTGAACTACGTATCTCTTGCCCCCAAGGATATGCTCCAGATGCCGATATTGTCGCTGCCGCCGGCGATCGGGTAAAAGTTGTGCATAACCCTGTGGAGGCCGTGCGCGATGCCGACTGGGTCAGTACCGATGTGTGGGCTTCTATGGGCCAGGAGGCAGAACAACAAGCCCGCAGAAAAGCCTTCGACCGCTACCAAGTGAATCACGAGCTGATGAGCCACGCCAACGAAAACGCAATTTTCATGCATTGTCTGCCAGCGCACCGCGGTGAGGAAGTCAGCGCCGAATTACTGGAGGACGAGTGTATTTCCAAGGTGTGGGACGAGGCGGAAAATCGCCTACATGCACAGAAAGCACTCATGGAGTTTTTACAGGAGCACAGCCAGTAAGGTTTTATTATGCGTCGGTCGATAGCGTTATTTACAACCTGTCGACCGGCCCATCCTCCGACCTACCCCCCCCCACCATCTGATACCCGTTTAAAAAACGACCACGCACTTTTTTCGTGACATCAAAATACAGGTTCAAGCGAAATAATGCGGGTGAACAAATAATAACCAGCCATGTTGCAACAAAAAAATCACGCCACAAAACTGATCATCTTAGTACCAACTTGCTCAAATTGCGCACATTCGCAAATGGTTATTGCCGTTGTTAATTTAGAACGCCCCGGCTATTAAAAAAAATTGTAAGAGCTTGTATTACCCTTCTCCCTTCACTGACAAATGCCATGCAGCCCAGCTGTGGCGGGACCTGCCGCAGAAGTGGCTACTGACTCAACACGCCTACCCACAATTTATCCACAAACAACCACAAAGTTATTCGGCTTGAACTGACCCGCCTACCGCATTATCTTGTAGCGCGCTCGAGGCATACCCCCTATATATTGGGGTAAGGGACCTTGAGCATCCCCAAATCTAGGGGCGAATCCCGGCACTCCGCCACACTTTTTGGCGGCCGGTGCCAGACGCTGCTTTTTTCAAAGCAGAATCAGAGGTAAGCGGGCGGAAAGGAATGATCCGCCACAGGCAGCAGCCGGCAAAGCTTAACTGAATGCCGGCCACCGAGCCGCCTGTTTCCAGTGCCTTCACGGTGTGGGAGGAATCACTGGCCAAGCGATGGACTCGCTCCGCATATGCCACGCAGTCCAGTGGCGCTGTTCTGGTGAACACACGCGGACAGACAACAATACAAACCTTTCGGAGATTTACATGCACACAGAGACAGGGCGCTCTCAAACCGTGCCTGCGGCAAAATCAGGCACAACCAGCGACCAGGCTACTGACGGCACCACTCTGGCCGCCACCGCACCGGGCCAGATCCGCGTCATCAAGCGCAATGGTACCGTTGTCCCCTACGACGATGGCAAAATTTCCGTTGCCGTTACCAAGGCCTTTCTCGCTGTTGAAGGCGGCACCGCCGCTGCGTCCAGCCGTGTACACGAGCAAGTCGAGGAGCTGGTTGGCCAGATCAGCGCCACCTTTAAGCGTCGCATGCCCTCTGGCGGCACTATCCATATCGAGGAAATTCAGGACCAGGTGGAACTGGCCCTGATGCGCGCCGGTGAACACAAGGTTGCCCGCGACTACGTACTCTACCGCGAAGAGCACGCACGCCTGCGTGCGGAAAAAGAAAAAAGTGCCAGTCAAACTGAACAGGCTGTCGATGCGCACCCCAGCATCCGCGTTAAACTCGACGACGACAGCCTTGTTCCCCTGGATATGGAGCGCCTGCGCACTGTTGTCAGCGAAGCCTGTGAAGGTCTGAAAGACGTCAACGCCGAGGCCATCCTCAGCGAGGCCCTGAAGAACCTTTACGACGGCGTCTCCGAAAACGATATCAATACCGCCCTGGTAATTACTGCGCGTACTCTGGTTGAAAAAGAGCCAAATTACACTTACGCCACAGCCAGCCTGCTGCTGGACAAGCTGCGCTCCGAAGCCCTGCGCTTCCTCGATATCGCCGAGCGCGCCACCCAGCATGAGATGGAAAAACTCTACGCTTCCACTCTGCCCGCTTACGTGAAGAAGGGTATCGAGCTGGACCTGCTGGACCCCGCCCTGGCCACCTTCGACCTGGAAAAACTCGGCGGAGCTTTAAAAGGCGAGCGCGATCACCAGTTTACCTACCTGGGCCTGCAGACCCTGTACGACCGCTACTTCCTGCACAGTGACGATATTCGTTTCGAGCTGCCGCAGATTTTCTTTATGCGTGTCGCTATGGGCCTCAGCATTAACGAAGAAAACAAGAACGAGCGCGCGGTAGAGTTCTACAACCTGTTGAGCTCTTTCGACTACATGAGCTCCACCCCGACCCTGTTCAACGCCGGCACCCTGCGCCCGCAGCTGTCCTCCTGCTACCTGACTACAGTACCGGACGACCTGCACGGTATTTACGGTGCTATCCGCGACAACGCCATGTTGTCCAAGTGGGCCGGCGGCCTCGGCAACGACTGGACGCCGGTGCGCTCCCTGGGTTCCTATATCAAAGGCACCAATGGCAAGTCCCAAGGTGTTGTGCCCTTCCTGAAAGTGGCCAATGACACCGCAGTAGCCGTCAACCAGGGCGGTAAGCGCAAAGGCGCTGTGTGTGCCTACCTGGAAACCTGGCACCTGGATATCGAGGAATTCCTCGAGCTGCGCAAAAACACCGGTGACGACCGCCGCCGTACCCACGATATGAACACCGCCAACTGGGTCCCCGACCTGTTTATGAAGCGCGTGTTCGAAGACAAAGAGTGGACCCTCTTCTCCCCGGCCGATTGCCCAGACCTGCACGACCTGTTCGGCACCGCCTTTGAAGAGCGCTACAACCACTACGAGCAACTGGCTGCCGAAGGCAAGCTGCGTCTGTTTAAGAAAATCCGCGCTCTCGACCTGTGGCGCAAGATGCTGGGCATGCTGTTCGAAACCGGCCACCCCTGGATCACCTTTAAAGACAGCTGCAACCTGCGCAGCCCACAACAGCACGCCGGTGTGGTACACAGCTCCAACCTGTGCACCGAGATCACGCTCAACACCAAGGCCGACGACGAAATCGCCGTATGTAACCTGGGCTCTGTCAACCTGGCTCAACACATTGGTGAAAACGGTGAACTCGACCGCACCAAACTGGCTAATACCGTAAAAACCGCGGTACGTATGCTCGATAACGTTATCGACATTAATTACTACGCGGTTGAAAGTGCACGTCAGTCCAACATGCGTCACCGCCCTGTGGGCATGGGCCTGATGGGCTTCCAGGACGCGCTGTACAAAGCCGGCATCGCCTACGCCAGCGATGAAGCCGTAGCCTTCGCCGACAACACCATGGAAGCGATTAGCTTCGAAGCCATCTCCGCTTCTAGCGACCTGGCTGCCGAGCGCGGCAAGTACCAGACCTATGAAGGCTCCCTGTGGAGCAAAGGTGTTCTGCCACTGGATTCCATCCAGATCCTGGCTGAGCAGCGCGGCCAGCAATTTATCGATCAGGACACCAGCTCCACTCTGGACTGGAACGGCCTGCGCGAAAAAGTAAAAGCTCAGGGTATGCGCAACTCCAACGTGATGGCGATCGCCCCTACCGCGACCATTGCCAATATCACCGGGGTTTCCCAGTCGATCGAACCGACTTATCAAAATCTGTATGTGAAATCGAACCTGTCCGGCGAATTCACCGTAGTAAACCCCTACCTGGTACACGACCTGAAAGATCGCGGCCTGTGGGATCAGGTCATGGTTAACGACCTGAAATACTACGAGGGTTCTGTACAGAAAATCGATCGCGTACCGGAAGACCTGAAAGCAAAATACCGCACCGCGTTTGAAGTGGAACCGCGTTGGATTGTGGATGCCGCCAGCCGTCGCCAGAAGTGGATCGACCAGGCCCAATCCCTGAACCTGTATATTGCCGGCGCTGATGGCAAGAAGCTGGACCTGACCTATCGCATGGCTTGGTTCCGCGGCCTGAAGACCACTTACTACCTGCGCGCCCTGGCTGCCACTACCACAGAGAAATCCACTGTAAACAGCGGCACCCTGAACGCGGTAAGCGCACACGGCAGCAGCAATGGTGCCGCCGCAGCAGCGCCTGTAGAACAGGCTGCACCCGCACCGGCTGCAGTGCCGCAGGCTTGCTCTCTGGACGACCCAGACTGCGAAGCCTGTCAGTAAAAATTTGGCCCCTTCTGGGGCCTGTACTCACTCTCGGGGGAGAGCGTCGTAACCGCAAGTGCGGGCATGACCATGCGCAACGACCCCGGCCCACCCGGTATGCAAATACCGGGAGGAATTTTCGGGCCGGGGATCGTCTGCGTTTTTTCCCAACTGCGTTTTCAGTAACCCGCACAAAGGTGCGGCGCATGAAAACCACGAAAAAAACTTTGCCATAAACCTCACAGCCGTGCGGCAAAAACCCAAAAATAAATTTTGGCTAAAAGCAAAGTGATAATTGATCTGGCACAGAAACTTTGTGCCCCGCTGGGTTAAAAATACCTGCAGCGATTGACCACTGCCGGAAAATTCCGGAATAGCACCCCTGGCCTCGCTCTGCGAATGTAGCGCCAGGAAGAACACAGAAATTAATATCGAATTTTCGATAACGAGACCGATTAAAAGGGCCGACTATGCTGAGCTGGGACGATTTCGAGACAAAGCCCCAACAACCCGAAAAAGCCGTTAAGGCGCAGACCGCAGCGGAGCCCCAGGCGAAATCCGTACAAGAGCCCAGCGCTTCTTACTCTGCGGAAACTCCAGCGAGCTCCACCACAAAAAATGGCTCCGCCGCTGTTGAGGCTGCACGTGCAGCCGTTGCCAGCCTGGACCCGGCGCCCGGCCTGGAAGAACTGGAAATGGGTGCAGCCCGCATCCAGGTGGATGAAAAGCGTATTATCAACTGCCGTGCGGACCTCAACCAGCTGGTGCCCTTTAAATACGACTGGGCCTGGCAAAAATACCTGGACGGCTGCGCCAACCACTGGATGCCCCAGGAAATCAATATGAACAAAGACGTGTCCATGTGGAAAGACCCCAACGGTCTGACCGAGGACGAGCGTCGCATCGTGGAATACTCCCTGGGTTATTTCTCCACCGCAGACTCCCTGGTTGCCAACAATCTGGTACTGGCTATTTACCGCCATATCACCAACCCAGAGTGCCGCCAGTACCTGCTGCGCCAGTCTTTCGAAGAAGCGATCCACACCCACGCCTACCAGTACTGTGTAGAATCCCTGGGCATGGATGAAGGCGAAGTCTTCAATATGTACCGCGAAGTGCCCGCCGTTGCCAAAAAGGCGGCCTGGAGCCTGTCCCACACCCAGGCCATTGGCGATCCCAACTTCAAAACCGGCACCGTTGAATCCGACCAGGAGCTGCTGCGCAACCTGATCGCCTTCTATGCCGTTACCGAGGGTATCTTCTTCTACTGTGGTTTCAGCCAGATCCTGTCCATGGGCCGCCGCAACAAAATGACCGGTGTTGCCGAGCAGTTCCAGTACATCCTGCGCGACGAGTCTATGCACCTGAACTTCGGCATCGACGTGATCAACCAGATCAAACTGGAAAACCCACACCTGTGGACGGCGGAATTCCAGCAGGAAGTGACCCAGATGATTCTCGAAGGTATGGAACTCGAAGTGGCCTACGCCCGCGACACCATGCCCCGCGGCGTACTCGGCATGAATGCAAATATGATGGAGGAATACCTCCAGTTTATCGCCAACCGCCGCCTCAGCCAGCTGGGCCTGAAAGAGCAATTCCCTGGTGCACAGAACCCATTCCCGTGGATGTCTGAGATTATGGACCTGCGCAAAGAGAAAAACTTCTTTGAAACCCGCGTTATCGAATATCAAACCGGCGGCGCACTGCAGTGGTAAGAGAGGCTTCCGGCCAGTGAATTACTACAAAAGGAAAAAGTAGTCGCTCACAGGAAGAGAAGTATTGAAAACGGGCTTTCAGCCCGTTTTTTTTATTCTCTTATTGAGAGCTACTCAGCAGCCAGCTACCAAGCCGGAGGCATGAGGAAAAATCCTCCGTATTCATACAGTAACAGCAAGCCTCAAAATATCTTTCGGTAAAGCCCTGCTGTACTTACTTGTAGTTTCTAAAAATCTAAATTTCTGATTTTTCTTTCACAAATCCAATCGGATTTGACACACTGAGCTTTAGAAGAAGTGTCAATTGCATATGGATATGCCCCTCAATTGAATACACTTCAACCAACTCTACTTTCCTTTAAATACACAACTTCAGAATATCGCTCCAATTTCTCGACGTAACACACAAAATAGCATCTTCTTTCGATATTTAGGCACAAATACTACATAGTATCCACAATAATACTTGACGCAATCCTGGCACTATCGTCTCGAATATATTCTCCTTAAAAGAGCTTGCCTGTTCATGAGAGTCCACATTCTCTACCCTAGACGCCTGAACGGCACCCTCACCGCCAGAGGCGATGGTTTATCTATGCATTAATTAATTTAAGAACTTGCTTAACCCTATTTTCCGCGCAAGTAGGAAAAGGGACTGAGTTTCAGCTTATGTTTTTGGTAGCATACTATCTACGAGGGCTCATCACCCTCTCACTTGGCCACACACCCCAAAAACTTAGCTTCCTTTATTCGACCATGTAAATTTACAAATCATTTAAAACCAAGATCGTTGTGAATTAGATTTATTGATAAATTAATTTTTCGCTGCTGCCAGATCTAGATTTAAGACCACATGAGAAAAACCTAAATCAACCTTTCGACTGATTTATCCACTATAGTAGAGAATATATTTAATTTTAAAACCTTCAACATCGGACACCAGATTCAGGCACCCCATACTATTCACAGGCCTACCCAGCACATATTACTGGATCAAAAGAAAAGAAGACTCTGCACTCGAAAAACGCTGTGAACATCCCTATAAGCCCGTAATCGACACCCATACCTCATATGCTCCCAAGCAAAGATTATTCTTCCCCTCTCCTTTTTTAGTGCACAAAGGTACTAACTTGCAATATCACGTAATCACAAGCCTTTACCTAAATGATAAATTACACAAAATATTTTTTACTGTGAGGCACAAGTGATAAAATTAAACCTTCATGAGATTCACCTCGGCGCATATTCCGAAGCAATTGATCACTTAAAGGAACGCTTTAGAATCAACCGAACTGATGGAGATCCGGCTCGCATCTTTATACCGATCAATCTATCAGAAGGCCTCGGAGTAACTTTTTACATTAGAAATAGTGATGTTTGGTTAACCGGCTACTCTATCGGCTCAATGGAAACACCAGCAAAAAACTACTTCCATTTACCTAGTATGAGTGGTGTCGTCACAGCTTCCCAAAAAATGGAATTACCTTTTGATGGCAGCTATCCGTCAATGGGTTTTTCAACCAACTCCAATGAAGAAACTAGCATTTATTATGCATATAACACTGTTGAACATATTTACAAGAACTCAAACATTGACGGAAAGAACGACGACCATATGACTATTGCTAGCTCATTTGGGAAAATGGCAATTTTTCTTTCTGAGTCAATACGATTTAAGAGCAAGATATTTAAGGATCTTAAAGGAGGTAGCGTTACAATTGGAAACCTACTTGAAGATGCGAAAAACTGGCAAAATTACAGCAACCCAAAACATGCTTTTGCGGATAGAGTTGACATAAAACACCTTGATTTTATTTAGGGAAATTTAGGTGAAGGTATCTTTCCTTCTACAACTTCATTCAGATTCTGCTCATGGTCCACCACCTCGGCCAGCTGGGCCCGAAATAGCAATTCCAGAGTTCACAGAATCCAGCCCCTTGATTAACGGACCAGCACAAAAAGAAAAACTGCTTTGAAACCCGTGTTAGCGAATATCAAACCGGTGGTGCATTGCGGTGGTAAGAGATATGAGTCACAGCATTAAGTGACTCATATCACACCATCGGTGACCTCAAGAGTCTTTCTTGTTTGCTTAGTTAAGCACAAAAAAATATATAAAGAAATTATATAATTACTAATAGCGCGGCTTACTCTAACAGAACCTCCCCAATAGACGATAGAAATGGAATTGCGCAAAAAGTCACCTACAGGAAGTGATGCATTAAAATGAACGTTAGACCCTATTTTTTGCATCAGGCCGAAAAGTTGTCAAAACACTCTTAAACCTCGAAGCTTAAGTGGCTTTTGTAATATAAAATATTACACGGAATATCAGAATATTTTCCAAACAACTCCAATTCTGTTGAGCAAAATAACCAACCAATCAAGAACACATCCAAACTTGCATAAAGTTTTTTTCACGAGGCCGAATATCTTGACAAGTTTATCAACGCCACAATGAAAGGTTTCTAGCTAAAATGGAAAAGATCTTACCCTAGATTATTTTCTCGCCCATAACACACTTTACAGCTAAAATATAACCATGGTAGAAAGCCTCGATCACTTAATCTAACAACGTACACTCACCATCTAAAAAAATTTTCAACCTTAATGATACAGCAACGGAAAAACACTCTGTAAAATTCTTCTTCAAATAATTTTGCTAGGCTGACACTTACTGAAAATACCTCTAGCGAGACGACAATCTTTAATATTCATCATCTTCTGCAAGAAATGACCTTGGTAAACATTCCTAAACATAATCAATGCCTATCAAAGGGATAAGGAATTTTGCAATTTCAAGGGAGCTATCCAGCATCGCTCCCCCCCTAAACGTCCTTTATCCATAGGCCAGTCTGACAAAACAGCTATCGAAGATCTGCATTTATTTACTAAATATATAATTTATCTCGTGATTTAACAGCCTTAGAGAAAAGAACAATGTCGCTGAGTACGAAATCAGCTAAATTCGCTTTCGTTTTAGTGGTCAAACCTCAGGGAGCGCTCTTCGTGAAGCTACTTGAACTGGGGGAGTAGCAATGACTTGTACGACTCTATCCTGTTGGAATCCAGCGTACTCGTAGAGGAGGGCTAGCTTTCGACAAAATCTCATAGTTTCTTGCAAATAAAATGGCGATGAAAAGGTGCGCTCAAGCCTGCCATGTCATCGCATGAAAAATGTCGCGTAAAGCAAGCATAAATCTAAATTTCTATGCTATAGGTTCTCACTCTGTAAGTGAGCCCAATTCACTTGATGTCCCCCCTGATAACAAAATGACACGAATAAAATTCACACACAAACGCTCTCCCCAGGGGCCCTAGGCTACTGGCCGAGGCGCAGCATCACTTGGAGACTTCCCATGAAGAACGATGAAGTGACACCCGAACGCACGGAAGAGGTTGAGCCAACTACCTTGCCTGGCGACACGACTGCACTCACGCCGGTACCCATGACTGTTGTCGAGGTCACTAATTGGCGATACCAGCGCTTAAGCTGCTTCTGGGGAGGGCCGAAGGGGCTCGATTACGGTCTATTGCGTGGGCATCAGGATATTCAAGTCGCGAATGCCTACCCGGATCAAAATTCCACTTATTTCGTCGGTCAGTTCAAATTGCCAAAAGGCGCTTACCTGAAGCTGCGGGGACATTACGGTCACCTGCGTTATTTCTCACTCACCATCGCAAACAATTTGCCGGGCGGAGTAAAGGGGAACGGTAGTTACCTGCGTGACGACCAAATCGTGCCCGATGAGGGCTCAATCAACCCTTTTATGTCGCCCAATAGACGCGATGTACCGACAGAACGCCGACGCTACACCGTATATATCCGCTCGGGGCAGGCTCCTCGCAAGCCGCGCCCCAATACACTTTATACCGGTACCAACTCTGAGCGAGCCGGCATCCACCTCGCGTTTCGTAACTATATGCCCGACAACGGCTATGATGGCACAGGCAACGTGCGCATGCCGCCACTTAAGGAGGGTGGATTGCCAGTTGAGCTGGGGCTACCAACAGTCACGCTGCACCTTCCGGAGACCCCGATCCAGGGCGAAGAGGGTTTATATAACAGCGACGATGTGGTGCTAACAGGCGAGAGAATGTGCCGTGCATTATTGGCTTCTAAGGAGGGGCAGAAGCAGGAATTCCCGACTAAAGAGTGGCTTCAATTAATCGAGGATTCCTGGGACCGGGTCAATGCACCTGCCATGCCCGCCCCCATGTTCCAGCGATTCTGGAATATGGATTACAGTGTCAAAGGCGCCTTCACCCCCGATCCGATCAAGCGGGTTATCCGTTGCCCTGCAAGCAATGACGGTGCATGGCTGAACAACCCCGACACTGTATACATGGTTGGACTGTTCTCGCTAGCTTTTGGCGAGGTCGTGGTGATCGAAGGTAAGATGCCGACTTTTCCTAAAACCAAGCATGGTCAGGTGAGCTGGCCCGAAGAGCAAACCCAGGTACGCTACTGGTCTCTTACCACTGGGGGCACGGCGCCGTCAGGTCTGGGCTGGTCAACAATCTTCGATGAAGAGATACCACTGGTTGAGGATCGTAAGTTCACTATCGTCATGAGCCGGGCGATTGATCGACCCAAAAATGCAGACCGCGAGCACGGCGTCAAATGGATAGAGTTCGGAGCCGGCGAGGGGCACTATATCGGCGCTCGCAGCTGGGTCAACTGCGTCTACATACGCTACCAGGCGTCACTGAGCAACTACGACTGGCCGAACTCCCCCCTCAATATTCCGGTACCTACTGAGGAAAATCCCGCGCCTATGGACAGCCTGGTCATGGGGCCCTACTACCCTACTGCGAAGTATATGTCGAAGAAAGAGTTTGAGCGGCTTAAAGGAACTGCAGTTCCTCGATAGTAATTCAACTTTGCCGAACTCCCACAAGCGAAACTGGTCCGCCATATCTTTAAAGAAACCAGGAGTAGCTGCAGAACATGGCCAAACGATCGCCGGTAGGCGCGATCTTTTCGGTAACCGCTTTCGCGGTTACCCGGCCATCATAAGAACTTTGCCGAGGAAATACTCGGCACTGGTCTCGATGTTCTGCTGGCTGCCCCGAATTTCAGAGTTACGGGCTAAAGCCCTTTTCTATACCTTTCTTGATCACAGCTTTATGACAAGAGCAGTAACAGTGGAAACTGAAGCTTTATCAACTCAGGACTTAAATTGCACAATGATAAACTGCCCCAAGTTTGCATAAACAAGCTCCAATATTGACAAAGCTTCTCTAATAGCAACTAGAGACTCTAGGCCAAAAACAGGCTAAGCCACCAGATAAAGTATCTATCTAATATAAACGTCGTTTGATAGAGTAAATATGAGCGTTATCTGCTATAAAAACCAACCCGTAACCAATTGATTTTATTGAATTTTTATAATGTATAATATGGTAGAGTTCGCAAAAGGTTTCGGGCTAATGAATTACCACAAAAAGAAAAGTTGTCGCTCATAGAGAGAGGTACTGGAAACAAGCCTTCAAGCCGATTTTTATTGAGAGTACTTCGATTTACTCTCCAAACCAGTCATAGACTTATATTCCACAGAATCCCTCCCGCTCCTCTCTACTACCGGGCAACACATCAAACCATCTGGACAGTATCTTGTATTCGCGCATAATGCCTCGCATTGACTGTGTTACTGTTACACACTTATTCGAGCAGGCCTGTAAATGTCAGCCTCCTACCAATCAGCCATTGCGAATTTATATATGAGTACTCCCAATCTAAATGAAGTAATTAACCAGAGTTGTGAAGACCGATACGAATATTTCTTGAGTGCAATCGGTGAAGAGCGGGAAATTTGGATATTAGTCGATAACCAAAACTGCTTCCTCAAAATACATACCGATGAGGACGGAGGTTTTGAATATTTACCCGTATGGCCTACGTCAGAATTTGCTAGCGCTTATGCTAAAGATGAAACCGAACTCACGCCTAAAAGTATTCCCCTCCCACAGTTTCTGAAGAAATGGCTCCCCGGCTTGAGAAAAGATAATATTGAAGTTGGTGTATTCCCCGCACCAGATAAAAGCGTATGGATTACTGGCACTGAGGAGCTGGAACACGACCTACGTGAAGAGTTGAATAATTTCTAATGTCACTGGCCTCAAACTGGGTTCTATGGCAAACCTCTGACACTCTAAAAAGAATTGATAAATAGCTACAAAGTTAACCGTTAACTCGCAATAAAAATCTCACATCCCAATGGGGTTTTTATTGCGTTTTTCTGGGAAACTCGGCCCCAGCTTAGGGACTTTAGTAGGTTCCCCGAATTGGATAGTTATTCTCCGGATTTCGAATAAACTCGATCCCCATCAACAAAATCTGCAAGTCTGGTCTGGCGAAAGGCGCATTAGAAATATCAACGATTTGCAGCTTACCAGCCTCATTAATCACAAAAATCCCGGGTTCGGCAAAAGGCTTATCAGTTTCCTCTGGAGACCTGGGATTGGAGATATAGACACCCAGTTGCTGCATCTGAGGGATGGATAAGTTGTAACCTATCGGAAAATCTGGCTTGACCTCCTTCATTTGTTCAGACGCTTTCTCGGCGCTATCCGCTGACACAGCTGTCACATAAACGCCCTCTTCATGATATCTCGGCAGCAGCACATTCAATTCCCGTAAATACTTGGTACAGAGCGGACAGTGCTTACCTCGATAAACCACTACCATTTGCCAGGGGAAGCTCCCTTCCGTTTTACCCAGCTGAATTTTCCCACCACCCAGCTTGGCCACTTCAATAGCAGGGATTTCAACACCCGCTGCCAACTTAAGATTGCCCATAAAGCCGCTCCATAAGACTACTGCCAAAGACACTCTATCAAGACTAGCCCTTTAGAACACGACTGACTTGAGAAGCCAAATGTAAGGAGGACTACATCGCCCACTCTCCAATGATAGAAGTTATAGTTATGACTAATCGGACAAAAAAAATCAAATATTAAAAACAGGTGAGTATATGAAGTAACTCTTATCAATTTTATTCTATTTGATACTCTTTAAAGGATATATTTGCACTGAGCGAGACTATCTGGAGAGATTACTGACTGGCACTGCCAGATATATATTTCCCAGGAATGAGTTCTTCGAACTATTCCGATAAGCCCCATACAATAAACAATATAGATAGCTAACGTTTTGGAATACGCACCATTTCCAAGGAAAAGATGACCGAATGGCACTGGCAAGTAACAGCGGTTGATACCACCCACCTTGAACTTTCCCTAAAAAAAGCCCGCTATAAATAAGCGGGCTTTATCCTGTGAGGAAGCAGGAAGCGATTAAGCCCCCTAATGAGCCAAAAAAGGCACAAAAATAAATCTAAAAATTACTGAGTACAGGCAGCAATACGACCAGCGCTGTTCTTACCAATACCGCAGTTCAGACCATTAGGAATGCCGGTATAATCTGGGGACATAATGCCACCATTACGCTGTGCATCGTGGTCAGTATAGAGGCTTGCCAGGTTATATGAACGCGCTGTGCCCTTGTGATCGTTGTCACAGGAGAAGATAGCGCTGCCATAGGCAATGCCCAGGAAGGTTTTGTATTCCTTCAGGTCTGAATAGAGATTACGCTTGGCAGAACCGGAGCAGTTCATCTGGGATGCGAGATTAATATAACCATCGTCCTCACCAGCAAGCAATATAGAACTTGCGGTTGCAACACCAGGGAAACCAGCATAACCACCAATGGTATATACGGGCGATGCCAAGTTAGTGCCCACATAGTTGCGCACGGAGTACACATCATTAGTTTGCAGATAACGTACCGCTGAGCATTCACGACCGATAAATAGGTCGTTAACCACGCTTTCGATCCAGCTACCATTACACAGGCGATCGACGAACTCGGTGCCTGTAATAGCCCCTCCAGTGGTAAAAATCGCAGCAATACCATTCATAGCTTTGTCGAAGTCGACCTCTACAGCATAGCGATCATCTAAACCGGCAACATTTCTGGTTTTGGTTTCCGTTTTACATCTCTTCCAAAACCAGCGACCAGTACAAACCTTATTGCTCTCAGTAATAGTATTACTATCAAACTGATTATAAGCACGATTGTAATAAGGAGACCCAGGCACTGCGTTACCAGATAAGTACATCATTTGTGCAGCGCCCTGGCTATGGGCAACCACCCAAAAAGTATCATCGGATTTACATTGATTCTCATGTTGATAGCCATCTCCCTTACCGCTGCGAATATCGATAATCTGTCTGGCAATTTCGCCAGCTGTGCCATCATGCCAGTAAGGCATTTCACCTTCATCGGTGGAGTTATAACCTACAACTCCATAGTTGCCGCCATTGATTCGCAGCTGCTCAATAAAATTACTGCCGTTATATTTATCAAAGAAAGCTTCACTCCAATAATCTAGGGCTGGTTGCTCTAACTTACCCTGGGAGTTGGTGCGCTGTTTTATATGCCCTTCGGTACCATGTCCGTGAACCAGGATATAGCAGTTATCTGCCGCAGCAGATACGGAAGCAAATAGGCCAGCCAGTGCGAGTGAGAGACTCGCACCTAGTCGTTTACAAAGAGTCATTGTTGTTTCCTTATATTTATTTCCCGGCTCTATATCACACTTCCCAAAAAATTATTTTTATTGGCCGGAGTCATTTTTGGACAGGGAAAGTTATCCGGGGATGCTCAACGGATATAGGACTTAGGGCGCCAAACGAGAACCGGGGGCGACAGGCTTGCGGACTAGCCAGTCACATACATTTGACTACCAGCTGCTAATCGAATTAACTCAAATCAAAATTGCCTTGATCGGTACTGATCCATAAACCCAATGCAAGGAATATTGAAGTTACTATTCCCCTCTATTCCCCCCCCTCTCTCAAGAAAGAAAGTCTGCCCAAGCCTATTGAGGCTCACCCTCCACCAGGCCCATTTAGTAAAGATTACGAGGTATCATCAAGTCATTTACATCCTTAGACTTCTCAAAAAAACGCTATAGAAATTAGGGCAACTATGCATTCCCCTGAGGAAGATATTCAAGACGGGGTAAAGGTATGGGGTGTTAGGCAAACGCTCTATATGGATATAAACCCAAAATATGAGATGAATTACTTCGCAGACGTCTGTGCAAAATCGAAGTATTCGATTCCATAGCTGGAGTCTATTTTGTTCCAGGAGGTACTACCCGCCTGCCGCTTTAACTTAATGATACCAGCAGTTCCAGAAAGGAAAGGATTGGAGCTTCACGGGCTAATACAGTAGATATTCAGCAGGCACCGCTTTGGCAAAGGAAGGCCAGTCTAATTTAGAAAATATACCTTGAAACTTTGCTTACCTATTAAACAAAAAAATTAGTTTCGCAGAGTTCAAGCAGAAATATGAAACTTATTCCACCATTTATAGAAAATGACCCAGCAACATTACTGAGCACAAACTTACTATCCTTTTTGACGGAGGGGCTTAATTGGTACTCTTGGAATGATAAATTATTCCCTGCCACACATTCTGCTGACCACCACCATAATTTTCAATTTTCGGGTTCTTAATGTAGCTCCAAGCTACCTCACCATCACCTAAATACATCGGTTCATCTAGCCCTCCCCAACCATGGTTAGGAAGTTGAACTGGGCCCTCAAGAATATTCAAATCCGAATCGATATCTAAAACATAATACGCTTTTGGGACTAATAACCGCAGAGAGTTAGGGATATTAATTCGATCAAATTTCAGATTATCCGAAATACATTGAAATTTAGCATAACCGAGTAAATAACGACCATTTCTTAAGCCAATCAACTGAGGATCACTAATTTGGCAATTATTATCCTCAACCAACCATTTAAAGCCCTCACCATCAATGCTGCCACTACCATTAACCTTGGTAATGCCCACACGAGTTAAAAAAGAGGAATCCAGTCCGTTACCGGAATAAAGAGCCTGGCGCTCTATAATGGGATAATCATCATTATCATATTCACTCTTATGGGCCCTATAAGAGAGAAAACAATTAACCTCCCAATTTGAACTACATCCCTCATCAAAAGCATCTACATCATTAAGATCAGCACCAACCTCATCACGAAGGTAGCGCTCCATATCTGAATCTTCTATGTATTTAGGAGAAATAATAACTGATAGGTTGGTCTCCTCATCTAGAGGTACCACCGTGTGGCCTCCTCCATTGGATACTATCGATGAATTAGAGGATACAAAATGATTAAAATAGCCTTCGAATGAATCACTCCACTCAATTTTTATCGCAATTGTGCCCAACTGACCACGTGACCATTGCCGCAAGCCCAGTCCCAGCCACGGTTATCTGAGCCACTCACTTTCAAAGACCAATCATTTCTATTAATGATTGTTAAGCCCGCAGAGTAGTAAGAGCCAGGGCCAATATTTTTTTGTCAAAAAGAATTCCCATGATTTTTCTTCATCCCGTAAGTCGCTACAAATATAGTTATTATTTGGTTTGAGATACACGTAAGCCAACGCGACCTTATTAGCTATGCAATCGATTTTCCGTGATGCATCCACCGCAAAAACCGTGACATAGATCAAACTGCAAAAGACAAAAGGTCTTGATAAAGCAACATGAGAACAAAAATACTATGCAAAGCATTGAACATTGATGCGAGCAGTCACCAAAAGAGAACTTATTAAAAGATCATAGATACAATTCAATAAAAGTGTAGACAAACAAATAATCAAGGTATTTCTTATTAATGTTCAGTAAGCAAGCTATATACTTTGATTGAGATAGAAAGCTGCTAGGTTATACAGCTTTTAACAAAAATTATCATTCTTCAAGCTATTAGGGCCTGGCAACAATATACACCTATGAAATAAATCGATATTTCACCGCATAAGTAGTACACCTGTAAAAACCTAATAAGGATATAGTGAAATGAAACTACCACTACTAATTATCAGCTTGCTCTTATCTAGTGCTTGCCTGGCAGCTCCAGAAATTAGAGGTACACCCCAGGACCTACGTGGACTCCTCCACCCGACGGAGAGTATTGTTACCATCCGTGGCAGCGCGGAAGAAACCGCCTACTCCGATAAGGCCATTGTCAGTTTGATTGTCACAACGGAAGAAGAGCTACTATCAAATGCAATTGACGCCAATCACAGGCTCCGTTCCAAATTGCATCAGAGCCTGACAGAGGCTGGAATCAAGGGAGCAAATATTAAAAGCTCAAAATTTTCCTCCTCACCCCAATATGGCTGGATGGGCAAGAAGCCCAAGAGCTATAAGGTTGTTAACCGCGTAACTATTTCAATCAACGAGGAAAGCCAACTCCACAGTATTGCGCAGCTCACAGATCAAAATAGAGAAGTTGAAATAGCAAACACCACATTTGAGCATTCAGAAAAGCATTTGTTTAACAAAAAAGTTAAATCCAAGGCTCTGCAAGATATTCTGGAACAGAAAACAGATTATGAAAAGGCGCTTGGTGTCCAGCTGACACCGATAGGCATTCGCGGTGATAACATACACTACCGAGCTACTGAAGGCGCCATGGCTATAGAAGAGGTTGTTGTTACCGCTTCCCGTGACTCCAGCAGCAACTTTGAGAACAATTTTTTTGATTCTGGCCAGGATAAATCATTTGATGAGGTTATTTATGAGGCGGAGCTCTCTGTAGACTTTCGTGTTCGTCCTCAGCCATAGTTAAACCAGTTCTAGTGTTATTACAATTCTGATGATCTGAGCCCACTCTTTAAACTGCTTAAGCAGTGGGCTCCATCTACCAAGCTTAACGAACTACCCAACAGATAAGGATAATATCTGGCTAATCTCATTTAAGCTGCGGTTCGACTGCGCCTGCCAAGTTTCAATAGCTGCTTGTAGTGCGGCCCAGTCTTTTTTTGAAGAGGGAGATTTATCTACTACCCCCTCTCTCACCAGAGCACGGATAGTATCGCTGGCAAAGACCAGTGTATCCACCCCCATACGACGCAAAAAAACCTGGGCGGTTTTGCCTCCCAGTCGGTCTCCACCTTTGCGTAAACTCTGGAGATTCTCTACATAGTTTTTCGTATTCCAGCTAGCAAAATACTCCCCCAGACTCCCATTCTCATTGGATAAATGCCAGAAGAAGTCTGCATTCCGGGAGATTGAGCGGGTTTTGGTCCAATGCTTTATCATGCCCTCCTGGCGCATTAAGTCATCCAGCGCTTCCTCAGAGAGATATCGGCAAAAGGACAAATCAAAGCCATAAAAAATATGCTCTATCCCCGGCCATTTTTTCTCCACGACTTTCCAACTAAACCCCGCCTGAAATACAGCCCGAGAAGCCGCAGACAACCATTGGCTGTTGGGTATTGCTGAGATTTCTTTAGCGGATTTAGGCTTTGTGAGTCTGGCCGTAAGGCCTTTCTTTCCGCCGAAACGGTCAATGACGGGGGCTTCAATATCGAGAAAATTTCGCATTTATGCTTAATATCCTTTAATAGCTAAAGCATGTCGTACGAGTGATGAAGTTAGCGGTGAGCACATTTGACAGGATCACAGTGTGTCCAGGCTATCGGAGTGAGCCTATCATAGCCTCTTCTCCCACCTTCTTTAGAAGGTCGTTAATCAGTAAGGGAGCTCTTACAATTGGCTTGATCACCGCAGGGATGTAAAGTTGCCTCCATACATCAGCGCATAACAATCTACGAATCAATAATCTCAGGTGAGCTCATCAATCATACGCATCGCATCCTGAGCACCATAGGATTGCCTTCTGGTAGGTTCAGCTTCAGATGACGCTTGGGCCTGGCTCTGTGAATGGCCAGAAGGCTTGGCAACATTCACCACTCGCGCCATCGCTTGGTAGGGGTAACCCGCATTAAACGCCAAGCCACCAATCGGCTTCCAGCCCTCATTCAGCAGCTGGGTAACTTCCTCTTCCAAACTGGAAAAGCCAGACTTCCCGACGGCAATTTTATACTCAGCTTTCTTCACATCTACCTCCTGTACCGCATGTTTTTCCGATTACACCATTCACACTCTGTAACCGGTACATAACCTTATTAGGCTCAAAGGGGCGGAGTTTAAAACACTTACCACCCACTCTAAAGTAATGGATACCAGCCCTAGAGAAACCTGTGAACTCAACCCGGTAAAATCAACCAGCTCATCCCCGCAATAATCAACGATGCGGTCACACTGAGTACCGCCCCCTCGCGAACCATATCCTGTATACGCACTTTACCAGTCCCGTAAGCAATGGCATTCGGGGCTGTGGCAACAGGCAACATGAAGGCACAGCTGGCACTCATAGCCGCGGGGATCATCAATACCATAGGTTCAAAGCCCGCAGAGGTCGCCGCCACAGCGAGAATGGGCATGAGTAGAGTCGCAGTGGCTGTATTACTGGTGATCTCTGTAAGAAAGGTAACTCCCAAACATAGAATCACCAACATCAGCCATAGTGGCATGGCAGTAAGAAAGGACAATCCATTACCGAGCATGTCGCTCAAGCCAGATGTTGAAAATCCTTTGGCCAGGGCTATACCACCTGCAAACAATAACAACATGCCCCAGGGAATGGTTTCCGCTGTCTGCCAGTCCAGCAAGCGCCCCCCTTTGCCATTGGGTACCAGGAACATTGCCACCACTGCAGCGAGAGCTACGGTACTGTCTCCCGCCGCTCCTATCCCCAGCCAATCGCTCCAGCCACCAAACGGTGCATTGCGGGTTACCCAGAAGAAAATAGCGATGGCGAACACTAGCAGAGTGCGTTTCTCCTCAGCCCGCCACTCACCGACTTGGGGCGGCTCAATTTCATTCTTCAAGTGAACATTGCGGGTAAGCCAGAGGGCCATTATCGGTAAAGTTACCAGGGCAACCGGTACCCCGATCTTCATCCAGCCAAGAAAGCTAAACTCCCGACCGGTGACCTCTTCATATATTCCCATGAAAATGACATTGGGCGGTGTCCCCAGAGGCGTCCCCACGCCTCCAAGGCTTGCTCCATAGGCAATCCCCAGAACCAGGGCAACAGTGAGGCGCTGATTATCAATACGAGAGAGAATTGCCAGGGCAATGGGTAACATCATCAGGGTTGTGGCGGTATTGGAAATCCACATGCTGAGGAAACCAGCGGCCAGCATAAAACCGAGCACCAAGCGCCTACCGCTAGATACCCCAAAGATACGCAACATATATAGAGCCAACCGTTCGTGGGCACCACTCTTTTCAAGGGCTTTCGACAGAATAAAAGCGCCCATCAAAAGCAGAATTACATGGCTACCGAGGGATGCCGCAACAGTCTTATGATCCGTCACCCCAAATAGGGGTAAAAGCACAAATGGCACCAGAGAAGTGGCGGGAATAGGAAGCGCCTCTGTTACCCACCAAGTCACTGTTAGCAGGGTGATCGCTGCCGTCACTGCGGGAAGATACTGCATCCCCAGTAGAGTCAAAGAAATGTAAAACGCTACAGCCAGTAACGGCCCCAAGGCGATAAATTGTTGCCGCGCAATCGACATACCAGCTCCCAATTCCCCCCTAGCCAGAAGGGTTAACTTTCTTATTGATTTATTCCCCAGGTGAATTTGGTGAGCAGTGCTACCCCTCTCATCTGGAGCTGCACAAAATACAAGAAATCGAGCGGCTTTCGCAGCCTTGACCTGAAGAAAATACTCCGGGAAGGGGGCATATTTAAATAAGCAGACCTAGTAGTCATGAGGGAAGGGCTCAACCGCCGTCACCAAAAGACAAGCCTAGTGTCATAGCAATGAGAATTTCCGCTTCAATCCAGTAATGAAGGACCCTTTCTGCTTAACGCTTAATTTGTACAGATGTACAATGCGCGCCAATCATGACTTTACGATCTTTGCCGCTTGCTAACACCCAAGCGCCTGTCGACTGACTGAATTGAGGTACCCCTTGAATCATATCGCTCTCACCGCCCTAATCGCATTAGTTAGTAGCGGCGTTTACGCAGAGGAGAAGCCTTTTTACCTAAAAGCCTCACTGGGTAATATGCAGTTTGATAGCGAAGACTCCACTGCGATAAGAGAGGACCTCCACTCAACCGGCTACGCATTGACTGTTGGCTATCAGGTAAATAACTATATTGCCTTCGAAGGCGGTATAGCGAATCTCGGCAATATCCACAGAGACTATGAACAGAGCGCTCACGGCCTCGAGTGGCACAATGAAGATGAAGTATTAATAGAAAACTACGATTTCAGAAGTCAGCAGGAATCCAAATACAATTCTTATAGCTTAGGATTAACCCTTTCGACGCAAATTCAACAAAACTTAAATGCCGGAGTTCGCTTTGGTGTACACCAATGGAATGAAAATAACAGCGGCCAGACTGAAGACTCCGGCAACCTCAGCGTATACAGCCTAGATCGCGAGCTCTTGTATGCAGAGTCCTACGATAGGTCTTATAGCTGGAGTAATGAGAAGGACAGCGGCAGCAACCCATACTACGGTGCTGAAGTTAAGTGGAAGAACGGTGACTGGGGCATCAACCTGGAACACACCATCTACGAGATTAAAAAAGAGAAGGCCAACCTGTCTTCTGTCGGCGTAACGTATAGCTTCTAGGCAATTCACTACCAGCTCCTATTTGAAGCCCTCAAATTGAGGCCTTGTAAGGCGGGTGCTCACTAACCGCCAGCACAAGGCCCACTAAACCCTCAGTGTGTAAATTAAACACATCAATCCCAATCTTCCCTGCTCCACCCTGTACATCTCATTTTTATCCGGCAAACTATCGCCCTCCAAAAATAACACTAAAGGGGCAGAAGGGATTCATGAGCACGATACCGAATACCGTGGCAGTACTGGACAAACTGCGCTGGAATGCCCATCTGTGTAAGCACAGCCACTTCCGCGCCTCTATGAAGGGGCGCAATCTGCATGTGCTCTGCGGAGTCCCCATAGTGGTGGTCAACTTATTCCTCGGCTCTCTGTTCTTTTCCCTAATCAATGCGGAACTTCCTGACTGGACCAAGTGGAGTGGCGCCGCTTTAGCCTTGCTGGCTGCTTTACTGGGGGGAGTACAGACTTTCTTCAACTTCAAGAAAAACTATGAGGGACACCGCCAGGTGGGTAATGAATACCTAGCCATTGCCAGAGAATGTGAACGGTTAATTGCCCTCTACTTTGATCGCATTCTCGACCTGGAGCACCTCTCCAATAAAATTTCCGAACTCAATACCCGCTACAGTGAAATTAATCAACGGGCCGAAGAATTTATTGTCTCCGACAAGGTTTATCGCCAAGCGATGCAGATACAAAGCCAAAAGGCCAGCAAGGAGCCTTCTTTAGTGGAGCGCATGAGGAATACTTCTTTCGAAGAAGCTAAAATAGGCTCACAGGTAGAGAGTTCCCAAGAACCTCTCAGCAGTTAGTAGCCATTTTCAGCAGCGGTAACTATGCAGAAAGAGCACAGCGATCATTCACCCAGCAAACACAACTTTCCCCTTTGCTATTTGGCCACTGATATTCGCACACCCAGCAATATCGGTGGACTCTTTCGCATTGCCGATGCCCTGGGCGTAGAGAAAATTTACCTGGCTGGAGATAGTCTGCTACCACCAAACTCCAAGATCCGTAAGGTATCCCGCTCAACTGAGCAGCATATTCCCTATCAACACGAGGAAGATGCCCTAAAAGCCGCCTTAGCACTACGGGAAGAGGGATACCGGATAATCTGTTTAGAGATCACATCCAGAAGCGTTGAACTGGGTCAAGCCCCTGTCGTTGAGGGAGATAAGGTCTGCTTGGTTTTAGGGGCTGAAAAAGATGGAATTGCCTCCGAAATACTGGAAATAGCCGATGCGACGGTGCACATCCCTATGCATGGGGTTAATTCCTCAATGAATGTCACCTCGGCCTGTGCTATCGCAAGTTATGAGCTATTAAGAAAGATGACTCCCTCGCGGTCCGCTTAAAACAACAAACTTCTTTACAGTGTTATAGACACAACGGCAGGATAGATAAATTATCTCCTTCCGTTATTTAAGCTCTGCCCTCAATCCGGTACTTTTAAAGTTATATTTTTCTTGTGTACATAATCCGGATCACCACCAAGCCGTTTGTTACAATTCAAGTTGTTAATCGACTGGATATCGGAGTTACTCAGATTAAAATCGCTTAGTAAGAAATTAGTTCCTATATGCTCTATAGATTCTGATTTAGGTATAACAATACGATGCTGCTGAATATTCCACTTTAAGATGACTTGTGCCGGCGTAGCTGAATGCCTTTCAGCAATTTCAGCGATCACCGGGTCCATTATCGGCTTCTCAGCCAAAGGCACCTCTGCCCAGCCCCCGGTACCCAGTGGGGACCAACAACTAATTGCAATTTTATGAAATTGACAATAGTCAACTAGTGGTTGCTGGGTAAAATATGGATGCAACTCTATTTGGTTAATAACCGGGCGAACTTCGGCAAAAGATGCTATTTGCTCAATATCTGATTTGCGGAAATTTGATACCCCTAAAGCTCGAACTTTTTTCTGTTGGTATAGCCCCTCCATCGCCTCCCAGGTTTCCCGTGTATAAGCGGGAACGGGCCACTGGATTAAATAAAGATCCAGGTACTCCAGTTTCAAACGCTCCAAGCTTCGTGCAAAAGCATCGTGAGTCTTCTTTCCTCCCTGCTCGGTATCCCAGACCTTACTGGTAATAAACAGTTCACTCCTGGGGATACCCGACTCCTTGATAGCTCGGCCCAAGGCGCGTTCATTGCCATATAAAGATGCCGTATCGAAATGCCTATAGCCAATTGCCATGGCCTTTAGGATTACCTCGGTGACAAAACCATCATCTTGCTGCCAACTACCTATCGCAGCCATCCCCATTCCGATTTGGGGAATCTCCACGCCATTATTTAATTCGATAAAATACATACTCGATCCCTTGCCAAATGCTGCAGTCTCTACCCACAACAAACAGCCACCCTTGTTCTAATTACGCCCGGCGCTGAATATAGGTGATACAAGTTGTTAGCGACGAAGTTTTCAAATAAATAGACATTTAATTAAAAAGAAAAAAAGAAATACACCACTCTCGATTGCATAAACGATCTCAATGTCATTTGTCGAAATATTTCGAGAATAGTGCACTCTTTTTTGCGAGTCGATATAAAAATCCAAGTGCAAAAGCCAGAAAATCTTGACTACCACTGCATCTCAATTCTTTACTTTATGTTATTTGGGAGGGAGAGACCCCGCGAATTCCACCCCCCGATTTACCCACTCATCGAGGTCCTGCTCCACTGCATCTTCCTCCACATAGACCATCCCCTTTAGAGGGCGACCGGTATAATCCATAGGGCGAGTATAACGCTCAGCCAAAGCATCCTGATAATTATCCGGCCCCACCCGCACCATCAACTCTTCACCAACCACACCACAAGCCATATTGCCATTTAACATAAATGCGAGACCACCAAACATCTGTTTTTCAGAGAGCCCCTGACTTCCCTGTAATAAATTGCGCACTTTTTCTGCTAGTGTTTCGTTGTACGCCATGACAATCTCCTTAGTCACTGTTGCTAGGTAGGAAAAAGAATTTTTGGTACTGCTGGGATCTGCGCCAATAAAAACGCGACAAGCGAAAGATCAGTCGAAGGGAGTTTATGAGTAGCGCCCCATGCCGAATTTCTGCATAGAAGCCAATTAAAAAATTGTGAATCGATACAGATAACTGCACCATAGCGAGAAAAGTTATTTCGAATAATCCTTTAAGTGTAGCAGGAAATATCCAAAGCGCTCCAAAAAGTAAATCGTGCCAGATGCAAACACTGACAAAACCATAAAAAATCAATTAACAGTGAAAATACACTCGACACTGAATTCGAAGAATCACTATCGATTTTGAAGGGCGATTTAACAGCTGATACAGGCGGCATATCCTTATGCCACAAAAATCCATTTGCCTGCCTAGAAAATAATTTGCACCCCGACAGAATTGTGGGGTGCAGAAGAGAATCGGCTTAGTCAACAAATACCCGTGCATTGCGGAACAAGCGCATCCAGCCGGAATCTTCTTTCCACTCATCTGGATGCCAGCTGTTGCTGACAGCTCGGGCAACACGCTCGGGGTGCGGCATCATAATAGTCACGCGGCCATCTTCAGAACTTAGGGAGGTAATACCATTGACCGAGCCGTTGGGGTTGGCCGGATAAGTTTGGCTGATTTCCCCTTTGTTATTCAGGTAGCGCATCGCGATAGTGCCAGAAGCTTCACACTTCTCCAGCGCCTGCTGATCGGCAAACTCCACGCGCCCCTCACCGTGAGCAACGGCAACCGGCATGTAAGTACCCGCCATACCTTTAAACAACACGGAAGGTGAGTCTTCAATGCCTACCAATGCGAAGCGCGCTTCATACTGCTCAGAAAGGTTGCGCACAAAGCGCGGCCAGTGATCCGCACCTGGAATCAGCTCTTTGATCACTGAGAACATCTGGCAACCGTTACACACCCCCAAGCCGAAGGTATCGTTGCGATTGAAGAAGCCCTCAAACTGATCGCGGGCACGATCATTAAACAGGATGGTTTTAGCCCACCCCTCACCGGCACCCAGAACGTCACCGTAAGAAAAGCCGCCACAGCCCACCAAACCTTTGAACTCGTCCAAAGCGACACGGCCGGACAGGATGTCACTCATATGTACGTCGACAGCGTTAAAGCCCGCGCGGTGGAAGGAGTGCGCCATTTCCACCTGACTGTTCACACCCTGTTCTCGCAGTACCGCAACTTTCGGGCGAACACCTTTAGCGATATAAGGTGCGCTGATATCGTCGTTGATATCGAAAGTAAGATTTACTGTCAGGCCCGGATCTTCCTGGGCGATTGCGGCAAATTCCTGCTCGGCACACTCAGCGTTATCGCGCAGGGATTGGATACGGAAGCTGGTTTCCGACCAGATCTGCTGCAATTCAGCACGGGAGCGCTTGAAGATTTCAACACCGTTATTGGTGATGCACAGGTGTTCGTTATTATTCAGGTAACCGATCTTGTGGGTAGGTACACCGACAGCGGCAAAGCGCTGTACCAGCATATCCGCTTCACAAGCGGGAACCTGTAATACTGCACCCAACTCTTCACTGAACAGCGCGGCAATCGGGTCTTCACCCAATTCATAGATTTCCACATCCATACCCACGCGGCCGGCAAAGCCCATTTCCGCCAGGGTTGTGAATAGACCGCCGTCGGCGCGGTCGTGGTAGGCCATGATCAGGTCTTCGTTCAGAGCCTGCTGCACCACCTCGAAGAAACTTCTCAGCTTCTTGGCATCATCCAGGTCTGCGGGCTTGTCGCCCAACTCGTTGTAGACCTGTGCCAGACAGGAAGCGCCCAAACGATTTTTGCCAGCACCCAGATCAACCAACAGCAGCTCACTCTCACCTTTATTGGTGCGCAGTTGCGGGGTCACTGTTTTGCGTACATCGGTAACCGGGGTAAAGGCGGAAATTACCAGAGACAGCGGTGCGGTAACCGACTTTTGCTCACCTTCTTCTTCCCAGGCAGTGCGCATAGACATAGAGTCCTTGCCCACCGGGATGGTAATGCCCAATTCAGGACACAGCTCCATACCCACCGCTTCTACGGTGCGATAGAGTTTTTCCTCTTCACCCGGGTGGCCCGCAGCGCACATCCAGTTGGCGGAAAGTTTGATATCGGACAGCTGCTTCACCGGAGTACAGGCGATATTGGTAATTGCCTCACCCACAGCCAGGCGGCCTGAGGCCGGCGCATCCAACAGTGCCACCGGGGTACGCTCACCCATAGACATGGCTTCACCGGCGTAGCTGTCATAGGCAACAGTAGTCACCGCACAATCAGCCACCGGCACCTGCCAGGGACCGACCATTTGATCGCGGGATACCTGGCCGGTTACAGTGCGGTCACCAATGGTAATCAGGAAGCTCTTGCTGGCCACAGTGGGCAGGCGCAGCACGCGCTCAGCCGCTTCGTTCAGGTCGATATCCGCGGTGGAGAAAGCCTTGGCTTCAACCTGGCGAGTCTCTGCTTCGCGGTGCATGCGCGGCGGCTTACCGAACAGTACCGACATCGGCAGATCCACTGGTTTGGAATCAAACTTCTTGTCATTCAGCAACAGGTGCTTGTCTTCGGTAGCCTCACCAACAACAGCGTAAGGCGTACGCTCACGCTCACAGATTTGCTCGAAACGCTCCAGGTCTTCCGGCATAACCGCCAGTACATAGCGCTCCTGGGATTCGTTACACCAGATTTCCAGCGGGCTCATACCCGGCTCATCACAGGGCACATTGCGCAGTTCGAAATTACCGCCGGTACCGCCATCTTTCACCAACTCGGGGAAAGCATTGGACAAACCACCTGCACCCACATCGTGGATAAAGGCAATCGGGTTGTTCTCACCCAGCTGCCAGCACTGGTCGATCACCTCCTGGCAGCGACGCTCGATTTCCGGGTTCTGGCGCTGTACTGAAGCGAAATCCAGGTCTTCAGAGCTGGAGCCGCTGGCCATACTGGAGGCTGCACCACCACCGAGGCCAATCAACATGGCCGGGCCACCCAGGACTACCAGCTTGGCGCCGGGGGAAAACTCGGGCTTTGCTACATGCTCTTCGCGGATATTGCCGTAACCACCAGCCAACATGATCGGCTTGTGATAGCCGCGACGCTCGCCATCGAAATTCTCTTCAAAGGTACGGAAGTAACCGCAGATATTCGGGCGGCCAAATTCATTGTTGAATGCTGCGCCACCGATGGGGCCTTCGATCATAATGTCCAGAGCGGTAACGATACGCTCGGGCTTGCCGTAATTGGACTCCCAGGGCTGTTCCCAACCGGGGATCTGCAAGTTGGAAACGGTAAAACCGGTCAGGCCCACTTTCGGCTTGGAGCCGCGGCCCACCGCGCCCTCATCGCGAATTTCACCACCGGCACCGGTACCAGCGCCGGGGAAAGGAGCAATTGCGGTGGGGTGATTGTGCGTCTCCACCTTCATCAGCAGATGAATGGCTTCATGACTGAAACCGTATTCCTTGCTTTCCGGGTCTGGGTAGAAACGTCCAGCCACGTTGCCCACCACAACTGCGGCATTATCCGCATAGGCAGACAACACGTTGTCGCCGCCTTTTTGGTAGGTATTCTTAATCATGCCAAATAGAGAATGCGGCATTTCTTCGCCGTCGATTGTCCAAGAGGCATTAAAGATTTTATGGCGGCAGTGCTCGGAGTTCGCCTGGGCGAACATCATCAGCTCCACATCGGTGGGGTTGCGGTCCAATTCCTGGAAGCTGGTGAGCAGGTAATCAATTTCGTCTTCGGCCAGGGCCAGGCCCAGTGTCACATTGGCAACTTCTAATGCCTCGCGACCACCTTCGAGAATATCCACACCACGCAGCGGGCGGGGCTCTTCTTCAACAAACAGCTGCTCAGCCTGCTCGAGCTCGGTAAAGACCACCTCGACCATACGATCGTGTAGTTGTGAGGCCAGCGCCTGGCGCTCGGCCTCGCTAAGCTCAACCCCACTCAGATAGTAGGCAACACCACGCTCAAGCCGATGAATTTGGGTGAGACCAGCATTGTGGGCAATATCAGTGGCCTTGGAAGACCAGGGCGAAATAGTGCCCGGGCGCGGCACCACCAGGATCAGCTCGCCTTTCGGCTGGTGCTTCTCTTCGCTGGGGCCGTACTGGAGTAGCCGCTCAAGCAGCGCCATCTCCTTGTTATCCAGTGCGTCGCTATCGGCGAAGTGTACGAACTCGGCGTAAAGATCGTCGATGGTCGGTAGCAGCGCGCGCAGTTGGTTGAGTAGTTTTTTATGGCGGAATTTCGACAGTGCGGGAGCACCACGCAGAACTAACATTGCGGGAGATAGCCTCTTGTCTAAATGAGAAAGATTGCGCGAAAGAAGAATCGCACAAGGCCCCGGAAATTTGAGAGGCGCAATTGTACCCGAAGCGCCGCAACTCCAACACACCCGCCCGTCACTTGAGTACACATGAACTAAATAGCAATCAATGTGTTCAAAAGACGAACAAAACCAATCGTAAATTCACCGATTTTATTAGGGGGTTAAAACTCCCTACAAAAGTCTTAATGGCATTTCAAGCGCCCATGTCACAGTGTCCTAAAGCCAAATTGGGCAGATTGTCGTCAAATAATGTAAAATTGGCAGACTGTGCCAGCATTGGCGAGGAAAGCCCTGGCGGAAATACCCGCAGCAGGCCTTAGGCATAACAGCGATAAAACCAACGGACGAGCTAGAGGGGACAGCCTATGATGATGAGAAGCCGAGCGCTGCGCTATGTCCGCCGCGTGTGCAAAGGTATCGCGCTGTCCTGCTGTGCCTCCCTATTAGTTGCCAGTAAAGCACCGAATACCCTGGAGCGAATTAAAGCTTCCGGTGAACTGGTTGTCCTCTCGCAAAACGGCCCTACCACCTATTACGAAGACGCCTCTGGCAATCCCACCGGTTTTGAGTACGGCATGCTGCACGCCTTTGCCGAAGAGCTGGGAGTCAAGTTGGTGATTCGCGATGTGCACAGCCTGGATGATATGTTCACTCGCCTGCGCGATCCCGAAGAGGGTGCTCACTTTGCCGCCGCCGGGCTGACAGTGACCCCTGAGCGCCGTGAACAAGTGCGTTTCTCCCCTTCTTATTTTGAAGTTCGCCAACAGATTATCTACCGCCTCGGAGAAAAACGTCCGCGCAGAACCAGTGACCTTGAAGGTAAGACCATTGCGGTTATCGCTGGCAGCGCCCATGCCGAAGAATTAAAAAAACTCTCACAGCGTTACCCCAATTTGCGCTGGGAGGAGGTTTCTGATGTCGACGCTATGGAGCTGGTAGAGATGGTACACCAGGGCCAATACAGCTATGCGGTGGTAGATTCCAACGCCTACGCTGTACACCGTGGGCTCTATCCCAAAACTGGAGTGGCTTTTAATCTCAGCCAGTTCCAACCGGTTTCCTGGGCTTTTCCCAAAAGTGACGACGACAGCCTCTATCAGCGAGCGCGACTGTTTATGTTGCGTGCCAATACCAATGGCATGATTGCACAGCTGCGCGAGGAATTTTTTGGTCACGTCAGCGAACTGAATCCCGGTGGTGCCCAGGCATTCGCCAGGCGTAGCCGCGAGCGACTGCCCAAGTGGCGCGGAGTTATGCAAAAAGTGGCCGATCAATACGAGTTGGATTGGCATCTGTTGGCTGCACTCAGCTACCAGGAATCCCATTGGAATCCCCGCGCTCGCTCACGCACTGGGGTTCGTGGCCTGATGATGCTTACTTTGAATACCGCCAAAGAGCTGGGGGTAAACCGCCTCAACCCGGAAGAGAGCATTGAGGGCGGCGCTCGCTATATCGTACATATTCGTAACAAGCTACCGGAACGCATCCGCGAGCCCGACAGAACCTGGATGGCTCTGGCCGCCTACAACGTGGGCTACGGTCATCTGGAAGACGCCCGCGTACTCACCCAGCGCATGGGCGGCAACCCGGATCTGTGGCCGGATGTACGCGACCATCTGCCACTACTGGCCAAGCGCCAGTATTACAAATCTACCAAGCACGGCTACGCACGCGGCTGGGAGCCGGTCACCTATGTGCAAAATATCCGCCACTACCAGGCTCTGCTGAGCTGGACCAGCCGTATCGAAGAACAACGCCTGGCGGCCAATGATGAAAACGGTGGGATTCTTGCAGAGAACAGTGCAGTGGAAACGGAAGGCAGTGCCGCACCCGCGCTATAAATTTTAGGCGCCAGAGAGATGGAAGACACTGTTAAAGAGATCGAGGAGTTTATCGATTATCTTGTACAGGCAGGAGTCCACTGCCGAGTAGATGAGTTGGAGAGCGTCTACCACAGGAATATGCAGGTCTACATGCTCGATGATTCTGACCAGTTGACCCTGGCCGATAAGAGCGCATTTATCGATTTATTCAAACACAAGCGCGATGCCGGTGAATTGCCACTGAACAGCTGGACAAAAATTCACCATGTGGCGGCGAACAACAACTCTGCGCTGGTAATATTTTCCCGAAAAAATAACTTAGCTGGCCAGGAAAGAAAATTAAGGCTGGGCATCGACCTAGTTTATGAGGATGGGCGCTGGCAAGTCATTCGGGAAATCATCTTTCTGGAGCCTCCCTACCCCAGCTAATTCCTTCATAGCAGTTACACTGGCCGCCCCCTATAAAAGGCCCACTGTACAACGGATAATTTGTTGAATCCCCACCTGGTTAGTAGAGACCAGCTAGCTTTCCGCTTGAGACACTCCCCAGGCACAAGGCAAAAACTGCAAGTCCTCTGGCTCATCAATATCTGGTAGCACTTCCAAACACCGGCAGAGCATTGCACATTCCTGTAGGCGCTCCAGGGTTTGCTGGGCAACCACCTCGGTACTCCAGGAAATGTCCTCAAACAATCTCCAGTGCACCCGCTTGAGTCCCAACAGGGTGTAACCACCATCTTTTGCCGGGTACATAACTGCATCGGCATTCTTTAGCGCAACGGCCGCCTTACGCAGACGCGCGGCCGTTAATGCAGGGCAATCTGTGCCCAGTAATAAAAGTCCCTGGCCCGCCACCTGATAAGTATTGGCCGCTTGCCACAAACGCTGACCTAGGTCGCCTTGCGTCTGATTATGCAGAATTACCCCCCTGGGTAGGGCTAGTGTTTGCCAGAAGGGATGCAGGGAGTCCGGTGTAACATGCAACTCTACTGGGCCGAGGTCGGCTTTTACTGCTTCCATTAATGTCTGCTGCAACAAACGCTCAGCCAAAGAGGCGGCACCCTGCTCCCCAAGAGCTGGAATCAAACGGGTTTTTGCATAGCCGGGAAGGGGCGCCTTAGCCATTACCACTAGACGCAGAGAGGGCAAAGAAGAGTTACTCATAGCGTTTTGCCAGACACTCCGCCGGAACGCCGCGCCAGTAATCGAAACGCAAACGCCACATTAACAAGACTGTGCGCCAAATTCCGAACTTTTGCCAGCGGCGCCCAGAGGTAGTGACTCTCTGACGCAGACAATGGGGCCGCGCTATTTTTAACAGTTGCCGGCTCAACTCAATATCTTCCATCAGTGGTTGCCGGGCATAACCTCCCACCTCATTGAAGAGGGAGCGGCGAATAAAAATCGCCTGATCCCCTGTGGCGATCCCACTCAAACGAGAGCGCCAATTAACCATGGTAGAAATCAGGGGAAACCACAGGCTGTCTCCACTGATACGAATATTAAAACGCCCCCATTGTGCCCCCCTAACCGAGGCAGAGGCAATGGCACTCAGAGCACCTTGCGGTAGGCGAGTATCTGCATGTAGGAATAACAACCAACTGCCACAGGCAACCGAAGCACCCGCATTCATTTGAAGTGCGCGTCCACGCTGGGATTGAATTACCCGCAACCCGGCTGCAGCGGCTATCTCTGCACTACCATCACTACTGCCACCATCAACCAGGATTATTTCGCAACTGCTGTATGCGACCAGCTCCCTCAATTGCGCTACCAGCTTGGGTAACTGCTCCCGCTCATTTAACAGGGGCACAATAACACTGTATTGCACTATCTTGCCTCAACTCCGCCTCATCCCTTTTTTTAGGCCTTACCCCAGTCTCCACTGGTGAAATTTTTCCAACCAGCGCAGCAAGCGTTTGGGTGCATTGGCCCGCTTCCAGTTTCCTGCAACAAATTTATTGCCTTCGGTCATTGTCGGATAGATATGAATAGTGGATAAGATTTTATTCAGCCCCAGCCCCTGCTTCATAGCAAACACAAACTCGGCGATAAGCTCTGCCGCATTTTCACCAACAATTGAAACGCCTAATATTTTATCTTTACCTGGTACTGTTATTACTTTAATAAAACCCTGTGCCGCCCCATCTACAATAGCCCGATCCAGATCATCAAGATTATAACGAGTTACCTCATAAGCAATATCATTTCGCTTGGCCTCGAGCTCACTGAACCCAACACTGGCCACCTCAGGATCGATAAAAACTGCCCGAGGTACCAGCGAGTAATCTACGGCAAATTTCTTGATATCACCAAAAAGGCCATTCACTGCAGCATACCAGGCCTGATGCGAAGCCATATGGGTAAACTGATAGGGACCGGCAAGGTCCCCAGCCGCGAGAATATGGGGGTGGCGAGTGCGCAGGAAAGTATCGGTTGATAGTTTACCATCCTGCAATAAATCCAATTTATCCAGCCCGAAGCCCTTGGTGCGAGCGCGCCTGCCAAGTGCCAGGATAACCTCATCAAATGTCACCTGTGTTTCACCTTCGGCATTACGTAAATGTAATGTGCTCTCCTGGCGATCTTTATTGCCACTAAAAGAAACTGCCTCATGCCCAGTGAGAAGACATACCCCTTCAGATTTCAATGTCTTGGCAACAGCCTCCGATACTTCGTGATCTTCCTGAGGGAGTAGACGTTCATCCCGCTCAATCAAGGTCACCCGTGACCCCAAACGGGTAAACGCCTGGGCCAGCTCACAACCAATGGCACCGCCTCCCAGTAATACCAATCTTTGCGGAACCTTATCCAGTTGAGCAAACCTATCCCAGAGTGTTTCACTCGTCAGATAATTAACTGTATCAAGGCCGGGGAATGGCGGCACTATAGGCTCGGCACCAGTAGCCAGGATAATGGCACGCCCACGCAAAGATCTTTCACCGCCACTTTTCAAAGTGATATCAACTGTCCAGGGATCAACCAATCGTGCATAGCCTTTTATCACTTCCACACCGAGCTCTGAATAACGCTCCACGCTGTCATGAGGCTCTATCTGCTGGATAGATTCACGCACATGCCGCATCACCCCAGGAAAATCAATCTCCGGTTCCGGCAGCCGCACACCGAAATTACCCGCAGTACGTGCGGAGTGCGCCACACGAGCACACTTGATCAATGCCTTACTGGGCACACAGCCGGTATTCAGGCAATCCCCCCCCATGTCCCCAGACTCAATTAATGTCACCTTAGCTTTTACTGCCGCAGAAATATAAGCACTGACCAACCCTGCAGCACCTGCTCCGATAACAATAATATTGCGGTCAAACTTTTTAGGTTTTTTCATTGGAGTCTCACTTGGCCTCGCGGCGACGTTTAAGCCAGTTGAGGAAGTATTTTGCCAACAGAGGGAAAATACCCAGCAGCGCAAAGGACAAAAGCAATTGAGGGGAAGCGATATCTTTAAGGCTTTCTATTCGGGCGAGTTGCGTTCCCGCATTCACGTAGACAATTGTGGCCGCAAGCATGCCTAACTGGCTCACCCAATAAAATGTCCAGACTCGCAGGTGGGTTAACCCCATCAAGATATTAATCAGAAAAAACGGGAAAATAGGTACAAGGCGCAGGGCAAAAAGATAAAATGCGCCCTCCCGCTCAATACCTTTATTCACAACTTGGAGGCGTACCGCAAACCTTTCCTGAATATAATCGCGAAATAAGTAGCGGGCCATAAGAAAAGCCAGAGTGGCACCGATACTGGAAGCAAAAGACACAATAATAGTGCCCCACAACAAACCAAAAATCGCACCAGCGGCTAGGGTGAGAATAGCCGCGCCAGGCAAGGACAAGCCGGTCACCAAAATATAAAAAACTAAAAACAGAAAACTCACTAAAAATGGTGAGGCAGCTTTCCATTGCTGGAACTGCTCCCCGCCTTCCTGCAACTTGTCTAGACTCAACCAGTGATGTAAATCAAGTGCGTAAAAAGCAATCACCAATACCGCGATAACCACCAACAGCAGTATTTTTTTACTCATAGTATTCCTGCCCTATGGCTATAAAACCCTTTCCTCTTACAGTGCTCCACCACAGCTACTACCCTGCCCCGCAGTACAGCCATAGCAGTGGTCTGCCACTGCAATCGCGCTCCCCTGCAGATCCTCATTGAGTAAATCATGCAGGTGCGGCCTGCCTGGCACAGGAATATCTAGCTGCTGATTAAAATCGCAATCGAATAGATTCCCCTGCCAGTCAACACTCACCAAGCTGCGACACATAACGCCATCGAGATTTTCAGCGCTATAGCTGTCACGTAATAAAGTCATATAATCTTTAAACTGCCCCTTGGAAATCAACATGGAACCAAAGCGCTTGATGGGCATATTGGCGAGTGCAAACAATTGATTGAACTCAATATTAAATTGCCTTCTCAATTCTCTGCGATAGTCTGCCTCCAGGACACTCTGCTCTGGGGGTAAGAAGGGGCCTTGAGGGTTGTATACCAAATTTAACTGCAAACCACTTTCTGGCTTGCCATAACCCAGTTCATTGAGCTTTTGCAGACCGGCAATACTCTTGTCAAAGACCCCTTTGCCGCGCTGTTTATCGACGTTATCCATGGAATAACAAGGAAGAGAAGCGACCACTTCCACATGATTTCGGGCGAGAAACTCCGCAGTATCTTCCTGGCCTGGCTCGAACAAAACTGTGAGATTACACCGATCAATAACCTGTACTCCCAATGCCCGTGCAGCACTGACCAAACTGCGAAATCCCCAATGTAATTCCGGTGCGCCACCAGTGATATCCAGTCTCCGAATACGGCGCTTCTCAATGACCTCCAACAGCAGTGCCAGGTTTGCATTCGACATCATTTCCGTGCGATTGGGGCCCGCGTTTACATGGCAGTGCACACAAGACTGATTACAGCGATAACCAATGTTGAGCTGCAGGGTTTCGATAGTACTGCGGCGTATTGCCGGGAAATCGGATATTTCAAGTAATGGCAGTGTTTCATGCATATGTCTCAGTGCTCCACTTCTTCCAACACTGATTGTGTCGGTTCAAGCAGTGGTTTTATTACAGCAAGCTGGCCCTGCGACATTGTTTCCACAGGTGTGACCAATCCACTGGTCAATGCCGTATGGGCAATGGAGTCAGGTTTCTCCATACCCAATAATCGAATGGCCTCTGCTGCTATCAACTGGGCACGCGCAGCATTTTGCTGCAGATTGGCGATTGCCACTTCTGCGGTAACCGCTTGCTCGCGAGGGTGCCAACAGTCGTAATCGGTGGCCATTGCGAGTGTGGCGTAGGCAATCTGCGCCTCTCGCGCCAATTTCGCCTCTGGCATATTGGTCATACCAATGACCGACGCCCCCATGCTGCGATACCAGTGGGATTCCGCTCGCGTTGAGAACTGTGGCCCCTCAATGCACAAGTAACTACCACCCCGATGTAACTGCACCGGCTGCTCGGCCTGGGTGGAAGAAAAGGCCCGCGCCAGACAATCTGCCACTGCGGAACATACGGGGTCTGCCATAGAGACATGGGCTACAGCGCCGCCACCAAAAAAAGTGCTCTCACGCTTGCGCGTCATATCGATAAACTGATCGGGAATCAACATATCCAGTGGCCTGACCTTCTCCTGCAGAGAGCCAACCGCCGAGAGAGAGAGCAGATAGCGCACACCCAACTGGCGCAACCCATGGATATTTGCCCTGTAGGGCACCTCAGAGGGGATCAGCCTGTGACCACGTCCATGGCGGGAGAGAAAAGCAACCGGGATACCCTGCAGCTTGCCACACAGAATCGGATCCGATGTCGGGCCAAATGGGGTCTCCACTTGAACCTCTTGCACATCAGTCAGCCCCGGCATTTCATAGAGACCACTCCCCCCAATCACACCAACCAGTGCTCTAGCCATGTTCACTCCTAAGTCGTTAGTTTTTCCGCAGTATAGAATTGAGCAATGACCCTGTATATCGCCAGATAGGGTGCAAAATACTCCCTAAGAACGCACCTAGAGCCAGAAATACTCACGGTAATCCCACCGATAGTAGTCCTTCAGCACATACCAGTAGATTTTGCGAGAGACCTTTGCTGTACATAGACAAATTGATCGCCTATATTTACCCGGGTAATATTATTTTGCCCGGATAAATTAATAGGAGACTTTTGTTGTGCCAGAGTACATAGCCATTGAGCGACAACAACTGATTGCACGGGGCACACTGGAGTCGATCGTTCGCCAGGTAAAATCCCGTGAGACACCACTTGAACCCATGGTTTTTTCAACCGATAACTGCCAAAGAATCGAGATCGATTGGCAAGGCGATATTGAGACGGTACTAACCAGATTGAAGCCCAGCACAACACCTACCAGTGCAAAGCGAGGGCGCCCAAAGTTGGGAGTCATTTCCAAGGAAGTCACATTGTTACCCCGTCACTGGGAGTGGCTGAGACAGCAACCAGGCGGAGCCTCCGTAACCCTGCGCAAGCTGGTGGAGCAGGCCCAGAAAGATATTTCACTCGAAGAGCGTATCACCACAAGCCAGCATCAACTCGATAGATTTATGCTGCAGGTTGTTGGTGACGCCCCAGGCTTCGAAGATGCCAGCCGTTCCCTCTATCGAAATAGCAAAGTAAGCTTTGAAAAAGCCATCCGAGCCTGGCCAGAAGAAATCAAACACTTTGTTTTGGCCAAATTTAATGATATTGCAGAGATACATAGTGGAAATAAGTAATAGGGATCGTATATGAGCGAACAACAAGACAACATTTTCCTCAAGGGTGCACTTTTACCGGTTTTCTTCAAAACAGCGGCACCGATCATTTTTATAATGTTGGTAAACGGCTCTTTTACCCTGCTGGATGCTTATTTCCTGGGGGAGTATGTAGGCCCTGACGCACTGGCAGCTGTCACCCTGACATTTCCAATGTTTATGTTGCTAGTGGCACTATCCTCCTTAATATCGGCTGGCTACTCCAGCGTTCAGGCCAGACTCTTGGGCGCGGGAAAAACAGATAAGGCAAAACAGGCTTTCTCTCAGGCAATCACCTTGGCACTGTTAGTTTGTGGCCTTCTTATGGTGCTGTTTACTCTTGGGGGTAAACAATTGACGATGTTAGTAGCCAATGGCTCCCAGCCGTTGGCGGATATGGGCTACACCTATTTAACAATTCTTGTTTTCCTATCTCCCGCCCTATTTATTGGTTCCGTAAACTCCGACACATTACGCTGTGAGGGAAAACTATCGTTGATGGCGATAGTTTCTTTAAGCTCCATACTTCTTAATATCGTTTTTAACTATATTTTTATTGCCCATTTTCAAATGGGAGTAGCGGGCTCCGCTTATGGAACAGCATTGGCTCAATCAATCGCCCTGATGATAGTGGCCGGCTATCGTCATTACGGAAAAACAGTCATTGATACACAGGTCATCCGCCTCTCCTATGAGAAACAATATTGGAGAGAGTTTCTGTCCTTGGGATTACCGGCTAGTTTGAGCTATATCGGCGTTTCCCTCACCTCTATGGCAGTTATATTCAGTCTACAGGCATGGGGAGCAGAAAACTATGACGCTACCGTTAGCGCTTATGGTATTACCACTCGGATTATGACTTTTATTTTTCTACCCCTACTCGGTTTAAGCCAGGCTTTTCAAACGGTGGCTGGAAATAATGCTGGCGCAAAGATCTGGTCGCGAATGGATAGTAGTATCAATATCGCCCTGACTGCGGCATTCGGCTATTGCCTGCTGCTTCAACTAGCTGTCATTATTTTTAGAGACACTTTAGGTGGGCTATTTGTTAACGATCCTCTGATCATTGAAGAAGTAGCGCGCATCCTGCCAATGATGACTCTGGTTTATTTCTTAGCTGGCCCCCTCATGATGGTCAATACCTTCTTCCAGGCGATTGGTGACGCCAAAAGAGCAGCCATTCTCGGACTGGCAAAAACTTATATATTTTTACTGCCTTTGATAGTGCTACTACCTCTGGCCGTTGGTGAAGTTGGAATCTGGTATGCAGGGCCCATTGCTGAGTTATTACTACTTAGCCTGACGGCTTTTATTCTTTACCAACGCAGCCGCACACACGGTCACAAATACGGTTTGTATAGCACCTAGCAGTACCGAATACTTCAGCGGCACAGATAGAAAATGTAATTTATCTTTTAGTAAATTTTGCGCTTAAGCCTAAAGAGCCAGAAATTTAGAGGGTACGTTTAGAGAAGAAAATAAAAACGTAAAAAAGGGAGGTGCTGACTCCCCTTTTTAAGTCACCTTCGCAACAACGAACTGATCTACACCATTGGCATCGCAAAAGATCTTGGTAAGGTCAGACGCCTGCCATCGTACAAATAGGAAAGCATATTCAAATCACCCACGCTGGGATTCCAACTTGAATTATTTACCTGGTTGGGGGTAATTTTACAACCGCCTGTCCTGGTATTTTCCCTGACCCCCAGCGCTTGGGCTTGAGCATCGTACATCATGATAGACTGACCATCGAATGACGAGCCATGAGTCATAAAGCGTGCCATTGTCTGGGTGCGGGTTTGCACTTGTAAAGAGTCCAGAGTGCTCTGCACTGCCATGGGAGCATCTGAACGCATATGCTCGTGGGCCAATCCCAGGGTATGACCAATTTCATGTGGAAGCGAGGCAATCGCAGCCCGATTCCCTCTCCAATTAACACCGCAATACTGATTTGTTGTATTGGTATAACCTACGGTGGCACTACTATCATTATCCCGGATAGTAATCACCCCCTGCCCCGCCGCTCCCACCTGCAAAAATTTAATCGCCGCAAACTGAAACGCCCGATAAATACACAACTCCCAGCGGGACATGGCTTTCTTAACCGCCGTCACATAGCCAGCATCAAGATTATTCGGTACGTAATATTTAACGATCCCATTAGGCCAGACTCCGCCAACATCCTCATTTCTATCCAAAGAAAAACCACTAAAGACCAGCTTATATGAAATATTTCGAATATTTTTATCTATTGATAGTCCCATGCTGTGAACCTCCACAATTATTTGGTCATTATTTTGAGGGTTAATAAATCCTTTATCTAACTTACAACCGGACTCTTAAAAGCCAACCTCCGCATTTAATCCCAACAAGGAATTTATACCCCAACAAATTCACAACACCTAGAAAAAATTAAATAACTCCTAAAACACTCCAAGAAAAAATAAAAAATAAGATACTTTCTCAAACAACAATAAATATCATTCAATATTTAATTGCATAAAAAAACAAAAATATGAAAAAACCACAAGGCAGAAGAAAAATATCGGCAAAATGCACAGAAATAGTGAGTAGCGTGAAAATTAAAATGGCTGCGCAGCGAAATTAATCTGGCAACAAAAGAAGCCAAGGGAAAGATTGGCACGGAATTAGGATGACGGTTGAGTTTAATAAACAAAAAAAGGCCACCCAAAGGGTGGCCTTTTTTTGTGCTAGCCAGCTAGTAATTACTTACCAGCCAGTAACTTCCTTCAGAGCGTCGCCGATCTGAGCCAGGGAGCGCACGGTTTTAACACCAGCGTCTTCCAGAGCAGCGAATTTCTCGTCAGCGGTGCCTTTACCACCAGAGATGATCGCGCCCGCGTGCCCCATACGCTTGCCGGGAGGAGCAGTTACACCAGCGATGTAGGAAACTACAGGCTTAGTAACATTTTCCTTGATGTAAGCAGCGGCTTCTTCTTCAGCAGTACCACCGATCTCACCGATCATAACAATCGCTTCGGTCTGCGGATCGTTCTGGAACATCTCCAGGATATCGATGAAGTTGGAGCCCGGGATTGGGTCGCCACCGATGCCCACACAAGTGGACTGGCCGAAGCCGTAATCGGTAGTTTGCTTAACCGCTTCATAGGTCAGGGTACCGGAACGGGAAACGATGCCCACTTTACCCGGCTTGTGGATGTGACCCGGCATAATACCGATCTTGCACTCACCCGGAGTGATAACACCCGGGCAGTTCGGGCCGATCAGACGCACGCCCAGCTCGTCGCACTTCACTTTAGCGTCGAGCATATCCAGAGTCGGGATACCTTCGGTGATACAAACAATCAGCTTGATACCAGCGTTGGCCGCTTCCAGGATGGAATCCTTACAGAAAGGCGCAGGTACGTAGATTACGGAAGCTTCAGCGCCGGTCTTCTCTACCGCTTCTTTAACGGTATCGAATACTGGCAGGCCCAGGTGAGTCTGGCCGCCTTTACCCGGAGTTACACCACCAACCATCTTGGTGCCGTAAGCAATCGCTTGCTCGGAGTGGAAAGTACCCTGGGAGCCGGTGAAGCCCTGGCAGATTACTTTAGTGTCTTTGTTAATCAATACTGACATGATTATTTACCCTCCGCAGCTTTAACCACTTGCTGAGCCGCATCGGTCAGACTGGTCGCCGCGATAATGTTCAGGCCACTGTCGCTCAGAACCTTGGCGCCCAGGTCTGCGTTGTTACCTTCCAGGCGTACAACAACCGGTACTTTAACGCCAACTTCTTTTACTGCGCCCACAACGCCTTCAGCGATCATGTCACAGCGAACGATACCACCGAAGATGTTGATCAGTACGGCTTTTACGTTCTCGTCAGACAGGATGATCTTGAACGCTTCAACAACGCGCTCTTTGGTCGCGCCGCCGCCAACATCTAAGAAGTTAGCTGGCTTGCCGCCGTGCAGGTTTACGATGTCCATGGTACCCATGGCCAGACCAGCACCGTTTACCATGCAGCCGATGTTGCCATCGAGAGCTACGTAGTTCAGGTCAAACTTGGCAGCGTGCGCTTCACGGGAATCTTCCTGGGAAGGATCGTGCATTTCGCGCAGGTCCGCGTGGCGGTACAGCGCGTTGCTGTCGATTACCACTTTGGCGTCCAGGCAGTGCAGGTTGCCTTCGGTGGTGATTACCAGCGGGTTGATTTCCAGCAGAGCCAGATCTTTTTCCTGGAACATTTTTGCCAGGCCGAGGAAGATCTTGGTGAACTGCTTAACCTGAGTCGGGTTCAGGCCCAGCTTGAAAGCCAGCTCGCGCGCTTGGTAAGGCTGAGCGCCTACCAGCGGATCGATAGTGGCTTTCAGGATTTTTTCCGGAGTCTCTTCCGCTACTTTCTCGATCTCAACGCCGCCTTCGGTGGAAGCCATGAAAACGATACGACGGGTGGAGCGGTCAACAACGGCGCCAAGATACAGTTCTTGGTCTATGTCGGTGCAGCTTTCAACCAGGATACGGGAAACAGGCTGGCCATTTTCGTCTGTTTGATAAGTTACCAGGCGCTCGCCCAGCCACTTCTTGGCAAACTCTTCAATTTCTGCCTTGGAATCTACCAGCTTTACTCCGCCAGCCTTACCGCGGCCACCAGCGTGTACCTGGGCCTTTACTACCCACTTATCACCGCCAATTTCGTCAGCCGCTGCTACTGCCGCTGCCGGGGTTTCCGCTGCAATGCCTTTGGAAACCGGCAATCCGTATGCCGCAAACAGTTGTTTGCCCTGATACTCATGCAAGTTCATAGTCAATACCAATTCACATGTGAAATGTGTTTATTAATTGCAGATCTCTCTGCACCTGAAAGACAAAACTCAAAATTTCCGTCGTTGCAAATTTTGAATTCCGCAAATGAAACCGGGGCGCTAATTAATCAATAATTAGTGCCCCGACATCGAAAAAACTTCTTACTTGCGCTTCTTGCGATTTACGGTGTGAATCGCATGACCGTTCACGCCCAATGCCGCTTCTTTCACGGTCTCAGACAGAGTCGGGTGTGCGAATACGGTCATACCGATATCTTCGGCGCTGGAGCCGAATTCCATCGCGATCGCCACTTGCTGAACCAGATCGGCAGCAGACGGGCCAACGATGTGGGCACCCAGTACACGGTCAGTTTCCGCGTGAGCGATGATTTTCACAAAGCCCTGGGTATCGTTGGCGGCCATAGCGCGACCGTTGATCGCAAACGGGAAGCTACCTACGTTGTAGGGCTCGCCATCGGCCTTCACCTGCTCTTCGGTGCGACCAACCGCAGCGATTTCCGGGTGGGTGTAGATCACGTTGGGGATCACGTCGTAGTTCATCATTGGCTTCTGGCCGGCGATGCGCTCAGCGACTACAACGCCCTCTTCAGAAGCCTTGTGTGCCAGCATCGGACCGCGTACCACGTCACCGATCGCCCATACGCCCGGTGCAGAAGTCATGCACAGGTCGTTGACGTAGATAAATCCACGCTCATCCATCTTCACGCCGGCATCTTCAGATAACAGGCCTTCGGTATAAGGACGACGGCCAACGCAGACGATCAGCTTGTCGAAAGTTTCCTGGTGCTCTTTACCATCCTTGTCCTGGTAAGTAACAACCACTTCCTCGCCCTTCACTTCAGAACCGGTTACGCGGCAAGCGAGGCGGATATCCAGGCCCTGCTTCTTGAAGATCTTCTGGGATTCTTTGGCAACCTGTTGGTCCATGATCGCCAGGAACTTATCCATCGCTTCCAGAACAACGACTTCGGAGCCCAGGCGATTCCATACTGAACCCAGTTCCAGACCGATAACGCCGGCACCGATAACGCCCAAACGCTTGGGCGTTTCAGAGAATTCCAGAGCGCCGGTGGAATCGACAATAATTTTATTGTCCACCGGAGCCGGGGGAATGTTTACCGGTACAGAACCGGAAGCCAGAATGACATTTTCGGCTTCGTAGACAGTGCTGTTGCCTTCGTCGTCGGTCACTTCCACTTTCTTGTTGGCCAGCAGTTTACCGGTACCGAAAATGGAGGTCACTTTATTGGCGGTGAACAGGCCAGCTACGCCGCCGGTCAGTTTCTTAACGATCTCGCCCTTGCGCTCGATCATCTTGCTCACATCCATCTTGACCTTGCCGACTTCAATGCCGTGCACGTCGAGAGCATCTTTGGCCTCGTGGTACTTCCAGGAGCTGTCCAGCAGTGCCTTGGAGGGAATACAACCTACGTTCAGGCAGGTACCGCCGTTAACGTATTTACCTTCCTTGTTTTTCCACTTTTCAATACAAGCAGTCTTCAGGCCCAGCTGAGCGGCACGGATGGCAGCGACATAACCACCAGGACCAGAGCCGATTACGATTACGTCAAATTTTTCCGACATGATCAGTTCCAGATATTTCTAATGCAGTGTGATCGAGGGGCCCGCAGGCCCCAGAACTTATTTTTTAAACTTCGAGCAAGATACGCGCTGGATCTTCGATCATTTCCTTGATCGCTACCAGGAAGCCAACCGCTTCTTTACCGTCGATCAGACGGTGGTCATAGGACAGCGCCAGGTACATCATCGGCAGGATTTCCACCTTGCCATTTACCGCCATCGGGCGCTCCTGGATTTTGTGCATACCCAGAATTGCGGTTTGCGGCGGGTTCAGGATCGGAGTGGACAGCAGGGAGCCGAATACACCACCGTTGGTAATGGTGAAGGTACCGCCAGTCATCTCTTCGATAGACAATTTACCATCGCGGGCGCGAACACCCAGATCGCGGATATTGTTTTCCATATCCGCCAGGCCCATGTTTTCCGCATTGCGCAGAATCGGTACAACCAGGCCTTTCGGAGAGGAAACCGCTACACCGATATCCTGGTAACCGTGGTAAACGATATCGTTACCATCGATAGACGCGTTCACCGCGGTGTAGCGCTTCAACGCTTCTACCGCAGCTTTCACGAAGAAACCCATAAAGCCCAGGCGAGTGCCGTTGTGGGTTTTTTCGAACAGGTCTTTGTAGTTCTTGCGCAAGTCCATGACCGGCTTCATGTTCACCTCGTTAAAGGTGGTGAGCATGGCGGTGGACTGGGAGGCATCCAGCAGGCGTTCAGCAATACGCTTGCGCATGCGGGTCATAGGAACACGCTTCTCCACGCGCTCGCCCGGAGCAACAGCCACTTCAGCAGCAGCGGCGGGAGCAGCAGCGGCAGGCGCAGTGCCAGCTTTCATTACGTCTTCTTTGAGAACACGGCCACCCTTGCCAGTGCCTTCAACACCCGCCAGATCGACACCCTTCTCAGCAGCCATTTTCTTAGCGGATGGCATGGCAATTTTGTCGCCAGCAGCGGGGGCAGCCGCTTCGGCAGCCGGAGCTTCTGCTTTTTCTGCCGCCGGGGCAGCGGCCGCGCCAGCGCCCGCTTCAAACTTGGCAATCACTTCATTGGAGAGGACGGTATCGCCCTCCCCCTTGATGATTTCAGTCAGCGCACCATCGGCAGGTGCAACAACTTCCAGCACAACTTTATCGGTCTCGATGTCCACGATCAGTTCATCGCGGGACACAGCTTCACCGGGTTGTTTATGCCAGGTGGCGACAGTTCCGTCCTGAACAGATTCAGGGAAAGTTGGCGCTTTAATCTCGATCGTCATTTTTTCTGTTTCCTGAGATTGACTCTTCACTTATTACTGCCGCCGGTTACTTGACGGTCAGCGCCTCGTTGATGAACTTATTCTGTTCTTCAAGGTGCGTGGACATATAGCCTGCCGCAGGTGCTGCGGATGGGGCGCGGCCCACGTATTCCAGATCCAGCTTCGGATGGGTTTCCGACAGGAGACGACGCAAGTGGTGCTGGCTGGAGTACCAGGCGCCCTGGTTCATGGGCTCTTCCTGACACCAGGCAACACTCTTGATCTTCTTGAATGCGGATACCGCTTCCACAAACTCTTCGTCTGGGAATGGGTACAGCTGTTCGATTCGCACGAACGCAACATCTTCCTGCTCACGCTCCATACGGGCTTCCAGCAGGTGGTAGTAAACCTTGCCGGAGCACAACACCAAGCGTTTCACTTTTTCTGGGTCTACGCCCTGGTCCTGGATCACGTTATGGAAGCGGCCTTCGGCCAGCTCTTCCAGGCTGGAGGTGGCCAGCTTGTGACGCAAAATCCATTTCGGGCTCATAATCACCAGCGGACGACGCATCGGGCGTACCGCCTGACGACGCAGCAAGTGGAAGATCTGTGCCGGAGTAGTGGCATTACACACCTGGATATTGTGCTCGGCACATAGCTGCATAAAGCGCTCTAGACGTGCGGAGGAATGCTCCGGACCCTGGCCTTCGTAGCCGTGCGGCAGCAGCATTACCAGGCCGCACATACGGCCCCACTTGTGCTCACCGGAAGTGATGAACTGGTCGATTACTACCTGGGCACCATTGGCGAAATCACCGAACTGAGCCTCCCAAACCACCAGGGATTTTGGTGTAGTGGTGGCGTAGCCGTATTCAAACGCCAACACTGCCTCTTCAGACAGCAGCGAGTCGTAGATGTAGAAAGGCGGCTGGTCTTCGAACATATGCTGCAAAGGCACATAGCTCTGGCCATCTTTCTGGCTGTGAATCACCGCGTGACGGTGGGAGAAGGTTCCGCGACCCACATCCTCACCGGTAAAGCGGACCATAAAGCCCTCTTCCAGCAAAGTGCCATAAGCCAAGGTTTCCGCCATGCCCCAGTTCAAGGGCAGTGCGCCACCGGCCATCTTGCGGCGGTCATCGTAAATCTTGGAGACCTGGCGCTGCATCACAATGCCATCGGGCACAGCGGTCATACGGTTGGCCACATCCTGCAATTTCGGCAGCGCATAGCCAGTATCTGCAGCTACTTGCCAGTCGTGGCCCAGGTAGGGGCTCCAATCTACAAACATGGAGGAGTCCGGCTGCTTCACCAAGCCAGTGGCCACGTCCTCACCCGCATCGAGTTTATCGCGGTAGTCGTTGGCCAGTTTATCCGCAGCAGCCTTGTCGAGAATGCCCTCACCCACCAGCTTCTCGGAGTAGAGGGTACGGGTAGTTTTATGCTTGCGAATAGTCTGGTACATCAGCGGCTGGGTACCAGAGGGATCATCGGTCTCGTTATGGCCGCGACGACGGTAGCAAACCAAATCGATAACGATGTCTTTCTTAAATTCGTAGCGGTAGTCCACCGCCAGCAGCGCGGCCAATACGACCATTTCCGGGTCGTCGCCGTTTACGTGCAGCACCGGCGCATCGATCATCTTGGCCGGATCGGTAGAGTACTCAGTGGAGCGAGCGTCTTCGCGCTTGCTGGTGGTAAAGCCCACCTGGTTGTTCAGTACGATGTGCACAGTACCACCGGTGTAGTAACCGCGGGTCTGAGACATCTGCAGGGTTTCCTGCACCACACCCTGACCGGCAAAAGCCGCGTCGCCGTGGATGTTAATCGGCATTACTTTCTCACCAGTCCCGTCTTTACGACGGTCCTGGCGAGCGCGTACAGAGCCAACCACCACAGGCGCACTGATTTCCAGGTGCGACGGGTTAAAGGCCAGCGCCAGGTGTACTTCACCACCGGGAGTCATTACGTTGGAGGAGAAGCCCTGGTGGTATTTCACGTCGCCAGAGGTATCCAGAGTTTTCTTGCCCTCGAACTCTTCGAACAGGTCCGATGGGTTTTTACCGAGGATATTCACCAGGGTATTCAGACGGCCGCGGTGGGCCATGCCGATCACGATTTCCTTCACCCCGTAGGTACCGGAGCGGCGGATCAGGGCGTCCATCATCGGGATCAGACTCTCACCACCCTCGACACCAAAGCGCTTGGTACCCGGGTATTTGGAATCCAGATGGCGCTCCAGGCCCTCTGCTGCAGACAAGCGCTGCAGGATTTCAATCTGGATATCGGTGCCGAAGTTGGCCTTGGACTGGCTGCGCTCCAGGCGCTGCTGAAACCACTGCTGCTCTTCCAGATTGGAGAGATGCATGATCTCTGCACCCAGATTGCCACAGTAGGTGCGCTCCAACCCCTCTACGATCTCACGCAGGGTCGCCTCTTCTTTGCCAAGGAACAGGCTACCGGTATTGAAGGTGGTATCGAAATCACCCTCAGTCAGGCCGTGGTAGCTCAACTGTAAATCGGGCACCTGCTCGCGGGCCATCAGGCCGAGCGGGTCCAGGGTCGCTTTCTTATGGCCGCGATGGCGATAGGAATCGATCAGCTGCAGAACTTTAATCTGCTTGCGCTCGTGTTCGATATTGACGGAGCCGGAACCTGGCGCCGCTACTGGGCGCGCGCGGTGTTTGCTGAGCAGCTCGAAGTGCTGGCGCACTGCGGCGTGAGAGACATCGCTGCTGCCCTCAACACGGGGGAGGCTGTCGAAGTAATTGCGCCACTCCTCCGGTACACCGTTGGGGTCGTGCAGATAGGTCTCGTAAAGCTCCTCCACATAGGCAGCATTGCCCCCGGAGATATGGGAGCTACGCCACAGCTGCTCCATGGTACTTTCGTGCATTTTGATGCCTACCTCGATTGCAGTGGACTCTCATCGCTACAGCCACTGCGCTTTCCTTCACTCACAAAAGGGGAGGCGCACAAAGCCACCTCCCCTTTTTAATTTAATACCGACCGGAGCCGGCTTTTGTATTAGATAAGCGCCCTACCTGGCACCGGGCCCACCAAAGGTGAGCCCTGAAGACTGCTTTGCAGCCTTCATTAATCCCTATACAGCACGCGTCAGCAGCATATTGCGAATATGGCCAATGGCGCGAGTCGGATTCAAACCCTTAGGACATACGTTGACACAGTTCTGAATACCGTGACAACGGAACACACTGAAGGGGTCGTCCAGGTTGGATAGACGTTCGTCAGTGGCCAGGTCGCGGCTATCCGCCAGGAAGCGGTAAGCCTGTAGCAGGCCGGCCGGACCGATAAACTTGTCCGGGTTCCACCAGAAGGACGGACAGGCGGTGGAGCAGCAGGCACACAGGATACACTCGTACAGACCATCGAGCTTTTCGCGATCCTCTGGGGACTGCAGGCGCTCAATCGCCGGTGCCGGAGTGTCATTCTGCAGATACGGCTCAATCTTTTTGTACTGCTCGTAGAACTGTTCCATATCCACAACCAGGTCGCGAATCACAGGCAGGCCCGGCAGCGGACGCAGAATCAGTTTACCCTTGGGGGCAGCTTCAGACAGTGGCGTAGTGCACGCCAGGCCATTGCGGCCGGAAATATTCATACCGTCGGAACCACACACACCTTCACGGCAGGAGCGGCGGAAGGACAGGGTCGGATCCTGAGCCTTGAGCAACTCCAACACGTCCAACACCATCAGGTCCTTGCCCTGAGTGTCGAGCTGGTAGTCCTGCATGTAAGGCGCTTTATCAGTTTCCGGGTTGTAACGGTAAATGCTTACTTTCAACATACTCTATTCCGCTCCCGAATCAGTAGGTCCGAGCTTTCGGTTCAAAGGCTTCCATGGTGGTCGGTGCAAAGTTTACCGCACGCTTGCCAACACGCTTCTCAGTTGGGAAGTACATGGAATGACACAGCCAGTTTTCGTCATCGCGCTCCTGGAAGTCTTCGCGGGCATGGGCACCGCGGCTCTCAGTGCGGGTCTCCGCGGCAATCGCAGTGGCCTCGGCAACTTCCAGCAGGTTCTGCAGTTCCAGCGCTTCGACACGGGCGGTGTTAAACGCACGGCTTCTGTCGTCCAGGCGTACATTCTCAATACGCTCACGCAGGTCAGCCAGCTTCTTCACACCTTCCGCCATGTAGTCGCCGCGGCGGAATACGCCGAAGTGATTCTGCATTACACCTTGCAACTCTTTGCGCAGGTCCGCAGCTTTCTCACCGGTTTCGTTGGTTTCCAGTCGGTTCAGACGCGCCATCGCCGCTTCCAGATCGGACTCGGACGCTTCGCGGTGCTCAATACCTTCACGCAGTGCCTTCTCGATAAATAGGCCGGATGCGCGGCCGAATACCACCAGGTCCAGCAGCGAGTTACCACCCAGGCGGTTAGCGCCGTGTACAGATACACAGGCAACCTCACCACAGGCGTAGAAGCCGTCGATGATCTGGTCGTTGCCCGCAGCGTCCTGGGTCAAGGCCTGGCCGTGAACGTTGGTGGGAATACCGCCCATCATATAGTGACAGGTGGGAACAACCGGAATCGGCGCCTTAACTGGGTCGACATGGGCAAAGGTCTTGGACAACTCACAGATACCGGGCAGGCGGCTGTTGAGCAAGTCTTCGCCCAAGTGATCAAGCTTCAGGAACACGTGATCGCCCTCGGGGCCACAGCCGCGGCCATCGAGAATCTCAAGTACCATGGAACGGGCTACAACATCGCGAGAAGCGAGGTCTTTAGCGTTGGGCGCGTAACGCTCCATAAAACGCTCGCCGTCTTTGTTGATCAGGTAGCCACCCTCACCGCGACAACCTTCGGTCACGAGTACACCGGCACCGTAAATACCAGTCGGGTGGAACTGCCACATCTCGATGTCCTGCACAGGCATACCTGCGCGCAGGGCCATACCGACACCGTCGCCGGTGTTGATGTGTGCGTTAGTGGTGGAGGCGAAGATACGGCCGGCACCACCGGTAGCGAATACGGTCGCCTTGGACTTAATAAAGACCACTTCGCCATCTTCGATGCACATGGCGATCACACCCACCACGGCACCGTCCTGGTTCTTCACCAAGTCAATCGCAAACCACTCGTTCAGAAACTCGGTTTGGTGCTTAACATTATTCTGGTACAGCGTGTGCAGCAGTGCGTGGCCAGTACGGTCGGCGGCAGCACAGGTACGGGCTGCCTGGCCACCGCGGCCGAAATCTTTGGACTGACCGCCGAATGGGCGCTGATAAATACGGCCTTCCTCAGTTCGGGAGAAAGGCAGGCCCATGTGCTCCAGCTCAAATACCGCTTCGGGGCCTACAGAACACATGTATTCAATCGCTTCCTGGTCACCGATATAGTCGGAGCCTTTAACGGTGTCATACATGTGCCAGCGCCAATCATCATTGGGGTCAGAGCTGGCAATCGCACAGGTAATACCACCCTGGGCGGATACCGTGTGAGAACGGGTTGGGAATACCTTGGTAATTACCGCAGTTTTATAGCCGGACTGGGCCATCTGCAGAGCCGCGCGCATACCAGCACCGCCGCCACCAATCACAATCCCGTCAAAAGAAATAGTTCGCATGTTCGCCATTGCTTATACACCCCAAAGAATTTCAATGCCCCACACCGTGTAAAGCACGGCAACCGCAGCCAGGATCACTTCTACGAACAGGCGCAGAACAGTGGCCTTACCGCCCATCACCCGGTTGGTGATGTAGTCGGTAACCACAGACCAGAGGCCGATCCAGGCGTGAATCACGGTGGACAGCAAGGCAACCAAGCTGAATACACGCATCCAGCGCTGGGCGAACAATTCAGACCAGGCCTGGTATCCGAAGTCTTTGGTGAAAAAAATAAAGCCCACTATAAAGAGGACGTAAGCGAGCAGTATTACTGCGGTAACGCGCTGGTAGAGCCAGTCGAATGTGCCGCTACGGCCGAAGCTAGTTACTGTTCTTACCACAACCATACTCCCACTAAAAGAATAAGGATTACACTCACCACCAGCACGGCAATTGCGCTGCGGCGACCACCTTCGAGGCTCTCACCCATACCCATATCCATAAACAGGTGACGCACACCGGCCAGCAAATGGTAAATAAGAGCTGCCAGAGAGGCCCACAGGATGAGCTTGGCTGGAATACTGTTAAATGCTGCCGCCATATCGGCGAAGCCCTGTTCGGATTCCAGACTGGCATCGAGCATGCAGAGCAGCAACGCCACAACGGCGAAGAGCACCACACCGGATACACGGTGCAAAATGGAAACCAAAGCGGCAGCGGGAAGCTTTATAGTGGAAATGTCTAAATTGACAGGTCTGTTTTTGTTCACAGGAAAAACACCTTGTTGCCCTGAACGACCGGGCGCCCGTTAGCTTTTCAAATTGGGAGGGACGAGCTGCTTGCTGATCACTTTGCACTCGACCTGATGAAGCCTTGTACAAAGTAGCCGTACCATGGCGCAAGCCGCGCGGATTATAGGCATTCGATAGTCAAAACACAACGAACGCCTAGGAATACGCCACCTCAGCGCACCTCGCAGGCACAGGATTTAGCTCAACGGGATTTCCGCAGATTTTTGCGCCCACGACCAGGCAAAAGCTCTACCAGCCCACGCTGTCGCCGAATATCCTGTTGTCGGCCGACTGGCCGTCCACCCCTTTGGGTTTGACAATTTGCGGCGCGGCACTTAAGTTTGGCCCCGCTCAAAAGGCCGCCAGCACCCGAAAACACTAGGAAAAGGCCGCCATAAGAACAGTTTTTAGGAGTCCGCAATGTCCGATAAAAAAGCGCACCTCACAGTCGATGGTATCGACGGCGCTCTTGAGATGCCCGTTCGCTCCGGCACCCTCGGCCCCGATGTGATCGATGTCGGCGGCCTGACCAGCAAAGGCTTTTTCACCTACGACCCGGGCTTCGTATCCACCGCCTCATGTGATTCCAAGATCACTTTTATTGATGGTGGCAAAGGCCAATTATTGCACCGGGGCTACCCCATCGAGCAATTAGCAGAAAAATCCGATTATCTGGAAACCTGCTACCTGCTGATGAATGGTGAACTGCCCAATGCAGAAGAAAAGAAGAAGTATGTAGACACTATTATGTCTCACACCATGGTTCACGAATCCCTGGTGAGTTTCTTTAAAGGCTTCCGTTACGATGCCCACCCGATGGCAATGATGTGTGGCGTAGTGGGTGCTCTCGCCTCCTTCTATCACGACTCCCTGGATATCACCAATCCAGAGCACCGCGAGATTTCTGCGCACCGCCTGATTGCCAAGATGCCAACCTTGGCAGCCATGTGCTACAAGCACTCCCAAGGCATGCCCTTCATGTACCCGGACAATAGCCGCAGCTATTCCGAGAACTTCCTGCACATGATGTTTGGCAATCCCTGCGAGCCCAGCAAGATCGATCCGGTTGTCGCCAAGGCAATGGACATCATCTTCCTGTTACACGCTGACCATGAGCAAAACGCCTCCACCTCTACCGTGCGCCTGGCGGGCTCCTCTGGCGCCAACCCCTTCGCCTGTATCTCCTCCGGTATCGCTACCTTATGGGGACCCGCTCACGGCGGCGCCAACGAGGCAGTACTGAACATGCTGCAGGAAATCGGCGATGAGAGCCGTATCGACGAATTCGTGAAGCGCGCCAAAGACAAGAATGACCCCTTCCGCCTAATGGGCTTTGGTCACCGCGTCTACAAGAACTTCGATCCTCGCTCCCGCGTAATGCAGGGCATCTGCGATGAAGTTCTGGGAGCCATGGGTGCCGAGAACGATCCACTGCTGAAGATCGCCAAGAAGCTGGAAAAAATCGCCCTTGAGGACGATTACTTCGTTGAGAAGAAGCTCTACCCGAACGTCGACTTCTACTCCGGTATTATTATGAAGGCTATCGGCATCCCCACCGATATGTTCACCGTAATTTTTGCCACCGGCCGCACTTCAGGCTGGATCGCACACTGGAACGAAATGATTTCCAACCCGTACAAAATTGGTCGCCCTCGCCAGCTTTACACCGGCTATGCCCAGCGCGATTATGTTCCACTGGAACAACGCTAATAAAGCTCAAAATAAAAAACCCGGCAATGCCGGGTTTTTTATTTCCTGAAATAACCACCTGGAATTTAAAAATATTCAACAAAATTCAAATAACGCAACAACCTAGACCTCCATTAATTGTGACGAGGTTCTCAATATTAAAATTCTCACCCTGATGCAACTCCCGCCACACAGAAAAACACCTGTCATGCAATGTAAAATCCGCGCCTCTCGGACCGGGTGAATTTGCTGTGTAGTTACCGCACCTCAGCGACTACCCACCCGCGGTTTCCCTTACCCATACAACACACAAAATTAAACCTATTAAGGGCACAGCATATGCTTAGCTTTATCTCCGGCATGTTCAGAGGTAGCAAGACCTCCGACAGCGTCGATCTGGAAGAAAAATATACCCGCAGCAACTATGCCAGCGCTAAAGGCAGCCGCACAATTTCTTACGACCCAACTCTGATCAAAGCCCTGGAGGACGATCACCGCCACTTAATTGGCATTTTCCAGCGTATGTGGTCCGAAGGCTTTGAAAAGCAAAACTATCGCCAACTGTCACAACTACTCACTCAATTTAAGTCCGGCTTCCAGGCACACCTGATAAAGGAAAATGTTCGCTTCTACGTCTATCTGGAGCAGGCCCTCGCCGGCGATGCGCACACACTGCAGGTTGTAAAAGATTTCCGCACCGATATGAATGAAATCGCCAATGCCGTGGTGCAATTCTGCAAGCGCTACAACCATGAAGCCTTCACCCCGGAAATGGTTCGCGACTTTAAAATGGATTACCAAAAGATAGGTGAGGCACTCACTCGCCGCACCGCACTGGAAGAAAAAGAACTTTACGTTCTCTATCAGCCCTCCTAAGTATTTTCGGACTAGAGAGGTCCAGTTCGTTACTCAACATCTACAGGAATTAGGCGTGAGCCAATGAGTGAGTAACAACTTATTAAAAAATACTTTGAATGGATGTCTGCGACCCACAAGGACGGGGCGCAAACCTTTTCCCCTTAGAAGCCTAGCTCCAGGCCCTCGCTGACTCAAAATATTTTTCTAAAAACCGCTTGCCAACCCAAAAGCGTTAGACGCATACCCGACAGGTAAGTGAAAATTATTTTGGAATTATTTCGGATAAGCGTATCTAGCCCATAAGAGTGGAGTGCATATTTTTTAGCTTATTTAAAGCTACACCCCAAGGCTAATCAAACTTACCCACCTAATAGGTATTGACAGCGAAGACCTGATTAAAAATTTTTCCTCACCAAATAAAAAGTGGCAACCACAATCAGGCCAGCCACTTTTTTTTGCTGAAGCTAGCATCAAAAAAAGCGAACAATAACAACAACTTAAAAAAACTTTCCAGCCTGACCTCCCATACCTTCCTATTCTCTCTCGCGATTTCTATTCAACACTAGACGTTTATTTAATTTTGTTTAAACATATAGAAATTAGAATTTAAAAAAACTCATAACGGTGGAATATTGGTCTAGGAAGTTCTGAAAGCTTTGTGGCTTAAAACAAAAAGGACAAAAGGCCAGTAGTAAAAGCCGGGGGATTCGGGGGAAATATGACTGAACTAGAAAGTTCAGCTGCTCGTCAATATTTACCAGATGGCGCCCGCACCAGCGACAGCAGCTATCCGATTTATGTAATTGTAGGCACTGGACCGGTCGGGGTTCGCTGTGCACAAAAGCTGCTTGAGTTCTGTGACGAAGCGCAAATTGTTATCTATGGAGCGGAAACAGAATCACCTTATAATCGTGTAAAATTATCACAGTACCTCTCTCGCCATGTGGAACGGGAGGAACTGGATAATCCCATCCTAGGTAAAACTGACCACCGGCTCGCAGAATATATCGACCGTAAAATCGTCTCTATAGACCGTGTCAAAAAAACGGTAACAGATGCTGCCGGTAATATTCAGCCCTACACCAAGCTGATTCTAGCCACCGGCTCCAACCCCAAAATTCCCGCAATACCCGGTGCAGGATTACCCAGCGTTTACCCCTTTCGCAGCCTGCGCAATACCAATGATCTAATCGCCCTGCGGGAGCGGCACGCCGATATTTGTGTGATCGGCGCCGGCGCCCTGGGGCTGGAAGCGGCAACGGCTCTAAAAACACCGAAAAATACTGTCACACTTCAATCCCGCGGAAAATTACTAAGTGGCCTTTTAGGTGAGGAAGGCGAAGAGTTTTTAAAATCCTCTCTTGCCGCCCTTGGTGTGCAGCTGAAAACTGGCTCAATTCTTAAGTCAATTGAGCAGCAGGAAGAAAAATCCCATTTACACTTTGAGGATGGCGAAAACCTCTGCGTCGATGCTATTGTTCTTTGCACTGGTATTCAGCCGGAAGTCGCCCTTGCCCAAAAAGCCGGACTAAAAATCGATAGAGGGGTTGTAGTCAACGAATGGATGCAAACCTCCGATCCGGATGTTTACGCAATTGGTGAATGTGCCGAGTTTGATCAAAAGGTGTATCAGCTGGTTCGCCCCGGTTATGAGCAGGCGGAAAGCTGTTGTTCACATATTCGCCGCGAACATGGCGGGGAGATTTTAGAGCGCCCCTACTCCGGCAGTTACACAGATATCCAACTCAAAATCGCCCACATTCCTTGCGCTATTATGGGAGACGTTGCCTCCGACAACCTTCATCAGCAGGGTAATTTACAGAGTCACGTTTTCCGTAATCGGTTCAAGGGTATTTATCGCCGGCTATTTGTTCAAGATGGGCGCATTCTCGGTGCTATTTATATTGGCAGCTGGGATGAGGCCAACAGCTTGCGCCAAGCGGTGGCTCAGGAGGAAAAAGTCAGTGCTCAAGCGCTTAAGCAGTTTGCAGACGAGGGCCGTCTATTTGGCCTACAGGCGTCAAACAGTATCAAGAGTTTTCCCGACAGCTACCTGGTGTGCCAGTGTAATTCCGTCAGCAAAGGGGAATTATGCAAGGCTATTTCCGAAGGCAAGCGCACGTTAAACGAACTACAGCAGGCAACCACCGCCGGATCTGTCTGCGGCAGCTGCCGGCCCTTAATGGCCGAGCTACTCGATACCCCTGCGCCTAATCTGGTTATGCGCCACGCCAAGGGTATATTAATCACTTCGATTATATCGTTACTTTTAATTACCTTGTCATTCCTTATGCCACCCCCGCCAATATCTGACTCTGTGCAGGCCGGCCAATTCTGGGAAAAACTCTGGTATGACAACTTCTGGAAACAGGTAACCGGCTACACGATCCTCGCGCTATGTTTTTTTACCGCTGCACTCAGTGTGCGAAAGCGCTGGAAAAAACTATCTTTCGGCCATGTAGATCACTGGCGCTACGCCCACAGCCTTACTGGGGTGGTTGCCGTGGCCGCACTCGCTGTGCACACAGGCTTCCGTATGGGGCAAAACCTCAACCTCGCACTCATGCTGGTCTTCCTTGGGGTTACTGCTACTGGCTCCCTTGTTGGTGTTTTTATGGCCCGCAATCATCACTGGACCGATCTCAGACTACGCGAACATCGCAAGTGGTGGTCACGCGTTCACTACGCCTTACTTTGGGCACTGCCGGTACTCCTCGCCTATCACATTCTTGCGGTTTATTACTTCTAAATGAAATCTTATCAATTTAAATTTTGGCATTACGGACTACTGTTGACGCTGGTTGTAGGTGCCTACGCTTCCTATAACCTAACGGCAGATGACAAGTCTTTATTTATAACTGGCGAGCCCACACATGGCCATCATCAGATAGAGCTCGCTTGTACTTCTTGTCATACCGATGGGTTTTCAGGGGAAGAATCTATTCAGCAATCTTGCCTAAGCTGCCACGCAGAAGAATTAGAGCTGGCCGATGACTCCCATCCACGCAAAAAATTTCTCGACCCTCGTAACGCCCAATTGCTGGAAACCCTGGATGCGCGTCAGTGCATCAGCTGCCACACAGAACACAAACAGCAAATTACTCGCGAAATGGGTGTCAGCCTGGCCGGGGATTTCTGCTTTCATTGCCACAGCGAAATTGCCGAAGAGCGCAGTAGCCATGAAGGTATGGGCTTCGAGACCTGTGCCAGTGCCGGCTGCCACAACTACCACGATAACGGCACCCTTTATGAAGATTTCTTAATCGCCCATGTCGGACAACCCGATCTGCTCGAGGAGGCAAAGCTTCCGGCACGTACCGCCATGCAATCCTGGTTACAGGAACATCCCGATGCTCAGCCCCTACAGATGCAGCAGGCGGATATACAGGAAGAAACTGCAACTGCAGAAATCGCTGCGGCTTGGGCGCAAAGCCCCCACTCTCAAGTGGACGTGAACTGCAGTAGCTGCCACACCAATGGACAGATGCAATTTACTAGTGCTGAGGTTGTTGAACAGTGTGCAAGCTGCCACAGCGAGCAACGGGAATCTTTTACCCAAGGTAAACACGGAATGCGCCTCTCATCCAAGTTGCCACAGGAATTTGTTCAACAGGTTGGTGCCATGACGCCACACCAGGCCTGGATACCCATGCAGTCTGACGCTTCCGGGGAACTCAGTTGCACCAGTTGTCACGGCCCCCACGATGTCGACTTGCAGTTCGCAGCTGTGGAATCCTGTCTCAGCTGCCACAGCGATGAGCACAGCTTGGCCTACAAGGAATCGCCGCATTTCAATACCTGGCAAGCAGATCCAGAAAACGGCGTTAGCTGTGCCAGCTGTCACTTGCCGCGGGAAACCCACGGAGAACAGGTTGTGGTCAATCATAATCAGAACCACAATCTCCGCCCCAATGAAAAAATGTTGCCTGTCTGCCTGAACTGTCATGGAGCGGAGTTTTCCCTGGCAGCCATGGCGGACGAAAAACTGATCTCTCAGAATTTCAAGCATAAGCCTGCGGATAAGCATGAAACGTTTGACTTAATCCGCGACCGCATTGCAAGAATTTCCAAAAGCAAAAATAAGCAAACACAATCCCAATAGGAGGGGAACACTATGCGTATTGCCGCTTGTTTTATCGCCGGACTGGCCCTACTCACTGGCTGTGAAAAAAACCAGGGCGTGGCACCGGAGCGAATGGCGGATGCTATCTTTGCCGTGATTGAGGCAGACAGAGCCAATTACACCAACAAGGTAGTTAACCGTTTGCAAAATGAGGAAAAAGTTCTGGATGCCGACGAGCACTGGCAGGATAAAAAATTGCTGCCGTTGCCCGCACAAATGATGCGAATGGGTGCTGAGCGAGTCGCGGAAAAAGAATCCGGCTTCAGCTACGCCCTGCTGTCCCTATGGCCGGTAAACAAACAGAACAAGCCGCGCACCGAAATGGAAAAGCAAGGTTTGCAGTTTGTCATCGACAACCCAGGTAAAAATTTCTATGGCCGTGAGACACTCGGTGATACCGAATACTTTACCGCGGTTTATGCCGATGTGGGTGTATCCCCAGCTTGTGTCAGCTGTCACAATGACCACGCGGATAGTCCACGCGATAATTTTGAGCTTGGCGAAACTATGGGTGGTGTAGTTGTTCGTATACCACTTTAATTTATCGCTTGAACTTTCTTAGCTGATCCAGCCCCGGTAAATCCACTGCCGGGGTTTCCCCCAACGCTCTCTATATTTAACAATCAACGATTTTCTTTTATCCCACAGAGCTAATTGCAAAATTTCTCCGAATTCCAATATTTACCGATAAAAACAAGCAAAATATAAAGAGAAATTAAGAAAAATATTTTGAGTAGGTACAATTAATTAGCGGCCGAATTCATTTCGACCGCTCCCTCTTTAATATGACTGGCTCTACTCCCGCTTTAACCTCGCTGAAATCATTCAGACCAGTGGTCACCCGCTGTGGGCCTATTTCCGGGTTAGTCCAGTCTCCATTACGGACCGCTTGTTGTTAACGCTTCGCTCCGCAAAGCTTACCTAGGCATTTACATATTAGACTCGCAACCTAGAAAATCAAAATCAAGCTACTGGTATAACATGCTCTTAACCAAGCTAGTAAGCATTTTTTCCACAAAAAATCATGGAAAACGAAACAAAGAAAAGAGCAGCCTAGGAGTTTTTAAAGTGGTCACTTGCTTAGATTTTTTTGACTTTTACCAAGAGACAACAATGAACATCTTCAGATTATTTTAACGGCGCAATCAGCCCTTCCAGCCCTTCAATTTTGATCTCCAATGTCAGAGCCATCAACTGCCCCAACTTCCCAGTAGGAAAACCCTTTTTGGCAAACCAAAGCAGGTACTCCTCAGGAAGATCGATAAGTACTCTACCCGCATACTTACCGAATGGCATTGAAGTTTGGGCAATATCAATCAATTGTTGCTTTTCAAACATCGCAAAATCCTTCAAATCTCTTATTTTGTGCTATACGCAGCCCACAGCTTAGATATTTGTTGCTGACTTATCTCCACCCTACACTGGCTGCGAAATTATTCGGTCTGTCTTACCGAATATCTATCCCTCAAGCATCACTGAAAGGGGTGACTATGCGTATCAAAGCGATTAAATACCTCAGCTTAACCGCAGTATTGGCCCTAGGCCTCGGCGGGCAAGGCTGTGCCAATATGAGCGATACCGACCGTCGCATCGGAACCGGCATCGGCGTCGGTGCCGTTACCGGCGCCCTAATCAGTGGAGGTCGGCCCGGTGGCACCGCAGCAGGCGCCGTGATTGGCGCAGGGGCAGGCTATCTCTACGATAGAGAAAGAAAACGCAGAGACTATTATCGCTATCGCGGAGGCTACTATCGCTATTAGTGTTTAATGGAGAATCGTCAGGCTCAGAGTTAATGCATGGCGCAACCCCTGGTGCGCCTAACGCACCAGGGGTGGTCAGGGAAGAGAGTTACTAGGAAAATAAGCAAAATTCAGCTAGCTGCATGTTCTCTAGCGAGCCACTCTAAAGCAACTTGGTCTTGGTTTTTCCACAGCGCTCACAGCAATACTCTGTGACGAGCTTGCCCTGCTTAACATCAAACTTGCGCTCGGTAACCACTTTCCACTTGTGAAAACCTTCCCGGCAAAGAGTGCTGCCTTTGTGTTTCTGCCAGGTGGTTTTTCTTTTAAAAGGAATCACATCTCCCATATTAGGCGACCTCCCCCGCCGCGTGCCCAGAAGCCCAGGCCCACTGAAAATTAAAGCCCCCCAGCCAGCCAGTCACATCCAGCACCTCGCCGATAAAATACAGCCCTGGCTGGGTTTTGCACTCCATAGTACGCGAAGAAATCTGATCTGTATCTACGCCGCCGAGGGTAACTTCTGCAGTGCGATAGCCTTCGGTGCCATCGGGAACCAGCGTCCAGGCTTGCAACTTAGCTCCGAGTTCCTGCAGCTCTATTTCAGTAAACTGCTTGAGGGGACGGCTGTCGATATGCTGCCGCTGCAGGAAAAACTGCACAAGCTTCTTAGTCCAAAGCTCAGCCAAAACACTGTGCAAGTGAATCTCCGGGCTCTCCCGGCGGCGCTGTTGCAGCCAATCGGCCAGATCACGATCCGGGGCCAGATCGAAAGTCACTTTTTCGCCTTCGCGCCAGTGGCTGGATATTTGTAACACTGCCGGTCCACTTAAGCCTCGGTGAGTAAACAGCATCTGCTCGTGAAAGCTACCCTCACCACAGGAGGCCGTCACACTAAGCGAGCTGCCCGGTAGGCTACCCTGTCGCTCCAAATGGCGCTTGTGCTGGGTAAAGGGCACCAAGGCCGCACGAGTGGGAATGATATTGAGCCCAAACTGGCGAGCGATATCATAGCCAAAGCCCGTGGCCCCCATGGTGGGTATCGACAATCCACCAGTAGCCACGACTAGGGACTCACAGTGAACCGTCCCCAGGCTGGTCTCAACACGATAACCACCCTGCCCCGACTCTACTGAGGATATGGTACAACGGGTGCGAACCTGAGCTTTGGCTGCACGGCACTCCGCCAATAGCAGGTCGAGAATATCCTTGGACTTGTTGTCGCAAAACAATTGGCCCAGTGTTTTCTCGTGGTAGGAAACCCCATGCTTATCCACCAATGCAATAAAATCCCATTGGCTATAACGCGCCAGGGCAGATTTACAAAAATGGGGATTGCGGCTATAGAAATTTTCCGCACTGGTGTAGAGGTTGGTGAAATTACAGCGCCCACCGCCGGACATCAGGATCTTCTTGCCAACTTTATTGGCATGATCCAATACCAGCACACTGCGGCCGCGCTGGCCGGCAGTGGCGGCGCACATTAAACCCGCTGCCCCAGCGCCGATAATCAGTACATCGACACTTTTGGGCAGCTGGCTATGGGATACATCACTCATGAATTAGGGCTGCGCAATCACCCAAGTATCAGGTACGAGGCAGGGTCACGCCGCGCTGCCCCTGGTACTTACCACCGCGATCCGCATAGGACACATCGCAGACTTCATCAGACTCAAAGAACAGCATCTGCGCTACACCTTCATTGGCGTAGATCTTCGCCGGCAGATTAGTGGTATTTGAAAACTCAAGGGTCACATGCCCTTCCCACTCCGGCTCCAGCGGCGTTACATTGACGATTATGCCGCAGCGCGCATAGGTGGATTTACCCAGACAGATAGTCAGTACTGAGCGCGGAATACGGAAATACTCCACTGTGCGCGCCAGGGCAAAGGAGTTCGGTGGGATAATACAGTACTCCCCTTCCACATCGACAAAGCTGTTTTCATCGAAGGTCTTGGGGTCCACGGTAGCCGAATGCACGTTGGTAAAGATCTTAAACTCGCCAGCACAGCGCACATCGTAACCATAACTCGAAGTACCGTAGGAGATGAGTCGCTCGCCATCATTGCCATGGCGCACCTGGCCCGGCTCAAAAGGCTCAATCATGCCGTGCTGCTCAGCCATGCGGCGAATCCACTTATCGGACTTGATACTCACTCCGTCCCCCTAAAAGAATAATCAGTGCTCAACAAAAGAGGCGGAATCATAGCCGGTTTAGACTGTGCAAAAAAGTGCCAATCGACGCCTTTCGACCTTGTCGCCAACCACTAACTACTGTATAAATCCACAATAAGCTGTATATATATACAGTCACCTGATTAGATCCGATTGAAGACCGAGACAAGAATGCGGGGTGGCAATGTGAACAAAGCCAAAAACTTCATACAAAACAATCACTTGGAAAACCAAGCCAGCTCCTCGATCAGACTGCGACACTTTAGAGACAAGAAGGCCTGCCAAGCAGCCAATGAACCCCAAAACGCAGGGACCACTACCGGTTTCACCAGCTTGGATGCCCTTCTCAAAGACCGCGGCTGGCCGCACGGTAGCACTACTGAGCTGCTTGTAGCCCAGGCAAACTCCAACGCATTGAGTCTCCTACTCCCTATGCTCGCTGAACTTACCCAAAAGGGAGAGATGGTGGTTCTCATCAAACCCCCATTTACTCCCTGTGCATCAGAACTTGCCCAGCATGGTATCCAACTGGAACAGCTATTATTAGTCCACCCCCGCGACAAGCGAGACTGCCTCTGGGCCATAGAGCAGTCCCTACAATCCGGAGGCTGTTCCGCAGTTTTGAGCTGGCAGGGCGAGCAGGCGATAAGTTATCGAGAGCTGCAGCGCCTGCAGCAATCTGCCGAGGCAAGCAACTGTATTCACTTCCACTTCCGCCCCCTGTCAGAAGCCCCCCGGCCCTCGCCTGCCACGCTACGACTACAGCTGAATAGCAAGCCAGAACAACTTGCCCTCAGACTACTGAAGCAAGTGGGTGGCCCTAGTGGTCAACACCTTCAGCTAAACCTCCTTCAACACAGCACATCAAAACGACACCATCTAGCCCTGCACTAAGCGACATCTAAGGGACTCTCCATGCTCTGGCTCTGTATACGATTTTCCAAACTTCCCCTGGAAGCGCTCACCCGCGCCCAGACGCCAGAGGAAAGAAGCCAACCATTGGCGATAGTGGAAAATCAAATCATAGTGGAGGCAAATAAAGCCGCCTTCAAAAGCGGCATAATCTCCGGCTTGAACTCTGCGACTGCTCAAAATCTATGCCCAGATCTAAAGTTGCTGCAACGAAATAGGGAAAAAGAGCAACGCCACCGAGAAGAGCTGGCGCTATGGGCGTTCAGTTTTAGCCCAAAGGTCTCTATAAGTGCAGAGGATCACAAAGAAGGTAGTCACTCTTCATATCTTTATATTGAACTGGGCAGCGGCTTGAAAACTAATGATGGGCTCAGAGTTTTACTGGATACGATGCAGCAGGAGCTCGCACAAATGAGTATTAGCCACAAGCTAGGGCTTGGCCATAGCCCCAGTGCAGCGCTGCTACTTAGTAAATTACCAGAGCATCAGCAATGGCTGCAGCAAACCCACACCCCACCGACCTTAACGCAATGGAAACAATGGATCAGTATCGCTCCTTGCAAGTTACTAGAGAGCGACAACAAAACCATAGAGCAACTCTATTTCCATGGGTTTAAGAAAGTGGGTCAATTATTAACGACGCCTTTATCAGAGGTTGAAACACTATTTGGACGTGCTTTTATTGATCACCTAACTAGACTTAATGGCAATCGACATAGGTCAACAACCTATAATAGACCATCAATTCAGTTTGAAAATAGTATTTATTTTTCAACGCCAGTAAAAACAAAACAGCAATTAAAACTGGCCTGTACTATGTTTTTTGGACAGTTTAGCATACGAATAAAATACCACAGGGCCTATACCAAGCAGTTACATTGGCAGCTAATAAACGATATAGATGAGATTAAGCACTCTACTGTAGATTTATCTTCCTCCCAAACAGAAATGCAAATAACGCATTTTTTAGATGCGCTTGATTTTAATAAAGTCTTCTTTTACCAGAAAACCCGAATTCCAAGGTTAACTTGCACGAATTTACCACTCAACACTAGAGAAATATTTGACCTGAATATTTCAGAAGGCATATTTAGAAGTAGAGAAAATAATAAACATAAGCTTATAGACAAGCTAATCATGCGCCTAGGACCGCATACATGCTCACAAATAAAACAGAATACTCACTTCAGCTTAACAAAAAAAACATCGCACCCTCAAGATGAACCACAAACACCATTTAAACAATAGCAACATAAATGCATATACTATAATATTCAAAAATCACAAGAAAAAATTAATGCAAAGTTTAATCTCACCCTTCTTATAAAACAGAAAATTTTAAAATACCACTCGTATCACACACTAGAATCAAAATACTCAGCGGCTATTTTCAATGTTATTCACAATGAGTCTAAACTCAACACAAGGAACATCACCTATTACCCCAAATCATCATTTCAAGGAAAAATTCTTTCCATACTTATACTCTGTAAGCATATTATCATCTGTTATTAACTCCGGCTTACGCATCATCCCGGTATATACCATTACCTCTTCCAGCTCCAGAAATTTCGCTGACCTTAATTTATGAATAGAGGCTCTGAACTCTTCATCTTTACAAGATTGCCCTTCAATCTTAATTGGATCTAGATTACAAAGACGATTCTGATTCTCTGCAAATTTTTTATTTAAATCTCTATTTGAAGCGTACACAATATTCTTATACATGTAAGCATAAGGGAAAACATTGAGAGCAGTATAAAAAGAATCTAGAGACCAGGTAGTATTGTAAGTGAACACTCCGTCATCATTTAAGATCGACTGGACATTCTCAAAGAACTCTAGGGACAATAAATTTGTGCTATATGCCCGCCAATGCCACGTGCTATTCATAACAACCAAGTCATACTTAGCCCCCTCCTGAATTGATCTCGCAGCCCATTTTCGTCCATCGGTATAAATAAACCGAAGTCTAGAGTCGGAAAGAATATTGCTCGCACCTGGATATCTGGAAATAATGTCCGAATAACCTGGATTTATTTCAACAACATCAATCCGCTCAACACCCGGAATAGCCGAGATAACTCTAACCCAGGAACCTGAGCTCAAACCAACGACCAGTACCTTCTTAGGGTTTTCATGGAGCCCAGCTAAAACATAAGCCCTGGATATCCCATTTCCATTATCCCCGAGGTTTACATTAAACCCTCCATCATAAACATTGCCACCATATATAGAATCGCTACCTCCGCTGCCATCATTGAGGGTATAAATTACTCCATGCTTATTTTCTAGAAGGTTTGTAATAGAAGTCTGATCTCCATGTTGATAAGAAATCAGTCGCTCCAAAATTGGCTCTTGATGCCAGAGAATAAGAAAGGTAAACGCCCAGCCCATGCCTACACCAGCACCAACTAGTATTCCAATCTGCTTTCTCATAAGGAGAGCCGTGGCCACCAAAACCTCCCCCCCCCCAAGGAGAGCCAAAAGCTCAAACATTGAAAAAATATCAAGCAAATAAAAGCCAACGATTACGGGACCCAAAGCACCACCAAGCACATTACAAAAATAGACCCAAGATAAACTTCTACCGAGCTTATCACCTTTGCGGCTAAACCAATGGTGAACAAGTGGAAAAATAGCTCCCTTTAAACCAGCTCCCAAAGCTATTAGCACCCCAAAAAGTAAGGGCAGCCCATCCATCCTAATTAATATTTCTGTCAATCTTGGGCTCGCCACCACTAAAATTCCTGACAGAAAAAGAAGAATATAAGCCACTTCCTCTGAGGCATTTATTTTTTTTAGCAGTTTAATCCCCAACAAGGCCCCCAGCCCGATACCCAAAATATACCAAAAAAGTACAAACGAGAACGATTGCGGAACAGAATGTGCAAAAAATGAAACGATTCGTACCCAGACAATTTCCTCACCTAAACTTAACAGACCTACGACAAAGGAGAGAAAAAGATAATGAACTCTCAAAGCTTAACCCCAACAAATCGCATAGAAAAAAATGCTACAAAAATATTTAACATCCCACAAAGATAAACAACTGCTTTTATCCCAAAAAAAGAAAACAGAAAAAAACCAGACAACACACACCCCAAAGCAGAACCGATAGTATTAAAAAAATATAAACGCCCTACCGCATCTGCAACTATCATATTTCTCTCAATTAGAGCCACTGAAAGCAACGGAAGGGTGGCGCCCATTAAAATAGTAGGAAACAACAACAAAACAAAGCTATTAATAAAAATTGCCGCAGGATCAAAAACGGTTTCAAGCCGGGAAAATAGCCAGGGCGAACACAAACCAAATACGCCAATTAGCACCTCGCTAACCACGAAAAAAGTAAAACAGTATTTCCTGTATAGATCCGACAAAACACCCCCTAACAACCCCCCTACGCCCACGCCAAGCATAAAAGTAGTAACCACAATAGTTACCGATTGGAGATCAAGGCCATAAACATTAAAGAGCAGTCTTTGCCAAGCAACTTGATACATCAGTGCGGCAACTCCAGATACGGCAAAAAGAATTCCCACAGTAAAACTAACTGAATACTCACTCCTAGTTGACATCGCAGGCCGCTCCTGAAAAAACCTCATCAAAATTGAACTTTTTATCGCCTTGAACCGTTACTATCCGTTGGCCCGCCGAATAATCCTTCAGTAAAAAACTATTCAATTGCCCCTCTCCGATAAAGCCTGTGCCATGTAGCATAGTGTCGAAAAAATCAGCAGAATATAGCGGAGCGCTGATATTATCCTTCAATATCTCACGCAAACCAGAATGAAAGTGAAAAAACTGATCAGAACCCCAAAAAATCACAGGTACACGAAAATTATACTCCGACATAAAACCATGCCCGCTCATATTACACCCTGGTTCAAATATTGTTTGCCCATGATCAGATATATACCAAAGAAAAGAAGTAGAGCCATTTTCAGCAAGACTACTTATGATAGAGTCCAAGATAAAATCGGTATAATAGATACTATTATCATAAGAATTCATCAATTCTTCTTTGCGTTCAAAATCAAAAATATCGACCCACTCTTCTATAGATGGTGCAATCTCAAATCTCTTAAACTCTTCAGGATAACGAAAATGGTAGGGAAAATGACTACCAAGAGTGTGAATAATGATCAACTTCTTTGAATAACCATCTCTTAAAATATCTTCAAATGGCCCTAACGTAACCCCGTCAAACTTCCCCCTAGTTAAGTACATTCCCTCATTTAAATATCTACTCTCATCCGCCAAACTCGCATAGGCTCCAATCATGGTATCGTGCTCACCCACTTGCATCTGCGTAGAAAGCCAATAGACCCTAAAGCCAGCATGCTTTAGATCTGTTATCCAACTTCTCCTTAAGCGAGAAGAGTACAAATCATCCACACTGGTTTTACTTAAAATCGCAGGCACTGAAGCTCGAGTGGAGGACGCCACAGATACCGCATTTGTGAAAGAAAAGACATTACTTCTCTCGCTTAAGCGAGGGGTTGTTTCGCGCTCGTAGCCATTAATTGACCAATGGTCCGCACGCGAAGATTCACCAATAACAAGCACATAAGTTTCACGTTCAGAATACTCAACCCGGGACAAACCAGAATCCACATCCTTAACCTCCTCTATGGAGTCATTAAGGACCTTTAACTTCTGGTAGTATTGATAAGTGCGTAGAATCAATCCGAACGGAAATGAATCCACATAATCATCCAAACCAAAACCTATTCGAATATCAGAGAAGATATCCTCTGTCAACCTCAGCTCATCCCTAGTCAGAGGTTTATCTTCCACGGGGGCTGCCAAAACAATCAAAGTAATAACAATTAAAGAATAGCAAACCCTTGTTCGGTGAAACCAACCAACCTTAGCACGATGAAAAAAGTAAAATAAAAACAATAAAAATAAAATATAGGCCGTCAATAACAAGACATTCATCCACCCGCCCAAGTAACCCAATATCTCTTGGAGGTTGGTCTGCATCACAATAGCAAGGATGTGAGAAGATATAGGAGTTCCATACCGTGTGACATAAGCAATCTCCAGCGGCAGGAAAATAAAAAAAGGCAAATTTAGAACAAACCAGAGGCTAAATCGACCAACAAGTGAAAGTATAAAAAGCTCTATAAAAATTACAGGCAACAATGGGTGAGACCACCCCAGTACTCGCCAAAGAAAATCGCCCTCCCCCCCCTCAAAATTTATCGGAATATCGATAAACTTATTAGATAACAACAAGAAATTAGGCAATAACAACAGTAAAAAACTGCAAACCCCAAAAAAAACAGCAATTTTCTTCCTATGGTTCAAGCCCGCCCCCATTAGTTGTAAAATGTCACTTTTGTATAAAGCAAAAAGCCCCGCGAATGCGAGGCTTTTTTTGCGCAACCTGTATCAAAAGAATACAGGCTAGAAACTACACCAAATTAACGACAGCTGGCTGGGAGATATTTTGCTTCAATACCACTTGTACCCGCCGTTGTACACTTCCAAGCACGAACGGGCTTCAAGGATGAGGCAGCAAAGTCATTTGCTACAGATACATTTGCAGCTGTGGCTGCAGCATCGCTATAAGGGGTAAAAATAACATTAACATTATTACCCAGTTGAGAAATATTCTGCGCAGTGACAGTAATTACTCCGGCCGCACTGGTCGAAACACGTGCAACATACTGGCTTATCGCGGCGCCGGAGGAACCATTTTCACCACAACCAAAGCTATCAGCGGCAGTGGGAGCTGCAGCAAAACCGGTCTGAGAGGCTTCTGAGATAGCAGCTTTACACGCAGTTGCGGCCAACACTACTTCAGAAACTTTAGCGCGCGCAGTGTAATCCTGGTAAGCAGGCAACGCTACTGCGGCAAGAATACCGATAATCGCAACCACGATCATCAATTCGATAAGAGTAAAACCCTGTTGCTTTTTCATTGTAACCGTCTCCATACAGACTTATAAAATGTGAGTCCCGTGAGGGATGACATCCCGTGAGGAATTCGCGAAGTAAGATACAAGCATTGTGCCAAGTTTGGCAAATCTTCTAGTTTCTTCAAAATTACAGAATAAACTTACTTAAGCAAGCTAGATAGAGTCATACATTACTGACAATTTACTAACAGGACTGACAAAAAACGTCAGATTCGTATTTCCAGGTGAACAGCCTTTACCCACCCATGACAAGTCGCCCGGCTAATCCACTACACTTCAAGCTCTCTCTGGTATGATCCCAAAAAAATAAACTGCATCCTTACACAAGATCCAGCAATCAAAGATTCAACCGCGCGGTATAAATGATGAGCACGACTTCTCTTAGCGGCCTGGCTAAACGACTAGTTGCAGATCAGGTAATCGATGAGCCTACGGCGTTATCAGCAATAAAAGCGGCACGCAGAGAGCAGCAAACTTTTGCCCAGCATGCAGTTGAGGCAAAACTGATCAAAAGCCGCGAGCTTGCCGACTTCGCCTCGCAGGCTTTTGGTTCCCCACTATTCGAGTTGAGCAGCTACAATTTTGATCTAATCCCGAGAGATATCGTTGCTGAAAAATTGATCAGCAAACATTTTACACTGCCCCTCTATAAACGAGGCAATCGCTTATTTGTTGCCGTGGCAGATCCCACCAATCTAGCAGCCTTGGACGAGATCAACTTCAATACTGGCCTCAATACGGATGCTGTACTTGTAGAGGCCGACAAGCTGGCGAAGGCTATTGAAAGTTACCTTTCAGATAGTGGCGATATGAGTGCCGGACTGGAGGGCATGGATGATGAAGAGTTGGATGGGCTGGAGATCGGGAATGATGACACTGAACGCAATGAGGATAATGAACCGGGAGGTGATGAAGCACCTGTTGTGCGCTTTGTCAACAAAGTACTTCTGGATGCCATTCGCAGCGGCGCCTCAGATATTCACTTCGAGCCCTATGAAAAATCCTATAGGGTACGCTTCCGCACAGATGGTGTGCTTCACGAAATAGCCAAACCTCCAATACAGCTAGCCAGCCGCCTATCTGCACGCCTTAAAGTCATGTCCAAGATGGACATCTCAGAAAAGCGGGTGCCCCAGGATGGCCGCATTAAGATGAAGCTCTCCAAAACCAAAGCGATTGACTTCCGCGTAAATAGCTTGCCAACTCTGTGGGGAGAAAAAATTGTATTGCGGATTTTAGACCCCTCTTCCGCCAAGCTGGGCATTGATGCACTTGGCTATGAGGATGAGCAGAAGAAGATCTATATGGATGCCCTGGCTCAGCCACAGGGCATGATCCTGGTAACTGGCCCCACCGGTTCCGGCAAGACAGTATCCTTATATACCGGCCTGAATATTCTCAATACAGCGGAACGCAATATCTCCACGGCAGAGGACCCTGTTGAAATCAACCTGGAGGGTATTAACCAAGTCAACGTTTCCACCAAGGTTGGACTTAACTTTGCCGAAGCACTGCGTTCTTTCCTTCGCCAAGACCCGGATATAGTAATGGTGGGAGAGATACGGGATCTGGAAACGGCTGAAATCGCGATTAAGGCTGCTCAAACAGGGCACTTAGTACTGTCCACACTGCATACAAATTCAGCTCCCGAGACCTTGACACGCCTGATGAATATGGGGGTTCCCACTTTTAATATCGCCACGTCGGTCAGCGTCATTATTGCCCAGCGTCTGGCCCGTCGTTTATGTAACGAATGTAAAACACCTGCGAGCCTTCCATCTGAAGTACTCAAAGCGGAAGGCTTTGATAGCATTACTATTCCTCAAATCGAATGGGCAATCTATCAACCTGTTGGCTGCGAGCACTGCTCCAAAGGCTACAAGGGTCGCGTAGGTGTGTATGAAGTGGTTCGCATTACCGATGGTATTTCACGAATTATAATGGAGGGCGGTAACTCAATTCAGATTGCCGACAAAGCCCGTGAGGAGGGCTTTAACAATTTAAGAACCTCTGCCTTACGCAAAGTGGTTATGGGAGTGACCAGCCTAGAGGAAGCAAACCGGGTAACCAAAGATTAACGCTCAGCACATTTGTTTACTGCCCCAAGGGAGTGAGCTTCATAATTTTAGGGTTAAAATAGCTTAACAGCGCGAACAGATACTAGACCGTTGCAAGCAGAGACAGATCAGGAAAGCACTTATGGCCAATGCCACAGCAGTCCCATATATCTATAAAGGGGTAGATAGCAAGGGGGCCAAGGTTCAAGGGGAAATCAATGGTACCAGTCCTGCATTGGTAAAAGCCCAGCTGCGTAAACAGGGGATTGTTGCCAACCGTGTACAGAAGAAACCAAAACCTCTATTTGGTGGCGGCAAGAAGAAAGTTAAACCCGCAGATATTGCCCTGTTTACCCGGCAGATGGCCACTATGATGAAAGCCGGTGTGCCCTTAGTTCAGAGCTTTGATATTGTCGCCGATGGCTTGGATAACCAAGGGGTCAGGGAACTTATTTTTAAAGTTAGAGATGATGTTGCTTCGGGCACCGCCTTTGCCGATGCATTGCGTAAACACTCCCTCTACTTCGATGACCTCTTTTGCAATCTAGTAGCTTCTGGAGAACAGTCAGGCGCGCTGGAAACGATGCTAGACAGGATCGCCACTTATAAAGAAAAAACAGAGTCTCTGAAAGCTAAAATTAAAAAAGCGATGACCTACCCTATTGCGGTGATCGTTGTAGCTATAATCGTTACCTCTATTCTACTGATCAAAGTTGTCCCCCAATTTGCTCAAACTTTCTCCAGTTTTGGTGCCGACCTACCTGCCTTCACACGTTTAGTTGTAGGTATGTCAGAATGGATGCAAGAAAATTGGTTCATAGCTTTAATAGTTTCGGTACTTTCAATAGGTGGAACACTGGAGGCCAAAAAGCGTAATAAAAACGTTGCAGAGTTTTTTGACCGGTTGATATTAAAAGTTCCAATTTTAGGGCAAATTACTTACAACTCTATTTCAGCACGCTTCGCCAGGACTCTCTCAACTACCTTCGCCGCAGGTGTTCCCTTGATCGATGCCCTAAAATCTGTCTCCGGAGCTACAGGCAATAGCATCTACCAAGAAGCAACGTTAAAAATTAGAGACTCTGTTGCTACTGGTATCCCTTTGAATTCTGCACTTCGCTCTTCCGGCCTTTACCCCACTATGCTAGTACAAATGACAGCAATCGGTGAGGAATCCGGTGCATTAGACGAGATGCTAGGAAAAGCTGCAGACTATTACGAAGAAGCTGTAGACAATATGGTAGATAACCTCACCACCCTGCTTGAGCCCATGATTATGGCCGTATTAGGTATCCTAGTGGGCGGGCTTATGATTGCCATGTATCTACCTATCTTCCAGCTGGGCCAAGTTGTATAAGAAACAATGTTTGAATACTTTACCTTTGAACCTGCGCTGCTTATTAGCAGCGCTTTTATTTTAGGCCTTATTATAGGCAGCTTCCTGAACGTAGTAATCCTGCGCCTACCAATTATGATGGAGCGGGAATACAAGCGGGATTTTTATAGCTACTTCAATATCAAACCAGATACCAAAGAGCAGGAAGAACTGGAGAATCCCTATAATCTGGTACTACCCAACTCACACTGCCCTAAATGCAAAACCGAGATTAAGCCCTGGCAAAATATTCCTGTCATCAGCTATCTATTTTTGCGTGGCAAATGCGGCTCCTGCGGTACACCGATTTCCAAACGCTACCCTTTGATTGAGTTGGCTACTGGAATTCTCACCGCAGTAGTGGTTTGGCAGCTAGGTTTTACTTGGCAGGCGCTGGCGGGCTGCGTCTTTACTTGGGCTTTAGTCGCACTAACCGGTATCGACTTCGATAAGCAGTTGTTGCCAGATAGCATTACGCTACCACTGCTCTGGGGCGGCTTGTTAATAAACCTTTGGGGTATTTTTGTTCCACTGCAAGATGCCGTTATTGGAGCTATCGCTGGCTATCTTTCTTTGTGGCTGGTGTTTCATATCTTTAAGTTGGTTACCGGCAAGGAAGGTATGGGAGCTGGGGACTTCAAGATACTCGCAGCTATCGGGGCCTGGTTTGGCTGGCAGATGCTGCCTCTGGTAATTCTGCTCTCTGCCGCAGTTGGTGCTATAGCGGGTATTTCCTGGAGCCTGGCGGTTGGACGGGATCGCAGCCTACCGATTGCCTTTGGTCCTTATCTGGCCGGTGCAGGCTGGATTGCTATGCTATGGGGTGAGCAGATTGTTGCTTGGTACCTGAGCTTTTCCGGCCTATAGGTAGCCAGCCATACCAGCTACTTTCAGGACCCGATTAGCCCATCTGAGGCAAGTGAATTACCATTAACCCGGCCACTCATTGGCCGGGTTTCTTGTTTTTAGCTCCAAACTTTTTATTACAGGGAGACAAGCCATTGTTTCGAGTAGGCTTAACTGGAGGTATCGGCAGTGGCAAGTCAGCCGCCGCGGGGTACTTTCGCGAGCTGGGCATTCACGTGGTGGATGCGGACTGGGCCGCAAGGGTAGTGGTACAACCTGGCAGACCTGCGCTGGAGCAGATAGCCCGACACTTTGGCGCAAATGTATTACTAGAAAATGGTGAGCTGGATCGAGCGCAACTGCGTGTCTTAGTGTTTGATCATGATGAAGAGCGGGCCTGGCTGGAAAAGCTATTGCACCCTTTGATACGCGAGGAAATCATTACCTCGCTGGAACAGAGTTCTAGCCCTTACGCGATACTGGAGTCACCGCTATTGATCGAATCCGGCCAGTATCAGCTGGTAGATAGAATCTGCGTGGTGGATTTGCCGGAAAGCTTACAGCTGGAGAGGGCCAGTAGCAGGGATGAAATTCACCCAGAACAAATACGCAAAATTATGGCGGCACAGCTTAACCGACAGGACCGCCTGGCCAAGGCTGATGATGTGCTGGACAATTCTATAGGGTTGACGGAGTTACGCAGCCAGGTACAAGCTTTGCATCAGAAATATTTGCAATTAGCGAAGTCTTAGCACGACTCTACTAATGTAAAATAATAGACCCCGAGACTACCCCAAACATCGAAGAAGCTGTACCAAACCTAATATGCCCAAACCAAAAGAAGCCCCAAGCCTAAACTGCCCCACCTGTAAAAAGCCGATAGAGTGGAGCGATAAGTTTCCCTTTAAACCTTTTTGCAGCGAACGTTGCAAATTAATTGATCTTGGCGAGTGGGCCAGCGAGGGGCACAAGATACCAGGCGAGTCTTTTTATGATGACGTTTTGAGTGATGACCTAGACCCGAGTAAGCAGCGCCATTAAGTCGAGATCTATGATTGCAGCCTATGCATAAGACTCTGCCAAGACTTTACATAGGCGTGCTCGATTTAAACTTCCACAGCCTTGATAGCCTCAATAATCGCCTGGTTGGCATCTGGGAACTGATAATTGTTTAGTTCCTGTACCGCCACCCAGGCGGTCTCCTGCCCCTCACGCCCCTGAGCCTCACCGGAAAATGCCGTTACCTGCCAGGTATCGAGAAATACGGTCTTTTCCGCATACTCATGCTGGATTTCCACCAGGGGCTGTAGCTGATCAACCTCAATTGCCACCTCCTCAAGTAGCTCACGGGTCAGGGCCTGCTGTACGCTTTCCCCGGACTCCACCTTGCCACCAGGAAATTCCCAGCGCCCGCCCATATGCAAGTGATCGGGGCGGCGGGCAATTAAAATTTTGCCATCACTGCGACGGACTACACCAACAGCAACATGAATAACACGGCTCACAGCAACTCCTCAGGTGCGATATTCGGCGTTGATGGTGACATACTCGTGGGAGAAGTCACAGGTCCAGATATGCTCACTGGCGTTGCCACGGCCCAGCTCTATACGAATGGTGAATTCAGGCTGAGAAAACACCTGCTCGCCTAACTCTTCCCGGTAGTCCACCGCGCGACCTCCGGCCTGTACTACCTGCACAGTATCCAGGTAAATATTGACCTTTTCAGTATCCAGACCATGAGTTATTGCATTGCCAACAGCCATCACTAAACGCCCCCAGTTGGGGTCTGAAGCGTAGAGTGCAGTCTTTACCAGAGGGGAATTACCTACTTCGAAAGCGACTTTAAGAGCTTCTTCACTACTCTCCGCACCTTCCACCTGAATCGTGACAAATTTGTTGGCCCCCTCACCATCCCGAACCACATCCTGGGCCAGCTCGATATGCACCTGGGTAATAGCTTCCATCAATGCGCTATAACCTTCATCAGCAGGGGAATGGATAGGCTTGCCTTTTACTCCACTGGCAATGAGTACACAGGCATCATTGGTAGAGGTATCGCCATCTACACTAACGCGATTAAAGGAGGCATTTACGGCCTCCTTCACCATTTGATCCAGTAAAGGCTGGGCGATACTGGCATCGGTGGCGACATAGGCGAGCATGGTCGCCATATTTGGCTGAATCATGCCGGAACCCTTGGCGATTCCCACTACTGTAATTTCTTCACTACCAATTTTTAGGAGGCGCTGGGCTTTTTTCGGACGGGTATCCGTAGTCATAATGGCTTTTGCTGCCCGCTCCCATCCGCTTTCGATTAGCTCTGCAGCAACGCTGGGGATAGCATCCAATAAACGCTGTAAAGGCAGGTGCTCACCAATCACCCCAGTGCTGAATGGCAATACCTGCTCTGCTCGAACATTCATCGCTGCAGCTACTGCTGAACAGCAGGCCCTGGCGTCGCTTAGACCACGTGCGCCTGTAGCCGCATTGGCATTACCCGCATTAACCAACAAGGCGCGGATATTCCCCTGTGCGATATGCTCTTTGGCTACCATTACCGGCGCGGCGCAGAAGCTGTTCTGTGTGAAGGTGGCCGAGACCGATGCACCCTCAGCGACCGCTATTAACAACAGGTCATCACGGGACCAATCTTTGATCTTGGCTGGAACACTGGCAAGGCGAATCCCTTTTACGGGAGGAAGTAATGATTCAGGCATATCTGTTCGACTCTAGCACCGGCTTCGGCTCTAGTTAGTTAAAGCTAGCTGTAGGTAGAAAAGCGCCATTATTAGATCCTACCTCTTTCGAATCAACAATTATCCGCACTTGATGCGGGTAAAAATATAAATTCCGCAGAATATTTTCTTGTCAGGCAAAAAAATACCCCGCATATAGCGGGGTATTTTCTAACTTAAACACTACAGTCTGAAGGCCTTAGCTCTGGGTAGAGGAAGCCAGCTTACCGTGGCACTGCTTGTATTTCTTACCAGAACCGCAGGGGCATGGGTCATTACGGCCAACCTTGGGTCCGCGGCGCTCTGGCACAGGTGCCGCCTGCTGCTGCGGCTGACTTTCAGGAATTGCGGAGGCCTCGGCATGCTGGAGCTCCAGCTGCTGCTTACGCTGCTCTTCCAGGCGGCGCTGCTCCAACTCGTCCATTTGCTCGCGGGTCATAGGTTCCACATGGGCCAGGATACGTACCACCTCGTGCTTGAGGTTTTCCAGCATACTCTGGAAAAGGTGGAAAGACTCGCGTTTGAACTCCTGCTTGGGGTTCTTGTTGGCGTAGGCACGCAAACCAATACCCGCTCGCAGGTGGTCCATGCTAGAGAGGTGCTCCTTCCACAGCTGATCCAGCACTTGCAGCATAATCTGGCGTTCCACCGTCGGCATCAGATTGGCATCGCCAGAAGATTCACTGATGCGCTCCACCTTGGTGGCGTAAGCGGCTTGAGCTTCGGCAACAACCTTCTCGCGCAACGTCTCCTCGTGCAGATTGCGGTCTTCATCCAACCATTTCTGAATAGGCAGCTCAATGCCCAGTTCACCAGCCAACTGTTGTTCCAGTGCCGGGATATCCCACTGCTCCTCAACACTCTGTGGCGGTACAGAAGCGGAGATAATTTCATTCACAACATCTTCGCGAATAGCGTTGATGGTATCGCTGATCTGACCGGCTTCCAGCAGCTCATTGCGCTGGCTGTAAATCACCTGGCGCTGATCATTAGCCACATCATCATATTCCAGCAGCTGCTTGCGAATATCGAAGTTGCGCCCTTCAACGCGACGCTGGGCTTTTTCAATCGCATTGGAGACCATGCGGTGCTCAATAGCCTCGCCGCGCTCCATTCCCAGCATCTGCATAAAGTTCTTCACCCTATCGGAGGCGAAGATACGCATTAGATTATCTTCCAGAGACAAGTAGAAACGGGTTACACCGGGGTCACCCTGACGTCCGGCACGGCCGCGCAGCTGATTGTCGATACGACGCGACTCGTGACGTTCGGTGCCGATAATATGTAAGCCGCCAGCCTCGATCACCTGCTCGTGGCGCTTCTTCCACTGCTCCTTTACCTTGGCCACTTCGGCCTCACTCAAGTCACTACCTTTCTCCTGAGTGAGCGCCTCGGCCTCAGCCTCCCAGTTACCACCCAGCACGATATCAGTACCGCGACCGGCCATATTGGTTGCAATGGTGACAGTACCGGGACGGCCAGCCTGAGCAATTATTTGTGCTTCACGTTCATGGTATTTGGCATTTAGTACCTGATGCTTGATGCCCGCCTTTTGCAACATGCGCGACATCTCTTCAGAAGTCTCGATAGAGGCGGTACCTACGAGGATCGGTGCCTGCTTATCACGGCAGAACTTAATATCCTCGATAATGGCGTCCATTTTTTCTTCTTTGCTCAGGTAGACCAGGTCGTTGAGGTCATCCCGCTGAATATTCTTATTAGTGGGGATTACTACCACATCCAGACCATAAATCTGCTGGAATTCAAACGCTTCAGTGTCTGCGGTACCTGTCATACCAGAGAGCTTTGGATAGAAACGGAATAAATTCTGGAAGGTAGTGGAGGCTAGCGTCTGACTTTCAGACTGGATCTGAACATTCTCCTTGGCTTCCAGCGCCTGATGCAAACCCTCGGAGAGACGACGGCCCGGCATAGTACGGCCGGTGTGCTCATCGATCAGGACAACCTGACCGTTTTGCACGATATAGTCCACGTCCCGGTTAAACAGTACCTGGGCACGCAATGCGGCATGCACATGGTGCAGCAGGCCCAGGTTACCAGGGGCGTAGAGAGATTGATCTTCTTTCATCAAGCCGCTGCGAGACAGCAGCTCTTCCACCAACTGATGCCCCTGCTCGGTCAGCTCTACCTGGCGGGTCTTCTCATCTACGGTGTAGTGTCCCTCACCACCTTCTTCGGCACGCTCCAGCTGTGGAATCAGCTTATTCATGGCCAAGTAAAGGTGAGAGGAATCTTCCGCCGCACCAGAAATAATCAACGGGGTACGTGCCTCATCGATAAGGATTGAGTCCACCTCATCCACGATGGCAAAGTTTTGTGGGCGCTGGGTACGATCTTCCTTGCGTAACACCATATTGTCACGCAGATAATCGAAGCCAAATTCGTTGTTGGTGCCGTAAGTAATATCGGCCTGATAGGCGGCCTTTTTCTCGTCCGGGTGCTGCTGGGAGACAATCACTCCAACAGTCAGACCGAGAAATTCATAGACTGGGCGCATCCAATTGGCGTCGCGGGATGCCAAGTAGTCGTTGACCGTAACAATATGTACGCCCTTGCCTTCGAGCGCGTTCAAATAAGCCGGTAAGGTCGCTACCAGAGTCTTACCTTCACCGGTACGCATTTCCGCGATACGACCTTCATGTAGCGTCATACCGCCGATTAGCTGTACATCGAAGTGACGCATGCCCATTGTGCGCCGACCCGCTTCACGCACTGCAGCGAAAGCTTCCGGCAGCAGCTGGTCTAGAGTTTCCCCATCTGCAATACGCTTTTTAAACTCTTCTGTTTTGGCACGAAGAGCTGCATCATCCAGCTTCTGGAAATCCTCTTCCAGCGCGTTGACTTTTTCCACGACGCGTCGCATGCGCTTCAGCTCGCGGTCATTTTTTGTACCAAAGACCGATTTAATCAGTTTGCCAATCATTATCTAGAAACCACTTATCTTATGTGCGCTATCGGCGCTAATGCTGGGCAGATATTGCACCGATACTCCTTTATGCGAGGGGTGCAAGTAAACAGGAAGGCGTAAGCGCTGGCAACTCTTATGCCAAGCTGCCAGCAATTACGCGTAAAGGAAGGATAGTTGTTATCTGCCTGTACGGCGGATATAGCTGGCCGGGTCGACCGTGCGATTGTTCTTAAAGATCTCAAAGTGTACATGGGGACCAGTGGAGCGCCCACTGGACCCCATTTGGGCAATCACCTGCCCTTTCTTAACTACATCACCGAGCCCAACATTGAGTTCACTGTTATGGCCGTAGCGGGTGGAATAACCATTACCATGATTGATTTCCACCATATGTCCGTAGCCGTGACGCTCATCAGCCCAGGTAACAACACCGGCGGCTACAGATACTACGTCTGACCCCATCTTACCGGCAAAGTCCACACCTTTATGCCAAGTGCGGCGCCCTGTGAAAGGGTCGGTGCGATAACCATAGCGCGAGGACATCCAGCCTTTGGTGATCGGGCGCCCGGCAATAAATTGCTCATCCTCAAGCTGCAGGTTTGCCATCAGGGACTCGAGCGTATTGAGCTGCATTTGGCGATCATCTACTTTGTGAGACAAGTCACCAATCACTTCAAGAAACTCGGGGGGTTGATAGGGTAAATCTGAAGCTCCGGCGATGCCGGGATCTTCCGGACCACCCACTGCAGGCACAGCGCTAAATTCAAACTCGCCCTGATCGAGATTGGCCGCTGCGGTTAGGCGCTCACCCACAGCATCCAATCGGGTAAGGCGCGCCTGCAATTCAGCCAGTTTTACCGTGAGCGCAGCAAGTTGCTCGTGAGCCTCGCGATCGGCCTCCTCAATTTCCTGCTGCTGCTTACGTAAAGCGCGCTCCCAAGCCTTGGCTGTACGCGCATCAAATAAATCAGTTTTGGTCACGGGAAGATTGGCACCCAGGAAGAAGGCACCAACCGGGAGGCCCAAGAGGCACAAGCTCAATAGCGCCTTGCTCAGCCCACCAAAGTTGAAGCTGCGGGTTGCACCGCGCTCATTGACCAGAATTACTTTCATAACAAGCAGGAGAAGTCCGATATCTTGTAATTTTGCTGTCTCTGTAAGTGAGACGAGGCTCCAGTGCAATACCTCACACTAAAAGACCGGTCATCCAAATACCCAAAGGGAAACAAGATTACCAGAATTACCCCAACCCTCTCTGGCGAATCTGTCACGTAAAAAAGCCGGCAATATAATGCCGGCTTTTTTATTAAGAGTTTAAACTGCCAGTATTGGCTTAACGTAGGAGATTGGAGCTTCTTGCTCTCCCTCGAATGTCACCATCTCCCATGCGTCCTTTTGAGTCATCAAATGACGCAGAGACTTATTGTTCAAGGAGTGGCCGGATTTAAAGGCTTTGAACTCACCGATCAGACTGGTACCCAGAAGATAAAGGTCGCCAATGGCATCGAGAATTTTATGTTTCACAAATTCGTCTTCGTAACGCAATCCACCTTCATTCAGAATCCGATACTGGTCAATCACGATGGCGTTATCCACAGAACCACCCTGAACCAAACCCTTAGAGCGCAGGTACTCAATTTCGTGCATAAATCCGAATGTACGCGCACGACTCACCTCTTTCACAAAAGAAGTACTGGAGAAGTCTACGGAAGAGGTTAGGTTACGCCCCTGGAATACCGGGTGGTCAAAGTCGATGGTAAAGGAGACCTTGAAACCATTGAAAGGCAGGAAGCTGGCTACTTTATCGCCCTCTTCCACGGTAATCGGCTTCTTAATACGCAGGAATTTCTTCGGCGCAGATTGCTCCTGAATACCAGCGGACTGGATCAGGAACACAAAAGGACCGGCACTGCCGTCCATAATTGGTACTTCCTGGGCGGACAGTTCGACAATCGCATTGTCGATACCCAGGCCCGCCATCGCCGAGAGCAAATGCTCCACGGTAGCGATGCGAACATCGCCCTTGACCAGGGTAGTGGAAAGTAGCGTATCGCCCACATTCTCTGCGCGGGCTTCAATTTCGACCACCGGGTCCAAGTCCGTTCGACGGAACACGATGCCGGTGTCTACGGGAGCCGGCTTCAAGGTCAGGATGACCTTTTTGCCAGTGTGCAGACCTACGCCAGTGGCGCGAATAGCATTTTTAAGCGTGCGCTGTTTGATCATGAAACTATCTTTTCCCAGTCGGTGGTCTACGCAAAACGCGCAGCAAGCCGCCGATATTAGCACAATTGCGACGCCAATACCAATTGTGGGCGTGTGGTCAACTTAACACACCGCCACCGTCCTTCTAAGGATAGTTTAAATAAAGATTGGAGCGCCACATCTCAGTCGCTGAGACAGCATTTTAAGACCATGAGCGCCGGGATCACTGTAAAAAATTGTTAATTAAACTCTTACTTGCCTATTTCCTTACCCCGCATAGCAGAGTAACTCTGATATCAGGTCTTATGGAACTGGGCAAACTTCTGATTTAGCAATACCAAAAGTGATATCAAATACAAAATTCTGCGATAAGCCGCCCCGCAGAGGCGACACCCAACAATAAGCTGGGTGGACATGAGCGGTGTACTGCCTCTGCGGCGGCTACTCTCAGTCTGCCTGGCGGCGCAGGAAGGCCGGAATATCCAAATATTCCATATCGGCATCAGCAGAACTGAGCGACGGAGCGGGGCGCTTGGGACGCTCTACATCCACCCTAGGACGGGTGTCGGCCGCGCTCTCACGAGAGACTAGCCCTGCGGCACCGTGGCTTTCACGCATATCGCGCATATCCCGGCTCTCACGCATGTCTCGAGTCTCGCGAACATCGCGGGATTCACGCACTTCTGGACGACGTGTGTTATCTACCACTTTAGCTGGGCGAGCCGCAGGAGTTCCCTCACCCAGGCCAGCGGCTACAACAGTCACCCGCATTTCATCACCCAGCTTATCATCCACTGCTGTACCAATAACCACTGTGGCCTCATCAGAGGCGATCTCTTGCACGATCTCACCCACTTCGGAGTATTCACCCAGGGTCAACTCCTGACAGCCAGCTTCTTCACTGCCGGTAATGATGTTGACCAAAATACCGCGTGCACCAGCAAGGTTAACGTTATCCAACAGCGGACTGCGTACAGCCTTTTCCGCCGCTTCACGAGCGCGATTCTCGCCAATGGCAGAGCCGGAGCCCATCATCGCCATACCCATTTCAGACATCACCGTGCGTACATCGGCGAAGTCCACATTCATAATGCCGGGGCGAATCATCAGATCGGCAATACCCTGCACCGCTCCGAGTAACACGTTGTCAGCCTCTTTATAGGCAGACTTCATGGTGATTTTGCTACCCAATACTTCCAGCAGGCGATCGTTAGGGATAGTAATCAGGGAGTCCACTTTGTCGCGCAGTTCGAGAATACCCTCTTCGGCTACGACAGTGCGCTTGCGGCCTTCAATTTTGAACGGGCGAGTAACAACAGCCACGGTGAGAATGCCGAGCTCTTTGGCAATCTCGGCTACAATCGGCGCTCCACCGGTACCAGTGCCGCCCCCCATGCCAGCGGTAATAAACACCATATCAGCACCACCCAAGACTTCAGCGATGCGATCGCGGTCTTCCAGAGCGGACTGACGACCGATATCGGGATTGGCCCCAGCACCTAGTCCACGGGTAATCGTATTACCAAGCTGTAGGATAGTTTGCGCTTCAATATCTTTCAGCGCCTGAGCGTCAGTGTTCGCGCAGATAAAGTCTACGCCCTCCACGTCGCTGGCAATCATATGCTTAACGGCATTGCCACCGCCGCCGCCGACTCCTATTACCTTGATGACAGGTTTATCCTGTACGCTATCAACTAGCTCGAACATCGCTGTTCCCCTTTCTTGCTCATGTCGAATTTTACAGCCACGCCTAAAAAAAATCCCTTATGGGACGGCTAATTCTGGTTGCATGCTATTACAAATTTCCACGAAACCAGTGCTTTACTTTGTCCCACCACTGATTATCGTTACGCACGGGCTGAGTTTTTCCCTCTGCAGCCTCTTCCTGCTGCATTGCGTACATCAATAATCCAACTCCGGTGGAGTAAATTGGATTGCTCACGATATCGCTCAATCCAGAAATTCCTTGAGGCACTGCGAGACGCACCGGCATATGGAAAATTTCCTCAGCCAGCTCTACCGCACCCTCCATTTTTGAAGAGCCTCCTGTTAAAACCACTCCTGCTGCGCACAGATCTTCAAATCCACTGCGGCGCAACTCCGCCTGCACCAGAGTAAACAGCTCGTCATAGCGCGGCTCTACTACTTCAGCCAGGGCCTGACGGGACAAATCCCGGGGCTCCCGATCTCCGACACTCGGTACTTTTATGGTTTCACCTTCCCGCGCAAGTTTTGCCAGAGCACAGGCATATTTTATTTTTAAATCTTCGGCGTGCGGTGTCGGGGTACGCAATGCCATCGCAATATCGTTAGTCACCTGATCCCCAGCGATGGGAATCACTCCAGTATGGCGAATTGAGCCACCGGTAAATACAGCAATATCGGTGGTGCCTCCACCGATATCCACCATACATACCCCGAGCTCTTTCTCATCTTCAGTCAGTACCGCGTAACTGGAAGCCAGCTGTTCAAGAATGACATCCTCCACTTCAAGACCACAGCGGCGGATACACTTCTCAATATTTTGTGCCGCATTGACGGCACCACTGACTAAATGCACCTTTGCTTCGAGGCGCACACCAGACATCCCCAGAGGCTCTTTTACCCCCTCCTGGTTGTCGATCAGGTATTCTTGCGGCAGCGTATGTAAAATTTTCTGATCCGCGGGTATAGCAACTGCACGAGCTGCATCAATTACCCGATCCAAATCCTGTTGGGTTACTTCACGATCTTTAATAGCCACAATGCCGTGAGAATTGAGACTGCGAATATGGCTGCCCGCGATACCGGCATACACAGAGTGAATTTCACACCCCGCCATGAGTTCTGCTTCCTCCACCGCACGCTGAATAGATTGCACGGTGGATTCAATGTTTACCACCACACCTTTTTTCATCCCGGTGGAGCGATGGGAGCCAATACCAACAATATTGAGCTCCCCGTTAGCAGATACCTCACCAACGATGGCAACCACCTTGGAGGTGCCGATATCCAGCCCAACAATCATGCGCTGATCGGATACTTGTGTCATTTTTGTGCCAACCTCGCTAGGCCATACCCCGGCTTTCCTTTCATTATCAACCGGATCAGCGCCTTCGCTTTTAAACTTTATCTTTCCACAGCGGCTACTGCCGCGTCCCTGTTTACTCTTGCTCGTTCTTCCACTGAACCGCTACCGCGTTACCGTAACGAGTATCTACCTCGGCTACTTTTTGCAAATAAGGAGCAAGTAGCCCGCGACTCAAAGTGAGAAAGCGGTTAACACGCTCCAACAGTGCCTCATGACCGAGTTTTAATTCAATTCCCGACATCAACTCCAGATGCCAGCCACCAAGGTCATCAAATGACAAGCGCTTTACTTCCATATCCCGCGTAGTCAAAAGCCCAGCAAGCGCTTGGTATTGGGACATAATTTGCCCAACCAACTCTTCATCCCCGGCGAGCTCGGGTAGTGTACCCACCTGCATTTGTTTCGGCCGTGGCAGCAGTGCACCACTGGTAACCAACAAACGATCACGGCCCCAGATGGCAAGTGGCTGCGCCTCGCTGACTTCAACAACAACGCCTTTGGGCCAGCGGCGACTTATGGAAACCTTGGTAATCCACGGTTTCTCCAGCAATGCTGCGCGCATCGCGCGGATATCAACAGAAAAAAAACCCGCTTGCAAATACGGCAGTAAAGTTTCTTTAATCTGCTCTTCAGTTACAGCATTAAAGGTTCCGCGAACCTCAACCTGCTCCAGTGCATCAACTCGACTGAGCTGAATCGCCGGTAGGTGCTGCCACAACCAGTAGCCCCCACTAAGCAACCCACCAAGCAAGAACATAAAGACACTGGTAAATAACCAGGGGCGCCAGTGGAATCCCCGCTTCTCTCTCTCTATGAGAGGGCTGGCACCACGAACCGAGGCCCGGGGAGTCCCTGTATTTTTTTTTTGTGCAGACCTCACTACCACTCAAGCCTCGAGATCTTTCTCACCCAGGCGCCATTCCGCCAACCTCTGTGAAAGAGCCCCAACATTACCCGCGCCCTGAGTCAGAACCACATCGCCGGGTTCCAGTAGATCAGCCAGGATCGGGGGAACCTGATCAACGGTTTCGACAAAAATGGGATCGACCTGGCCTCGATTGCGCAGGCTACGAGCCAAAGTCCGCCCATCCGCGCCGGCTATCGGTGCCTCCCCAGCACTGTAAACATCCAGCAAAATTAATTTGTCCACCTCGGACAGCACCTGAACAAAATCCTCAAACAGATCTCGGGTTCGGGTATAGCGATGCGGTTGGTAAACCATCACTAAGCGCCGATCGGACCAGCCGTCGCGTACAGTCCTGATAGTTGCTGCCACTTCCCTTGGGTGGTGGCCATAATCGTCCACCAGCATCACTTTTTCTGCGTTACTGTCGTCACTAATAGAGAAATCTCCATAAATTTGGAAGCGACGACCGACTCCTTGGAAACCTTGTAATCCCTTTTTAATAGCTTCATCACCGATACCCTCATCGGTAGCGACAGCAATTGCCGCAGTAGCATTCAATACATTATGAATACCAGGAGTATTTACCGAGACCTCAAGCAGATCACCCGCCGGGCGCTGCACTTTAAAATGGCTTCGCAACGGCTCCTGTTTAACCTCGACAATGCGGAAATCATTGCCCTCAGCAAACCCATAAGTCAGCACCGGCCGGGAAAACTTGGGAATTACTTCCTGCACATTGGCATCATCGCCACAGACCACAGCAAGACCATAAAAAGGCAGGTTATGGACAAAATCAATAAAGATCTGTTTGACCTTTTCAAAGTCCCCACCATAGGTTTCCATATGGTCCGCATCAATATTCGTGATCACCGTCACCATCGGTTGCAGGTGAATAAAAGATGCATCACTTTCATCTGCCTCGGCGATTAGATAACGACTTTCGCCCAATGCCGCATTGGCACCTGCCGAATTGACCAAACCGCCAATCACAAACGTCGGATCTTTTTTATCCGCAGCAAAAATCGAGGCTATCAGGCTGGTAGTTGTAGTCTTTCCGTGTGTACCCGCCACGGCAATACCATAGCGATAACGCATCAGTTCCCCGAGCATTTCCGCACGGCGCACCACCGGAATTCGGTTTTCGTGGGCGGCGACCAACTCTGGATTGTCGTCATGCACGGCCGAAGAGTTAACAACCACATCGACACCACGGATATTTTCCGAACTGTGTCCAATTTCAACCCTAACACCGAGCTTTTGCAGACGGTCTGTTACAGCTGATTCGCGCAAATCGGAACCAGAAACCTCGTAACCCTGATTCTGTAGCACTTCAGCAATGCCGCTCATGCCTGCACCACCCACTCCGATAAAGTGGATGCGACGAATGCGGCGCATCGTCGGTACAGCATAACTTTTTTCCATATTGGCACGCTCAGAAGCCATACTTTCTAACCTTGATCCACTCATTTTTTATTTGCTATCTGACAAGAGCCAGCTGTTCAGCGCAGGCACCTACTACCTGCTCGGTTGCATCAATTTTTGCCACACTGCGCGCAGCTTTCGCCATCGCAAGCAACGCTTGAGGGTCCGAGAGAAGCTTCTGCAATAATTCTGACAGACTCTGTGCATCCATGGCGCTCTGCTGAATTACCACAGCACCACCGGCATTCTGTAACCACTCGCCATTGCGTGTCTGATGATCATCAATCGCAAAGGGAAAAGGCACCATAATTGCGCCCACACCAGCGACAGCGATTTCCGACACAGTCAGCGCCCCGGAGCGACAAATGATCAAATCTGCAACGCTATAGGCATCGGCCATATTCGCAATAAAAGGTACAACCTCTGCCTCTACTCCCTCAGCTTTATAAGCCTCTTGGGCCAACGCTGTATGACGTTCACCCGCCTGATGAACCACTTTCGGCCGTAGGGATAACGGCAAAAGAGCCACAGCTTTTGGCACCAGCTCATTAATTGCCACAGCGCCGAGACTGCCACCGAGCACCAGCAGGCGCAGTGGTGCCTCATTTCCGATACGCTGTTGCGGCTCAGGCAAACTCGCAATCTCAGTGCGCACCGGATTGCCGACCTGCTTAGCACCAGGCAAACCACTGGGGAAAGCCTCCAATACCCTACTCGCGATTCGAGCAAGTAGGCGGTTAGTGGTACCGGCAACCGCATTCTGCTCGTGAATAATCAGCGGAATTCCACTGAGTCGTGCTGCTACACCACCGGGACCGGTGGCAAAGCCACCGAACCCGAGCACCGCATCTGGTGCTACCGCCCTTACCACGGCACGGGCCTGGACCACCGCGCGAAAAATCTGCAGAGGTGCCTTGAACAAGGCCAATTTGCCTTTGCCACGCACGCCCTCCACACGAATACAGTGCAGTGGAATATTCGCCTCGGGAATTAAACGCGCTTCGATACCGCGCTGTGTACCCAGCCACTCAACACTGGCACCGCGCTCCTGCAAGGCTTTTGCCACTGCCAGTGCTGGAAATACATGGCCACCGGTACCTCCGGCCATCAGTAAAAACTTCTTATTGGCGAAAATTTTTTCTTCATGGGACATCAGACTACCTCCCCACTACCAACGCCAGCACTGGTGCGGCGCCGGGCAAAAATTGGCAACTTCCCAAACAAACCAGGACTTTCCTCACTATCCCCGGCTTGCCCAAATTGCCCTCGCAATTCAGTGCGAATCCTCAAAGCCAACCCCAATAGGGCACAGCAAATAATCAAACTACTACCACCGGAACTGACAAACGGCAGGGTTAGCCCCTTAGTCGGTAACAACCCTGAAGCCACTCCCATATTCACAAAAGCCTGGCCAGCAATCTGTATTGCCATGCCAAATGCCAGTAAAGCCGCAAAAAATTTTTGTTGTGCCAGGGCTTCACGGACCAAACGCAATAGCGAACAGGTCAGGAGCACAAAAAGCCCAACAACAACCAAGCCGCCAAACATTCCCCACTCCTCGGCGAGGATGGCAAAAATAAAGTCGGTATGGGCCTCGGGCAGATAAAACAGTTTTTGCACGCTATTACCCAGCCCCACACCAAACCATTCACCACGACCAAAAGCGATAAGCGATTGGGTCAACTGATAGCCACTGGCAAACTGGTCTCCCCAGGGGTCTAGAAACGTTAGCAGGCGCTGCAAACGATAGGGGCTCATCAGAGCCATCAAGGCCAAACCGCAAGCCGCTGCCGCCACGAGTAAAAACGTGTGGGGTAAGCGTGCACCACCCAAAAACACCATCGCCAGCACTGTGCCGGAAAGTACTACCACAGAGCCGAAGTCCGGTTGCAATAACAGTAAAAAAGCAACCATCGTGAGAATAACCACCGGTACCATAAAGCTGCTCCAGTGGTGTAATTGCTTGCTGCGCCGGGTTAGAAAACTGGCAAAAAATACCAGCATGCAAAACTTCGCCACTTCTGCAGGTTGGATAGTAATTCCCGCAAACACCAACCAGCGTCGACTACCATTTACCTCTCGACCAATACCTGGCACCAATACCACGATTAAAAGCAGACAGGAAAACAGTAACAGTGGCCAAGATAGGCGCGACCAAATAGCCAATGGGATCTGGCTTACCAATAACGCCGCAATTGCCCCAATTAACAAGAATACCAAGTGACGCTTCAGGAAATACCAAGGGTCTGCATAAATATCTGTAGCAAAAGCGATCGACGCTGAAGCCACCATCACAACGCCGATGCTCACCAGCGCCAAAACGCTAAAAGGTAAAAGAGCATCGAGAAAATCACGCCTGGTATTTAGGGAGAGCAATTCACTCATTGCCCCTCCTGTGAGCACTCACACAGCGCCGCTACAATATTGCGAAAGTCTTCACCACGCGCTTCAAAATTGCGATACATATCAAAGCTGGCACACGCCGGGGAGAGCAACACGTAGTCTCCGCTATGCGCCAAAGTTCGGGCCTTACTCACAGCATCCGCCATAGAATCAGCGCTGAGTGTGCTGCACTGACCGGCAAACACGCTGGCAATTTTGTCGCCATCAACACCGATTGAAACCACTGCACGCAAGGCGCCTGCGCTTTTCTTCAATTCGGAAAAGTCTGCACCTTTACCATCTCCACCTGCGATTAAAACTATTTTACGGGTTGAGGTCGCCAATCCATCCAGCGCGGCCTGAGTTGCACCTACATTAGTGCCCTTAGAGTCGTTGACATAAGTTACGCCATGTAAATCCGCCACGCGCTCACAGCGATGTGCCAAGCCAGGAAAACTACGCAGAACCGACAGCATTGCCGCCATGGGCAATCCCACTACAGTACCCATGGCCAATGCAGCCAGAGCATTGGCAATATTATGCTTGCCCACCATCGCCAGCTCATCGACCGGCAATAACTTCTCACTTCCTTGAGCCAACCACTCACGCTCCCCAGATAAGCACACACCAAACTGTTTTAAGTCCGGTCGATCAAGGCCGAAAGTCCACTCACGCCGCTCGCGCGACAGAGGTCCCTGGCTCAGGGGGTCTTCGCGATTAACCACAAATACTTCTGCACCGCGATAAATCCGTTGCTTCGCCCGGTGATACTCCAACATACTGGGATAGCGGTCCATATGGTCCGCACTCATATTCAAAACAGTCGCTACTGTTGGAGTGAGGGAATAAGTTGTCTCCAATTGGAAACTGGAAAGCTCCAGTACAAACAACTCCGGTAAGGGGTCATCCAATAAATCGAGCACCGGTACGCCAATATTGCCACCCACCCGCACAGAAATATTGGCGGCTTTAGCCATTCTGCCAATTAGTGTCGTGACCGTGCTTTTGCCGTTAGAACCAGTAATCGCGGCCAACTTCGCTTTGGACTGCTTGCGCAGTAAAGCCTGGGCAAATAATTCAATATCACCAACAACCGGAATACCCTCGGCAACGGCCTTTTGCAAAACCGGCTCCGCTAAGGGCACACCAGGGCTGACAATAATTAAACTGGCCGCAAGTAAAGTGTCTGCACGTAGTGGGCCGGTTTCCACCGCGACCTGGGGAAATTCCCCTTGAAAAGCCGCAAGCCCTGGAGGGTTATCACGGCTATCCACCACCACCGGGGTATGACCATGACGCAGCAGATAGCGCACCACCGATTGCCCGGTAGCGCCCAGTCCAATTACCACTTTATGCTGCGAAGAAGTCGCGATCAGGCTCATTGTATTTTTATCGGAGTTTCAGTGTTGCCAGTCCAGCCAGAACCAGAATTACCGTGATAATCCAGAAGCGCACGATTACCCTCGGCTCGGGCCAACCTTTCAATTCAAAATGGTGGTGCAACGGGGCCATGCGGAAAATACGCTTACCCGTCAACTTGAAGGACGCAACCTGCAGGATGACTGAAACGGTTTCCATCACAAACACGCCTCCCATAATAAACAGCACAATCTCGTGGCGAGTGATCACCGCAATGATGCCCAGGGCCGCACCCAGGGCCAGGGCACCCACATCCCCCATAAACACCTGCGCCGGATAGGTGTTAAACCATAGGAACCCTAAGCCTGCACCGCACAGAGCGGCACAAAATACGGCGAGTTCCCCTGCACCAGCAATCGCAGGAATATGTAGATAATCGGCAAATTCCGCATGTCCAGATAAATAAGCAATAATTCCCAGTGCCCCGCCTACCATCACCGTAGGCATAATTGCCAGGCCATCAAGACCATCGGTCAGATTAACCGCATTACTGGAACCCACCACTACAAAATAGGTCAGCAGAATAAAGGTGACCGGCCCAAGGTTAATAGCGACGTCTTTAAAGAAAGGCACAAAGAACTGGGTTTCCGCCGGGCTGGTCGCACTCATAAATAAATATATGGCCGCCCCTAAACCGGCAATGGATTGCCAAAAATATTTCCAGCGTGCGATGAGGCCACGGGGGTTCTTGTGTACAACTTTTTTATAGTCATCGACAAAACCTACCGCGCCGAAGACAAAGGTCACCAGTAATGTGACCCACACATAGCGATTACCAAGATCCGACCATAGCAGCGCCGAAGCAAAGATCGAGGCGAGAATCAGGGTGCCGCCCATAGTGGGCGTACCGGATTTACTCAAATGTGTTTCAGGGCCATCGTCGCGAATCGCCTGCCCCACTTGTAAATGGTTCAGCCAGTTGATCATGCGTGGCCCAACAATCAGGGAAATCCCCAGTGCGGTAAGGGCCGCAAGAATTGCGCGGACAGTTAAATAATTGAACACCGAAAAGGTGCTCACATGTTGTTGTAATAATTCCGCCAGCCAAAGCAGCATTACGACTCCCCTCTGCTGTTGCCAAGCAGGGCCTGAGCGACCAGTTCCATACGGGCACTACGAGAACCCTTCACCAAAACAGTGGTGTTGTTATCTAATTCATGGGTCAGAGCCGCGATCAACGGCTCCCGCTCCCGATAATTCTGCAGGGGCTTATTGTCCCCATGGCTAAATGCCAAGCTGGCAGCAGTGCCTAATGGTCCCAAAGTAAACAGCGCATCAAGCCCACGCTCTCGCGCCAGATCACCCACATCGCGATGCATATCCTCAGCATCCGGCCCCAACTCCGCCATGTCCCCAAGCACCAGGATTCGTTTCCCTGGTCGTTGTGCTAATAGCTCAATAGCCGCACCTACAGAGCCCGGATTCGCGTTATAGCTATCGTCGATAACTGTGGCTCCACAAATACCGCGCTGCTCCTGCAAGCGGCCGCTGACACCTCTCAGGCTTGATAGCCCCTGAACAATTTCTTTTGCCGATATCCCCGCGGCAAAAGCACAGGCTGCCGCTACTAGAGCGTTATGCACGTTGTGCTCTCCAAGTAGCTGAAGCTGCAACGGGTAGCTAAGCCCTTCAATCACTAGGTCAAATCCGGCACAGCCACTATTATTCAGGACAATATTTTCCGCAAAGATTTCACATTGGCTGGCAAGCCCCACCTCTAAAGTGCGCACACCTTCGGGCATTCGCCCGCGCCAATAGTCTGCGTAATTATCATTGGCATTGATAATTGCGGTTCCACCGACATCCAACCCTGTATAAATTTGACCTTTGGCTTTGGCGATGGCGTCAATAGAACCAAACCCTTCAACATGAGCGGGCATAACATTATTGACGGCACTCACTTGTGGCTTGCCGATACTACACAGATAAGCAATATCGTCAGGGCCATTCGCCCCCATCTCCAAAATCAGTACATCGTGCTCTTCGCTGAGACCGAAAAGGGTTATCGGCAGACCGTACTGGTTGTTTAGGTTGCCTGCAGTCACACAAGGTGTGTGGCGTTGGGAAAAAATCGCCGATAGCATTTCCTTAACCGTGGTCTTGCCACAGGAACCAGTAATCGCAATTACTGGACCAGAGAATTTCTCACGACACAGCAGACCAATTTGTCCGAGTGCTACGGTAGTATCTTTCACCCGCCACTGAGGCAGGCCGCAACCCCGAACCTCCCGATCAACAACTAAGCCAAGTGCCTGACCATCAAGCTCTCCGACAAAATCATGAGCATCGAAATTGTCACCAACCAGTGCAACAAACAGTGCTTGGGGGTTTAATTTACGAGTATCTGTGCACACCTCAGAAAATTCGACCGAGCCATTGATCAACTCACCACCGAAGCGTTCTTGCAGTTGCTTAAGAGATAACGACCCAATCACTGGGCTTCCCCCTTCATCCCTTCAACCTTGAGGGGCTTACCCATACGCCGAAGCAACGCAGAAGCTGCCTGCTCGCGATCGCAAAAATGAATTTTTTCGCTGCCGATAATCTGGTAATTCTCATGGCCCTTACCAGCGATCAGCACTATATCTCCCGGCTGTGCCGCAGCCACTGCCTGGCCAATAGCCTTGGCCCGATCAATTTCTACTTCAATATTACTGGCAGCACCTTCGAGGATATCGTCGATAATTTTTTGCGGCTCTTCACTGCGGGGATTGTCGCTGGTAACAATGGCCCGATCGGCCATTTCCGAAGCTATACGCCCCATTGAAGCGCGCTTGCCAGTATCACGATCACCACCACAGCCAAATACACACCACAATTTCCCACGGCAATAAGGGCGTGCAGCGGCCAACGCCGCTCGTAACGCATCTGGAGTATGGGCGTAATCGACCAACACACCCACTTCATAGACACCTTCGACTTGAACTCGCTCCATACGACCGGGTACCCCCTGAATAGAGGGAAAAACCGTGAGAATTTCCTCGAACGGCATGCCCGCCGAAGCAGCAGCAGCGATAACGGCAAGTGCGTTATAAATATTGAAGTCGCCAATTAGCGATGCATTGAGTTCACCACTCCCCCAGGGAGAGCTGAGCTGGACAGAAAAGCCTTTTTCATGACGGCGTAAATCTGTCACATGCAGGTCGCCCGCCTGCAGGCCATAGGTCAATACACGCAGCCCGCGCAATCTGCAACGCTCCGCCAGTTGAGCGCCGAAAGGGTCATCCAGATTTATAATGCCGCGCTTTAATTTTGGCAGGCCAAATAATTTCTCTTTGGCAGCCCCGTAGGCTGCCATATTGCCGTGATAATCCAGGTGGTCGCGGGAAAGATTGGTAAAAATTGCAGTATCAAAAATAAGACCATGTACTCGGCCCTGAGACAGGGCATGGGAGGAAACTTCCATCGCCGCAGCACCTACTCCGCGTCGGCAAAAATCGGCAAAGTCCTCCTGTAGCCGCACAGGATCAGGAGTTGTAAGACCCGTCTCATGCAGCTCAATCACCCCGTGATTCCATATGCCATTGCCAATGGTACCGATCAGGGCAGCGCTGCCAAAATGCCGAGCCAATAACTGGGAGGTGAGATAAGCGCAGGTAGTTTTACCATTGGTGCCGGTCACTCCCACCAAATGCATTTTTCCGCTGGGATTATCGTGGAAGCGCGCGGCTATTTCCCCCACCCGCTTAGCAAGCCCGGGTACGGTAACCACAAGGATATCCTTGTGGGTTTTACATTCCAGTTTGTCCCCATCTGCCAACACTACGGCAGCGCCAGCTTCTATTGCGGCATCAATATATTCCCGCCCATCCACGACAGAGCCGCGCAACGCCATAAAAGCATCGCCAGCTTTCACCTTGCGGCTATCCAGAGCTACACCACTAACAGGTACATCCGGTATGCTCGCGTATCCGGGCACCAATTCCTGCAGGGAGATAAATGATTGTTCGCGCTGAGTCACGACTTTGAACCCCTTCCGGTTAACTGCGCGGCCAGCTGCCGTTCCGCCGGCTCTTTGAGCTCTGGCGGTACTTGCAGCAGGCGCATAGCCCCAGCCATCACAGCGCCAAATACCGGCGCTGCCACTTCACCGCCGTAGTACTTCGCCTGGCTGGGATCGTCTATTACTACAACCGCGGCAAGGCGCGGTTTGTCTGCGGGAATAAATCCCGCAAATACTGAACGGTAGCGATTATCGGCATAACCACCACTACCAACCTTGTGAACAGTGCCAGTCTTGCCCGCCACTCGGTAACCCTCTACAGCGGCTTGACGGCCAGTGCCGCGGCTGCCAATTACGGTCTCCAGCATGGCGCTCACATCCTTAACGAGCGGCCCTTCGACTACCCGCTGCGCCTCAGAATCGGGCTTATCGTCAGATAGAATCAGGGAAACCGGACGTTTAAGCCCACCGTTAGCCAACACGCTGTAGGCCTGGGCCAATTGCACCCCATTCACGGTTAAACCGTAGCCGAAGGCAAAATTAGCCCGCTCGATTGGGTGCCAGCGGCTGCGGCTAGGTAGGATTCCCGGCGTCTCACCAGGAAAACCACTGCCAACCGCCTCCCCCAAACCCAGGCGGTAAAAGAGTTCTCGAAGCGTATTTGGTTCCAAATCCAGGGCAATTTTTGTAATACCCACCTGACTCGACTTGGTGATAATGCTGGTTAGATCCAACTTGCCGTAGTTGACCGGATCCACCAAAGTTTTACCGGGCACGCGGATATAACCCGGGCTTGTATCTATTTCGGTATGGGGCTTGTAGCGACCTGTCTCCAGCGCCGCCAATACCGTCAAAGGCTTTACCGTAGAGCCCGGCTCAAACTGATCAATCAGAGCTCGATTGCGCATGGCCGCCGCCCTAACTCCCTTGCGGTTATTGGGGTTAAAAGAGGGCTGGTTAGCCATAGCGAGGACATCGCCACTGTGGATATCCAAAATCACCATAAAACCGGAAGCGGCACCATTTTCTGCCACAGCACTTTTTAATTCCCGATAGGCGAGGTATTGCAGACGCATATCAATCGAGAGGCGCAACTCCTGACCGGGTTGAGCCTCTCTCTGAATAGCCAGTTCTTGCACCGTGCGACCTTTCAGGTCCTTAACCACCTGCTGCGCACCTGGCTCTCCGGACAACCAGTTATCGTAAGCAAGCTCAATGCCCTCCTGACCGCGATCGTCGATATTGGTAAAGCCCAATAGCTGCGCAACCACCTCGCCGGCGGGATAGAAGCGGCGGTATTCCTTTTTGCTGTAGACACCGGGCAAATCGAGAGACAAGACCCGCTCCGCCTGCTCTGGGGTCAGGTGGCGACGCAGATACATAAATTCCTTATTGCGGTATTTTTCCAGGCGCGCGGTCAACTTATCCGCCTTTAACCTCAGCGTCTTAGCCAGTTGCTTTACTTGTTCGGGACTGCTCTCGCGCAATAATTTGGGATTGGCCCAGAGGCTGTGCACCGGGGTGCTGACCGCTAACAGCTCTCCATTGCGATCGACAATGGAACCCCGATAGGCGGCTATCTCCTCGGTACGGATGGTGCGCGCGCGCCCCTGATCCTGCAGGAAGCGATATCCCCGTTCCACTGCAGGAACCACCTGTAACCGCGCCAAGTGAGACACCAGTGCCAGGGCGAGCAGGCACAACAGAACCGCTACCAGCACAAAGCGCCAGCGAGCGATTCCCGCTTGAACTTGCTTTTTCTTTACTGCGCCCATAATTTTCCAATTTGGCGTTATATTGTCATCCTGAGGGCAAACCTCTTAGCGGGGCGATTTAACCGGTACCCCGACAGCGCATCGATAAACAAATTTTCTTATGCTTATTAAGTCAAATTCCGGTGTACACTGCCTAAAAGAGCCGCCTACACTCCGACCGAGCCAATCACTCCACTGGCACCAAGATCTGCTCTGAAGGGCTCGGCATGCGCATTTTTAATTCTTCCCGGGCCACTTTCTCCACACGGCTATACGCAGACCAGGCCCCCCGCTCAAGCAGCAGGCGCTCCTGTTCATAACGCAATTCATCGCGGGTCTTTTGTGCGCGACCTAGCTCTGCGGTCAATTCTCTGCTGCGCTGAGTCGAATACACCACTGCCAACGCCGAGGCAATTGCACCCACCCAGAGCACAGCAATGCCAAGAAACGACCGTATAGGCACAGAATCAGCACCCACCCTGCTTTTCGGCAATCCGCATCACCGCACTGCGTGAGCGCAGGTTTTCATCCACCTCGATGGTGTTAGCCTTGACCGCTTTGCCCACTGAACGCAGGGGCTTCGCGATTTGGCTATCCATTACCGGAAGTCCGCGGGGCAATTTGGGTCCGCGCTCTTTTTCGCGGATAAAGCGCTTAACCATACGATCTTCCAGAGAGTGGAAGCTGATAATCACCAACCGGCCTCCCGGCGCGAGCAACTGCAGAGACTTCTCCAACGTACTCTGCAGGTCGTTCAGCTCACCATTCACATGAATGCGAATAGCCTGGAAGACTCGAGTAGCAGGGTGCTTACCCTTTTCCCAGGCCGGGTTGGCTGCCTTCACTACCTCAGCCAAATCCAAAGTTCGCTCGAAGGGCTTTTCAGTGCGGCGACGAACGATGGCTGCAGCCATTCGCCGCGCGAAACGCTCCTCGCCATATTCTTTAAACACCCGGACCATCTCATCCTCGGCCTCGGTATTCACCCACTGCGCTGCGCTGATACCCCGGCTAGTATCCATACGCATATCCAGCGGCCCGTCCTGCATAAAGCTAAAGCCGCGCTCAGCCTGATCCAACTGGGGCGATGAAACCCCTAAGTCCAACAGGATTCCGTTAACACTTCCCGCCCTCTCGCCAACAGCGAGATCCATATCGGCAAAGGAGCCGTGCCAAATTGAAAAGCGCGGCTCAGCAGCAAAACGCTGCTGCGCATAGTCAATCGCCTGGGGGTCTTTATCCACAGCCAACAATTGCCCCTTGGGGCCCAGTTGTTCGAGGATCGCAGCGCTGTGTCCACCGCGCCCGAAGGTCCCATCCACATAGAAACCTTCGGTGTCAGTCACCAGAGCGTCCACGGCCTCGCGCAACAACACACTGCGATGCAATTCTTGAGACACTCGGTGTACTCCTTATAAAGAAAGGGAAGCCATTTCCTCGGGCATTCCCTCCTCGTCGTCACTATTATCGAGCCAGGACATCCATCGCTCCTCGCTCCAAAGTTCTAATTTCTTGCCCTGCCCCACGAGCATCAGCTTTTTCTCCAGCCCCGCATATTCGCGCAGAGTGGGAGGGATCAAAACGCGGCCATTGCCATCAACCTGCAGCTCACAGGCATAACCAATCAGTAATCGCTGGGCCCGACGCGCCACCTTATTAAAGCTGGGAAGAGCCTCGACTTTAGGCAAAATTTGCTGCCACTGCGGCGCCGGATAGACCAGCAGGCAACGCTCCTCTGTATGAGCTGTGATCACCAGGCTACCGGCGCACTCCTCCAGCAAGCGGTCGCGGACCTTCGCCGGTATCGCCAGACGCCCCTTGGCGTCCATATTGATTGCATGGCTGCCTAAATACACTTTGTGAGTTCACTCGCTCTGCTAGGCGATTGTCGCGGTAGACCCCTTCATCCAGCGGGCCGATAGCGGGAAAAATTTAAACTTACGCCGCACTGTGTAAATGCCCACTTACCGGCGACGAATAAACCACAAAGTTCCACGAATTTCCACTTTTACCCACTCTCGACACTATAAAACTGGTCGACACAAAGTCAAGGAAATCGACCGCAAAGTCCGCATAAACCCCAGTAAAATCGGGGTCTACAGCAAAGATGGGAGTAATGACATATAAATCACTGTCACAAAGTAACAAAATGGAGTGGGCACCCACTTACAAAATAGTCAACCATATTAAACTAGCCGCCACAGCACCAGTAAGCGCGCCACGATCAAAAACAGAGGTACATCCGTTCCATTCTCCGCCAAAGGCTATGCCAAGCTAGAGGGAACAAAATAAAAAGCCCGGCGGATGCCGGGCTTTAGAAATGTGTGAGCTGGCCTGTAAGCCGGGTTCTGTCGAGGACAACCATTCATCTGGGATGCCTGTCACCAGGCACCTCAAGCGACCTACCCGCCCTCAGTGCGGGTCACACCTATAGAGGGCCTATTTGGTCTTGCTCCGAACGGGGTTTACCGTGCCGCGGACTGTTACCAGCCGCGCGGTGCGCTCTTACCGCACCCTTTCACCCTTACCTGTGCTTCCCCAGACCAAAATCGAGGGAAGCCATCGGCGGTCTACTCTCTGCTGCACTTTCCGTAGGCTCGCGCCCCCCAGGCGTTACCTGGCGTTCCACCCTATGGAGCCCGGACTTTCCTCCATCGCACAAGGCGACAGCGATTGCCCGGCCAGCTCGCGGCGAAGAGTAATGAGGCGACAGCCGGAATGCAACAGGCATTTTCCCTGAACCGCGAAAGACAGCGCCTTATTTTTGCTCCAGGCTCCAGTTATACAGAGCCTTCTTTTTAACACCGGTAATCTCCGCAGCAATAGCGGCGGCCTTTTTCGGTGGTAACTCGGCCAGCAACAGAGTCATCACTCGCTGCGCCTCTCCATCCAGCTCGTTGTCGTGGCGACGCTCAGCACCACGCACCAACAATACAATCTCTCCTCGCTGCTGATTACTGTCGGAACGCACCCAATTTACCAACTCACCCAAAGGCATCAACTGGAATGTCTCGAAGGCCTTGCTCACCTCCCGCGCTATGACCGCTTCGCGCTCAGCGCCAAAAATCTCTGCCATCGCCTGCAAGGTATCTGCGACCCGATGGGGCGCCTCATAGAAAACCAGAGTTCGACTGTCTGATGCCAACTCCTGTAATGCTCGCTCACGGGGGCCGGATTTAGCGGGTAGAAAACCCTCAAAGCTAAATCGGTCACTGGGTAAGCCGGCAGCACTCAGTGCGGCGACAAAGGCACAGGCACCCGGGATTGGCACCACGCGAATACCCTTTTCTCGCGCCTCGCGCACCAGACGATAGCCGGGGTCGGAGATTAGTGGGGTACCGGCATCGGAGATCAGCGCCACCGTTTGCCCTTGCTCCAGGCGCTGTAGTATCTGTCCCGTACGCTTGCCATCGGAATGATCGTGATAGGCCATTAGCGGCGTATCGATATTGAAATGGGAAAAGAGTCTCTGACTGTGACGTGTGTCCTCTGCCGCAACCAGATCGGCGCATTGTAGAACTTCAATCGCTCGCGGTACCATATCGGCCAAATTACCGATGGGCGTAGCAACAATATATAGCAGCGCCTGATCCGGCCCCATAGCTGTTCACTCCAAATATAAATATTGCGGGAGAAGAATATGTTCGCCTCTTCCCGGCGTACCTCTACTGTGATCACCAGCGTGGCAGCCGCCGCCCTGACACTGGCCTTAGCTGCCTGCCAGACTCCAGCCTCACGGCCTGGAGGCTACCAGCCCTCCTATCCGGCAAACCACCAAGTCAGCCGCAGTGATGCCCTGCGGCTGCTGCGCCGCGCAGATACCCTGCCGGCACCCGCTAGGGACCAACAGCGTCTGCAAGCGGCGGCTATTCTATACGAGCTGGGCGACAAAGAGACGGCCAAAGACGCAGTAACCCTAATAATTCCCGAGCAGCTCGACGACACTCTGTTTGCCAGCTACGCCCAGGTTTACGGCCATCTACTGGTTGATAATGACGATTTCTTCGAGGCTTTAGACCTAGCAACCTCGACGCGCCTCGACAGCGTCTGGAGGCAACTACCCCACGATACCGCCCTGCCGTTGCGAAACCTGCGTGCCGACCTATGGGGGCTTTTGGGAGACTTGGATAGCGCTATATCTGAGCGCCGCGAGATTTCCTACCTGGCCCAATCTGATGAAAGCATCACCGAGAACAACAACGGTTTCTGGCAGCTGTTAACCCAGCTGCCCTCCAGCGAACTTCAGCAGCGCGCCAACAGTAGCAGCGATACCCAGATGCGCGGCTGGTATCAGCTCGCCCTGCTGGGGCGCGATACCCAGGCCGATATCAGCTCTCAACTCACCGCCCTGAGCCGCTGGCGGGAGCGCTGGCCAGCACACAGTGCCAATTCCCACCCACCCGAGGCACTGCAACTACTGGAACGCCTAGCTGCGCAGCGGGCAGATAATATTGCCTTATTACTGCCTATCAGTGGCTCACTGGGCAGTGCCGGCCGCGCGATTCGCGATGGTTTTATGGCCGCCCACTACACCGCCTTAAAAGCTGGTGCAGCAACGCCTCGAGTATTGGTGTACGACACCGGTACCGAGCAACCTTTCGAGGAGATTTATCAAAATGCTGTAGACGCGGGAGCACAGTTTATTGTCGGCCCTCTCGATAAAAGTAAGGTCGCTAATTTACTGGCCACTGAAAAGTTACCCGTCCCCACACTCGCGCTGAACTATGGCGACAAGGGCCGACTTACTGGCGACCTGGTCCAATTTGGGCTGGCAGTTGAGGATGAAGCTCGCCAGATTGCCCGTCACGCCTATCGCCAGGGACATCGCCAGGCGATGGTTTTGAGCACCAATAGCAGCTGGGGACAGCGTGGTGCCGAAACGTTCGTGGAGGAGTGGCAGCAACTCGGCGGCTCCGTAAGCATCAATGAAACCTTCACTAATAACAGCAAATTTTCTGACCTGGTCAGCGATGTCCTGCTTATCCCCGACAGTAAGGCGCGCAAGAAGGCACTCCAGGGACGCCTGTCGGCGCCACTGGAGTTCACCCCGCGCCGGCGCGGTGATGTCGACATGATCTTTGTTACCGCCCTGCCGCAGCAGGCACGACAGCTCAACCCCATGTTGACCTACTTCTATGCTGGAGACCTGCCGGTTTATGCGACCTCACATGTTTTTGCCGGCCAGGCCAACTCAAATCGCGATCGAGATATCAATGGCGTGCGCTTTACCGCACTGCCCTGGCTGTTTGAAGACAGTGAAACCAAACGGAATATCGAAGAGCAGGTAGCCCCGCAGGCAGCATTCGCCCGCCTTTACGCTCTGGGCGCAGATGCTTTCCGCCTCTACCCGCGCCTGCCAATGTTGCGCCAGTTCCCAGAGCAAAAAGTACACGGCCTCACCGGCGCACTGAGCCTAAGCACCGACGGGCGCATAGTGCGCGAGCAGATGTGGGCTCAAATTGAAAAAGGTGTGCCGGTACCGATTACAACCATAGAACCCCCGATGCCAGCGCGACAACCCAGCCTGCAAGCGGATAATAGTGAAACTTTTTAAAGGCTCCGCAGGCAGTATCGGCGCCCACATGGAGGGCGCCGCGGCACGCTATTTACAGCGTGCCGGACTCACCCTGATCGAACGAAATTACCGAAGTCGCCACGGAGAGATAGACCTTATCGCCCGTGAAAGCGATACTGTAGTGTTTGTGGAGGTGCGCTTCCGCCGCAACAACCGTTTCGGCGGGGCCGGAGCCAGTGTAGATATTCGCAAGCAACAGAAACTGCTCGCCACTGCCCACGGCTATTTGCAACAACACAAACTGGACTGTCCCTGCCGCTTCGATGTCCTTGCTATAGAGGGCGATGCGCAAAACATTCAGTGGATTAAAAACGCCTTCGAAGCTTGAGGCAAAACCGAGATTTACCTTGCCAAGTATGGCGAACCCCAGTTCGCCAGTATTAAGGACACAATGGAACAGCGAGTCGTAACCCTTTTTCACCACAGCCTGGAAGCCACCATGAACGCCGGTGAGATACTGGCGCCCCTGATTGCGGAAGCCAGTGAGATGGTGGTGCACACACTGCTGGCAGAGAGCAAGGTGCTGCTCTGCGGCAATGGGGTCAGCGGCGCCCTGGCACAGAGTTTTTGCTCTCAACTTACCGGGGGGTTCCAGCGCGAGCGCCCAGGCCTGCCCGCCATGGCCCTTAACAGTGACGGCGTCTCCATGGGCACCGTTGCACAAAATCACGGCAGCGCCGATACCTTTGCGCACCCAGTGCGCGCACTGGGACAACCCGGCGACCTTTTGGTAATTATCAGCAGTGATGGTCGCGACTCAAATCTCGTTCAAGCCATGCGCGCTGCACGGGATCGGGATATGGGCATACTAGCGCTGACCGGTGGCGACGGTGGCGATTGTGCAGCCCTGCTAGACACACACGATATTGAACTGCGAGTGCCTTCTGATGTCGCAGCAGAGGTACACCAGGTGCACCTTCTGACTATTTTTTGCCTGTGTGATCTAATCGACAGCAGCCTTTTTGGTGGCTACGAGGACTGAACCATGAAAAAAAACCAACTTTCCTTGGGAAAACGCCTTCTCTCTGCCCTTGCCGCAACCGCATTACTCGGTGGCTGCAGCACCGTTATGGAGGCTACCCACGATGGCCCCATTCAACAAGATCCCGGCAAACGCTCACTGGGCACCTATATCGATGACGAGAGAATCGAAACGATAGTGACGGTCAATATCAATAAGGCACATCCGGATCTGAAGACCTCAAATATCGATGTAACCTCCTTTAACGGAGTCGTGCTACTCACTGGACAGGTGCCCGATCAGGAACTGCGCCTACTCGCCGGGCGCACTGCCAGCCAAGTACAAAATGTTCGCCAGGTTTACAATGAAACTCAGGTTCGCGGTAAAGTTACTTTTCTAGCCTCTACCAGCGATACCTGGCTGACCACCAAAGTAAAAACCAACTTACTCGCTCACAAAGAAATTGATGGTGCGCGCATTAAAGTCGTGACGGAAAACGGAGTCGTTTACCTGATGGGACTGCTCACCCCAGCTGAGGCCGAGCGCGCTGCTGACCTCACCCGCTCGATTGGCGGGGTTCAGAAAGTGGTGAAAGCGGTGGAATATATCAACTAACAACACATCCACTGCGCGCTACTGTAGCTAGGCCTTAATAAGAGCCTGGTGATATCGGTCAAAAAGAACAAGCGCAAAAAAACGGAGGCAAAAGCCTCCGTTTTTTATTTCTAACTATCGCGCGGGACCTATACCCGCTCAATCGCTACTGCTGTGGCCTCACCACCGCCGATACAGAGGCTCGCCACCCCTTTTTTCACATCGCGCTTTTCCATCGCCGCCAGCAGGGTGGTCAGGATGCGGGCACCGCTCGCGCCCAAAGGATGCCCCAATGCGCAGGCGCCACCATTCACATTGACCTTCTCCCAGGGCAGATCCAGCTCGCGCATGGCCGACATGGTCACCACAGCAAAGGCCTCATTGATTTCAAACAGGTCTACATCGCTGACGGACCAACCAGAGTTTTCCAGCAGCTTGTGCATCGCGCCCACCGGAGCGATGGTGAACCACTCGGGTTCGCGGGCAAACTGAGCCTGTGCCTTGATCACTGCCAACACTTTGAGACCGCGCTTCTCCGCTTCACTCTTGCGCATCAGCACCAGGGCGGCGGCGCCGTCAGAAATAGAGCTGGAGTTGGCCGCGGTGACAGTACCATCCTTGCGGAAGGCCGGCTTCAGCTGGGGAATCTTATCTGGGCGGGCATTGCCGGGGGCCTCATCCGTATCAACCTTTACCTCGCCCTTACGAGAAGCGATGGTCACTGGGGCGATCTCACGAGCGAAACTGCCACTTTCGATGGCTGCCTGGGCCCGAGCCAGGGATTCCAGTGCGAAAGCATCCTGCTCCTCACGGGTAAAACCGTATTTTTCGGCCGTACTCTCGGCAAAGGTGCCCATCAACTTGCCATCTGCCGCGTTTTCCAGGCCGTCAAGAAACATTGAATCCTTGACCTCGCCGTGTCCCAAGCGCATGCCGGAGCGAGCTTTGGCCAGCAGGTATGGGGCATTACTCATGCTCTCCATACCGCCGGCAACGATGACTTTGCCTTCACCCAAGAGTAGTGCGTCGCGGGCCATCATCACGGTCTTCATACCGGAGCCGCAGACCTTATTAACTGTGGTAGTAGGCGTGCCTTCGGGAATACCCGCAGCCAGGGAAGCCTGGCGGGCAGGCGCCTGCCCGACTCCGGCCGGAAGCACACAGCCCATCAGTACTTCATCGACATCGGCAGGAGACACGCCGGCGTCTTCCAGCGCCGCGCGAATGGCCGCGGCGCCCAGCTGCGGCGCGCTCAACGCCGACAGGCTCCCCTGCATAGCACCCATTGGGGTGCGTGCCATTCCAACGATCACTACTGGATCTGAGGTTACATCGCTCATTCTGTCTGCTCCCAGTTCAGCGCCGCCATCCCTGTCGTGGCGGCAATTGTTTTTAATGTCGCGGCATTATAGCCGAAGCCATACCCCGCTCCGCCAGAACCCCGGGGCAATACGTCTCGATCGCCACGGGGGCATGTTACTATCGACGCCAATCACAAGAAAAAGTGGCGAGGGGATTATGGAGATTTCAAGCATCGTCGTTCTGGTTGTTTTGGCCGCACTGTTGTTCTACGGGATCGGCATCTTCAACCGGCTGGTATCCCTAAAAAATCGCAACGAGAATGCCTTCGCTCAGATTGAGGTGCAGCTTAAGCGCCGCCACGATCTGATCCCCAACCTGGTGGAAACCGCCAGGGGCTACTTACAGCATGAGAGGGATACCCTTGAAGCGGTGGTCAGTGCACGCAACACCGCCATTAGCGACCTGAAGGCCGCGGCAGCCAGCCCTTCCAACGCCAACGCGATCGACAACCTCGGCCGTGCTGAAAGTGCCCTAAACAGCGCTCTGGGCCGCTTCAATGCTGTTATGGAGGCCTATCCAGATCTCAAGGCCAACCAGAATATGATGCAGCTCAACGAGGAGCTGAGCAGCACCGAAAATAAGGTTGCCTTTGCCCGCCAAGCCTTTAACGACGCAGTCACCAATTACAACATTTACAAACAGAGCTTTCCCCCCGTTCTACTGGCGGGATTCTTTGGTCACCGCGCCGACGGCCGCTTACTGGAGTTTGCCGACAGCGAAGCCATCCAGGTAGCACCACGAATCGAGTTTTAAGCGATGAACTTCTTCGAGTACCAGGATAAGGCCAGGCGCAACAGCGGCTTGTTAGTCGGACTCTTTACGTTGGCGTTAATTCTGCTGGTTGGATTGACCACCTTGGTGGCTGCCGCTGCGGTTTCGTATTCCCGCGGCCAGGCTTTTTCCCCACTAGCGATCGAGCAGCTGCTCGGCTGGCAGACAGTGGGCTACATAGCACTTACCATTGTGGCTATCGTGGCCCTGGGCAGCCTGTACAAACTGCAGCAGCTGGCCGCCGGCGGTAAAGTGGTAGCTGAGTCGCTGGGCGGGCGCAAACTCAATATCGCCTCTCAGGGCCCTGCCGAACAGCGCGCCCTGAATGTGGTAGAGGAGATGGCCATCGCCTCCGGTACCCCGGTGCCAGATGTGTACCTGATTGAAGATCAAGCCATCAATGCATTCGCCGCCGGCTACAAGCCTTGCGATGCGGTGATCGGTCTTACACGCGGCTGCATTGAAAATCTCAACCGAGACGAGCTGCAGGGCGTGGTGGCGCATGAGTTCAGCCATATCCTCAATGGCGACACACGTCTGAATATCCGTATCGTCGGCCTACTGAACGGCATATTGATTATCGGCCTGCTGGGCCACTGGCTGGTGCGCGGCGTCTACCCCAACAGTAGAGATAACCGCGGTCGTATACCCCTGTTTGCTTTGGGCCTAGCTCTGATGGTGTTGGGCTATGCAGGCACATTACTCGGCAACCTAATCAAATCCGCTGTGAGTCGGCAACGGGAATATCTTGCAGACGCCTCTGCGGTCCAGTTCACCCGCAACAACGCAGGTATTGCCAACGCCCTCAAGAAAATTGGCGGCTACAGCACTGGCTCAAACCTCAGTAGTGGCAGAGCGGCTGAGTTCAGTCATATGTTTTTTAGCAGCGGCCTAAAGCGCTCTTTTTTCAACCTGTTCGCCAGCCACCCTCCCCTGAGCAAACGCATAGCGCGGCTAGAACCGAGCTGGAATGGCCTCTACCTCAATGAGCGAAGCTCCACTGCACAAACACAAACTAGAGAAACAAATTCCGGATCAACTATCCATTTCGTCGACTCAGCCCCCTTCCAGGTCGCCCTGGAAGCGGTGGACAACAGTATTGCCTGCCCCAGTGCACAACAAGTGCAATACGGCCGTCAGCTACTGGAATCTATCCCCTCCGCTATCCTGCAGGCTGCTCACGACCCCTTCATCGCTCGTGCTCTGATTTATCATCTGCTGCTGCACAGTGGGGAGAGCAAGCGCGAGACCCAGATGGTGCTATTGAAGAAAATCGCCCATCCCGCGGTAGTAAGAGAAATGCACAAGTTAGCTCCACAACTAAAAGCCCTGCCCGACAATGCGCGCCTGCCGCTTTTAGATCTCTGCGTACCCGCACTCAAAGTACTGGTTCCACAGCAATACCAGGTATTCAAGAGGAACCTGATTAAACTATTGCGCAGCGATGGAAAGATTGAGATCTGGGAGTGGGCCCTGTACCGAGTATTGATGCACGCCCTGGAAAAGAGTCCCGATCGGCAGCGCCTTTCCAACAAGAAAGGCGCTGGTAACGATGCCTCTCGCTTCCTGATCGCAGCCATTGCCCATGCGGGTAATAGCGAGTACTTACCGGCAAAACGCGCCTACGAGCAGGGGCTAAAGTTTTTACAGCTAGAGGTCACCCCGCTGCCAAGCCGCAAAGATATCGATCTGCAGCACCTGGACAAAGCGATCGCTATAGCCAGTCAAATGAAGCCTTTAGAAAAGCCCTTACTGCTAAAAGCGCTGGTTTACACTCTAAACCACAATGGCATTATCAAGGCGGAAGAGATTGAGTTGCTCAGAGCGGTAGCGGACAGCCTGGATTGCCCTATGCCGCCCCTAGTATTAAAAGAAAACTAGCCTGGCAAATTATTTACTCTTAAGGCGCGTGGTGCTGATAGATTGGGCCTATGCCCACACTCCATAAAATAACGGAGGTGATTAGCACTGTGACCATCAACACCAAGGCCACGGTCAACACTGCGCAAGCATAAAGGAAGGCCCGCTCTTTATTCATATTCATCAAAATGGGGATGCCTGCAAACACCAGATAGATGGAATACATACCCGCAATTCCGACCGCAGCCATGGTCAACCAGGGGTGTGGGAAAAGCACGACAATGCTGGCAAGAAAAATCGGTGTGGTGATAAAAACGGCGAGTGCTGTACCTTCATAGTGCCTAGTGGGCTCATCCCCCTCGACCCCATAGGACCTGGCCATCCAGTTGATAAATTCCCCTAGGCAATAAACACCAACCAAAAGAGCAAAATAGGTAACGATTGATAAAACCGCCGCACTCTCAGGGGTCAGCTTCGCCAAGTGCCCGCCTACTTCAAACCCTACCCTAGTTACACCAAAATAACCGGCAACTGTAGGTATCAAAGCTAGAAATGGCACATGGGTCATGAATACCTGGAAGAAAGAATGCCTGTCCGCCCGTATAGCCTTCCACTCTTTCTCTGGGTTGGTCAGAATACCAATAGTGTGACTGAGTAACCGCACGCTTATTCTCCCTTTAATACCCTGCTTTGCAGTATCGGGGGTCGGCGTGAAAATAACCAATGCAAATAAGAAATTAAGCGCCACTTTCAAATCAGGTTGATTTATATCAATGGTGGATACTCATGCGATTTCGACCACTGCGTTTAGCTTTATAAAGTGCCTGGTCCGCAGCTTTTAGAATCTCCTCAGCCCTTCTCAATCTCCTGCTTTTCTGGGCAAGGCCGATACTAACGGTTACCTTGACTTGCTGGCCCGTACGGTTCTCAGAACGCCAAAATTTATTCCCAGAGCTACGTTTTCCTGAGCGCAGATGCATAGGGTAAGAGGCAATTTTCTCCCGCATAAATTCCAGCTGTTTCTCTGCCGCTTCCCGGTCACGCCCCGGTATCAGCAACACAAATTCCTCACCACCGTAGCGAAATAATTGCCCCGGTGCATATCTGGCAATTTGGGTAGCCACCATCCGCAATACCTGATCTCCAAGCTGATGCCCAAAGCGGTCGTTCAGCTTTTTAAAATGATCGATATCAATCATCGCAATGCAATAGTGCCACCCCGGTGTAAGCATTTGATAGCGAAACGCCCTCCGAGACTTAACCCCGGTCAGTTCATCGCGAAAAGCCAACTCATAACTACTCCCAAGCAACGAAGTTAGAAGAAGTAAGCCCGCTACAGACATCAGAGGAACCAAGGGCATACCACTCCAAACCCCATAAAGCATAAGCAGGTTGCAACTTAGCAACCCCATGGCTGTTGGTCCTGGGTAAAGGATCAATAGAGCGAATGCCCCCATTGAAGCCGCCATACAGGCCAAAAGTGGTAGTGGGGAGGTGAACGATTCAAAGGCTAACGACCAAGCCGGCAAGTGTGGCAACGAGAACTGCTGCAACAGTGGACCAAAGTTCTGCTGCACCCAAAAGAGTCCCATCCCCTGCCCAAGAAGCGCCAATAGCCAGACACCCCCCAAATAGCCCCAGATACTACGATCGCGGCTACAACTAAATAGCATCAGATTGAGAGCTATCAATCCCAGGTAAATGGGTAGGTCCTGCTCCCACCCCAATAACCAGTCCAGGCGAGTCGCCCCATAGAAAGCCATCAGCAGCAATGCAGCCAAACCAACCCGGCTGGAGTGGTAAAAAAAGCTGAGTAGAAGCGCCCCTACCAACAGGAGAAATGGCAGCTGGGCATTGTGCAGAAAGGCCAAATCAAGCCACGGTAAGTATTGGACAAGCGGTAAACCCAGAAGTAGCCCAGGTATCCAGCTAAAACGCAGCCACTGCAAATACGACGGCATGGTGATGAATAGGAACTAAAAAATAACAGGCAATTTTACGCAACTAGCAAGCGCGTATTCTCAGAAGTAACTCACAGAAATAGCGAGGAGCGAAAATAAGCTAGAGTAAAAACAACAAAGGGGGCAAAATCGCCCCCTTCGAAATCCTGATGCGATTACTTCACCACCCTTAAAGAGGGCTTTTTCACCGACTTTTTGCCTAAACTGGTAGGCGGTGTCGGCTCCGGCGGTTCCGGGGTCTCTTCAGGCTCGAACACCATGCCCTGCCCATTTTCACGGGCATAGATACCGATAACCGCCCCTACCGGGACTTGTATATCGGTAGGCACGCCACCAAAACGCGCATTAAATCTGATCGCATAGTTATCCATGGTCAGGCCAACCACAGCACTTTCCGAGACATTCAGCACAATCTGGCCGTCGTCGTTAACATGCTGTTGAGGCACCAAGACTCCAGACAAATGGGTATCCACCAGAATATAGGGAGTGCACCGGTTATCGGTTATCCACTCATAGAACGCCCGTAAAATGTAAGGGCGATTGGATGTCATAGCCGGCTTACTCACAAAAGTGTCCTCAACGCATTTCCCGTTCGTACTCAGTCAGGCTCTGCTGGAAGGCTTCGCGAGCAAATAGGCGATCCATATAATCCAGTAACGGCTTAACCTGCTTGGTTTTAGGCAAACTGACTTCAAACTGCTCAAGACGCCACAGCAGCGGGGCCATGCAGCAATCCACCAGAGAGAACTCTTCATTAAAGAAATAGGGCAACTCGGTAAACATCGGCGCAATACCAACGAAGCTATCGCGCAGCTCTTTACGCGCAGAAGCTACATCTTTGCCGCCGGCCAAGATTTTATCTACCAGCGGGCACCAGTCACGCTCGATGCGGTGCATAATCTGGCGGCTCTGTGCACGGGCAACCGGATACACAGGCAGCAACGGCGGATGCGGGAAACGTTCGTCCAGATATTCCATCATCACCTTGGTTTCGAACAATACTAAATCACGATCTACCAGGGTGGGCAAAGAATTATAGGGGTTGAGGTCAGCGAGCTCGGCTGGTTTATCATCGGGATCAACATCAATGATGTCGACGGAAACTCCCTTTTCTGCAAGCACAATGCGCACGCGGTGGCTGTAGTGACTGCGACCATCGGAAAAGAAGGTCATCGAGGAGCGCTTGTTGGTAGGCACACCCATGTTCAATCTACCTCAAACTAGTTGGTCGGCGAGCGCCAACCTTTTCAAAATATAAAAGGGTGGCGGAGCAACTCCACCACCCATCAAAGAGAAACCGGCGAAACTTAGTGGTGTATGTCTTTCCAGTACTCGCGGTTCAACAGCCAGGCGAAGATAAAGAATACAAAAATAAACGCCAGCACGTAGAAACCAATGCGCTTGCGATCTTCAGCCATAGGCTCGGCAATGTACTCCATAAAGTTAACCAAGTCATACATAGCCTGGTCGAACTCTTCGGGATTCATGGAACCCTTCACACTACCGACTTTCAGGCTGCCACAATCGGCATCCATAATGGGGTTGCCCAACTCATCGCGCACAATCTTGCCGTGGTCGCGCTTAGGACCCGGGGCACATTCCGGCAAACCCTGCAGCTCCATCAAAACATGGGGCATAGCGACACTGGGGAATACCAGGTTGTTCACACCGGTAGCCCGGCTGTCATCCTTGTAGAAACTGCGGAGATAAGTGTAGAGCCATTCCGGTGAGCGGGAGCGGGCCACCAGCGTCAGGTCCGGAGGTGTGGCACCGAACCACACCTTGGAGTCATCCGGACGCATGGAGATCTCCATCAGGTTACCAATCTTATCGTTGCCCAGAACCAGGTTCTGCATCATCAACTCATTGGGGATATCCAGATCAGTGGCAACGCGCTCCCAGCGGGAGTAGTTGGCACTGTGACAACCCATGCAGTAGTTGACGAAGTACTTGGCACCGCGCTGCAGAGACGGCTTGTCCTGTAGGTCGATATTGATGTGGTCCAGCTCAACACTGGACTCGGCACCTACCGCCTTAATCGGGATAAGGGTCAGCAGTCCGACAACCACGATACCAATAAACAGGATACCGAAAGTCTTGGCGCCAGAAGGGCTGGTTACACGCTCAGGCTCCGGATATACGTCATCGCGGTTAGTAATCCACGGCAGAGCGGCAAAGAAGCCCGCCAGTAGAAGGGTTACCACAGCCATGAAAGTATTCACAGAGAGATTGGCAACGGCCATCCACAGGAACAGCACACCGAAGCCGATGCTTACAACCCAGGAACCAATGCCTTTTTTGCTCTTCGGATTCGTCCAGACCGGCATGGTCAGGAAGAAGGCGAAGTAGAACAGAGTCGCCACCTGAGACAGGAAGTTGCGTTCAGGGGTCGGAGATTTAACACCAAGATAACCGAGGATAATAAATACCGCAGCGAACACCAGCAGTAATGCCTTGGGCAACCAGCCTTTGTAGCGGATGGAACGCACCGGGCTCTTATCCAACCAGGGCAGCACAAACAGCACCGCAATAGCAGCACCCATAGCAACAGTACCGAGGAACTTAGCCGGTAGAGGGCCAATATCCATAGTTACTGCGCGCAAAACTGCATAGAAGGGTGTGAAGTACCAAACAGGGGCAATATGTGGCGGTGTCTTCAGCGGGTTTGCCTCTTCGAAGTTAGCGTACTCCAGGAAGAAGCCACCCATCTCCGGGAAGAAGAACACCACGGTGGCGAAGATAAACAGGAATACCGCAATACCCACCAAGTCGTGAACCGAGTAGTAAGGGTGGAAAGGCACGCCGTCTTTGGGAATACCGTTCTCGTCTTTGTTCTTCTTGATCTCGATACCGTCTGGGTTGTTAGAGCCCACTTCGTGCAGCGCAAGAATGTGCAATACCACCAACAATACCAGCACCAACGGCAACGCAATGACGTGCAGAGAGAAGAATCGGGTCAGAGTAATACCTGAAATCAGGTAGTCACCACGAATCCACTCCACCAGGGTGTCACCGATGCCGGGTATCGCACCAAACAGGGACACGATCACCTGGGCACCCCAGTAGGACATCTGCCCCCAGGGCAGTACGTAACCCATAAAGGCTTCGGCCATTAGCACCAGATAGATACACATACCGAAGATCCACACCAGCTCGCGGGGCGGCTTATAAGAGCCGTACATCAGGCCGCGGAACATATGCAGATACACCACCACGAAGAAGGCAGACGCACCTGTCGAGTGGAGATAGCGTATCAACCAGCCCCACTCCACATCACGCATGATGTATTCAACGGAGGCAAAGGCGCCCTCTGCTGAGGGGTTAAAACTCATTACCAGCCAAATACCGGTCAACAACTGGTTGACCAGTACGAGCAGGGAGAATACGCCGAAGAAGTACCAGAGGTTAAAGTTTTTGGGCGCATAGTACTTGCCCATATGCTTATCCCAGGCCTGGTAGATCGGCAGACGCTGATCAACCCAGTCACCGAAATTTGCTAGCCATTTCATGCAGCGCCCTCCTGGTCTACACCAATCACGATTACAGCATCGCTCTCATAGGAATAAGGCGGAACCTCCAGATTGGTAGGTGCCGGAACACCGGCGTATACACGGCCAGCCATATCGTATTTAGAACCGTGGCAAGGACAGAAGAAACCGCCCATCCATTCGTCACCGCCAAGGTCGGCGGCACCGACTTCGGGACGGTACATAGGCGCACAGCCCAGGTGAGTACACAGACCAACCAAAACCAACAACTTCGGCTTGATAGAGCGGTTTTCCGGGTTTACATAAGCCGGCTGGATAGACTCTTCGGAATTGGGGTCTCGCAATAGCGGCTCCACCTTTTCCAGGTCCTGTAAAATCTCGTCAGTACGACGGACCACATATACCGGCTTGCCGCGCCACTCAACGGTGACCATCTGACCCGGCTCAAGTTTGCTAATGTTGTACTTAACCGGAGCGCCCGCAGCTTTCGCCTTGGCACTCGGCTTCCAGGAAGCGACGAAAGGCACGGCCACCCCAACCGCACCCGCACCACCAACTACAGAGGTAGCAGCGGTTAAAAAACGGCGCCGTCCTACATTTACACCGTCATCACTCATGACGTAGTTCTCCCATCACAGCGATCCCGGACAGACCGGAAATGCGCTGGCCCAAACCCAAAAAGTCTTGAAAGAAGTCCCGCTCCGGCAGATTGCCCGCGCGAATAAACCCCACAAATCAAGCGGATACAAATCCGCGCAATGTTAAAGAAAATGCCATTTTGATACAAGGCAAAGACCTGGGGAACGTCTGGAATTGCGCGGTGAAATTGCGAGAAATTGAACAATTCCCAAATGGGTATTCAAAGTCACAACTACCGGATAGAAAAAAGCCCGGCAATTGCCGGGCCCAAAAGAAAGCTTAACGCTTGGAGAATTGCGGCTTCTTACGCGCTTTGCGCAGACCCACTTTCTTACGCTCAACCTCACGGGCGTCGCGGGTAACAAAACCAGCGGCGCGCAGCGGTTGACGAAGTTCCTCATCGTACTGCATCAGGGCGCGGGTCAGGCCGTGACGGATTGCACCCGCCTGACCAAAGGAACCACCACCTTTTACAGTTGCGATGATGTCGAATTTCTCGACCATGTCTACTTTTTCCAGCGGCTGACGCACGATCATGCGAGCTACCTGGCGGCCAAAGTATTCGTCCAGGTCGCGACCATTTACGCTGATCTTTCCTTCACCGGGCACGATAAATACACGAGCGGTGGAGGTCTTGCGGCGGCCGGTACCGTAGTATTGAGTAGTTGCCATCAGATTTCTTCCCGTTTAGATCGCCAGTTCAATCGGCTGTTGTGCCGCGTGAGGATGTTCACTACCGCCGTATACTTTCAGCTTCTTGAACATGGCGCGACCCAGAGGACCCTTCGGCAGCATGCCTTTAACGGCGCTTTGAATGGTACGCTCGGGCGCTTTCTCGATCAGCTTTTCAAAGCTGATGGACTTGAGACCACCGGGGTAGCCGGAATGGCTGTGGTAGATCTTGTCTTTGGCCTTATTGCCGGTCACGCGAACCTTCTCGGCATTGATCACAATAATGTAATCACCAGTGTCCACGTGGGGCGTGTATTCAGGCTTGTGCTTGCCACGCAGGCGGTGTGCGATCTCGGCAGAAATACGGCCGAGGGTCTTGTCCGCAGCGTCAACAATGTACCAGTCGCGTTTTACCGCTTCTGGCTTGGCACTGTATGTCTTCATGTTATAAACACCTGTAATATGACCCCCTGGTTTTAGGGGCCGTCCCACAAAAGAGCGCGGATAGTACAAAAGGAGTGCTCGCTTTTCAAGCGATTTCTGGGGCGCCCACCCTTCTCGGCAAGCGAGGCTATTCCGGGCGATGCGCCCTCTCCAGGTACTCCCTGGACTGCATTTCCAATAACCGGCTGACCGTGCGCTCAAACTCAAAACGCAGGTGCTGCCCTCCATATAATTCTTCGGCCAGTACCTCTGCAGAGATAACCAACTTGACGCAGCGATCGTAGAATTCATCCACCAAATTGATAAAGCGGCGCGCCTGGGCATCCATGCGCTCATCAAACTTCGGTACCGCCGCCAACAGCACCGTATGAAATTCCCGAGCCAACTCTATATAGTCATTTTGTGAGCGAGGACCATCGCACAGATCTGCAAAATTGAACCAGGCAACATCATCTGCCACCTTCAGTGCGCGGATAGGACGCCCCTCAACCTGCAAGTCGACATCACTGCGCACCTCACAACCATCCACGATCAGACGGGAGAAACTGCTGGACAGGTTTTCGTCTGCCGCTCTGTCGAGTGGAGCATGGTATAGCTCCAGTAACTCCAGGGTGCGCAGCCGGTAGTCGGTGCCACCATCGACATTCACCACCTTGGTGTGTTGCTGAAGGAGTTCTATAGCTGGCAGAAAACGGGCTCGCTGCAAACCATCTTTATAGAGCCCTTCCGGCACGATATTAGAGGTGGCCACTAGAGCCACCCCACGGCGGAACAAGGCATCCAAAAGGCCCGCCAGGATCATAGCGTCAGCGATATCGGAGACAAAGAACTCATCAAAACAGAGCACACGCGCTCTTCGCGCAATCTTGTCGGCTACCTTTTCCAGCGGGTTTTTCTCCCCGGCATACTCCTTCAGATCCAGATGAACCTGGCGCATAAACCTGTGGAAATGGGTGCGCTGCTTCTGCTCAAAAGGCAGGGACTCATAGAAGGCATCCATCAGATAGGTTTTACCGCGCCCCACCCCACCCCAGAAGTAGAGCCCGCGCTCAGGCCCAACATCGGCGCCGCGCAGACGTGAGACTAGCCCGGCAAGAAACCCTCGCTCAGCCCTTGCCACCAAGCGCAGGTGCAGATTTTGCAGCTCCTGAACCGCTGCCCTCTGGGACGAGTCCTCCAAAAATTCAGGGCGCTGCAGGTCATTCTCATAGCGCTCAAGAGGGGAAAGTAAGAGAGGTTTGGCGGGCAACATAGATGAAAAATTCTTCAACAGCTAAATCACAGGCGCGCACTCTACCAAATTCACCACAAAGCCGCCTAGGCGACAAAGGTACAACATCGGCGACCCCAGCCAAGCCCTACCCGCGTCCGATTCGCCAGCCTATACCGGCAATTCGGAACTGGCGGTAAATTGGCGTGTCGCAAATAACTAACAACCTTAATTGTCAGATTAATAATCGCGTATACTGGGCCCGCTAACATTGGGCGACAGTCACTTAACGTTGACCATCCAGGGCCTCAGACAGTATCGCGGTCCAAATAACCGCCATCCATAATCATGCACCAGGGATCGCCAGTGCCATATAAGAGCAAGTTCGGGAGGTAGGAAGTGCACTCTACATCGGTATTAATTTTAGTTGGCATTCTAGGAATGACGCTGGGTGCTTTTTTAGCCTACCTGGCGATTCGCGGGCGCTCCAGTATTGACCGCACCCAAGAGCTGGAACAGCGCCTGCGAGAGGCCAATAGCAAGCTCGAGGATTTCCAGCTACAGGTCAATGAACACTTTGACCAAACTTCTCAGCTGGTTCACAACCTGACCGAAAGTTACAAAGACGTTCACGAGTATCTATCCAATAGCGCTTTACGCCTCTCCAACCAGGATATAGGCCGACAAATGCTTGAAGCCGGTAGCGGCAAACTGAAAGAAGACGACAAGCAACTTCAAGAGATGGAACCACCGAAAGACTGGGCACCAAAAGAGCCCGGCGCCAAAGGCACCCTCGATGAAGATTATGGCCTGGAGAAAGAGGCCCACGCAGGCAGCTAACAAGTAACAAGAACCCAATAAGCTCTATTTTTCGCAACGGTGTAAAATCGAAAAAGGCGGGATATCCCGCCTTTTTCATTAAGTTGTAAACTTACAGACTCTGATAATAATCCATCAGAATCTGCGCCACTTCCGGGCGGGAGAACTCCGGAGGCGGCGCAATGCCATCCCCCAGCATTTCACGTACCTTGGTTCCAGACAGCAGAATAAAGTCTTCCTTAGTGTGATCTGGTACATCACGCATCATCACAACTTTATTGAGCTTCTTTGAGTAGGCCGTGTGATCGGCTCGGAAGATTTCGATTTCCAAAGCACCCTCAGGTACCTTCTCATCGAAAATAGTCTGCGCATCGAAGGCACCGTAGTAATCTCCAACACCAGCGTGATCTCGACCTACAATCAGGTGGCTACAACCACAGTTCTGGCGGAACAACGCGTGCAGCACAGCTTCGCGAGGACCAGCATAGAGCATGTCAAAACCGTAACCGGTCACCATTACGGTATTAGCAGGGAAGTAAAGCTCGACCATCTTGCGAATCGAGGCATCGCGTACCGGCGCAGGGATATCACCGGGCTTCAACTGCCCCAGTAACATATGAATCAGGACACCATCCGCTTCTACCGCTTCGAGAGCCATCTTACACAGCTCTTCATGGGCGCGATGCATAGGATTGCGGGTTTGGAAGGCCACCACTTTGCTCCAACCACGCTCGGCAAATTCATTGCGAATTTCTACCGCTGTGCGGAAGGTATCCGGGAAGTCGTTGATAAAATAACTAAAGTTCAGTACTTCGATAGGGCCAGAAATTAACTGACGACCAGCGGATTTAAAGGTGGCAACACCGGGATGCTTATCATCCAGGGTGCCAAAGACCTGCTCGGCCATCGCATCCATCTGCTCATCGGATACGGTTTCAATCGATTCCACATCCATGATCGCCAGCACCGGGTTACCCTCAACATTCGGGTCCCGCAAGGCGATTCGAGATGCCCCCTCAATAGCACTGGTGTCTTCAACAACATTCAACACCGGCACAGGCCAAAAGAGGCCGTCGACTGTGCGCAAGGTGGCAGCAACACTCAGCGCATCGGCCAAGTTCATATAACCGTGTAAGGGGTTGAAATAGCCCGCTCCCAGCATGACTGCGTTGGCGGCAGCGGCAGAGCTAACCACAATAGAGGGCAACGACTCCGCCTCATGCATCAGCTGGTGATGCCGCTCGCTGTCATAAACAAAGCGAGGCTGCAGCTCAACACTGCCGTGGGGACGAACTAAGGACATTTTGGTCTCCAAATACAAAATTTGCCGGTTAGTCAATTATCGGCTGGCCATTATACGCATCTATAAAGGCTGACCAATGTCAAACCTATACAGAGTGGGGGAGTATAGCTCCCCCTATAGCCCACCAAACAACAATACTGCTCTAAGAAATTGATGCTCTACCAAAACACAATTTTTAAAAGATGGTACATATATTCGAAGTAAAGGCTGGGGGTAATCTAGCCAGGAAATAAACACTGGGAAAATATCCCCGAATATCTGTTTGGGGCTGTCAACATCAATAGGGCATAGATATAAGAACTGGGACGAGAAAGGTCAGCTTACCCCCCCCGATCAAGCTCAATAAGCCTTCTGGGGACCACAAGGTAACTATAAACACTGGCAAGCATATGAATGGACTGCCTTGAAGGCTTCTAAACAGAAGTCATTGATGCTGATCTTTTGAATACCCCCACTAACGCACCCTCAATAGTCACTAGGGGGATAGAAAACTCCTCGCAGAACCCCTAACTCACCTTGAACTAACCACTGAAACAGCAGCAAGGCTGTACTCGGCGAATCCCCAGCGAGAGGTGTGTATAATCAGCGCAAATGAGGAGTCTCGAGTGTCCCAAAATCGCTTTTTACAGGATTGGGCCCTGCCTGCCCTGATAGGTTTGGCTATGGCCGCACTATTATTGGTCATATTTCCGCAGTTACGCGGCACAAACCCCACACCTCCCCAGGAGGATTGGCAGGGGCCGGTTTCCTATGCCCAGGCAGTCAATATGGCCGGTCCCGCTGTAGTTAACATTTATACCCGCATGGCACTACCACAGCGGCAACACCCATTATTTAATGACCCCCTTTTTCGCCGTTTGTTCGACAATATGAATGTCCCACAGAGGGAACGCATGCAGTCGAACCTCGGTTCTGGGGTTATTGTCAGTGACAACGGCTATATTCTCACCAACCACCATGTGGTCGACCAGGCAGACGCTATTGTCATTCTGCTCGCCGATGGCCGCGAGGCACAGGCTCGCATGGTCGGTAGCGATGCCGACTTTGACTTGGCCGTTTTGAAAATCGAACTCGACAACCTAACTTCTATCTCAGTTGGTGAGCCCGAATCCGCTCAAGTAGGCGATGTAGTTCTGGCTATTGGCAACCCTTTTGGGGTTGGCCAGACGGTCACCCAAGGCATCATTAGCGCCAAGGGACGCCACTTGGAAAACTCCGGCACCGGAAGCCACCTACAGAATTTCTTGCAAACTGACGCTGCCGTGAACCCGGGTAACTCCGGCGGCGCATTGGTGGACTCCCGCGGGCGCCTGCTCGGTATTAACACTTCTATTCTCAACCAGTCCGGCTACTCCGGCGGGATCAGCTTCGCCATTCCCGCCAATATCGCTTTTAAAGTAATGCAGGACATTATTGCTTACGGCCGCGTTGTACCCGGCTGGCTAGGCATCGAAGCCAGCGCAATCAGCCCACAGATGGCTAAGGAATTCAATCTCCTCTCCACCGGTGGCGTCATGATTACTGCCATCTACAATGAGAGCCCAGCTCATAACGCCGGACTCAAACCTGGAGATGTGATCACCCATATCGATGGACTCCCCATTGGCGACGGAAAGCAAGGTGAGGCCACCATGGCAACCCTGCGTCCTGGAGACACCATCTCCATTACCTTTACTCGAGAGGGGCAGTCTCATACCGTGGAAGCTACCGTGTCAGTCAAGCCTGACACAACAACCCCTGTGGAATAGCCTGCCGGGGAACAGGGAGACAACCTATGCGCACAATCATCCTTACCATCCTCGCGACTCTTGTTGCCGGGCAATGCTGGGCCGATGACAAAGAGGAACTCCAAAAACTACTACATTATTTTATCGATAATGCTGCCAGCAGTGCCGAGGCCCATCAGCGCTTTTGGGCTGATGACCTTGTCTATACCAGCTCCGCGGGAAAGCGATTTGGCAAAGCCAAAATCATGCAGGGCATGGAGACAACTGGCGATGAGCCCATAACAGTGAACTACGCCGCAGAGGATATCGATATTCGCCTACTTGGAGATACGGCAGTAGTAGCTTTCAAATTAGTCGCCAACGATAGTGTCAAAGGAAAGAAAAACTATTATTTTAATACAGGCACTTTTGTGAAACGCCAGGGAGACTGGTTTGTAATCGCCTGGCAGGCAACCCAAATTCCCAGAGAAGGAAGCCAGTAGAAATAGGATATTGCGTGGGCCAGGCTAGTCCCCGGCCCGCCTTCCCCGCCAATTCTCGCGAACATTAGCCATAAATCGGGATTCACTGGGTACATTCGCCTGGGTAATTAGCCCCCTTGCAAAAGTCTCTACCTCTTCCCTGCTTCTCCCCTCTCCGGAAAAAGAAGCTCGCACCTTAATAAATTTATCCTTGCGTACAAATAAATAGGTATGGGTATCAAAGCGCTCCCCATCTGCGGCGAGGAAATAACCGGAAAGCCTGGTCACGGGCATGTCCTGCCCCTGTACACGCCATATTTCTGAAGCCTCCTCGCTGAGATCCAACACCTGCCACTGAGCCTCCCTCTCCACCAGCTCAAGTTCCTCGCGAACCCTATCCAGCTCCTCAACCTGCGCCTGCTTCAGATCTCCCCACTCCCAATTGGGGATTGGGTAGACAAAAACATCTACAGAGTCGAACTGAAACTGACGGTGCACGTAGCGCGTTTGAGCCCCAAATAACGGGTGGCTAGCAAGCACAAGGGGGTTGCTCACATACTCACCGACAGACTCCGGCAAATTCAGAGCCGAGTGGTAGTCACTCGCTCCAATGGATTGATAGAGATACTCCGGAGCCATAACCCTATCTTCCTGCAGTAAAGCTATCAGCTCCCCTGCTACCACTTTGGCTAAATCTCGCTTTGCGGCAAGCGGAGAAGTAAACAGGCTTATTGTTGTTGTGAACGGAAACTCTAATTGATAACGCTTCAAGGGTAGGCCGTGCCAAGTCAGGATTGCATCGATATGGATATCCTGCGTGGTACGCATAGGAGCCAACATCAAAGTGGCACCTGCTATAACCGCCTCGCCGATATCCTCTATCCCCTCCTCAGAATAACCGGCAGAAGTTACCAGTAATTGGTAAGGAATATCGTCGTTACCAGAGTGCACAGAACTAAAGGCTGTGGAGGCTTCCAGCTGCCCCAATAGTTCCGTGTAGTCCACTACACCATACTGACAATATTTGAGCAGAGAACTTTCGGAATAGTCGTTACAGCGCCGTTCAAAATCCTCACCAGGCATCTTGGCGAATAGGGATAGGGCGGGAAGGCTCTGCTCAAACCCTGAATATTTTTCAACGCTATATTCATCAGTCGTCGCACAACCAACCAGGCTAAGGGCGGCTAAACACAGAAGTAATTTACGCATGATGTGCCTTACTGGTGCCAGTTACCGCGATAAGGTATTCGTTTATTTCTTGATCCGAAAGGCGGCAGAGCGAGCATGGGCTTCCAACCCTTCACCACAAGCGAGGGTGGCAGCTACACGACCAAGCTGATCGGCACCTTGTGGGGAACAATAAATAATCGAACTGCGTTTCTGAAAATCGTAAACACCCAGGGGGGAGGAGAATCTCGCGGTACCACTGGTAGGCAGCACATGGTTGGGGCCCGCGCAATAGTCCCCCAGAGCTTCTGCAGTATAGCGGCCCAAGAAAATAGCACCGGCATGACGAATTTGCGGCAACAAAGGTTCAGGATCAGCCACAGAAACTTCCAGATGTTCGGGAGCAATACGATTAGAGATTTTTATTGCCTGCTCAAGAGAGCCCACCAGAATCAGAGCACCGCGATCCATTAGTGACTTGGCTGCTATTGTTGCGCGAGGCAACTCCGCCAGCTGCCGCTCAAGGGATGACTCCACCGCATCGAGAAATTCTGCGTCAGGGCATAGCAGAATCGCCTGCGCCTGCTCATCGTGTTCGGCCTGGGACAGCAGATCCATCGCGATCCAATCTGGATCGGTGGCCCCATCGCAAATAACAAGTATTTCCGAGGGCCCGGCGATCATGTCTATTGCCACATGGCCAAAGACCGCGCGCTTGGCACTAGCCACAAAGATATTACCGGGGCCAACGATCTTATCTACCGAGGCAATCGTTTCGGTGCCATAAGCCAGTGCGGCCACCGCCTGTGCACCACCAATAGTGAACACTTGATCCACTTCGGCAATCGCTGCCGCGGCCAGAACCAAATCACTGATCTCGCCCTCGGGAGCCGGAACCACCATAACCACTGAATCCACGCCAGCAACCTTAGCCGGAATAGCATTCATTAATACCGAGGAAGGGTAACTGGCTTTACCCCCAGGTACATAAATGCCAACACGCTCCATTGGAGTAATCTGCTGGCCCAGTACTGTGCCGTCTGCCTCGGTATAGCGCCAGGAGCCCTGCTTTTGGTATTCATGGTATTCACGTACGCGCCGGGCGGAGACTTCAAGGGCCTCACGCTCCTCGACTCCAATACGGGCAAGAGCCTCAGTCAGCGCTTGTGAAGTTAAACAAAAGTCTTCTGCTCCAGTAAGATTACGGCGATCAAAACGGTTGGTATATTCAATAACCGCAGCATCCCCTCGACTGCGCACCTGCTGCAGAATTTCTGCAACTGTCTCCTCGACCTGTTTATTGGCCACCGCCTCCCAAGCGAGCAACTGCTTTAATTGCCCATCAAAATCTGTGTCAGCGGCACTTAGCCGACCAATAAACTTGCGAGTCATAACGTCTAAAAATCTTCTAGTTCTGCGCGACAGCTGTCGACAACTTTTCAATCAGCTCACTGATTGGCTGATACTTCATCTTCATGGCGGCCTTATTGACAATCAAGCGGCTACTGATATGCGCAATCATTTCACGAGCTTCAAGGCCATTGGCTTTTAAGGTATTGCCACTATCGACTATATCTACAATTTCATCGGCAAGATCCATCAATGGAGCCAACTCCATTGCGCCATACAGCTTGATAATGTCCGCCTGCCGCCCTTGAGCGGCGTAATGTCGCTTGGCGCTCTCAACAAATTTTGTTGCCACTTTTATCCGCCCCGTCGGCAGAACCGCCCCCTTCACCCCTGCGGTCATCAGACGACAGCGCGCAATACCGAGATCAAGAGGTTCATAAATACCATCGGCATGATGTTCCAGCAGAGTATCTTTACCAGCAACCCCCATATCCGCAGCGCCATGCTGCACATACGTGGGGACATCAACACCACGCAAGAGAAGCAGGCGCACTCCCTCGCAGTTGGTGGGGAAAATCAGCTTGCGGCTTTTCCCTAGGTCTTCAAGTGGTTCCAGACCCGCCGCTGCGAGTAGAGGTAAGGTTTCTTGCAGGATACGCCCCTTGGTCAAGGCGATCGTGATTTGCATAGTCATTATTAAGCCGGCTCTTTTTCGAGAGCCGCCCCGACCAAAGGGGCAGCTGTCTCAACTTGCTAACCAGGTACTCGGCGAATACTCGCCCCCAGTTGCTGTAATTTTTCCTCAATACATTCATAACCCCGGTCTATGTGGTAGATACGGTCGACTGTGGTAGTGCCTTCAGCAACCATACCTGCAATCACCAGACTTGCTGAAGCGCGTAGATCCGAGGCCATCACGGGTGCTCCTTTAAGCTTCTCGACACCTGTGACGAAAGCCGTATTACCCTCAAGGGTGATATCAGCACCCATACGATTCAACTCATGAACCTGGATCAGCCGATTCTCAAAAATAGTCTCCACCACGGCGCCTTTACCCTCAGCTACGGCATTCATAGCGGTAAACTGCGACTGCATATCGGTGGGGAAAGCTGGGTAAGGTGCGGTGCGGAAACTCACCGCCTTAGGGCGGTTGCCCTTCATATCCAGCTCAATCCAGTCATCACCACAGCTCAGGTGTGCGCCAGCCTCCTCAAACTTCACTAATACCGCATCGAGGATGTCCGCACGGGTATGCAGAAGCCGAACCTTGCCACGAGCTGCTGCCGCAGCGGCAAGAAAAGTGCCAGTCTCGATGCGATCCGGCATAACGGTAAAGGTGCAAGGGGTCAACTTGGGGACGCCGTGGATGCGCATAGTGTCAGTGCCAACACCCTCTATCTGTGCCCCCATGGCAATTAGGAATTCTGCCAGGTCGACGATCTCAGGTTCGCGCGCGGCATTGTGCAATACCGTGGTGCCCTCTGCCAAAACTGCCGCCATCAGCAGGTTTTCTGTACCACCGACAGTAACCTTCTCCATAACGATATTGGCGCCTTTAAGGCGGCCATTGGAGCGGGCCCGGATAAAACCACCGTCAATGGTTATTTCTGCACCCATCGCCTCCAGCCCTTTCAGATGGATATCCACCGGACGACTGCCGATCGCACAGCCGCCAGGGAAAGAGACATTGGCTACACCGTGGCGGGCCAGTAGTGGGCCCAAAACCAAAATAGAGGCGCGCATGGTTTTCACCAGCTCGTAGGGCGCCGTCAGATCGTTGACCGAACGGGGGTCTATTTCAACACCCAGCTTCTCATCAATTGTGACATCACACCCCATACAGCGCAGCAGAGTGATCATCGTGGTGATGTCATTAAGGTGTGGCAGGTTATGAATATGTACCGGACCATCGGCCAAAAGTGCTGCGGCCAAAATTGGCAGAGCGGAATTCTTCGCACCAGAAATTCGCAGGGTGCCGGAAACTGGGCTACCACCCTCTATTATTAACTTATCCATTCGGTCTCGTATTTCGGGAGTCGCCTGAATACAGGCGACAGGTTATCGACTGGCTTCTTCTGGAGTAAGGGTCTGCATTTGCACGGCGTGCAAAGTGCCGTCGGCAATTTTGTCATTTAGCGCCGCATAAACCAGCTGTTGCTTTTTCAAGCGGCTTAGGCCTTCAAAGGCGCTGCTCACCACAGTCACCATCAGGTGGCTACCTTCAAAGGCGACGTCGACATTACTCTCGGGGATATGACCCTCAATGAGGGTTTTGATTTCATCTGGTTGCATAGGTGGGATTTGCGTTAGTTAAAAAACATCACGCAAGTGTACTTGAATCATGGAGGGTGCGCAGCTGCGCACCCTGAAGTTCGCCGACTAGCTCACTTTATCGGCAACATCCTGTCCTGCGGACCAGTTGGAGATTACCTTGTCGATATCCCCATAAGACTGCATAGATTGAGAAAACTGACTGCGGAAAGTTTTACCCAAATTAACGCCATTTAAGATAACGTTAATCAGCTTCCACTCTCCCGCGCGGTTACGCACCAGAGTATAAGAAACTTTGGTAATACCCTCTTTGCTGCGCACTTCCTGCAAAACATTAACCCGGTTCCCACTGGGCAAAGTCCCCGGGTTGACCACTTTCACATCGAGGTCGCCAAAATTTGCTACACCGCGAGCAAATGTTGCCACCAGATCTCGACGAAAAGCACTGGAAAACCGGGAGCGCTGGGATGCAGTCGCCTGTTTGGCATAGCGCCCCATAACACCGCGCGCGATAAAATCAAAATCCACAACCGGCGTCAGGACCCCCTCAATAGCGCTGTAATATCTCTGCGGATCAGAGTTGGCATATTGAGCATTTGAGCGAATCACACTCAACAGTTTTTGGGAAACCCCTTCAATCATTACATAGGGGTTTTGATCGGCATTCGCAGCGGGGACCACAGCAGATACCAATACTGCGCAAAGTACAAATCTTAGCCACCGGGAAAAACCGTACCGACCAATCCAAAATGATGTATTCACAAATACTCTCCAATTAGCAAATCATTCCTTGGACGCACACAGCGTAAATAAGTGCCATGACGAAGCTGCTGGCAATCAGTCCCAGTAAATGGGAATTTGTCGTTCATCCGCTGAGTGACATAGCTGACAGCAGCGGCGGCAGACTATACCATGACCGCGCCCGGTGGTGTGGCAGTGTACGAGCGTGTCATTTGACACTCCGGCAGGCGACCGGTTTTCCTACATGCCTGTTGGGTGTTCGTATTTAGATTAGCACGACAATCGCAGGGACAACTGCGTCAAACATAGTTGATAAAGTCTGCTCCTAACGCTCAAAGAGCTCACCATAAAACCGGACGAAGATAAGTCATCACTTTTTTACCTTATAAAATTAGAAACTATTAAATTAGAAGTCAGTAATTCAGAGGCACCCAATGACCCAGGATTTGATATTGCAGGCCGGGCAGCGCACCGTGCGAATGGAAACGGAAGCTGTTGCCGCACTGGAACACCGGATCAACGGCGACTTCCAGCGCGCCTGCGAGATGATCCTACAGTGCCCCGGACGTACCATCGTAACTGGCATGGGTAAATCAGGGCATATCGGACGCAAAATAGCGGCCACCCTTGCCAGTACTGGCACCCCAAGTTTTTTCGTTCATCCAGGGGAAGCGAGCCATGGCGACCTGGGAATGATCACTCGAGACGACTTGGTGATTGCCATCTCCAATTCAGGCTCTTCCGCTGAAGTACTCACCCTACTGCCACTGTTGAAGCGCCTGAGCATCCCCATGGTCAGCATGACTGGCAAGACAGATTCTCCCTTGGCGCAGGCGGCAGAGGTAAACCTGGATATTTCAGTGCAAACTGAAGCATGCCCCTTAAATCTGGCACCAACCTCATCAACCACTGTCACCTTGGTTATGGGTGATGCTCTGGCCGTGGCCCTACTGGAGGCGAGAGGCTTTACGGCTGAAGACTTCGCTTTCTCTCATCCTGGTGGAGCACTTGGCCGACGCCTGCTACTGAAAGTCGAAGATGTTATGCACGCAGGGGAAGAACTACCTCAGGTCCAACCCGATACTTTGCTATCTAAGGCCCTACTGGAAATGACCAGTAAAGGGTTTGGTATGACCACTATCGTCGACGTAAAAGGAGAACTGCTTGGCGTGTTCACCGACGGGGACTTGCGCCGCGTAATCGATCACAAAATTGAATTAGATAAAGCCACTATGGAACAGGTGATGAGTCGCCGCCCCAAAACGGTATCCGCCGAGACCCTGGCTGCAGAGGCACTACGCATTATGGAAGATTACAAGATCACCGCGCTGGTTGTGGAGGATGAAGCCCACCACCCGATCGGTGTATTACATATGCACGATATACTGCGCGCCGGCGTAATCTGAGATAATCAAACAATTTGCAGGGCCCATTAGTGCTCTAAAAAACAGTAAACAAGGACAACTCTGGTGGTTTCGGAAGAAGAAATAAACGCAGTATTGCAGAAAGTACGCTGGTTGGTATTGGATGTAGATGGCGTCCTCACCGATGGCAAGCTCTATTTCGACAATAACGGCAATGAGCTGAAGACCTTCAATACACTCGATGGGCACGGCATTAAAATGCTGCAAAATTCCGGGGTTCGCGTAGCCATTATTACAGGGCGACGCAGCTCGGTAGTGGAGCGCCGCGCTCACGATCTTGGCATCACTAAACTGATCCAAGGGCGCGAGGACAAATTTATAGCACTGCAGGAGCTCTTAGCCGACGAGCCATGCCGCTTAGAAGATATCGCCTATATTGGCGACGACTATCCTGACCTTCTGGTTATGACCCGTGTCGGCTGCCCAATAGCCCCTCCCAATGCAGCCTCTCCAGTCAGAGAGCGCGCCCTGTGGATAACCCGAACCCGCGGTGGTGAAGGCGCTGTACGCGAAGCCTGTGACCGAATTATGCAGGCCCAGGGAACATTTGACTCTGCACTTGCCCCCTATATTGGTGAGCAATAATGCGTACCTGGCTACCGCTGCTATTAGTCGTGTCGCTAATCAGCGCTGGCCTATGGCTTTCGGAGAGCCCGCCAGATCAGCTACTGGGAATCCGCCCTACCCCCCAGCAGCATGACAAAGCGGCAGAACTGATCATCCGAAACGCCAAGACACGCCACTTTAATGAGGAAGGAAATCTAGCCTATCGCGTGGACGCAGATCAGATAACCTACTACCAGTTTAAGCGTCGTGACCGGGCAGACCTGACCGAACCTCGCATGGTTTTTTACCAAAATGACCAGCCTAAATGGCGTACCGAGTCCCGGGAAGGAGTGGCACACAATCGTGGTGAACGAATAGTCCTGAGTGGCGATGTAGAAATTGATGAACTACCCACCCCTGGTGGCATCAAATTGGAAACGTCCAGTATTACGATCCTGCCCGCGAAGGAATTCGCCGAGACAGACAAAGTTGTTACTATAAGCTCTGGCCCAAACCGCACCACCGGCAAAGGCATGCGCGCTTACTTGAATGAAGACCGGATGGAAATCCTATCCGATGTAAAGAGCATCTATGACACTGACTAATTACCGCCATCTGTTAAAAGTCACCACCATCGCAGCGCTCCTGCTCACAGCCTCATCGGCTTTTGCACTGCCTGAGGACCGCCAGCAGCGGATCAATATCAGTTCTGATGCAATGAATGCAGGTCTAAATAATAACCTAGTGGTATATAGCAATAATGTTGTTATAACTCAGGGGTCTTTAAAAATACAAGCGGACCGCGTTGAGGTTTACTTCACTCCAGAAAAGGAGATTAGCCGTGTAGTGGCCGTGGGTAAACCCGCACACTTCCAGCAAAAAATCCTCCAGGGTGAGAACCCCGTAAAAGCCCGAGCCCAACGCATTGTATACCGAGTGGGCTCTGAGGAGTTGCAACTAACCGGTAAAGCCCATGTTGACCGGGAAGGCAACACACTGACAGCGGAAAAAATTGACTACGACCTCACTACCGAACAGATGAGCGCCAAGGGCCAAACTGGGAAAGGGCGTGTAGAGATGACCTGGAAACCCGAGAAGAAAGAGAGTTCGCAAGACGTCAATGATAATCAAGACCAGTAAACCCTCTAATTAATACCTCATCATAAGTAACAAATATTATTGCACCGGCGGGCATCACTCAGCCCGCGGCATGGATAGATTCGGTACACACTATGCCAACGCTCAAAGCGTTACATCTCGCGAAACAGTATAAAAAAAGAAAAGTCGTCCAGGATGTCACTGTCAGTGTTTCCAGTGGACAGGTCGTCGGCCTCCTCGGCCCCAACGGTGCCGGCAAAACAACCTGCTTTTATATGATTGCCGGGCTGGTGCAGGCCGACGCTGGCAGGGTGATGATCGACGATGAGGATATAACCCGGCTATCCATGCACGGACGCGCACGCAAAGGTATCGGCTATCTCCCCCAAGAAGCCTCTGTATTTCGCCGCTTGACGGTAAAAGACAATATCTTAGCAATCCTTCAAACCCGCAAGGACCTCTCAAGAGACGAGCGGCAACAACAGGCCCAAGCACTACTTGAGGAATTTAATATAACCCATATCGCGCAAAGCCTGGGTATGGCCCTCTCTGGTGGAGAACGACGCCGAGTTGAGATTGCCCGCGCTCTGGCCACCAACCCCGGCTTCGTCCTGTTGGACGAGCCCTTTGCTGGAGTAGACCCCATATCGGTGAACGATATCAAGGAGATCATCCGCCACCTGCGTGATCGCGATATTGGCGTACTAATCACAGACCATAATGTTCGCGAAACGCTGGATATCTGTGAGACCTCTTACATTGTCAGTGAAGGTCATATCATCGCTGCAGGCACGCCGGATGAGGTTCTCGCCAACCAACAGGTGCGCGAAGTTTATTTGGGACACGAATTCACTATTTGAGGCTAACCACCAATTTCTGTCCTTAAATTCTTCACTTAAGACGGGAATAATCATAATTCTGGAAACATAGCACCAGCTATCATGCCAGGACCGGCACGCTTATTGCTTGTAATAGATTGAAGAGAGGGGTAGTCTGCGCCATCTTAGGACAATTTGATCGACACCCTGTCTTATCGGCCTGCGGCGCTCCACTATGAAGCAGTCTCTCCAGCTCAAGCTCGGCACACAGCTGACCATGACCCCCCAGTTGCAGCAAGCAATTCGCCTACTGCAACTCTCCACACTCGATCTGCAGCAAGAGGTCCAGGCAGCACTGGACAACAACCCGATGCTGGAAGCGGATAGCGAAGAGCAATCCGTAAAGGTGGATGAAAATCAACCACAGCCTGAGCAAACACCGGAAAACACAACAAAGCCGGTAGAAGAGCGCGAACTGGCCGAGGGGGACTGGGACCAGGCAATTCCTGATGAGCTGCCCGTCGACTCGCGCTGGGATGACATCTACACCAATAACAGCGGCAGCCACGAGTTAGATTCCTCCAGCTATGAGCGTAACTCCACCTCGATCGGCCTTCAGGATCATCTACGCTGGCAGCTGAACTTGACCCCCTTATCTGAGCAGGATAAGTGGATCGGTGAAAACTTAATTGATGGCATAGCCCCCAGCGGCCTCCTTGGCACTTCTGTGCAGGATGTCGCCACCTCTTTATCGATCGATGAAGATGAGGTGCTCGCGGTTCTGAAGGCTATTCAGCAGTTTGATCCCGCCGGCTGCGGGGCTCGGGATCTCAAAGAATGCCTGCAATTACAACTACAGCAGTTGCCCCCAAATACCCCTTGGCTAAGCCAAGCGCAAAACATTATTGAAAAACACTTGGACTTACTTGGCAAAAGGGATTTTCGCCAGTTGAGTCGACGCACACGACTCACTGAAGCCCAGCTAGGCGAGGCCATTCGCCTAATCCAGACCTTAAACCCCAGTCCGGGAGAGAGCTATGGTGGGCAAGAGCCAGACTATGTAATTCCAGATATTGTCGTTTCCCGCAAAACCCTTCGCTGGCATGTAGAATTGAATGCAGAGATCACCCCAAAGATCCGCATCAATGACCACTACGCCTCCCTGGTTAAGCGTGCCGACAACTCCAGAGATAACAATTTTTTGCGGGATCACCTGCAAGAAGCACGCTGGTTTATGAAAAGCCTGCAGAGTCGCCACGAGACTTTACTGAAAGTAGCCAACTGTATTGTCGAAAAGCAGCAAGGTTTTTTTGAGGAAGGCCCGGAAGCCATGCGACCTATGGTGCTGGCAGATGTTGCCGAATCTATTGGCATGCATGAATCGACCATATCCAGGGTGACCACCCAGAAATACATGCTCACGCCTCGCGGCGTGTTTGAGCTCAAGTATTTCTTTTCGAGCCACGTCAGCACAGACTCCGGTGAGGATGCCTCTTCAACCGCTATCCGCGCACTGATCCGCAAGCTGATTGACGCAGAGACCCCGCGCAAGCCGCTCTCAGATAACAAAATCACCCTAGAACTCGATAAACAGGGTATTAAAGTAGCCCGCCGCACTGTGGCGAAATACCGCGAGTCAATGGGAATTCCCTCCTCCAGCGAGCGAAAACGCTTGGTCTGAAGGGGCCGCTTGGGTTTCGACTCATGAGGTAGGCCAAGTCATAACCTGGCACCAATTACTACACCTTCGCAACCGAACTCCAAACTTTGAGTGTATCCTTCCATTCTGGGCCACTTCCTAGTAGGGTTGCGACCCGAAAGGAGGCTCGCCGTAATGTGATGCACCTGGTAAGGAGAAATCCATGCAGATCAATATTAGTGGTCACCACGTCGACGTTACCTCGCCAATGCGCAGCTACTGTGAGAACAAGCTGGAAAAGCTCTCAAGGCATTATGACAATATAACCAACGCGCAAGTCATCCTATCCATAGACAAGCTGATCCAGAAAGCCGAAGCCCGAGTACATATCAATGGTCACGATCTTTGCGCGGGTTCGGAAGACAAGGACATGTATGCGGCCATTGATTCGCTTACAGACAAACTGGACCGCCAACTGAAAAAACACAAAGAGAAGTTGCAGAACCACCGCTGAACTATGACACTGGAAGCTTTACTCTCTCCCCGCCTCAGCCTTTGCCATCTGGCGGGGAGCAGCAAAAAAAAATTGCTGCTCAATATCGCCCAGGCTGTAGCCGAACAATATCCACAGCATGACTCTGACACCATATTCAACCAACTGATTGCACGCGAGCGTCTAGGCTCCACAGGAATTGGCGAAGGTGTGGCTATCCCCCACTGCCGCCTTCCTGGATGTGAGCACCCTATTGGCGTGCTCTGCACTACAGAACCCGCCATAGATTTCGACGCTATCGACCGACAGCCTGTCGATCTGCTCTTTGTCTTGCTGGTCCCTGAAGATTCGGAACAACAACATCTCGATACACTGGCAGAAATCGCTGCGCTCTTCTCTAACACCCAGGTCCGGGACAAGTTGAGGCAGGCTGACACTAGCGACGCACTCTACGCCCTAGCTATAGATTCAGCCGCAGCGGCCTGATTCTAGCTTTGCGCTCATATCCTGGTAATCCGATTCCGGAGTCACGACTTATAAATTACCGCCAGGAATATAAACACCATTCAATTAACGATTAAATGGTATAAAGAGCTAAAAAGAGGGGGTCCCCATGCGCTTGATTATCATCAGCGGCCGCTCCGGCTCTGGTAAAAGCTCCGCACTTCAACTACTCGAAGATGCGGGCTTTAACTGCATCGACAATCTGCCGATTAGCCTGCTACCCGAACTCATCAAGCGGGCTGAGCAGCAAACGACTAAAGGGGACACCCCCCTTGCTCTGGGAATAGACGCTCGCAATCTCTGGCAGGATATCAAACAGGCCCCCCGAGTTATTGAAGCCCTGCGCAGTACCGGCGTAGAGTGTGATGTAATCTACCTGGACGCCCGCGAACCTGTACTGGTACAGCGCTTCAGCGAGACCCGCCGCAAACACCCCCTGAGCAATGATTGCACCCACTTACTCGAAGCCTTGAAACAAGAAAGAGAGCTGCTAACACCCGTCTCAGCCATGGCGGATATGGTGATAGATACCAGTAGCCTCGGTTTGCACGAGTTACGGGAGCTGATTAGAAGCCGCGTAGTGGGCGGACATTCGGAAGGGATGGCAATACTTTTCCAGTCTTTCGGCTTTAAATATGGAGTGCCAGTGGATGCCGACCTGATGTTCGACTTGCGCTGCTTACCAAATCCCTACTGGGAACCCAATCTTAGGAAAAAAACCGGACTGGACCATGAAGTAGCCGAATTTTTACGCTCCCACCCCAAAACTAACAAGATGGAAGCAGATATCACCGGTTTCCTAGAGAACTGGCTGCCCTCTTTCCAGGAGAGCAATCGCAGCTACACCTGCATCTCCATTGGCTGCACCGGAGGGAGACACCGCTCAGTTTATATGGTTGAACAACTGGCGCGCACTTTTCTCCACAAATTTGGCAATATTCAAGTCCGTCATCGCGAACAACAGAGATAGTCCATACAAATCCGCTACCTATGCAAAAACTGCGCCTCACCATCATTAACAAGCTCGGGCTGCACGCTCGCGCAGCCAGTAAGTTTGCCCAAACCTCTGCCCGCTTTTCCTCCAACATCAAAGTGCACTGTGGCGATAGATCGGTGGATGGCAAGAGCGTTATGGCGCTTATGTTACTTGCCGCCGGGCAGGGCACAGAGTTGGAGCTGGAGGTTGAGGGCCGTGATGAGAGTGACGCACTCGGAGCTATCAGCACTCTCGTCTCAGAGCGCTTTGGAGAAGCCGAGTAATTTGCAAAGGCGAGCGGCTCTGGATAGAGTCCGCCATGGCGTAATAACGCCGCGACTTTCTTATCGCCTCTACTCCCTAAACACCGCTGAGCAGTAAGGATTTATCGTGTCCAGCCCACCCCAAGCCGAAATCAAGTTCCGCGCGCAAAACCAGCTCAGCGAGTTGTTCGCCGCCCTCGATAGTGGCACCGGGCAGGAAGTCCGGCGCATGCTCAAAACCCTGACCCCGCAGAGTATTGCGCAGCTATTGGAAAGCTCCCCCCCGCGTATTCGCCAAGTTCTGTGGAACCTGATCGATCGGGATGTCGAAGGTGAGGTACTGCAAGAGCTCACCGATGAAGTGCGCAGTCAAATCCTCGATACCATGGATACCGAGGAGATGGTGGAGATTATGGAGGGGCTGGATGCGGACGATATCGCCGATATCCTTCAGCAGCTCCCCGAACGTGTTGTCTCTGAAGTCCTCTCAGCAATGAGCGAAACCGACCGCCTGAGGGTGGAAAGCGTACTCGCTTACGATGAGAATACCGCTGGCGGCTTAATGGACACCGATACTATCTCGGTGCGCCCCAACTTAAGCCTGGATGTGGTGCTGCGCTACCTGCGCCGCCATGAGCAACTGCCGGAATCCACCGATAGCTTATTTGTAGTCAACCGACGCGGCCAATATATCGGGCTGCTACCGCTTTCAAAGCTTCTCACCACAGACCCCTCTGTCACGGTACGCGAGGTCGTCAATACTGATGTGGAGCCAATTCCCGCCGATATGCGCGATACAGAGGTGGCCCGGCTGTTTGAAAAGTATGACTGGATCACCGCACCAGTAGTGGATGAACACAACCGCCTGCTGGGTCGAATTACAATCGACGATATCGTCGATGTTATTCGCGAAGACGCTGACCACTCACTGATGAGTATGGCGGGCCTCGATGAAGAAGAGGACACCTTTGCTCCGGTAAGGCGCACTGCGCGCAGGCGCGCCCTCTGGCTCGGTATTAATCTGCTCACAGCCCTTCTGGCCTCATGGGTAATCAGTCTGTTCCAGAATACGCTGGAAAAGGTCGTTGCCCTGGCGGTATTGATGCCGATTGTCGCAAGTATGGGGGGGGTGGCCGGCAGCCAGACACTCACCGTGGTGATCAGGGGTATGGCTCTGGGCCAGATTGGCAAAAGTAACCTCAGTTGGCTACTCTCGCGGGAACTCGGCTCTGCATGCCTTAATGCCCTGCTTTGGTCTCTGGTGATGGGGCTAATCGCTGCACTCTGGTTTGACGACATTACCATTGCGGTCATTATTGTTGCGGCCATGGTAATCAATTTGATTGTGGCAGCGATGGCAGGAGCAATCTTACCGGTTGTATTGCGGGCAATAAAAATCGATCCGGCATTAGCCGGTAGTGTCGCACTGACAACCGTCACCGATGTGGTGGGGTTCATGTCCTTCCTTGGCCTCGCCACCTGGTATTTTGGCTGAAAGGCAATACACTCCCCGCTCAAACAGAGCCGGTACGATCCGGAACTTTTATACGGAACTGAAGATGTACGAATACGATGATGAAGACCTGCCCAAGAGCAAGACGCAGGTAAAACAGGAGATGCACGAGCTGCAGGCCCTGGGGAAGCAATTAACCGAACTATCTAAAGCCCAGCTCGCCGAGGTGCCCATTGATGAGGATATGCGCGAGGCAATAGACACCTTGGGGCGAATCAAGTCCAACGAGGCTCGCCGTCGCCAAATGCAGTATATTGGCAAGCTGATGCGCAGTGCAGATCACGAAGCGATAGAAGCCGTGCTGAATAAGTTTAAAGAGCGAGACCAGCAGCACCTGCGCTTCGATAAAATGGCCGAAGACTGGCGCAGACGCCTACTCGAAGAAGGTAATAGTGCCCAGGGTACCTTTTTTGACCAGTACCCCCAGATAGACCACCAGCATTTACGGCAGTTGGTACGCGACTCCCTGCGCGAGATCAAAAACAGCAAACCACCCAGCAATCAGCGCAAGCTGTTCCGCTACCTGCGTGATTTCTTTATTCAGGCATCACAGTAGTTCTCATTCACCCACCGCATGTCACACGGGCGGCCCTGCTCCGCCCATAAACTCAATTGACTTATACCAAAGCCAAATTGCATCAATTAAAACTACAAAAGAGTCTCGCTCAAACCAAAAATCAGACAAAGATAGTATGAGATCTAGCGATTATTGTTTGACATCCCCGGCCGGCTCAAAATCTAAGGCCAGCGAGTTCAAGCAATACCGCAGGTTTGTCGGTGGTGGACCATCCTTAAACACATGCCCCAGGTGCTCTCCGCATTTGGACAATACCTCTGTGCGCCTGAGCCCCCAGCTGAAATCATCCTTTAATACGATATTCTGCGGATAGGCCACATCCCAAAAGCTGGGCCAACCAGTACCCGATTTAAACTTGTGCTTTGAACTAAAAACCGGCAGACGGCAGCCTGCGGTGACATAAACACCTTCTTTTTCGTTGTATAACAATTTGCCACTAAAAGCCCGCTCCGTATCTCCCTGCCAGAGAACCTTGTAACGGTCCTCGGGGAGTAGCTGCTTCCATACCGACTTGGGAATCTGCTCTAGCCCTCGGCCTTCGGCTATACGTGATTTGGCTTCCGCCACTGTCATATTCTGGATTCTTTGGTCATCAGCCTCAGAGCAGGCCGATAGAACCAGGGCAAACACCAACAGGGGCCATAAGGCCGGGGACCTCACCATCTTGCAAACTCCTGTCCTCACTCAGTTATACCTACCTAATAGGATAGAGAACTAGATGCACAAGCAGTTGAGCTCTTTCTGGAAGTGTATCCTCCCAATAAGCAGGCTAAGAGCCCGCTTCATCCGCCAAAGGAGGCGTTGGTGCACGACTGATTCCCTGATCCGGTTTTGCCTGTTTCCCAGCAGCCTCAGAGGCGGCCCCCTGACGCTCTGCACCATCTCCATCAAAGAGCCTCTCAAAACGCATTTGTGGGTCAGCCCAGTCACCGCTGATGCGATAACTTACACTGGCCATCTTCTTCACCTGCTTTTTAAACGCTTTACTAATGAGATAAACCCCTGCCGCTGCCGGCAATCCCCCAGCAAGAGCGGCAACCAGGGCTAGGTTGTTACTTACTGGCAAAGTTGCCACCAGGGTCAAATCCAAATCTTCCCGCAATAAATTGACCCTTCCCGCCATCTGCAGCTCACTGGTTGGCCCCTCAACCTGAATAGGCACTGCAATCAACAACTGCCCATCCCCTTCGAACACGACCTCTCCACGCACTCGGTCGAAAGCCATACCACTCTTATAAAGGTCGGAGAAATCCAAGCGCAAGCGGCGCGCCCAGGTATCGAAATTAAACAGCGATAACAACCGCAAGACCGTTGAGCCAGCAGTACCGGTGGAACGAAGGAAGCGGCCATCACGAATATCTATTTTCAAATCTCCCGAGAGCAAACTACCCTTGGCCATGGCCGGAGACCCATCCCAGCGCAAGGCTGTATCAAAGGTCGCAGACTTACTTTCAATAAGCGGTTCATGCCCCATCTCACGCTGAATATCAGCGAGATCATCGGCTGCCAGGCGCCCAATAAATTGAGAGGAATTATTGCCCTCCGCATCACGCATCCACATCAATTGCGCTCCCAAGGCTTTTTCACCACCACCACGCCCCTGCAGGTGAAACCCGCGGACACTACCGCGAATATCGCTTAGAACCAGGCGGTCTTCGGATGGCCGAACGTCAAAAGACCAGCGCCCGAGCTCCTCATCCCCCACTCGCAGACTTTCCGTACTGAAATCCAGGGCTGGCAACGTCTGAAAATTAAAATCGGCCCAGGGGTCCAACAACTCTTCCGCAAAGGGCTGCTCAGCCAATGTAGCGCCGGAAATAGTCTGCCTCTCTTCAGGAGCAGGAAGGCGTAAATGCGCCAACTTTAAACGCAGAGGTTTTTGCCCACCGAGCGTTCCCGAAAGTCTTCCCGCCGCCATTTCACTATCAAAATCTAACTGCCACTTTGAACCCACTCCTCCACCAGTGACATGAATATGCTCAATAGCCACTGTTCCCAATTGCAGGCTATCTGTACTTAGGTCGAGACTAATCGGCAGTGGACTGGAAACATTGTCAGTTGTCTGTCCACTTTGGGGAAGTGCAGTCAGGCCATCCAGGTTGCTTGCTTGCACCTTATGAATCAGTGATGGTGCTTGTTCGGGCCGAGCAGATGACTCTTCGACAACCGATGAGTCATCTCGGTAAACGCCCAATAGCTTTTCCCAGCGGGGTAAATCAACATTGGAAATATCGCCAAGGATACTCACCCCTCTTTCTTCAGGTAGTTTCGCCTCGGCATTGAGCGCAATAGCCGCTCGCTCAAGAGCTCCGTCCACCAGCCAAAACTGCCCTTGCAGGTGCTCACCGTAATTCAGGTGAAATAAGCTGCCCTGATCACCAATGGGGGCTCGCAATACAAAATTCGTTTTACTTTCAGAGGGCTTAGCCAGGGGCTCCGGAAGGTTTACCGCCACACCAGCAAGATTTGAGGTCAGCTCGAAAACTGCAGCATAGGGAGCCTCTTTAGATTTTGCTGGGATGGTAATAAGGGCCTGGTAACCCATGGTACCTTCAAGCCATCTCAGCTCGGGACGCTGGCTCCAGCTGTAGATCGACTCAGTACTGGCACTGCCATCCACGACCACCTGCGTATCGCGCGCATCGGCATCACCTATATGACGTATGCTCGCATTTAATGGCCGCCCCCAGAGCTGACCTTTCAGCTCAGTACCTTCGAGTCCTGTATCGCTGTCAAAAATGACATCACCAGCCAGTGCCTCAGCATGCAAGCGCAGATTTTGCAGCTGTAAATCACCACGACTCAACTGCAATTCAACTCTTTGAGTTGGTGATACTGAAGCACCACCCAGGGGCTGAGTGAGGTTCAGCTGCCCGCGAATATCTCCCGACAACAACCACTCATCAAAAGCATTGCCGAGCTGTTTGCGCAAAGGGGATTCGCGCAACAAGCGCAAACCATCAGCAGCCGGGCCCTGAAGCTGGGCGGTCACATCCAGACGTGAGCCTTTATCTTTCTGTGGGGTTACTTCCACTAAAACTTTATGCGCATCCACTCCCCAAACACGGGCCTTGTCTGCGCTGACAGAAACATTGCCATCATCCAGCCTGAGTAAGCCATCAACAGACTGAACCTTAGGCCACTCGTCTGCATACTTAAGATTGGCACCAGAAAAGTCTGCAGCCAACTGTACTGTTTGACGCTTATTGTGAACCCCCAGCGCACGTAGAGACTCATCCTTGCCATTTTTGCGATAACTGCTGCCACGGTAAATAAATGCGGCAGTCTCAACCCGACCGGGATTTCCGTTGCCCAGCCCCTCATTCAACCAACTGCGCAAGTCTTCACTGACATTTGTCGGCACCAGCTTCTCTTGAACGCCAACATCCGCATCACGCAGAGAAAGCGACAGGAGTAAATCCGTTGGACGGCTCTGAGGACGGAAAGGCAGGGACAACAAAAACTGCCCGCGAACTTCGCCCAGATTTCCATCTAATAGCAAAGGGCCAGAGAAGACATTGATTTCATTCGAATCTTTACTAAGGCTCCATGCCAAAGTACCGCTGGCTTGCTCAAAAGAGAATGCCTCGGAGTAAAGATTTGGAAACCCTGCTTGCAAGTTCGAGCCATCCAATTCCACCCGGCCATCGTTACCGGCAAACTCCATGTAGCCACTCAAGCCGGCCACTGAAGGCGCACCGCGGAATGCCTGCGTGCTGATATTGTGCAAATTGGCACTCAGGCTCACCGCTCCTTGCGCTTCTTTGCGCAGCTGCAAGCGTCGCAACTGGCCCGAAGGCTTCAGGGACGTCAACCACTCGCCTGCAGCACCCTGCAAAACATCCAACCGAGTGAGAATATCGCTCCATCCCACTAAATCGATCACATCTGCGGACAGTGCTACTCCCTGAAGGTCGTTACTAACCTGCAGGTTTAGCGGCGGCATCTGCAAACCCTGCCAATCGATTTGGGTATCCTGTAAAGCCAAACGCCAATGTTCACCGGGCAGCCAGCGACCAGAAATATCTCCAGAAAGCGCCCGTAAAGGTGCCATTATGTGATCTCTGTTTTGTACCAGATCACTACTTTCATGCTGACTTTTGCCCTGACTGCTTTTCTTCGGCGCCTCTTCTGGCTGATCCAAGTTTGATACCTGAGCAAGGTCTACTCGTCCGACCAACCGATAACCACTGCTCGCATCGCTATGCAGCCACAGGCGTCCATCCGCCCACTTACGCCCACTCCAATGAAATCGGTCGGGTAGAGGGGTCAACTGATGGAGTAGTGACACAATATCCTGGTCCAACAGCAGCTCATTGAGCTGCATATAACCTCGCAGTGAAAATTGTTTTTTATTGCGCGGGTTACCACGCCCCTCCAGCACCAGGCGGAGAGTCTCAGTGTTGCTAGCCTGCTCTTCGCCTTCGCGGGAGATAAAAGCGCGGGCCGTAAGACGATGAAAATCACCTCGGTTTTCCAGAGAAATTTGTGGCAAGTTGAGCTCGGCAACCTGCTCATCAGGCAGCCTGACAGTGATTGCCGCATCGCTAATCCAGACCTTGGGGCTCAACTGGAAAAGTCGTGCCGGGTCCGCTGCCTTGGGATTGGACACAACCCTGCCGTCAGGCTTTAGGGAGATATCGGGGAAGCCGTCCAGACGCCACTCGCCCTGCTCATCCCGGCTGAGTCCAGCAGTAAAGGCGTGCATTTGCAGGTCTTTCCACACCAGCTCACGATTCCATAGGCTGGCGAGCAAATCCAGTTGGAACAGGCCGTGCCCCATACGCAACTCGCCCTTCTGCCCAAGGCGCAGGCCGTCGAGCTGTAATGAGACTTGCAGTGCTTCCCAGCGCAGGGAGATACGGTCCATCTGTACCGGAACCCCCAGCTGACCGCTGAGCCAGCGGCTGATCTGCGGGCGATATTCCTCAACTTGAGGCGATAGCAGGCGCCCGGTTTGAACAAGGATTGCCAGGGCAATCACCAAGCTTACCGATAACAGCCAAAACTTTCGCGCAAGCCAGCGCAATAAGATCATCATCACTCCCACTCTTCCACGGTGCTGTCGCAGGCATCGCAACGACCAGCATCGAAAAACTGCGAGGAGGCTAATAATGATTTACACAAGAACAATGTCGTACTGCTCCTGATTGTAAATGGGCTCTACTTGGAACTGTATGGGCCTGCGAATAAATTCCTCCAGATCGGCGACATTCGCCGACTCTTCATCCAGCAGCAGATCGATTACCACCTGACTGGCCAAAACCATGATTTTTTCACTATCGTAGGCGCGCGCCTCACGGATAATTTCCCGGAAGATCTCAAAGCAAACTGTTTCCGCACTCTTTAAGGTGCCGCGCCCCTCACACACAGGGCAGGGCTCGCACAGGATTTGCCCTAGAGATTCCCGCGTACGTTTGCGGGTCATCTCTACCAAACCGAGTTCGGAAACCCCGGTAATACTCGACTTAGCGTGATCCCGCTCGAGAGCCTTCTCCAGGGTGCGCAATACCTGACGTTGGTGCTCAGGATCTTTCATATCGATAAAATCGATAATGATGATTCCCCCGAGGTTGCGCAGGCGCAACTGGCGGGCGATTGCCGTTGCCGCCTCCAAATTCGTCTTGAAGATAGTCTCTTCCAGGTTGCGATGACCTACAAATGCGCCGGTATTGACGTCAATTGTACTCATCGCCTCGGTTTGCTCGACAATCAGATACCCCCCGGACTTTAGCGTCACCTTATGCTGTAGGGCGCGGCGGATTTCCTCCTCAACCCCATACAGGTCAAACAGGGGACGCTCACCGGGATAGTGCTCGAGTCGCCCAGCTATTTCTGGTGCATACTTGCCTGCAAATTCTGCCGCGCGACCGTGCGCCTCGCGGGAGTCTATACGAATCTTCTCGGTATAAGGGCGCGCAAGATCACGTAGGGCACGCATAAATAGCGGCAAATCCTCGTAAATTACGGAGGGCACTACCCGCTCCTTGATGCGCTGCTCCAACTCCCCCCAAAGTTTGTAAAGAAAGGGGATATCCCGTAGCAACTCCTCCTCGCTGACACCCTCAGCCACGGTGCGCAAAATAAAGCCTCCATCAGCGGAAAGGCCATCTTCGGCGAGACGTGACGAGGCGGCCTCCACAAGCTGACGCAAGCGCTCGCGCTCTCCCTCATCCTCGATACGATTGGAGATCCCGATATGACGGGTTTGCGGCATGTAGACGAGATAGCGGGCAGATACTGACAAGTGGGTGGTCAGTCTCGCGCCTTTACTGCTAATAGGATCTTTTACTACCTGAACGACCAGGGGCTGCCCCTCCCGCACAAGAGCGCGAATATCTGCAACTTCAGCATCCCTGGACTCCATTCCATCATCATCCAGGGGGGCGATATCAGAGGCATGGATAAACCCGGCTCGCTCCAGGCCAATATCCACAAAAGCCGCCTGCATCCCCGGCAATACCCGAATCACCTTGCCCTTATAGATATTGCCAACAATGCCCCGACGTGCACTGCGCTCCAGGTAGACTTCCTGTAGCACACCATTTTCTACCAGTGCCACTCGGGTCTCTGTTGGGGCAACATTGATCAGCAATTCTTCACTCAAGACTTGGCCTCCTGCCAGTAAGAAATCCCGGCCTGTTCCAGCATCGGAACTAACGCCTCCAAGGGCAGGCCAACCACATTGCTATAACTGCCGCTGATAGACTCCACTAACGCGGCTCCCATTCCCTGAATACCGTATCCTCCAGCTTTATCGGCGGGCTCACCGGTGTGCCAGTAGTCTTGAATACTCTGGACTGATAATTGGCGAAAGCGCACCCGGGTTTCCACCAGACAGCTGAATTGCCTGTGCTGACTGCGAAGACAAATCGCAGTCAGCACAGAATGCTCTCTGCCCGATAGGGCCGACATCATGGACTCAAAGTCAGTAAAATCCCGCGGTTTCTCCAGGAGACGCTCACCACAAAGTACGACTGTATCGGCCCCCAGGGCCCAGAGCCCGGCCTGTTCTGGTGTCGCCAATAACCCGGCCACAGATTTTTCCTGCGCCAAGCGCTGAATATATTCTTGGGGAGTCTCTGAAGCTTCTTTCTGCTCAGGCACCGAGGGCGGGCATTGGGAAAACACAACGCCTATTTGCTCCAGCAATTCGGCTCGACGTGGCGACCCCGAAGCAAGAAGAAGGCGATTCGAAGAGGTGATATTTGTCACTGTACTACATATTCCCTGTGGGCCAGCGGCTGATTATAGCGATACTGATCGAAAAATGATCAGAATTTTACATTGATTTACAGACTGACGAGACGCTCAACGAACCTGCAGCCGACTGCAGAGACGATGCAATAGCGGAGCAACCCAAGGCCATAGCAGGGCCGTGGTGAGTGCCGGCCATAAGAAAGTCAGGCCGGGAACGGTTTTTCCCTCCAAACCATGTACCCAGTTACCCACAACCTGGTGGATACCCACCAAAACGAACACCCATAGAAGCTGCTGAGCTGGATTAAAGGCCCTGGTACGCTGGTAGGTTAACAGGCTGAAATAGGCCAAAACTGCCAGAGCCAATGCATGGGTACCGAGACTGGCTCCGCTGATCAGATCTTCCAGGATACCCACCAGCCAGGCAAAACCAACGCCCAAGGCCTGAGGCATACGAGTAACCCAGAAAATAACCAATAGCGCCGGAAACGCGGGGCGGAACCACAGCCACTGCTGTGGTAAGGGCATAACCACAAGTAACATCGAGAGAAAGAGCGTGAGCGTGATAAACCAGCGATTATTCGCTTGCAAGGCCCTGCCCCCCACTCCCGATTACCGCCAAAACAAAGCGGCTGCGACTCATACGCCCGCGCGGGAGCACTTCCGCCTCGGCAAATGGTTGACCGGGGTCTCGGGAGATCGACATAACCTCGCCCACCGGGTAGCCTGCGGGAAAACGTCCACCGAGACCGGAACTGAGTAGCAGATCACCCTCGCGGATATCGCTGGTATTCGCAAGATGCCTGAGCTTGAGGCGATAGAGGTCACCGGTGCCCTCAACGACGGCACGCATACTGTTGCGTAACACTTGGACAGGAATTGCGTGGCTGGAATCAGTGATCAGGAGAATCCGGCTGAACGCATCCCCAGCCTCAATCACCTGCCCGAGCAAACCACTCGCATCCATCACCGGTGTGCCCACATCAATACCATGATCGCGCCCTTTATCGATCAACAGCACATGCTCAAGGGGGTCCGGTGAGACACCGATAACCTGGGCCACCAGCACCCGGTCATCAACCATTTCTGCCGAATTCATCAGCTCCTTCAAACGCGTATTTTCCGCCTTGACCGCAGCCAATAATTGGCTGCGCTGCTCCAACAGCAATACTTGACGCTTGAGACGGTCATTTTCTTCAAGCAGCTCCTCGCGAGAGCGAAACTGCTCTCCAGCCCAATCGCCAACACGCTCTGGAGCACCAGTGATCCAGTAAAGAGGCGCTGTAACACCAGAAAGACGCTCGCGAGTAGACTGGAACCAATTGGTGTAGTGGTCTGCAACAATCAAGGCGATTGCTAGCGGCACCAATAATAGAAGGCGGAACTCAGGGGAGGGGCCGCGGGTAAAAAGCGGTTTCAAGGGCAGCCACCTTTGTACAGGTCAATGATTATTGATCTCACAATATATCGGATGTCACTGAAACGTGAAACTAACTGCCGGCAGGGCTACCTCACTAATTGTTAGGAAAACCCGCCAGCTTCAATCCACTCAGTTGGACATCAGATACAAACGGCTGCGATCCAACATATCCAGGGCCTTGCCGCCACCGCGGGCAACACAGGTAAGGGGGTCATCAGCAACGATCACTGGCAGACCTGACTCTTCCATCAGCAGGCGATCCAGGTCCCGCAGCAAGGCTCCACCGCCGGTTAATACCATGCCGCGCTCAGCGATATCCGAAGCCAGCTCGGGGGGAGATTGCTCAAGGGCACTTTTCACCGCTTGTACAATACCAGTTAGCGGCTCTTGTAAGGCCTCAAGAATTTCATCGGAATTCAGGGTAAAACTACGGGGCACCCCTTCCGCCAAGTTGCGGCCGCGTACATCGATCTCACGAACTTCACTGCCCGCGTACGCACAGCCTATTTCTTCTTTAATACGCTCAGCAGTGGCATCACCGATTACGCTACCGTAGTTGCGGCGTACATAGTTGACGATGGCTTCATCAAAGCGGTCGCCACCGATACGCACAGAGTCGGAGTAGACCACGCCATTGAGGGAGATAATGGCAATCTCAGTCGTACCACCACCGATATCCACCACCATTGAACCGCTGGCCTCCTCCACGTTCAGGCCAGCACCAATCGCCGCCGCCATCGGCTCTTCAATCAGAGATACTTCGCGGGCACCGGCACCCAAAGCAGATTCGCGAATTGCACGACACTCCACTTCGGTGGACTGACAGGGTACGCATACCAGCACACGGGGACTTGGGCGCATCCAGCTGTTTTCATGCACTTTCTTGATAAAGTGCTGCAACATTTTTTCAGTCACTTGGAAATCGGCAATCACCCCGTCCTTCAGTGGGCGAATCGCTGTGATATTACCGGGGGTGCGGCCGAGCATACGTTTGGCTTCCACTCCAACTGCCTCAACGATTTTCTGGCCATTGTAGTGACGGATTGCGACGACAGAGGGCTCGTCGAGTACTACGCCGCGATCGCGAACGTAAATCAGCGTATTGGCGGTTCCCAGGTCAATGGAGAGGTCACTGGAGAACATGCCCCGCAAACGTTTAAACATGGAATTCGATTACCTTGTACTAATTGTCAGCCCCCAGATCGGGCACTGCGGGCGCGGCTTATTTTATGGATACAAATCCTAGTTAGTCCGCGCAAATAATTCTGAGTTCCGAGCCGCATTTCGAATCGGAATTTACGCAATACGCCGGAGTCTCTGAGCGCCCGGCAGGATTGGGCAAACTCTAACAACGGCACCGGTTCAGGGCAAGGCTGAAGCCCGGCTAATCGATTGCAGATTTCCCCCTACAGCTGAGCCGGTGAGAATAGCGGCCTATTGTGCTAAATTTGCCGGCCCTGCCCCGTCCTTATACGGAGCAACCCAGATTCGCAACTGAAGCCGGAGGAGCTCTATTGCCATGGCTGTGGATACGCAAACCGTAGAGAAGCTGGCGGAACTCGCTCGCATCGCCATATCCGAAGAAACCATTGAGGAAGTCAGCGGCCGCCTCGGCGATATTCTTCAACTGGTGGACCAGTTACAGGCCGTCAACACCGATGGGGTCGCACCCATGGCGCACCCACTGGATGAAGTGCAGACCCTGCGAGCCGACAAGGTAACAGAGACTGACCAGCACCAGAGTTTCCTGAACTTGGCCCCGCAATCTGAAGAAGGGCTTTATCTAGTCCCCAAAGTCATCGACTGAACAGGCCCCCAGGCAAGCACCCAATTATTCGATTTCGCCCTGAGCCCGCCCAAAGCCTTTAAGGGAATAACATGCACCAGCTTACTATCGCCGAGATGATCCGCGGCCTGCAGAGCAAGGCATTCTCCAGTATGGAGTTAACTCGCCATCTACTTGCACGAATCCAACAACTAGACAGCAGCTATAACAGCTTTATTACCGTAACCGAAGAACTCGCCCTATCGCAGGCCGAAGCCGCCGATCAACGTATTGCCAAAGGCGAAGCACCCACCCTGTGCGGAGTGCCAGTTGCCCATAAAGACATCATCTGCACCAATGGCGTACGCACCAGTTGTGCTTCAAAGATGTTGGACAATTTTATTCCGCCTTACGATGCCACCATAGTGGAAAACCTCAACGGCGCCGGCACCGTAACTCTGGGCAAAACCAATATGGATGAGTTCGCCATGGGCTCCTCCAACGAAAGCAGCTATTACGGCCCAGTAAAAAACCCCTGGAATACCCGTTGTGTACCGGGCGGCTCATCCGGAGGTTCCGCTGCAGCAGTAGCGGCGCTGCTAGTACCTGGAGCCACAGCCACAGATACCGGCGGCTCCATTCGACAACCCGCCGCGTTGACCAATACCACCGGCCTTAAACCTACATACGGCCGTGTATCCCGCTGGGGTATTGTCGCCTATGCTTCCAGCTTGGATCAGGCAGGCCCTATTGCGCGCAATGCTGAGGATGCCGCTTATCTGTTGTCTGCTATGGTCAGCCACGACCCAAAAGATTCCACCAGCCTGAACCGTCCGCATGAAGACTTCACCGCGGGACTGAGCGACTCTATCGCCGGCCTCAAAATCGGAGTCCCTAAAGAATACTTTGGAGAAGGCTTGAATGCTGAAACAGCCGCCCGCGTACAAGATGCCCTTAAGGAGTTTGAAAAACTCGGGGCCGAGCTGGTGGATATCAGTCTGCCACATACTGAGTTGGCTATTCCCGCTTACTACGTCATAGCCCCAGCCGAGGCCTCCGCCAACCTATCCCGCTTCGATGGGGTGCGCTATGGCCATCGCTGTGAAAACCCCAAAGATTTACGAGATTTATATATGCGCTCCCGCGGTGAGGGCTTTGGCGAAGAAGTCCAGCGCCGCATTCTGGTTGGCTCCTACGCGCTATCCGCTGGCTATTACGATGCTTATTACAATAAGGCCCAGCAGGTGCGCCGACTGATCAAGCAGGATTTTGTACAGGCCTTTGAAAAAGTCGATGTCATTATGGGGCCCACCACACCCTCCCCAGCGTTTGAGTTGGGAGCCAAGGGGGCTGATCCGGTAGCCATGTACCTGGAAGATATCTATACCATCGCGACCAATTTGGCGGGCCTACCAGGCATGTCTATCCCCTGTGGATTGGTAAACAATTTGCCTGTAGGGCTTCAGATTACCGGTAACTATCTGGACGAATCCCGCATGCTCAATGTTGCGCATCAATACCAACAGGTTACCGACTGGCACCAAGCCAGCGCCGTATAAGGAGATCGACTGTGGAATGGGAAATCGTTATCGGGCTGGAAATTCACGTGCAGTTATCCACCCAATCCAAACTTTTTTCTGGCGCTAGTACCCGTTTCGGCGCGGCACCGAATAGCCAGGCCTGCGCCGTAGACTTGGCCATGCCCGGTACCCTGCCTGTCCCTAATGAAGAAGCCTTTCGCTACGCGATTATGTTTGGCCTGGCGATGAATGCGGACATTGGTAAACGCTCTGTTTTTGAGCGTAAAAACTATTTTTACCCAGATCTCCCCAAAGGCTACCAGACAACCCAGTTGGAACAACCTATCGTTGGGGCTGGCGAAGTTGAAATTCATCTAGAGGATGGCAGTAGTAAAAAAGTACACTTGCACCACGCCCATCTAGAAGAAGATGCGGGCAAATCCTTGCATGAAGACTTCCACGGCATGTCTGGTATCGATTTAAACCGCGCGGGCACACCTCTGATAGAAATTGTCTCAGAACCCGATATGCGCAGCGCCGCCGAAGCGGTTGCCTACCTGAAAAAAATCCACAGTATCGTCACCTATTTGGGCATCTCCGATGGAGATATGTCTCAAGGCTCTCTTCGCTGTGATGCCAACGTCTCTGTGCGATTAAAGGGAGAGGAAAAGCTGGGCACTCGCACCGAGCTTAAAAACATCAACTCCTTCCGCTTTGTTGAGCGAGCTATCAAAGTTGAAGCCGAGCGTCAGATCGATATTCTCGAAGATGGTGGCAACATAGTGCAGGAAACCCGACTGTACGACGCGGATAAAAATGAAACCCGCTCCATGCGCAGTAAAGAAGTTGCCAATGACTATCGCTATTTTCCCTGCCCAGACCTACTACCCGTAGTGCTCACCGATAACTATGTCGAGCAACTGCGTGAACTACTTCCTGAGCTGCCCGATGCCAAAGCCGAGCGCTTCCAGTCAGAGTACGGCTTATCTGCCTACGACGCTGACCAACTCACTCAGGAGCGCGCCAGCGCCGACTACTTTGAAACAGTATGCAAATCCTGCGGAGAACCAAAACTCACCGCTAACTGGATTACCGGTGAGTTAGCCGCACTGCTGAACCGTCAGGAAATCTCTATACAGGATTCCCCGGTTAGCGCCCAGCAACTCGCCGGCTTAATCATGCGTATCAAAGACAACACCATCTCCAGCAAGATTGCCAAACAGGTTTTTGAAGCTATGGCACAGGGAGAGGGTAGTGCGGATGAAGTTATCGAAAAGCGTGGTCTCAAGCAGGTATCTGATACCGGTGCCATTGAAGAGATGGTAGAGGCAGTTATTGCTGCCAGCAGCGCACAAGTAGATAACTACTGCAAAGCCGACGAATCCAAGCGGCCCAAGATGATGGGCTATTTTGTCGGCCAAATCATGAAAGCCTCGAAGGGTCAGGCGAATCCACAGATGATCAACAAGATCCTCAAGGATAAGCTCGACGCTCTCCTTTAAACCTTTTTAACCTGCGGCCAGGTTCAATCTACCTGGCTTCTTTCACAGAACTAAGGAAAAGATTTTGAGCCTAAAAAAAGACAAACAAAAAGTCCTCGGTGAAGTATTTGACGAGGAGCGAATTGCCGGTTTCCTAGTGGGGGAAGCACCAAAAAATACCAACCGGGATTTCCATTTACTTGAACGCGCCTACCGCAGTATGAAAGCGGAGAGTTTTGCCACTTTTGTACAACTATTTCTCGCCGAAGGTCACGACCTCAACAGTATGGATCCGGATGGAAAAACCTTATTAACCCGCATTAGTGAACACCGCCAGAGCAGCGAGTACATAGAAATACTAAAAGCCGCCGGTGCTAAACACTGATTGGCCGCCGCGCACTTGCGAGAGGTAACTTTATGACTTCAAATCCAGTCCATGGTATTGACGCGCTAATGCGCGGCGCCCGCCTATTAACCAAGCGTGAACTACGCCCCTTTATCCTGGTTCCCCTGCTGATCAACCTAGTGTTATTTATCGTGATCAGCGGCATCATGATTACCCAACTCGGTGGTCTCAGTGAGTTTATCAGCAGCCTGCTGTCACACACCCCAGTGGACACTACCAATATGTCCTGGTGGGAAGCCGTGATGGCCAAAGGTGCCGCCTGGACCGCCAGCGTTTTTCGTTGGCTCGCCTGGATCATTGCAATTTTGGTGCTGTTTTTATTTTTCCTCGCCTATGGCTATTTGTTTGGGATAATCACCAATATTATTGCGGCCCCTTTTAATGGCCTACTGGCCGAGAAAGTTGAAGAACTTCTCACCGGTAAAGCACCTCCTGCAGAACCAATGATACAGATGGTATGGCGCACACTGGGACGGGAACTGCGCAAGTTAGGTTATTTTATTTTCTGGGGACTGATCATTTTTCTGATATCCACAGTAACCAGCTGGACCATAATTATCCCTGCCGTATTAGCTGCAGTTTGGGGTGCCTGGTGTATGGCAATACAATACGTTGACTACCCTCTCGATAACCACCAGCGTCCTTTTGACGAACTAAAGAGCGTACTACGCAGGCGCAAACTAACCAGCCTCGCCTTTGGTGGAAGCGTAATGCTGGCCAAGATGGTGCCCATTTTGAATATCTTTGTTATGCCTGCGGCAGTAGCAGGGGGTACCGCACTCTGGGTAGAGCGACTGCGCAGGGAGGGAGATCCCGGAACAGAAACTCACTCTGCAACACAACCCAACTGAGCATCAACCATTCCAGCAAACTAATATTCACAAAACCGAAACCTCTAATACTATTCACAGAAGAGTATTTTCTATATGAAACTGAAAGTTAATGCTGGAATGGATAACACACTATCAAGAAGGTTTATAATCCTAAGCAATTCTCGGAGCGATAAAATAAAGTCGTCCGGTGCGAGCCTGTTGATGCAGGCTTCATTCCTTCAAAGTGCAGAAATTTAAACCCGGCGGCCTTACCAAGCTCTATAGCGGGGGCATATTTACTACGAGCCGAATCATCCAAAAGAATGACTCCATCACTTGCCAATCGTAAAATACCCTGCTTGAAACAGTTGATACGATCTCGACCATCCACAATTACCACCTGAAAGTGGTTTTTAAACTTATGAATAGAGCGACAGTAGTCGCCATCATCATCGGCCGCCTGCAAGAGTACTTCAGCATTCGCCGGCAGTTCTTTAGTTATTATTTCAAACCACTTGGAATTATCTTCCACACTCTTTACTGAAGCCACTTGCTCCGCATAAAACCGCGTAGAAAAACCGCTCCCATACTCAAATAGATCCATACTTTTATTTAAGCGCTCCTCGAGAAAGCGTATAACTGGATAATTCATCCAAGGCAGCGGATTACCTTCAGCATCACAAGGGTAACCTCGCTTGAAAGACTCAAGCCACCCGGTCCTGCGAAGATAGGAAGATTTGCGAAACACGGTCCTGCGGGCAGCGACAAATCGCCAAAAAGGATTTACCATAGGTAACATACACCAACAAATAATAATACTCCGTATAGTTTGCACAAGCAGCATCTAAAATACAACTCAGCAACATAAAGCTTGACAAAGCCTGCCAAACAACACCACCCACAAAAAAAGGATAAATCAGGCAGCTTAAGCTAAGCCAATTAATTCAATACGCCCCCTCTACACCAACCACCTTCACCCCATGAGAAGCTGACTAAGAACTGATAAATTAAAATCAAACATATAGAAAATAACCAGACAATATGAGCAATCATTTACCTTTCAATGCTAGGAAGGGGCAAAAAAGCTCACCACCCCCATCAATGTGCCCCACACTCCATATCGACTTTTATAGCCCTACTCCGCAAGCCGCACCTCAGTAAAACCTATATCGACCTAAAATTTTGGGAACCTATGGCAAGATTTAAACCAAAAAAATAGGAACTGCAATCCGCCAAGTCACAAAATCCCACCTAAAAAATCAAACAATTAATTATTTTTTCGCACCACCCCAGGCACATTCTTCAGCAACCCGCAGACAGCGCACCTGCCATATTCCTCTAAATTAAAAACCCTATAAATATTAAATTTAGAGTAATAACGCGCTTTACGCAAAACCTAAAAAACCCAGAGGCGATTACCCTCTACACCATTAGATTTGAGGCCTGACCAGCCATAAAAAAATAGGAATGCACAACTCTAAACCTACAACTTATAACGCACAGCACTCAACTACTAAAACCAGTAAACTTTCACGGAATGACATAAACCCCTTACTCCAGCTATCTAACTCCATGACAAAAATCAAACAAAAAAACCCAAACACAGAGAAATACCCCTAAAGAATCAGCCACGCAAAAAACTAAACAGGGAAGGACTAGCCAGCTCATAATTAGCCAAAAGAGATAAGCATTTCACTGCGTCCTCCGGCTCACAAAGCAATTTTCTCTTCTTAACATTACTGCTCTGCAAACGATCCCGCATCTCCCGAAAACCTCTCACACCAACAGCCAATATCTGTGGAAGCCAATCTGACAAGTCTTGCAGGGTTAAGTAGTCACTTCACTTTTCGGTATGCCCAGAAAAGTCATCACTAAATGCCAAACCGGAGGATTTCTTGAGAAAATGATCACTAAGCAATGAGCAAAAATCACTAACTACATCGCCTTCACGCAAGAACTCAGCAGAGAAATCCCGCACATTCAGGGCTGCTTCCCCAAAACCTGCAGCCCATATTTTTAACTTTGAAAAATAGTCAAAATACATCATTAAGTCAGTACTGAGATGTGGGAAAGCGCCTTCACAGTGCCCAAATAACAAGCTGGAGGGACTGACATCAGGTGCTGCCGCCCGTGCAGCCTGCCTTTTAAATGAGAATGCCTGTAAATCCTGCCGTCGCAAATAAACAACGACTTGGCAGCGATCAAAAAATCTTCGACACTCCTTGTAGAGACTGTCAATATCTTCAAACGTATGCAGGAAACACAGGTGCTCCGCAGACACAACGATATTATCACCGCGGCTTGATGCCAGTAAGTCACTAAGCCGCCGGTTCAGACGATAGGACATTCGACCATTTTTTTTCTGAAAATCGACAGTACGAGAGGAACTCCCCTTTTTCCCCAAGGAAAGAAACTCTATACCTTTTGAACTTAATAATTTGGTGGATTGTTTTAGGGCAAGCTGCAGTGCACTAGAGCCAGTTTTATGAAAACCGATATGTAGAAAGAGAGTTCGCATTCGAATACTTTTTGATTTTACACAGGTAAAAAACATCCGAATTCAAGGCTGTGTCAAACACCTGAACAAATGGGGCAGCCCACGGAGTGAAGATCCCAACAACAGGAAAAATCTTTACCAGTGTAGTTCAAGGAGAGAAAAGGGAGCTCAGAAGAGGGAAAAAGGCAAAAACTGATGCACTCATTACTTATTAAGTAGATAAGGTATGTTTCCAATTACTAGAAACGCCAATAGGCCTTTAGCGGCCTATTAGCTTAGATGGAGTCAATGGCGAGAACGCCCCCGGCCACCACCGCGACGGTTACCGTGCCCTCCACGATGGTCCCTATCACCACCACTGCGACGCACTTCGACTCTCGGGGGTTCCTGTAGTAGCTCTTCCGGTGGGACTTCACATTTGAGCTTCTGCCCCAGTAACTGCTCGATCGGCTCCAGACGCATAGCATCATCTTCACAGGCAAAGCTGATCGATGTTCCAGTCTTGCCAGCACGACCGGTGCGGCCGATGCGATGAACGTAATCCTCAGGCTCTTCGGGAAGCGTGAAGTTCACCACATGACTAATGCCGTCGATATGAATACCGCGCCCGGCCACATCCGTGGCTACCAACACCTTGGTTTTACCCGACTTGAAGTCGTCGAGAGTGCGTACACGCTTGTTCTGTGCCACTTCGCCGGAGAGTAGACCGGCGGAAATGCCGTGGGCGAGCAGGTGTTCATGCAAGCGGCGACACTGGTCGCGGCGGTTGGCGAAGACAATCAGGCTGTCCACCTCATCTCGCTGCAAAATATTGTAGAGGAGTGCGTACTTCTCCTCACTAGCGGCCAGATAGACATGCTGCTCGACGGAATCGGTGGCAACCCGTTCAGGTTCGATTTCTACCACTACCGGCTCTTCGGTCCATTGCTCCACTAAGTCATCAACTTCGGGGGTGAAGGTGGCAGAGAAAAACATGGTTTGGCGATGAGTCTTGCGAGGTGTCTGGCGTACAATCCTACGAACCTGGGGAATAAAGCCCATATCCAGCATGCGGTCGGCCTCGTCGATCACCAGCACTTCCACTTGATCCAGGAAGCAATCGCGGTTGCCGACAAAATCCAATAGGCGCCCCGGTGTCGCCACTAGAATATCCACTAATCGCTCATTCAGATTGCGCTGTTGCTTATCGTAATCCATCCCCCCCACCAGGGTATGGATTTCCAAGTCGGTGTATTTGCACAACGCCTTGGCATCATCGGCGATCTGCATTACCAACTCACGAGTGGGAGCGATGATCAGGGCGCGGGCTTCACCGGCGTAACGCTCACCATCAAAGGGATGACGCAACAGATCATCAATAACGGTAATTAGGAAAGCTGCGGTCTTGCCAGTGCCTGTCTGGGCCTTGCCCACCAGGTCGTGGCCATTCAGGGTGTGAGGTAGAGAATGGCCCTGGATTGGCGAGCAGTACTGGAAACCCAGGTCGTGAATACCGCGCATTAACTCCGGCGGCAGGCCCAGGTCATGGAAGCGGACCTTACCCTCTTGCTCTGGAACCTTGAAATCACCCAAGGACCAGGGCGTTGCCGGGGCCTCCGGCTTAGGAGAGCGAGAACGCTGACGTCCCCTCTGGGAACTTTTGCCGCCGCTCCGGCGCGAACCTCCCTCGCTCTGGCCAGATTTTCCCTCGGCTTTTTGGCCTCCACGAGGCTTTTTAGAGGGATTCTGGCCACTTTTACGCTGCTGGGAGTGCTCGTCTCCCTGGTGGGGAGTCTTCTCCTCAGAGGAGGAGGAACGGCGGAACAACTTTCCTATCAAGTGAAATACTCGCTCAAATGTTCAAATAATCGGCGAGTATACCACCACTCTAGGTGGATTCTCGCCCACTACAGTGGCGGCACAGCCAATAATCAATACTAAAGAAGCGCCCCGCCCCACTACATAACAGTGCCAACAACATAATGAAGTAGGTCGCAGAAAACTCTATGCCGTTCTTCAGAACAGTAAAGCTACCCTTCTCGGATAACCACTCATAGTTGCCGTGCTCTTTTAAGAGTTCTATAGCCTTCTCTTTGCGAGTGATGGCTTCATCAATCAGGTCCTCGCGCCACTCCCAAGGAGCAACCAGAGTTTTATCAGGCAGGGCTGACCATCCATTCTCCCAGTGTGCGGTAAACGCCGCCACCGCCATCACAAACATTAAGGGGATCGCCACCAACCTAGTGGCAAACCCCAGTAGGATGGCAATACCGCCAAAAAACTCCGTCAATGCCGCCGCCCAAGCCATAAACAGTGGTGCCGGCAGGCCAAGACCCCAGTCGGAGTTACCAAACCAAGCGGCCACACTATTGATATCCCCCATTTTATTGAGGCCCGCCAAAATAAAAATCGGCGCCAAATAAATCCGTAGTGCCAGAGGCCCGAGCCAGTCGATTTTCTGCACCCAATGCACAAAGCAGCCATACCAACGACCCAGGGTATTCATAACAGAACCATCCTTTTCACTCTCTTTTCAGTATATGTGTTCACTTTAGTCGAGCGGCCCAGGCATCTCTTACACTGCCTCCAACTAAGCTTGTTCTTCCGAATCGCGGAATGGAGTAAATGCATAGTGAATACCTACGTGCTGGTTCATGGCCTATTTCTCGGGGGATGGTGCTGGGGCCCCGTAGCCAGGCTGCTGACTGCCAACGGACACCGGGTATTCACCCCCACCCAGACAGGCCTGGGAGAGAGACATCATTTACTTTCACCCACAATAGGTATGGATACCTTTATCCAAGACCTGGTGAACGTAATCGAATTCGAGGAATTAAACCGGGTGATTTTAGTGGGGCACAGCTTTGGGGGCATGGCGGCCGCCGGCACCGCTGACACACTTCCCGAGCGCATTCGCCATCTCGTTTACCTGGATGGTGCCATTCCCAATCCCGATCACGCTTTTGCCGAACAACTACCGCAAGATATCCTCACAAAACGCCTGGCAGAGGCAAAAGAAATTCACGGCACCCGCTGTTTTTTACCGATAGATCCGGCGCAAATGGGGATTAAGAAGCAGGATGTTCAAAATTGGCTGCGCCGGCGTATGACCCCTCACCCCGTGAAAACTTACTTGGATCCCATCCAAATGAGACTCCCCCCCGAGCAAGGACCGAGCTGTACTTTTATTCGCTGCACCAAGCCCTACTACCCCCCAGCCAATGTAAGCGGTGAGCGCGCTCAAAAGATTCCCGGCTGGCACTACCGAGAAGTTGCCGTCAGCCACGGTTGTATCTTTCTCACACCGCACAAAGTCGCCAGATTATTGCAGGAAATTCCTCTGTAGCCGCTGGGAGAAAACATGATTTAGCCGTAGAATATTCCGCCTTTATGGCGACGGGAAATTCTTGCTGTCAGCTCCCATCCAGCTCCCCCGCTCTGCTTTAAAGATCATTTGGCACAACCGACTGCCTCAATAACATTTTCTGCCCAGTCCCGGCTGAACTTGGCTGATATACCAAAATCATCGACAGGCTCTGCCTTAATAAACTTGGTTTTTCCCTTGCTCAAGATTTACCGACGCGCCATCTCCACCGAACTCTCCCACCTCACCACTCTGGGGGGCCCCTTAGTAGTCAGTAACTTGGCAGTGGTGAGCATGGGCGTTGTAGATACCATTGTCGCCGGTAACGCCGGGGAGGTAGACCTGGCCGGCTTGGCGCTGGGCTCAAGTATTTGGGCTGTATGCGCAGTTACCCTGATCGGCCTGCTCGCTGCAGTATCCCCGGTTGTTGCCCACTTGCGCGGAAGTCGCGATGAGGAAGGTTGTGCTGCCCAGTTACACCAAGCTCTCTGGATTGGCTTGATCGGCGGCATATTAGTGCTACTTGCCCTGCTCGCCGTGCCTGTGTGGAGCCAGTGGATCAAAACCGAGGAGCCTGTTCGACAGGTTTTACAGGGTTATATCCTGGCACTCACGGTAGGCACCCTACCCTTTGCCCTCGGAACCGCACTGCGCGGCTATTGTGAGGGTATGGGACAGGTGCGCCCAGTCATGCGTATTTATCTGGCCGCTGCCCTGCTCAATATCCCCCTGGACATTCTCTTTGTATTTGGCGCCGGCCCTATACCAGCTATGGGCGGTGCCGGCTGTGGCTGGGCAACCGCAGCGGTAAGCACCCTGATTGCTATCGCCCTGTTTTGGCATGCCGCCACAGATCCGGTATACCACCAACTCAAGCTAAAGCTGATACCACCCAGGCCCAACTGGCCCATTTTGAAACATCTTTTGGCTGTAGGACTGCCGGTATGTGTCGGCGCTGCCAGTGAGGTCACATTTTTTGCCAGCTTGACGATTCTGCTCGCTCCCTATGGCGCAGCCATAGTGGCAGCGCATCAAATCAGCATGAGTATCGGCTCGATTTTTTACCTGGTAGCCCTGGCGCTAGCCCAGGCCCTGAGCATCCGTACGGCACACTTACTCGGCCAGAAGCGCCCCAAGCGGGCACTGTTTGCCGGTAAAGTGGGGATTGGTAGTGGCGTCGTGTATGCCCTCGGAACAGGTGTACTACTGATCACCTTTCGCCACCTGTTTGTACAGGCTTATACCAACAATGCGGAAATTATTGCAGTGGCAAGCAACCTACTACTGCTCTGTGCCGCCTACCAATTGGTAGACGCCGCTCAAGCCATGGCCTGGGGAGCACTGCGAGGTTACAAAGACACCCGCGTTCCCATGTATATACAGCTGTTCTCTTACTGGCTGGTAGGGCTCTCCAGCGCCTATTGGCTGGGTGAAAACTTCTGGGGCGTTTATGGCTACTGGACTGGTGTCTGTATCGGCCTGGGCACCGCCTCAATCCTATTAGCGCTTCGACTGCGACGAACCAGCCGCAAAGCCATTGCCAAAACCTGGGGAATACAGGTTGGTTCACATTCCCAGGGAACGCTTTGACTATACTGGCGCTCCAAGTCCCCAAGCGTGCCGGGCAACAACAATAACCGGCACCGCCCGCACAAGCAGTTAATCGGAGTTACCCAATGATCCCGCGCCTTTTTCCCAACGGGCCTCGGCGCCTGTTGAGCCTTGCCCTGATTTTGGCCTCAGCCCAGGCCTGGGCAATGAGTGCCACCATCGGCGAACAAGAAAAACCCAGCGTGAAGGCACAGGAAAAAGAGCAGGAAGGCGTCATCTCAAAGGCGGAAAACTTGCAATTGGACCAGCCGGTGATTACCGAGCTGGGCCCACCCACTGGCGCCGCGGAACCAATTATTGATACGCAGGCCAATGGGGAAGCCCCCCCTCAGAAATCACTGCCCCAGGCGGAAAATCTGCAGTTAGACCAGCCCATCAATGAACTGGAAGCACCGCCTTCAAATAAAGAGCCGCAAACCAGGCCCACAGTAGATACATCCACTCAGCCAGAATCATCCCCTACCGGTAATATTTCTATAGAAGTGGAAAAGGCCAAACCCCTGCGCTTGCTCGGTGCCGAGGTAGCCCCAGCAACCTCCACCCGCCTGGCCTGGTCTCCCAGTCAACACTTCGAAGGTGTCTACAGCCCCACCGCTGTCCTGGTTGTCAACGGTGCCAAACCGGGACCGGTACTCTGCCTGACCGCAGCGGTCCATGGAGATGAATTAAACGGCGTAGAAACGGTGCGCAGGGTCATGTACGACCTCGATGCTGAACAGTTAAGTGGCGCGGTAATCGGCGTGCCTATCGTTAATCTGCAGGGCTTCCACCGCAGCTCACGCTACCTCACCGACCGCCGCGACCTGAACAGGCACTTCCCCGGAGACCCTAATGGCTCCTCTGCCTCACGGATTGCCAACTCCTTTTTCCACGAAGTCATCAGCCACTGCAATGCTGTGGTAGACCTGCACACAGGCTCTTTTTACCGCACCAACCTGCCGCAGTTACGCGGCGACCTCACCAACCCCAGAATCGTGAAAATGACCAAGGGTTTTGGCTCCACTGTGGTACTCCACAGCGCCGGGGCCAAAGGTACCCTGCGTCGCGCCGCGGTGGATGCGGGTATCCCCACCGTAACCCTGGAAGCCGGCGCGCCGATGGTACTGGACGAGCGCTCCGTTAGCCACAGTGTGAAAGGGATTCGCACCCTGCTTAACCAACTGGGTATGGTAAGCAAGTTCCGCCTATGGGGTGATCCCGAGCCCGTGTACTACAACTCCACCTGGCAGCGGGCTTCCACTGGCGGCATTATTTTTAGTGAGGTTCAGTTGGGAGAGTTTGTGCGCAAGGGAGATCTACTGGGCACAGTGACCAATCCCATCACCAATGTGCGCACAGAAATTCGCTCCCAGCACAACGGCCGTATTCTCGGCATGGCGCTGGATCAGGTGGTGCAACCTGGCTTCGCCGCCTACCACATCGGTATCCAGGCTCCGCAGGAACAAATCAGCCCGCCCGAAGAGGTCATCCCAGAAGAGACGGCTGCACAAAAACCCCAATCTCCAGATGCCCAAAAAACAAGAGTATCCGACAATAGCGCTGCGGACCTCCAAGGGGACGAGGACTAGCCCGCTACTGCGGGCCACTCACTTTATCGATAATCCTGGGGCTGGGCTGCTCCAGGGGCTCCGGTTGTAAGGTGATATGCTCGATATCAAAGCGCTTGGTCAGGGTCCTCCTCAAGCGCTCCAGCACCGCGGGCCAAGCACTTAAATCATCCACCACAATGTGTGCCGACAGAGAGATGGTACTGGAATCCAGACGCCAAATATGCAGATCGTGTACTGAGCGCACACCTACCTCCGCGGCCAGGGCTTCCCCCACAACTGGCAGGCTCAATTCCCGAGGAACACGCTCCATTAGCACATCCACCGCATCACGCAGCAGACGCACACAAGAAATCAAAATCAGAAAACAGATCAACAGCGATAACAGCGGATCAATCGGCACCCAGCCAGTAAAGTAAATCACCGCACCCGAAGCCAGGGCGGCTACCGAGCCGAGCATATCCCCCATCACATGAAGCAATGCGCCGCGAATATTGAGCGTGCGCTCGCCACGCAGTAGCACCCAAGCCGCCAGAATATTGATCAACAGGCCCGCTGCAGCTATCAACATCACCGTACTGCCGTGCACCGGTTGGGGGCTGCGCAGGCGGTTGATCGCCATAAAGGAGATTCCCACAACAATCAGCAACATAATCAGGCCATTCGTCACTGCTGCCAATACTTCCGCACGCCCCCAGCCAAACGACAATTCACGGTCTGCGGGCTTTTTTGCCAGCACCGCAGCAATAGCACCCAGTGCCAGGGCAAAAGTATCCGTGAGCATGTGGGCGGCATCCCCGAGTAGCGCCAGGGAGCCCGACAGCCATCCACCGATGGCCTCCACAATTGAAAAACTAAGCGTCAGAATCAGAGCGATAATTAACGGGCGGAGGGCGCCATTTCCATTGCGATGGTGAACGTGGTCGTGCATGAGTTCCCTCCTTTTAAATTCCTAGCAATAACCACCCGACTAGTTTTTGCGCCCCAGGGTTATGCGCTCCCAGCCGGAATAGTCTTTGCGACTCTCTACCGCTCTGTAACCGGCAGCAATAAAAATTTCCCGTACGGATTCTGCCTGCTGCCATCCATGTTCTACCATCAGCCAGCCGCCGTCTTGCAGAAATCTTCCCGCGCGATTGGCGATTTCTTCAATATCCGCCAGCCCATGGCGCTCAGCCACCAGCGCAGAGTGTGGCTCGAAACGCACATCGCCCTGGGCCAGATGAGGGTCCGCTGCATCGATATAGGGGGGGTTACTGACGATCAGGCCAAATTGCTGTGGCAGAAGCTGGGTAAACCAATCACTTTCCAGGATCTGCACATTGGTGAAACCGAGGCGCCTGCGGTTATCCTCCGCTAACGCCAGGGCGGAGGGAGACTTCTCCGCCGCAACAATCTGCCATCCCGGTTTTTCTGAGGCCAATGCCAGGGCAATTGCCCCGCTACCAGTACCCAGGTCGAGTGCGCGCAATTTCTCTTGAGGGCAGAGTTCCAGCGCGGCTTCCACCAGCAGTTCAGTATCCGGACGGGGAATTAATGTAGAGGCATCGACCCTCAAGGTGAGAGACCAAAACTCCCGCTCACCGGTCAGGTGAGCCACAGGTTCACCCTCTTTACGGCGCGTCAGCAGTCCATCGAACTCACTCTGCTCACTCGTGCTCAGCTCGTACTCCGGCCAGGTATACAGCCAGCTGCGCTCACGACCGAGAACATGTGCCAACAGGACCTCTACGTCGAGTCGCGCTGACTCGCTGTCGATAAGTTCAATACTGCGGGCGAGATTATCCTTCACACTGCTCATAGGAAAACGCTACCCAATATCGCCACACAACACAGCAACTACTGTCCCATCGCCGCCAGCTGATCCGCCTGGTGTTCGGTACGCAGCGGCTCAATCACCTCTTCCAGGGCACCCTGCATCACTTCATCGAGCTTGTACAAGGTCAGACCGATACGGTGATCGGTTACACGCCCCTGGGGGTAGTTGTAGGTGCGAATGCGCTCGGAACGATCGCCGCTACCCACCAGGCTACGACGGGCATCAGAGATCTCCTGTGCAGCAGCCGCCTCTTGCTCGCTGGAAAGCTTGGCCTGTAATAGTGCCATCGCCTTGGCCTTGTTTTTATGCTGGGACCGCTCGTCCTGACACTCCACCACGATGCCGGTGGGTAGGTGCGTCAGGCGCACAGCGGAGTCGGTTTTGTTGACGTGCTGACCACCAGCTCCCGAAGCGCGGTAGGTATCCACACGCAGATCGGCCTTATTGATCTCGATCGCGTCGCGCTCGTCTGGCTCCGGCATTACCGCCACGGTACAGGCGGAAGTGTGAATACGCCCCTGGGATTCGGTTTCCGGCACTCGCTGCACACGGTGTGCACCAGATTCAAACTTCAACCTGGCATAAACATCTTCACCGGCCACACGGGTGATAATCTCTTTGTAGCCGCCGTGCTCGCCAGCATTCTCACTGACAATTTCAATACGCCAGCCCTGTTTTTCGGCGTAACGCGAGTACATACGGAAAAGATCGCCGGAAAAGATCGCCGCTTCGTCACCGCCGGTGCCGGCGCGAATTTCCAGGAAGACATTCTTGCGGTCATTGGGGTCCCGGGGCAACAGTAGGGTTTGCAGCTCGCGCTCCATGGGCTCTACCTGGACCTCTGCCTCACGCAGCTCCTCCTGAGCCATTTCACGCATCTCGGGGTCGCTCTCGCCGAGCATTTCCTGCGCCGCAGCCATATCCTCTTTCAGCTGTTTGTAACGGCCGTAACACTTGACCACTTCTTCCAGCTCGGAGTACTCCCGCGATAGCTCGCGGAACTGATCCTGATCGGAAATTATGCTGGCGTCACCAAGCAGCGCGGAAACTTCTTCGTGGCGCTCCTGCAGATTCTCCAGCTTGTTCAATAGGGATTCTTTCATTTCTGTTTTTTCTCTAATTCGGTATCGGCGAGGTCATCGAGCCCCACCACTTCGCGAGCGATACGCAGCCGCTCCAGATCGCCATCCGCAGTCGCTTTTTTCAGGCTGATCGTGGGAGCATGGATCAATTTGTTGGTCAGTGAACGGGCCAGCTGCTCCAGCAGGCGCCTGGGATCATCGCCCTTATCAAGCTGCAGCAGTACCCGCTCAAGTTCGGTGCCACTTATCTGCTGTGCGCGCTGGCGGTAGCTGCGAATCGTGTCCACAGCTCCGAGAGCACGCCCCTCTTTGGTAAATTCTGCCGCAGCGCTATCTACAATTTCCCCGGCGGCCTCGGCAGCGCGTTCGCGGGAGCGCATCCCCTCATCGATCACGCCGCGCAGATCGTCAACACTGTACAGGTAGACATCGTCCAGTTCGCCGACCTCGGTTTCAATATCCCGTGGCACCGCGATATCCACCATAAACATGGGGCTGTGACGGCGCTTGCGCAGCGCGGATTCCACCGCCCCCTTACCTAAAATCGGTAGCTGACTGGCGGTGGAGCTGATCACGATATCGGCGCGGGACAAGTGCTCGGGAATATCTGCCAACAGTATTGCTTCAGCACCAAAATTTTCCGCCAAAGACTGCGCGCGACTCAGAGTCCGATTAGCCACAATCAGCTGCTTAATGCCCTGATCTAACAGGTGGCGCGCCACCAGTTCCACCGTCTCACCGGCACCGATCAGCAGCGCAGTTTGTTGCTTCAGGTCGGTAAAAATACGCGAAGCCAAGGATACTGCCGCATAGGCAACAGAGACGGGGTTTTCACCAATCGCCGTCTCTGTGCGCACCTTTTTCGCCACGGTAAATACCCGTTGGAAAACCCGGTGCAATTCGCTGCCGACACTGCCAGACTCCCGCGCCACCGCATAGGCGGACTTGATCTGGCCAAGAATTTGCGGCTCTCCAAGGACCAGTGAATCGAGCCCACAGGCGACGCGCATCATATGGCGCACCGCCGCCTCACCACTGTGGATATAGCTGCAACCTCGCAGCTGCTCCAGCGGTACCTGATGATACTCGGCCAGCCACTGCAGCAGCGGCTCCGCCTCCACATTGCCGTAGATTTCGGTGCGATTACAGGTGGAAAGAATGGCGAGTTCCCGGCAGTCGAGCGCCTTGCGCGCATCCCCCAGGGCACCGGACATCACCTCGGGCGCAAAAGCGACCCGTTCGCGCACCTCGATTGGCGCACTGTCGTGGTTGATCCCCAGGGTAACAATTGGCATAGAATTCCGTTGGCTAAATCTAGAGGCGCGTCATCCGCATTCGGGGCGCATTTTCACGGGCCACCGCTTTGCTTGCAAGCTGATGAGGCGGTTTAATTATGCGCTGATTTGAATAACCGGCCCAGGGCCCGCGCTCCAGAAGCGGATTCACGGCTAGAATTATATGGCGATAAACGTTTAAAACACGCCACTCTGACACTGCATCCCAGTAGCAGCCATGTATGGATACGATCTATGCTTCCACCCCGTCGTCCGCTCCCCCTCCTCAAAAACCAAACACTATCACTCGGTGCGCTCTGCCTATCCCTCGCCTATCTACTGAGTGCCTGCGCCCAAATGCCGCCTGAAACGGCAACCAATGAGGAAACCGAGCCTTCAGCTCGGGAGCAGCACCGCGATGAAGGGGCGGCCGTCGCCGGGGAGGATGCATTGCGCAGCTTCCCCATAGATACGTTTTACACACTGTTGGTAGCCGAAGTCGCCGGTATTCGCGAACAGTACGATGTGGCCCTGGCCAACTACTACCACCAGGCTGAAGTTACTAAAGATGCGGGCGTGGCAGCGCGTGCAACCCGCATCGCGCGCTTTCTCAATGCGCGTCAGGCCGCACTGCGTTCGGCACAGTTGTGGGCTGAGCTGGAGCCGGACAATGCGGATGCCCAACTGGCACTGACCGCAGAGCTCACCTTGTCTGGAGAGTTTTTAGAGGCCATGAAACACGCTGAGAGAGCGCTCGCTCTCGGCGGCAAAGCACCGATGCAATCTCTCGCCGCCACCGCCATCGGCCATCAACAACTCGATGAACAACTTCGTGCTGAATTTGCCCGGCTGGCTGAGGTTTACCCCAATAACGATGAAGTCGTTATGGCCTACGCCATGGTATTGCGTGATGCGAAGCAGTACAGGCGCGCCCTCGCACTGGTACGCCACATTCAGGAACAACACCCCGAACAAATCGATGCACCGCTGCTACAAAGCCATCTTTTGGTGGACTTGGATAGGCGCAACGAAGCCATTCAATTATTGGAAAATTTAGTCAAAATTTATCCAGAGGAAACCCGCCTGCGCCTACAATACGCGCGCCTGCTTATTCGCGAAGACCTCAATCTTGCTCGCCAACAATTCGCCGAATTAGTTAAACAGCGTCCAGAGGACGGCAACCTGATTTTATCCCTGGCGTTGATTCACTATGAAACCAACCAGCTCGGTGAAGCCAAACCCCTGCTCGACCGTCTACTGGAACTAAAACAACACGAATCGGCAGCACACTTTTACCTGGGCGGACTCGCGCAGAAGCGGGGTGACAACGACACTGCCGCCGCACACTTCCAACAAGTGCAACCCGGCAACGATTACGTGGAGGCCATTACCAAGGGCACCAAGCTACTCGCAGCCAGTGGTAAACACCGTGAAAACAGCCTGTGGTTTGCCAAGTTGCGAGAGCGGCACCCCGGACAGGTAGAACATTTTTTCCTGATGGAGGTCGAACTGCTGCGCAGGAATGGTGAGCCACAGATGGCCCTACAAGTGGCAGACCAGGCCATTTCTAAACTGAGTAACAGCGGCCGCCTGATGTATAGCCGCGCCCTGCTCAACGACCAGCTGGGCAATGCCGCAGCGTTTGAGAAGGACCTGCGTACACTACTGGAACGCGACCCGGATAACGCCACGGTATTAAATGCACTGGGCTACAAACTGATCGACGATGAGACCCGCCGCCAGGAAGCCCTGCAACTTATCAGCCGGGCTCTGGAGCTGGAACCGGAGGATCCAGCCATTATCGACAGTATGGGCTGGGTGCAGTACCGTCTGGGGAATTATCGCGACGCGGAAAAATATTTGCGCAAAGCCCTGGAAAAACTGCCGGATCACGAAATCTCTGCCCACTTGGGTGAGGTGCTCTGGGTCCAGGGGGATCGCGAAGCGGCCCTCAAAGTCTGGAACGATGGGCTGGCCGCCAATCCAGAGAGCAAAATTATTCCGGCTGCGATGAAACGACTGCAAATCAAAGAAACACTGGAACAACATGTATCCGACAACTGACGCCGCTACCCGTAAGTTTTATTTTCTCCTGGCAACAGCACTGACTTTGCTAATTTCCGCCTGTGCTGGCCAAAAGACCAAAGAGCCCGTTGCTCAGGAGCCCCCCGGCGAAACTGCAGCTCCCACCTCGGTAGCCCAGCTCAAACAGTGGACTATCAAAGGAAAACTCGGCGTGCGCTCTCCGGCAGATAACGGCAGTGCCAATTTGACCTGGCAACAGAGTGGCCCGCAAAATTTTCGTATTCACTTAAGCGGCCCCTTGGGTGCTGGTACCACGATAATTTCCGGTTCCGCTGGCGGTGTCAGCCTGGTGCGCGGCAATGAAGCGCCGGTAGTCGCCCGCGATGCCGCCCAACTCACTCAGCAAACTCTGGGCTGGCCACTGCCCGCAAGGGAAATGTTCTACTGGGTACGCGGTCTTCCCGCGCCCGGGCCAAGAGGCGCTGAAAAACACAACGGCCAGGGCGAGCTACAGAGCCTGCAACAATCCGGCTGGTCGTTGCGGTTCAGCGATTATCGCCAAAACGGCCCTTACCTACTTCCCACACGTATTAAAGCCCAGACCAACGGTGCCGCCGGGCCGGTACAAGTCACTCTGGTAATTAAGGACTGGGCTTTTTAAATGCCGAAGCCCAGGCATGCGGGTATGATGCGCCCAACAGAATTAACCGGCCCAACATTCCCGCATGCTGACCTTACCCGCCCCCGCAAAACTCAACCTGGTTCTGCGTATACTCGGCCGTCGCCCCGACGGTTACCACGAACTACAAACCCTCTTTCAAATACTCGATTACGGCGACAGTCTTGAGTTCTCCCTGCGGGACGACAGTGTTATCCGTGTAGATGCGGGCACTTTGGATGTCCCTGAGCAGGACAACCTGGTTTACCGCGCAGCTCTGTTGCTACGCAAAAATGTACAGTGGCAGAATAAATCGCTTCCCGGTGCTGATATCCGCCTGAGTAAAAAGTTGCCACACGGTGGCGGTATCGGCGGCGGCAGTAGCGACGCAGCCACCACTCTGCTCGGCCTCAACTATCTGTGGCAATGCCATCTATCCATCGATACCCTCGCCGAGCTCGGCCGGCAACTCGGCGCAGATATTCCAGTATTTGTGCGAGGGCACACCGCCTGGGCCGAAGGTGTTGGAGAAAAACTCACACCACTTTGCACAGAAAAACGCCACTATTTAGTCCTTGCTCCCGGTTGCCAGGTGAGTACCGCAAAAATTTTTTCCGATTCCCGTTTGACAAGAGATTCCGACGCAATTACATTAGCGGCCCTTCGCGAGGGGCAGCTCAATGAAACGCCACTCAGCAGTAAAAAACTGGAAGCATTTTTCGGTAACGACTGCCAGGAACTTGTTGAGAGTCTCTACCCAGAAGTTCGCGATGCCCGAGAGTGGCTGCAGCAATTTGCGCCAGCACAACTCACCGGCACCGGAGGTTGCGTTTTTGCCGCCTTCGAAACTGAGCAAGCAGCCCGATCGGCACTTGCCAGGCTACCGCGAAAATGGCAGGGTTTTGTTGCGGCCGGTGTACAGATTTCACCGACACATCAGCAGCTCGCGAAATTAACCTCAAGCAATTGAGGAAAGATACTGGGGCGTAGCCAAGCGGTAAGGCAGCGGGTTTTGATCCCGTCATGCGAAGGTTCGAATCCTTCCGCCCCAGCCATTTTCCTTTTATACAGTGGCACCAGCAAAAACCGGTTCCGACATGTTTCAGTCGACACTGACCCAACCGGCCGAGGCCACTCGTAGCGGGCTACAAAAAGCCTATCCCCGAATTCTAAAGAATAATGTCGAAGGCAGTTTTGCATGCAACTCCCTGCCGTCGACCCGGAGGCTTTCCGAATATCAAAGCAACCACCTGGGTGACCAGGAGCCACGGCCAGCACATTTAACAGCTTCGCTATCCGCTCTATCGCCCCCTATAAAAAGTGGTGCTATCGCATCCTAACTGCTAGCAAATTATGCCGGCATCTACACTTCAACTCACTTCAAGACAGAATTAAAGGAACTCGCAGTGGCTGACTTAATGGTCTTCACCGGCAACGCAAACCCGGAACTGGCGCAGAAAATTGTCGACCATATGGCGATCCCCCTAGGCGAAGCCACGGTCAAGCGCTTCTCCGACGGCGAGATTGCAGTTGAAATTACCGACAACGTACGCGGTCGCGACGTTTTCGTAGTGCAATCCACCTGCCAGCCCACCAATCGAAACCTGATGGAGCTAATCCTACTGGTTGACGCCCTGCGCCGCGCCTCAGCCGGCCGCGTTACCGCAGTGGTTCCCTACTTCGGCTACGCCCGCCAGGACCGTCGCGTGCGCTCCCAGCGTGTACCAATTTCCGCAAAAGTGGTTGCCGATATGATGGTGAGCGTGGGTATCGACCGCGTACTGACTGTCGATCTGCACGCCGAGCAGATTCAGGGCTTCTTCGATGTGCCTGTGGATAACGTTTACGGCTCTTCCGTGTTGCTCGACGATATCGAGCGCCAGAAGTACCAGAACCTGGTTGTGGTATCCCCCGATATTGGCGGTGTTGTTCGTGCCCGCGCCGTGGCCAAGAGCCTCGACTGCGACCTAGCCATCATCGACAAACGCCGCCCCGCCGCCAACGTTGCCGAAGTGATGAACATCATCGGTGAAGTTAGTGGCCGCACCTGCCTGCTGGTAGACGATATGGTCGACACCGCTGGCACTTTGTGCAACGCCGCCAACGCCCTGAAAGAGCACGGCGCCGAGAAAGTTGTCGCCTACTGTACCCACCCAGTACTTTCCGGCAATGCCATCAGCAACCTGAACAACTCCGTTCTGGATGAGCTGGTGGTTACCGACTCCATCCCGCTGGGTGACAAAATGGAAAAGGCTCCAAAAATTCGCCAGCTGACCTTATCTGCCATGCTGGCCGAGTCCATGCGCCGTATCAGCAATGAGGAATCCCTCTCTGCGATGTTCCGCTAAGGACTCCTTATCGGCAAATAGAAAAGTGCCCCGCAGCAGCGGGGCACTTTGCGTTTGGGACTGATTCCCGTAGAATACGCGCCCGCCCGGCACTGCCGGGCTATTACTTCTGGGCAAGCGCCCAATTTACACTAACGCCAGAGCGGTCCGGTCGCAGGTCTCTCTGGACAGACAACCCGAGGTTTTACCCATGTCTGATATCAAACTGAACGCCATTGCCCGCAGCGATGAAGGGAAAGGTGCGAGCCGCCGCCTGCGTCGCCTGGAAGGCCGTGTACCCGGCATCGTTTACGGTGGCGAAGTTGAGCCGCAGTCCGTATCCCTGCTGCAAAAGGACCTGTTCAAGGCCCTGGAAAACGAAGCTTTCTTCTCCTCCATGCTGACCATCGACGTCGACGGCAAAGAAGAGAAAGTTATTCTGCGCGATCTGCAACGTCACCCTGCAAAGCAGCTGCTTCTGCACATTGACTTCCAGCGCGTTTCCGCCAGCACCAAAGTACATGTGAAAGTGCCCCTGCACTTCCTCAACGAAGAAACCTGTAAAGGCGTTAAGGCCGGCGGCATCGTTTCTCACACCCTGACCGAGCTGGAAGTCAATGCTCCTGCCGGTAAACTGCCCGAGTTCATCGAAGTGGACCTGGCGGACCTGGAACTGGATGGCATCCTGCACATCTCCGACCTGAAACTGCCGGAAGGTGTTGAGTCTGCGGATCTGAGCCACGGCGAAGACCACAACCTGGTTGTAGCTTCTATTCACAAGCCTCGCGGCGCTGTTGAAGCTGAAGCCGAAGAAGCTGGCGAAGGCGAAGAGTAATCACCTTGGCTGCGGCACCGGATACTCCGATCCAGTTGATTGTCGGCCTGGGCAACCCCGGGCCGGAATACGACCGGACAAGACATAACGCCGGTGCCGACTTTGTTGTCGAACTGGCACGCCGCCACGGCACTCAGCTCAGCTCCGACAGCAAATACCACGGCCTCACCGGCCGTGTGCGAATCGGCAACCGGGAAGTCCGATTGCTGATTCCCACCACCTATATGAATCGCAGTGGCCAGGCTGTAGGCCCGCTGGCGAACTTCTTCAAAATTCCCCCGGAAGCCATATTGGTCGCTCACGATGAGCTGGACCTGGCCCCCGGTATCGCGCGCCTGAAAGCTGGCGGCGGTCACGGCGGACACAATGGCTTGCGGGATATTATTGCCGCTCTGGGCAACAACCGGGACTTTATGCGCCTGCGACTCGGCATCGGCCACCCCGGTAGCGCCAGCGAGGTGGCGCGCTTTGTCCTTCAGCGCGCCCCCAGGGCGGAACAGGAAACTCTGGCTAACGCCATCGATCACTCGATCGACGTGCTGCCCACCGCCGCCAGCGGCGACTGGGGCGCAGCCATGAAAACGCTGCACACCGCCAAATAGATCCCACCGGGCGGCTTGCCTTTTGCCCCGGAAATCTCGATAGTGTGCTGCGCCAAATTGCCGGTATTTTCCCGGCTGGCCCGGATCATTCGGAGGCCGCGCTACCCAGCCCGCCCAGACTCCCGCCAGCGTAATCACTACCGGACTTCAAACGCAATTAGCAGAGCGCGCGCTACGCGCCTCAGGCAAACGGAAAAATATCACCATGGGTTTTACTTGCGGTATTGTCGGCCTGCCTAACGTGGGCAAATCCACCCTCTTCAATGCATTGACCAAGGCGGGAATCGACGCAGAGAACTTCCCCTTCTGCACCATTGAGCCCAATGCCGGCGTAGTGCCTGTACCGGATCCCCGCCTCGACAAGTTAGCGGAGATCGTCAAGCCCCAGAAAGTGATTCCAACCACCATGGAATTCACCGATATCGCTGGGCTCGTTGCAGGTGCCTCTAAAGGCGAAGGTCTGGGCAACAAATTCCTCGCCAACATCCGCGAAACCGACGCCATCGCCCATGTCGTGCGTTGTTTCGAAGACGACAACGTTATCCACGTTGCCAACCAGGTACACCCGGTATCCGACATCGAGGTGATCAACACCGAGCTGGCCCTCGCCGACCTGGACACCGTAGAGAAAGCTCTGCAACGTTTTACCCGCGCCGCCAAGGGGCAGGACAAGCACGCCATCAAGATGAAAGCGCTGCTGGAAAAAATCCTGCCACACCTGAACGAAGCCAAGCCGCTACGCTCCTTTGGCCTGTCCGAAGATGAACTGACGGACCTGCGTGAACTGAGCCTGCTCACGGTTAAGCCCACCATGTACATTGCCAACGTGCACGAAGACGGCTTCGAAAATAATCCGCACCTGGACGCCGTTGCCGCCATCGCCGCTGAAGAGAACGCTGTACTGGTACCCATCTGCAACAAGCTTGAAGCGGAAATCGCCGAACTGGACGACGATGAGAAGCAAGAATTCCTGGAAGAACTGGGTATGGAAGAGCCCGGCCTGAACCGGGTAATCCGCGCCGGTTACCAACTGCTGGGTCTGCACACCTACTTTACCGCCGGTGTGAAGGAAGTGCGCGCCTGGACCATCCCGCTAGGTGCCACCGCACCCAATGCCGCCGGCAAGATCCATACGGACTTTGAGAAAGGCTTTATCCGCGCCGAAGTGATTAGCTACAGTGACTTTGTCGATCACAATGGCGAGGCTGGGGCCAAAGACGCAGGCAAGTGGCGCCTGGAGGGTAAAGATTATGTTGTCGCTGATGGTGACGTAATTCACTTCCGCTTCAACGTCTAATCCCCCTGCTATCTATCTTTCGCCTCCCCACCCCGGGGAGGCTGTCTCTGCGGCGTAAGATCCATGGCGCAATCAAACTGGAAAATCGGTCTGCCTTTGGCACTGATCACCGTCTTTATGTGGGCAGCCCTGCCTATCGCCCTCAAAGGCCTTCTGGAACACATCAGCCCTGAGACCGCCACCTGGTATCGTTTTGCTGGCGCGGCGTTGTTGGCGGGACTCTACTACGGGCGTGCACGGCAATTGAAATTAAAGGCACTGTTCAGCCGCAGCCTGCTGCTGTTCACCCTACTCGCCGTGGCCGGGCTGCTGTTGAATTACCTCACCTATGCCAGCGGCCTAAATCACATCACCCCTGGTGCGGCACAGATCGTGATCCAGCTGGCCCCGCTACTACTGCTGATCTCCAGTGTTCTGTGGCTTAATGAACGCTTTTCTCCGAGACAGTGGGCCGGTGTGGCCCTAGTGGTGATGGGGCTACTGTTATTTTTCAACCAGCGCCTCGCCGAGCTGGGGAGCGGCGCCGATAGTGATTACCTGCTGGGGCTCGGATTGATCCTGATCGCCGCGGTATCCTGGGCGGTATATGGCTTTTTCCAGAAGAAAATCCTCAGCCGCGCCACACCCCAGGACTTGCTGGTATTGATTTATATTGCTGGCACCCTGTGCTTCCTACCCATGGCAGATCCACTGGATGTCGCCCATCTGGGCTGGCTGGACTGGCTGCTACTTGCATTTCTTACCGCCAACACACTGATCGCCTATGGCGCCTTTAGCAAGGCCCTGGCGCACTGGGAAGCCTCCAGTGTCAGTGCCACTCTGTCACTGGTACCAGTAATCACGCTGCTGTTCAGCACCCTGGTGAGCAGTATCTGGCCCGAATACATCGCGGTGGAGCCGCTTAACTGGATCAGCTGGAGTGGTGCCACTGCGGTGGTGTTGGGTTCCGCCCTCGCCGCTATCCGTTCCGGGCATCGCGCCAAGGGCTCTGCAGCTCCAGATGAAAAAAATCGCTAACTAACTGAAAAGAATACAAAAAAGTGTTGACACACCCAGCCCATCGATTAATAATGCGCGCCCTCGGGACAGCCGAGACAACAAAAGAAATGGCAAGGTAGCTCAGCCGGTTAGAGCGCAGCACTCATAATGCTGAGGTCGGGAGTTCGAGTCTCCCCCTTGCTACCATTTCAAATCACAGAGACTATTCTTTGTGAACCTTGAAACTGGGGCGTAGCCAAGCGGTAAGGCAGCGGGTTTTGATCCCGTCATGCGAAGGTTCGAATCCTTCCGCCCCAGCCATCTTCCAGAATTTATCCCGCAGGCCAGAATCAGGGCAGCACTCAAAGCCAGGCTACTTTACAGTTACCAGCTACAGCTGATATTTTTTATCGCAAAACATCTAGTCTTTGCCGCCGGCACGCAGTCGCGCGCCAGCATTCGCCAAGCACTCTTATTTAATCCCCGGTACCATACTCTCCTCTATTGCAACTGCCTTAGCCTCTGAACCAGATCCTATTACTGTGGCCGTTCCACGGCTGAGCGCTCGGCGCAACCCCAATATCCGCAGCCACTCGAACCCCAGTAAGCACAGCAATAACGCCAATAGCACTAGAGGTCCTCCCAGGCCGCTTAGGGCTTGCCGCTCAGACACACAGGTCCACACAAGCTGCACAACACACAGTAGAGCCACAATCAGCAAGGTAGGTTTGCGCCCCAGCAAGCTCACAACAAAAACACCAAGGGGCGCCCCCAAGGCCACCACCGGCGCCGCTGCCAGCCAGTTACCAAAAACCCCTGGCTGCCAGTCGCCGGCCAGCGACTTCACCAGCACACCGAGTACAGAGCAGAAGGCCATGATCACTACCGAGGTGGGAATCGCTACCTTCAGGTCCACGCGGCTCAGCAGCACCAAAGCCGCGTACACCAGCATATCCACACCAACCCCGGTTACCGAGACCACACAGAAGCCTGCAAAAGCCCCAAGCAGAAGACCTACACGAAAATCCGTTGGGCACTGCGGATCACCCTTGTGCTCACAGTCGGTGATCTCGGCGAGCCGATACAAATGAAATATCCCAAAGCTACCCCAAAGCACCGCGAAAGAGAGCTTCACCCACAGCTCAGAAATCATCGGCGCAAACAGCAATATGCCCGCGGGGATGGCCAATAAAGAACCGAGTAAGGCGCCGCGCAGCATCGACCAGGCTAACGGCTGCTGCCGACAAAGAATAAACAGGCTGGCACTAACCATACCGATCGACTGCACCGCAAAACTGAAGTCGCGGCCGAGACTGGCAGGCATATCAAATAAGAGCACCAACACGGGGAAGCCCACCGTGCCTCCGCCCATGGGCGTGGAACCGGCGGCATAGCTGCCGAGCGCCATTGCAAGCGCCATAGACCAATGCTCCAGTGCCAGGGCCAAGTTATCGCCCTGCATAACGAGAAACAGCCAGGCTCCGTAAAATAACGCCAACCAGGCAAACCAGTAGCGGAGAGAGAGCCGCGCTAGGTATTTCATTTTATTATTCGCGAACTTAAACGTCAGAGGGGCTAATAGTGGTACGAGTGCAAGGCGGGATCAAGGAGGGATAATGACTGCTGATAACTACATCTCGTAATACTGATACGCGCAGGCAGCCCGGCAACTGCAATTGCCGGGCCATACAGGATTAGTTCAGGCGCTTCTTGCGAATCAGATTCTGAACCTGCATGGAGGACATCATGGAAGCGTAGATCGCCGGCAGAGCGCCACGCTTGCGCAGTTCCAGGAAGTCTTCATCGGACAGCTTGTTCAGCTTCTCTTCGTCAATCACGTAAAAACCAGTCAGATCGTAGGGCTTATCTTCTTCGGTAATACGCAGAGTCAGCTTCTTCTGGGTCAGCAGGTCTTTGGATACCAGGAATTCGATAAACGACTCGGTAACAGATACGCGCTGGGCAGTTTCTACCACCGCCTGAGCGCGGTTTTTCAGGTAGTCAGTCTGCTCGCCCTCACCGTCAAACAGAGCCTCACCTGCGGACTCACTCAACATACTGGAGTCTTCATCGATACACAGTACCGCCTGATCAGTGTTCTCTGGGTTCTTCACCAGCACGAATGGGTAGGTGCGAACCTGCAGAGGAATGTAGCTGCCATTCCAGCCCTCAGCGCCAGAGAACAGGTTTTCACCGGGACGCAGGCCTGTAAGGGCAACCACTTTAAACTGCTCAGCATTCTGGTCTTTTACGAACAGGATCGGATAGCTCTGGGCCGCCTGAACAATTTCCTGAACCACCAGCGGCAAAATATGATTGCTGCTCACATGGTCAAAAGTGATGTCCTGGGTGAGTTTCAGGTTGGCGTGTGCCTTTTTATCCAAAGCTTTGATCTGTGCCATAAGTACAACTCCTAGCTACTTTTATAGTTACTTAATTTTCAGAGATACCCTAACGTACCACTTAATTGGCTTATAAACGATGACAAGCGCTTTCCTGTAGTCGCCGGAAACCAAAGTCAGCATTAAACAGGTAAGCGGGCCAACAGGCAAACAAAGCCTGCTGTAAATGCCAAAAACCAAATTTAGTGGATTATAAGGAAGACTTTCAAGCAGGCCGCAACAACTTGTTTGAAAGAAAGTCATTGCGGAGATACGAAAGGACCCAGTGACGCGATTAGATAAATATTGCAACCCCACTGACGAATAACTTCCAGGCACGCTAATGATAAGGTGCTACCAAGTTATATAAGCATAGGCCGACAACTTGTTATTAATTTCCCATATCACAAGTTGCCGACAGGACTGCAGCTCTACCTACAGGTTTAACTTAGCTTTCAGCTCACTGACCGCTCTAGTGAGTACAATATCCGTACCGCTACGGACATCATTCACTGTACGCTCAACTAAAATATCCGGTTTAACTCCATAGCCAACAAATTCACGCCCATCTGGATAGGTATCCCGCTTGGTACAAACCCTAAAAGAACCACCTCCAGGAAGATCGAAAAATATTGGCTGACCAGTGCTACCATTTGTTGGCTCACCAACAATGGTAAAGTGCTCAAGTGGGTCAGCATAAATCAAGAAGTCTTCCGCTGCCGATGCCGTATTTCTTCCAATTAGCACATAAGTAGGCACTATGTGATTATTATCCAATTTAGCCTTAAGCTTTTCTGAAGGGTCCCCACCGACTTCCCAAGCATTCCCCTCCCCATAAGGGCGATATTTTTCCATCTCCTCAAACTGGTCAGCGAAAGCACCCCAAGCTTTATAGGCTGCGATATGCTTGGGAGTCTTCCAGACAGAACCTGGTAAATCTCGGTCAGCCAGATAAGAGATAATCTCTCCTGCGTGACTGGTATTGCCGCCACCATTAAAGCGTAAATCTATTATCAACCCTTTTGATTTGGCAATATCTTCATAATGAGATTTAAACTGCTCAACAACCGCCTGTTTCCCAAAAGTATTTAAAGCTACATAGGCTATATCATCATCAAGCCACTTAATCTCAAATGGCTCACCATTCGACTGAGGTTGTGCAATAGAGGTGTAATCAATCTTCCTCCCACGCGCATCCCGCTCAACCTGTACTTTCTTAATTTCACCTTTAGGGGTTTCTATAGTGAGCTCAACTTTGGAACCCGGAACGCCGTCCAACAGATCTCGCACAGCTATACCCCATAAAACGTGTTTGGTAGAGCTGGCGATATAAGGCATCACCTGTTCCTTCATGTATTTCTGCACACCCTGGCCATCTACAGTAACAATGGTTGACCCCAAAGGAATTTCAGGTGCTAAGCTCCTCTCCACCCCGATTATCACCGGCTGTTGATCAGCTTCCTTTAGGCGAATAGCCGGCCATCCGACATACTTAGCAGGCATATCTTTGGGGAAATAAACATTGGTGTGACCATCCTCAAGCAATGCGTTAAAGCGACTTAACTCACGATAGTATTCATAGCTGTTTTCTGTAGCTAAAACTCGAGGAATAAATTCGCGATACTTCGCATCAAAGTCAAGATCTGGAACCTGATCGAAGAAAGCAAAATTGTAACTGACCTCTTTCCAAAACAAAGAAAGACCGTATAACTTTTCTTCATCAGATAAGTTATCGGGCACTACATCAATGCTATCTGCATAGGTAGTGCTCGCTGAGGCCGCCACAATAGAAAATGCTAGAATTATTTTTTTTAACATAATATACGTCCTAAAACCAAGGTGCCTCATGCTACAGATTTAAATGAGGTAGATAGCTCAGCTCACCTTAAAAAAAGAACATTTCATCGTGAAAAGTAGATAGCCTAAAGCGTAGCTTCTTTACTTTCATTCTTGTGGATAAGCCTTTAACGTGAGTGCCAAAATCTCTTTCACCACCATTTCTGACTCATCATTTTGAGGATAGTGATAGCTCTTCTCAGTCAAAACAACCCGCCCCTGTGGAAATGCATGGGCCCAATTTGAATGTAACTCCCCCCATCTATCCCGGGCCTCATCAGTAAAGAAAAGAAGAGGAGGATTGTCATACTTTTTAATTGAAGCAATTACTGTGACGGGTATATCTGGGATTTGAGGATAGTCAGGTAAAGGGCGTTTAGACCAAAAATCCAGGTACTGATTCGACATGCCGTTCTTCATATCATCCAGTTTTACCTGAGCAATTTGCTCTTCGGCCAATTCCAAATTCAGAGATCGCATAATATCCACATCATGCTCAGAAGAAGGCTCTATCAGCATCAACGCTGCCATTCTTTCAGGGTACTGTGCGGCAAACGTTCGGGCTACATGAGCGCCATAGGAGTGCGCAATATAAGTAATTTTCTCTTTAACCCCCAAAGCCTCCAATAAGGCCTTGGCCCCTTGAGCATAATCCTCAGAGCTAAAATGTTTCTTGATGGCTGTAGAATTACCATTGCCAACACGCGAGTAACGTATAACTCGTGCATGCTCTGCTAACCTATCATAGATTGGATTCCAGTCAGACATGCCAGCCGAGCCCCCCGCTTCTAAAAACAGGATAGCCTTACCAGATCCTTTGATCTCATATTCAATACGGTACTCACCCACAGGAATCTGTTCCGGCGACGCAAAAGCATATAGCGGAAGTGCAAGCACTATGAGTAGGAGGATTTGATGCATATACAACCCATAATAACGATCAAAGAATCCAAACTTAAAAAATAATAGAGCCACTATGTGGCAGCAACACCCTGCCCTAAGCGCGCTTCATTGCCTGGTCCGGGGTGTTCCGGTACCAGCTGAGCCAATCCCAAAGAAACCAAAGCCATCAAAGATCCAGCAAAGAAAACCATCGCTGGAGAGGTGAGCCATAGCAAACCAAACAAAACGGGGATAATAACCGCCGCGATATGATTAATGGTAAAGCTGACACCTGCAGAGGCTGCGATGTCACGTTCATCCACGATCTTTTGGAAATAGGTCTTGATGGCAATGGCCATAGAGAAAAACAGATGATCGATAATATAAAGCGCAGCTGCCATCATCGCGCTCTCCACCAATGCATAACCAGCAAAGACTAGTGCTAAACCAATATATTCCAGAGTGAGGATTCGGCGCTCACCAAAGCGAACAATAAACTGGCCAATTTTCGGGGCAATATATAAATTCAACAGGTGGTTTACGGTATAAAGTGCAGCAACTTCTCCTACGCTATAACCAAACTTCTCAACCATCAAAAAACCAGCAAAAACAATAAAGATCTGCCGACGTGCACCGCTCATCATTGTCAGAGCGTAGTAAAGCCAATAACGTTTGCGTACAACCAACTGCTTTCTCTGGCTATGGGGCTGGGGAAATTGAGGAAAAAGTATCCAGGCCACCAGGGCAATAATAACTGTGCTCCCTCCTCCAATCAGGTAAACCCAGGAATAGTCCAACCCGCCAAAATCCATCAAGCCCCAAACTAGCCCATAGGCCAATAATGCGGCAAAAGAGCCAGCTGCAGCCATTCGACCCATCCAGATTGCCGAAGTCTTCTTTGGAAACCACTGCAAAGCCAGAGAGGTTTGCAGGGTTTCATAGAAGTGAAAACCGATCGACATCAATAATGTCGTGAGTAATAAACCTGTGAGAGATGGAAAAAAACCGGTCAGCATCACACCAATCCCGGTTGCTACAAGTGAGAGAAGCGCCAACCGCTGCTCACGAATAAGCAGCAAAACAAAGATCACTGTAAAGGCAAGGAAACCTGGGATTTCCCGCACACTTTGTAGCAAGCCAATATCAGCCCCAGTAAATGAAGCTTTGGCTATCACAAAGTTATTAAGGAGGGTATTCCAGACAGAAAAAGAAAGTGGCATTGAGGCTGCAAGGATCAACAGCAGAATTTCCGGTCGACGGAGGCGTTGTAACATAGCGGGACTCCTACACTGAGGACAGCAATATACGCTATACAACGCTGGCGTGTAAATTGAGCTTAAGATGACTGCCAATCACCACCAAACCGGCTATTAATTCTGCCTTGTAGTAAAGACAAGGCTCTTCTCATTTAAACCCCACTGGGTCAGTTAGAACTTACACAAATAGAGTTCTGAGACTTCAGTGTCTCTCTCGTAAATATGATCAAGTGCCCCAATGAGATTCTTAATCGCTACATAGCAGTTTGCAATCACTCTTCGGCGAAACATTGACCCTGTAAACCATTTTCAATAAGCATCAATTATCACCTATGCTTTGACCAGGACTCAGATCACCCATTTTCCCATACTACGGCATATACGTATAAATTCTCCTTGACGGCTTAATCACTGGAATTGGCAAATGAACATCTCCCCAAAACTTCCTGCGCTGTCACTAAAACTCACTATCTGCGTCATATATTTCTTATCGACGTCATTAAATACTGCGGCACAAGAAAATAAACTGCCAGACGGACTCAAATTAAACGAATGGAAGGTCCCCTGGCAGGGACTGCCCAGAGACCCCCATGTGGATAACAGGCAGCAAGTTTGGTTCTGTGGACAGGCCGGAAACTACGTCGGTCGATTTTCTCCGTCTGATCAGACGTTTAAAAAATTCGAGGTCCCTGAAGGAACCCACCCTCACAACTTGATAGTAGATAAGCAGGGCATGGTTTGGTATGCGGGCAACCGCAATGCTCATATTGGGCGTATGGATGCAGAGACCGGTAAAATCACTCAATACCCAATGCCTAAAGGTGTAAATGATCCACATACACTGGTATTCAACCGTGAGGGCAATATTTGGTTTACAGCCCAACAGAGCAATCGCATAGGCATTTTGGATGTAAATAATGGAGAGGTGAAAGTAGCTACACCACAAACTGCCAACGCACGCCCTTATGGAATCAAGGTAGACTCCCAAGATCGCCCCTGGGTTGCTTTATTTGGTACAAATAAACTAGCTTGGGTAGACCCTAAAACCATGGTGGTAAACGAAATCTCAATTCCCCGACCAAACGCTCGGCCTCGCAGGCTGGAAATCGATACATCTAACAATATCTGGTATGTGGACTATCCAGAGGGCTATCTTGGCAGATATACGCCCAGTACAAAAGAATTCAAAGAGTGGAAGCTCCCCACTGAAAACCCTCGCCCTTACGGAACCGCAATGGATAACAAAGGCCGGCTATGGGTAGCAGACACCGGTGATATTCCTAACATCATCTTTGCTTTTGATACAGAAGCACAAAAGTTTGTCAGTCAAACGACTGTACCCAGCGGAGGCAACATTCGATATATGTATTTTAACAATAAAGATGGAAGCTTTTGGTTCGGTGTCGATTCTGGATTTCTAGATCAGGGAATACCAAAAAAATGAGTCTTTTAAAAAATTACAGATAAATTTATAAAAGGAACTCCCAGCAGGAAACACCAAGGGCAGCCTGCTAAAACTGGAGTCTATCTAACGACCTCAACACAGTGTTTTAGCCCAAGCGATGCTCACATCCTTCTTTTTTCTCAGAAGGAAGTATACAGATAGTAATAGCCACATGTTCATTTTTATATTCAAGCAAGGGGTTGAACTTGAGGACTACTCAGTTAGCTCCAGCAACCCAATCGAGAATACATTTACAAGGTAGATGTAGATCTTAGCGCAAATATAAATGCAGAAAATTCTGCACGAAGAAAGAAATCAATTAATTGATGAGAACTCCAGCAATAGAATCCTCTTAAATATTCCCCCCAACAAACGCCTCTCAATATAGGAGCAGGCTTCCGAAACTTATTGAGGGGTTACTTTTCCACGACTTGTAACCTTTAATTTAAAAATCACCAACCATTAGAGAAGATTTCTTTGACTTAATTAGGGTGGCACTAAAAATTTAGTTAAATCTTGATTACACATAAAGTAAGAATGCAGGCACCTACTCTGGCCGAGGCTGCCAATTGATCACAGTGGGATAGGCCTTATTCTCGCACAACCAAATTACTGCTCGAATCCCAGGCCTAAGTCCTGCTTGTGGATCAGTAACCTTTCCCCAGTCACTCTCCAGAAACTCTTTCCCTTGTAAACGGAACTGACCGAGAAGTGCTTTCCAGCTAGGCATCGTCAATTCTAATGATTCTTTGGTGTCGTAATCAGTGGAAATCCATACTTTAATGCTGTTTCCTGTCCGCACTAATTTTGTCACCTCTCCCTGCCAGGAAGTCAGCTGGTTCCTATTACAAGCCACATAGTCTGGCACAGCGAGCCTCTGGGCAGTTACATTAGCCGTATTTATAGATATCAAAGTAAATAGGATAAAAAATCGGATACTTTTCATAATTATCAGTGTATCGGGGGGAATAATCCCCCCGAAAATATTATTATAGACCGCGGTAGGTACTGCTTTGCTCATCTGCGCGAGTAGCCTGCCCCTCTGTGAATTCGTACATACAGCTATCGTCAGTGTAATCCATAAAATTTGTAATCGGATCAAGACCGGCTGCGTTCCGCCCCCTAGTACAGGAATCCCTACCTACTGGACACCCGTAAGCCGGCGACCTCTCGGCAGGAGTATCGGAAACATAATCACCATTTCCACCACAGCCGCCCTGGAAGGTATGATACAAACCTAACCAGTGACCAACCTCATGAGTAAGAGTATCGCCCTCGTTGTAAGGCGCTGCATCGCCACCAGGCACAGAACCGGTTAAAATAACTACCCCGTCATCCAGCGGATCTGAAGAATAGCTGCTTGGGAAAGTTGCCCACCCAAGTAGACCACCGCCGATATCAGCCACATAGATATTCAGGTCTCCCGCATCACCAACACGCAATGAACTTTTCATAGCGCGCTCTGCGGAGGAACCATATCCAACGTTATACCAAGAATTATTAGCCGTTACTGAAGTTGAAACCAGATTAAAGGTAAATGGTGTACTCGCATAAGCATCATTAAGTACTGCCATTTGCGCATTAATTACATTGCTGGGTAGCGACCCATTATTGGCGTTATCAGTAATAACATGGAAATATACATCAATAGTTACAGAACCCGCTGGACGTAGCGTATGAGTTCCACTGCTTATACTACGAGACTGTCCGCGCAGCGCAGTAAAATGCTGCTCTTTCAAAGCAGCCTCCTGAATAGAGGGGTGATTAGTGCCACAACGTTTAAATTTAGCGTTGTCATTAGCACGCTCAAGTGAAGAATCACTTTCAGCAAAACTGATAGCAGGTGATATTAGCAAACACAAAGATAATGCAGTTTTTATTGAAGTTGAAAGATTAGCTTTTCTCATAACCTGAACCTTAATTATTTTATTAAATTGATAACCCCAGACAGCCCGCTCACCTTCCATGCTGAAGACAACTACTGTCAATAGTACCAACTCTCAAAATAGTAATAATGACATTGGTTTCTTTAATGAGGCGGCAAGTTCAACCAAATGGCATAAAAAGAATTAAATTCAAGGACTACTTCAAATGAAGACTCCACACCAGAAACACAATAAAGACAGGAAAAATAGTTTCACAGGTAATCATTTCTGGTGAAAAAATATTAAAAAATGCTTTTCACACCTTAAAAACATTGCCTTACGATGAGTCAATATCCGAAAATTCTTTTTGAAAAATAGTTGTTAGCTACTATAACTTCCCTCCCTTACAGAAATTTCAAACATGACCTAAGCCCCCTGACGCACTCGATACAAGCCAATCAATCTGATAACAACAGAGATTAATAATCTAGGAAAAATAAAGAATGGAACTCGATCAAAAGCAAAGAAAAGCAATAAAATTAGTTACCATCTATCCATTTGCCTTATTCATTATTTCAACCTTTATTAACTTACCCCTTGCGGATATAGGATCGACCAAAGTCAGCCTGCCTTCTGTATCACACTTACACATAATAATTATTTCGGCTCTGATATTGACAGGAAACCACAGCCTGTTAATGACATCGACGGAGATCACTAGAGTGAAATTCAAAATGTACTCCACACCAGAGGAATGGCAAGAAAGCGGCAATAACAGGGAAGTAACATCTGGATTAGCAATTAGTGAGCTTAAGCGAAATCATAATGCACACAGAAACCTAACTGAAAACACTTGCATCTTCACTGTGCTCGCGATTCCTTTTGTATTAATTTCTCCGCCATTAACAGTCACTGCTATCTGGATTATAGGTTTTGCTGTGGGCAGGTTGGGTCATTCAGTCGCCTATCTGGCAGGAAAAACTGGCTTGCGAGGTCTTTTTATGAGCATTAGCCTATTAGCTACGTATGGAATAGCTAGCTATCTTATATACGCTTGGTTTGTTTAGATTTATATTAGATTAAGTAGATGTGTATTTACAGGCTAGGCAAGATTATTCATAGTGGGACCAATAATCTCAGAAAACCAGCTTAAGCTGCTCGATACGATCAGGGATTTTTTTAGACCCTTGAATTGACACAGATTTTCGTAGATAAAATCGCGCCCTTGTCTTTGGAACCCTTAACATTAGCTGGTGCCTCTAAGGGGTACAGGTGCATAAGATTCAGGAAAAACCTGAAGCAATTACCATATGTAACCGACCATAGGGACCATATTCCTAGATGGGCACCTAATTCCTGTGTGAATGCTATATAAACGATAAACATCCACACTCCAACCAACCATTTTCACTTGGGAACTTAATCTTCAGACCTCTAATCTACCCAAAAACTTGGAAAATTATTTTTTATCTAATTTAGACCACAGTAAAACCTTCATAGTATCAGAAAATTGTACTCATCAACCAAGCGCAACTGAGGATAAGGTTAACATCAACCAAGCACTAGTAAACTGACTTCTTTAATCGATAACCAAAGCTATTTTCCCGCCTTGTCCCTGTCAGCTTCCAGTCAGAATAATTAAAGATATGAATCCTACCTTCACCTGTCTTTGTTAAGCCTACCAACTTATCCAGTAACTCCATATATTGAACTACCAATTGAGAGTTCAATATATCACCATCAATTCGCCCTTGCCTTCTTGGAAATAGATCCAAAAAAGCCTGAATATCCGTTAAAACTTCCCACCGAATTTTTGACATACTTAGTGGCCTAACCTGTTCATAGCCACTTTCAGGGTCATCACTTCTAAACCTAGCACTTGGACCGCTAAATAAATTAATAGGCGACCACATAAAGCAATCTCTCAATGACTGCTGGGTTGACAATCCAATTGGGGCAGATCTAGATGCATTGCTTAGTGGTCCTCCTGAGGCCACACAACGCTGCAAAGAATCAACTTTAGATCCATCAAAAGCTGGATTTTTGATTATCATGCGCCCAATATCGAAAAACTCGCCCATTCCTTGTATATCAACAATATGATGCCTACTGAAACCTAGTAAATCTTTATCAAAACGCCCGATCAACTTTTCTGAAACCCCTTCCTTATGGATCTTTGGTCGGGAAGATGGCTTTGACATTTTAGCTCTATTGCTCATGGTCAACTCTATGCAGTTTTTTAATACTAAAATTAAACAATTTAAAACTTTATAAATCAATAAAAATATATTGTATGTAATGGCATGTACTTCTGTATAAATGAATTAGCTTTAACCAGCAAACCCATCAGAAAGTATTCTGCAATTCTAAGACACTTGAAAAACACAAAGCACTTATTACATTTTTAAAACCCACCAAAATTAGATGACTGGCACGGTACTAATGTATATAAAAATATAAGCGCCAATCAAAGTAATTTATTTAGATGATTGATAAAAAAGATCGCCCTTGATGGAAGAATCATTACTCCTGCCAGCAGTATCTGCATCCATCAATGAGTTTAACTTATTAAGCGATCAGAGCAATTGTGGATATGATAGGCATCGAATCCACTAGAGTTGACTTTTGCGCTCCAGCATTCATTGAAATCATATCCATACTGACAGATCTCATTAAGTCCAATAGTAATGCAATTTACTTTATCCTCTACATTACAGCGGTATTACGGCTGATAGGAATTTATCCTGACCTGTGTAATCGAAGCCACAGTAGGTATTATAGTTTTGCTTGAAACCAAGGCCCTCAGTGAGGGGCACTCTAGGGTGCAGTAGTTACAATTGCAGGTTCTCATGCAGGTTGTCTTCTCTTTTGGCGATCTGGCCTGCTTTGTTGTATTGCTAGCTACGCTTCAGGATGGAGTCTGACTGAGTCGGATCTGATACCGGACTATTGGCCTTGCCCAGTCGCAGTTTTTTACAGACGGCCCTGAAGATCGTAGTCTCTCTGGCTTTCCAGCCCATTGCCGAGCTGACGCTGGCTTTCCCTGCCCTGTTCATCGTGACTGATGCTGGTGATCAGATGATCGGTTTCGCTGCCCAGTGGCCGGCGGGGTTGAAGGCGAAGTCCAGTACTTCACCATCGGGTAATGTTGTGGCAATACGATTACCGACGGCATCGTATTGGTGGCTCAGTTTGTCTTTGCCCTGCCAATCGGCAACAACACGCCCATTGGCATCGCACTCCCAGCGCAGTTTGCGGTGGGTATTTTCCGCCTCAATTAATTGCCCACTGCGGTTGTAGCGGAAGTTGGTAATTCCATCCGGGGTCAATTCTTCTAACAAACGACCGAAGGGGTCGCGCTCGAAGATGGTCTCGATACCCTTACCAGTATCAGTGTCGGTTATGGCTCTGGAGCTGATCAGATGGCCGGCGCGGTTGTAGGCATAGCGGGTCACGCGACCGTCGAAGCCGACTTCTTCAATCAGGCGCTGATTGAGGTCGTATTTAAGCTGGTAGCGCTCACCGTTTTCATTGGTTAGGCCGACTAAATTACGCTCGCCGTCATAGTGGTATTCCAAGCGGCTGCCGTCTGGGTTGGTGCGCGTCTTAACCTGGCTGAGGCCGTCGTAGGCGTAGCTGGTACTGCGACCTTCGGAGTCGGTAACTTCGACCAGTAACCCCTGGGAGTTGTAACTGTATTGGGCGCGAGTACCATCTGGGGTGATTACCGCATGGATGCAATCCTGAGCATCGTATTCTTAGCCAGTGATCAGAAAACTGCTTAAAGGTTAATTAAACGACAATAGTTTACTCTGACCCCATTTATTCTAAATACTGCCCGAATACTGATCATAATAAGAAAAATTATGAAACTGACTCGACACAAATACCAGCCTCACGAAAAAAATCAATTAAAATATCTTTATCTTTTACAGCTTTAGCCACCCCAAGCATAATTTCTTTAGGTTTACTTTTAGTTATCAAACCTAGCCGCCATCGAACAGGATGTTTTTTTTTCATATTTTCATTCCAGGTTTTATTTTCCTTCATATAAACTCGAAATTCAGCCTTCCCACCCGGTCGTTCTTTGGCAAGGATTTTCCTTATATTTTTCATTGGAAGCACTCCCTTCCCCCCTGACAACTGAATTTCTTTACTACTTATTGTGCACACAACCTCATTAACATCTGTAGGCTTTTTCAACCACAAACAGCCTTCAGAATAAATTTCAACATGAAAGTCAGATCCATAAGCTTTATCCATCATTCTTCTCACTTGAACTAACTAGCTTTTTAATTGAGGAGTGTAGTTTTTTCGGCCTACGAACTATCTTACCTGCATCAGGAGGAGTCACTCCTGCAGCCTCACTAACCTCACAAGCAAAAATTGCACACTGTCGATTAAGTAGATTGTATTTAAATTCTCCTGACTCTGTTTTATCCGCATATTCATAAATTTTCTCAAGTGCCTTATCAGCCTGCTCTCTTGTAATTGGAGTAGATAATGTCGCAAAATCTGGATTTCTTGCAGATATTTCAGCCAAAGTACCAGAATGAATATATCCTGGCGATCCCTTCAAAGCATTAAATAAATCTTTAGGCCCAGTATAATTCTCCATAGATAAACCAGCTAAAATTTCATTTCCACTTGGATCAATTACAGCCACAACTGCATGTCCAGTTAAAGAACTTGAGTAAGCACCAATAACTAGTTGATGATCTTTCTCGGGTGGACAATCTTTACTTTTTAAACCATATGGATCAATCCACCTAATTGGATTAAGGACATATTGATAGTTATTTACTCCACCATGGAGCCCTATCGGATCCTGCTGAGTAAACTCCCCAACCTGAGGATCATAGTATCTAAACCGGTTGTAATGCAGGCCAGTCTCTTCATCAAAGTACTGGCCCTGGAAACGAATCGGCTGCTCTATCTGATTTTCATGGACCAGAGCAATATTGCCATAGCTCTTGTAGGCAACACTCCATACCACTTCACCATCCTGATTAGTGAGGGTATCTGGAGTTCCCAGGTGATCCAGATGGTAGTGATAAACCTGCTCTTTCTCGTGTTTGTTTTCTTTTAATCCAACAGGTTTAAATGTACCCGGTTCAAAGTAGTAGGTACGGGTATTGAGATCCTGCTGGGTCTGGGTATCGACTTTATTTTCCTGCAGGAGTACGTCGCCATCCCAGAGAAAATCGGTTTGCTCGCTTTCACTCGCTTTACCGATACGACGCCCCAAGGGGTCGTATTGGTAGTGAATAACCTGCTGGAATTGCTCTGCGCCCTTTTCTACCTTGAGCTTTTCTACACGTACCAGCTGCTGGCGACTGTTGTAGTGGTAGCGGGTTTGCAGTTTTTGTCCTTTACCGCGTAGCTCGGCAATACGATTGCCGTGGATATCGTAGCGGTAGTGGGTATCACCACGGAAGGCTAAACGGTTGCCTTTGACCTGGGTGGCACTGGCTTGCTGCTTGGCTTCGTCTTTCGAGTTGGCGGCGGCCAGAATATTGTGCGCGGGGTCGTGCACAAAGTATTCGGGGTTGGGGCCGTCTACCTGGGTCAGCCGATCGAGGGCGTCGTAGTGGTAGCTGCGGGTGCCGCGCAGGCTGTCCTCAATTTGCGCGATCTGGCCAGCTTTGTTGTACTGGTAGCTGCGCTCCAGGATGGAATTTTGCTGAGTCGGATCTGATACCGGACCGTTTGCCTTGCCCAGGCGCAGTTTTTGCAAGCGACCCTGAGGATCGTAATCTCTCTGGCTTTCCAGCCCATTACCGTGCTGGCGCTGGCTTTCCCTGCCCTGTTCATCGTGGCTGATGCTGGTGATCAGTTGAGCGGCGTCACCACCGACAGGGCGGCGGTGCAGGCTTTGGAATTGGCCAGCGGGATTGAAAGCGAAGTTCAGAACTTCACCATCGGGTAATGTTGTGGCAATACGATTACCGACAGCATCGTATTGGTGACTCAGTTTGTCTTTGCCCTGCCAGTCGGCCACAACACGCCCATTGGCGTCGCACTCCCAACGCAATTTACGGTGGGCATTTTCCGCTTCGATTAACTGACCGCTGCGGTTGTAGCGGAAGTTGGTAATACCGTCTGGAGTGACTTCTTCTAAAAGGCGGCCGAAGGGGTCGCGCTCGAAGATAGTGTCGATACCCTTACCAGTATCAGTGTCGGTTACGGCTCTGGAGCTGATTAAATGGCCAGCGCGATTATAGGCATAGCGGGTCACGCGGCCATCAAAGCCGACCTCTTCAATCAGGCGTTCGTTGAGATCGTATTTAAGCTGGTAGCGCTCTCCGTTCTCGTTAGTGAGGCCAACTAAGTTGCGCTCCCCGTCGTAGTGATATTCAAGGCGGCTGCCGTCCGGGTTGGTGCGGGTCTTAACCTGACTGAGGCCGTCGTAGGCGTAGCAGGTGCTGCGACCTTCGGAGTCGGTAACTTCGGCCAGTAACCCCTGGGGGTTGTAGCTGTATTGGGTGCGAGCACCATCTGGGGTGATTACCGCATGGATGCGATCTTGGGCATCGTATTCGTAGCGAGTGACTTGGCCAGGGGCGTGTTGTACTTCTTCCAGGCGACGAGCGCTGTCGTAGTGGTAGTGCTGGGCGCGGCCCATGGGGTCTTTGACCGCGGCGAGTTTACCTTCAGGATTCCACAAGTAGCGAGTGGTATTTCCCAGTGGGTCGGTAACACTGCCGATCAGACCAACGGGGTTATAGCCATACTGGGTACTGTTGCCGAGAGGATCTTTGGTGGCAGCGATCTGACCTTTTTTGTTGTACTCGCGTTGCCACTTATTCCCAGCAGGGTCAATAACTTTTGCGGGCAGGCCTTCGCTATTGTATTCAATGCGGTGCTTATTGCCGGCGGCATCGGTTTTCTGTACCAGACGTCCCTGATCGTCGTATTGATAAATCTCTTCACGCAGGCTGCCATCGTCGCTTGGCAGCTGTACCTTAGTGATCTGGCCCAGGTCGTTGTAACTGTAAAGGGTCTCGGCACCTTCAGGGTCGCGATGATAAATGGGCAGGGCGCGCTCATTGAAGCGATAACGCTCTTTACCGCCGCGGGTATCAGTTACGGTGACACCCTTGCCGTCATCATCCCAATCAAACTGGTAATTGTAAGTGGCCTGTCCATCGATAGGATCGCCCCACTGGCGTACACAGCGGGCCGAGGGACCTTCGGCATCCCATTCGAAGTGGAAGCGGTAGCCGGTTTTTAGGGTACGTTGCTTAATAACATGCTGGCGGTACTGATACTGCTCGCTGTGGCCATCAGCATCGGTGGCCTTGATCAGGTCGCCTTCATTGTTGTACTCATATTTTGCGAGAACTTTAATACGACCATCGCGGGTTTCTTTTTTCAGTTCACCAATATGTAAACTTTTTGCCTGCCCTTCCGGAGGACTGATATGCAGGGCTTCACCGAGACTGCTCTCGATGCAGATTAAACGCTCATCGATATAGTGGAACAGGTAGAAGTTGCCGTAACCATCGCGAATTTCTGCAAGCTTAAGAGTCCCCTTATCCCCGATAGCTTTAAAGTGCCTCTGCACTCCATTGGGGGCACCATAGGGGGTAACTATCCAATGTTCATCATTAACGCGAGTAAGCGATAACTGCTCCACCACGTTGTGGCTGCGACCGCTATCTCCTGGTGCCGGCAGGTTAATCACTCGGCCCTCGGCATCGTGGAATTGCACCGCTTTACCGGGGCGCCATATCAGCTTTTCCCCCAGGGTATGGGTCCAGCCGTGCCCCATACCAAAGTCTTTGGGGTTACTGCTGCGGTAAGTACGCGCTACAGTGAGTGGCAGAGGCCCATCTAATACCGTATCCACCAGAGTGAGACGCTCCTCACCGGTTTTTAGGTTGATAGGCTCTCCGCCCTCACAGGCATTCGCATTGCACTGGGAAGTACCACCATTCTGGTTTGTGCCTGTTTCACTGTTGGCTCTATCAGGTTCGTTGGAGGCGGAGTTGCCACCTGCTTGACTCCCGCCCTCTGTGTTGGAGCCGGAACCAGCACCCTGGCTACTTTGATTGCCATTGCTGGAACCGCTAGAAGAGCTATTGCTAGTACTAGAGCTACCACTAGAGGAAGTGCTGCTTGAGGAGGAACTGCTTGACGAGGGGCCGCTGGAAGATGACGGCACTGAAGCCTCTGAAGAGCTTAAATCGGAGAAGCTGGCTCCATTGCCCTTGGCATTGCCACCGCGTTTTTTGGAGAGCAAATTGCGCTGCTTTTTCAGCTTGGCAAAATCCATCATCAGGTCGCCGATGCCACGGAAGGCTGTTAGCAGGCGCGTATTTTTCGCCATAGCCGCTACCGCACCAATACCCCCTGTAGCCGCAGCCAACACGATGGTGAGAATAATCTCAAAAGCTCCACCACCGGCCATTTCGGTGATTTCTAAACTGTGCTGGGCACTGGCGTAATCCTTGGCAAAACGGATGATGATATCGCGTAGCGCCGGATCGTCATAAATCAGTTCAGCCACCTCAAGGGCCAGATCAAATTGCTGCTTGGTGATTTTAGAGGGGTCGAAGCCGAGTACATCTACCGCTTCTCGCTGAACAGCCGATAAATATTCCCGTTGAGACTCTACAAGACTTTTATCATGGAGCAGGTAATTGACAACCGCTTTATTTTGCTCAAAGGACTGACGTACAGGATGGATTAGTGCAGCCACTTCAAGCACGTCTTTAGCCCAAACGGCCAGCCCCCAGGCAGCGTTGCCCAGGCCCGTAGCGCCTCGATTAATATAAGCACCTACCTTCTTTAGACCCGAGCGCTGTTCATGGCGCTGCTGAATCAACGCAGCCTCAGCCCGCTCTTGAGCAATAATCTGCTGAAACCCTATACGGATTTTGCTGAGCAGTTGCGCCTGCTTGTCGACCAGCTCGGTAGCGGCAAATGGGGCTTCCTCAATAATCAGGCGGTTTTGTACCAGGGCCAGGTAGATTTCTTTTTCCCGGCTGGTTAAATGTCCCGGAGTTTCACTTAAGGGGCCAAGAAATATCGTACCCGACTGACTGGACTGGATACTGACACTCAGCGTATTGCAGGAAATCCCATTCAAGCCGAAAAAGTATTCATAGATCTCCTGAATGGCGGCGTTATCGAACATAGATAAGAGCTGGGTGGCATCCACCTGCAGGGGAATACCCATCTGGTACGCCCAGCCAACTCTCACCATATAACGAATGCCTTGCCTATTCTCGACACTTAGCTGCATGGATAATCCTTCAAACGCCGTAAGCCCGCTCTACGCCAGCTTCTTTTATCTTTGCCAGATCCAATAAATCATCCCGATTTATCTTCACATCTATTTACAACCCGGCGCACATGGCCGGCCTCTATTCCAATAAAAATTGTTCACTCTGCAAGTAATAACACGACTAGTACTTGTCACAGCCCAAAATCTTTTGGATTAGGATGTTCGCAATTTGTGAAATCTTAAATAGTAAACCTCATGATCCCGAAAGCTTATGGAAAACTACTTGCCAATAGCTCCAATTTACCGGCACCTGGATGGGATGAGGCCAAAGCTACCGGTAAGGGATACCTGAAATTGCGACCTATCTGGGCAGATTACCGCAAATAGGTCGAGGGGGATAGATAAACGGTATTACACGAGTACGACAACGAGTGTAGCGCTGCAGACAAATAAATTACTGAAAATATTTTGAATTAAGCGTAATAAATATAAAGGCAATCATCCTAACAACAGATAATTTACTGCAAAGATCTAAAAGAAAAATCAAATTCGAATTTAACCGGCAATAACTCATTAAAAAAGTTATTTGTGCTGCCATCCCTCTTCACTGCTTTAACTAGTAGCTACTAGTTGGATCTATAGAACCACTCCAGGATCAGGCGCAACGTGAACAACATCACAAACCAGGAGAGAAGAAAAGATTGGAAAGAATTTAGAGCTGGGTGAAAAAGTGAGCAGCTGAGAATGGAGAAATGAAAAGTTTATCGACAATTTTTCTTTTCAGGTGAAAGCCATTACTAATTTCAACTCCCAAATCGTTAGTAATGACTTACACCATAAAGATTTATTCGATTTCTTTAATACGCATCGAGTTGGTATGACCACCGACATTGAGGCGCTCACCTTGGGTGATCAATACCCGCTGGCCTTTTTGCAGGTCTATGCGCGCGCCCAGCACTTCGATAATTGACTCGGTAAGGTGCCCCAGAGGCACCGTGGTTGGGTCGTAACTGATGGGCTCTACTCCGCGCAAGAGTACCAGCTGACGTGCAACATTGGGGTGCCTTGTCATAGCGTAAATCGGCAGGCGGGTATTGGCGCGGGACATCATACGCGGGGTTCGGCCAGACTCTGTCAACGCAGCCACTGCGCAGAGATTCTCCACTCGGGCAGCCACATCAATAGCGGCCTGGGCGATCACGGTATCAATACGATCCGAAGCACCATGTTCCTCTGGCGAGTAAGGCACACTGCCGAGATACTGCTCTGCCCCCACAATCACCTCACTCATGGATTCCACTGCAGAGACCGGGTAATCTCCTGCAGCGGTCTCTGCAGAAAGCATCACCGCATCGGTACCATCCAGCACAGCATTAGCCACGTCCATCACTTCCGCGCGGGTAGGCGTTGGGCTGGTAATCATGGACTCCATCATTTGCGTCGCGGTGATTACGCCACGATTAAGCGCATTGGCACGGTTGATCAGTTTCTTTTGCACACCCACCAGAGCGGGATCGCCAATCTCTACTCCTAGGTCGCCACGTGCCACCATAATCGCATCAGAAGCAAGTATCAGGGCATCCATCTGTGTATCGTCGGCAACGGCTTCGGCGCGCTCAATCTTGGCCACAATAGCGGCCTGGCTACCAGCAGCCTGCATGGCCTTGCGCGCGGTCTCCAGGTCCTCGGCACAGCGGGGGAAACTCACTGCGAGGAAATCCACTTCCAACTCGGCAGCCAGTTCAATATCGCGGTAATCTTTTTCAGTTAAAGCTGGCGCGGACAAGCCACCGCCAAGCAGGTTAATGCCCTTGTTATTGGAGAGTTTACCGCCCTGTAGCACACGGCAATACAGTTTGCTGGCAGTTGTGCCCGTCACCTCCAGGCGAATCTTGCCATCGTCGAGTAAGAGAATATTACCGGAATGGCAATCGCTGATCAGACTGGGGTAGTCGACCCCCACACGATGCTCATCGCCCCCTTCCGGAGGGCAGTCGAGATCCAGTGTGAACTCATCATTGTTCTCAAGCGCCACGCTGCCGGCTGTAAAACGGGCAATTCGAATTTTGGGGCCCTGTAAGTCGCCCAGTACTGCGACAGTTTTCCCCTGGGCCTCAGCAGCATCTCGCACTTCCCGCACCCGACGGCGATGGTCATCGACACTACCATGGGAGAAATTTAAACGCACAACATTCACGCCGGCACGAATCATTTCATCGATCACACGCGGCTTATCGGTACCGGGTCCCAGAGTGGCGACGATTTTTGTATGGCGAATCATATGGTCCCGTTAGATATTTGTTTGAAAGAAAATCTCTACGACCGGCTAGCACTGCAAAAGTAAATTTAGCCGGCCCACTAGAGTACAAGACGAATTCACAGGCTTTCCCACAAGGGTTTTCTAATTTAGGGGCAACCTATCATAAGAATATACTCAGGCAGATTCCGCCACCGGCAGATCCAACTGTAAAGCTGCTGCCATGGCCAAGCTGGTATCCAACATACGGTGGGAGAAGCCCCATTCATTGTCATACCAGGCCATCACCTTCACCAGATTTCCATTCACCCGCGTGTGATTGGCATCGAAGTGGCTGGAAGCGGTGGTGTGATTAAAATCCACAGAAACCAAAGGCTGGTCGCAATAGCTCAAAACACCACCACTGGCTTCTGCGGCGCTCTGCATAATACGGTTTACCTCTTCAACCGTAGTATCGCGGCTCGCAATAAACTGACAGTCCACCAGAGAGACGTTACTTACCGGCACCCGAACCGCCATTCCATCCAAGCGCCCCTTTAATTCCGGTAATACCAGACCCACGGCCGCCGCCGCCCCAGTCTTGGTGGGAATCATATTGTCGGCCGCAGCACGTGCCCGATAAATATCCGCATGTACCGCATCCTGAGTGTTTTGGTCGTTGGTATAGGCATGCACCGTGGTCATAAAGCCCCGCTCAATTCCCAGCGTACGGTGCAGCGCCTGTGCCACCGGTGCCAGGCAATTGGTGGTGCAGGAAGCATTGGAAACTACGCGATGCTCCGAGGTCAGGTTACTATTATTCACGCCGTAAACTACGGTGAGATCTGCATCTTTTGAAGGAGCGGAAATCAGCACCGCTGCAGCACCGGCTTCGATATGGGCAGAAGCAGAAGCCTTGTCAGTAAAGCGGCCGGTACATTCCAATACCAGATCCACCCCCAGCTTTCCCCAAGGCAGTTTAGCCGGATCGCGCTCCTGATAGACCTGAACTCTATCAGAGCCGATAATCAACGCATTGCCGTCCACTTTTACTTCGGTGGCAAAGCGGCCGTGAATAGTATCAAAACGCGTCAAATGCGCATTGGAGGCAACCGGAGCCAAGTCATTAATCGCAACCAACTGGATACGATCGCGGTAACCGGACTCGTAGATGGCACGGGTGACGTTGCGACCGATACGGCCGTAACCATTGATGGCGACTTTAATTTTCATCTGGCTTTACCTTTTTTTTAGCTTCTGGTTATCCCCTATTGCATCCATTTATGAATGCACTCTAGCGAACTTTTATGACGATTTGCCTGATGGTGTAGCGCACTTGCATCAGTCACTAAAGTACTACCCGAACAATTCGGGAACGACACAGGCAATTAACAGATTAAGATTCCAGTGCTGCAGCCTGTTGCGAAAGACGGGTAATCTCGGCCCAATTTTTCTCCTGTACCAAGGCACTTGAGGCCATCCAGGAACCTCCCACACAAACCACGTTGTTAAGTGCCAGGTAATCCGCCGCGTTGTTGGGGCTCACACCACCCGTTGGGCAAAATTTTACTTCCGCTAATGGACCGGCAAGGGACTTCAGCATGGCCACACCACCGGCGGCCTCGGCAGGGAAAAATTTCTGATAACGGTAACCCCGCTCATACAGGCTCATTACTTCAGAGGCACTGGCGGCACCGGGTAATAGAGGCACATCACTTTTTTCCGCTGATGCCAATAGTTTTTCTGTAGCACCAGGGCTTACCATAAAGCGCGCTCCTGCATCGACAGAACGGCGCAGGTCATCGCCATTTAGCACTGTGCCGGTACCCACATGAGCCTCGGGTAGGTGTTTGGCAATTTGCTCTACTGCAGCCAAGGCCGCTTCTGTACGCAGGGTCACCTCAAGAACATTCAAGCCACCTTTGAGCAAGGCCTCAGCCAGGGGCAACGCATCTTCAGCCCGCTCGATAACCAACACTGGGACAACGCCAGCAGACTGCAAAATGTCGGCGATATTTTTCTGCATCAATCAATTCCAAATCGTTCGTTAAGGCGCCCAATACACAGTGACCGGCTTCAGTCCCTGCTTGAGAATACTGCGCACCGGCATTTCCATTTCATCACTACCGAGCAGGGCTTCACGATAAACCTTGAGTTTTTCCTCACCGGTAATCAGTAGCTTGATATTTTTTGCCTGTAAAATGGCATTTAGGGTCAGCGTCATACGTTCGGTATTGGTACCGGTTACGGCACTCTGTTGCGCGGTAATGGCGCTACACAATTTCTCCGAATCTGGATTTAGTGCTTCTGCAAGCCCTTGCGCATGGGGAAATAAAGAAGCGGTGTGGCCGTCGTTACCCATTCCCAGAATGCACACATCAAAGGGGCGCGGCAGCTCGTCATAGGCGCGCTCACAATCAGCTTCACCCTCTACAGCACTACTATGAGTGTTTTTCATGCCCAGCAAAGTGGCCTCGGCGGCATTATTTTGCAGTAGGCTGTTTTCAATAAATGCCTGGTTGCTGCCAGTGTGGGATTTTGCTACCCAGCGTTCATCCACCAGCGCCGCCGTAATCTGCGCCCAGGGCAGTGGACGCTTGGAAAGTTCGCGATAAACCGGTTCCGGAGTACTGCCTCCCGAGACAAGAAAAGTGGCTTGACCAGACTCTTTAATGCCTTGCTGCAGTTCGCAGGCACAGTCGTAGGCCAGTGCCTGTACCAGGCGTTCACGATCGGTAAAGAATTTCTCTTCTGCCATGAATACTTCCATCCATCGTCATGGATTACCTTAAAAATAGGTAATCCACAAAATCATTAGTAGGCGTTAAACCATTGGCGACCATCACGCGCTAGCAGTTCGTTAGCTTCTTCTGGTCCCCAGCTACCCGCAGGATAGGGCTTGGGCTGATTTTCGGTTTCACGCCAGTGTTCAATAATAGGGTCCACCCAGGCCCAGGCTGCCGCCACTTCATCGCGGTGAATAAACAGGGCCGAGTTATTGGCAGCGGCATCGAGCATCAACCGCTTATAGGCATCACTGCGGAAGCTGTCATAAGTGTCTGAAAGCGTTAAATTCAATTCCGCCGGCTGTAGCTCAGTGGTCAGGCTATCCATTTTCTTGGCCATCAAAATCAGCCGGATGCTCTCTTCCGGCTGCAAGCGGATAACCAAACGATTGGGGACAACATTGCCGGCACTCTCGTCATAGACTAGGTGGGAAACTTTTTTGTACTGCACCACAATTTCCGCACAGCGTTTTTCCATACGCTTGCCTGTACGCAGGTAAAAAGGTACTCCCGCCCAACGCCAGCTATCGATATATGCACGCAAAGCGACAAAGGTTTCCGTGGCACTAGCGCCACCTTCCAGATCATCCAGATACCCCGGCACCTTTTGACCATTAATTTCTCCAGCAACATACTGGCCACGCACAACGTTTTTATCTACCAAACCGCCCTTTAGTGGGCGCAACGCCTCCAATACCTTGATTTTTTCCGCTCGAACATTTTTCGCGGTCATGGAATTCGGAGAATCCATAGCGATCAGGCACAAAAGTTGTAAAAGATGATTTTGCACCATATCCCGCAGCGCACCGGTTTCATCATAAAAACCCGCGCGGCCTTCAAGGCCGACAGTTTCAGAAATACTAATCTGTATATGGTCAATAGTTTTTGCATCCCAAAGGTGCTCGAACAATACATTACTAAAACGCAAGGCCAGCAAGTTTTGAACGGTTTCCTTACCCAGGTAATGATCGATGCGGAAAATACTATTTTCCGGAAAGTAACTCGCAATTTTGCTATTGATTTCGTCGGAAGTCTGCGCGTTATAACCGAGAGGTTTTTCTACCACCACCCGGGAATTTTTACTAATTAAGCCTTTGGATGAAAGGTTTTCACAGCAGGGGCCAAAAACACCAGGGGGAATCGCCAAATAAAAAATTCGTACTCGCTCGGGATCTGATTCGAGGATGTCCGATAAGTGCGTCCACTGTTGATCCGGTACAGAAATATCCAGGGCCACAGGGCGTAATAACTGGCTAAAACCAGTCCAGATGGAATTGCAATATTCACCATCGCGCAAATGCTGCTGTAGGGCCTGAAGTGCCACATTTAGATATTGATCGGCGTCTTGCTGGTGGCGACAAACAGGAAGAATTCGGCAGCCCTCTGCTAAGCTGCCCTCTCGGTAAGCGCGATACAGTGCTGGAATCAACTTGCGCAGGGCAAGATCACCACCACCACCAAATAACACCATATCAAATGGGTTAGACATAAATTTTGCTCTGAAATCGTTTTCTACTGCGCCGTTTCTTTTGAGCGACACATATTAATAAAGGATACTGGCACCACTCTCGGCACCACTGGCGATAGCGCGCATATTGGCAAAGAGTTCCCGGCCCATACCGCGGGCGCTATTAGATAAATCGCACTGAGCGAGTTCGCGCGCATGTAATTCCGTTTCATCCACCAAGACCCGCAACACGCCAGCTTCGGCATCTAGCTCCACTATGTCACCATCGCGCACCTTGGCAATGGGGCCGCCTTCGACGGCCTCAGGAGACATATGAATAGCCGCCGGCACCTTGCCGGAAGCACCGGACATCCGCCCATCGGTGACCAGGGCCACTTTGAAGCCTCGATCTTGCAGTACACCCAGGGTTGGAGTCAGCTTATGCAGTTCAGGCATACCGTTTGCTTGTGGTCCCTGAAAACGCACTACCGCAACAAAATCCCGTTCCAGCTCGCCAGCTTTGAAACGCTCCAGCAATTCATCCTGGTTATGCAGCACAATCGCCGGCGCTTTCACCTTGAGATGCTCTGGTTTAATCGCGGAAACTTTGATCACACTACGACCGAGGTTGCCCTCCAGTAGCTGTAAGCCGCCGTGATGGGAGAAAGGATCGCTAACAGGGCGAATCACTGTAGTGTCGCCGCTCTCTTTCGCCGTTGGCCGCCAAACTACACCATCACCAGACTCGTTGAGGAAGGGGTCTTGGCAATAGGACTCAAGACCACTATCACCCAGCACCGTGCATACATCACCATGTAACAGGCCAGCCTCAAGCAACTCACTCATCAGGAGTTGCATACCGCCAGCTGCCGCAAAGTGATTGATATCGGCTGTACCGTTCGGGTAGACATGGCACAACAGAGGCACCACTTCAGAGAGGTCGGCCATATCCTGCCACGTGATCTGGATACCGGCAGCTCGCGCCATCGCTATTAAATGCAGCGTATGGTTGGTGGAACCACCTGTGGCGAGCAGTCCCACAATACCGTTAACAAATGTTTTTTCTGTGAGGATTTTCGCGATGGGTGTGTGCTGGCTGGGCTCAGTAATTTTTGCTAACTGTGCCACCGCCGCTTCATTAAGTGCATCGCGCAGGCCAGTGCCAGGATTGACAAATGAACTGCCTGGCAACTGCAGGCCCATAATTTCCACCAACATCTGGTTGCTGTTAGCGGTGCCGTAAAAAGTACAGGTGCCAGCACTGTGGTAAGAAGCGCTCTCCGCCTCCAACAATTCGGCACGACCAACCTTGCCCTCAGCATAGAGCTGGCGAACTCGTACTTTTTCCGCATTAGAAAGCCCAGTGGGCATTGGGCCCGCCGGTACAAAAATTGAGGGTAGATGTCCAAAAGCGAGGGCACCGATTACCAGTCCCGGCACTATCTTGTCGCAGATACCGAGGAACATAGCGCCTTCAAAGACATCGTGGGAAAGGGCGATGGCTGTGGACATGGCAATGACATCGCGGGAAAAGAGACTCAGCTCCATACCTGGCCGCCCCTGCGTCACCCCATCGCACATCGCCGGTACCCCACCGGCTACTTGCGCAGTGGCACCGTGACGCGCCGCCGCCTCTTTCAAGCGTGGCGGATAAAGCCCATAGGGCTGGTGCGCTGAGAGCATATCGTTATAAGCGGTAACAATCCCCAGATTGGGGCCACGCCCGGAAACAATAAGCTGTTTGTCCTTTTCTGGAGAGGCTGCAATAGCATGGGCCAGATTGCCACAGGACAGGTGCGCAGTGGCACGCCCTTCAATGTGCGCCTTCTCCACCTGAGCTAAATACTGAGCGCGGGTTTCCTCACTGCGCTGGATAATTCGCCCGGTAACTGCCTGAACCTTGCTGTGAACCATGACTCTTCCGTATTAATTCTGCTCGATGCACGCTTGAGCTGACATCGATGCCTTATTGCGGTGGCGGCACAGCCACCATTGAGTTTTCATCCCTGAAAAGGCCTTTCGGCAAGTAAAATCCCGCCGCCTGACTGGGTTGTAGTGCGGACGAAGCCCTATCACCCGGCAGGCGATGAACAAGCTGGAGAATTCCATCGCCCACCCAGCAAAAAAAGTGCACTTTTTTTTCAGGAAAAACTAATAGGCTTGATCAATACCCCTACCAAACCTCAAGAAATGCAATTTCTTACCAGGCCTAATTTTTACCGGAGCCCACTAACTCTATCGGATACTAATGGGCCAGTGAGATCAAAACCTCCCCCCTCCAGATGGAGTAGAAAGCTCACAAACCTCAAATGGCACTAGCAAAATAAGGCCCTGCAAGCTTGATGAAGCGCATTATGTAGTAAAACTACAAAAAAGATCAAGAGCCAGTCTCTAGCCGACACAAGAACCAAGCCATTAGCCTGGGAAGGCCAAGTGAAACGATGCGAAATCCTCCAATAAAGAGAATTAAACGCCACAATAGCAAGATATACGGGAAATATATTTTTGGTACCAAAAGGTAATAATGTAAGAAAATTACAAAAAGATGTCAGATCAGTATATTTTGCTCATGCCCACTACCGCCATTAACCGGGATTACTAGCTGCTGCCAAACTGTCAGTACCGAGTGATCCTTTTTACTTCGGATGGTCCGAACAAAGAAGATGAGATGAGCTTGAGGCTAAGGCCTCCCCAGGGCAGGTTTTGCTAGAGGAATCGGTGCCGATGAAAGTCACCATTAACGACGTTGCCGCACGCGCAGGCGTATCAATAAAGACAGTTTCCCGGGTCATCAACAATGAACCCTCTGTGCGCCCCAGCACCCGCGAGCGGGTCATGCAGGCGGTACAAGCCCTAAACTACCGTCCCAACCTGGCCGCACGCAATCTGGCAGGTACCCATTCCTATTCCATTGCCCTTATTTACGACAACCCCAATGCCTACTATGTGATCGACATGCAAAACGGCATCCTCGAAGCCTGCCGCGAACGGGGCTACGAACTGCTTATCCATCCTGGCAGTGGCCGAAGAGAAACCATCCATGAAGAGTTGCGCAAACTAATAGAGCAAAGCCGGGTTGCCGGACTGGTACTCACTCCCCCTTTCTCCGAGACCCGGGAAGTTATCGATACTTTGAAGTCACTGGATGTGGAGTTTGTACGGATAATTTCCTCTGAAGGTTGCGGCCAGGGAGAGGAAAACTGCATTGCAATTGATGACGAAACCGCCGCTTTCACAATTACCCAACATTTATTGCAGCTGGGGCACAGACAAATTGCCTACCTTGGCGGTGGCGCCGAACACTTATCCACCCTCAGCCGACTAGCGGGTTACAAAAAGGCCCTGCAAAAAGCTGGCTTACCTTTTACTGAAGAGCAGGTCATAGAGGGCGAATATTCCTTTGACTCCGGCGTAGCCGGGGCGACCGCCTTATTACACTCAGTCACCCCTCCCACGGCCATCTTTGCCGGTAATGATGAAATGGCTGCAGGAGCACTTTTTGCCGCGCGCATGTTAAACATTGAGGTGCCCCAACAACTTTCTATCGCTGGCTTCGAAGACAGCCCCTTTTCACGCCAGACCTGGCCGAAGCTCACCACCGCTCACCAACCGAACGAAGATATTGCCCGTCGCGCTGCAGAACTGTTATTGGAGCATATTCATCGCCGTGGAGGACAGGAAAAAGAACAACTAAACGGCGTAAAGTCAGATAGCAATTACCGCAGTTTTACGCCGAGTCTAATCGTGCGAGAATCCAGCGGTCCGGTAGTTGAGAAAGCCTACAACCCTCAAACTTGATTGAGAGGCAGGCACACTACTCACCATAAACCTGACGCCCACCGATCCAGGTTTTTTGCACATTAAAACTACGGTCGAGCAAAATAAAATTCGCTTTGGTTCCAGGAGCAATACTTCCGCCCTGCGAACCCAGAAACTGGCAAGGATAGAGGCTTGCCATTCGCAAGGATTCACAGATATCCAAGCCACACCAGTCGCTGATATTACGCACTGCCCCCATCATATCCAGATGCGAACCGGCCAACTCTCCGGTACTTGAAGTGAGCTTATCCCCCTCTCTAGTTACCACCCGATCAAATAACGGAAAGCTCAGCGCATCACTCCCCACCAGGGACATGGCATCAGTCACAAGAAGCAGCTTTCCACGCGGCTTAACCTTGAGCGCCAGAGTAATAGCCTCGGCACTGACATGATGACCATCAGCAATAATTCCGCACCAGGCTTCGTCGCTAACAAGAGCGGATCCCACCATACCCGGCTCGCGAGAATGCAACGGCGACATGGCATTGTACAAATGTGTAAAACCCACTGCGCCAGCCTGCAATGCCGAACGCACGGTTTTCCCATCGGCATTAGAATGCCCCAAACACACCCGCACCCCCATAGAAGACAATCGACTGATATCCTCCATGGGCACTGTTTCCGGCGCCAGGGTAACAACCTTGATACCCAGATCCTCTCGCGCATAAATTTCCCACTCCTCATCGCTAAGAGGACGAATAAATGACTGCTCATGAGTCCCCTTTTTCGGCACGCTAAGATGTGGTCCTTCAAAGTGGATACCGATCACACCGGGTACTTGCTGATGCAGCGCAGCACTAACCGCATTCGCAGCTTCCTGCATAATATCGAGACGGTCGGTAATCAGCGTGGGGAGAAAAGCTGTAGTGCCGAACCGGGCATGAGCCTCGCCCATTGTACGTAGTCCTGCAACATTGGGCTCTTGGTTAAACAGTACACCACCACCACCATTCACCTGCACATCCACCAACCCCGGCGCCAATAGGCCCTGTAAATATGTCGCTGAGGACTGCGGGGATTTTCCAACGGAGGCAATGCGACCATCATCGTCGATAATCAGTGACACGTCCTCCAAGATCCGTTCACCATCAAAAAGCTTCTCTGCGACCAGGGCGAAAGCCACAACCTCTCCTTAACACTGAATATTATTTACACCGAAATTTCTGGCAGATTATTATACGGTCTGAGTGACCTTTTTTAGGCCTGCCGGCTCATCAGGATTAATACCGCGGTTTACTGCAACATGGGCAACATCGATATAAAAGCGCTGCAGCAAAGCAAGGGGGGCGATGCGGGGATGTACTCCTTTACTCGGCACATGCAGATTGATCAGGCTTGCCCCTCTTTGCACTATGTCATCAATTTGCTCACTATGCGCCTTGAATGACTCATCCTCAATAGGGACATTTACCACGGTCAGCTTGTCCTCAACAAGAGTTACCGGCCCATGCAAAAATTCTGCACTGGAAAAAGACTCCGCATGGATATTGCACACTTCTTTTAATTTCAGCGCCAGCTCGCGGGTTATGGCATAACCGGGACCGCGTCCGAGCACCACCAGATTCTGCACCGAAGCCAGATCCTCAGGTCTCAATTGTATCTCTGCGCGAACAGCAGCTTCTAAAGTTTCAGGTAGTTTTTCCAAGGCCAGGCGCAACGCCTTGTCACCACTCCAGCAAGCCACCAACTGCAAAATTGCCGAAAGCGTGGCCAGGTAACTTTTGGTTGCTGCCACCGCTTTTTCCGGCCCCGCCTTCAAGGGAATCAGTAAATCGACAATATCCTTGATTGGCGCCTGCTCATCATTCACCAAAGCTACCGTATAGGCGCCGCACTCCCTGGCCATCTTCGCCTGAGCCAGAATATCCGGACTGCGCCCCGACTGAGAGATCACCAGCACCAATGCCCCTTCCAATTTCAATCGGCGTCCATACACACTGGAAACTGAAGGCGCCGCAGCAAAGGTGGGCGTCCCTGTTTCTATTTCGATCAGATACTTGGCAAAAACACCAGCATGGTCAGAAGAACCCCGCCCAACAATCATGACAAAGCGCGGAGCATGAGCTTGCAAACGCTCCCCCAGGCGCTCCATCACTTTCGCATTCGTTTGTAGCTGTTCAGCAATTCTTGCCGGAGCCTCTCGGGCTTCGGCCTCCATAATCGTCGTAGTCATTCCATCATTCACTCAGGCTACCCCTCCCCCCGAAACCGGACTCCCAGCAAACTTTTTGGAGGAATCCAACTATCAGTTTATGTGCAGGTAGCACATAAAGAGCGGCTGTTTTAATAGCTGGGGAGGTCATTGTCACTTCTTTTATCAAACCATTTTCAACTCATTCCCGATAAGCGTATAAAGCTTCCCAAAGCAGGCCTACACGAGAGAAACAGGAGATTTCACGCCACAAGACGCTTATACCCTAATCATCTATGCTTTCTAATAATTCCCCGACATCAATCGGGCAATGCCTACAGGAAAAATCGATGACAAAAGCGGGTGGCACGCCAATACACCATTTCTGGCGAGTTATAACGCTCCTAATCCTATTACTATTTATTAACAGTTGCTCCAGCATCCAATTTGCCTACAACAATGTGGATTACTGGATTCGCTGGAAAGCCCAAAAATATGTAGAACTGGACCGCACCCAAAAAGGTGAGCTGCAGGGCGCACTCAACAGCTTTTTTCGCTGGCACCGACAGACCCAACTCCCTCGCTACGCCGACTTTTTGAATAACCTAGCAAAAAGGGTCGATGAGGGAGCACTGGAAAAGCCCAACTTGCAACCTATCGATAAGCAGGTCTATCAGTTTTTAGCAGCCGCCAGTGAAAATGCTTACAACCTGATGCTGCCTTTGGCAGCGCAGTTGAGTGAACAACAGATTAATGAACTACAAGGCAATATGTGGAGAAAAGAGCAAAAGAGATTGGAAAAATGGCAACGTTCTCCGGAAAAAGTACAACATAAGCGCGACAAAATTATCCGGAGAGAAAGCATTCGCTGGCTCGGCGCCCTTACCGAAGAGCAAAAAAAAATGATTACCGCCTGGGTATCCAAAATGGAGTACAACCCTCTACAGCGCATCGAGCAACGAAGACTCTGGCAATCCAAAACCTTCGAATTATTGCGTAACAAACCGGAGGGATACCTGGAAAAAATCCGCAGCCTACTGCTCAACCCAGAACAACTCTGGTCGCCAGAATATCGCCAGAATCAGGAACAGCGCCAACAGCAGGCGCAAGAACTGGCCAAAAAAATATTAACGAGTACCAGCCTTGAACAACGCCGACATCTCAGTAAAACACTAAGAGAATACGCGCAGGATTTTCACTCCCTCGCCAACCAATAAAAATACCGAAGAAAAAAGATAAAGCGCACTTATAAGCCAATGCACCCTAAAAAGTAACCTTCAAAAATCGTAACATGGGGCTGACTAAGCCCAGCTCATACTGCTAAGCTCGCCAACTCTAATGACCAGCCAGGGGACTTCACGTGCAAATCGAATCCGCCAGTTTTGACCAGTTAGCCGAGTGGGAAAAAGAGCTGAGCTCCCACTATGAGCGCATCCGTCAACACGAGCTAAATCTGGATATCACCCGTGGCAAACCCTCCACAGAACAGTTGAATTTATCCGACAAGCTGGACGGAATCCTGTGTAACGATTACCGCGCCGCAGGAGGCACTGACACCCGCAATTACGGCGGTTTAATCGGGCTCACTAGTGCCCGTGAACTTGGTGCGGATATGCTTCAAGTACCCACAGAAGAGGTTATCGCCGCAGGCAACAGCTCCCTAACCCTGATGTATCACGCAGTGCTAACCGGCTACCTGTTCGGCTTTGCCGGCAATACCCCCTGGCGAGAATTGAAAGCCCCCAAATTCCTCTGCCCTGTGCCCGGATATGATCGGCACTTCAGTATTTGTGCACAACTGGGGATCGGTATGGTCAGCATCCCCATGAATGATCAAGGACCTAATATGGACCTTGTAGAAAAGTATATTCGTGAGGACAATGAAATTATCGGTATCTGGTGCGTGCCCAAGTACTCCAATCCCAGTGGTATCACTTACAGTGATGAAACCGTAGAGCGCCTGGCTCAGCTCGGCCAAATCGCCAATCCAGGCTTTCGAATATTCTGGGATAACGCCTATGCTGTACACGACCTTGGACACTATGTCAGTCTCGCCAGCATTCGTGCTGCCACTCTGGAAAATGACACTGTGGACTCAGTGCTTCAATTTGCCTCCACCTCTAAAGTCTCCCATGCCGGAGCCGGTGTCGCATTTGTCAGTGCCAGTAGTGCCAACCTGCAATCCTTGCAGCAACAGATGCAGACCATGACTATTGGCCCAGATAAAGTGAATCAGCTGCGCCACTCACGCTTCTTTACCGAATTCACCACCCTGAAGGAACACATGCGCAAGCATGCCAATATCCTTAAGCCCAAATTTGACTGTGTGCTGGAACACCTGCACAACGGTCTGGCTGAAATGGATCTGGGCCAATGGGAAAAACCTCAAGGAGGGTATTTTGTCTCCTTCAATACCCGCAAAGGCTGTGCCAAGGCCGTAGTCAAGTTGGCAGCAGAGGCCGGTGTAAAACTCACCCCTGCAGGTGCCACCTTCCCCTATGGCAAAGATCCTGAGGACAGCAATATCCGCATAGCACCGAGTTTCCCCCCCCTGGAAGAACTCGACACCGCCATGTCGGTGTTTGTACTGTGCGTGAAACTAGCCAGTGTGCGCCAGAAGCTGGAGCAACAGCGAAAGGCAGGATAACCTTCTGAAATGGTTTGGCAGAGAATCAAAAGGGCGGCATTAAAAACTGCCCTTTTGATTCAAGCAGCGTTTTCGCTTGAGAGATAGCGTCGTGCGAACTTCTCATCGGCTAAATCTAAATCGACCACCACAAGCCCATCAACGGAATCACAAAAGTCTGGATCAACATTGAAGGCGTGAAAACTAGTGCCACCCGGCTTGGTTAATGCAGCATACTTTTTGAAAAGTGGCGGTAAAACCACCCCCTCTTCACGCAACACCAGTTTTAACTGGCGCATATCCGCAATTGAATCCCCAGAGAGATCTGGCAGAGGTGCACCGGCTTGCAGGAAAGGCAGACGCGCATCGCCCAGTGGGTTTTGCGGAGCAAAATAATGGGAAAAATATCTTACAATTGCCGACTTTGCCCGCACCGAAAATGTTCCCGGCATAGAAACAGGGCCAAATAAATAGCGTACTTTATTGCGCAAGACCCACTGGCCGATAGCACTCCATAGCAAATCCAGCCCTTTGCCCCTCCAGTATTCAGGCAGTAAGAAACTGCGACCAAGTTCTGCCGAACCCGGCAGGCAATATCGCGGTGGGGAGGGATAATTGAACAGGGTGCTGCTGTAGATTTCATTCTCTGCCAAGCTCTCGGTGCCCGCTATACGGTAGGCGCCCACTATCTGCTGGCAATGATGGTCCCACAGTAGCAAGTGGTCATAGTGCGCATCAAATGCATCCCAATCCCGACTCTGCCCTGTTCCCTCACCCACTGCCCGGAAAGCCACTTCACGCGTACGCGCCAGCTCACGCATAACTGGGCAATCCGGCCGCTGTCGATAGAGTCGCACGGAGAAGTTCCCCTGGGAGGTCAGAGCTTCACAGCTCTCGATTATTTTTTTCACCTCCCCCCGAGACTCAGCAGCGGCAATAAGTTCCGGCCCCAGAGGCGCGGGAGAACGATGCAATTTATAAACATGTTTGCGCCAGAGAGCCGCCTGGGCACGGGGAGTTAGCGGCCAACTGCGGAAGTGCTCCGCTTCCAAGGGGCGGCCAATACGGATATCAATACCACGGCTGGCCTGCTTAAACATTTCTCGAATAAGCCAAAGGGTTGAAAGTGGTTTATTCAGCATCGACAGGCCGTAGAACCACCAGGAATTTCTGCCGAGCACTTGCACAGGTAAGATCGGTGCATTGGCCTTCTCAGCAAAGCGGACAAACCCAGGGTTCCAGCGCCCATCGCGCACCCCCTGGGGGCTTAGGCGTGAAACCTCACCGGCGGGAAAAATAATTACCGCCCCACCCAGGCCGAGATAATCATAAATCCCTTGCACATCGGCACGGCGGGTACGTCCGTTAAAGTTATCTACCGGCAAAAAATATGGACGCAATGGGTGAATATTCCATAAAAGATGACTGGCAATTGCACGCACATCCTTGCGCACTCTGGCAACCATATCGATTAATGCCAGGCCATCCAGGCTGCCCAGGGGATGATTAGCCACAATAATCAAGGGCCCAGTCACTGGCACCCGCTCCAATTCCGAAGGATTTAACTCATAGCGGAAGTTGAGGTCACTAAATAATTGGCGAATAAAATCCAACCCTCCCAAGTGAGGGTAACGCCGCCCAAATTCTACAATCTGTTCCTCACAACAAATTTTTTTAAGGGTAGCGGAGACCAATTTTCGTGTGGGCTTTTGCGGCGCTGCGCTGTACCAGGCATTTTTTTGTAACAGTGTTTCAAGCTGAATCATGCGGCCACCACCTCTGTCATTATGCTGGCTATTTTTGGGGCCCGGTACCAATGAAGCAGTTCCAGGCTGCCATCTTGTTGTTCTACCACGGCACTCATCGAGTCAACCCAATCACCGCAGTTTGCGTAAGTAACCGTACGCCCACCTCTGTTCTTATTGCGCAGCGCCGGGCGATGAATATGCCCACAGATAATCCCATCCATCCCCTTGGCCTGAGCCTCACCCACAGCAACATTTTCGAAATCGGTCATCATTTGCCTGGCTGCACTCACACGGTTCTTTACTTGGCTGGCCAGAGACCACCAGGGCTTGTTGAAACGGCTGCGCCAATAATTAATCCAGCGGTTAAATCGCAGCATAAGATAGTAACTGCGATCCCCAATGTGGTAACTGAACGGATTAATTTTGATATTATGTTCAAATTGATCGCCGTGGGTTACCCAGTAGCGTTTACCGCTGGCAGCTGTGTGAATCCAATCGCGCTCGATACGAATATTGCCCAAACGTTTACCCGCCCAGCTGCGCATGGGGGCGTCGTGATTTCCGGGAATATAAATAACCTCCGGAGTAAGACTGCTTAACTCCGAAAGCATCCCTAACAACATGGAGGATGCCTGACACCAGGTGCCCTTCCCTTTAGAGAGGGCATACATATCGAAAATATCCCCTACCAGGTACACCTTATCGGCACGATTCTGTGCCAAGAAATCCGCCAACCGATGAGGCTCACTGTCTCTACTGCCCAAATGGACATCAGATATCCACAGCGCATGGTAGCGATTGCCCATAGCAAGGCTCCAACCTTTGACCAGTAATCAACTCGCGTAAAGACTGATAACCTGCCTGCCGAGCGCCAACCTATGCCATGCAGTGGAATTTATCGGTCAATAGTTTGCAAGCCGCGAACAGGCGAACGCTTATTGGATATCGATCAAATACCATTAAGGCCAATGATCGCCTGCGCAGTCACTTTGCAGCGATTTGATGACAGTCCAGAGGACCTTTATTGAAGCTTATATTGCAGTGAAACCCGCTAGACTGCGAGGGCTTTAGGCGCCCGAATCAGCCTGGCCCAAGGCCAGCTGATTCGGTAAAGAGGAGAGGGTTATTCGGTGTCTTGGGGATGACGAATGGGCGGCGCAAAGGGAAACTTTGCAACTTTATCGCCTTTAACTTCGACAATTTTGCCTGTCCCCTCTTTTTCCACCTCATCGATACGCACAATACTGTGCATCGGGATATAGGAACGGGTTACCGAGGCAAACTCGGTTTTTAGCTTTTCTTCACTGGGGTCCACTACCAGCTGGGCCTTCTCCCCGAAAACAAATTCCTCGACTTCAATAAAGCCGTACATATCGCTCTGATAAATCGCCCGGGCATAGAGTTCATACACCTGGCTCTGGTTGTGGAAAATCACTTTATATATCGGGTTGGCCATAAGTCTCTCAGGATGGGGAATACCCCGAAGCTCGAAGTTGTTCAGAAAGCGGGCAAAGCCCGAAAAAGCGCGCAAGAATAGCACAGGTTCTCAACCGCTAATATAGCCATCTATGCAGTGCCGGGTCCTGTCGCTATAATGCCCCACCCGTTTAATTGACCAGTTTTTAATCAGGCACGATATGTCCGATACACCGGCGAAAAAGCTATACATCAAAACCCACGGCTGCCAAATGAATGAGTACGATTCCGCCAGGATGCGCGATCTACTCGGCGAGTCTCACGCTATGGTACCCACTGACGATCCCGAAGAGGCGGACGTTCTCCTGGTCAATACCTGTTCCATTCGCGAGAAGGCTCAGGAAAAACTGTTCCACCAGCTGGGTCGCTGGAGGCGCCTCAAGGAAAAGAATCCCGAGTTGGTTATCGGCGTCGGAGGCTGTGTAGCCAGCCAGGAGGGCGAGGCTATCGCCAAGCGCGCGCCCTATGTAGATCTGATCTTCGGCCCGCAAACTCTACACCGCCTTCCAGAAATGATGGAAACCAAAGAGCAGAAGAATGGCGTGGTCGTTGTAGATATCAGCTTCCCGGAGATCGAGAAGTTCGACCGATTGCCACAACCTGAAGCCGACGGAGCCACGGCTTTTGTCTCCATTATGGAAGGTTGCTCCAAGTACTGCACATTCTGTGTAGTGCCCTACACTCGCGGCGAGGAAGTAAGCCGCCCAGTCGCCGATGTACTGGAAGAAGTTGCACACTTAGCAGAGCAGGGTGTCAGGGAAGTGAACCTACTTGGCCAGAACGTCAATGCTTACCGCGCCGCCGGGGTCGACGGACAGGAAGTGGACTTCGCCGAGCTGATCACCTATGTAGCGGCAATTGATGGCATCGACCGCATCCGCTACACCACATCGCATCCGGTAGAGTTCTCCGATGCTTTGATCGATGTCTATGCACAGGTGCCTGAACTGGTCAGCCACCTGCATCTGCCAGTGCAAAGTGGCTCCGACCGCATTTTAATGGCCATGAAACGTGGACACACCGCGCTGGAATACAAGTCCAAGATTCGCCGCCTGAAGAAAATACGCCCGGACATCTGCCTGTCTTCGGACTTTATCGTGGGCTTCCCCGGTGAAACCGACAGAGATTTCGAAGCTACCATGAACCTGATTCAGGAAGTGGGCTTTGATATATCTTTCAGCTTTATTTATTCCCCGCGCCCAGGTACTCCGGCAGCGGATCTCCCCGACGACACCCCGGAAGACGTCAAAAAAGAGCGCCTGCAGCTTTTGCAAAACCGTATCAACCAGCAGGCCCAGGCAATTGCCCGGCACATGGTAGGTAATACTGAGCGGGTTTTGGTGACCGGAGTTTCCAAGAAGGATCCAGGCCAGCTGCAAGGACGCACTGAGAACAACCGGGTGGTTAATTTCCGCGCCGATGACCTGGCCCTGATCGGCAAATTTGCAGATGTGCTGATTGAGGAAGCCCTGCCAAACTCCCTACGCGGCACTTTACTCACCTCGGAACTGGAAGAGGACTTATTCTGATCTGAGGCATTGTAACCGCCCTTCCCTCCTGGCAAGGCGTGCTTTAAAACCACCCCTTGCCACCCAAATTTCCTAATAACACCTCTGAAATTACAAGCTGTAATTAAAATCGGGTAAAGTTAGAACCTATTGGTAGCACCCAAAGCTTTCCTATCTGGGGAAAATGGGTATACCCTAGCTATGAACCCTCTAGATTAAGGTGCCGGAAACCAGTTTGGAAACGCAAACCCTCGCTCAAAGTATTACCCTCGAGCCCAACGATGCTCGCCGTCTCGCCAACCTCTGCGGTCAGTTCGACCAACATCTGCGCCAAATAGAACAGCGACTGGATATTGAGATCCGCAACCGCGGCAATCAGTTCGCCGTTTACGGTGAAGCTAAAAAAGCCAAGGCTGCCTGTGAATTACTTAGCTTCCTGTACAAGGAGACTGACTCTCGGGATCAACTGACCCCCGATGAGATCCACTTAGCCCTGCAACAAGCCGGTGTAGAGGAGCTTCTCCACAAGGGAGAGAAGAGCGAATCCACTGAAGCAGACCAGGTGGTATTGATTCGTACTAAGAAATGCTCTGTGCGTCCCCGAGGTTTGAATCAGCGCAAGTATGTACATGCGGTTCAGAGTAACGATATCAATTTCGGTATTGGCCCAGCGGGTACCGGCAAGACCTACCTCGCAGTAGCCTGTGCGGTCGAGGCCCTGCTCAAAGACCAAGTGGAGCGCATCTTACTAGTGCGCCCAGCGGTAGAAGCAGGCGAAAAGCTCGGCTTTCTCCCCGGTGACCTGAGTCAGAAGGTTGACCCCTACCTACGACCGCTGTACGACGCACTCTATGAAATGCTCGGTTTTGAAACAGTGGGCAAACTCATTGAGCGCAATGTGATCGAGGTAGCCCCCCTGGCCTATATGCGTGGGCGCACCCTCAACAACGCCTTTGTCATTCTCGATGAAAGCCAAAACACCACCCGCGAGCAGATGAAAATGTTCCTGACCCGGATCGGTTTCGGCTCCACTGCAGTGATTACCGGAGACCCGAGCCAGGTGGACCTGCCACGAGGACAGGCCTCAGGGCTGCGTCACGCGGTGGAAGTCCTGGGCAAGGTCAACGGCATCAGCTTTACCCATTTCGGCGCTAAGGATGTTGTCCGCCACCCTCTCGTACAGCGCATTGTCGAAGCCTACGATATCCACGAGGCTGAGCGGGATGCCAGTGTCAGCAACAAAGCCGACGAGAATGCCGCCTGAGGTTCCTCCACAGAGTTATGATTGATTTAACCCTTGATGTGCAGCGGGCTAGCCGCTGCACAAATCTACCCTCCGATGAAAAGATCCGCACCTGGGTCATTAACGCTCTGTCCGGCCGACGAGATGAGGCCGAACTGGCAGTTCGTATCGTCGACGAAGAGGAGAGCCAGGCGCTCAACGCGCAATATCGCGGCAAAGATAAGCCGACCAATGTCCTGTCCTTCCAAGCAGACTTTCCCGCAGAGCTGAACCTCCCACTATTAGGAGACTTGGTAATTTGTGCTCCCGTTGTGGAGAAGGAAGCGGAGCAACAGAACAAAACGACTGAGGCGCACTGGGCACATATGCTAGTCCATGGCACACTGCACCTTCTGGGTTATGACCATATCAAAGATAGCGATGCGGAAATCATGGAAAGGCTAGAGACTGGCCTAATGACCCATCTCGGCTTTGCGGACCCCTACACCCCTCTCGATGAGGCGGGATAACGAGGGTTGAAATGAATCTACCCACTAACGATTACTGATTGAAATAGACGAGAGATATTCGGAGCATGGCCACTTCCATGACCACTGACGAGCCCCCAAGTAGTCACTCTTCCAGCAAAGCCAGGTCGAGTGAAAAGAACTGGCTGGAAAGATTGTTTGGTGCATTTTCTGCCGAACCCAAGTCCCGCGATGAACTATTAGACATCATCAAAGACGCCGCTGAAAATCAGCTGGTTGACGCCGAGGCCCTGTCCATCATCGAGGGCGCCCTGGACGTATCCAACCAGCAGGTTCGGGAGATAATGATCCCTCGCTCGCAGATGGTGGTTGTAGGGCTACAGGACAAGCCGGAAACGTTTCTCCCCAAGATTATCGAGTCAGGCCATTCACGCTTTCCTGTCGTCGGCGAGAGTATCGACGATATCCGCGGAATACTGCTAGCCAAAGACCTGCTCCCCCTGCTCCTCAAGGGCGTCGGCGAATTTCAACTCGAAGATATTATTCGCCCAGCCAATATCATCCCTGAAAGTAAGCGCCTCAACATTCTCCTGCGAGAGTTCCGTGAAAACCGCTACCACATGGCCATCGTTATCGACGAATATGGCGGCGTTTCCGGCGTAGTGACCATTGAGGACATCCTCGAAGAAATTGTCGGTGAGATCGAAGACGAAACCGATGAGGAAGAGGCAGATAGCTTTATCCGCCGGGTGGGAGAAAATGACTACATAGTCAAGGCCCTCACGCCGATCGAAGAGTTCAATGAATTTTTTAAATCCGAATTCAGCGATGAAGAATTCGACACAGTTGGTGGTCTGATTATGCAGTCTTTCGGCCACTTGCCCGGTCGCGATGAGGTCACCCGCTTGGGAGACTTCCTCTTCCGGGTGCTCTACGCGGACAGCCGGCAAATTCACCTGCTGCGCGTGGCCCATATGCGTAAACCACCCGATGAAGATTGAGTTAAGCCCCCTCTGGGGCTCTAGCCAAGATTTTCTCGGGTAGGATGCAGCCGCAACGGCGGCTACCGATTAAGCGAGTCTATGCGAAGATTACTTTTACCTGCCGCTGGTGCAGCTGCCGGCGGGCTAATGACGCTCTCCCTGGCCCCTTTCAACTATTGGTTGTGCGGCCTACTTTCTCTGGCGCTTTTTGCCGGGCTATTCCTGTTTGCCTCTCGCGGCAAGCCGCTGCGTGGGCGCACCAGCCTCTGGCTAGCCTTCTGTTATGGGCTAGGCCTTTACGCCACTGGTGGCTCTTGGGTCTATGTCTCAATTACCAATTTTGGCAATTCTTCGCCGCCGCTGGGATTCGCACTCACCGCCAGCTTCGTCGCGCTGATGGCGGCGCTGCTTGCAGCACCGTTCTATTTCCTCGGTCGCTTTACCGCCAACAAATTTAGCTTCGCCCTCGCCTTTGCCGCACTCTGGTTTATCAGTGAGTGGTTCCGCAGCTGGATGTTCACTGGCTTTCCCTGGCTGTTCGCCGGCTATGCCCACTTGGAGACCTGGTTATCTGGCTGGGCTCCGGTGGTGAGTGTCTACGGAATTGGACTTTTTCTGGCCCTCTCCGGTGCGGTCATCGCACTGGCTGCCAGTGGCCGCTTGTCCCCCCTCAAGCGACCGGCCCATATTGTACTAATTGGCGCAGCAATCGTACCCTGGCCCCTCGGTGCTGCCCTCGCCAATATTCAGTGGACTCAGGCAGAGGGAGGCATCATAACCGTTGGACTGGTACAGGCTAATATTCCCCAGGAAAAAAAGTGGCTGCCGGAGTTTCGCGGCGAGACTATTAGCCGCTATCAGGAGGGTACCCGCACCCTGAGCGAGCGTGATGTCGACGTTATAATCTGGCCTGAAGCAGCGCTACCCATGCTTTACGGCCAGGCCCCAAACCTAATGCAGGCTCTGCAACGCAATGCAGAGAAAACCGGCATTGATCTTATCAGCGGAATTCTCTACGACACCCACAGCCCTGTGGATAACTCTCGCAAAGTCCACAACTCCGCAGCGGTCTTTGGCCGCAGCCCCAGTGTTTACCATAAGCGTCACCTGGTACCTTTTGGTGAGTATGTCCCACTGGAGGAGCTGATTCGAGGCACTATTGAATTCTTCAATTTACCCACCTCCTTTATTCGCTCCGGACCCGACCAACAGGGGCCACTGAATGCTGCAGGAGCACGTTGGGCTCCACTAATCTGCTATGAAATTGTCTACCCTCGCCTAGTGGCGGATAGCGCTCTCACCTCCCAGGTACTCCTGACCATCAGTAATGATGCCTGGTTCGGTGAATCCATAGGGCCGTTGCAGCATATGCAAATGGCGCAAATGCGCGCACTGGAAACCGGTCGCTATTTAGTCCGCGGCACCAATACCGGTGTAACCGCGATTGTCGACCCCCGCGGACTTATCATTGAGCAGCTGCCACAATTTGAGCAAGCCAATATGAGCGGTGACATACGTGCGATGCGCGGCTCAACACCATTTATGCTTGCCGGAATTTTCTCAGTATTTGCCCTGGCACTACCAATGTTGGCGCTAGCTGTAATTCTCAATCGCAAGCGAAAGAACAGCGCTGCCAAGCCAATGACCGGGGGAGTGACCGAATAGTAATGACCTGCCACTGATCACTCTAAAGTGCGCCGCCGAGACACCCCGCATGTGCAGATGACTGCTATGCTGCATGCAATTTACCTGTGAAATTATGGCGGGGATGGGCAGTCTATGCATTGCTTAATCAGTGGTGGCACCGGTTTGATCGGTAGACTCTTTTGCCAACGCTGGCTCGCTCGTGGCGACACACTTACAGTACTTAGTCGCCATCCGGATAAGATACACCAACTCTGCGGAGAGTCTGTCAATGCCGCCAGCGCTCCTGAAGAGGTGCAAGAGCGGGTAGATGTTGTTGTCAATCTGGCAGGGGAACCCATTTCCTCTCGCTGGACCGAGAAACGCCGTGCCGAAATTCGCCACTCACGCCTGAATACCACCGAACGGCTAGTACGCTGGACACTCGCCCAAAGAGAACGCCCCAATTACTTTCTCTCAGGATCTGCTATTGGATACTACGGAGACCGTGGCGGCGAACTGCTCAAGGAGGACAGCCCTGCTGGCGGAGGGTTTTCCGCACAACTGTGCCGTGACTGGGAAGCGGCCACACTGCCACTACAAAGGGCCGGAATGTGCGTCGGAGTCATACGCACCGCTATTGTGCTCTCCAACCGAGGGGGAGCACTTCCCAAAATGCTACCGGCATTTCGTCTGGGACTTGGTGGACCAATGGGTTCTGGCGAACACTGGATGAGCTGGATTCACGAAGACGACGAAGTCGGATTGATACTTCACGCTATAGACCAACGCCTATGCACCCCTTTTAACGCCAGTGCTCCAGAAGCAGTTACCAATAACAGCTTCAGCCGCTTATTGGCAAAACAGCTACACCGCCCCTGCTTTTTCCGCTCTCCAGCCTGGCTGCTGAAAACCCTGTTCGGGGAGATGGCAGAAGAGCTACTCCTTGCCAGCGAAAGAGTGGAGCCCCGAGCCGCCTTAAACAGCGGCTACAGTTTTCAGTTTCCTACCCTGGAACAAGCACTAGCCGACCTGCTAGCTAAAGACAATGCTAGTAATAAGGTAAGTGTCTGATTCCTGGGCACTTTTATTGGCTGGATCAGGCTATGCTGCTTAAGCAGCGACCACGCTACTCTCCAGGGCCTGCATTAAATAACGCCGACTGGATTCACTGGTGACTAAATCCCCGTGACTACCCATAGGGGCTGAGCCAACCCAGTGCGCGTGCCAGCGATACCATTGGGACTCCTCTGCATTTACCCGCAGCTCGATGAATTCCACTTCTGCAGGATCTAAACCGAACTCACGGACAATTTGCCCCGCAAATGTCTCGAAATTTTTATTCAAATGGGCCCCGCTCTCAGCACCGCCACACAGGAAAAATAGAATTCGGCCATCCTGGTCCACACGCTTGAAGCCGATCCAAACAGCTCGGTTGAGTCGGTTGTGCAATTGGATGGGAGTGAAGGAAACCGGGATGCCCTTCATCATAAGGTTATCTCGTTTATTGTTATGGTTGTTATCCACAGTCGCTACTCCAATGTAAGTAGTAATTAGCGGGTGAGATCTGTGGCGCCAGTCGTCCATTTACCTAGTACAACCAGCTTTCAAAAAACAGATGCAATCCCTCGCCGACGCCTATTCCCTCATGCCTGATAAGTATCTGAGAGCACCGCATCACAAAAGTTCCTCAGCACTTTTTGGCCTGCGGCAGTGGTCGATATTGATACCAGGCTTGTGCCAATAGTTCCCGCCAATAGGCCTGAGTCCGCAGCAGCGCCTCAGCACTGGGAACCCAATTTAAGACCCCACCCTTTTCCCTTGACTCTAACTCAGAAGCACTGCCCACTGATAAAGGCTGTACCTTTAGGCCTGCGCGGGTAAAAACTGCCGCAGCCCTGGGCATGTGCCACCAGTGAGTGGCGAGCACAATAGTTCCCACACCTGAATTGCGCAATATCTCCGCGCTATTTACCGCGTTCTCTGCGGTAGTTCGACTGCAAGCTTCGCGCCAACTCACCGGGCGGGACATCTCATCCAACATTTTCGCCATCAACTCTGCCTCAGAGACATGCTCATCCGGTGAAATACGGCCGCCGGACACCAGGATTGGCATATTCCTTGGGACATGCTTTGCTACCCAGATCACCCTCTCCAAACTGGACGCAGATAGGTACTCATAGCCTTGCTGATTATCCCTATAAACACCGCCTCCGAGGATCACCACAGCCCTGGGAGCAGACTCTGTACCAGGTAAATCTGCTACAACGCCCAAGCGCTTACCGATCCAGCTTGAAAACGCCGGAGTAGCACTAAGCCAGAGCAGACAAAATGAGAGAATCGCCAATGGCAGGGACAATTTCTCCAGCAAAGAGCCTTCAGGAAAAAAGCGTATCAAGAATGCCGCCAGCAGCCCCAGCATTGGCGCCAGTGGTGGCATCAACAAATTGACCGCTATTTTATACAGCTCAATCAATACTCAAGGCCGCCTTCTATTTGCCTGAAGCAACCATAGCCACAGCGGTGACAGGGTGTAATTTGACTATTCTCCGGCGGCTGAGCGAGATAACCACACCCCAGACATTGAAGTTCCTCGTCGGCCCCCACTATCTCACCCGCAAGGGCCCAGGGTTTGCCCTCACGGATACAGCGCATAAGATTGGGCCAAGCCGTTTCCGTAGGGTCCGCCGCGTTCAGCAACCAGTCACCCCCGCGCTCTTCCAGAGTAATCAGCTCCCCTCCCAGACCGCGCATATAATCCCCGGCTCGATGCAGATCATCTTTTAACCAGGCGCGAAGAAAAGCGACCTTATTTGCGGTCAGGTCCTCAACTGCCAGCTCTCCCTCAATCAAATCCTCCAGGTCTTCACGAAACTCATCGGCCAGATCGTCCTTCGGCGGTAACTTCGGTTCCTTCGTCACGGTATCCCTCCTATAATCTCGCGTTTACGCATCCTAAAAGATGCTCTGGGGGCCGTCCTTGATCGCAATCAATCCTTTTGCTTGTCGATCCAGAGCTGCTTCCACTAAAACACTGAAAAGTTTCCCCGCAAAATTTGATCACAGAGTATAGGTCCCCAATCAATGGAAGAGCAGTACAACCCCTCCGCAGTCGAAGCTTCCGCCCAGGAATTCTGGGAGGCAGAGAAAAGCTTTGAGGTAAAGGAAGATACCGGCAGGGAAAAGTTCTACTGCCTATCCATGTTCCCCTACCCCAGCGGCAAGCTGCACATGGGCCATGTGCGCAATTACACCATTACCGATGTTATTTCCCGCTATCAGCGTATGCAGGGTAAGAATGTCCTGCACCCCATGGGCTGGGATGCCTTCGGCTTACCGGCTGAAAATGCTGCGATCCAGAATAAAACCGCGCCAGCAAAATGGACCTACGCCAATATTGATTATATGAAGGGGCAATTGAAAGCTCTCGGATTTGGCTTCGACTGGTCCCGCGAGCTAGCCACCTGCCAGCCATCCTATTATCGCTGGGAGCAGTGGTTCTTCACCCGCCTCTATGAAAAGGGCCTGGTCTACAAGAAAAATTCCGCGGTGAACTGGTGCCCCAATGACCAGACCGTGCTCGCCAACGAGCAGGTTGAAGATGGTGCATGTTGGCGCTGCGGCACTACCGTGGAGAGGCGTGAGCTGGCCCAGTGGTTTATCAAGATCACTGACTACGCAGAAGAGCTGCTCAAGGACCTGGATAAGCTGCCGGAGTGGCCTGAGCAGGTGCGCACCATGCAGCGCAACTGGATCGGCAAGAGCCGAGGTGTGGAGCTGAGCTTTAGCCTGCCCACCACTGTGGCTGGTATAGATCACTTCGATGTTTACACCACCCGCCCAGACACCCTGATGGGCGTCACCTATGTATCCCTCGCCGCTGAACACCCAATCGCTCTGGAGTTAGCAGAGACTAACCCCGAGCTAAAAACATTTATCTCTGAGTGCAAAAAGCAGTCTCTGTCTGAAGCCGATATGGCCACAATGGACAAGAGAGGCATGGACACCGGTCTCAAGGCTATTCACCCCATCAGCGGGGAGGAAGTCTCCGTCTGGGTAGCTAACTATGTACTGATGGATTATGGCTCTGGCGCGGTGATGGCAGTACCCGCCCACGATCAACGCGACTGGGAGTTCGCACACAAGTATCAGTTGCCTTTGACTCAAGTCATAGCGCCCGCCGATGGCCAGGAAATCGATCTCAACAAAGAAGCCTTCACCGAAAAAGGCAAACTGGTGAACTCCGGCAATTTTGATGGTCTGGATTTTGATGGTGCCTTTACCGCGATTTCCGAAGTTTTAATAGCAGCAGACAAAGGCCGTGTGACCACCAATTATCGCCTGCGCGATTGGGGTGTATCCCGCCAGCGCTACTGGGGTGCCCCTATCCCCATGTTCAACCTCGCAGATGGTGGAGAAATCCCGGTGCCCGCCGAGAAACTCCCTATTTTACTGCCGGAAGATGTGGAGCTGGACGGTGTTCAGTCCCCCATTAAAGCCGATCCCGAGTGGCGCAAAGACGAACTCAATGGTACGCCGGTCGAGCGTGAGACCGACACTTTTGACACTTTTATGGAGTCCAGCTGGTACTACGCTCGCTATACCTGCCCAGACTTCGAAGAGGGCATGCTCGACCCCGATCGCGCCAACTACTGGCTACCTGTCGACCAATATGTAGGTGGTATTGAGCACGCCATCCTGCACCTTCTCTACGCGCGCTTTTTCCACAAATTGATGCGGGATGAGGGCTTGGTCAACAGCGATGAACCCTTCAAGCAGCTTTTGTGCCAGGGCATGGTGTTGGCTGAATCCTTCTACAAGGAAGAAAACGGCCATAAAACCTGGATCAACCCCGCCGATGTTGATGTCGAGCGGGATGAGAAAGGAAAACCCATCAAGGCAGTTGAGCGCGCAACAGGTGAAGAAGTAATTGCCGGTGGCGTTGTGAAGATGTCCAAGTCAAAAAACAATGGCATCGATCCCCATGCTGCTGTTAAAGAATACGGTGCCGATACTGTACGCCTGTTCACAATGTTTGCAGCTCCGCCCGAGCAAACTTTGGAGTGGCACGATGCCGGCGTGGAGGGAGCCAGCCGCTTCCTGCGAAAACTCTGGAAAACTGTACATGCACATGCTGCTGTAAGCACTAGCAGCGCTCAGATTGACCAACAATCTTTGAGCGACCAGCAACAACAATTACGCCGTAAAACCCACGAGACGATTCAGAAGGTTGGCGACGACTACGGACGCCGTCAAACCTTCAACACGGCTATTGCGGCAGTGATGGAGCTTCTCAATGAGGTTGGTAAACTGGCGGATCGCAGTAATGAGCAGGGGCTGGCAGTGGAGAGAGAGGCTCTACAGGCAGCTGTCTTGCTACTGGCTCCGGTAACTCCGCATATTTGCCACCAACTGTGGCAAATCCTGGGCAATAACAACACCTTAATTGATGCTCCCTGGCCAGTAGTAGATGAAAAGGCTCTGGTGCGCACCTCAATTACTTTGGTCGTTCAAGTCAATGGCAAAGTGCGTGCAAAGCTGGATGCGCCTGCTGATGCGGACAAAGAGGGCTTGGAAAAGCTCGCCCTAGGCGATGAAAACGTCCAGAAATTTATTGGCGATGCCACCGTACGCAAAGTCATCGTTGTGCCAGGCAAATTGGTAAATATTGTCGCGAAGTAAAAAATACTGCGCAGTTATATCCAACCAATAGCCGGGAGCATTGTGCTCCCGGCGCATATCTGCAAACCCTATATTTGCTGGCACTAAAGCCAGGTAGTTTATGAAAATATTTGCACGTCGTATCATCCTGCTAGTTACCCTTGTGGCCACCGCCAGTTGCGGTTGGCACCTGCGGGGAGCGCCAAAAAATTTTCCTCCAGGCAGTACTATTTACATATCGAGTGAGAACCCTCGCAGTGATATTGCTGATGAAATTAGCCGTCTTCTGGAAAACGGCGGGGTCCCTGTTGCTCCATCCCCTATTGAAGCGGACTACCTACTCACCATTCATAAAGAAATAGAACGAAAATTAACTGTCGCCGTGGATTCTGAAGGACGGGCTTCTGAGTACGAGTTGATTACCAGCGCGATTTATAGCGTGCGTACACACAGTGGCGAAGTACTGCTAAATAAAGCTCAGGCCGATGTCTATAGATCATTGGAGTGGAACGTCTCAGAAATAGTCAGCAAGGGAGAAGAGGAACGCCTCTTACGCGCGGAAATGCGCCGCGAGTTGATTAGCCGAATGATCAACCGTTTGCGCCGTATCGATGTCAATGCCCCCTTGCAAGATAAGAGCTACTAGGTAGTTCTGTCATGCGTATTAATCCCCAACAGCTTCCCCAGCAACTACGGAAAGGGCTTGCGCCGGTTTATATTATCTCAGGCGATGAACCACTCCTGGTTCAGGAATCTTGCGACCAAATACGTGCGGCAGCGAGGCAGAATGGTTTCGCTGAGCGGGAACTTCTACATGCAGAGCATAATTTCGACTGGGGTTTATTACTTGCCTCAGCCGGAAATATGTCTCTTTTTGCAGAGAGGAAGCTTATCGAGGTACGCGCTCCCAGTGGAAAACCAGGGGATAAAGGCAGTAAAGCCTTACAGGAATTTGCCGCTCTCGCCAGTCAGGATTTGATACTACTGCTGGTTTTGCCCAAGCTGGACAAATCACAACTCAATAGCAAATGGGTTAAAACACTTGAGCAGCATGGTGCTCTCGTACAAATTTGGCCTGTTAGCTCCCAGGAAATGCCACACTGGATCAACCAAAGGATCAATGCCGCAGGGTTATCTGCTGAGAAAGAAGCTATACGTATTCTCGCCGAAAGAGTAGAGGGTAATCTGCTCGCAGCAAGCCAAGAAATCGAAAAGCTCAAACTTTTAAATAGTGACGGGACAATAACGGTCGAACTGTTAGAGCAAAGTGTAACCAGCTCTGCGCGATACAGTGTTTTCGATTTAATTGACAGAGCTTTGGCAGGAGAAGCCGAGAAAGCGATCAAAACGCTACAAGGCTTACGCTCGGAAGGTATTGAGCCACCTGTGGTGCTCTGGGCCCTAACAAGAGAGATGCGCTCATTACTGGAACTAATGGAGAAACTCAATCAGGGCCAGCAACTAGCACGTTTAGTTCGCATCCAAAAACGCCAACCACTTGTACAAAATGCCTTAAACCGTCTAACTCCAAATATACTGGAGGCTCTTCTTTTAAAAGCCAGAGCCGTTGATTCGGCGATCAAAGGTGGCAACACTCACCAGTCCCCATGGAATGGCCTTATGGAACTCACGCTAAATTTGAGTGGACAGAAAAGCGTTTAGAAAGTTAGCCCAAGCAATCGGATTCTTTTAAACGCCGCTAATAAAAAACCCTCCCCGAAACGAGGAGGGTTTAGACAATAGTCATTATAGGCGTATTAGTTTTGAGAAACTGTAGCCATATTGCTGTTGCCGACCTGGTGCACACTGGCCATATTGAAATTGCCAGCCTGAGTTACATAGGTAGTGTTCTCGCTACCAGACTGTCCCAGGTGAGCACCGTGCTCAAAGCCATCCTGAGATACAACCATCAGGTTAAACTCACCCATGTCCTGATGGATCTCAGCCAAGTTCAGCTCACCGCTCTGGTCAACATCAACTGTGTTGGCCATACCTTCGCTATGGCCATAAGTGAAGTTGGCACTTCCCAGCTGATCAATATTAGCTGTATTGAGATCCCCAAACTGAGAGAATTCAGCTTCGTTATGATCACCCGTTTGTTGCAGAATTGCAGCATTATCATTGCCGTATTGGTACATATCGCCAATATTGTTGAGGTCATTCTGCGTAACGGTCATGGTGTTGGCATCACCATACTGACCAGTAACACTAGAGTTACCAGTGCCATTCTGAGCAATAGTATTGAAGTTATTGGCCCCATCCTGGGACATATTCAGATAGTTGAAGTCACCTGACTGCACCAAGTTAGAAGTATTTTCAACACCGCCTTGATAAACAAAACCGACGTTACCTTCACCAACTTGGCCTCCTACGAAGCCTTCATCAGAGCTCATCCAGGTGCTGCTCCAAACGCTGTTTCCATCACCAGACTGAGTGCTGACAAACAGGTTACTATCTCCGTCCTGCTGCAGGGCAGCCATATTGTCATTACCCTCCTGAACCGCATCAAGGGTATTGTAATTAGCCTCACCACCATCTGAGCGGTACTGATCTAGATGCATAGTATTTTCACTACCCATTTGAGTAGCATAAGCTGCATTGCCATTACCGCCCCACTGATGAACAACTCCCCAGTTACCCTCTCCCTGCTGATAGGAATAGGCTTGGGAGCTGTTTTGATCGAATTGCGTGGTTTCAGAGTAGTTACGGTTACCTACCTGAGTCTGGTCAATATAGTTCGCATCGGCGGTGGATTGACTTGCGTAAGCACGGTTGTCATTACCTTCCTGCCACTGATAAGCCGCATTATTGGTGGACTCGCCCATTTGATAGATATCAGCAGCGTTGTCATTTCCAACCTGCAGTTGATCACCATAATTAGCATCGGCCATTGCGTGACCAGCACCAACAAGCATTGCAATCGCAGCAGCAAGTGAAAGCTTTTTCATTTATGTTTCTCCATCAGACTAAGTAAACAAATACAAACAAAAAGAAAGCAGTGCTTTAATCGTGCTGAACGACCTGCACCGCATGGTTGTCACCGAACTGCGCGACAAATCCAAAGAGCCCATCTCCGTTTTGGATGATGTTGGCTGAGTTTCCATTGCCCACTTGATTTATTAGAGCAATATTATCTAAACCATTTTGTATAGCGGTAGCTTGGTTATAAGCTCCAGACTGGGAAATTGCAGCATAGTTATATTCCCCAGCCTGCTGAATTGCTGCTTCATTCGAATAGCCATCCTGAACCAAAAAAACTTGGTTGAACTGCCCAAACTGAGAAACTTCTGCAAAATTGTATTCCCCTGTCTGAATGACCTCAGCTAACTGACCAGTAATAGACTCATCCCGTTGCAACATGAGATCCAGCTTTCCCTGACCAGAAAGCAGCTCATCATGATCATCTAAGTCACCAGCCCAGACAGAGTTAATACAGGTAAGGAGTAAAAATAAACCACATAGGCTCACTTTGATAACGCCCACCAAAATTCTCCTAAAGGTTAATTAAAGCGAGAGCAATTCCGCTCATCGAGGACCACTAGAGGACCACTATAGGAATTTAAGCGAAAACAATAAATCAGAAAAAAGAATATTTTTTGGGGCGGGAAAACAATAAATATTTAAGACTTTTGTATGAAAGCCTTTCCAGAAAGTTGATTTAATACGAAGATGTAAGATATCGACAAGTAGATTTACTAAATTACACAAACTTACACAAAAATTCAACAAGAAAAACCGCCCACACAGGAATGTGAGCAGCCAGCAACCATTGCAAGACAAAGAAATTAGTCAGAATATTTAATAAAAAAATTATTCTAAAGAATTTTCACAGTTGCATCCGCATATTCACTAAGTACAGATGCAGGGAATTCATTGACATCCTGCATTGCCCAAATATTATTCGTCACACCATTGGCAATAAGATGAATAACTGCAGATTCAATCGCAGAAAGCACACAAAGTTGAGCCGGATCATTGGTCGTCATTCCAGCCTCAATCTCTAATAAACGTTTATACTCAACAAATGTATAAACGTCTCCCTGAACCTGCCTTGATAGAATTTTCTTACTGGTTAAAACGCTATTTAAAACTCTTCCAGTTCTAACATCGACCGCACGCAAATTCACGGTCACTTCGTCTACTCGATATTGCTCAGAAAGTCCAATACCAAAATAACGCGCACCGGCTCCGCCGGTTTTGATATTGGTATCATAAGCGACTATACCGCCCTCCAACATTATATTTGCTGACATCAGGGAGGGGAGCTCAAAGGGTTGGGGAGTTTCATGCTCTTTGATTGCTGCTCGTATGATTTTTCTTTCAGTAAGCAGGTTTTGTAGCCCTTCACGCTCAAGAGTAACAAACCAACCTGACTCGTTGAGTACTTGTACGAGCATAGAGGCAGCGCCTTGTGTTACTGCAGTAGAAAAAGAGCTAGACGGTGCTGGCCTGTACTGGCCAGTTTGATCACTAAATCCATAAACCGCTACTACGATCTTCCCCCTCGGTAAGGGCAAATTCAAAAGATCTGCATAAGTACTCATTCGATCCGTCAAAGTGGCTTTTTGATGCCCTGGGCCAAACAACGCCTCTCCTGCATTTTGAAAGAAACTACAACCACTTAAAATAAAAACCAAAAATATAACTATTATTCTAACCACCATCACCACCACCCTAAAGAACAAACAATCTATTGACCAATTAAATCAGTTACCAGGATTTAGGCCAACGACTACGATCTCAGAAAGCTCTCCTGTGACAGCATCTGTAATAGTTATAGTTAGGGTACCATCTACATCAAGTATGTTAACGATAAAGTCATCGGTTACGAGAGTACCATCATTTCCATCTCCAACATCTGTGAGCAACTGAGACAACAATCTGGATTCTAGTGTATCCGTAAACCTGTCAAGTGAAGATGAATCAGAGTATGGTGACTTACCAGCTTTAGGATCTTTTTTACTATTTTGAGCGCTGGCATTATTTAACAAATAATTACCATTTAATGGATTACCTCCGAAGGATGGATTTACTGGAGTGTAAATTAGCTCTGTCGAATAGGCAGAGACAGAAAAGAAAGATAAAACCAATAAAACATAGAACTTCACTATAATTCCTCCCCGGCCAAGTCCAAGTTTTGTGAAAATAACTGCTGCAGCCTTTGCTGTCGTACATTATTATTGATTTGAGCAACAGCTTGCTCAACTATCTGCCCAAAACGTCTTCTGCCTGGGTAAATAACAGTCCTGAACACCTGCTTATTCTCATAATTTACCCACACAACACTACCCCACCGCGCAGAAGGCCTTTCATACACAGTCAGGTTATAATCAAAGTCAGTCAAGTTGGATGTAATATACAACGATAAAGAGCGTGCGAACTCATGCCCTATGCCGCTTACTGTGTTATCAATCACCAAACCGGTAAGGATTGACTCTTCGCTCTGAGCAAACTCTGACTCCTGGGAAATAACTGTACTAGAAATAAACCAAATAGAAAAAAATAGAATTTTTAATTTCACAGATTTTGACTCGCCCAACTACTTGCCTCCAATCTGTTTTTGCAACCAATCTTTTTATAAACCTTGTATAGGTGACTTTTAACGGTATGCTCACTGACACATAGTACCTCCGCAATATCTGCATTGGTTCTACACTCACAAATAAGCTCCAATATCTGTCTTTCTCTTTGTGTAAGGTTTGCGCTAGAATCCATCCATCTTTTAGGACGTCTATGCTGCCTTAAAAAGTTATGCAGAACATCTCTAGGGAACCAATATTCCCCCAGGAATATCTTACCTAATCGCTCCATAATAACCCCGGGCTCACATTTTGCCGGCATCAATCCTAGGACCTTCTCCCAGTGTAAGACAAAGTCAAACTCATTAGGGTCGTCAACATTTAAGAGAATAATGCCAGGCGAGTTAGTAGAAGCATGAATATCACGTAATAACTGATCAAGATCCGCTTTAAAGAGCCCAACACAGTCGAGCAAGAGATAATCAGCCTTAACTCCATCAAGTGAAAAAGATGGGACTCGCTGAACAATGGAGCATCTGGTTTTAAACTCCTCTTCAATATGCCCTGCAAAAATTGAACTCTGCAAGTTGACTGATGAGGTTAAGAAGGTAACAGCGGGACCCTTACAAACATGATCCTGCGAAACAACTTTGAGGCGTGCATATTCCTTATGCAAATTCATCTGGGTTCCCCCAATATGCAATCTCTTTAAGATTTTATCTAATGACTTCTTACTTTTTTATTATTTTCTATCCACATTCTCGATATTGAGAGCTAAATCTATTCGATCAACCAACACACTGCAACAGTAAGTGATACAGATAACAAAAATTCAATCTTAAGTGTGCCAGCGATTATTACAAATGTCATTTTTTCATACAAAGGTATTAAAGATGATTATTAAGTAACCAACTAGAAACATCCTTTTGTCTAAACTTAAAAAAAATAAAGCGTTTAAAAAATAGTAATAAATTTGCACTAACCCACAAAATTAATGGATTTATTTTAAATATTAGCATGAAAAAAAGCATACCTATAAAAGTTAAAAACCTATAAACGGCACAAAAAGCCAAGTAGCAACAAAAATTAAAATTTAGCTAATCAATCATACTAAAATAATAAATACACTCTGTTTCATGAAAGTAATATTATTTTGGATAACCTATCCAAAGAAACCCTATAAATTATACTTATTAAATATTTTTATAGTGCGTAATAGATTTAATGAGTGCGCAAATAGTAATCAGGGTGGGACTACTTTATGATTTTGTATTGGTACGCTATCACCATGTCTCTTGGTACCTGTTTGGTGTTTTGGTACAAGTAGATGAATCAAAGAACATATAACTATGTTAACCATTGAGGCCCTGATCATGAGCGATCACCTTCACCCCTCTGCCCATGCAACCACTCATACGGTAAAGAATCAGACTTCCCCTCTCTCAGGGCACAATCTGTATGCCGGCGATCAGGCTCTACTCGATTCGGTACACCTTAATGGCGGACATTGGGCCGAAAATGATCTACAACGCTATGGCGAGGTTTGTGGAAGACCAGAAATGATTGAACGGGGTTATGCTGCCAATGAGTTTAAACCCATATTTGAAAGTCATGACCGAATCGGAAACCGTATAGACTTAGTTCGTTATCATCCTTCTTACCATCAACTTATGCAGCTTGCCTTATCAGAAGGACTACACAGCTCCCCCTGGAGTCATCCTTGTAGCGGTGCCAATGTTGCTCGAGCGGCAAAGAACTATCTGCATTGTCAACTTGAGGCGGGTCATGGGTGCCCAATCACGATGACTTTTGCCTCTCTTCCTTCGATAAAATTAAACCCATCAATCGCCAAGGAGTGGATCCCTAAAATTCTTAGCCGGGGCTACGATGGCAGTAATCGCCCCTACTATGAAAAACACTCTCTAACTATCGGTATGGGTATGACAGAGAAACAAGGTGGGTCAGATGTACGTGCCAACACAACCGGTGCAATCCCCATGGATGATGGAACTTATGAGCTACTTGGGCATAAATGGTTTATGTCTGCTCCTATGTGTGACGGTTTTCTAATTCTGGCTCAGGCACCGGGCGGTCTTTCTTGTTTTTTGGTTCCCCGATGGCGTCCGGATGGAAGTAAAAACCCATTAGAAATCCAAAGGCTCAAAGTGAAATCTGGTAATGTATCCAATGCCTCTTCCGAAGTGGAGATGCGAGGTGCCTTAGGATGGCTCTTGGGTGAAGAAGGTCGGGGAGTCAATGCAATTATCAAGATGGTCGCGATAACTCGTTTTGATTGTATGGTCGGTTCCTCTGGGGGCCAACGCCAAGCCGTATTGCAAGCGATATACCATGCATCCCATAGAGAAGCCTTTGGAAAAAAGCTAATTGATCAAGCCCTAATGCAAAATGTCCTGGCAGACCTGCAATTAGAAGTTGAAGGGTCAGTGGCCTTGACCATGCGCATGGCCCGAGCTATGGATCATGAAGATCAAGAACACGAACAAATGCTTCTAAGACTGGGAGCAGCTGTGGGTAAGTATTGGATTTGTAAGCGCAGCCCGCATCATGCCTATGAGGCGATGGAATGCCTCGGTGGAAATGGTGTTATTGAAAGTTTTATCACTGCACGACTCTACCGCGATGCTCCAATTAATGCCATATGGGAGGGTTCCGGTAATATCCAGGCTCTTGATGTGCTGCGTGCCATCACAAAAACACCCAATGTCGTAAATCACTGGCTGGATGAGATGGCAACAAGCATTGGTATGGATATCCGCTTCGATAAAGCTATAGATTCACTAAAAAAAGAGCTTGCTGATTTGGATCAATTTGAATACAGAGCACGCAGTATTATTGATCAAATGGCGATTGCAATGCAGGTTCATCTACTTTTACAGTCAGGCAACGAATCGATTAGTGATGCATTTATTCAATCAAGACTGGAAACTAGAGGAGCTCATAGCACTGGCAGTCTACCAAAGGGTGTTGACATTGAAACATTACTCAGACGCGGCGACCCGCTTACAATTGGTGTTTAACTGCTTTTGGGAGAAGCAACTCGACGACAACCGAGATGTTTCTCCTGTGCAAGATAAAAGATCAGCTAAAAAAAACTATAACGAAAGCCCAGTTGACCACGAACCCCATAATACTCAACTTGCTTTGGCCTATCTTTATTACCAATATAATAAGTTAAAGGTTCATTCGTAAGGTTTAAGGCCTCAGCAAAAATAACTAAATTGTCCCCAATCGTATAATTTGCACTCATATCCAGGCTTGTGTAAGCACCGTAGTACTGGTCTTCATTTTTATTGCTACCATGCTCTTCAATATACTCCCCCTTATGGTTTTGAGCTAGGCGAATGGAGAAGGTACCATCATCATAATAGATAGAGAGATTATGTAATAAATCAGCTTGACGGGAAATCGGCACTACACCATCACGGCCCGGAATACGCATTTCTGAATCCATCATAGTTAAATTTGTCGATAACCCAATATTTGAAAGAAATCCGGGAAGGAAATCCATTTTTCGCACCAGATTAAATTCCAATCCCCTCAGCCACGCATCTTCACCATTTTCCGGACTATAAATATCGACTCCTGACACCCCATTGTATTCACCTTCTTTTACATCTTTAAAAATTGGATCTGTAATATCTTTATAAAATAAACCAGCAGATAAAATCCCCGAGTCATCAAAGTAGTCCTCATACATCAAATCCAGATTCCAAGAGTAAGTAGGATCAAGATCTGGATTACCTCCTATAAACTCATTATCGTGCTCGGCATAGTACCCTCCCGGATTCAGGTCACCAAAGTCCGGCCTGGCAAAGGTTCTGGTCAGCGCGAGCCTGATATTGCTATCCTCTGTGAGCGCATATTTTAGATGTGCCGATGGTAGAATGGATAAATACTCTTTATCACCATTAAACGGCACCAAATAGCCGTTATTAGCTTCATCGTTAACAAATACCTGGCTTTCCACCTTCGTTTGGGTCTGAGTGAGTCGTAAACCCATTACAAGAATGGCTCTATCTGAAAGCTCATAATTACCCATACCATAAGCCGATAGGTGCCTCTCTGTTAGCTCAAAATTTCGCCCAAGAGCCCCTCCATTTTCAACTAGAGCTGATTCTTCGGGAATCAAAATGAATTTATCCCGGTTTTGGTTCCAAAAATTCTCCAATTGAGACATTGAAGCAACCTGAGAGAATTGGGAGTCATAGTTGATATCCAACTCTGATAGGAAATCATTTCTGCCAGGCTGATCAGACAAGGTAAAGTCAGAGAGAGCTGGGGCAGGCCCATAGTTTTCCTCATCCCAACTGTAAAATGCATCGGAGAATTCAGACACCCGTTCCTTGTCCCGATATTTCATACCGAACTTTAACTCCAGCTCACTGGAAAACTGGGAAGAAAAGTCAAAAGTGGCTACCACTTTATCCTTTTCGTTGACATACACTTTATATAGTTCAACCCAAGATAGGCTGGACTGGCTTGGGTCCATTACAAAACCATCCGGGAGGTGAGTGGGTATATTTTCTGCTGGGTCAGTACCACCATCGATTTGGTTGTAAGCCAGCCCATCATCATCCAGACCAACATAACCTACTTCCGTTTGATCAAAACGCATTACAAAATAAGAGCGATCATCTTTATTGGGTGTATTCCCATAGCGGAATTCATTATCATAGCTGGCTAAATTCCAATTCAGCTGCTTATCATCACCAAAAAAGTGCTCTCCACCAACTTCAACACCTTGCATACGTGTTATCAAAGTATTGTGGATATGCTGAAGTTCCATTCTATCTTTATCGAACCGCAACCTGTACTTGTAATGTGTCTCCTCATCTTCTAATGTCCCATACAAACCACGAGCAAAAATCTTACCTCCTTCTTCCAATCGGTATTCAGTAGCAAGGTTTAACCCCAGGGTATCTCTGGTTCCGGTATAATCCCGCAGTTCCAATCGATATATTCCCTCCCCTTTACGGCGGGGCTCGTAGTTATCTGTTGCCCAATCCCTGCTCCAACCAGTTACATTGGCCAAAAATCCCCATTTACCACCTTCACTTCTATCCCCATAAAGAATGCTCATGGATTTAATATCACCGTCGGCTTTATCCGCATAGCCACCAGATAGGGATATATCCAAAGTGCGTTCTTCAGGGGCTGTACGAGTCACAAAATTAACATTGCCGCCAATAGAGTCACCTTCCTGATCCGCGGTAACAGACTTAGAGACCTCAATACGTTCAATCAGCTCCGATGGAAAGAAATCAAACGCCGTAGCCCTGCTGGTAGTTTCCTCTTCTGCAGATGGCAAACGATGACCATTAAGGCTAGAAGAACTCCATTGGGACGGGAGGCCACGCACAGCCACAAACCGTCCTTCCCCCTGGTCACGCTCGATAGATACGCCTGCGACTCTTTGAACTGCCTCTGCGGCGTTACGATCCGGTAACTTTCCTATACCATCTGCCGATACCACATTAACAATCCGGTTGGATTCCCTCTGTAACTCCAGGGAACGTAACTCTGTCTCAAACATTCGTCCAAGCACAACAATCTCTTCTATTTCGCTATCATCCTGGACACTCTGCTTACTACTTTCTTGTGCATGAGCGTAATTTACTTGTCCCACCAGCAGAGCAATCGTTGCAGGCAATAATTTGACATAAATCATTTTACTTCCCCTGTATCAATCAAAAAATGATTGGCAAATTTTTATCGACACAAATTAACTTGCTCGATCATCAACATAAATCTGGACTAGACCAGAATCCTAAATTGCCGCTATGACGTTTGTATAACAGGTGTGTGAATATTCCCTGCGAATATATAAATGAAAAATTTTTACCATCTGGAATGGTTATTGAACTTAAAAAAAGACTGTCACAAAAACGCAATCATAAGCACCTAAAATCTGGTCTAGACCAAATGGCAGCTATCGATAAAATGGAAAAAACCGGTAAAAAACAGGAATCTGATTCCAGTGAAGATTTCAACAGTGAGCTTTTCTTGCTACTCTTTTCCGGAGTTGCTGCATTCTTCACTTATTTTTGTATGTATGCTTTCCGCAAGCCCTTTGCAGCAGCATCTTACGCCAACATTTCCGGCTGGGAATTCACTCTAGACTTTAAAACCGCACTTATAATTTCCCAAGTACTGGGTTATGCGTTTTCAAAAATTATCGGGATTAAGGTTGTCTCAGAGTTACGGCCATTGCAGCGGGGAAGAATGCTGGTAATTCTAATTCTTTTCAGTCATCTGGCCTTGATAGCATTCGCATTGATCCCCACTCCTTATAATGTTGTCATGCTTTTTTTTAATGGTCTCCCACTTGGAATGGTGTGGGGACTAGTATTCAGCTATTTAGAGGGGCGTCGTCTTACTGAAGCACTAGGCACCATTTTATGTGTTAGCTTAATCGTCTCTTCAGGAGCCGTAAAAGCAGTAGCCGCATATCTAATGCTGGAATGGAAAGTGCCGGAAATCTGGATGCCTGCAACCGTGGGCTTATTATTTCTACCTGCACTGATTCTATCGACATTTACACTCAGTAGAATTCCCCAACCCAACCAAGCAGACATCCGTGCACGAAAACAAAGAGTACCAATGACGAATGAAATGCGTTGGACTTTCGTCAACGAAACGAATCTGGGATTGTTGGCTTTAATCATCGCTTATGTATTCCTAACGGCATTTCGTGACTTCTCTGATAATTTCGCTGCAGAGCTTTGGCAAGCTTTGGGTCATGGTCAAGCACCCCAGATCTTCCTTACCAGCACTCTACCCGTGGCATTGATAGTTTTAGCATCCCTGGCGCTACTTATTTTTGTACGTAACAACTATCGCGCATTGCAGCTAAACCAGCTATTAGTCACGGCTGGGGGAGCAATCTGCATAACTTCAACTCTCGCATTTGAGTTAGATATTGTATCCGGGGCTGCCTGGATGATTGGGATCAATATCGGGCTCTATATAGGCTATGTTCCATTTAACTGTTTATTATTTGAACGTCTGGTCGCCTGCACCAAGAGCCTAGGTAACGCAGGATTTGTGATTTATCTGGCAGATAGTGCGGGTTATATCGGCAGCATTAGTGTCATGCTCTATAAGACTTTCGCGCAACCAAACCTAAACTGGTTACAGTTTACTCAGCAACTTTCCTATGCTACTGGTTTTGCATGTATTTTGTTAATGCTGCTCTCACTTCTTTTCTTTCGCCGCTTGCACCGTAATTCTTCTTCACGGTTGAGGCTTATTACTTCTCCAGTGTAAAAAAGGCTATAGAGCAGTTATGAAATTTGATATTGCCATTGTCGGTGCCGGGATATTAGGCAGTTTTGCTGCTTACCATGCACTCAAATCCGGAAAAAAAGTACTGTTAATTGAAGCCAGCACTAAGCCTCACGGAGCCACGGTACGCAATTTTGGCCAAGTAGTACCATCTGGTATGAATCTAAAACTATGGCGAAATCTGGGGCGACGATCGCTGGAACTTTATGGCGAGTTGGCGACAATAATGCCGGACGCACTCTGGCAGAATGGCTCTCTCTACGTGGCTTCTTCTTTAGAAGAGGCCAATCTACTAGAGGAAATGCATGAGATTAATCGTGAGACTAACTACGTTTCCAAGCTTCTTACCTCGACGCAGTGTCACAAGAAAATTAATTTACTAAAGCAGAGTTACTGCCATGGTGGCCTCTACTATCCACAGGAAATGAGTGCCGAAAGCTCCCTGCTAATGAAGTATTTTTGGAAACTACTTGAAGACACGAAAAATTTACATTTTAAGAAGGCAACTCCGGTAATAGCCGTAGAGGAAGTCAAAAATGGGGTCCAGCTTCGCTGCTCAACAGGTGAGTCTTTTATTTCAGAACAGGTAATGATTTGTTGTGGCCACCAACTTAGTCATTTATTTCCGCACTTATTACAAACAGAACAACTACAGCTTAGTAAATTGCAGATGTTGCGCACCCAAAAAATCAAGGGAGTCAAAATACCAGGGAACCTGCTTACAGGTCTGACAATACGCCGCTATGAAGCATTTAAAAGTTGCCCTAATTATAAAAATCTACCGAAGCCTCATATTGATCCAAGCTATGGAAAATTTGGTATCCACCTTCTGTTTCGACAATCTGCCGATGGCAGCATCATCATTGGCGATTCTCATGAGTACTTCACTGCCCAGGACTCAGGCAGTTTGGACTATGAAATATGTCAGGAAATCAACTCACTGATGTTAGCCGAAGCCAAGCGTATCCTTAATCTACCCTATTTAAATGTTGCCAGGATTTGGAATGGCTATTACAGCCAGGAAAGTAGCCAAGGCGTACTCCTAAAATCCGCAACAGAAAATATTCATTTAATAACCGGTATTGGAGGAAAAGGTATGACAACCGGACCAGCATTAATGGAACGGGTGGTGAAAGGTATTTTGGACAAGATCCCTCTAGATGAGTGCTTAATCGATGAGAGCTAATGTTGTCGATAAAATTAAACAGTTATTTTTGCAGTACGGGAATTTAACACTTGGAGAAAAATGCACGCAGCTACAGCATGCTACCCAGTGTGCCACCCTGGCGGAACACTCTGGTATCTCCGGTGAAATGACTGTTGCAGCGTTTCTTCATGATATCGGCCATCTCCACGCTATAAAGGAAAAAATACCCGGGACGGATACTGAAGGCTACAGTGCACATGACCTAATAGGTGCAGATTTACTCGAAAGGTGGGGTTTTCCCAATACAGTCACAAAGCCTATCGCCCTCCATGTTCAAGCTAAAAGATTTTTAATGAGTAAAGATAACATTTATGAGACACGGCTATCCGCAGCAAGCCACAAAACCCTAAAAAAACAAGGAAAAAGAATGACAGATAAAGAAAAAGATAATTTTCTTAATACCCCATTCGCCGAGGATGCTCTACGTCTGCGCGAGTGGGATGATTCAGGAAAAGTGCCTGGTTTAGCCGTAGCTCCTTTGGATCACTGGCTAAAGATCTGCTCAAAGGTACTTAGTCGATAGATATTTTACCGCTCAACTCCCTTATCAATTACCAAAAAGGAGATAATCCATGGAACCACTGCAACTTAAAGCTGCTATCCTCGACTGGGCCGGAACCTTAGTAGATTTTGGCTCCCGCGCCCCTTTACAAGCGTTTATGCAAATTTTTGCTGAGGCTGGAGTTACGGTCAGTGAAGAGCAAACCCGTATTCCAATGGGTACTGAGAAGAAAGAACATATTCGCCAGATGCTACAACAAAATTCCATTCAAACTGCCTGGCAAGTGGTTCATGGGCGCCCATCCCAGGAATCTGATATAGACGGACTATATCGCCGTCTGGCCCCGATACAGATTCAGGAAATCGATAGTCACAGCCAAATAATACCCGGAGCCGACAAACTATTTGTCCGCTTGCGTGAGCGTAATATACGTATTGGTAGCACCACAGGTTACAGTCGCATAATGATTGAAGGCATGCTGGTAAAAGCTCAACAACAAGGCCTAGAGCCCGACTGTGTTATTGCAGCAGATGAAGCTGTGGGCGCAAGACCAGGACCCGCAGCTGCATTAAAGAACGTCATTGAAATGGAAATCCCGTCTGTCAACCAATGTGTCAAGATTGATGATACCGCCGCAGGCATTTATGAGGGGCGCAATGCCGGCATGTGGACAGTTGCAGTCGTACTTTCAGGAAATGCTTCGGGATTATCCCTGGGAAGTTGGCAAGCACTCTCGGAGGAAGAAAAAAGAAATCACAGTATTGGCGCTTATCAAAAACTTGAGAATTGCGGCGCTCATTATTTGATAGACGATATCAATAAGCTTGAACCCGTACTGGTCGATATCAATCGCCGACTGGCTCTTGGACAACGCCCCTGATAGGCTATCAAACTTCAGGAATACCAGTTTGGTAGCCCAGGCTTAAGACCGAGTTTCAGTCAAACCCAAGAGAAATACTGTGTCCTCCAGTTACGTAGAAATTAAATCACATATCCAATTGTTGATCGGTAATGGTCGCCTGGCCGCCAATCACAAGCTGCCCGCTGAGCGCGAGCTGGCGGAGCAGCTGCAAGTCACACGTATTACTTTACGAGATGGTTTAAACCGTCTTGAAGGTGAGGGACTGGTGTACCGACAAAATCGCAGAGGCTGGTTTGTTGCACCAAATCGATTTGTGATGAACCCGACACAAAAGGTAAATTTCAACTCCATGGCCCGACAACAGGGTTTTAGAGCAACCACCAAAGTACTTGGGGTCCGTAAGCTGACCGTAAGACACAATATTTATTCCGCCTTTAACGCCACTAAAAGTACCAGGTACTTTGAAATCCGAAGAGTCCGCTACCTGGACCAAAGGCCAGTTATGGTAGAAGAGAGTTATCTCTCATCAGAGTGTTTTCCTGAATTATCTGACTTCGATTTATCCGGATCTATTACCGAAATATTACAAGATAATTATAGGGTAAATATCACTCACGAGCGCTGTAATATTCAGGTTGCGAACCTGGAGTTGCAATATGCAGAGCCATTGGGTATACACGCTGGTGCTCCAGGCCTGAGAATCTTAAGACTTCGCTATGATTCTGCTGAATATCTGATTGATTACAATATTGAATACTGGCTACCCCACGCCATAGAAATGGAAGTAGCCACTAGATAGTACTTATTTTTTAACGCACCTAAAAAATTCCTTGCTCTTTAATTTTAATGAGGGAGATTGGTTAGTTGTTAGCTTTTAAATAGCTGTCTTTTCTTTGCAGTATCGCTGTAAAAATCCCTTCATTGGGATTTAATAGCTATCGTCTATTCTATCATTACTGGTCTAGACCAGAAAATCATTGAAAATACGGGATATTCGATATGAAGACACTTATCTCCTGCCTGTTGTTAATTTCGTTTGTTTCCAGTAACCAATTCGTTTTTGCCCAGAATAATAAAAAGGTACTTCTAATTGGCGTTGATGGGCTGCAGTACGAAAAGCTCAAGGATATAGACACCCCCAATTATGATCGATTAATTCTACACAAGGCTTATACCGGTGGTATCAGTGGCTCTCAAAGTCAACAGGACACTAAAAGTGGCCCCGGCTGGTCCACTATCCTTACAGGAGTTTGGGTTGACAAGCACCAAGTCACGTCCAATGACTCAGGCCTGGCAAATGCAGAATTCCCCAGTTTGTTCAAACGGATAAAGGAGGCTGATAATAGCCTTTGGGTGGGCAGCATATCCCATTGGAGCCCTATAAATACCAACTTTTTTACTACCGACCTGGCACAGGCTAACCTAGTTTTAAGTGGCCTTTCCGATGCGGATGTCACCACACGCGGCGTGCAGGAAATAGCCTCAGGTCATGTGGATTTCCTTTTCCTACACCTGGATGATCCCGATGGTGTCGGTCACAGCTCCTGTTTTGGCAATCACTATAACGAAAGCATTCGCACAAGCGACACTCAGCTGGGCGCTCTGTTAGATGCCGTAGATACACGTATTGCAAAAGGTGAAGAATGGTTAGTGCTTGTAACTACAGACCACGGCCGTGATTCTCGCGGCTGCGGGCATGGGGCACAAACTGCCAGCGAGAAAACAATTTTTATTGGCAGTAATTTGCCGTTAAATGCTGAGCACAGCGAGTTTATTGGAGATATCCACAATGGAGATTTCAATGGAATTTATGGCCATGCTGCCCAAACCTCCATTGCACCAACGGTGTTGCGTTTTATGGATATTGAGCTGCAAACGAATTGGAAGCTGGATGGTAACCCACTGATTGGCAGCCCTGGAATACGTAAAATGATGGCTGCTGACAATAAGACAATTAAATGGTATTCCACAGATAGCGGACCCGTGGAGATTCACCAGAACGACCAGTTCATTGATGTCGTCGACGCTAGCTCACAAAGCTGGACCGACTATACAGAAGCACAGGGAGTCCTGGACTATGTATTCGTACATAACGATACCCCTGTTGCTTTGCGTAAATCGGCCCTGGAAATTACTGCTGGCCTGGACTGGGGCAGTACACATGCTTACTATTTTCGCGGTGACGATCAATATGTACGCTACAATAAAACCCTGGACAAAGCCTCTAGCGGTTATCCACGCATAACCAATAACAGTACATGGCCTGGCTTGGGCGACTATGCCCACCTGATTGTTGCTGCATTTAAAGCCAACAGTGACAAAGGCTATTTCTTCTTAAATGACGGGCGTTACCTGCGCTATGACCTCAATGAAGATCGGGTCGATTCCGGCTATCCCAAATTGGTGGACAACAATACTTGGCCTGGTTTGGCTACCTACGCGACAAAAATTCGCGCTGTCCTGAAATGGCCTAATAGCAAAGTTTATTTCTTTCTCAAAGACGGGAATTATTTACGCTATGACCTGGAAGAAGACCAACTTGACAGCGGCTACCCCCAACCTATCAATGACAGCAATTGGCCAGGACTCGGTCCTTATGCTACGGAGATTACCGCAGCCCACCAATGGAACGCATTTCGTGCATATTTTTTCCTCAAAAACCAGCGCTATATACGCTACTCCATCACATCTGATCAAGCATACAGTGGGTATCCGAGAACAACAGATAATGAAACCTGGCCAGGCTTGATGACCCCCTGATTCACTACCAGGGCAAACGGCTACCATCCCAAAAAAACAGATTACCACTATCGGCGGGCGCCAGTTGTTGTAGTACATCCACAATACGCCCGGCACTCAGTGCCGGGCTGTATAATTTTCCCGGCGCCAGATTACCCTGGAAGGGTTTGGAAAGTGCTGTATCCGTAGTGCCCGGATGAATTGCTACCACACAACTGTTTTCCAATCGGCGCCCCCATTCAATAGACAGGTTTTTTACCAACATATTGAGTGACGCCTTGCTGATACGATAGCTATACCAGCCCCCCAACTCATTATCGCCAATACTACCCACCTTAGCAGACAGGGATACCCATAGCAGCGGCTGCTTGCGTTGTAATTTTCTATCCAGCGCCTGGGCCAGATGCATATGAGTAAGGAGGTTGATACGCATAGACTGCATCAACCAATCATCCTCACATTGCGCTAGAGATTTTTCCGGGCCATGGAATTCATCGTGCAACAATCCACAACAGTTAATTACCCAGTCAGGCGGAGAGGAAAATTCAGAAAGGAAAGTCTCGACAGCCCTGATAGAGTGCTCGTCCGCGAGAGAGACTGTCAGGTGACGACGCTCGCCGGCGTGTCCAGGTACCCGATCTACTGTACCACGGCTCAAAGTCACCAAAGTAATATCGGGATAGCGCCGAACGATTTCGGCGCCGATCGCGCGAGCCAAACCGCCCGAGGCACCAGCCAGTAATACCATCCTTGGTTGATCAAACATACCGGCCTCCATGCCGGATAGCTCGTGTGGCTTTATTTTGCCTTTTTGCCGCCGGACTTTTTGTCTTTGTTTTCTGATTTCTCAGCGACTTCCTTGACTACACGCAGCATAGGCTCATCTGAGCGGAAAATCAGGCCGTGAATCTCCGTAGTATTCTGCCCCTGCAACAACTGCTGCAAGTACTGCACTATCTGCTCAGAAATCTCCTGGCCAGGTACCAGAACAGGAATACCCGGTGGATAAGGTACTATCTCATCAGCGCTGGTGCGACCAATTAGATTCTGTGTAGCGTCCACCCCATTGTCCATCAACGGCAACTCTTCCGTATCGGCAAAGTAGGCATCCGCCGGCAGACAGGTGAAGCGGGTAAACTCAGGCAGGCGGCGCGGAGTACCGACATGAATACGCTTGTGAGTATTCCCCGCCAGCTGCTTAAGTGCATGAATCAAGCGCAACAATTTACTCTCAGTACTGCCCAAGGTTACCAGTACTGTGATGGTATTGTAGGTGGTCTTTTCCACTTGAATACCGTATTGATCAAACAGCTTGATCTGCATCTCGTTGCCCGAATAGCCGCTACGGGAAATATCGATGGTTACCTTGGTGGGGTCCAGGCCGATATTGTCACCCGCTAGAGGCTCAGCAATCAGGTCGTCGCGGGTCAGGGCTCTAAATACACCGGTTTCATTGACTGCACGGCGAAGGGTTTCCACCATCTGCAGACACTGCTTAAGACGTCCATAACCCTCCATCGCCATTTGCTTACGCGCCACATCGAGACTGGCGATCATGGCGTATTGCGGGCTGGTAGACGCATGCATGTTCAGGTTTTCGCGGAAACGGAATTCGTCGAAGTCCGGGTCCTGCACATGAATCATGCTGGCCTGGGAGAAAGCCGACAACATCTTATGGGTACTCTGGGTCACATAGTCGGCGCCACACTCGAGCGCGGTCGGGCGCAGCTCTGGATGGAAGAAACCGTGGGCAAACCAAGCCTCATCGACCAGCACCTTGACACCGCGCTCATGGGCGTAATCGATAATAGGTTTCAAATCGTAGCGCAGACCATCGTAGGTGCAGGAAGTGATAACCAATAAGCGCGCATCGCTATGTTCATCAAGCGCCGTCTCGATATCCGAGCGCTTCACCGGGCCATAAATGCCGAATTCAGGGTGCAGTACCGACTTCAGATAAACCGGCTCACAGCGATTCATCACTATCGCATGGTGAACCGATTTGTGGCAGGCCTGGTCGACAATAATCTTGCCGCCGCCACCGAGTATCTGCTGAATCACGACCTTGTTGGCAGTGGAGGTGCCATTGGTCAGGAAAAAGGTATGGCGCGAACCAAACGCCTGGGCGGCAAGATCCTGTGCTTCCTGAATTACCGAGTGCGGTTCCAGCAGGCTGTCGAGTATCTGTACGGAAACAGACAAATCCGTATTGAATACATGCTCGCCCATAAAGCGGTAAAAGTCCCCTACCCAGGGGCTGTTGCGCAGGCTGTCGCCACCGGAGTGACCAGGAGTATGCCAAGCGTCACGTGCGGAGAATACATATTCCTTCAGGGTATCGGCAAAAGGCGTGGAGGCGCGGCGGGCAATAAACGCCTGTACCAGGCGGAACATATGGTTGAAATTGCCCTCTCGGCGATCAAACAACTCGTCAAAGCGGCGGCGCAGGTTGGTCAGTGACTTAACCCCACTCTTACCGGCAAGAGGAGTACCACCGGCGACATCACTTTGTGCCACCAAAAAAATATTGAGTTGAGAACGAAGTGCATGTATCTGGTCAGCAAGCAGATCGGCAGCTTCCAACCCCTGTGTATCGGTGCCACCATCTACGATAATCGCCTGAAGACGAGACTCCTCCAGTGCCAGTTGTTCCACATCTGCCGGTAACACAGCCTCAAACACCAGGCCAAAGGGGTTTTCATGCAGAGTCGCGGTGTTATTGAGGGCGCTAACCCAGTCTCCCGCTAATTTGCTGTCTGCGCTCACTAGCGCGACATGGCATTCCAGCTTCTGTACGCTGTGCTTCAGGTTGCCCAGTTCAGGCATCTTCATTTCCAAACCCATATTCTTATCCACCAGCATAGCCCGCAACTTGCTGAGGGCCGCTGCCTTAATTATTCAACTGTTTGATTTTATTAACTTTTATTTAGTCCCCCGGCAAAAGCGGAGAATCTGGAGTTCTTGGGTAAAAAACCAGGACGCAAATACTAATGGAGCGGACCGGGGAATTCCGCGATGTCAGTGCTTTTGGCGAAAATCGCCAAAAGCGTGCTGACCGACCAGATCTATTGCCAAAGAAGGGGGTAAAGTTAGAACTTTGCGCTGCGAACAACGCCGTCGAATTCGAGGCAGTCCCTGACCCTCTGCCGTTGCACTTCGGAGAGGCGCTCAAGGGGAAAATAAGCTACCTCTGAGTGCTCACTAGAGAGGGTGATATGTCTTCTGTCGGTAAAGTGGGCGCGGAATATGAATGCATGAGAGTTGTAGATCTTATGGTAATAGACGCCGCTCAAGTATTCGATACGCACTTCACGCCCTAACTCTTCATGACACTCCCGCCGCAGGGCCTCGTGAATGGTCTCTCCGGGATCGAGTGCACCACCGGGTAACCCCCAACTGCGGTTGGCATAGGTCGCCATCAGCTGCAGGACCTCACCAGAATCATTGGTAATCACCGCATGCGCACTGAGCCGATAGCTATCTTCAAATCCCATCGATTCCATCCCTGAATCTTTGCCCAATAGGAGTTAGAACCCCTGTGCCAGGGTGAAGCCGAAGCCAAGAGTCTGCACTGACTCATCGTAGTCGATCAGGCTTTCTCCGTAACCATTAAAGTAGCGAATGTAGCCATCCACCCGGTCACCCAGGGGAAAACCCCAGGTCAGTTCAAACGCACCGTGATTTTCCGAGCGCAGGTTATTGCGCACCATAACGGCTATGGTGTGATCGCCATCGCGGTAGCGGCCACCCAACTCAAAGTGGCCTAAATAATGCTCTATATCCGGATTGTCATCATCCTCACGATCCTCCTTGAGGCGATACCAGGGCTTTATACCAATCGAAAAATTATCCCGCTCAAAAATAAAGTTGGCGTATACCCGATTCCAACTGCGGGAGAAGGGTTCGCTGCGTCCATTGGACTGGTGGTTGAAAGCGATCTGGTTAGCGACATTCTGCCAGCCAAACAGGCTCCAGTTATTGAGCCAGGTGAGAATCAGCTCTGGCTCGTGGTTGGTCTCACGAAATGGTGCCGAGTTATCAGAGTTATAGGCTTGCCAAAAACTCCGGTTGGTGTAAGCCACGCTCATAAAAGAAGCGCTGCCAAGAAAACCCCGCCATACCGGTACTTGTACTGATAACTGGAATTGCACCTCGATATTATCAAGGTCTTTCCCTTCGCCTTCGTAATCCGATAGCCCACCCTTCTCAGGAGTTGGGTTATAGGTAAATGGCAATATGTAGTTGGTCTTGTGGGAGGCAAGTGTAAAGGGGTTGCTGGCGGCATCGCGAATGGCCTGGGCCCGGCCACCAAGTAAGACCTCATCCGTAGGCAATTCCTCAGAGTACTCCTCCACCACAGGGTCGACTTCGAAGAAATCCTCCTCCAGACCAAGCTGGGCTCTCACCCGATCGGCACAGAGCAGGCGAATATCCCTCAGTGTGGTATCGGCGGAGGAAATCAGCAGCTGCTCGTGCAAGCACTGCTCTTGTTGTTGCTCCGGGGTTGTGTCTAACTCCTTAAGCTCTATTTCGGTCTCACCATCAATACTTGCCAAGGCGACATTAAGCGGTAACTGTGAAGTCACAAATAAGATGACCACCAGCGGCATACCCCAGCGCGAATTGGTTTTGGATAAAGGCAAAATGGCTCCCCCATTAGCACATAAGTGACGAAATCTTACACTGCGGTACTGAAAAAATCCCGCGGTATAAATTCCTCCGGCACTCTCTCAAAGTCCTGTTACCGGCGGTTGACTAGGATGTGCATCAGACACAAAAAGTTCAAAATGTGGGAGAAAAGATATTTTGAGGGAATTCTTACCAGGCTGGAAAGGCTATAAGCCTCTGGCAGAGTGAATGATGCGTCAAATAATCATCATTATTCACTAGACTGATAAAACCAGTTGTGTTCACACAGGGCATAAGTCCGGTGAACACAATATCAAGATATTAATTAAAAAAGGAGACTGGTAAGACTGGGAGACCACTCCAGGTCTCTGAGGCGAACCTGCCACAAACGCCCGGTACTAGAAGGCCAATCATAACCGACTAGCAGGCTGCGGTTATCCACATAACAGTGCGCATCCCGCTCGGCCTCATCCCCCTGATAAATATAACCGCTGATATCTGGGCCCAGATCCTGAGAGCGCTGACTAGCCTGATCACCCGCCATAATTCGCGCCGTGCGATGGCTCACTCTCGGGGCCAATAGTTTTCCTCGTTGAGAGGGGTCGACAATATCTGGAGAAACCACTTCCAAACCCGCTTGGTGTTTTACCAGTGTTTTCAATAGCGGCCCCATAAAAACGCGCATTAGAGGGAATAGCAGACGGTTTTCTCCCCCCAAACGCAACTCTTGAGGGCCGTTAGGGCCACTCCAGTTAGCCTCTATTTCATCTCCTAATCGGGGAGGCTGACCTTCAGGGAAACACAAATGATAATGCGCGCTGACCTCATCAACCTCATCGCGCCAATTCACTTGGCATTCACTCACCAAGCCATTATTTAGCAGCGCAAAGACCTCTATGCCGAAGCCTCGATCACCCACCAGTCTCTGGCTGACCAGAGAACGGCGTCCAAGGGCATCAAAGCCCAACTGCCAGCTATCTTGAACAGGCATCTCACGCCCGTCACAGCTGTAATGATAACGCCCTTGTGCAAGGGTTGAGTTCAAACGCATTACAGATTTCCTCCCTGCTCACTGCATGCACCAGACCGATGGTTCAGTACCCAAAAAGTATTGCACAAGGTGGGTTGAGCACCCGGGCTTTGGCGCGAAAATTAACTATATATTTATGCGCTTGTACGGGGATTTCTGAGCTGAAATAAGAGGAGAAAAATGAATATATCTCATCGCTATCAAAACAAGTAACGCAAGTATTTACTAGCACTATTTCATGCCGGCATAGACTAGTTATTGAGAAAAATAAAGAAACAGCGACTGACAAATCCGACTCGTTAATCTTTGATAATACCTATCGGTTAGACACAATGCTTAATAAAAGTGAAATCCAGATCGAAAAATTCGCAAGTCATTTATTTTTAAGGCAAATTATTCATTGCTCCAGCACGGAATTTAAAACCAATTCACCTGGCATCAACTGAAAATTCATTCGGGCAAATAAAAACTTTTAATCACCCTACAAAAACACAGTCAGGAAAATAAAATTGACGCCAAAATGCAGTAACAAGCACCTGCTCTAAAAGACCACAATCGCAAAAAAGATCTGGCTTTTATTATTAACAAAAGGTATTAAACCTCGTGATTCATTGGAAGATTCAATAAAAATGAGTAACCGACATGCCAACCTTTGCCTATCAATCCATAAATTCAAACGCTAGTACCAATCATGATATTGGTGCTTCCAACAGCCAGCATTTCACTCGTGTTACCCATAACCACCAAGCCGCCAATCAAAGTCCCTGGCTTTTGGTAATGCCAACCGCCAAAGGACTGGACCCCCACACTCCGCTTTACGGCCCCGCCCAGCTGGTCTCCCAGGCACCTGTGGGTTATATGGCCAAGGGCCAACACAGCAGCAGCCAATTTCTCACTATGGTTGAGGGCAAGGCGCGACAGACTCACCAACATCTCTATCGCTCGCTAAGAAAAACTTGCGATCTATTGGTATATGGTGAAATGGATGGGGCTAATAGCGAATGGAGCTCCATGCAGCAACATGCCGGAGCGCTGGTGGGATCAAGCTCCACAGGCAAGGCCTGCAACAGTTTTAGTGTCCATGCCGCAAAAACTACCCAACACCAAGTCCTGGGGTCAGGTATGGGCTGGATCGCGGTGAAAACAGGCAATGTCAATGCTGTATTTGTGCATGTCCCCAATAGCATTGCCAAGAGTGAAGGGCAGGCAACATTGTTTTATCAGAATATTAAAAAATACCTGTTGCAACAGGGCCACGGTGCAATTGACCTCGTGATGGGAGATACCAACCAAGGCAGCAACAGTTTTACTCCTTCAGTAATAAGCCGGGCAACAAATACGATCTTTCACGACGCACACCCTGCAAGCGAGGTAACACCCTCAGATTCCCATCAACGCAGTTTTTCTGGCACCAATAGTACTGCCAGTAAAAAATATGATGTAGCGGTTTACAATACTGCGACTATCAATATCGTAAATGTGGACTACCTATCACAGAGTACTGCAGTGAATATTGACGGTGTCAATATGGCTGCAGCTGTCACTGACCACATGGGTATTTTTGTTGACGTAACCAAGTAAGGCTGGCAGCCATTTCGGCTATAGATAGGATTGCAAAAACTTGTATATCCATGATCGACCTTATTGGTGGACACCTGGAGGTCGATCATGATTTCTCCCTCTATTTAAGCAACAGCTGCCTGCTGGGCTTGCGGGGTAATCCATTTCATAAAGTTGCCGGTTTGCTGATTGTCATAGACCGCATTACCGTGTAAATCATTCACTACCTGTGCCGCACGCCAGGCCGATAAGCTCAGCTGTGGCTCCGCAATACCATGACTGGTCCGGCCAGTACCAAGGAAATACAAACGTCGACCACTCTCATCGCCGCTGAGTCTTGCCGCAAAAGCATCATCCAACAGCAAGCGACCCTCTGCATCGCGTGCAATGCGCTCTTGTAAAGGCGCCAGACAAGGAGGTAGAGCCTCACACAGGCCAGTGCATAGAATAACGATATCCGCATTAACCCACTCAGTACCATCTGCCTCACCCAGCAAGTGATTTTCCAGCTGCAGTTGATAGTCACCGCGGTGAGACATCTCCACCAGTTCGCGATTGGGCAATAATGCTACTCGTTCAGCATCCTTTTCCAGGTGCACAAGACGGTAGAACAACTGGTAAAGTTCCTTGAGGGTATCAGGAGATATACCATCAGAAGCCAGCTTCTGCTCTGCAACCACTTCCTCACGACGCTGAGGGCTCAACTGACGGAACACATCGACATACTCTGGGGTAAACCAATCATTGGTGAAGGGGGTCTCATCCAATGGCAAATAATTGCTGCGGCGGGATACCCAGGTTACCTGCTGTGGGCGGCCCCAGTGTTTACTCAAAAGATTAATAACCACTTCCGCACCAGTCTGGCCGCCACCGACCACGGCGACGCGCTTACCACTTACATCCGGATTACGCAGGGCAATTTCCAGCGCGTGGAAGCAATTATCAGACAGGAATGGGCGGCTGCACTCTGGAATATTTGGTTTTTTACCCGCTGCAACACACAAGTTTTTGGTGAGTACCTGTTCGCGACCATTGGGGCCGTGCACGTCCAACTCAAAAAAATCCCCATTATCCACCACGCTCTGTACACGGCTGCTCATTTGGATAGAATCCAAGCGACGGGCAGCCCACGCCAGGTAATCGGCAAACTCGCGACGGGTTACGGTACGCTGTTCTGCGTGTAGAAAGTCATAGAAACGTTTATTTTCTACCAGGTACGCCATAAAGCTACAGGGATTGGTTGGATCAACCGGCGTTACCAGGTCTTTCAGGTAAGAAGTCTGCATCATAGCCCCCGGCAACATTAAACCAGGATGCCAAGAGAATTCCGCTTTAGCATCAAAAAAGCGATGGCTCAAAGATGTGTCCCGCATTAGAGCGGCCACAGCCAAATTAAAAGGACCGGCTCCGATACCGGCGAGATCTAGGAAATTGCTCATGATTATGCCTCTAAAGCGGAAGCGGTTGCTGGTTGGTGTTGTTGTGACTCTTGCTCTGCGAGCCAAAGGGGATTAGTCAGGTCTCCACCGACAATGGGGACCGGACGTTCAGCGCTGTCATCGTAACCTTGACGCAGGCGCACGCGATTAATACAAACGCGCTCGATATGGGGACGGAACAAATTAAACTGCTGGAAACGCTCCGCCATACCGCCATTATCTCGCTGTGCGGATTCTTGATATCGGCGTAGGACCTTGGCTAAAACTCCGTAGAATTTCCTTTCCTCTAGACCAATCTCTGTCATTAATTGGGCGGACAGATAGCGCAGCACTGTGACAAAGTGACCGGTAAACAGGTCGTGAATAATGTAATTAGCAGGCAATTGATCGAGAACTTGTGCCGCCGATTCCGGCAGGTCCGCACGATCGGGAAAATCACCCTGGGCGAGACGCAGATCTCCCTGGAAATCCTTAAGAAGAACACGAACAACTTTGTTGTCGCGCAATACCAGCGTTAGGTTTTGCGAGTGAGCTACCAAACCTATGCCATAACGGCTAAGCAGGTGATAAAGAGGTACCACCGTAGCGTCGAATAGCTGCTCAAGCCAGGCTTCTACTGAAAGGCCGGAGGCTTCAATCAGAGCAGAAATTACAGACTTGCCGCTGCTATCTTTCTGTAATAACGCGGCCATTAAAAGATGGCGCTCGCCCTCAGCACACAAGCTTGCCGGGCTCTGCCTCCAGGTAGCTCCCAGTAATTCACGGTAACGATAGGGCGCGCCCTTTATCGACTCTTGGTGTAAGTGCGGTACATGCAGGCCAGCTACTTCTTGAAGAACACCGGTGCCCCGCGATTGTAATTGCTCATCACGCTCACAGAGTAACTGCATCCATTCAGATAACGCCGGTCCGCAGCGCATAAACTTGCCTGGAATTCCACGGTAGCAGGAAGTATTCAATATCGTTAATGGCAACTTCACATGGAGAGCCTGCGGGCGCTTCAAGTTGGACAAGGTACGTAGTGAAACCTGCGGCAAATATTCATCGCCAAACTCACCGAGTAAAACCAAGTCACCACTAAAAATCTGTTGTGCATAATGCTGACTAATATGATGCTGCCATTGCCATGGATGCACCGGCAACGGCAAAAACTCTTGCCAGTTAACCCCTTTCTCACGGCATTTATCGTCCAGCTGTTGTAGCTGTGATTCACTCAGGCTTTCTGCCAATAGCTGAGGCCAATCCCACAGGTCGCTATTGCCACTCACAGCGAGATCCCGGCGCACAGCAAGCCATAACAGCCTGACCCCCTGAGCGGCCTCTGTACCAAAGGCGTTAAACTCTTGTGCGCCCCAACCGATACGGCCTTTATTCACCATAGCCTTAGGATGACCATCCAGTAGGCACTGCAATTTTTCATCAGTTAGTGTGGCTAGGGTATGCGCTGTGAGCGATTCACGCTTTTGCAGCAAAGTAACATCCGCAACCAGGGTATTGGCCAGTTCGTGTAATAAATTGCCCAAAGTACTGGGGGAGGCTTCAAGATCCAGAGCAGCATCAATAAAAAACTGTGCTGCGTCATCCGCAGGTATTACTTGCCCATCACCTTCCCGCTCAATACTTTCTGCATCAATTAATAACCAATCCCACACAGTTAACTGAGCTTGGAAACGATAGATAACACCAGAAGCAAGTTCCACAAAGTAACGGGCACCCGTTTCTAACTTTGCCGTCAGAGCCTGTTCATAACAAAGCTCAGCCAGCGATTTCACCAGCAGGTTTCTATTCGCCTGCTTCCAATATTTATCGCCGCTCATATTCCCCCCATACTCTGAAAGAATTCGTCTCGCTTGCACATAATCAAAGCAGCTCTTTTGTGGGGGAAATCAAATTCTTTAACTTTTTTCCAGCCAAAAGTGCCGTTGATGTATTTAAGCAATGCGCGATTATCTGCGCGCGGCTCTCCAACCAAAGTTTCTGTGCGAGCGTCATCCAGAAACATAAAATGGGTAACACCATTAAACCAAGCCTGAGCAAAACGGCCTCCCAGGAAGCGTTGGTCGCCAACCAACATATGTGCACCGCGATCAAAGGGCTGGCTGTCATAGTAAGGTGCGATACGATCTTCAAGCGCCCAATAAATTTCAAAATAGGCAAAGGGCTCACCATCAATACAGGCGATCAATGGATGCTTATGGGGATCTTGAATAACAGAGTCAATAAACTGTCTCTGCTTTTCTTTATCACCTTCTTCTTCCCAAAATTTTGCGACACGCTCCTGGTTCATCCAGTTGGTAAAGCGCTCCAAATCTTTCTCTGGATCCAGGTGACGTAAACTGAAATCTATTCCCAGTGTGTGGAAATGACGGTGATAAACTTCCCCTTTAGGTGGTTCCGCACGGAGAGGGTGGCGAACTCCCTGCGTATTTTCTACCCATTGCAAGGGAAACTCACCGGCATTGTTACCTCGATACCAGAGCTCTGTACGTTGATAAAAATTGCTGCGGGAAACTCGGCTTACCACAGTATCCGCATCGACAATATCCATATTTTGCAATGCTGGATTCAGCGCAAAAAGCCAGTCGAACCAGAGATCTAACGCTTCTAACGAAATTTCACCAGACGACAGGATGAAAATTGCTATTTCCTGTCCGGGAACATATTCAATTTGAAAATAGTTATCGCCATTTAACTGGCAACGATATCCTCCCACAGCAACTTGCCAAGAGCGCCCATCGGGAAGCTGACCCTGTTCCCCAAAAGATATTTCAAGCGCAGCTGTTGAGCTGGTCATAATTCTTTCCTTTCAATTTTTATCGTCACGGTGATCAAGCTTCAGCAACTTCAGCGTCTACTACCTTTCGCAGGGGGTTCGCCATAGTGTGATAGATGGAAAGCGGGTCTTCGGTGGTGGTTTCATTCATACCAATCACCGCACATTGAAAATTGCCCTTAGCCCAAATTTCATCGGCATTGAGCAAATACGCCAAACAGCTAAAGTCACGTCGCTGGCCTTCGTACAGCAATTGCAGGCGCTCGCGCAGCTGGCGCAACAACTCCTGCTCGGAAATTAAACCTGCAGCGGAAAGCGCACAGATCAAACCAAAACAGCTATTAACGATCAGGTAATACACAAAAAGGCGGTTGGCCATTTCTTCGTCAATGACATTCTCACTGTCCTGGGCCAGATTAGGCAGATAAGGTTTGAGTAATTCCTCGCCCAGGCGACTATAACCACTGCCTTGACAATCTCTGAAAAAACCAGCCACAGGCAGAGCACCCTCGAAGCTCAAAATCAGATTTTGTTGATGGGCGCCAAATAAAATTCCAAAATCGGCTTGGGCAATTAGCAAGGGCTCAATAACTGCATCGAGAAAAGCCTTAAACCAGCGTTTGCTAGCAGCCTCAATGGAAATATTTTCCTCTCCAGCGAGGCGCTGTACCAATTGCGCAGCCCGGCAGGGAGCACCATTAGGATGATCCTGAGTCAATGTTGCCAACAGGCAGGTATTTTTTGCGGCTGTTTCCAAGAAAGGATTTTCCCGAAACATAACCAGGCTTTCTATAATCTGCTCACCTCTACCATCGGCAAGCATCAGGTAGGCCGGTTCCGCCAACACCTGGAAGCGCGGGTAGCGGCTGGCAAACTCCTGCCCCAGAGGCGTATCTCTTACTTTTAAGACTTCGAGACCACGCACCATTTCTTTTGGTTGCAGAGTACGCACCGAATTAGTCAGCCTCAGGCTGAGAGAAAACTTGAGCATATAAGGGCTTTGAGCGCTGTAAATTGCGCGCAGTGAAGAGGTTGCCCGCCACGGTTCCCTGCCCTCACCCAACTCAATAATTTTTCCACTCTCAAGTAATTCGGCCACACGTGGGTCTTGCCCTAGCTGACGCCACTGCCAGGGATGTGCCGGGATAGCAATAAATCCTTTCGGTGCCACCGGAGCACCATCCGTTGCACGCACCAGATCGGCAAACTGCGCCTCGCTAATTTCCGCCCCACTGGCTCCAAGCAAATATTGTGGGTCCACCCCCAGCCACATCAGGGCAAAACTATTGCCAAATTCCGGGGCGTAACATTCGGCATCCTTATCGGTAAATGGATCGCGGCTTTTAGGAGTCGGATGGATAGAGTGTCCGCATAAAAGTGCCTGTTCCGACTCGACAAAAGTGAGGGGCTGAGTAAATAGTTTCTCTGTATCTGCGTGACGAGCATTCAGTGCCTGAGCCATATTTTTCACGCTGGCCGAGACCCTGCAAGTAAATTGCGCTCTGGATTCTGCTGTGGCGCCAGGGAAAAAAGCAGGCTCCTGTGCAACCTGCTGCGCCGCATCGGCAAACCCAATAGTTTTGCTGGCACCCTCTGCGTTACGCAATATCATCGGCAGGGTAAACTGGTGCCTGCCACACTCACTGCGATAGGAGACACTCAGCCAGAGTTCGGCACCACTGGCCGGTAGAGGAATATGCACCGCCGGTACACTGATCCCTTGTGGAAGTTGCTCGCCAGCTCGTTCGTGCCAAATACCGCTATCTGTCTCCCGCAGTAGCGCATTGAAGAAGCAGTTGGCTGACATTCTTTCCGCAGCCATATTGACCTCCGTATCCCCGGCGGTCATAACTGGATTTTGAGCAAAAGCATCGCCGTCGACGCCGCCAGTGCTGGCTGCATCGGATTGAGGATTATTCATGGTGGTGATTCTTTATCGGCTAAATCTAAGTGAGAATGGTTTGCATTAGCCTTATGATGCAGGTAAATTTCTCGCACTTCAAGCCCATTGCCAGAGAAATTATCTGGCTGTGAACTCTTGCACAGGAAAGGGTCGCGTTTTCCTGTGATTTTTTATGAATTTGTTGTGGAGTCCCGGATGCGGAGATCCCTGAATCACCCCAAACATCACCTGCGTAAAATCAATATGGTGGTGGCCAGCCAGGGAGCTGCCCAGGTTGTTCTACTGACTCAAATTCCACTCATCGTTGAGCGCTGTGGACTGAGTCTGGCCAGCATCGGGGGGTTAGTGGCCCTGGGTACTTTTTGCCTGATGATTGCCGGACCACTCTGGGGTGAAATGGGGGACAGGGTTGGCCGCAAGCCAGTACTACTCGCAGGGCTGACTGGAGCACTGCTGGCCCAGTGCCTCTTTGTGGCCCTGTTGGTGGCCATGTCCCAGGGGTACCTGGAGGAAAGTAATGCCCTAATAGCTCTGGCAATCAGTCGTGTCATTTATGGGTTGAACGCTGCAGCCATCTACCCCTGTTGCCAGGCTTGGGCTATTGACCTGGGGGAGCCGGAAAAGCGTTTATCAATTCTTTCAGGCTTGAGTGCGGCGGCTAATCTGGGACGAGGACTCGGGCCACTACTTGCCTTGCCGGCTCTCCTCGCTGGCGCTCTTTGGCCTCTGGCGTGGCTGATATTGCTACCATTCATCACCCTCGTTTTAACCGCCGGTCTGCCGAAGGGAAAGAGCCATATTGCAGAAACAGAATCCTCTGGAAATTCCTCCCTCCCTCCTGGTGCTCTGGCCCTTTTTGCCACCGCTCTGCTCGGTACCGTTAGTGTTGGTCAGCTGCAGGTTGTCATGGGACCTGCTCTTAAAGATCTCTACGGTCTCAGCGCCATGGGCGCCTCATCAGCTACTGCCGTATTGTTGGCTGCAGTGGCGATTTGTGGGTTCCTGGTTCAGATTGGTCTGGTGCGCAAACTCAAGGCGCCGCAGATGAGTTTTATGTTGGGCGTAAGCTCCCTATGCACAGGCACCATCTTACTCTCCAGTACCCTAGGCAGCCTGCTCGCAGCTGCCGGCCTGCTGATCTTTGTGGTGGGGATTGCCTTTTTGGTACCGGGCTACAGCGCACTTTTGAGCCAAGCGAATCGACGCGGTGGCCGGCTATTTGGATTTCTATCACTGATGCACACCGGCGGTTACACTATCGGTTTTGCCATCGGTGGCTGGCTTTATGAAAGGGATCCGCAGCAACCCTTATTGGGATTACTGGTCAGCGTCTCACTTATCGCGCTTTTTGCACTACTCAGCAGCATAATCAGCAAGAAAAAGAAAGTGGGACAGACCCAATACACTGCCAGGTAACAAAGTTATTGCTTAATTTGAAAAAGGGTGGCCTGTGCCACCCCTGAAGATTCAGAGATACCGCTGCCAGAATTCGGCCTGCCCAAACTCTTCATCCAGCGTATAAGGCTTGAACCCCGACTTGCGATAGGCATTCTTCGCGGCAAAGTTTTTTTCCAGTACTTCCATAGTCAGCTTACAGCCCCCTCTCTTTTTTGCCTCTAACGCCACAAAGTCCATCATGGCAGCGCAAACGCCCTGCCCCCGGGCGCGCTCACTGACGATAACATCGTGAATATTAATCAGCGGCATACAGGAAAATGTGGAAAAACCGGTGAAACAATTAACCAAACCCAAGGCCTCATTATCGCCATAGGCGAGCACGCTGAAAGCACCGGGAAAATTTGCCAATTTAGGCACCAGCTCATTGCGACAAGGCTCTGGCAATGGCCCCCCTCCACCAAAAGGATGGCGGGAGTACTCATCCATTAAATGGATAATATCCTCAGCCTGATGGCAGTCCGTATAATTCGCCAAAACCACACGCAATGCGCTGGAAGTCTCCGGGGTAACCAAGGCCATTATTATTCCTCCGACTTTTTCCACCTGGGAAATGCAAAAGTATTGAAAAGCGAGTATGTAAACAAATTTTTGTTAATTTGACGATTATTACTGCCAAATAAAATCCATACCGCTTTTAAGCGCTCTTTTCATTTCCTGGTTAATTTATCGGAAACAGCAAAACTCAAGCCAAGGGCTCCCTTTCCAGTTCTCGACTAAAGGGGTCCTCTCCACCATTCATTGGTTCAATAGCTCCTTCCTCTTCATCAGAATTAGAGGTGTATCCACGTAGCCGAGTCCGCCGCGCCTGTAGCTGGCGCATACGCAAACGGTGCCGATCAGCAAATCCAGAGCGCAAGGATGTTCGCTGTCGCCTACCGGGACCGGAGTGATTCCTTCTCGCCATCATTTCTCCTTAAATTGAGACCCAATGCTAAAAAATAGTCATCTTTCAGGTTAGCCCATACCCTCTTGGCCCGCAGGAATAAAGCCGCTATCCTCCCAACATTATGTCCAATTAGTCATATCAGGATACAAACCCATTGCACCCGCTAGATCATCTATTAAAAAATAATCAGAACTGGTCCGAGGCCACCCACAAGGACAACCCGGACTTTTTCTTAAAGCTTTCAAAGCAGCAATCACCGGAATACCTTTGGATTGGCTGCGCAGACAGCCGTGTGCCCGCGAATGAAATTGTCGGGCTTTTGCCCGGTGAGCTGTTCGTACACCGCAATGTCGCCAATGTGGTGGTGCATTCTGACCTCAACTGCTTATCCGTTTTGCAGTACGCGGTAGAGATTTTGAAGGTCAAGCATATTATCGTGTGTGGGCATTACGGCTGTGGTGGCGTACAGGCGGCACTACACAACGAACAGCTTGGTCTAATTGATAACTGGCTGCGCCATATCCAAGATGTTCGCGACAAGCACCACACTCTGGTTGACTTATTCCAGGAACAACAGCGTACAGACCTACTGTGCGAGCTCAATGTCTTGGAGCAAGTAATCCATATTTGCCAAACGACAATAGTACGCGACGCATGGCGCTCAGGTCAGTCACTCTCCATTAACGGTTGGGTCTACGGGCTAAAAGACGGGCTCGTACACGATTTGGGGATTTCCATTCGCCACCCAGGAGAGATTGCAGACGTCTATCAAAATGCACTGACAAATATTTCCCAAGGCAAACACGATTAGCAGCACCCTCCGACGATCTCCCTTATATTTGCCCTAAAGCCGGTTGCCCTACAGCCGGCTACTGTCTAGCTAGCACGGGGGCACCATGCCAGACTATCGCCAGTGGGAATGTCAAATCTGCGGCTGGATCTACGATGAAGCCAAGGGCTGGCCTGAGGATGGGATAGCCCCTGGTACCCGTTGGGAAGATATCCCCGAAGACTGGTGCTGTCCCCAGTGCGGAGCACACAAGCAAGATTTTGCAATGTGTGAGCTGGATAAAAAGAAAAGCCCCCCTTCTCCACTTGATACCCCGCTTGACTCCCAGTTACCAACTCATCAGGACACAGCTACTTTTCGCCTCTGGGAGTGCATGGTGTGCGGATGGGTCTACGACGAAGCCAGGGGGTGTCCAGAGGAAGGCATTGCTCCCGGCACCCGCTGGGAGGATATCCCCGAGGACTGGAGCTGCCCGCAATGCGGAGTAGGTAAGGAAGACTTCGACATGGTGCTGGTGACTCCGGCATCAAAGCCTATAGAAAATGACACTGAGCTAAGTGGCGGTGAAGCTTCCAGCGAGAATCAAGCCCCACTAGTGATTGTCGGCACAGGCCTGGCCGGCTATCACCTAGCCCTGGAGTTTCGCAAGCTCGATTCTGTAACCCCCCTGATTCTGATCTCCAGTGATGACGGGGCCTTTTACTCTAAACCCCTGCTATCAGCCTCCCTTTCCCATGGAAAAACAGCCCAGCAGTTATGCCAAACCAGCGCTGAAGAAATGGCGCGTAAATTGGACGCACAGATTCTCGTACATACCCGTGTTACTTCAATTTCCCCCCACAGCAAAACATTACAGTTGCAGCAGGATGTTGATAACCACATAGCGGATATTCCTTACGACAGGTTGATATTGGCGACTGGTGCCCACTGCCGCAAATTGCCGGCTATCGCGGGCAATGCCCACGCAAGGCTATTTAGAATTAACAACCTGACAGACTACCACCGCTTTCGCACCGCGCTCGTTGGCTGCCAGCGGGTCCTCCTGATCGGTGCAGGTCTGATTGGTTGTGAGTTTGCCAATGATTTGGTGCAAGCCGGATATGAAGTGGCTGTGGTAGATCCTCAGGAGTGGCCGCTCGCCTCTCTCTTGCCAGAAGCTGCCGGTCGCGATCTCCAGGAAGTCCTAAGTAACAGTGGCGTTCGTTTTTATCTGGGAAAATCCATTCGTTCCCTGAATCAGAATCCTAAAGGCATTGAAGCCCTGCTGGATAACGGTGAGACGCTAGTGGCAGATATCGCCCTGGCGGCACTGGGTCTTGAAGCTAATACTGCCCTGGCTAAAACTGCGGGACTGAAAATTCAGCAGGGAATTGCCGTAGACCGGAAATTACAGAGTAACAATCCGCATATATTTGCCATTGGCGACTGTGCGGAGGTAGAGGGGCACCAACTGTTTTACGTCGCTCCCCTAATGACTTGTGCCCGCGCCCTGGCTCAAACCCTTAGCGGTAATCCCAGTCCCGTACACTACGGCGTTATACCGGTTGCGGTTAAAACAACCCTGCGCCCCACAACCCTCTGCCCTCCCCATCCAGGCGCCGAGGGCAGCTGGCAAGTATCTCAAGACACAAAAGGCGTCTGTGCCGAGTTTCGCAACAGTAGGGGAGAACTGCTCGGTTTCGCACTGACTGGCGCCGCAATTACAGAAAGGGAGCGGCTGATGAGTGAGTGCATGCCGCTTATGGACAATAAGTCATTCGAATAACGATATTCGAGCTTCTTTTACTAGCTTGCGAGGCAAGACGCGCAATCAGTACGCTTTTGCCGTAAAATGGCTGGCTAGCACAGTTTTTGTACAAGCAACCATCGTATGTCGACAGAAAGAAGCTCCATTATCACTCCCTCCCCTCAACAAAGTCGCCTGCTGCGCGATACTCTGGGCCAGTTCGCTACTGGGGTCACCGTTATTACCACGCAGGACTCTGAGGGACAGCCTGCGGGGATGACCGCCAACAGCTTTAATTCAGTATCTTTGGACCCCGCACTGGTTCTATGGAGTATCGACAAACAATCACTGGGCTACGAGGCCTTCACCACCCGCGAACACTTTGCAGTACACGTACTGCGCGCAGATCAGCAACACGTTTCCAACCTGTTTGCCGGTCGCGGGGCCGATAAGTTTGGGCAGATTCAGTGGAGCGAGGGCCCAGATGGAATACCTCGCCTGGAAGAGTGCGCCGCCTATTTCCACTGTCGCCGTGTTCAGTGTATTGAAGGTGGGGATCACACCATCCTGCTGGGAGAAGTTTTGGAGTTCAGTGCTTTCGGCGGCGAACCCCTAATATTCCACCGCGGACGCTACCGCGCCTTGTCTGGAGAATAAAAAACCCAGAGGTTCCACCATCAAGACTTTTAAGGGGGCACTCTGCCCCCTTTTAAATTTTCCAAACCTATAAAGGTATTTGCCTGTCTGGCTGGGTTAACAACCGATAGACTTAAATCACCCTTGCCTCATCATTTAATAATAAGCTTTTAAAAATTATCGGGGGGAGTTAAGCAACAATGGGCCCAAGCACACTTTTCTGTTTTGCCCACCGGGGATACCAACGCCAGGCCAGTGAAAACACTTTACAGGCCATCAGCCAAGCATTGGCGTTGGATGTTGATGGTATTGAAATCGATGTCTGGAATATTGGTGGGCAGCTCTTGGTAACACACGATAGGCGCCTGGGTAGACTACTTTCCGGCAACGAGCTAATAACTGATCTACATCCAGACGCCCTGCGCCAACGCCCCCTACCCTGCGGTAATAAGATTCCAACCCTGCGTGAAGTACTGGAGCTAATCGGTAGTAACGCCCAACTCAATATAGAGATCAAGGGTCCAAATTCAGCTGCGCTAGTAGCCAAAGAAATACAAACATTTGTCAGCGACAAGGGCGTAAGCTTTGATCAATATATTGTTTCCTCTTTTGATCACCGACAGCTCCACGAGTGCTTACAACTGATACCCAGTGTGCGCCGCGGAGTTTTATTCAGTGGTATTCCCCTCGACTTAGCCGCGAGCACAGTGCCTTTGAAGGCTTATTCCCTGCATACCAGCTTGGATTTTATCAGTGCTGATTTGATTGCCGATGCAAAACAGAGAGGCTTAAAAAACTATGTCTTCACGGTTAACAGCCCTGATGACCTGATACTCCTAGCCTCTCAAGGTGTGGACGGTGTTTTTACTGATCAACCAAAGATAGTACTGGACTTCAATATGCAGGTTAATACGAGCGGAAAATCGATCTGAGTCTTCATAGAGATTGGTCCATGAACAAAAAAACCCGGCAAATACCGGGTTTTTTATTGCTTACAATAAGTACTTCAGAGTAAATTTTGATTGGCATCGGCTATCAATTAATGAAGGCTTGATACCAGTCCCCAATCAAAAAACCCAATCCACTAAAACTCTGCACTCGCACGGAGATACCAAAAGCCGCCGTTAAAACCAAACGGTGATGTCAGAGCATGGCGAACGCCTAAATATTGCAGAGTACCGTCTTGTTCATCATCGGGCTGCACATCAAAAATATTTTCACCACCTATGGATAATTTATAATTTTCATAGAGGGTAAAGGTCGCCTCCAAGTCCACCAAAATTTCACTACCATAACTGTAGGTATCCGTAGCATCACCAGGACCAAACAAACCACCAGTAGACTCCCAATCACTGTAGCGATTGAATCTTAAGTAGCCTCTAAACAAATCACCTGTATCAAAATCAAAAGTCAGAGTTGTGCGATCACTGGGCACCTGATTTTCCAGGTCGAAGACTCTGGAGGCATTAATCGTATTAGTTTCTACTTTACTCACTTCTTGCTTATTGTGGTTGTGACGTAAATCCACAACCAGTAAATTACCTGCCACTTCAAAATCACTGGTAATGGCCAAGTCGATACCTGAAACTTCTGAATCGTATGCATTGACAAAATAGTTGGCATTGCTGTCTTTCAATAAGGCAGCATCCTCTACCCCTGCATTCTGTAGCAGCTCGATTTCTTCTGCGCCGATTTTATTGTTGCGCAATGCAAGGCGGTCTTCGATGTCAATGTTGTAGTAATCAAGAGTGACGCTGGTATTGCTAAACGGCGTAAACACTGCCCCTAAGGTAAAGCTGGTCGACTCCTCTGGCGTCAACTCTTTTGCCCCCAAGGCCATTGCTACCGGATGGTCCACCGGATAGGTACCACTCGGAATCAGGTTACCACTGGAATCTGCAGTGGTAGTGACATTAAGGGTATTCACTTGCCCAGGTGTTGGCGCACGGAAGCCCGTATTCACTGTCCCGCGCAGAGCAAGGTTCTCATTGACATCGTAACGAGCTGAAAGCTTCCAGTCGGAGGTGGAACCAAACTCATCATATTCTTCTAAGCGCAACGCCACGCCAAGGGTTAGTGCATCAGTAACATCCGCTTCGAGGTCGATATAAGCGGCAATACTCTCAATACTGAAACTACCGTCTGAGTCTTTGGAGAACCCCTGAAAACCATCTGATCCCACTCCAAAATACACCGCTGTTGGGCCAACCTCAGTAGATGCAGTATCACCAGCTCCAATTGAATAGGTTTCCTCACGCCATTCAGCGCCAAAAGCAACATTCAGTGGGGAGGCAAAGGCAGCAACATCAATAGGTTTCACAAAATCTGCATTTAGACTGGACTCTTCCTGGGTGAGGGTGCCCGGTTTGAAACTAGTGGGTGACAAAACCCCGAGGCTGGGATTAATAGAGTTTTTCAATACATATTCCACCTCATTCTCTGCAACACGAGCACGCAGATCCCAGGTCAAACCATTTTGAAATTCTCCACGAGCACCTATTACAGCGGAGATATCCTGAATTTCCGCACCAAATTGTGGATTGTAACCACCCGGGAATTGGGTATAAATCGGATTGCGCAATACATAGCCACTGGGGCTGGAGTCATCCGCTACCAGGTAATCAGACGGATTTAAGCCTTGAGCAACAATATAATCAATCAGTGACTGAGGGGCTGGATCTGGCAAATAGTCGATACTACCCGGATCTGCAGGGTCATTGGGCATATCAACTTGTAAAGTGCCACGAGCGGTAAACTCATGTTCAGGATCTAATACTGGACCACGATAAAAGAAGTCTGAAATTGTTTCATTATTCGAGTAACCAAAATTTCCGTACAATTCGAAATTGTCATTAATTTCAAGGCCGCTGTTGACGAAAAATTTCAGTGCCTCCACATCCGGGTCACCCCAACGTTGGCCTAGCCCATCAAGGGGAACTAGGTTTTCACCAACTACAGAACCCACAAATTCCGCATCTGGGCGAGCAACCCCCCGCCAAGTTTTATCAGCTTTGGAATATTCTACAGTGGCATTAACAAACCCCTGATCAAAAAGGTTGAAACCAGCATTAGCGGCAAAAGAATTACGAGTTCCATCCCCCTCAAAATATTCACCGGTCTGAGCAGAAAGAGCAAAACCTTCAGCAGCATCCTTTAAGATGATATTAACCACGCCGGCAATAGCATCGGAGCCATACTGGGCCGAAGCACCATCACGCAGCACCTCGACTCTTTCGATAGCCAGTGAAGGCAACGTGGAAAAGTCCACCGCCTGAGCCCCCTGATTTACCGTACCCAGAGGAGCGAGCTGTAAATTCACCAAGGCAGAACGATGCCGACGAGTGCCATTGACCAGTACCAATGTTTGGTCCGGGGACAAATTACGCAGGGTTACTGGACGAATAAATGCCGTACCATCGGCGATGGGAAAGCGCTGGGTATTAAACGAGGGAGCAATTTTTGCCAGAGACTCGGTGAGGTCAAAGCCTGCTTGATCTGCCAACTCCTCTCCGCCAACTACGTCAACCGGTGAAAGAGTTTCTGTTGGGGAAACACCTTCCTTACGGGTACCAGTAGTAATCACCTCTTCCATAGTACGATCATCGGCTGTCGAAGATTTTTCATTCCGATCCTGCGCAAAAGCACCTGGAGCAGTCAGCGCGATGGCGATTGCCAACGATAAAGGTTTTAGCAAATGGGTTTGCATATTGCCCGTCCTCTCTTCTCATTATTAATTCGGACAGCACACCACAGGTTACCCCTGATAAGTGATGCACAGTAATTTTCATGCGCACAATTTCAATAACTGTGCGCGACTTATTTCTGTGGGAATATGTCAGTTCGCCAAGATAGCTGCAAATTTTGGCGTCAGTGCTAAAAGATTTTCACTTTTTGGCATTTTCCCTCGTTCGATTAGACAACAGTTACTCTGGAAACCAAAATCCATGGCGTTTAAATTAATTTATAGCAATGACTGTCAGAGCCGACTGCCAGCCTTAACTGCCAATCATGTCATTTTTTTGCTGATATTTTAAAATCGAGGATGAAGATAATAGGCCCAGGGAAGAAAATTCCCTGGGCCCTCTTTTTTTATTGCGGGGTATAGGTGACATCCAGCTCAAAGTTGGAAGTTTGACGGCTGTATCCGCGAACCATGATGAAAGCTTGACTATCACCGCTCGGCACTTGTAGCGAACAATTTTCAGCTGAACCATTCTCGTAGGGCCGGCAATCGTAGTAGCGCCAGGTCGGGGCTGCTCCAAACCGCACGTATAGATCAGCGTCATTGGTGCCGGTCATATCCGCAACAAAATTGGTTGCCGGTGTCACGCTAAATGGCCCGTAATGCTCCTCTCCACCACGAGTCACACTGCCAGAGAAACTTTCCGTTTTCTCCTGACCTGGATCGGGATCGGGATCCGGGTCGGGATCAGGACCTGGATCATCACCAATGGATCCCTTGGCCAGCTCTGCCACATAAGCGGCAGCCAGTTTGCCGAACTTCACAGCGTGATTTGCATCGCCACCACTGTTGGCTAAAGTGTCATTGACAGTGTGGATATAAGGATTAGAGCCATTAAATGTGGCCTCGAAAGGGAAAGAGGCCGCGAAGCCCTGGTTGTGCCAGGAGGCATGATCGGAACAAGCATAACCACAGGTAGTTGTGCCGACACTAAGGTTCCCCAGATAGGTCTGAGCAAGATCTTTCAGGAAGGCATTCTGTGAGCTGTTGGTGTAATCACCAATAATATAAATATCACTGTTTGAACCATAATAATTGGTCATATCCAGTTGTAGAACACCAACCACATTTTTATTTTGGTTCTTGTAATCCGTAGCAATATCATCGGAACCACGCAAGCCAACCTCCTCTGCCGCATACCCCATAAAAGCCAGAGTTTTTGCAGGCTTGTAACCTGTTGCCACTATGGCATTCACCACATCGGTCAGAGTGGCGATACCCGAGGCATCATCATCGGCACCCGGTGCCCTTGTGCCTTCCCCGGTACCCCAGCCAACGGTGGAATCCAAATGCGCCCCCAATACCACGATTTCATCAGGGTTTGTTTGCCCCTGAATAGTGAGAATGACCGAAGGCTGAGCCCAACTATGGCTATAGAGCTGCACAGATGCATCGCTGCGAGAGCTAGTCAATGCTTGCCATTTATCCCGAATCCATTCAGCACCAGCTACGCCTGTAGAGGTGGTGTAAAAGCGATTGGTAAAATTGGAAAGGCTGGTGATTGTCGAGCGAATATTTGCCTCAGAGATTTCCGCCTGTAGGGCATTCACCACATTGGCATTATCAATGGTATAGCTGGCAATACTCGACACAGTGTTAGCCAGTGGAGAGAGCTGCGCAGTTTGCGCCTCCTGCAGGGAATCATGCACCATAAAGCCACCACAACGATTGTGGCTATTATGCATTATCGTAGAAATTTCGGATAAATTATCCTCATTCACCTTCAATATGGTTATACCATTGCGCTCTCCTAGTGCATTCAGGGGCTCCTTAGCCATTAACGCACTGCTTTTTTTCAGGGATTGATAACCGTCACTGCCGATCGTTATCCACAAGTCCTCAGCTAAAGTTACACCGGGTACCACCAGTAACCCTAGTAGCGATGTACAAATCATTTTTTTCATTATCTTCTCCACATTGATTGATTCCCCCAGCGTAAGTCGGCAATTTCCCAAAAAACGCAGGGAGGCACTGGAGACTCATGCAAAATCCTTGCACAAACAGCATGTACCGATGCTGACGACATTAAAAAAACCCATAAAAAAACGTTCTTAAATACGCAACCTGACTCAAGAAGAAATACTGTACGACATATGGATTTATTTTTATTATTTAAACTTTGATAAACGCCGGGATTAACAGATAGAAAAACTCAATAAAAATCAAAGAAACAAGCACCAACAGAAAAATGGTACTTGAACAATTTAGCACCACTCACCAAAAAACAAATAATAATTTTTAAGACTGAAGAGAACTTAAAAAATTCTGAATATAAAAAGTTTCACTATCGTGAATAGAGAACGACAATCACCAGGCGAATTAAATCCAATAAAGGGCTATTAGAAAACGATCGAAATCACTCAACATAATAAACTCTGTTGGATTAGACAGGGCCTATCGCGCAATGAATTACACTGCCTTCTTAACTCTATACCTCAACTCTTAGCCCTCTTCTTTTTCACCTTATGTAGAGAGTGCAGAGACACTTTGGTATCGCACAAGGTTTATGAGCCTTTGACCCATTCTCTTCAGCTTACAGTCAGGTTGGCTCAGGTAAGTTGCCCTTTTATCCCGATCATAGGAAACAGCAGTGAAGCTAAGATTTGGAACCCTTTCTTTGGTCGCCATCACGCTCTTAAGCACCGGTTGCGCCACCATGAGCAAAGATGAATGCCAAGTAGCCGACTGGCAGGCACTGGGTTATGAAGACGGCGCCGAAGGAAGAGGATTGAGTTACATGGGCAAACGACGGGAGTCCTGTGCAAAGTATGGCGTTCAGCTCAATACCAGTTCCTACCGCAACGGGCGGGATGAGGGGTTAGAACTTTTTTGTACAGAGCTACGCGGCTTTTCTGAAGGGCGTTCAGGGGAAAACTACGCCGGCGTTTGTCCCGCGGGCCTTGAAGGGCTCTTTCTGAAAGGCTATGAAACCGGCCGGAATCTTTTCATTGCCAAAACTGCAGTTGAAGAAATTGAAGCGGCTATTCATGATCGGGAGCTGGAACGTGAGCACCTCCTAGATGACATGACTGAAATAGGTGCCCAACTGGTTGAAGATGAAGCGACACGCGAAGAGCGGGTTACCCTGTTGGCCGACATCGCACGTCTTAAGGTGCGCCATACAGAGCTGGGACTAGAGATTGACGACCTACTATTCGAGCTGACACAAAGACAATTGGAATATCAGGATTTATTGGCTATATCTCCCTACCCACAATAAGTAACAGGGTAAACCCAGGCGGAGGAGAAGAGAAACTGTTCATTAAACGACCTGGAGCATGGAAAAATTAGTTATTAACGCCACTCTTCAAATAGCCTTATCTGTAAGGAGTTATTATCTTCCGCCTTTAAATAAGTTTCTAATGCAGAGTCCAATATAATTTACTGGCAGTATAGTTTTATTTTATTTTTGTTCTAAAATAAACAGCTGAAACAAAACTCTAACCGTATCCAGCTAACACTAAATTCTCTGGGTCCTGTCTATTTAGCTTCTATAAAAACAGTCATTATAAAAAAAGACTAAAGAAATTGCTTACTTAGTCCCTAATTTTTCCCCGCATCGCCTTTACTTGAGAGCGGCGATTTTTATTTTTCAGGCGCCGCTCCTTTGAGCCTCGACTGGGTTTCGTCGCTATACGCGGCTTATCCACCCTGGATACCTGCTCGACCAATTGCTGTAAACGTTCCAAAGCATCTGCCCGATTTTTCTCCTGGGTCCGAAAGCGCTGCGCCTTAATAACCACAATACCATCAGCTGAAACTCTCTGATCACGTAATTGTAGTAGCCGGGACTTAACCGCCTCAGGCAGAGAGGAGCTTCTAATATCAAACCTTAGGTGAATTGCACTAGAGACTTTATTTACATTCTGACCACCCGCCCCCTGGGCGCGGACAGCGCTGAACTGTACATCAGCCAGGTTAATCTTTAAACGGGCACTTAACATAATTTCAAATCCAAAACCAACTCGATGACCATCAGGGTGAGAACTTATATTTTACTGAAATTCATCACTCTTTAGGACACTCTCCTTTCGGTACCCTGGTACCCCTCATTCTTAGAAAAACACTTGCCCTTCCCATTAATCAGACGCACCATGAATCGAACGATTAAAAAGCCATAGCGCATTTACCTAAAAAGAATCATTCAGTACTATTGCGCCACTTTGTGCGTGCCTCAAGGCCCCCAATTTTGGGATGACCAAGCAGCCAGCCACTTAACCCGTGACTTATTTTATTGTCTGGGTCAAATCCGCTAGTATTGCCAAGCTTCCTTGAGGTACAGGAACAAAAAACAATAAAGATGCACGCCCAGTTGTTTCCTCTGGACTCCTCCCGATGTCTCCGCGGGTGTGCCATTACCGCGACTAGGAGAAAACCATGCCTAACGCCAAGCGCAGCCTTGCGGCGGCTATTGCACTTGCATCCCTTACCAGCGTTTCTGCAATTGCAGAAGAATCGGCCTTCAGCCAGGTTATTGCTTTTGGTGACAGCCTCACCGACGTAGGCAACTACGATGTATTCACTAATGGTGGCGATGCAAATGATATCGCTATCAATGTCATGTCCCAGAATCTTGGCCTGGGCTCTTTAACAGCATCTTGTGCTGGTATGCAATCTTCTCTCTGCCTACCCAGTATTGACCCTGCATTGATGACTGACCCCGCCAAGCTTGAAGCAGATGTTTCGCGGCAGGTTTTTAACGGAGTCAACGAAGCAGGGTCTGTATGGGCTGTTGGTGGCCACAAAGCTGCTGACGTGCTGATGAATATTATCGGCACAGAAAACTACATGGCTTTCCTTCAAGCTAATGGCTTAGACGCTGACGTCAATCGACACAACCTTCTTAGCGCTTTTATGCCAAAAGTGGGTGCCGATGGAAAACCAGCCTACCCAGACCAACAATTGGCCGGCTTGCTAAAACAGAAGTTAACCGAAGCTGGAACCTACGCCGCTATGGCGGAGGCTGCTAAGGCACAAGGTGATTTAGCCGCAGCAGCTGGGTATCAACAGCAAGCATTGGCTGCTAAAGGCGAGGCTGATCAAGCTCTAGAACAATTAGGTACTTCTGGCAACCCACACCCTTTGGGTAGGGGTTACCTGGAAACCACTCTTGGAACTGCCGACGCCAACGCCCTTTATTGGGTGAATGGTGGCGGTAATGACTTGCTGAGCGGCTTTGAAAGTGTTGCCAAAGGTGAAATGAGCATTGAGGAAGCCACTGCGAATGCAGGTCTGGCATCCGTGATGCTCGCGAGCGCTGCCGGCGCCTTATCTAACGCAGGGGCAAACTATATTCTGGTATCCAATGTGCCGGATATCAGCAAGACTCCAGCTGTATACGCTGCCGCTTATCAAAAAGTTAGCGCAGATCTAGCTAAAGCCGTAGATGCAGGTCAGATCACGCCAGAAGAGGCCAGTGCGACATTACCTGGCGCCATTGATGAGTTACTAATTGAAGCCAGCAAAGCCTCTGAGGCCTTCAACGCCAACTTGCTAGCTCAAGCCAAAGATATCGATGGTGTGCTGATGATAGATCAGGCCGGCCTACTCAAGGTCGCTCTGGAAAATGCTGGAAAACTTAACTTGGCTACAGGTCTTGACCAGAGCCGATATTGCTACGATGACAGAAGCGGGGACTGCGTTGGGCACGATATATACAGCATTGACGGATCAGCTCCAGACGCTTCCAAGCTGATCTTCAACGATACCGTTCATCCCACCCAAGTTGGTCAGCAGGTTCTTGCCGACTACTACACCGCTATTGTGAATGCCGCCCAGGTCGCCGGTCAGCTGCCTGACATCGGCGCTCAGGCTGCTCGCACACACATTAACAGCCTGGATGAAAACCTGGCTGGTGTTCGCTATAGCCAGGCCCAAACCGCAGTATTTGCTGGTGGCATTTTCGGTGATATCGATTACGACAACGGCTTTGCCGCCGATATGAGTGGCGATAGTAATGCCAACCTGATCGGTATGACCTACGCCCTGCGCGACAACCTGGAACTGGGCTTCGCGGTGAGCCGCTCCGATATCGATGTGGATAACGCCCGCTCCGATATCGAGTCCACCTCTACCAACTACAGCTTGTTTGGCCGCTTCCATCACGATGTATTCTTCGTTGAAGGTAGCATGACCCTGACCGATGTAGACTTCGACCAGGCAAACCGCGCCCTGACCCTCGGCAATAATTTTGCTTCCGAGCTGGAAGGCGATACCTCCGGTGAAAATACCACCCTGAGCCTGACGGTTGGTGCCAACCTGTTTAGCGAATCAAGCTTCCAGCTAGGGCCCTTCATCGGCGTAACCCGAGCGACCATGGAAGTTGACGGCTATACCGAAAAGGCCATCGAGGGCTTTACTTACACCGACTCCATGGGTAATGAGTACGATCCCCTGGGCATGAATTACGGTGACCAAGAGCGTGACTACAACACCTTGCGCTTCGGTGCTTTTGCCAATAAGAGCTGGAACACCATCAATGCCTACGCGCAGGTTTGGTATGAAGATACCAACGGTACTGACACAGATACCCTTGAGGTAGGTGTTAAGTCTATGGCTGGTAACATGAACGCTATGCCCAGCTATTCCAGCGTGGACCAAGGCCTCTTCGACGATGGTATGGGCCTGATTGCTGGTATTCGCTGGCAAGCGGCTGACTCCCTCGCTTTAAGTGCCAATGTGACCTCACGCCCAGCGGCTGAGCAAGCATCGGTCAATGTTACCTACCGCTTCTAATCCAGCTATAGGGCTAACACTCGCGCCCCTCAGGGGCGCGACTCTCTTCCCTCTCCTAACAATTAAGTTCCTCCCGAGCCTCCTTCTCGCTATATAAACAGCTTACCGGCACAATACAAAGCCAACCCTCATTGTGAAAAAAACCAGTATGTTTCAAATCACAACACCTAATTTAGTGATCAGTGAGCTCTGTGAAAGTGACGCGAAACTGATGCTCAACCTACTCAATGATAAGGACTTCGTGAGATATATTGGCGATCGCGGAGTGCGCACTCTTGAGCAGGCTAGTGATTACATTAAAAAAGGGCCAATAGCCATGTACCGCAAGTACAACTTTGGTCTCTATAAAGTTGAACTTGGCAATGGTATCGGCATTGGTATATGCGGCTTAATCAAGCGGGACTGTCTTGATGATGTAGATATTGGCTTCGCTTTCTTAGCAAAATATAGAGGCAGAGGCTACGCGTTAGAGGCAGCACAAGCCGTGCTGGAATATGCTCAACACCAATTAAACTTAGAGCGAATTGTCGCGATCACACTACCCGAAAACACACCCTCAATAAAGCTGCTGAATAAAATTGGGCTTCAAATAGAGAAAAAGATTGTTTTACCAGGGGAAACAGAAGAGCTTCTCCTGATGGCATGGGAAGCTTAATAGAATAACAGAAGTCATTTGGTATCCAAAAATACTGCAACCAATAATGACCAACTCGTAAAAAAGTGACTGGATAGAGTGCCTCTTCTGAGCCGACAGTTTCAACCACCGACTCAGCGACCTAAACTTAGCCTCTCCAGCTTGGCATCAGGTCCAGCTTCCAACCATCTTGGCTTTTTATTATTCTGGGGGCATTGATTTTATATTTCATATCCATGTACTCCATCGTAATAACAAGTTTTGCCCGCTCAACGCCAAACTTAGTTTCGATAGAGTAGTCAATAGACTCCAGATCAGCCTTATCCCAATCAAAGGAATGATTTTTACTTTTCAACAGGATTTTCTTGTAAGCGGTTTGAATTCTACTTTTCTGGGTACGTATATAATCTGCACCCTGCATCTTCTCTACCAACTCATTGGTTCGCTTCATAAAACCTTTTTTACTGGATTCACGAATATCAGCATTTAGAGCCAACTCAATCAAACCTTCATGATCTTCCGCTGTCATAAATAAATCGTTGTAGCCTTCCTGATCCTGGGAGGTTAGCGCATCTACAAGATCCTCTGCCAAATCCTCTGGTGTTGAGTTTTCTCCACAGGAGGCTAGAAATATGACAGATAATACCAGCACAGCTATTTTTTTCATTTATCCCCTCAATCTAAAGACCATGAACAGGGGGCGGATAGTAGGCATGAGAACAATACCAATCAAGAGATTTTATGCTGACAGTAATCACACGTAATGACACTGATTGACTACAGCAGTAAAACTTCAAGATTGCTATTCTTCATTTGAACCCAGAAGTCCCTTCTCTTTATATCAGAACTCCAAACCAAGTTATGAACTGCGTTGATTGGTAGCTTATCACCAGAGACAAGTCCAATCTTTACCAGATATCGCTCCTACAAATCCAATCAAAATACAATTAAAAAAATAAATTTTTACTTTTGAGCTTTTCGATTAGTCAATATCTAGGGCTGGCATTCAGGCCAAAATATTAAATAGTATTTTTTGTAGAAACATTGCATCTGAAGATATAGCCGACACGGTCAAGAATCGTGAAATTCCGAAAATGAATATAAAAAACTACTTTTGAATCATAATCATCTATTTAAATCATTTCCATTGAGTAATTACACTATCAATTCAAGACAAATATGATAAAGCTTTAATGCCTTACAAAAATCATGGTTTCTTTATTGACATGCCACGGCGCTAAGCTAGTCTCCAACTTATTAATCTAGGAGAAGAAAGCCATGATAATCGCGACAGATATGCCTGAAGTGAGCAAATGTGCCGCAACTCAGTGTGCCTATAATGCTAATGATGCCTGCCACGCCAGGGCGATAACTATAGGTGAAGGCGCGGACCCAGATTGCGACACTTTCTTCACTAATTCCAGGCACACCCGCAGCTCCCGCACCGCGGGTGTTGGCGCTTGTAAAATGGAAGACTGTAAATTTAACGATGACTTCGAATGTTCAGCGGACCGTATAGAGGTTGGGCGCAATGGCAACTCAACAAATTGCCTAAGCTATACCCACTGAGCCTGGATCAGCTGGCAAGTTCCTCCCCAATAAAAAAGCCCGAAAGCTATCCGCTATCGGGCTTTTTCTTTTAAGGCACTACACGATCTTAATCTACAGCTTGTAAATCCGGTTGAGACTTCTCTTTGATATCCCGGGGCTCCCAAACTACCCCTTGAGTAGTCGCATGCTGCTTAAAGAGAGGTTGATAATGGGATTCCAGCACTTTGCGTTTAATTTTTAGAGTGGGAGTCAGAAATTCATTTAACGGAGTCCACTCCTCCTTACAGATAAAAATTGCCCGGATACGTTCATGGTGCGGTAAACGCTCATTAACTGATTCCAGTATACGCCGCAACTGTTCATTGACCTCAGCACGAGGAAGCTTTTCCGCAGATTCCGATAGGGTCGCCAACATCACAGGTTGATCCATACCATGCCCCAACACACAAAGTTGTGCCAAAAGGGTCTCATTACCGAAGTGTCCCTCCAGTAAGCTGGGCTGAATAAATTTTCCTTTACTCGTTTTAAAAGTTTCAGAGATCCTACCTGTAATATGCAGCAAGCCCCTCTCATCGATAAAACCAGAATCCCCGGTATGGTAATAACCATCTCGAATGGCTTCTGCAGTTTTCTCTGGCTCCAAGTAATACCCCTTCATCAGAGAGCCGCTCTTGAAAAGGATTTCACCCTCATCAGAAATTTTCACCTCGCAACCGTGGTAAGGTTTACCCACCGTACCAGGCACTGGGTCCTCACCAGGCATCACAAAACAGCCATAGATAAAGTTTTCCGTCATCCCATAGCCATCAGCTATCTGCATCCCCATACGCTCATACCAGCGCAATAGCTCGATGGAAATTGGTGAGGCACCGCTTACCAGCATTCGTGCCTGATCCAGTCCAAGCCCGGCACGCACCTTATTTTTTAACCAACTATTCAGGCCCGGAATTCTGAGCAGTACATTTTGCAACGCAGGCGGAATCTTCTCGTCAATTCCCTCCTTAAACTTGGTCCACAATCTGGGAACCGAGAAGAACATAGTTGGCTTGGTGCGCTGTAAGTCTTCGAGGAAAGTATCCAGGGACTCCGGAAAATGTACCGGCGTACCTGAATAGAGACAGTGGAATTCCACCAAGATTCGCTCTGCGGCATGGGCCAAAGGCAGATAGGAAAGCACGCGGTCGCTCTCATTAAAGCCATAACCACGAATCATATTGGGTACTACAAAGACTACCGACGACCATGTATGCATCACGCCTTTGGGATTACCGGTAGTGCCAGAGGTGTACATAATGGTGAAGAGGTCATCCTCATTAAAAACGGGACTTTCCTCATAGCGTTCATTAGAGGCGATAACAGCTCCCAACTCTTCATCGCAGTGTATTTCACAGCGCTGAATCGCTACCGAAGGTAGAGTGTCCGCCACTTCCTGAAGAGCGGCATTGTTATCTGTAGCTCCACAAAAAAGCAATTTCGACTCGGAGTGCTGCAAAACATAAGACATAGAGGATGCAGATTGCCCAGGATACAGAGGCACACTAACCATACCAGCAAGCATGATACCTACATCAACAATGATCCAGTCAGCACAGTTTTTACCATGAATTGCAATTCGATCGCCTGGTTCGAATCGGCTGCGCAGGTAGCCCGCGATACGTCTGGCCCGATCCATTACCTCACGCCAGGTGTAATCCTGCCACTCGCGGCGCTGCATCTGACGAAGAAATACCGTTTCCGGTTCTTCCGCCTCTCTCTTGTAGAGAAGCTCCAATGGCTGCAGGCCCTTCACCTTCTCGTATCGCTCTTCTGGAGTCATCGCTTTCTCTCTCATTATTGTGTTTATTATGGTTTGATATTGGATAGCACTGTAAGACCCTGCACTTGGGTACTAGCAGCGACTTAAATTCCAGATCGCCAATTCAATTGACCGCGCACCTAAATCACCATTTTAGTGCACTCGGACTAGCAGCTTTCTAAGAGGTGCAGTCACAAATATATAGGTCAACGTCAGCTTATCGTTATTATTTAACTTAAAGTTACTGAATATGCTCGCTTAGTGCAATTACTAAGCACTAGGAATAGATGTACCATTTCAGTAAGAGTGTAGACTACCCAGTCCGTTGCAATGAGATTGCAATAAGACAGTATCTGGTGCACTTTTTGTGGAAAGGCAAAAGCTTGAGTTAATGAAAAAACTTAGAAAAGCTTACGGCGCAAGAGATGACTAGCCAGTACCAACTATAATCACGGTAGTAATAATTGTGAATACTTATATTCTTATACTTTCACACTTTAAAAAATCTAATTACTCTCCAGCCTAAACTGTCAAAGCAAATGTGTGTTCCCAGAAATGAAAAGAGCTAAACAGTATCGTTTTTTAAAAGATAAAAACAGGAATTTTAATCGAATCAGCAAACCATCGCTCACTCTGACTAAAGCTTCGCTAGAAACACTCAACCAGTGAAAAACATTTACTAAATTAAAAGTTATTTTGAATAACTCACTGCTGCGAAGAACTTTATGCGCAACAGAGTTGAGAGGATAAAGGATGAGGAAGATAAAAGTTACAATTAAAGTATCTTAAAAAAGAGGAAAGCTCATCCAACTCTCCCCTCTTTTATTTCCTTATTTTTAGCTTACTGTCTCACCATGAGCCTGCTTATCTGCATGGTATGAAGAACGCACCAGCGGACCACAAGCGGCATGCTTAAAACCGATTTGCTCTGCATAACGACGATATTCCTCAAACTCATCCGGGTGTACATAGCGCTGCACGGGCAGGTGCTCTTTACTCGGCTGCAGGTACTGACCGATTGTGAGCATATCGATATCATGCTCGCGCATATCGTCCATTACCTGGAAAATTTCTTCCTTTTCCTCACCCAGGCCCACCATCAAACCAGACTTGGTGAGTACATCCGGGCGACGCTTTTTGTACTCTTGCAGCAGCTTTAGAGACCACTGGTAATTGGCACCTGGGCGGGACTCTCGATAAAGGCGCGGTACGGTTTCCAGGTTATGGTTGAATACATCCGGTGCCTGCTTTTCAAGGATATCCAGTGCAATATCCATGCGCCCGCGGAAGTCGGGGGTGAGGATTTCCACTTGCAGGTTCGGAGAGAGCTCACGAGCTTCGCGGATACACTCGGCAAAATGCTGAGCACCCCCATCGCGCAGGTCATCCCTATCCACCGAGGTAATAACCACATAACGCAGACTCATAGCGGCAATGGCCTCCGCCAGATTCTTGGGCTCTTCCGGGTCAAGAGGGTTGGGCTTACCGTGGCCAACATCGCAGAAGGGGCAGCGGCGGGTACAGATTTCCCCCATGATCATGAAAGTGGCAGTACCGCCACTAAAGCACTCACCCAGGTTCGGACAGCTGGCTTCTTCACATACGGTGGAGAGTTTTTGCGAGCGCAAGATACTCTTGATGCGATCCACTTCTTTTGAGGCTGGCACTTTCACCCGGATCCAGTCGGGTTTGCGCAGCACAGTATCACTGGCAATAACCTTGACTGGGATACGCTCTACTTTGTCACCATCACGCAGTTTCTCCCCCTGTTGAAGGCGGCGGGTGCGCTTTACCGGCACCAGATCGGGTTTATCAGCCATTACTCAATTCCTGCTGTTCCGCGCTCAGTTGCGCCAATACATGTTCTTCAAGTGGCTGCCACTTTGCCGGGGGCAGCTCCAAGGTACGCAGTAATTCGCACACAAAAATTTCCGCCACCTGTTCCCAGGAGGGTACCTGTGGCAATAACTCGGCCATCTGCACCATTTGCATGCCGGCATATCCACAGGGGTTAATTCGGAGGAAAGGGGCCAAATCCATATCGATATTGATGGCAATACCGTGGAAGCTGCAGCCGCGGCGCACACGCAGGCCTATGGAAGCAATTTTATTGCCACTGCGAGGCCCTTCCGTCAGATAGACCCCAGGTGCATCAGCACGGGGCGCAGCTGCAATACCCAAGGTTGCCAGCATTGCTACCGTAGCCTTTTCCAAGGCCGTCACCAGATCGCGTACGCCGATTTGGGCACGACGTAAATCCAGTAATGGATAAACCACAAGCTGGCCGGGGCCGTGATAGGTCACCTGGCCACCACGGTCCACCTGCACCACTGGGATATCACCGGTATTCAACAGATGCTCTGCCTTGCCGGCCTGCCCCTGGGTAAATACCGGTTGATGCTCCACACACCAAATTTCATCTGCGCTACTTTCATCACGAAGATCGGTATATCGGGACATGGCACGCCAGACGATCTCGTAGTCCCGCCGGGCTAGGTTGCGGACAATGGTCATCAAAGCACCATATGAACCGCAGGATGTACTTTCAACTCCTCAAAGAGGGCCTTGAGCTGGTCCTCACCTGTAGCGAGGATAAAGAAGGTCATGGAAGTAAACTTCCCACTGCTACTATCCCGCAGAGTAATACGCTCCTCATCCAAACCGGGGGCATGGCGACGCATAACTTCCAGAACGAACTGATGCGCGTCCTTATTGGCATCGCGTACCACTTTGACCATATAGTCTTCGCAAGGGAATTCAATCTTCGGGGGTTTCTGATTGGGATCTTGACTCATACCACTCTCCGGGACCGGCCTTAGGACATTAAGAAAAGCTTAGGTGCAGCCGGGCGGCGATTATACAGTGAGCGCAGGGCAGTGGACAGGGAATGACAGAGGAACTGGTCAGGGAACCGGGCGAGCCGGCCAGGGAAGCAAAATTGCCACCCCTGGCTGGTCAAAACTGAGCAAATTTAATTGAAGAAGCCCATAACAAAGCGCTTGATAGAATCCCACATGCGCTTGAAGAAACCGGCTCGGTCTACCTCTTCTGCGGCGACCGCTTTAACATCCGCGACAGTTTCGCCATCGAGAGTCACAACAACTTTACCAACAGACTGACCCTTCTCGACGGGAGCTTCCAACTCTCCATCCACAATCAGGTCGGCCTTGATACCCTCTTCGCCACCGCGTGGGATAGTTACAAAAATATCCTTCTCAACCGCTATGCCAACACTGGGTTCTTTACCACCCCAGACACGCTCGGTCTGCAGTACTTCGCCCTGCCCATATACTTTGTGGGTCTGGTAGTAGCGGAAACCATAAGCCAGTAGCTTCTGGGTCTCTGAAGCGCGTTTTTCATCGCTATCGGTGCCTACCACGATGGCTATCAGGCGCATACCGCGCTTCATGGCAGAAGCCACCAAACAGTAGCCAGCCTCTTCGGTATGGCCTGTTTTAATGCCGTCTACTGCGGAATCACGCCACAATAGGCGATTGCGGTTGGGCTGGTTGATACCGGAATAACTGAAATACTTCTCGGAGTAGATGTCGTAGTGCTCCGGGTGGTTGGCAATCAGAGCACGTGCGAGAACCCCCAAATCCCGGGCAGTGGTCACATGCCCCTCAGCCGGCCAGCCAGTAGCATTGACAAAATTGGTGTTCTCCATCCCCAGCAGTTCGGCTTGCTGGTTCATCACTTCAGCAAATACCTCCTCACTACCTGAAACATGCTCAGCCAGGGCGATACTGGCATCATTACCAGACTGGATAATAACGCCGCGCATCAGGTCCATAATCGGTACCTGGTCGCCAACCTTAACGAACATCTTAGAGCCGCCCTTGCGCCAGGCTTTCTCAGAGATACGTACCTTGTCATCTTCTTTAATGCTGCCTTTGATCATCTCTTCCGAGACAATGTAGGCCGTCATCATTTTTGTAAGGCTGGCAGGAGGAACCTCCTTATCAGCCTCGTGTTCCACCAATACCTGACCGGTATTGGCATCCACAAGCAAGTAGGAGGTAGCCGCCAGCTGGGGCGGCGCTGGAATAAGTGATTGCGCCTGGGCTAGGCCCGCACAAAGCAACAGAAAAGAGCAGGCGATAATCCGTGTGATCATAGGTGAGAGTCTCGTTAATCCTCGTGTTCGTTGGCTGGCTGTTAACCTATTACTTATTTTAAGCAATTATTTCACAGCGAAGGCTTATCACCTTATGCCGTGAGCCAGTAATAAAGACAAAATACAAGAAAATTCACGCCATTGCGCAGTATTTTGTGAACGGTCGTTCCTATGACCGTCAATTCCATTGGTGATCACTGACGACTAGCTATCCCCCCTATGCTGCCGGCACAGCTGATGACGGGTTTTTCAGCAATTTCGAGAAAAGAATATCGTCAGGATTTTACGGTTCTCCGGTAACCGTGACCTTTCTCCACAAACTGGAGTATTCACCGTTTGGGCCGCACTTTTACCGATGGGTTTTACTCATACACAACCTGGGGCTCTCCCAGCTGATTCTTCTGCACAGTTTCCCGTGCATTGGCCAGGGCCCGCTGTTGGGAGATTGGGCCTATGCGCACCCGATAAAATTGCTTGCCACTGCGCTCAACCGGACTGACAGAAACAGGATAGTCAATTGCTGCAGCCAAGCGAGCCCGAATTTTCTCGGCCTGGGCTGGGCTGCTATAGGCTCCCACTTGCAGGAAGGTATTTTCCGGCAGGCGGATACTGGCATCCTGGGGCAGGCCGCCAGTTACATCGCCAGCCAATAGGGTTTCCGTCACCGGTGGCAGGGTATTTGGGTCCAGCGCTTCTACCTCAACACGGGCAACACCCTGATTCACATAGTCCAACTTTTGCGCTGCTGTATAACTCAGGTCGATAATTCTGCCGTGAACAAAGGGGCCGCGGTCGTTAATGCGCACAATAATACTGCGCCCATTATCCAGGTTGGTTACCTTGGCATAACTGGGTAGCGGTAGGGTTTTGTGCGCGGCGGACATGGCATACATATTATAAATTTCGCCATTGGCAGTGCGTCGCCCATGAAATTTGGTGCCATACCAGGAGGCCTTACCCTGCTCTTTGTAGCCCTTAACCGCAGGGCGTACGTGATAGGTTACACCTTTGACTTTATAAGGGCTTTTATTGCCCGCCGGTCCGATTGGTTCCCGCACGGGTGTGGGCTCCGGCGTAGCGAGCATATTTACCGGTTTGGCTGGGCCGCTATCCTTAAGGCTATCGAAGTCCTGCTCGCCCTGCTTATTCGGCTTAATTTGCGGGCCGCCACAAGCGACCAAAAACAAAGCGGCGAGTAGGAACACTCGCCGTATATTGCGCTGAAACATAATCCCCCCGGCGCGCGGCAACCCCAGGCTGCCATCTCCAAGCCGCTGTTATCTATAACTGCTCAGTAAAACAGAAAATTATTGATTACCACCATCACCATTAGTTCCCGGCTTTGGCAATTATTCTCAGGAATTATTTATCTCCAACTCAGCTCTTTCCGCCGCGCGCTTTAACAATCTCCTGGGCAAGTTCATTCACTGCCATGGCGTAGAGGCGGCTGCGGTTGTAAGCCGTAATAGTGGAGAAGTTATTCAGGCCTAACCAGTACTGCTTGCCCTGCTCAGTCTGCAGAGAGAAAACAATCGCGGGCATTTCAGGTGCCACTTGGCTGGTAGCATTAAAACCTTTTTCCGCCAGCTCACCCACTGTCCACTCGGGCTGTAGGGTATCGTTGACGATGGTCATATCTGCATTGGGGCGCGGGTTGGCTAATACAGTCGTTGGCTCACCGGGCTTCCAGCCGTGCCTGGCCAGATAGTTAGCCACACTGCCGATCGCATCGGTTGTATTGGTCCAGATGTCCACCTTGCCATCTTCACTGAAATCCACCGCATAGGCGCGGTAGCTTGAAGGCATAAACTGGCCGTAACCCATGGCACCGGCATAGGAGCCCTTCAGCGCGAGAGGGTCCATACCTTGATCACGGGTTAAAAGCAGGTAGTTTTCCAACTCCTTGGTAAAGAACTCAGAGCGGCGCGGGTAATTGAAGGCTAGGGTGGAGAGTGCATCCAGTACCCGGTAGCCTCCCATATTGCCACCGTAGCGGGTTTCAACACCGATGATCGCGACAATAACCTCAGCTGGGACACCATACTTTTTCTCAGCTTCTGCCAGGGCCTCAGCATTCTTATCCCAAAAATCCACACCGCCGGCAATGCTTTGCGGAGTTAAAAATAGCTTTTTGTATTGATACCAGGGCTTGGCTTTTTCTGCGGGGCGCTTGATCGCCTTGAGGATAGAGTCCTTGCGCTTAGCATTGCGCATCAGTTCCTGCATTTCGTTGCGGTCAAATTGATGCTCTTGCACCATATATTCCACGAACTTTTGCGCGTCGGCATTATCGCCGTGGCCGGGCTCCTGCGCACAAGCTGCCAGCGCTAGCCCCATACCAACCAATAGTCCCGAGGTCCACTTCAAAACCACCGCTCCTGTCTTCATCTCGCGTCTCTACATCCAGTTTTTGATTTGCGCCGCTGGTTCATCAAAAATGTACCCTGCGCCGCTCGGTCCCTACGGCCATGAGAATACCGAATCCCGCCATTAAGGTAATCAGTGAGGTTCCACCGTAACTGATTATTGGCAAGGGTACCCCTACCACTGGCAACAATCCCGTAACCATACCAATGTTTACAAACACATAGACAAAAAAAGTGAGGGTAATACTCCCCGCCAGCAGGCGCCCAAATAGATGTTGCGCCATAAAGCTAATATAGATGCCGCGAGCAATCACCAGCACATAGAGTAAAAGCAGTAACAGGACACCGCGCATCCCCCACTCCTCAGCCAACACCGCGATAATAAAGTCGGTATGGCTCTCCGGCAGAAAGTCCAGCTGCGACTGGGTGCCCTGCAAATAGCCTTTGCCATACACCCCCCCGGAACCTATGGCGGCTTTGGAATTGAAAATGTTCCAGCCAGCACCAAAGCGATCATCGTGAGGATTCAGAAGTGTCAGGATACGCTGGCGCTGGTAGTCCCTGAGCCCCCACTGCCAGATTGGCCAAGCGGAAACCACCAAGCCCATGGCCGCCGCTCCGATCATCTTCCAGCTCAACCCGGCCAAATACAGCGCGAACAGGCCGGAAGCGGCGATCAGGATAGAGGTCCCTAAATCTGGCTGGCGCACAATTAAAGCAGCTGGAACCGCCACGATGGCCAGAGCCCCAATGACAGTCACAAGGGACGGGGGCTGGGCGCGCTGGTGCAGGAAAGCCGCCACCATCATCGGCACTCCCAACTTCATCACCTCCGAAGGCTGAAAGCGGAAGCCGGCAATCTCCAGCCAACGTTGGGCGCCCTTGGCACCGGTGCCAAAGAGCAACACCCCCACCAGCAGAGCGCAGCCGCCCAGATAGGCCCAGGGAGACCAGCGCCGATAAAAATCCAACGGAATCTGCGCGACAATAAACATGCCGGTGAACGCCAGGCACATAAATATAGACTGGCGCCGCACGTAGTTCATATCGCCGCCAGAAGCACTGTAGAGCACCCCCAGCCCCACAGAGGCAAGCACCAATAAAAGCACCAGCAGTGGCACATCAATGTGTAGGCGTCTCGCCAGACTCACCGGCTTTCGGAGACTGCCGTGAGCATCGGACAGCCGGTGAGAAAAATCGCGGCTAGCCATTATCCACCCCTTTGCTCAATCTGGTTTTCTGCGCCGTATTCTCTTGGGTGTCTGGTCGTGGCACCCACTCGGCAAATAATTCCCGCGCCACCGGCGCCGCCACGCCGCCACCGGCTTCACCATTCTCGACCAAGACCGCTACAGCAATACGCGGTTTATCCACAGGAGCAAAGGCGACAAACAGGGCGTGATCGCGGTGGCGCTCCTGCAGAGCCTCTGAGTCGTAACGGGCGCCCTGGGCTATACCTACCACCTGGGCGGTGCCGGATTTTCCAGCGACACGGAAGTTCAGGTCTTTACCCGCGCGTTTGCCCGTGCCATAGCTGCGATTGACCACCGCCTCCATGCCCTCGAACACCAGGTCCCAATTATCAGGGTGCGCCTCCAGGTTATGCAGAATTTCCGCCGGCTGTTCGACCCCGTTGATGGTTTTCACCATTTGCGGGCGATAGTGGGTACCGCGATTGGCAATGGTAGCGGTCATCACCGCCAGCTGTAGGGGCGTCGCCAGGACGAACCCTTGCCCCAGCACGGCGTTCAGACTATCGCCAGGGAACCAGGGCATACCCCGCGCACCGCGCTTCCAATCCCGCGAGGGGAAGAGGCCGGAGCGTTCCATCGGCAGATCGATGCCGGTCTTGGAACCCAGGCCGAAGTGAGCGGCCATATCGTGCATGCCATCAATATCCCAGCGGTGAGCCATATCCCAGAAATAGACGTCGCAGCTCTGCGCCATAGCCTGAATCAGATCCACCTTTTCTCCATGGCCCCAGCGCACATGGTCGCGGTATAGACGTGGATCATTTGGCAGCTTATAGAATCCCGGATCCTTAATTTTGGTTTCACGGGTGATCAGTCCGGCCTCGAGCCCGCCTAACCCCATCAGCGGCTTCAGGGTCGAACCAGGCGGGTATTGGCCCTGTACCGCACGGTTAAACAGCGGCACATCGAGGGAATCACTCAGGGCGCGATAATCAGCAAAGCTGATTCCGGTTACAAACAGGTTGGGGTCGAAGGAGGGCTTGCTGACGAAGGCCAGCACCCCGCCGGTGTTCACATCGATGGCGACAACTGCACCGCGGCGATCGCCCAGGGCATCCGAGGCCACCTGTTGCAGGTGCGCATCCAGATGCAGGGTAAGGTCAGCACCGGGCTTGGGGTCCTGGCGCTCCAACACCCTCAATACTCGCCCGCGTGCATTGATCTCCACATTTTCATAACCTACTTCGCCGAGCAGGGTTTTCTCATAGGAGCGCTCCAGTCCCACCTTGCCGATACTGCGGGTACCGCGATAGAGGCGCACGTCCTCTTTAGTGAAATTACTCAGGTCGCGATCACTGATACGCCCCACGTAACCAACACTGTGGGCAAACAGGTCTCCCAGGGCGTAGTAGCGCACCAACTCAGCCTCCACGGAAACTCCGGGCATGCGAAACTGGTTCACGCTAATCCGTGCGATTTCCTCCTCACTCAGACGAAACCTCAGAGGCACCGGTTCAAATGGACGGCGGCGACGCAAGCGTTTGCGAAATTTGGCCACATCGCCGTCACCCAGACGGACCAGATGGCCGACCAGTTCGAGGGTTGCGTCCAGGTCTTTCACCCGTTCACGCACAATAGAAAGGTTATAACTGGCGCGGTTATCCGCGAGCAATATACCGTTGCGATCGTAAATCAGCCCGCGAGTTGGAGCGACGGGGCGTACCTGAATACGGTTATCATCGGATTGGGTGCGGTAGTCATCGTAATCTACCACCTGCAAATTATAAAAACGCGCAATCAAAACCCCTAGCAACGCGATGACACCAACAATGGCCACCAACATGCGGTTGCGAAACAGTCGCTGCTCCGTGTGGGGGTCCTTGAGGTGATGATCGTGGGGCATTGGCGTTTTTTAAACGATTATGACTGGCGCGGGAAAAAACTAATTCGGACTACATTACCACAGCGAACGCACGGAGAGAGAATTCCAGTTGGCAAATCTCTCCGCACTTGGTCGCAAATGTCTTATTTGTGATAAGGGTGGCCGGCAAGCAGGGTCCAGGCGCGATAAATTTGCTCGGCCAAAACCACACGTACCAGAGGGTGCGGCAGGGTCAAAGGTGACAGAGACCAGCGCTGACGCGCCCGGCTCAGGCAGTCCTGCGAAAGCCCGTCTGGGCCGCCAATCAACAGGCTGACATTTTCCCCCAGCAGCTGCCAGTCGCGCAGCTGGTCGGACAATTGCTCTGTACTCCAAGGCTTGCCCTTAACATCCAGCGCCACCACATGATCGCGCGGGCCGAGAGCAGCGAGCATGGCCTCGCCCTCTTTCTTGCGCGCTTTATCAATCAGTGCCGCAGAGCTTTTCTGGCCCCGCTGCCCCAGGGGGATCTCCACCATTTCCAGAGCAATTTCACGGGGCAGACGCTTGGCGTATTCGGCATAACCCTCCTGGACCCATGCCGGCATTTTGCCTCCGGCGGCGAGGATGCGAATCTTCACTTAATCAACCCTGATGGGGATCGCTACCATCCGCCTCATCGCGGGTATTTGGAGTCATAGACCAGAGTTTTTCCAAGTCGTAGAAATTGCGCACATCCGCGAGCATTACATGCACTACCAGATCCCCATAATCCACCAGTACCCACTCGCCCTGCTCTTTGCCCTCAACACCAATCGGGCGCACCCCCTCTTTCTTGAGTTCGTCCACCACATTTTCCGCCAGCGATTTTACCTGGCGGCTGGAGGTACCGGTGCAGATCACCAGGTTGTCCATCACATCAGAGAATTCGGAAACATCCAGAGCGACAATGTCTTTGCCTTTCAGATCTTCCAGAGCATTTAGCGCGATATCTTTAATATTTGTCATAACACCTTGATTCATTACTGGTCACCAGTGGCAACCGATTCTGTGTAGAGTTGATGGTCTTCAATATATTGCAACACCGTTGCTGGCAGTAAGAAACGCGGAGACTGGCCGCTGCCCAGCAACTGGCGAATCTGTGTAGCGGAAATTGGCAGCAGGGTTTGCGCGCGCAAAACCAGGCGACCTGAGGCATATTTATGTAAATCGGCCACGTTGCCGCGATGCTGCTGCAGCAATTTCGCTAGCTCGGCATTGCCAGTGGCTGCGCTCGCTTCCGGCAAGTGCCAGCCGGGCCTGGTCACAACGACCAGGTGAGCCAGCTCCAACAGGCGTTGCCAACGATGCCAGCGATGCAAGGTCAACAAGGAGTCAGTACCCATACAGAAACTGATGGACACTTGTGGCCCCAATTCCTCACGCAGCGCTTCGAGGGTATCTACCGTATAAGTGTCGCCACCGCGCTGTAGTTCCCGCTCATCCAGCTGCAATTCATCACAACCAGCCAATGCCAGCGCCAACATTTCACTACGCTGGCGTGAGGAAACTCCTGGACTCTGACGATGGCGAGGCTGATGGCTGGGTAACAGACGCATTTCATCGAAACCCAGGGCCTGGCGCAGCTCTAGCGCCATGCGCAGATGGCCGAAGTGCACCGGGTCGAAAGTGCCGCCGAATAAGGCGATGGTCTGCCGCTTAGTTGCCAAAATTACCTCTTTGCTGGCTGCCGGGCCCGAAAAACTATCGGCGGATATGCCCGTCACCGAGCACAATCCACTTTTGCGAGGTGAGCCCTTCGAGCCCCACCGGTCCACGGGCGTGGATTTTATCAGTACTGATACCGATTTCCGCCCCCAGGCCGTATTCAAACCCGTCGGCAAAGCGCGTGGAGGCATTAATAATCACCGAGCTGGCATCCACCTCGGCAAGAAAGCGACGACTGCGACTGTAATCCTGAGTCACAATAGCCTCGGTGTGGCCAGAGCCATAGCGGGCAATATGATCCATTGCGCCATCCATATCCGCCACGACACGGATAGCGAGAATGGGCGCAAGGTACTCCTCACTCCAGTCGCTGTCACTGGCTACGTTAATCTGTGGCAATATCTCTCTGCTGCGTTCACACCCGCGCAATTCTACGCCTTTCAGCGTATAGGCCTCAGCCAAGCGCGGCAGAATTTTCCCGGCAATTGCCTCGGCCACCAACAGCGTTTCCATAGCGTTACAAACGCCGTAGCGGTGGGTCTTGGCATTCAAGGCGATCTCAAAGGCCTTCTGCTCGTCAGCCAGGTCATCGATATAGACGTGACAAACGCCGTGCAGGTGTTTGATCACCGGCACACTGGCTTCGCGGCTGACCCTTTCGATCAAGCCGGTGCCACCACGTGGCACTATGACATCCACATAATCGGGCATGGTGATCAGGGCGCCCACTGCAGCGCGGTCGCTAGTATCCACTACCTGTACAGCCGTTTGTGGCAAGCCGGCCTCGCGCAGCCCTGCACTGATGCAGGCGGCGATAGCCCGGTTGGACTGCAACGCCTCACTACCGCCACGTAAAATAGTCGCATTACCGGATTTCAGGCAGAGACTGGCCGCATCGATAGTCACATTAGGACGGGACTCGTAAATAATGCCCACTACTCCCAGGGGCACACGCATCTTACCCACCTGAATTCCACTGGGGCGATAGCACAAATCCTCAATTTCCCCCACCGGGTCCGGTAGGTCGGCCACCTGTATCAGCCCTTCGATCATACCGTCGATGCGCTCATCATTGAGTTCCAATCGGTCGAGCAGTGCCGCATCCAGACCGCGCTCGCGTCCGGCCTGCATATCAGCCGCATTGGCCTTGGCCAGTTCGATCCGATTGGCTTCCAACTCGGCAGCAATTGCTGCAAGGGCACGGTTCTTGACCTCAGTATCTGCGCGCGCCATTGTGCGAGAAGCTTCTCTAGCGGCTCGCCCCATCTGTTCGAGTTTGTCGCGGGTAGATTGCTGATCAGTGCTGGCTGTCGTGGTCACTTGGCTCTCCGTGCGAAATCCGGTCGGCCGCGCAGTATAACCCAGCAGCCGGGGGTTTAAACGGCATAAATGGATTCCTACTGCTGGGTTACTCCCTGCTCCAACGATCCAGGTTCTCAGCAATATTGGCGAGACGGGCCAAGGGGTCTTCCAGGGCCAGCAAATCCACTCTCGCTTTATCCTCAAGGGGTAACAACTGGGCCAGTTGCCAGGACAGGGCATCGGCGGAGTCGACATTATCGAACTTGAGTGAAAGATCCTTGGCACGCTCCTTTAACTCTTCCAGCACTGCCATTAGGCCATCGCAATCTGCAGGTATCGGCCGGGGGGCATTATCCGGCAACCACTCAACATCCCCCAGCAACAGGCCGTCTTCAGCCCGCTCGGTGTGACTGATGCGGAAGCGCCGCCGCCCGACTACCTGCACATGCAGCAAGCCCTCCTCTCCCTGACTCCAATCGACAATATGCACATAGACCCCAAGGGGCCAAACCGAGGCGTTGCCCACCTCGCCGCCAGAGCGAATCAAAACAACACCAAAGCCGCTCTCATTTTTCAGAGATTCGCTAACCAAATGCAGATAACGCTGTTCAAAGATACGCAGAGGTAGCGCAACACCTGGATAGAGGGGCACGCTCAGGGGAAAAAGGGGGATCTGTTGCAAAATGCTCTCTCGTTGGGTGGGTTGAAGTACTAAAGATACCACTGCCAACAGGATCACCGAGATTTCTGGCGAGGCCTTTAAGCGCCAATCCAATTGTTTGAGTGCAATATTCCACGGAATCCCGGTAATTGTCGGTGGCAAGCACGACCCACAGCCATTAAGCTGCTGCGGTTTATTAACGAATGGAGACTATTCATGCCTAAAGCAACAGCCCGCCATATCCTGGTACAGACCGAAGACAAGTGCCTGGAACTGAAAGATCAGATCGAAAATGGCGCCGATTTCGGCAAAATCGCGGAGCAGTTCTCCCAATGCCCTTCCGGCCGTTCCGGCGGTGACCTGGGTGAGTTCAGCAAGGGTATGATGGTGCCGGAGTTCGACAAGGTCGTTTTCTCTGAGGAACTGAACAAGGTACACGGCCCGGTAAAAACTCAGTTTGGTTACCACCTTCTGGAAATCACCAGCCGCCAGGATTAATTCTCCGCGAATTAATCTGCTAATAAAAAGCCGGGCAATTGCCCGGCTTTTTATTGCTAACTCTAAAAAATATTCCCTCAGGCCTTGGCTGCCCCCTCTGGAATTTCCACCTCACTTCTATCTACAGAACCGGCACCCAGAGGTTTGAATATCACCAATAACAATGGCAACAAAGTCAGTGAGCCCAGCAGTGCCGCGGACATGGCCGAGGCGGTCAAGAGGCCAAAGTAAATAGAAGGCACAAATTTGGACAGCGCCAGGATCGAGAAGCCGGCAATAATGGTGATCGCCGTGTAGAACATGGCGCGACCGATAGTTGCATGGCTGCGATGCATGGTAGCCAGGTAATTGCCGTCTTTGGCAAACTCGGCGCGGAAGCGGTACAGATAGTGAATCGCGTGATCCACCCCAATACCCACGGTAATCGCCGCAATGGTGATGGTCATCATATCCAATGGAATACCGGCGAGCCCCATACCACCGAGTACCACACAGGCCGCCAGCATATTCGGTACCAGCGCGATAATGGCAATCGACAGAGAACGGAACAACACCAGGAACATTAACAGGATGCCCACAAATACCGCCCCCAGGGTCAGGATTTGGGACTTAAACAAGCTCTGCAGCATATTGTTGTAGAGCACCAGCAGTCCTGTCTGGTGGATGTTTTCCGGCGCTATACCCATTTCATTATGCGCGTAATCGTAAATGCGCTCGATCAATTCGCCACGGCGCAGATTCGGATCAGTCTCCATCACCCGCAGGGTAATGCGGGCCTGATTGTTCTCAACCGAGAGATAGGGATCTACCAATACGCCGCGAATTTCCGGCGGCAGGCTGGTATTGGCCACCGCCAACTCAAAGTCATTGAGCTGGCCACCTTTCAAGTCACGAGCCACTTTGTACAGAGTGGCGAGGGACTGCACCTTGCCGATCTCTGGCTGTTCCTCCAGGTAATCGTGCAACTGTTCCAAGGTATTGAGACCAGCTACGGTGAACCAATAACTCTGTTCCTGAGACTCCTCTTCTCCGCCGAAAGGGTCATCTGAGGCAAAGGGATCTTCCTCTACCGCAAACGGATCTTCCTCCACTTCCATGGCAAAAGGATCTTCCTCACCTTCGAAGGCAGGCTCCTCTTCCACAGGCTTGTCGAGGATAATATCCAGGGTCACAGTGCCGCCCAGGCGGCGGTCAATCACCAGCATACCCTGGTAAATTTCGGTGGAATCATCGAAGTAATCGATAAAGCGGTTTTCCACTTTAAGCTGCAGCATTCCCGCCACACTGATCACCGCAGCGGCCAGGGACACCCCCAACACCACAAACTTATGGCGCTCGGCAAAGCTAGAGAAACGCAGGGTAAATGCATGGGAATTATCCGCACTCACTTTGCCCTGGCGCTTGGGCAGGATCATCAGAAAACTGGGGATAATCAGGAAGGACAACATCAGGGCTAGAGTTACCCCCATCGTCATCATCCAACCAAAGTCGATAACCGGGCGAATACCACTCACCACCAGCGATACAAACGCAACGATAGTGGTCAGGGCCGTGTACAGACAGGGCTTGGCCATAAACCGCACAGTCTGCAGCACCAGTGTTTCACGGCTCCAGTCGGGGTTTTGCGCAATATATTCGCGGTAACGCACCGCCAGGTGGATGGTGATCGCCAGGGTAATAATCAGCAGCAGCGCGACAAAGTTTGCGGAAATCACAGTCATGCGCCAGTCGAGCCAGCTGAGCAGGCCCAGGATCGTCACTGCGGTGGTGACACAGGTGAGCAGCGGTAACAGCACCCAACGGGGCTGACGGAAGATCAGCAACAGAGTCAGAATAATGAAGACGAGGATGCCCACACCAAACACTACCAGATCACTTTTGATAAAAGTGATCATGTCCGAAGTGATCATGGTCACACCGCCGAGGAACAACTCTGCCTCGCCTTTGTAACCGGCGAGAATCCCCCGCACCTCATCAACTCGCGCCCGCGCTTCCAACTCCTGAGCAGTGCGGTGCTCCAAATAGACGGCACTCACCTCTTCCAAGCGCGCAGCCTCTTCCGGGCTCAGGCCCTCACTATTGCGCTTGCGGCGCAGGGCATCGCGCTCGCGTACCAATTCTATACCGTGGCTATCCAGCGTCAGATTGGCGAGCAGTGCGGTGGTCTGGCCATCCGGGCTCAGAATCAATTCGCGGTAAATAGGGCTGGAGAGAAACTCCTGTCGGGCCAGGTCTCGATCAGTATCTGCCTGGGACAGAGTGCGAATCTCATCGGTGATATCGGTTAAAGACAGTTTGGGGCTGTACAGCAAAGGGACATCGAGGATGGTCTGTACACTGGAAACGCCATCTACTCCGGCCAGCTCATCGCGTAACTTGGCCAGAGCTTGTAGAGATTTATCGCTAAACAGGTCGCCATCCTTATAGCGATAGGTGACCACCAGGAAGTCCCCGCTAGCGTAGCGCTCGGCGATCTCACGAAAATAATCCAGGGACTCATCGGCCTCCAGGGTGAGGGAGTCCGCCGAGGCATCGATCTTGAAGCGGGGCAAGCCCATCGCTGCCAGCAGGGTGAGCAGGCCGATAACTACCAACACAGCCAGTGGCCGCTTGGTTACCAGGTATTCATACGAGTTCTTGAAAGCTGACAGCATAGGTTTTTGCTTCTATCCAATAAATCAGTGGGCCGCAGTACGGCGCATATTTTGATCGCCCCGGCAGTGCTGGTGCAAATACAAAATTTGCGTTTACACGGCGCTATTGGAAATATTTTCAGGGAGTATCGATATGTCCCAGATCGCGCTCGGGAAACAATAGGTCCCGCACGCGCCGCTTGAGTTCCTTTGCTCCGGGAAAACCGCCATCGCGCTTGCGCTCCCAGATCAAATTTTCACCAATGCGGATTTCGAATACTCCTCCAGTTCCGGGTTGTAATGCAACCTGTTGTAGGTCATCCGCAAAAGTGTGAAGCAACTCCTGGGCCATCCAGGTAGCCCGCAACATCCAATTGCACTGCACACAGTAGTGGATGGTTATGCTCGCTTTCACTATTTTTTATCTCCCTGTGACCTACTCACCCCAAGCCGGCAACAACTTTTGTTCCACGCCCAACTGATCGAGCAGTCTCGCCACCACAAAATCGACTATGTCTTCGACCGTGCGCGGCTTCTGATAAAAACCGGGGCTGGCCGGCAGAATCATCGCGCCCATGCGGGTGAGTTTGAGCATATTTTCCAGGTGAATCTCCGAGTAAGGCGCCTCGCGCGGAACCAAAATCAACTGGCGGCGCTCCTTCAACGCCACATCCGCAGCGCGCTCAATCAGATTATTGGAAGCTCCACAGGCAACGGCCGACAAAGTGCCACCGCTGGCCGGGCAGATCACCATGCTGGCCGACGCTCCAGTGCCGGATGCCACCGGCGAAAACCAGTCGCGCTTGCCAAACAATTTCAACTGGCCCTCCTGCGCGCCGAAGCGATCGGCGAGAAAAGCCTGCAGTGTGTCATCGTCGCCCTCCGGCAGTTGCAGGTCGGTCTCTGTATTGATCACTACCTGGGCCGCCTCAGACATCAACAGCCAGACGCGCACGCCAGAAGCGAGCAGGCACTGCAACAAACGCAGGCCGTATTGGGCCCCGGAAGCCCCAGTCATGGCCAGGGTAACGGTTTTATTAAATGTGGCTTGCTGCAAGATCACTTCCCCGATCACTAAAGTGCTGACTCTTTTCAGGTCGAATAGTTATATTTTTGCTCCAGGGCTCCAATCAAACGCTGATGGATACCACCGAAGCCGCCGTTACTCATCACCACGATATGACTGCCCTCGCCGGCGAGCTGCAGTGCCGATTCCACACCATTCTCGATAGTGTCAAAAATCTTGGCCGGCACCGGAGAGTGGTGAGTAACTTCATTCAGAGACCAATTCATCCCTTGGGGCTGATACCACAACACCATATCCGCACCGCTACAGGCACTGGCTAACTGGCCCTGATGCACGCCCATACGCATGGTGTTGGAACGGGGTTCAATCAAGGCGATGATCTTGTCCTTACCCACCTTGGCCCTGAGGCCACTGAGTGTGGATTCAATCGCAGTCGGGTGGTGGGCAAAATCATCGTAAACGCGGATACCAGCCACTTCGCCCAGGCATTCCATACGGCGCTTTACGCCTTGAAAACGCCCAAGGGCAGAGGCGCTTAGCTCAGGTACCACACCCACATGACGGGCTGCAGCCATGGCTGCAAGACCGTTGCGCACATTGTGCATACCGGTGAGATCCCACTCCACACGCGCCACTTCGGCACTCTCGAACAGCACGGTAAAACTGCTGCCATCCGCGGCGATATCCACCGCTCGCCAGTCGCCGGCACTGATCCCCGGCTGATCCTCACTGGCAAAGCGCTGAACTTCACTCCAGCAACCCTGCTGCAATACCTGCTCCACATTATCTTCTGCGGCGCTGACAATCAGGCCGTTGCCGGGCACCGTGCGAACTAGATGATGAAACTGCCGCTGGATCGCCGCCAAATCGTCGAAGATATCGGCGTGATCGAACTCCAGGTTGTTGATAATCACTGTGCGAGGGCGGTAATGCACAAACTTAGAGCGCTTATCGAAGAAGGCGGTATCGTATTCATCTGCCTCCACCACAAAGAAAGGGGACTCCCCTAAACGCGCCGACACTCCAAAGTTGCCTGGCACACCGCCGATCAGGAAGCCTGGCTGCATATCCGCCGCTTCCAGAATCCAGGCCAACATGCTGGCAGTTGTGGTCTTGCCGTGAGTGCCCGCTACTGCCAGTACCCAGCGCCCACCGAGGAAATGGTCACAGAGCCACTGGGCACCGGAGGTATAGGCCAGCCCCTGTTCAAGTACCGCTTCCACGGCGGGATTACCGCGGGACATGGCATTGCCGATAATGACCAGGTCTGGGGCCGGCTCCAACTGAGCCGGGTCATAGCCCTCGGTGATCTGAATACCCGCCTGCTGTAGTTGAGTGCTCATGGGGGGGTAAACATTGGCATCGCTACCGGTGACCCGGTGTCCTTCGGCCACCGCTAATTGGGCTAGGCTGCCCATAAAGGTGCCGCAAATACCGAGAATATGGATATGCATGGCGAAAATCTGTACTCCTGGGGGTTGCGGCGCAAGCTTACCACGGCAAAACAGGCCAGTAATTGCCAAATGCCCCGTTTGCCATGCAATTTACTCGCTATTCCATTAGACTCCGCCCCCGCACAGATCGGCCTCACCCCCGGTAGGGTGGTAGGAATTTTCCAGCTACGGCCGACACCCGATACGAGCTCCCGGAGTTCCCCCACTGGCGCCGCCGAAGAGCGTCCGGCGGACAACCGGATCGGGTCACTTCCCAAGATCTCTATGAAAACAGGATAACCATGTCGAAGAAGAACGCCTTTTACGCGCAGTCCGGTGGTGTGACTGCCGTAATCAATGCCTCCGCCTGCGGCGTAATAGAAGCTGCCCGTGAAAACCAGGACAAAATTGGTAAAGTCTATGCGGGGCTGAACGGCATCCTCGGCGCACTGCGTGAGGAACTGATCGACGTGAGCCAGGAAAGTGTGGAAGACATCGCCGCACTGCGTCACACTCCCTCCGGCGCCTTTGGCTCCTGCCGCTACAAGCTGAAGAGCCTGGAAGAGAATCGCGCAGAGTACGAGCGCCTGATCGAAGTATTCAAGGCCCACGACATCGGCTACTTCTTCTATAACGGCGGCGGCGACTCCGCTGACACCTGCCTGAAAGTCTCGCAGCTGTCTGAGACCATGGGTTACCCAATTCAGGCCATCCATATTCCCAAAACGGTCGACAACGATCTGCCGCTAACCGACAACTGCCCCGGCTTCGGCTCCGTAGCAAAATACGTTGCAGTCTCAACCAAGGAAGCGGCCATGGACGTAGCCTCCATGTGCGCCACCTCCACCAAGGTCTTTATCCTCGAAGTGATGGGTCGTCACGCGGGTTGGATTGCCGCTGCCGGCGCCCTGGCCCAGGAAGAGGAAGGCGATGCACCACATATTATCCTGTTCCCGGAAGTGGCCTTCGATAAAGAGAAGTTCTTGGCCAAGGTGCAAAAGACCGTGGACGAGAAAGGCTACTGCGTAATCGTCGCCTCCGAGGGCGCCCAGTACGAAGATGGCACCTTTCTCGCCGATGCCGGCACTACCGATGCCTTCGGTCACAAGCAGCTGGGCGGTGTGGCACCAACCCTCGCCAATATGATCAAAAGCGAGCTGGGCCTGAAATACCACTGGGCACTGGCCGACTACCTGCAACGCGCCGCCCGCCATATCGCCTCCGCCACCGATGTGGAGCAGGCCTACGCCGTCGGTCGCGCCGCCGTGGAAATGGCGACAGCCGGCAAAAACGCCATTATGCCGGCAATTATTCGTGCAGAAGGTGAAGAGTACAGCTGGTCTATCGCGGAAGCGCCATTGTCTGAAGTGGCCAACGTCGAAAAATTTATGCCGAAAGAATATATTAGCGAGGACGGCTTCGGCATTACCGATGCGGGACGCGAGTACCTGTTACCGTTAATTCAGGGCGAGGACTACCCACCCTACAAAAACGGCGTACCCCAGTATGCGAAATTAAAAAAGCAGCTGGTGGAAAAGAAGCTGGATACTGAGTTTAAGGTGTAATCTTAAAACTCTTTCATCCAGATTTTAAAAAGCCCCCGAATAAAACCGGGGGCTTTTTTATTGAATATTGTTTAAGCGCTTGTTATTGCTACTCTACATCCAATCAAAATAAAAAATTATTACTATACAATTTAGCTAAATGAAACGTCTGTTCCTGATTTAGCTCTTACTATCTTCAACTCTGACTGCCTGGAGCTGAAATGCCACCAGATCCCCCTTTATTCTCATTTTAAAATCTCAAATATCTTATTGACACCACCAACTTGCCACTAAAGCCAGAAAAAACCATCACCCTAAACCCCCTAAAATTACCGCTAAAAATATCTAACAAGATACTCTTTTCTTTGTGGTAACTTTATATTTTCTCACATCTCAACCAACCCCTAGCATGTAGACACAACCCACTCAAAAAAATCAGCCACAACCGCAGAAATCGCCGCTCCAGCTCACCCACCAAACAAAAATAAAATCAAAAATCCTGAAAATTGCAAAAATACACCCTTCCTTTTGGTACAGAATTCTTAAAGAAACATCCAAATAGCAAGTGGCACAAAAGTACAAAATTTTCAATTCTCGAAAACATAATCTATAGAAGCCCGCCAATTAAAAAATTTTTTGTGAAAATATAAAAATTATAGAAAGTAATATTTGAATTCCTATAGATTCAAACTGCATAATCAGGCGCCAAAGATAACCGGTTAAAAGTTATGAAGAGAAAAATTATAAAGATCTCCCTAATTGCCTTACTCCTATCCGGTTGTAGCGGTGGCGGATCTGGTAGCAGTAGCACCGGCGATACTGCTGAAAAAAATTCACCTGTAGCAAGTACCCCTTCAACAGGAAACGGTACTCCACCGGCAACAGAAGATCCCTCAAATGGAGGTGACTCCTCTATTGCACCAGAGCAAGTAAAGCTAATTGCTTTAAGTTTTGAGGCAATAAAGAAGTTCCGCTTCGCGTGGATTGATGCTGAAAATGCCAGCCACTATCATTTACTGGAAAACCCCGATGGGGTCTCCGGTTTTAGACGGGTTGCTGAATATATTCCCCAAGGTAATGAATCCCTAACACTCAAGCTAGAAACAGCACTCTATTCCCGAACTAATGCGCAATATATTCTACAGGCCTGCAACGGTGAGGGATCTCAAGAAAGATGTAGTGATTCAACGATACTTTCTGTTGACGATTTTTTACTGACAGGAAGCATTGGCTATTTCAAAGCGAGTAATACAGATGCCCACGATGATTTCGGCAAAGCAATCAGCCTTAGTGCTGATGGCCAGACCCTAGCAATAGGGGCACCTCGAGAGGATAGCAACACCACAGGTGTTAATGGAGATGGAAGCAATAATGATGCAGATGAATCCGGTGCGGTGTATATATTTACTCTCAGTGAAAGCGGCTGGCAACAGCAGGCCTACCTTAAAGCCAACAACAATAGAAAGTGGGAGTATTTTGGTTCAGAACTCAGTCTGAATGCCGATGGCCAGACTCTTGCAGTAGGTACTGATAGTGGTGTTTATATCTTCACCCGCAATGAAGATGACTGGCAGCAACAAGCCTACCTTACGGCCAGTGATACAGATGCCTCTGAAAACTTCGGTGATTCACTCAGCTTTAGTAGCGATGGCCAAACTTTAGCTGTTGGGGCTTCAAGAGAGGATAGCGGAGCAGTCTATATCTTCACCCGAGATAAAGGCACCTGGCAACAGCAGGCCTACATAAAGGCTAGCAATAGCGATGAAAATGACCTTTTTGGTTATACTGTCGGCCTCAGTGCCGATGGCCAGATACTCGGAGTGGGCGCACCAAATGAAAATAGCAGTGCTACCGGTATTAACAACGATCAAAGTAGCAATCGTACATATAATTCTGGTGCGGTGTATATCTTTGCCCGCAGTGACACCGACTGGCAACAACAGGCTTACATAAAAGCTAGTAACACTGATGAAGGTGATTATTTTGGTTCTTCACTCAGTTTAAGCGCAGACGGCAAGGTCCTGGCCATAGGAGCTACAGCTGAGAGTAGCAATGCTTCCGGTATTAATGGCGATGCAAATAACAACCAGGCAACGGGTGCTGGCGCAGCTTATATTTTTATTCGCAACAACGATACTTGGCAGCAACAAGCTTATATTAAGGCAAGTAATACAAATTCTTATGACCGATTTGGTGGATCTCTCAGTCTTAGCGCCGATGGCCAGTCCCTAGCGGTAGGAGCCATTCGGGAGGGTAGCAGTGCCATTGGCATTAATGGCGATGAAGGCGATAATAGTGCAGATTGGTCTGGTGCCGTGTATATCTTCGCCCGAAGTGAGGACAACTGGCAACAGAAGGCCTACCTAAAAGCCAGTAATACCGAAAAGGGAGACTATTTTGGTTTTGGTAATATCAGCCTCAGCGCAGATGGCCAGACCTTAGCGGTAGGGGCCTTTCAAGAAGATAGTGGCGCCACGGGCATCGGCGGAAATCAGCAAGATAATTCAGCATACTCTAGCGGAGCAGTATATATCTATTAGCGCTTAATTAGCCGATGAGAAACAAACTGAATTATCAGCTTGAGGGCTCAGCGAAAATTTCTTAGCACAAAATCAATAAGCCCCCACGGGGGCTTTTTTATTGGTACAACTTAAAATTACTGTTTCTCTCCGATATCTGACCAAACCGCAAATTCATTGCCGCTGGGCTCGGCAAAATGAAAGCGCCTTCCTCCGGGGAAAGAAAAAATAGGTTTGACCACCTTAGCACCGCACCGCTCGACTTTTTGTAACGTATCTTCCAGGTCAGAACTATAAAGCACTACCAACGCGGCACCATTCACTGCTGAGCTGTGCATATCCGCCTGAAAAAAGCCACCGTCCAAGCCTGCGCCGGAGAAAGCGGAGTACTCGGGGCCATAATCTGTAAATTCCCAGCCAAAGGCCTCAGTGAAAAAAGCCTTGGTCTTTGCCAGACTCTTAGATGGGAACTCTACATAATTAATTTTTTCATGATTATCCATACCAAACTCTCCCGATATTTTAATTTAATTCTCCCCTAACCAACGACGGGTTTTTCCGGTGTATCAACCACCCGAAAACTGCCATTGGCCAGCGCGAGGGGTTGATCGTTATGCATAATAACGGCGCGATCCATCATCAGGTCAAAATCCAACATGGCGTAAAGAACAACTCCACGCCGCCCCTGGTAGATATTCGGCCGATAAACCAGTGCTGCCATACGTACTCCCATAGGCGCATACGAGTAACTGGCTTCACATACCAGCTTGCCACCGGCAGTGATATAGCAGTTGGATTCTGACTCATAACTGACAACATAGGTGGAGAGATCAGGGAAATCTCCCACCTCGGAATAATGGGTGCCAGTCCACTCCAGGCTTAAACCTACGAGATTTTTGAATGCACACGACATAAAGCGGCGCCCCTGTAACCCAACAAGACAGAACCTAGTATGGTCCTTCTTTCTCCCAAAGGGGGTCATCAGCTTAAAAACAAATGGGGGCAATTAATTTTTTAAGGAGAGCGAAATAAAAAAGACCGCACCACCAGGGTGCGGCCATTCGCTTCTAGGGAAAAGCTATCAACTCAAAGAATCCTGGTGAAGCGACGACAGGGAATTCAAAACCCCGGCGCCAGGGCAACCAGAATATTTATTATTAATCAAAAATTGACATATATCATCGTGGCCAGGAAATTTTTACTACTTGGGAGGCGCTATCTTCAGCGTCCTCACCATCAGTCACTGTGAGGGTAATTTCGTAATTACCCGTTTGTGCGTAGCGATGTAACGCCCAACGACCGTTGCGCTGCACTCCATCCCCAAAATCCCAGTGGTATTGCAGTTTATTATCACCACTGTATTGGCTGCGATCTTCTACCCATACCCAACGGAAAAAGCGATGTAGTTTAAAGTTAGCCTGCAATGAAATCGCATCATCCATCACTTCAATAATCTGTTCTTGTGTGGATACCGCACCGCGATCGTCTTTTACCTGCAAACGTACCAAGTAATTACCCGGCACATCGAAAGTGTGGCTGGGATTTTGCTCGCTACTGGTTACACCGTCGCCAAAATCCCAGGACCAGCTCAACAGCTCACCATCTGCATCACTGCTGTTATCGATAAAATTAATCAACAACCCTTCAGACTCCCAGCTGAATTCTGCCGTGGGCGCTAGGTTATCTGCACTCAGATCCAGCTCAACAATTAAGGGATCGTGATCGGATGCACGGAAGGGGCCTGTAGAATAGAGGTTTTCCTGCTGCTCTAGGCTCTTGTGTTCAAGGTTGTAATCCAACACTCGCGGTTCATCGGCATTAATATGCCAGTCCACGGCGGCAGTAACCAACGGAGCCAGTGAAGGGCTGGCCAGCGCATGATCCAGGTAGCCAGACTGGCCGTCATAGACATAGGAATAAGCCTGTCCCGCTCCGTACCATTCCAGCAGGTCGGTATACCCCGCCCCTTCAAGAGCCGTAATTGGATTTTCCATGGCGTAGCTGTTGAGGTCGCCCAGCACTAAAACACGGTCAATTCCAGTTCCGGTGGGGTCATTCTCAACCCAACTCACCAGGGCATCGGCAGCCTGAGTACGCAGAGCATTCCAGCAGCCCTGACCATCCCCCTGATCACTGTTCAGGCTGCCATCATTTGGACAACTTCCCTTGGATTTAAAGTGGTTCACCACCACGGCGAGACGCTCACCAGAGGAGAGTTCGGCAAATGCCTGCAACAGCGGCTGGCGGTTACCGTCATCAAAAGGATAATCCTGCAGAGTAACGGCGCTGCCAATCGGCATAACGCGGTCGCTGCGGTAAATCATGCCCACGGCGATTTCATCACTGCCCAGCTGCGTGAGGTCCGGCTGCACAAACTGGTAGCTATGTCCTGATGCTGCTGCGTTGAGCCCATTGACCAGATCCTGGATGGCACTATCGACACCGTAGCCGTCGTTTTCCAGTTCCATCAAACCGACAATATCGGCTTCCATACGCAGGATTGCAGAAATAATTTTCTCTCTTTGGCGCTCAAATTCTTCCAAAGTATCGGCACCGCGCGAAGTGGGAAAGCCACCTCCGTTGCCGTCACCATTGAAGTAATTCAGCACGTTAAAGCTGGCAACGCGCAGACTGCCATCACCCGGTAAGATGGGCGCTTCATCGCGTAGATTGACCGGGGTAAATTGGGGGACTTCCACAGGGTGAACACGATAGGCACCAAAGCCGTACCCCATCACTCCGGTAAGCCCCTCCAGAGTATCGCCACTGCGCAAGGTGTTAGAAGCGCTGAGACCCGAGGCCGGATAAGGCATTGTCTCGGGATTTTGCACTGTGGAACCATCGTCCAGAATAATCTGGTTGAGTGCGTTGGCTTCCACTTGAGCCGCCGCTGCGGCGCCCGGCATATTATTGTGGGTGGGGATATACAGGCGGCCGTTGGACAGGATCACTTCGCCATAGCGGCCCAGGTTGTAATGACCGTTAACGGTGAGGCTCTGTGGGAATTCAACCAACATCCCTTCGAGCTGCTCCTGCTCTTCTACTGAGCCAAACGGCATCTGTACATTAGCCGCCGTTACCTGATAACCGCTTCCGCAAACGCTAACACCATCAATCTGATTCAACTCAGTGAAATCAAAAAACTCATCGACGATACCCCCTACGCGCACCAGGTCGCCAACTTGCACACTCACACCGAAGGCATTGTCGTGTACAAACAGTCCTTCTGAAGTCGCATCCACGCCATCCTGATCGCTGTCCTCTTCCTGCAGGAAGAAACCGGCCAGGCCGGTATTGGGATCTTGGAAATTGCCGACGACCACCGCCTCAATTTCGTGGCGTTCGCCTTCAAGTGCACTCGCGGTGCCGCTGCCCTGTATCTGGCTGATTAAGGTTGCCGCATCGCCACAGGCCCCCAGCTCGTTACCGCCATTACCGTCACCATCTCCATTGCCACCATCGGCGCCGTGCCAGCCCAGGTGATCAAAATTATTCAACCCCTCACTGGCCCACTCCAGAGCGGGATCGAAGGTGCTGTTGCCATCGGTGCGGCCTGTCTGCACATCCAGATTGCGTACCAGTGTTTGGTTTTGTGTGCCGAGGCTGCTATTGCCCCACTGGCTACCGGGGTCAGTACCAATTTGGCCGATCACATCAACAAAACCATTGGGACCTACAAGTGCTACTACATCGTCACCATTAAACAGGCCACTGGTGTAAATCTGGTCGGCCTGATCCAGCAACACCGTATCGGCACTGCCATGGGCCAGAACAAATACCGCACCGCTCTGCAAGGTGCCACTCAAGGCGATATTCGCTGAGGCGCTATCGGAGCCGTTGAAAAAGAGCTGGATTGAGTAATTACTCAAATCAATCGCAGTTTCGCTGCCGTTAAAAATTTCTAGCGCCTTATTGTTACCACTGCCCTCAATGTACTCCGAGATAATGAGGTCGCTGGCTTGGACCTCTGCAGCCATCAGTGGAAGACCCAGGGCTGCCAGAGCAGCCAAGCCAAATTGTTTCATCGTCGTTATTCCCAGTTGCCTGATACGGATTAAGCGGCGCAAAGAGTGGCGGGGAATTCCTAAATTTCGATGAAACAAATGTTAAATTTCGGTTTCAATGTGTGCTGATTGGAAAGGCTTGGCATTAGCGGGCAACCTAAAACCGTGTATCCGCGATCAAGCGAAGGGTTAACGGGTTCACAGGAGGTTGAGGAAATGCCACAGCGTAGGGAGATACTCTACAATCATTTATATAAGCACTTATATAAATTCAACACTATGAAATACAGCCAGCTGGGTACTCGCCTCAGGCATTTAATCGAATTACTGGATGGCGATGTCGCAGATAGTTACCGTACCTGCGGTATTAAAAACTACAAGCCGCGTTATACACCGGTGATGCGAGCCCTTATCCACAAGAGCCCGGTCACCATCAATGAAATCGCGGCCAGTGCCGCAATCACCCAGCCGGCGGTCAGCCAGACGATCAGAGATATGGTCCAGCAGGGATTGTTAGAAATCCTCACCGGGGAGGATGCACGCCAGCGCAAGGTCCGCCTCAGCCGTAAAGGCCAGCGCTTACTACCAAAGCTTGAAGTCCACTGGCAAGCCACCGTTGAAGCGGAGCGTTCATTAAATCGGCAACTGTCTACACCTCTAACAGCACTCGTCGAAGAGGCGATTACCGCTCTGCAGGAACACCCCTATCTTGATCGCATTCAGCAGTGCATTGCCAAGGAGAATAAAAAACCATGAAACTGATTGCCGCCTTCAGCCTGGCCCTATGCCACACCATCTCTTCAGCGACTCAGGCAAGCGCCACCGATAAGGATTGCCAGTTTAATCCCACCGTAGTTATCCAATCCGCTGCCAGCGCTATTGCAGAAACTTATGTACTCGCAGACAAAGCCCAGAGCGTTTCCTTGGCGTTGTCTGAGATGGCCAGTAGCCCTGAAGCTTTGCGCCTTTGTCGGGATTCCGAAAGTTTTGCCAAGCTAATTACCGAGAAAATCCGAACACTGTCCGGAGACAAGCACTTCTATTTGGAGCCGGTAAGCCCTAATGAAGATTCCAACAACTGGATAGCACAGTGGCGGGCCGAGGCGCCCAAGAACAACTATGGTGTAAAGAAACTAGAGTTATTGCCCGGTAATATTGCCTACTTCAAACTCTCTTCATTCCACACTTTTGAAAATGCCCGGCAAAGCCTGGCCGCGGCATTTACCCTGTTGCAACACAGTGACGGTCTGATATTGGACCTGCGCAATAATGGCGGAGGTGATAGTGATACAGCCACTGCCATCCTCGAATCCTTTGTGGACCCCACTAACCCCCTGCCATATGTCATTGAAACCAGAGAGAAGCAACTTTCCCCTGAACGCATCAAAGAACTTCCTTGGCCAGCCTATGGCACCCAGAGACCCATGGTAGTACTGATCAATGGGCGCTCCTTCTCCGCATCAGAAAGCATCGCCTTCTCGCTGCAACAACTGGGTAGAGCCACTATTATCGGTAGTGCCAGCGCCGGCGGAGCCCATATGATGGATGCGCCTCAGACCCTGCCATTTAGCTTTGAAATTGGAATTCCCTCTAGTCGCCCGGTTTCGACTTTATCTAAGGAGCTGGTTAACTGGGAGGGTCAGGGGGTGAGGCCGAATATTGAAAGCAGCGAGCAAGAAATTTTACAGGTGGCGTTAGAAGTTCTTAAAAAATAAACTGCGTTTTAAAGCACACCCAAACTTTAAAGCAATGGAATTGTAGAACTCAACAATGCGTACCTCTTTACAACCTATAACCCAGAATAACTATGAGGCGATCTGCGATCTGGATGTCGCCGAAGCGCAGCAAGAATACGTCGCCTGTAATATGTGGTCACTAGTGGAGGCACAGTTCAATTCTGGATATGAAACCCGTGCGATTTATACGGAAGAAAAGCCCGTTGGTTTTCTTATGTGGGTGAAAGAGAGCCGTGAAAAAATTTCCATTTGGAGATTTATGGTTGACCAGAAGCAGCAGGGGAGGGGGATAGGTAGGGCAGCGCTTCAGCTAGCCCTACAAGAAATCCGGCAAACACCCAATATCGAGCAAATAGAAATCTGCTACAACCCCAAAAACCCAGTGGCTAAAGACTTTTATTCCAGTTTTGGTTTTACTGAAGTGGGTATGGATAAGGACAACGAAGATATGCTTGCCATTATCAACCTCACCAACAAAACTCCTGAAGAGGCTGATGCTATCTAAACGGGCAGGCGGGCTTAGTGCCACTCCAGACCGGTAAATCGAGATCTTCTTTATTGTCTGATGGCGCCCCTGTGCGACTCTTAAAAGAACCTTCCTCTATGGTCAGGCGCATCAGGGCCGTACCCTTGCGCTCCTGAGGGTTTGGAGCGCGCACCTGGCTCCAGCGGCAGGGCTCGATATCTTCGATAATAGATTTGAAAACCGCATCAAACTCCTTTGGGTCCTGCACCCGCGCACCGCGGCAAAACAAAACTGCCGAGCGATAGTTGGCACTGTGATGAAAGGCGGATTTAGCCAGGACCCATTCGTCATAGTGGGCAAAGGAAATACACACCTGCTGCCCCGAATCCAGTAACTTCTGCAGGCGGCTTTTATTGAGCACATGAAAATACAAAAATTCCCCATGGCGCCATACCGTCATGGGAATAACAATCACTTCACCATCCTGGGTAAAACCAATATGCCCCAGCTTCAGCTCATCGACCAAACGATAAATATCCTCGCGGCGATAGCTGGCCCTCTTGGCAGCACGGCGCACCCGGCTTTTCGCAGTTACCGGCAGTTCACTCTTTGCGGAATCTAAAACTACCATTCTTAAAAACTCCCACAACGATTTATCAACAACAGATATCGCCAATATAGGGAGTTGCTGGTACTCTGATTAGATCCAGTTTTAATCAGTTAATGGTGCCAGTTTGAGCAGCCCCGATTTTGCCGACTTAACCCTGGACCCCAGGCAACCGTTACAAAGCCAGCTATACCGCAGCCTGGTGGAATGGATTTGCAGCGGCCGTCTCGCAGCAGGGAGCAAGCTCCCCTCCTCTCGTAGACTATCCTCCACCCTGAATATCAGCCGCAATACGGTCACACTGGTGTTAGAGCAGCTCAAAGCAGAGGGCTTTGTTACCAGCCGTGTCGGACAGGGCGTTTTTGTATCTAACGCCCTGCCCGCTTACGTACAGAAACCACGGCACCAGGCATGGTATTCCCAAGACTCCGATGGCACAGCTCCCTTACCAGGGCTCTCAGCCCTTGGTCAAAAGCTGCAGACTGCCACGGCATTTAAAACCGACAGCGGTGTATCTCTACCTTTTTCACCGGGTATACCGGATCTCAATGCCTTTCCTTTAGCTATTTGGTCCAGACTCTACAGGCGCCACAAAGATAGGTTTCCACTGCTCGGCTATGGGCACAGCCAGGGCCATCCACCCTTACGCCAGGCACTGGCAGAATACCTGCGCAGCTGCCGCGGAGTGCTCTGTGATGAAAGCCAGATCATCATAACCAATGGCGCCCAGGAAGCCTTGAGCCTGTGCGCACAAGTGCTACTTGGCCCCGGAGATACCGCCATCATGGAAAACCCTGGCTACCGCCGCGCCCGCTGGGTGTTTCAAGCCTGCGGCGCCAAGTTGGCATTGGCCGAATTGCAAAGCGGCTATTTAGACGTGGATGCACTGATCAAAAGCCAACTGCACGGCAAAGTCCTCTACACCACGCCAACCCATCAGTACCCCATGGGCGGAGTCATGCCTGCCAGTGAACGGCTAAAGCTGTTGGACTGGGCCAGCAAGACGCAATGCTGGATTTTAGAGGATGACTACGACAGTGAATTTTCCTTTAAGCACAAACCTGTCGCCGCTCTCCAGGGAATGGCAGAGCATACCCCGGTTATCTATATGGGCAGCTTCAGTAAAAGCCTGCAGCCCGGCCTTCGTTTAGGTTACATGATCGTTCCCAAACCCTTTGTACAGGCATTTGCTCGGGCAAAGGAAATACTCTCCGGCCACTCCCCCCTACTTGCCCAGGCGGTTGTTGCCGACTTTATTGACGAGGGACACTTCGTACGACACCTGCGCAAAATGCGCATCAACTATCGGGAAAAATGGCTGCATTTTTGCGACTTGGCACGAGATAAACTGGAGCCCCAGGCGCAACTCATCGCAAGTAGTGCCGGAATGCACTTGGTACTCGCCACGCCCGGCAGGAATGACCTAGAACTATCAAAGCAATTAGCCCAGCACCGCTTCGGTAGCACGCCACTTTCTTTTTTCTATCCCGACAAATCATTGAACCATGGCCTGGTATTAGGGTTTGCCAATACCAGTAAACAGCAGAGAGAGGACTGTATAGATCTTCTGCAGAGTTTTTTAACACACTCATTCAGCTAGCAAACTTTCAATATCATTATTATTGGCAACAGCATTTCTATGCCATGGTCAGTAGAAAATATTGTTAGTGTATTTCTTATATACACTCACCCTGCATATGCCTGGCCAGCCCTAGCCTGAAGTTATCCACACTTTCCTATTGCCGATAAAGACAACAACTTGGATGGATACACGCTAAAATAGCGAACTTTTTTTGGCACAAGGATTGATCTATGGGGGTCGAATTCAACTAGGCTGGGTTTATGCACAATTCCAGCCAAACTTTAGATACTAGCCAAACAAAAGCGGCAACCACGCCAACTGCATGGCTAGTTATGATAAGCCTTTTTTTAGGCGCCGCTTGTATCCAACTAGTCATTATGCGCTACCTGAATGGCGAGATGGCTCCGCAGGCCTTTGCAGCCGTATTAGAGCAGCTTATTCGAACGGAAGAAGTCCCCGCAGCTATTCAATCTTTAGCCATATTTTTCACCCCGCACATCACCAGCCTGACTTACTCACTGCATTTTGTCATTCTACTTGCCGGGGTACTCTTAATATTGCGGGTATTAATGACCCTAGGCGCCCTACTCATGTTTGTGAGCTTCATAGTATTATGGGGCTTTACTTATATGGGCGAAAATAGCTGGTTCTTTGAGTTTTTATCACCAGCTTTATATGCATTAGTCTTGGCGGTAAGCAGCTGTAGCTTCACCTCAAACATTCAGAAACCATCCGATCAAGCCTCATCTCATCCAACGCCCTATCACCAGCGTCTATTGGGCAGTATTCTGGCACCCGATATAAGCTTTTTGTCCTGGTGCCTCTGGGTGATTGTGGCATCTAGCGTGTTGTTTGCGATATTTTTGATGTCGCGCAACGGCGGCAATCACATACTTCTAGCCAGCCTTTTATCCAGTATCACCATTGCCGCCCTAGCAATACTTTCAAAATTTTTAGACCGATATCGCATAGTCTTACAGACAGAACAATCCAATCTGCTGGTAGGGCGTTGGATTAACCTGTTCACCATCACCATAGGTGTTATGTTGATTTTCCAGGTTTATGAAGACAGCTTACTGAACTGGTTTACCGTAGAGGGCTATAGAGGGCTGGTGAACTCCTATGTAGAATACGGAAACACCCCGCTATGGTTTCGCAACGCATTAGCCTGGGTTGCAGAGCATGCCAATATTTTTATGCCCATTCAAAGGGTTTTCGAAGTATCTGCAGCAATCTGTATGGTCATATTAGTTTTTCGGTTCCCTATTGTTCTATTTACTACCGGACTATTTGCCATTCTCTCCTTTACCGAATTCGGAGTAACCAATGTTTGGCCCCCAGCCCCTGGCAAGCCCCCGGCCTGGGTGTTTGAGCTACTACTCACAACTTTAGTGAGCTTAACCTGTGGCCTTTATTATCTTTTCGATGCTTTAAAATACAAATCCTGGCGTTACTGTCTGCTTGGTTCCAAGGTGTTTGATTCCATATCTAAGCTGGATAAACATCTATTGTTTATCTTGTTTTTCATCCTGGAGATAATTGTATTTTCAGTGAGCCCTATCAGTAAAGAAAATGATATATTAGCATTGCACTTGGCAGCACTTGCACTGATTCCTTTATTTTATATATTGATACTTGTAGATATTTATAGAAAAGACAACACAAAACACTAATCATCAATCAGACTTAATCTTGGCTAAAATGATAAGCGTCTATTCGCGGCTCTCTACTCTTTTATCCACATAATTTATTCACACAAAAATTTAGCACAGGAATCAGAAAAACCTAAACCAAAGGTTTGGATAAAAATCCAACATCAAAAACAGGTTACTAAAGAATTAAAAGCTTGTTAAAGCTGAGCACAGCATTTCTATATTAAAAAAACAGACAAACTCTGAGCCATACAACTTGGTTGTCAATAGAGGCTTATCTTTATTACTTGAAACCAAGTTAGAAAAATTAAGCTATTTATTTAAAAGACACCTCACCTAGGATTTCTCTACAATTTATTTCAAAACTTTAAATACAGTTTAGAAAGGAAGACATGGACATAACTTGCCATGCCCTAACTTTAAAACTAAACCAAAATATGATTCAAGAGATAACTTAGCACCTCATCATCTTCGACAACTAATCTTTCAAGCAAATCAAGATGATCACGATTATTTGCAATGATAAAATGACAGGGATTTCCGGACTTTAATAGCTTTTCTTGATACTCCTTTGTCTGACGAAAAAACTCAGGGGTATCAAATTCAGGTACTATCAAATGTAGTGGACAGAGCTTTCTACCTTCTCTTAGCGGCATTAACTGTGGGCTTACCTTCTCCGCCGACTCCATTGACATATTAATCGTGTCATTGACAAAGCTATTCACCAGTGGACGGATATCGAAAAGCCCAGCCAGAGAAAATGCGCCTTTGAACTTATCCTGCGTAGATTTTGAAATATCAAACTGGCTCCAATCTGTCTGATGTAACATCCCTACTAACTGACCACCTGCCGAGTGCCCCATCAGGTAAACTGCAGGCGTACCTCTTTGCTCTGCCTCCTTAAGTACCTTAGCCATTGCATACTGTGTCTGTTTTACTATGGACTCCATAGGCACGCCATTATTCCAATCCTGGGCCATACGATAACCAGGCATATAAACAGCAATCCCTTTTCTATTAAAAGGCTCAGCCAGGAAAGAAAACTGCTCTTTTGAGAACCATTGCCACCAACCTCCATGGATATAAATGACTATGGGTGCATCTTCAGCAACATTCTCAGGCCTAAAAATATCCATTGAGCCTGATAATTCCTCTTCCCCAAAACTAACTGTTTGCAGTCCACCTTTGATCGCCTGTCGGTAATTGGAGCTGTGACTCTCTGTGAATTCTACATGAGCTGGTAACAATTTTTCTGGCGGCAAACGATGATTCCACAGAGTCGGATTGTACTGTTCGTCAGTTTTTTCCCGAGTAAAACTATTCCAATATTCGTTCATGTTATATCCTTTCACTTCGCATTTTTGTCCAAGGCTTCAAAATGGTCCTCACGCAGGCGCATTGTGCCGTCCTCCTGGAGAACCCAGAGCTCTCGTGTAATTACTCCTTGCGCGTTATTCATTCTCCAGTTGCTGGAAAGTACGGTTGAAGAGTCATCTATTGCCTCGATTTTTGTATCCAGGTAAGTCACATCTGAGAACCCCTGAGCCACAAGATTTTCCCAGAAAGCCTGTATCTGCTCCCGCCCCTGGAATAGCCCAAATGGCTTGGCCATCATTTGCGCATCCTTTTCGTACATAGAAGCGCAGCCTTCTGCATTTCCTTGGTTGAAAAATGACTTCCAACGCTCGCTGGCTATTACAGTTTTTTCAATTAATGCCTTATTCAAACCAGATTCCTCTTCACGATAATTAAGTATTAACTTTCTGCAAGCATAGTGCCCCAGACACCGCCTTTTGATAAACAGCCATAAAGTTAAATTAGTGTTTAGAAGAATTAAACAATGAAACCCTATCTAGAAGGTATACGAGTATTTCTAGCTGTTGTTAAAGTGTGCAGTTTTACAGCAGCGGCTAATAGCCTGGCACGTACTAAACCGGCAAAGCCAGACGGTAACCCAACTGGAAAGAGGTCTGGGAATGAGGCTACTATACCGAAGTACCCGAGCGCTCTCGTTAACGTAAGCAGGCACGCAGTTCTACATTCCTTGCCATAAAATCAGAGATATTTATAGCACTGCCCTGGCAGACTTAAAAAGCACCAGTGAAAAACTCTCGGGACACTGACAATTACTGCGCCTCACGCACTTTTCGAGCCGGTTATTGTTCCAGCCAGCTCACAGAGCAGCATACACAGCTTAGTGTTCGATTACTCGCTAACAATACCCCTATCGACCTGATTGAATTACAGGTAGATATTGCAATTCGCCTGGTCAGCCTGGATTTGCAGTCAACCAAAGTATACGATCTAGGTGTACTCCGTAAAAGCCATTACTTTCAAGTAATAACTGCAATTTATTTATGCTGCAAGCAGATCAAATAATATCCCCCTTCCTTATCAACTATCCGATTCATTCGGACAACTCTCGTTAGCTGATTAACTATGCTCACTCTGTTTTTGATCTTTCCACGCCGATCATACTTGCTATAGCGTTTGCGACAGGAGTTTAATGCAATCCTAAGATATTTTATAAGTATCCACCATTTTATGATCTAAATAAATCAACTGGTAGATCCTCTCCTGATGTAACGATACACCGCTATATCTCTTTAAATAGATGGCTGTCTGCTGAAGATTTAACTCTTTCCGAGTTAGGCTGTCTATTTGTTGCCACACAACACCAATCACTTTCCGTGCCTTATACGCTTGCAGGCTTCTTAGCTCCTCAAACTTGTGTGCTTGCCCTAGGCGATATCCTCGCAATCCAGTATTGCCTCATAGCTCTCAACCGATCGTCAGAGGGACCTCATCAAGAGCTTTGCTATTACTTTCTGGGAGTGTCCAGCTTTTCTTAGGCTGTAAACCTGGTATCGCTGATTCTCACTCAGTTGATAGCAGCTCATCAGCGCCGATCTCTTGGTTGGGAGAAGTGACGATTCTATCAACTGGGCCCACCCTTACCAATTGCACTTATTATTCGAAACCAAGACCAGATGGGATTGCCTGGAATTCCATCTATAAAAACGCCCGCTAAAGCGGGCGTTTTTATAGAGCTTTTTAGTTCTTACTCTCCAATACCATGGAGGCTCCAAATTCTTGACGCAGTAGTATCACTACAGTCTCCTTTTGAAAGAGCGCCGACACCTTTAAGAGTACTCAGCTCTACTGTTTTCAGGCATTCACCAGTAGCTCTATTCTTAATACTGAAATGGTTAACCCCTGAATAGTTATATGGTCCAAGAAAATCCCAGGTCGTAGAATCACTCGGCACACTGCTTGGCACTAACTGTTCATATTTACGAATGTCGGTATCGTTACTGTCTTCGATATACTTGTCATTAGTGATATCATAGATCATGTAACCACCATTATATTTTACGAGTGCCATGTCTGTCAGATCACACGACCCATTGAAATAGGCAGTCTGACCCGTGCCTGTGTTTGCGGTATATCTTTTACCCATACAACGACCAACAGTCGATGTATTATCCTTTAGATAGATTCTCTCGGCATTTGAGGAATTGGGTAAATCTACAATATCAAATGCAAACAATTCACTTACCGCCGGATCAAGGCTGCACTCAACTGCAACTAGGCTTCCACTCTGGTAGTCAAGGCACTGTTTGGTATCTCGATTTTGCAGTCTAAAAACACCATCACTATTAAAGTCTGAAAAATTCCAAGTAACAGAATCTCCTGTAGCAAGGATAAATGCTATTCCAGCATCTTCCGTATCTGCCATATACCCTCCACTACCATACACAGCATAACCACCATTTTGCGGAAGAATATAAAAGAAAACAGATTCAATATCACAGCTTACCGGTGTACCGGTGTTGCTAATACACTTTCCTTCTCCGGTATGTCGCATACTGACAAAGGAATGCGTATCAGGGATATCGACTCCATCAATTTCCCAGATATCATTATCTATTTCATCACAATTAACTGCAGTGAGGCTGGCATTATCATCAAGAGCTAAACATCTTCCTGTGCTTGCATTAACAAAATTAGGATAAGGATCTAAACCAAAAGGGCCTACTCTTTCGGCTATCCATTTAGAGTCCAGCCCTTCACCAGACCGAATAACAAAGCCATCAGAGTCTTCGCCTTTGTCTTTAAAATTCCTGTTATCAGATATCCGAGTTATTTTAAATCCATCTTCAAATGGTCGGAACATAAAAATATTTTTACTGACATCGCAAGTATACTGTGCTTTTTTATCTGAACCGACACATAAATCAGTATCTCGGTATTTCAGTCTCACACCACTATAGGTTGGCACTGCAACAAGTTTACCATGTCGCATGGTGTCTTCATCTAGCTGGGCCACGGCCTCTGGACTCGCGTGACTATACCAGTCCCAAGAGTCTACAACCGCTGCCAAATTATGAAGAATATGGTTTCTTTCTGCTTCAGCAGGATATTTAGAGTCTTCAGAATATACTCCCGTCGGGGTAATATCCTTTTCCAAATAGCTTGTTCGGGCAGCCTCACAGGAACTTGACCCTGGAGCTGTATAAGAGTGGCTATAATAATTATCTGAATATTTATAACGACTATCACACTCGGTTAGCATTAGCTCTCTGTAGGCGCCCAATTCTGAACTATATACATCTACAGCTGCAGAAATCATACCCGGTATTTTTGTACTTTCAGTAATGAAAATACCAAGCATTTCCAGTACCGCTTTGTATGAGTCAAACTCGTCACCGATTACCCGATCAAAAGTTAAAAAAGTATTAAAGTCTGCATTACAGTTCGCTACGGAACCCTCTGGGGTAGTTAAATAAGAATCAATAAATTCTGAAGTGTCATACTTAATTGTTTTTAATAATTCAAGATCAACGAGTTCATCGCTATCTATACCATTCCAGGTTGGATAAACTTCCTGGCTAAAACAGAAACGATTAAACTCTCTTCTGTGCAACAATTCCATTTGAATAATGGAAACAAAAGCTGGCGCAACATTGTTAATCAAAGAGTCGTACTTAGCTTTCGATATTACTGGATTTTCTACGTTCACTTCATTTAGAGTATTTTTTATAGTTGTTCCCAGCTTTACTGCCAGCTCTTGATAATCATCTGCAATCTCGTCGTGGTAATACAAGTTACCTAAGTCAATAATTTCTGATTTTGCCCGTGATAAAATTCGATTTAGCTCGTTAAGATCAGCTTCAACAAAGGCCGATTCCAGATCAGAGATCCTATTATTGAATTGCTGCAAGCAACCAACAAGTTCTGGATCTGCCCCGTCTGTGGTTTCTGTGACAAACCCCCCAGTTATTGAACCATAAACAACTGGATACAAGCTTTTTAATATTGGAAAGTTAGAAGCGCCAAGCGTTGTGTTTATTACATTGTGGGCAACAACCATTCCTATCGCTTGACCATCAAGCCTCACAGCTGAGGTGGGTTCTCTTGAAGCATAGTCATAACAAGCGCCTGTTAGCTCCGCTGCGCTGGCAGACTGGTAAGCAACAGCTAGGGCAACACCTGCACATAAGCCCACCCTTTTCATAATTTTCATTTACTTAGGCCTCTTAAGAGATTTTTTACATTTAAATTAGAGCAAATTCCCATTTAAATTTAGCCAAATAAACTCAATAAAAGTAAGGTCCAGTTTGGAAAAAATCATGGTGCCAGAAACAAGGATTTTTAATTTTGAAAGTAAACCTTGAAGTGCAATAAATTAACTCAACAATATGGTTTCAAATGAAACCAATTGTCGCATTGATACTTCACAGTTTAAAATTGTGAAACCTATCAATTTTTTGCTTTATATTTTTTAAAGAAACTTAAGCAAATAATCATTTGGCGACACACTCTAGATATAATACAAAAAAATAATAGAATTTAAGTTTGAATTCTTCTTGGTGCAGGTAGTGAGTGCTCCAGACCTTTTTGACCTATCTCTTGATCGAAATCGCCCCCTTCAAAAGCAGCTCTATCAAATATTGATAGATTGGATAGTGAATGGGCGACTTACCAAGGGTACAAAGCTGCCCTCTTCGCGCAGAATGTCTGAGAGCCTGAATATCAGTAGAAACACCGTTATCCAAGTGATTGAGCAATTAAAAAAAGAAGGATTTCTTGTTAGCGAGGCATGTAAAGCTATTTACGTCTCCAGCAACTTAGATTTCAGCACCATTGAAACAGCCGAAAATTCTACTCTGAGCGAGAATAATCCAGAGCTCTCCTTACCACCACTCTCAGATTATAGTGAGACAATAAAATCTCGACCTAAACTTAAGTCGCGCTGGCCCATCCTTCTTCCTTTCTCACCAGGTGTGCCAGATTTAAAGTTATTCCCCTTTGCTATCTGGAATAAAATATATCGACAACACCAGGATAGGATACCAATTAGCGGGTATGGAGATCCACAAGGATACTTAGCACTAAGAGAGAGGCTAGCACAACATTTACTGGCCTCACGGGGTGTTCGTTGTACAGCTGAACAGATCATCATCACTAACGGAAGACAAGAAGCTTTAAATATATGTGCCCAAACAATACTTAATAGTGGCGATACTGTTTTAATGGAAAATCCGGGCTATAGAGGAGCAAGATTTGCTTTTCACACAAAGAATGCAGCCGTAAAGTTGATTGAATTAAAAGAAAATCGACTGGATATAGATCAATTAGTCAGAGAAGATAAACAAGCAAAACTCATTTATACAACAGCGACTTATCAACACCCTATGGGTGGGGTTATCCCACTTCAAGAAAGAAGTAAGCTACTCAATTGGGCTGAAAAATCGAAGTGTTGGATATTAGAAGATGAAGCCAACGGTATATTTTCATTTGAAGAAAAGCCGATAGCCGCCCTACAAGGCATGAAGAAAAACACTCCAGTTATATTTATTGGCAGTTTTAGCCGAACACTTTTGCCAAGCTTACGTTTGGGCTATCTTATAGTACCAAAGTCTGTTGTATCCTCTTTTGTAGATACTAAGTCCATACTTTCAGGACCATGTAACCAGCCCCAGCAAGCAGTATTAGCCGACTTTATTAATGATGGGCACTATGTGCGGCACATTCGCAGAATGCAAATAAACTATCAAGAAAAGTGGAAACACTTCTGTCAGCTAATTCATTTTCATTTAGAGCCAGATGTAAAGCTTATTGAAAGTAGTGCGGCTATGCTTGTAATTATAAAAACTCCAGGGCACGATGATATCTATTTGCATGAGAAGCTTAACCAGAGAGGCTTCGGGAGTACCCCATTATCTCTAACTGACGCCAACAAATCGAAAATATCCGGCCTAATATTAGGATGTGCCAATACCACTCACCTTCAACGTCAACAGTTCGTTGAACACCTATCGAAGCTTTTAAAAAATCAAGAGTAGCTATTCTAAAACTATTAATCTTGAGCTGGCACTTACTATAAAAATAAACATAATAAAACTATTAAAAATCACCAGCTAGGTGATTATTACTGATGCCTCTTAACAATGGGTTTCATCCACCTTAACAGCAGTGAAATTAACACCCCCACCCAATACAAAACTGTTGCTCACCCAATAAAGAAAACTTCAAACCTTATCAAGCTAAAATATTTAAGCATTATTTAAAGAGCATAATACCGCAATTATAAACTTCTAGACATTTACAACCGCATTAACTTATCGCACAGAATTATATGTGATTGCACTTTATAAAACTTTGCCCACCCCAAAACAAGTCACTGCATAAAAATTATATATTGCACTATTCGCAAATGGGCGCATCTCGACTATATAAGTTTTTCTCACGCTATATGCCCGCCCCAATAAGTCACCTAACTTTAACATAGGGAAATATCTTGCACTCCTAAATAAACAACTAAAAGTTAAACCGCTCCACTTACATTAAAACACCTTGCCATAATAATACCGGAATCAAATTCAACAACAAATAAGGCAATTAAATCAATTACAAACCAAAAAAGTAAGGTCCAGTTTAGAAAAAATCATGGTACCACCCGCTGAAAGGTTTTCTAAGGTGGTAAACTTGGCAAACTAATTTATGAAAAAAAATAAACTCTGCAATCCATACTGAATGATAACACTCCATATCTCCAATCATATCTGAAAGGAAGTGCAATAAGATTTAACCATCAAACATTATTGAACCAATAATAGATCTCTTAAATTTACACATACCATCCTAATTTAAAAAAATTGTACAATAATGCAGCATGTAAAGACTCACACAACCTAGATCAAACAGATGAAATTAAACTTGAAAGTTATCATTCTCCTATAAATTTAATTTTATTTAATGGTACCTACGGTGAGTGCCCCAGATTTTTCTGACTTAATCCTAAATCGAGACAAACCTCTTCAGAAGCAACTCTATAATGCCTTAATGGCACGAATAATTAATGGGCGTCTATCACCTGGAGTTAAACTCCCTTCATCCAGAAGAATGTCTGAATGTTTACAAATCAGCCGAAATACTGTCACGCAAGTAATAGAACAACTAAAAAATGAAGGATTTCTTTTTAGTGAAGCAGGAAAAGGGATTTTTGTTTCTTATCACCTACCACATTGTGTAATAGATTCAAACAAGTCAAATTTAATCAGTGAGAGTGGCAATAACAACAATGATCTTCCAGTGTTATCAAACTATTGTGAGATGTTAAAATCTCAATCTTCTCTTATGGCACGCTGGCCACCAACCCTCCCTTTTTCTCCAGGCATGCCCGATTTAAGAGCTTTTCCTTTTTCTATTTGGAATAAAATATATCGACAACATCAAGATAGGATTTCCATTAGCGGATATGGTGATCCAATTGGATATCTCCCTTTAAGAGAGAGACTTGCAGAATATTTACTTTTATCTCGGGGTGTTCGCTGCAATCCAGATCAAATCATTATCACAAACGGGAGGCAGGAAGCCTTAAACATTTGTGCTCAAACCATATTAAATCATGCTGACCCTGTAATTATTGAAAACCCATGCTACCGAGGTGCAAGAATCGCTTTTGAAGCCAAAAATGCAAAAATAAATTTTATTGATCTAGATGCAAATCGATTGGATGTAAGCAAAGTTTTACAAGCTAAAATAGAAGCAAAATTAATCTATACAAGCCCAACTCACCAACACCCAATGGGTGGCGTTATTCCAACTTATGAAAGAGACAAGCTCTTAGACTGGGCAGAAAAATCTAATTGCTGGGTATTAGAAGATGAATCTAATAGTGTGTTTTCATTTGGAGAAAAGCCGATAGCGGCTTTACAAGGAATGCGTGAAAACAGCCCAGTGATATTTATCGGTAGTTTTAATCGTGTATTAAAACCAAATTTACGCTTAGGCTATCTTGTAGTACCTAAGCCCGTAGTATCTTCTTTCACATATACAAAAGCCACGCTCTCAGGACCTTCAACACTACTTTATCAAGCAGTAATAGCTGACTTTATTGCCGAAGGACACTTTGTGAGACATGTGCGAAAAATGCAAAAACATTATCGGGATAAATGGAAGCATTTTTGCGAATTAATCACAAGTAAACTCGAACCAAATGTTAAGCTAATTAGAAGCAGTGCATCTATGTATGTTGTTATTAGTACACCAGGCTTTAATGACATCAAACTTGCACAAAAACTCAACCAGAATGGATATGGGAGTTCAGCGCTTTCCCTATCTTACGCAAATCAACCAGCCAAGTCTGGATTAATTATTGGTTGCGTGAATACAACACAGACTCAACGAGAGCAATTTGTGGAGCATTTAAAAAATCTACTAAAGGACAAGATAAATTATATTTGATATAAATTATACTGCTTCAACTCATTGATTTCACCCACCCTTAGACTGTATTTATATTAAACATCTACAGTCTAAGATTATCTCCTGATAATATATCCTGCAATACCTATCCGCAAAATTCCGCTATTACATCGCCTTAGAATATACAAGCCCTATAACTTACGGCCATACAATATGGGAGTACTATTAGTTCGCAGCAATAATTTAAATATGCTTTTTACCACTGACCTGACACCGAGCTCCCCTAAAAAAAAGAAGTGCCCCCCGGGAAGGGATATTGAAAAGTGGCTACCAGAGTTTTCAACTAGTCCTTGAAGACGCTCCCACTGAGCAGAAGAGAGGTCCTTCAATGCATTATCTCCAAGCACCCTCTTAATAAGCACTCTATTTCTAATAAACGCCCAGTTAGAGGTATTTAGTAATACGTTTTCCGCATCAGATATCGAATTACCATGAATAACCACAGGAAAAGGATAATCGTCGTAATTGAAAGTGTTCGCGGACTTAAGACTCCACCCTAAGTCTTCTACAAATTGGCCATTCTTATACATCAGGCCCGCGCCGATCAATCCCACAGGGGTGGCCCCCAGGATCCTCTGCCGATAAATATCTTTTGGGAGAATAGTGTGGCCGTTATAGGTACTTTGATCTTCCAGTGCCTGAAAAAACCAGGGGTATAAGCTCTCCCGGTTTGCCAGTCCTTCTGGTGTCATAGCGATATTTTCAGCATTTGCTTTTGGCAAGAAGCCTGGAACAGCGGGATCTCCCGACATGGCAACAAACATCACTATTGAGAAGCTCTTACCAATCGCTTCCCTCCCAAGAGCTCCGGCAATCTTGCATCCCATACTCCAGCCACAAACGATTACCTCACGTTGTAAGTTATTCTCAGTGACAATCTTGTCAATTACCTCCGCGACCTGCTTACCCCAGTCTGCGATGGTGAAATTGGGGTAATATCCCTCAAAGGCCTTATTGGCGATGGGGAAGGATATAGCAAGGAAGGGGTGGCCTGAACAATGTACCCAATAACTGATAAAGTCTTCTTCCCTGGCCTCGGGGCAGCCATAAAAGATACGTGCCAAGTGAGAGTTACCCGGCACAAATACCATTAGAGGTTTGGATTTATCTGCAGCTATATAGCGATAAAGAACGGGGAATCCTGCTGCAGTGCTCATTACCTCCCCTTCTTGCAACCTGCCAGATTCGGTGTTGCCCATGCCGTTTACCACATCTGAATTATCCTAGTCAGCAGACTTATTCGCTTAAGGGCACCTCTATTTAAGAGATTAAAAAACACCCCTCGCCCATCAGCTCTTGCTCTTACTTTTTCCTTTACCCCAAACTTCCTCAAGCCGCTGATCCCGCCCGCAGCGAAAGCGGTAGTATTTATAGCGTAGGGGATTGCGCTGATAATAATCCTGGTGGTAAGCCTCTGCCGGATAGAAAGTAGCGGCAGGCTTTATCTGGGTGACAACTTTCTTACCCAGCTCGGCCTCTACTTTCTTCTTACTCTCTTCGGCCAGCTTCTTCTCTTCTTCATTACCGTAAAAGATCTCAGCACGGTACTGGTCGCCCCGGTCACAAAACTGGCCACCGGCATCAAAGGGGTCCACGTTGTGCCAAAAAATATTGAGTAACTCGGAATAACTCACTTTGTTTGCATCATATTTAACTTGTACCACCTCAGCATGACCTGTACCACCAGCAGAGACCTGATCATAAGTGGGATTTTTCACATGACCTCCGCTGTAACCTGAGGTGGTTTCCAGCACGCCATTCACTTTGTCATAGGGTGGTTCCATACACCAGAAACAACCACCGGCAAAAATAGCAGTACGAATATTCGGGGAATCCTGGGCATATCCGAGGGTGGCAGCCAGGAGGATAAACAGAGTAAAGACGCCGCGCATAGCTAATTCCTGTGGACAATTCTATTGATAGGTAATCTTCTGTCGGCTTATAGGGTGAAACTCTTACAGTGTGACAGTGCCCTGGCAGGCACGCAGGAAAATATCGCGATATTCCACTGCGTTAAAAGACATTGGGTTACTGGCTGCAGACGGATCTTCTGCAGCCATACGACCAATCTTATCGGCATCATCGCTACCAATACCAATTTCTTGCAAAGTATGAGGAATGCCCAGCTGCTTACGCAGGCCAATAACCCAGTTAAGCACTGCATCAAAGCCACTCTCAAACATGTCTTTCCCGGTCAATTGCAAAGAGAGCGCCAATTGTCCCATGGGAACCTCTATGGCTGGCCTGTTCGCTACAAGGACATAGGGCATCAGTATGGCATTGAGTAAGCCGTGATGTTTATCGTAAAGGCCACCAAGAGGGTGCGCGAGAGCATGAATGGCTCCCAGGCCACGTTGGAAGGCAGTCGCACCCATACAGGAAGCAACCAGCATCTGCTGACGCGCCTTCAACTCGGTACCAATCATGTAAGCCCGCGGAAGATACGTTTTGATCAGCCGCATGCCTTGCAGGGCGATCCCCTCTGCCATGGGGTGGTAAATGGGGGAATAATAAGCTTCCAGGTTATGCGAGAGTGCATCCATGCCAGTGGCTGCAGTAATCTGGGGGGGAAGATCCAGAGTCAGCTCGGCATCCAGTATGACGATATCCGGCAATAGTTTGGGGTGAAATATCAGGCGTTTTACCTTCGCCTGCTCATCGGTTATGACCGCCACCCGCCCAACTTCCGAGCCAGTGCCCGCAGTTGTAGGCACGGCAATTACCGGGAGCATGCCGTCGAGGTCAACCCGCTTATAGTTATCGCCAATATCTTCAAAATCCCAAATGGGACGACGCTGCCCGGCCATTAGGGCAATCGCCTTACCGGCATCTATGGCTGAACCACCACCGAAGGCGATTACGCCGTCGCAATTTTTATCTCGTAACAGCTCGACACCACTGTCAATATTCTCACCATTGGGATTCCCCTTGATTGAGGAGAAAATCTCCACCTCCAGGCCGTATTCCTTACAAGGCACCAATGCGCGTTGAAGCAGTGGTATGCCTGCAATACCGGGATCCGTTACCAGTAAGGGGTGCTGCATATTGAGATCAGAGCAGGCTTTGGCAAGATCTGATATCCGGCCGGGACCAACCCAAATATTGGTAGGAAAATTCCAGTTTACCCGGTATTTATCCACATTATCCTCTCTGCCTTTACCGCCTAACCATTTAAAATTTCTAGTTATCCACAGTCTCTATGCGTTTAACCGATAGAATAAGGTTAAAAACAAATTTTCTGTTCATGACCTCAACGCTATCTGGATATCCCACCTGTAAAAGTTCGGGATTATTATCCATAGGCGAAACTACAGCTGAAAAAAGCGCGATTCTCATTTTAGTAATTGGACCTATAAAACCAGCAGAATCATCATTAATCGACTACATCTATTTAAGGCTCGATAGATTCAACCAACTTAATCACTGGAGTAAAGTCCACTGAATGACAGTCTCCTTGATAGGACGCAATCAGTAGATCGCTCCCATCCCCCAAAAACCAATTTGCCGAACACTTTCCTTCCGATGTAAAAGTGACAAAGTAACCTGAATATTTGCCAATCTGTACCGAAGAAACTGGATGCTCCAATGAGTGCATTTTTAAGAACGCACTGGGGTCTCCTCCATTAACCAACAACCCTTTCCTCAGAAAAAAACCCATCACATTGCCTGTATCATTCTGGCAAAATTCTATTCCCACATAGTCATTATATTCTCTGCGTATCGACCAACCATCAGGGACCTCTAGAGCAATATCTCTATAAACATAGGACTCCGCGTTTAGCACTAGGGGATAAGTTAAGAACACACCATAAATACAACAGGCAATCCACCTCACAACATTTCCCTCTTTACTGGTTTACTAGCCCCCAACTTTAAAATGAAATGATTTGGGCCTGGTTAGCTGCTCAAACCCGACTCTGGACAAAGTACATCCCCTGCCAGACTGTTTAACGCCGCTCCAGGCCAATTCCGGGTCTAAATAGTCGCAGCGATTGAGAAACACTGTGCCCACTCGCAAGTGATCGCCAATTGCCAGGGCAGTTTCTTCATCCTGTGAAAAAATAGCTGCCGTCAAACCGAAAGGGCTGTTATTCATTAATTCTAGAGCTTCACCATCGTCATGGACTTTTTGCACCCCCAAAACCGGGCCAAAAGATTCATCGCGCATTACCCGCATTTTTTGCCGCACACCAGTGAGTAATTGTGGTGCCATATACTGAGTACCGCGCCTGTCCATGGAAAATTTACTGCTGTGCAGGTGGGGCTGGGCGCCCTGGGCCACTGCTTCATCAATTTGAGTGCGCACTTTGTCGGCAGCCTCTGCATTGACTAACGGACCCAGGGTTGTTTGAGGGTCATCGGGGCGCCCCAATTGGTAATCATCCACTAGTGCCACAGCGCGTTCGACAAATTCTTCAAATAGATTTTCCTGCACATAGGCACGTTCAATACCACAGCAAGACTGGCCGGAATTAAAAAAAGCACCATCCACTACAGCCTCTACCGCTAGTTCAAGGTCCGCATCTTCACGCACATAAGCGGGGTCCTTACCACCCAGCTCCAGTCCCAACTGGATAAATCGGCCGGCAACGATACGCTCTATATTGGCCCCGGCGTCCACAGATCCGGTAAAAGCAATATGCTGGATTTCTTCGGCACAGGCTAAACGTTGCGTATTGGAATGATTGAGGTGCAAATATTGAAATACTCCGTAGGGCAGACCTGCTTCCCTGAAAGCCTCCACCATACGCTCGGCGCACAAGGGCGTTTGTGCCGAGTGTTTTAATATGACCGCATTGCCGGCCAGTAAGGATGGCACCAGTGCATTTACCGCGGTTAAATAGGGGTAGTTCCAGGGGGCGATCACCAGGGAAACCCCCAGCGGTTCACGGCGTATAAAGCGGGAAAATCCCGGTTTAATTGGCAAATGGATATCTACAAGGGCCTCCTCTGCCAGATTTGCCATGGCCGTAGCGCGCTCTGCAAAGCCATCTATTTCCCCCGGTGCAAAACGAATGGGCCTGCCCATCATCCAACAGAGTTCCTCAGCCAGACGATGCTTGCGCTCTGTGAAAAACTCCACTGCACGGTGGACAATGGCAATACGCTCCACCAGAGGGGTCAATCGCCAGGCTTTTTGTGAAGCCGCCGCCCTATCCAGGGCTACACGAATTTCAGCCTCTCCGGCCAGGGCCCGCTCCAGATATACACTGTTATCGACAGGGGAAATACAGCGAAGGTGGTGCATATTAAATATTCCTTATCCACGGCTTATTTTGATTTCCTTACCATCCAAAAAATCACAAAAGCGGGCTTTTAAAAGGGCCATTTAAATAATTTCAAAATACCTATCCAGCTCCCAGTCAGTAACATGGCGGCGATACTCGCGCTCCTCCCATTCCCGGCTGGCGGCGAAATGCTCAATAAATTCACTGCCGAATAATTCATGAGCCGTCTCAGAATTTTTTAGGCGCTGGGTGGCATCCCATAAAGTGGTAGGCAACGCCTGCTGTGCCTCTTGTGTCAGGGTATAGGCATTACCCTCGATGGGGGTACTGGGCTGCCACTGCTGCATGATTCCGTAAAGGCCGGAGCCCAGGGCGGCGGCCAGCGCCAGATAAGGGTTAGCATCTGCAGCGCCCAGGCGGTATTCAACCCTCTGTGATTTTTCCCCGCCGGGGATCGCACGCAAGGCCGTGGTGCGATTTTCCACGCCCCAGTTCGCACCGGTAGGCGCCCAGAAACCCGGAACCAGGCGACGGTAGCTGTTGATAGTTGGCGCGAACAGAGCCAGGAACTCTGGCATCAGGCGCTGTTGGCCGGCGATAAAGTAACGCATGGTCTCACTGATTCCCTGGGGCTGAGAGCCATCGAAAAACGCGGCATTGCCGTTATTCAAATCGCGCAGCGATAAATGAATATGACCACTCTGCCCGGGAAGATCGCTGGACCAGCGCGACATAAAAGTCGCCATCAGGCCCATACGCTGGGCCAGCACTTTCATAAAGGTTTTAAACAGTGCGGCTTTATCCCCAGCAGCCTCGACCCTATCCACGGCGATTGCCGCTTCGAGAACCCCCGGGCCGGTTTCTGTATGAAGCCCCTCCAAAGGGAAGTCCATACACTCACCCATTTCGAGGATTTCCCGGTAGAGTTCGGCATGAACCGAATTGCGCAGCATTGAATAGCCAAACCAGTCCGGCGTGAAAGGCTTCAGATTGCGAAAGCCCTTTTCCCGTACCGACTCGGGTGTCTCATCAAATAAAAAGAACTCGTATTCCAAAGCCGCGAAGGGCTCAAATCCAATAGCCCGACAACGGTCTACCACCCGCTGCAGAGCCGCACGCGGACACACGACCTGAGCCCGTTCATCAAACTCCGCCAGGAATAACAGCATATTGTCTTCAAAGGGAATATCGCGACAACTGTGGGGCAGGATGCGCACCGGCGCGTCTGGGTAGCCCGTGTGCCAGCCGGTATAACGGGTATTGTCATAGAGCTGGTCTTTGACATCCCAGCCCAGCACCACATCACAGAAGGAAAACCCCTGCTCCAGGGCAGAGAAGAATTTTTCACGGCTCATATATTTGCCGCGCATGACCCCATCCAAATCAAACAGGCCCACTTTCACATGACTGAGACCGCGCCCCTCAACGATGGCACGAGCCTCCTGAACGGTTTTTACCTCCCGCGCTTTGATCATGGCCATCCCTGCCCATTGTTGTTATCAATGTCCTACAGGATAGACCCGCCAGCCGAGCCTTGACGCCCCATATTTCCTTTAAGGGCGTGACTTTCAGCCGTGCCGAACTGCATATATAATCCGCGCTCCAAATTTTTCGTTTTACCCAGTTCAGGACCAGCAATGAGCTTCGACAAGATCCCCGCAGGTAAGGACCTGCCCAGCGATATCAACGTAATCATCGAGATCCCTGCCAACTCCGACCCCATCAAATATGAGGTGGACAAGGACTCAGACGCCGTATTTGTGGATCGTTTCGTTGCCACTCCCATGTTCTACCCAGCCAACTACGGTTATGTACCCCAGACTCTGTCCGAAGACGGCGACCCCCTGGACGTACTGGTAGTGGCACCCTACCCGGTAATGGTTGGCTCCGTAATCCGCTCTCGCGTGATCGGCGTTCTGAAAATGACCGACGAATCCGGTGTTGACGCCAAGCTGCTGGCGGTACCTCACACCAAGCTGACCAAGCTGTACGATCACGTTCAGGAAATTGGCGACCTGCCCGAGCTGCTGCTCAAGCAGATCGAACACTACTTCGAGAACTACAAGGCTCTGGAAGCCGGCAAGTGGGTGAAAGTGGAAGGCTGGGCCGACGCTGAAGAAGCGCGCAAAGAAGTGCTTTCCTCTCGCGAGCGCTACCTGAAAGAAGAAGGCTAATCACAGCTTCTCTTAAGCCCGGCACGATTTTGTATTGGCCGGGCTGACAGGCATAAAAAACCGGCATCTAGCCGGTTTTTTATGCCTGGGCGCTGTAATCAACGCGAATCGCAGAAGATCTAATTGAGATCCCATTGGGGAATATTGACTGGTGCAGCAACTGTTTCGGCCCGCTCGCTCTCATCCAGTAACAACCCTTCCGCCGCGCGCAGGCTGATATGTTCGGTGGGCACCTGCACCTCCGCTATCGACTCGCGTTCGTGGTCCTTAATCAGATTGCCCTCCATTGGCGCGAGCGTCCAGTTTGGAACGCGAGGACCCTCTGGCTGAGGTGTTTGACTCGGCTCGGGCACCGGAGGGACGTCTTCAGGGCCACCCTCGCTTTTCAGATTGACCTGAGCCCCAACCTTGGCCAAGGTCGCTTGAAATTGCTCCGCCTGGGCGCGGCTCAATCCTTTGCGTAACACCAGCGGTCGACCACTAAACAGTTTTTCCACTGCCTGCGGGCTGCTCTTAAACAAGCGCGCCAAATTGGCCTTCACATCACCGGCGGTAAACCCGGCAATCAGGTCGCCGCGGAAAATCAGGCTATAGGTGGCTTGGGTCATCACTCAATCCCTATGTGTAATGCTGGTTGGATAATGCTTGCTGCAGTGAGTTTATTCTTCGGAATCCAGGGTTTGATCCATGGTAAACGCGGGGGCCTTTTCTATCCGGCCACCGACTTGACGCGCGGGGACACCGGCCACTGTGGTGTGGTCGGGGACGTCCTGTAGAACCAGGCTACCCGCTGCAATCTTCACATCCTCACCCACCCGCACAGGCCCCAATATCTTGGCACCGGCACCGATCATAACCCCGTGACCAATCTTCGGGTGGCGATCCCCGGAACCGCGACCGCTGCCGCCCAGAGTCACCGAATGCAAAATAGAGACATTGTCGCCCACCACCGAGGTCTCTCCCACGACCAGGCCCGTAGCGTGGTCAATCATAATGCCGCTGCCAAATTGAGCTGCGGGATGGATATCCACAGAAAACTGTTCCGACACACGGCTCTGGAAGTACAGCGCGAGCGTCGTGCGGCCCTGCTTCCACAGCCAGTGGGCAATTCGGTGCGACTGCAGTGCATGAAAGCCCTTGAAGTAGAGAAAGGGGGTGAGGTACTGATCACAGGCTGGATCGCGATCGTACCAAGCACAGATATCCGCCAGCATACTGCGGGATATCCCTGTATCTGCTTGTAATGCCGAAGCGATCACCTCCTGCAAAGCGGTGGAGGTGAGTGCATTGTGATCCAGGACTGAGGCTAACTGGTCGGCGATTGCGTGCTCCGCCGACTTGTGGCGCAGCACCGTATTGTGAAAATAACTCGCCAGAATCGGTTCATCCCTGGCGGCTGCGGCAGCCTCTGCGCGCATAGCACTCCATACGTCTCTGGGCTCAGTTTGGCTGTCGATATTCAGTTCCTCACCTGTCGTACTCATTTTCCCGGCGCTTTCCTACTGTATTTGATTTGTCTCACACTACTTTGCGCCATTGGGCCCGCGCAGCTTCGCAGGAATACCAGGGCCTTTCAAGCGCCATCCGGCGGTGAAAATAAAGCGTACCGATTTACCTAGATTTTGCTCAGAGCGGCATATCTGTTGGATAACAGTGATCCGGAATCCATACAAAGCGCGTATAGATGTGCTCCAGCTGCTCGCAAACCGTGTCACACAGCGCCAAGTCGCAGGAGCGCAACTGCGCCTCCAGGCGTTCGGGTGTCAACAGGTGCTGTAGCTCCAGGGCTCGCGGTGCATAACTCAAATGCCAGCGCTCCGGTGCAACGCCACCGAGATCTTCGGCATAGGGACGAAACAGGCCGTAACTTTGCCCCGCGGCTATACGCTGATCCAGCCATTGGTGAAAAGCGCCAAAAACCCCATCATCGACCACTTCCTGTGGGGTGAGCTGTACCTGGTAGTCCTCGGCTACAGCGGCGGCATCGATAATGTCGAAATCAGTACCCCAATGGTGGCGCGAGGCACCGGGCAGTGCCGACCAACGCAGTATGGCCAGCACTAACTCCCGCGGCGGCAGCTCAGAGACTTCAAGCTCTACGCCATCGGTGTTCAGCACTGGACGCAGTCCTTGTGCCTTGTTATTCCAGATGGTGCGCTGGCGCTCAAAGCTGCGAAAACCTGAGACCACCTTGGGGTCAAAACCGGCATCTCGCGCATCGCGCCGCAGGCGCTGAAATGCCACCAGTGCCTCAGGGTGCAGCAGCTGTCCTGAGGGTGGATCGAGGATAACGTGCATATCGGTTAGCCCGAAGAGCATACTCTTAAGCGGTGTGGATAACATTTGGCTCCTATAGACAGGCGATTTTCAAAAGGCGGGCTAAAGTGAGTAAACCCCCAGCTATTACTCTACCAAAGAGCGGCATGGAATAAGTGGCCACTGGAAATGCTAGGCAAAGTAATAGGCGCTGTCTTAGGCCATGCGGCGGTTATCTTTGTTGGCAGCTTGCTAATTTATGTTAAGTTCAGCCCCGCGATTGGGGATTGATCGTGACTACTGGACGGAAAACCTTGCAGGGAAAACTGAATGCACCCAAGTCAATCAGAACTACTTAAGCTGAAAAATTTGGGGCTCGCCTCCGTTAACATCCTTCACTCCATTGGTATTCGCACCTACGAAGACCTCCATCGTATTGGCCCGGTTGAGGCCTTTATCAGTATTCGCAACCGCGGGATCAACGCCTCGCGCGTCATGCTTTATGCACTGCAAGGTGCTCTACTTGATGTGCACTGGAACGATCTGGACCCAGATCTTAAACAGCAATTGGTGACTGAAGCCGACCGCCTGCTGGCTACACAGAATTCAAACTAAAGCCTGTCACCAACAATTTTAGAAAGGGAAAAGCTACGCTGGGGCCCTTGCGCATCTGAGTGCCTGCGCAAGATGTACCGAGACGTTCGCACAGGCCCTTAATGCCTTACCCCATGCTACGGCTACGCAATAACTCGAGCTTTTGTCACACAAACCACCACAACCTATCTAAACTTGTCTAAGGGCAAAGAGACGGAGAGAGCCGATGTTGCGCATTGGGCTATTCCTGCTGACCAACCTTGCGGTATTAGTTCTGGTTGGCATCATCTTCAATATTTTTGGCATCGGGGGCATCCTTCAGGCCAACGGGGTCGACCTGAATCTGGGGGCACTGTTACTCCTCTGCGCTCTTTTTGGGTTTGGTGGTTCGTTTATATCCCTGTTTCTCTCCAAGACCATCGCCCGCATGAGTACCCGCACCCAGATTATCACCGAGCCGCGCAGCGCCGATGAGCAATGGCTGGTGGAGACTGTGCGGGAGCTTTCGCGCAAGGCCAATATCGGTATGCCGGATGTGGGTATTTTTCCCATGCCCCAGGCCAACGCCTTTGCCACCGGCTGGAATCGCAACAATGCCCTGGTCTCTGTAAGCGCCGGATTACTGCAGCGCTTCAGCCGCGAAGAGGCCCGTGCGGTGATCGGCCATGAGATCGGTCACGTGGCCAACGGCGATATGGTAACTCTGGCGTTGATTCAGGGAGTGGTGAATACCTTTGTGATGTTCTTCGCACGGCTGGTCGGTTTCTTTGTCGACCGGGTGATACTGCGCAATGAGCAAGGCCTTGGCATCGGCTATTACGTTACCTCTATCGTGATGGATATAATTTTTGGCTTCCTCGCCATGTTTATCATCGCTTGGTTCAGCCGCCGTCGGGAGTATCGCGCAGACCACGCCGGCGCCACCCTCGCCAGTCCCAATTCAATGATCGCCGCACTGCAACGGCTCAAAGTAGAATCTGAACGGGGTCACGAAGAACCGCTGCCGGGCAATATGAAAGCCTTCGGTATTTTCGGCAATATGGGCGCACTATTAGCCACCCATCCACCCTTGGATGATCGTATCCTGGCCCTGCAAAACTTCCGTAAGTAATACCCAGATTGCTGTTGGCACGTTTTAGGGGCGGGTTTTAATTCATTGCCGCGCCCCCATCTTCACTCCCTCACAACGAGCAAAGTAAACTTTTCATTAAAGTGCTAAAGCGAAGACAGCGACCATGACACCGCTTAAAACTCTGCCCACTATTCTGTCGATCCTTTTATTCATCCTCAGTGCTCCCCTGTACGCAGAGGTACAGGAGTTCGCCACAGATGACGAACGCAACACCATGCAGGTGTTTAATTTTGCCAGCCCCTCTGTGGTGTATGTCACCAATGAAACCCTGGTTCGCGATCGCAGAACCCTGCGCCTGCACGCAGTACCCAAAGGCGCCGGCAGTGGATTTATCTGGGATGAACAGGGTCACGTTGTGACCAATTTCCATGTCATCGAGGGCGCGCGTAAAGTCACAATCACCCTGCAGGACCGCAGTGAGTGGCCCGCCACTGTAGTGGGTTCCGCTCCCGAAAAAGATCTGGCGGTGTTGAAAATCGAGGCTCCGAAAAAATTACTTAAACCACTGGTTGCCGGTACCTCCAGTGAACTCTCTGTGGGCCGAAAAGTACTCGCCATCGGCAACCCTTTTGGCCTTGATACTACCCTAACCACCGGAGTGGTCAGCGCGTTGGGGCGTGAAATCGAGGCCGCCAACAACCGCACCATTCGCAATGTGATCCAAACCGATGCCGCCATTAATCCCGGCAACTCTGGCGGTCCCCTGCTCGATTCCCTCGGCCGTCTGATCGGGGTAAATACCGCTATCTATAGCCCCAGCGGTGCCAGTGTGGGCATCGGTTTTGCTATTCCTGTGGATACTGTAAAGAAAATAGTGCCGCAACTGATTAACTACGGCCGCCTGGTGCGACCGATTCTCGGCATTGAATCCGCACCGGACCAGTGGAGCAGCCGCTACGGTTTTGAAGGTGTGGCGGTGCTGCGCACAGCCCCTGGTATGCCGGCGGAAAAAGCCGGTTTACAAGGCATTTATCGCACACGCCAAGGGGGCTGGCAGCTCGGAGACGTTATCGTGGAAGTCGAACAGCAACCCGTCCGCAGCTACGACGACCTGCTCAATGCACTTGAGAAGTACCGCGCCGGCGACCAGATCACTTTGGGGATAATGCGCAACGGGACAATCCGCTACACCTCGATTACACTCGCGGCGCCCCAATAAATCGGGGCAGAATCTGGCGCAGCTTCCCCAAATCAACCTATCTGGAGAGAAGGCGCCGCAATAACGAATAAATAATTGCGCCTAAGGCCGACCAGTTATGCAGAAATACTTCCTGTGCCGTTACGAGGAATTAGCGGAAGGGCAATCCAAGGGCTTCTCCCTCGGTGACACCGCCGCCGGCACCGACAATGTGTTTGCGGTAATGAAAGGGGGCGAGGTTTTCGCCTATAAAAACACCTGCCCCCATCGCGGTATCAATCTCGACTGGCAGGAAGACCAGTTCCTCGATCCCGATGGCGCACTGATCCAATGCGCCTCCCATGGGGCGCTGTTCACCATTGAAACCGGCGAATGTATTGCCGGGCCCTGCACCGGCGATTCACTTACTCCCATCCCCGTGGAATACGCCCAAGACGGCCTCTACGCCCTGCTGCCTGAATAAGATTTTACTGGCTGGGTGGCCCCCACCCGACCAGTTACTCTAAATTCCCTCTGCGAAACGGCAGAGCTTCGCCTAAAACGATTTCATCGGCGCTCATCCGCGCACGGTAAGCGAGCACCTGCACACCGGCTGAGACAGCACTGTCGAGAGCTTTAGCATAAGCCGGGTCGATTTCTCGCGCTGCCTCTACGCTATCTATGCCACTGTGCTGTACACAGTAAAAAAGCACTGCACGCACACCACTCTCAGCCAATTTCTGTAACTCACGCAGGTGCTTAGCACCGCGAGCACTCACCGCATCGGGAAAATAACCCCGCGCACCATCCGCCAGGGTGACATTCTTAACCTCCACATAGCAGTCGCCAGCATCGCCAGACAACAGAAAATCGATGCGGCTGTTTTCTTCGCCATAACGCACTTCCCGACGCAGGGATTCATACCCTTGCAACTCACTAACCACTCCGGAATTTATTGCCTCTTCCACCAGGGCATTCGCGCGCCCAGTATTGACGCCGGCCAGAGATCCATCCGGTGTTGTACAAATTTCCAGCGTGTGGCGGTACTTGCGCTTGGGGTTGCCCGAGTCCGAATACCAGCAGGCGCCGCCTTCGATCCAGCAATTTTTCATAGAACCGGTATTTGGGCAGTGGATGGTAAATTTCTCGCCATCAGCCGTCTCCACATCAGCGAGGAAACGTTTGTAGCGACGCAACAGGGTGGCCTTTTGTAACTCTGGGGAAAACTTCACTGGCTGGCACTCTTGTACATTTCAGCGCCACAAAATAGCAGACAACTATTTGTGGCGCGAATCGCGCAGATTTGATAGCTTCCTCGCTCTCGGTCGCCGGGGTACCGGCAATCGGGGCAAGGATTAGCCTGCCACCGCAACTGATTTGATAGGTGAAAAAAGCATCACCCAAAAAGATTCCGGTCTAGGCTAGATTGAATTTGGTGGTATCGCCCCCATTATCGGGGGCCCGTAAAGAAAGAGAGGCAACGACTATGCCCAAAACTGCTGCGAGCACCGATTCTCTGCACGGCTTTGAGCCCTACAAGGAGACTAAGGGCGAAGAGTACATGAATGAGAAGCAGCAGGAGCATTTCCGCAACTTGCTGTTGGCCTGGAAGGCCGAACTGATGGCGGAAGTGGACCGCACCGTTTCCCACATGAAAGACGAGGCTGCAAACTTTCCCGATCCCGCTGATCGTGCGAGCCAGGAAGAGGAGTTCAGCCTTGAACTTCGCACCCGCGATCGCGAGCGCAAGCTGATTAAGAAAATCGACGCCACCCTGGAACTGATCGACCAGGATGATTACGGTTTCTGTGAAGCTTGTGGGGTCGATATTGGTATCCGCCGTCTTGAAGCGCGCCCCACCGCAACCCTGTGTGTGGACTGCAAAACCCTGGCGGAAATCAAAGAAAAACAGCTTTCCGGCTGATTTTTCCCCATCGTATTGCGGCGATCACCCTTGATCGCCCGGCTCGACAGGGCGGTCGACGGGACCGCCCCTATCACTTTGAATAGTAAAACGCCCTATTTCGGTCGCTTCGCGCCTTCTCCGAGCGGTCCTCTGCATTTCGGCTCGCTAGTGTGCGCACTCGGCAGCTATCTGGACGCCCTTGCGTATGGCGGGCACTGGCTCGTGCGTATGGAAGATCTCGACCCCCCGCGCGAGGAGCCCGGCGCAGCCACTCGAATACTGAAATCCCTGGAATCCCATGGGCTGCACTGGCACGGCCCCGTGGTGTGGCAAAGTAAGCGCCACGCCCAGTACGAGGCAGTTCTGTCACAGTTACGCCAACGCGGACTCCTATATCCATGTCATTGCTCACGCAGCCAGATCCGTCAAAATGGTGGGCACGACAATCAAGCCTGCCGGATAAAAGACGAGGGCACAGGTGCCTGCGCCCTGCGCTTGTCCTGTGCCGGAGGCGAGGAGCACTTCGAAGATATCTGGCGCGGGCCCCAATCCCAGCCAGTGCGTGAAGACACCATTCTCAAGCGCCGCGATGGCCTCTACGCCTATCAGCTGGCGGTAGTGGTCGATGATATTGCCCAGGGCATTACTCATATCGTGCGCGGAACGGACCTGCTCGACACCACTGCTGCACAAATTCGTCTGTTTCACCTACTCGATAACAGAGCACCGATCTTCGGCCACCTACCGCTGGTCATGGGACCGGGGGGGGCGCAAAAACTCAGCAAACAAAACCACGCACCGGCTATCGACGACAACCGAGCCGCCAGCAATCTCTGCACCGCACTGGATTTTCTCGGCTTTCATGTCGCGGATGGGCTGGAGGGCGAGGCGCCAGAACATATTCTCAAGTGGGCTGCTGCACGCTGGCAGCGTCACCAGATCGATAAACGCGACCGACAATTGCACTGATCGTTGGAGGCAATTAACATTTTTGCGCCAGCCGACAGGCTCGCCATTTAACTTTTCACCCTCCACGCGGATTTACATAACAACCTATGAGCAACCGCACCCTGCTAATCCTGCTCGTGCTGGTGGGCTATGTGTTCTCCCCCACCATATTTACCTGGATGATCAACCCCGTTGGCGCCTGGTACCGGCCCTTTATCCTATGGTTCGTTTTGATCCTGCTGGCGATTTTTATCCAGTGGAGGCGCAACTCGAATGAGCTTTGAGATCGCCCATATTGCCCTGATCGGGGTTGCCTATATCGCTACCTTGTTCTTTGTCGCTTTCGCCACTTCCAAGGGCTGGCTGCCCGCACGCTGGGTGCGCCATCCACTGGTGTACGTACTCTCGCTGGGGGTCTCTCTATCTGCCTGGACGTTCTATGGCATTGTCGACCTCGCCTGGCAATACGGCTATGGGGTGCTTGCCTACTACCTGGGCACCGGTGCCATGTTCTTATTTGCGCCTGTGGCACTGGAGCCCCTCGCGCGCCTGGCCCAACGCTACCAGCTCTACTCCCCCGCAGACCTGCTGGTTTTCCGCTACCACAGCCGCCAGGTGGGCACCCTGGCCACCCTGTTTATGCTATTGGCGCTGCTACCACTGGTCGCCCTACAGATCCAGGCGGTATCGGAAACCTTGGCACTGTTGTCACGAGACAGCGTCGCCGCCCTCGGCCTGCCCGACAGTGGTGTTTCCAGTAAAAACCTAATCGCCTTTTTCTACTGTGTGCTGTTGGCAGTCTTCACCAGTATGTACGGCGCCACCCGTGAGCGCGGTGAGGGCCTCGCCAGTGCCATGGCACTGGAATCCCTGGTTAAACTGGTGGCACTGACCGCGGTCGGTGGTTATGCCGTTTACGGTGTGTTCGGCGGTTTCTCGGGGCTCGACCAGTGGCTGCTGGAAAACAATGATATGCAGCAGCTGCTCTACACCCCCATTGAACAGGGCTCCTCGCATACGCTGCTGTTAGTCTTTATCGCTACTGCCGTGGCCATGCCACATATCTTTTACCTCAGCATCGCTGAGCGCCCCACCGGCCAGGCCCTGCGCACCGCCAGCTGGGGTTTTCCGCTTTTCCTGTTGCTAATGGCGCTGCCGATCTTTCCGATTATGTGGGCGGGCTTCGCCCTGGATGTGGCTGAACCGGTACAGTACTTCTCGCTGGCGGTACCGCGTGCCAGTGGCTCAGCGTTGCTCACAACACTGGCCTTTATCGGCGGGCTCTCCGCCGCAACCGGCGCACTGATTATGATCACCCTGGCATTATCTACCATGGTCATGAATCATTGGCTGCTACCGGGCACCCGCTGGGACTCCGAAGACAATATGTACCGCCAGTTGGTGTGGCTGCGCCGCGCTTTAATCGCTGCATTGTTTATCGCGGGCTTTGCCTTTTACCTGCTGCTGGACAATCGCCTAACCCTGTCGGATTTAGCCCTGCTGGCCTTTATCGGTTCCCTGCAGTTCCTACCAGGTATCTTCGCCGTTATTCACTGGCCGCGAGGCAATCGACGCGGCCTGATTGGTGGACTTCTGGCGGGGATGTTGATCTGGGGTTGCGGCCTTTTGCTGCCATCGGTGTTCGAACTAACCGGCATCACCCTACCGGGTACTTCTCTGCAGATACCCCTGGGCATGTCCATCTGGACCCAGGTCACTACCCTGTCCCTCGGTGTCAACATACTCCTATTCGTCAGCCTCTCACTGTTTACCTCGACCAGCAGCCTGGAGCAATACGCCGCCGACCTATGCAGTGACGACACCATTGCCCAGGCTCTGCGCCTAGGGCTCGATGTACAGTCCGCAGCGGACTTTCGCCTGCGCCTGGCGGAGAGCCTAGGGGCGGCCACCGCCAACACCGAGGTGAAGCGCGCTCTCAATCAACTCAACCTGCCCGATAACGAGCGCCGCCCCTATGCCCTGCGCCAGCTGCGCAATCGCATTGAATCCAACCTGTCCGGGCTGCTCGGACGGGTACTGGCCGGCCAGATTATCGATCGCCACTTTCCCTTTCAGAACAGCGATCAGCCGGCCAACAAGGATATCCACCTGATCGAGACACGCCTGGGGCGTTACAAGCACCAGCTGACCGGGCTGGCGGCAGAGCTGAACAATTTGCGGCTTTACCACCGGCAAATGCTGGAGGAGTTGCCCATGGCCGCCTGCTCTCTGGGGCGCGACGGCGAGATACTGTTGTGGAATTACGCCATGCAGGATCTCACCGGGATTGCCGCCGTTGAGGTAATTGGCTCCAAGCTGGAATATCTGGCAGAGCCCTGGCGCAGTCTGCTAGCGGAGTTTGCCGAATCCAGCGATGCCAGCCGCTTCAAGCAGCAAGTCAGTCTCGGCGGCAACAGCCACTGGCTCAACCTGCACAAAACCCGGCAAAAACGCAGCCGCAGCGGGCGGGCCCGCAACCAGCGTGGCGATGGGCAGATGTTACTGCTCGAGGACATCACCGAGACCCAGGTTCTGGAGCAGGAGCTGATTCACAGCGAACGTCTGGCCTCGGTGGGACGCCTCGCCGCCGGTGTCGCCCACGAGGTGGGCAACCCAGTGACCGGTATCGCCTGCCTGGCACAGAACCTCCAGTTCGATTGCGACAACCCGGAAGTGCTGGAAACCGCCGACCAAATCCTCAGCCAGACCCAGCGCATCAGCCGCATCGTACACTCGCTGGTGAATTTCTCTCACAGTGGCAGCCAAGAGAGCGAGCGGGCTCCGGTAGACCTCTACGCCTGTGTGCAGGAAGCGGTGCACCTGCTATCCCTGCAACGGGATAAAACCGAGGTGCGCTTCGAAAATGCAGTCCCAGCAGATCTGATCGCCCCCGGGGATAACCAGCGTCTGATCCAGGTATTTATCAACCTGCTCAGCAACGCACGCGACGCCAGCCCGGATGGCGGTCTCATCCGCATTGACGGTCGAGAAGCCAAGGGTTGTGCCTGTGTGTCAGTCACCGACGACGGCCCCGGTATCTCTGCCCAACACCGCGAGCGTATTCTGGAACCCTTCTTCACGACCAAGGAACCCGGAGAAGGTACAGGCCTGGGCTTGGCCATGGTGTACAGCATTGTTGAGGAGCACGGAGGGCAGCTAGAGCTGGAGAGCCCAGCCAATCCAGAGACCGGCCGCGGCGCCAGATTTACTGTACAGCTGCCCTTGGCAGGCTAAGACTCCAGCCGGCAAACCGGCCAGGAACTGGGCAAAAATAACCCGGTTCTCCGTTTTTGAGTTGCATCGAAACGGCGGCCGGGTAAAACTAGGCGTTTATTGAGCATTTTGTAACCAGGCGTAACATATGAGCCACATCCTGATCGTCGAAGATGAAGCCATTATTCGAACGGCGCTGCGCAAACTGTTAGAGCGGCACCGATATAAGGTCAGTGAGGCGGGCTCAGTTAGGGAGGCCCTTAGTAAGCACCGGGTCAATGAAGTTGACCTGGTTATCTCAGACCTGCGCCTACCCGGTGCACCGGGCACCGACTTGCTCAAACATGCCGGTGAAGTACCGGTATTGATCATGACCAGTTACGCCAGCCTGCGCTCCGCTGTGGACTCCATGCGCATGGGCGCCGCGGACTATATCGCCAAGCCATTCGATCACGACGAGATGCTCGCCACCGTGCGCCGCGTCATCGGCAAGGCCGAACAAAGTCGCGCCCAAGCGCCTTTGGATAAAAGTAACCCAGGCACTATCGCCGGAATGATCGGCGACAGCATGGCTATGCGCGAACTCTACAGGCGCATTCACAAAGTGGCACCCACAGACGCCACCGTACTGGTGCATGGAGAAACCGGCACCGGTAAAGAGCTGGTGGCCAAAGCTATCCATGAAGAGAGCCGCCGCGCTGGCAAGCCGTTGATCTCCGTCAACTGTGCCGCCATTCCCGAGACATTGATCGAATCGGAGCTGTTTGGTTACGAAAAGGGCGCTTTTACCGGCGCCCAGAGTGCCCGTGAGGGACTGGTTGCCGCCGCTGATGGCGGCACCCTGTTTCTCGATGAAATCGGTGAACTCCCGCTAGAGGCTCAAGCACGGCTATTGCGAGTGATACAAGAGGGTGAGGTGCGCCCAATTGGCTCTATCGAGTCGCACAAAGTGGATGTGCGGCTGGTTACCGCCACCCACCGTAACCTGCGTCAACTCGCCGCTGAACGCAAGTTCCGCGAAGACCTTTACTACCGCATCAACGTGGTGCAGATGACTCTGGCACCGCTGCGCGAGCGCGGCCGCGATGTCCTTGCACTGGCAGAGCACCTTCTCGAAAAGTTCTGCACCAAAATTGAGCGCCCATTGCTGCGCCTCTCTCCCGAGGCAGTTCAGGCAGTCACCACGTACACTTGGCCTGGTAACGTTCGCGAGCTGGAGAACGCCATACAACGCGCGGTCATCCTCACCGACCGTGACAGCCGGGAAATCGACCACAAAACCCTAGATATAGACTTGGACCTGGTCCCCGTGGAGGAGGCCATCGGCGAGCCTCGCCCGCGCAGCCTGCATACCGATCCCCGCGAGGATCTCTCGCTGGAGGACTACTTCGCTCGCTTCGTAATCGAGCATCAGGACACCATGAGCGAGACCGAGCTGGCGAAAAAGCTGGGGGTCAGCCGCAAGTGCCTGTGGGAGCGCCGCCAAAAACTGGGCATTCCCCGCAAGAAAACCCGCCGCAGCGCGGTTGCCGAAGCCTGATCAACTTTCTTGGGGGCTGAGCCCCCTCCCTCACCTACACCACATTTCCTTAACAAGTAGCCCCTTAAACTTCTCTTCAACAGGCTTTAGCCACGTCCGTGACCGATGTCCCACTTTGTTACATCACCGCTAACAGAGGGAAGTGTTACCCAAGACCTACCTCAAGTAACAGTTGCCGCACCTTACGTAACGCAATGGCACCCGGAAAAGTTCCATCAATTTTCGTAAAGATTGTAACTTATTGATTTATAAGGATTTTTAAAAGTTGGCACACTAAATGCTTTACTCTTAGTACAAAAATTAAAAACGGCCAACAATAAAAATAAATGACCGTTAAAAGCCCTATAACTACTCAAAATAAGTGGGCGAAACACAATAAAAATAATGGGGCGGCCGATAACAAAAGCAATGAGTGGCCAAAACCGCAAGAACAACAATAAACAATAACAATAATTTCGAAAGAAGAATAAAAATAACAACAAGCGCGTTGCAAACTGACTGATTTATACCTGGGAGAGGGTGTTTGCTTGATAGCAAATTAAGAGCGCAAGGAAGCCGCTGCCTTCATACCTGTAATAATAATTCCCAAACTTTTCCCCAACTTTCCGGCACCCGCAGATTGCGGGCGCATTGCTTTGCGTGTGTTAGAATCGCGCCAGCGAGTCCTCCACACTGACAGCAGATGCCATTGCCGCCCCCTGTTTTGGACTTCGCCCCCTGGGCCCGCCCAGGTACAGAGGCCCCAGTAGTGCAACAACATGCCCCAACTCCGTTGGGGAGGAAAGTGCAGGTGTAATGCCTGTCGCCACCGGAGATGTGGCCTCAGCACCAACAGGGCATTTTCGGTCACCAACAGATGGCAGCAGTCAAGACAGACAGCCGTATGCTCAATAATTTGATTAGTAGTATCAAACGCTGGCGCAAGCCGGCCAAGAAAGGCCCCAGGGTTATCGCCCGCAACGACCACAATATCTCCCGCCGGGATATCAGCCGCGCAGCCCTAACGGTCATGAAACGCCTACAGGAAGCAGGTTACCAAGCGTACATTGTCGGGGGGGGCGTGCGGGATCTAATGCTCGGCGGCCACCCCAAAGACTTCGATGTTGCCACTGACGCTACACCAGAACAGGCTAAAGTACTGTTTCGCGGCGCACGCATTGTCGGTCGGCGCTTTCGAATCCTGCACGCGCGTATTGGCCGCGAGGTTATTGAGGTCACCACTTTTCGGGGCCACCACAGCGATGGCGAGACACACGAAGCAAAACAATCCGAACACGGTATGTTGCTGCGCGACAACGTCTACGGCGACCTGGAAAGCGATGCCATGCGCCGCGACTTTACAGTCAATGCTCTCTATTACACCACCGATGGCTTCGCTGTTCACGACTACACCGGGGGGGTTGAGGACATAAATAATCGCCTGATCCGCATGATCGGGGCCCCCGCTACCCGCTATAAAGAAGACCCTGTGCGGATGCTGCGTGCGGTGCGCTTCGCAGCCAAACTGGATTTTGCCATCGAACCCGCTACCGAGGCCCCGCTAAAAGAGCTGGCTCCTCTATTGCGCAATATCGCCCCCGCGCGCTTGTTTGACGAGATCCTCAAACTGCTGATGAGCGGCCAGGGCGAGCGCACTTTCGAACTATTGCGCCGCTATCATCTGTGGCAGCACCTGTTCCCAGATAATGCAGCCCAAATTGAAAAGAACCCCGCAGCACTGGAGCTGACAAAGCGCGCCCTGCGCAATACCGACCAGCGCATCCAGGCTGATATGCGCGTGACCCCCGCCTTCCTATACGCGGCCCTGTTGTGGCCGGCTGTGGACGAGGAGCAGAAAAAGCTCATCGAGAAAGGGATTCCACCGGCGCCGGCACTGGCCCAGGCGGCTCAAAAAATTACCAGTAACCAACTGGCCCACACCGCTATTCCCAAGCGCTTCTCTATCCCCATGCGCGAGATATGGGATCTCCAGCATCGTCTGCCACAACGCGGCGGCAGTCGCGCCCAGCGCCAGCTGGAGCACCCCCGCTTCCGCGCCGCTTACGACTTCCTGCTATTGCGCGAAGAGTGTGGAGAAATTGAACCCGGTCTGGGCAACTGGTGGACCGACTTTCAGCAAGCCGATGATGAACAACGCCAGCAAATGGTACGCAAACTCCAGCGCAGCGGCGGCAACAATCGACGTGGCCGCAATTCCCGTGGCGGACGCCGACGCAAGCCAAAGGCTGCCGAATAATGGAAAGGGTTTTTATCGGGCTCGGCAGTAATCTGTCTGAGCCACAGAAGCAGCTGCGCAGTGCCCTGGCGGCCATGGAGGAAATCCCCGACTGCCGCCTGCTGCGCTGCTCCAGCTTTTATCACAGTGCGCCCATAGGCCCTGGCGAGCAGCCAGATTATGTCAACGCCGTGGCTGAGCTGGAGTGCGCACTAACGCCCATTGAGTTACTCGACCAGCTGCAAACGATTGAGCAGGCTCACGGGCGCGAGCGCTCGGTGCGCTGGGGAGCGCGAACCCTCGATTTGGATGTTTTATTGTTTGGCGAACAGCAATTAGACGAGACGCGTCTGCAGGTACCGCACCCGCGTATGGCTGAGCGCAATTTTGTACTGCAGCCACTCGCTGAGCTCGATCCACAACTGCAACTGCCATCGGGGGAGCTATTGCAACAGTTGCTGCAGGATTGCCCACAAAACCGCCTGGAGAAATTCTAAACAACCTCAAATACAGCGTTAAAAATACTCGACTGGCCGCCCCGCTTGATAGTATTTTGGCGCCTGTAACCCATCAGGGAAGACGCCCCAACCAGAGGAGTCGAACACGTGGTTATCGACAACAGCGAAACCAGTTCGTGTGAGTTTGGCCAGCCGGAGAGAACGCCACCGAAATTTATTGCCGTTGAGGGTAATATCGGAGTGGGCAAAACTACCCTCGCCAAAAAACTGGCCTGTACCTTCAATTACGACACTCTGTTGGAGCTACCCGAGGAAAACCCCTTTCTCGAGCGCTTCTATCGCGACCCCAAAAACGCCGCACTACCCACCCAGTTACATTTTTTGCTGCAACGCTCTCAACAGATTCAGGCCCTGCGCCAGGATGATTTGTTTGAACCCGTGCGGGTGGCAGACTTTCTTATCGAGAAAGACCAACTGTTTGCCCAAGTCACGCTGGACGCGGATGAACTCGCGCTCTACCAACAGGTATTTCAGCACCTCACACTAGAGGCCCCCAAGCCCGACTTGGTTATTTATTTACAGGCCCCACTGGAAGTCCTGCAGGCTCGTATCCGCAATCGAGGCGTCCCAGCTGAACGCGTTATCAGCACCGAATATCTGGCCACACTCAACGACGCCTACACGCAATTTTTCCACTTTTACGACAGCTCACCGCTGTTGATTGTCAACAGTGAGGAAATCGATATCGTCGATAGCCCCGAGGATTACCAACAACTGGTGGAGTATATGCTCACCGTCACCAAGGGCCGTCATTACTACAACCCGGGAAGTTAACCGCTATGTATGCACCTTCAGAATTAGAAAAGCTCGTTACCGTGCAAACCCTGCGCAAAATGAAAGCGAACGGCGAGAAATTTATTACCGTCGCCCTCTACGATGCGCCCATGGCGGCCATGGCGCAGAAAACCGGCGTGGAAACCGTGCTGGTAGGCGACTCCCTCGGTATGACCGTATTGGGCTACGACAGCACAGTGCCGGTCACCATGGAACAGATGATCTACCACGTGGAAGCAGTGGCAAGGGGCAATAAAAAATCCCTGATCATGGGTGATATGCCATTTATGACATATGCCACACCGGAGCAAGCGCTCACAAACGCCACTCGTATCATGCAGGCTGGCGCCCATACGGTGAAGATTGAGGGCGGCGCCTGGCTTGCCGACACAGTCAAAATGCTGACAGACCGCGGTATCCCGGTTTGTGCTCACCTGGGGCTCACTCCTCAGTCCGTTCACAAGCTGGGCGGCTATAGGGTTCAGGGGCGCGACGAAAAGCACGCCGAACAAATGTTGGAAGATGCGATCCTCCTGGATCAGGCTGGCGCCGATCTGCTCGTGCTCGAATGCGTGCCCAGCGCCCTGGCCAAACGCATCACAGAATCAGTTTCCATGCCGACAATCGGCATCGGCGCTGGGCGCGATACCGATGCCCAAGTCCTGGTTATCAACGATATCCTCGGCCTTACCGAACAGCCGCCGAAATTTTCCAAGAACTTTTTAGTGGAGGCCGGCGATATCCCCGGTGCCCTGCGCAAGTATGCAGGGGACGTTAAACTCGGCGTATTCCCAGAAGACAGCCACACTTTCAATTAAGTTTCTACGGGGCCACTTAACGACAGTGCAGTGGCCCAGACACCTCCTCCCGCGGACTGCACAAAGCCCGCTCTCCCAGCGGTAACACTATGACTTTTGATGAACTTCTCCTTGATTGGCGCGATAAACATGGCGCCAATGTGGTACCGACAGGCTGGAGCCAGGGCCGCGCTACTTTTGGCGGCCTGGTTGCTGCCATGCTCTATGAGAAAATGGCAGCGGAGGTGATTGCAGAAAGCAGTTTACGCTCACTCACCTTCTCCTTCGTCAGCCCGGTTAGCGCGGATGCGGTAAAAGTCGAAGCGCAGCTACTGCGCGCAGGCCGCTCTGTCACCCAGGTGCAGGGCCAATTACTGCAAAATAACGCGACTGTACTCGCTGGACTTGCCAGTTTTGGCAGCGGCAGGGAATCCTCCGTTAAAGTCGACACCCCTGCCGCTCCTGAGTTTGCCAGCCCGGATAAATGTATCGCCCTACCTTATATCGAGGGTGTGGTGCCAGAATTCACTCAGAAATATGACTATCGCATCGCTCGTGGCCAACTCCCCTTCAGCGGCACCACGGAGCGGCAACTGGGTGGTTGGGTGCGTTTCAAAGATGGCAGCGAATCTACTGTAGGCATTAGCCATCTACTCACACTCATCGACGCCTGGCCACCAGCTACTCTACCGATGCTAAAAGTTCCAGCACCGGCCAGCTCGCTCACCTGGACGCTGGAGCTGATGGAACCGCTACCACAACGCAGCGCGTCGGACTGGTGGCAATATTTGGCAGAGGTGGAGCAGGCTGAAGATGGCTATGCGGTGATCCAGGCGCGCCTTTGGGATAACGCGGGCAGACTCGTCGCTTTATCCCGGCAAATGGTGACTATTTTTGCTTAAGCAAACTCACTACTGACTTCCCTTCTTTTAGGCGCGCCATATAGAAACCACACCCAATACCACGCAGGGCCATATTCTAATAAAGTTAAAGAAAGTGCTCTGCGACTAGGTTCTTTACTTAATTACCAACCAGAAAATACTGACGCAGAAAAACCTGTGAACAATCGTGTAGCAGGCGCCGCTTTATTGTCAGGATAATCTCAACTGACCGACCTGTTAGTGTCTAACTTTTCTGACGCTGAGTATTTTCCTGGCAAAGCGTACAAATTAACGTCAATTAAAGTAAAAAATAAAATAAAAAAAACCTTCCTTACTCCAATTTGTAATCTACGCTATCCATTATCCCACCCTCGAAAAATCAAAGACCGAGACAAAAAGGCCACGCCTTTTTAATTTCAATCCACCGGCGATAAGAACCATGGAGAATAAAAAATGATAAGAAAAATCTGTATATCCCTTGCTCTACTGATCAGCTATCCCGCTAGTGCGGCAGATTTTGAGGATGTATGGGATGCGATCACCTCATGCAACTGGTTCGAATTTATCGATGATGTGGATGACACGGGCTCAAAAGATCTGGATGGCTACGAGTATGGTGACACCAGCTTCGAAGATGCCAACTCAGGCAAATTTGACATGATGGTGTATAACATGGATGGATTTTTACAATGTATTGGTGGCAACAGTAAGTCAGATTTCAAACAAATTATTCGCACTTTTAATGATGACCCCAAGGATCTCTGGTTAATGCAGGAGGTGTGGAGTAAAACCAAAGCCAACTACCTGGATGACGATGACAAGCTGAGCAACGATACGGTTCCCTATCGTTCAAAACACTGGAAAGGTGGCGGCACCTCTTTTGGTAACGGCTTGCTGACTTTTTCCAAATTCCCCTTTGACCGGGACAATCGCGACGATAACGATTATTCCTTTGCCACTTATGAAGAGGAAACTTTTGATAAATGCTCAGGCAACGATTGTGATACCGAGAAAGGTTTCACCGTGGCCAACGTTGAAGTGACGGAGAACTATCATGTGCATATCTATAACACCCACATGGATGCGGGCCATCAAGATGCCGACCTAAACGCCAAGGCAAAGCAACTTGATCAAATCGCCGATATGATTGTCTCCCACTCAAATAATGCCACTGTTATTTTGGCAGGGGACTTCAATATGGCATTCGATGAAAATGATGATGGCTGGCGCGGCGTTAACTACCAAACCTGGAAGGCCTTTTTCGAAAAAACCGGCGGTAAGCACGCCTGCCAATATATGCTCTCTGGCAATGACACCAGCCTGGAAGCCTGCTCCGATGAGCTACAAAATGACACAGACCATGTAGTAATCATCAACAATAATCCCAACTACACACTGGAAGTCACTGATTATTTTATCGGTTCTGCAACTTATTCTGGGTTAAGCGACCACGACCCAGTTTTTGTAGATTTTTCCTGGGTTAAAAACTAATCCCTAAAAGGGCTCCTTCCACTGCAACGTGGAGGGAGCCTTAGAGCCATTTTTTCCAATAAAAAAAGGCGATTTGTCCGGCAAGTGCAGCTACTAACAAAATACAAAATACCAAGAATCCCTCTCGAGCTTGAGCCCATGGAATCCCACCAACATTAATTCCAAACAATCCAGTTAAAAAGCTCAGAGGCAGGAAAATTGCTGCAACCATCGACAATACATACATACGACTATTCAGCTGTTCGGAGCTACGGCTTAGTAGTTCCTCCTGAGCAATTGCCGCCCGTTCACGAATTGTATCTATATCATCGATATGCCGCTGCAGGCGCTCATTAATATCCGCTAGTAGGATATGGCTCCCTTCATCAAACCAGGGAGCCGACTCCTGCTGCATACGAGTTAAAACCTCCCTCTGTAGGCAGAGGTATCGGCGCAATGCTATTGTCCTCTTACGAAACTGAACCAGGTTCGCCCCCAGATCTTTCACCGACCATTCGAGTAATTGATCCTCAAGTTCATCGACCTTTTCCTCAAAGTCATCAACCCGGTCTCCCATACGCAGCACGAGTAAATCTGCCAGGGACACTACCAATGCCGCTGTCCCCCGTGGCCCACAACCACTGCACAACCGGGAGATCAAATCCTCCTCGGCCAACAGGCGTCTCTTACCAATACTGATGACACGATTCTCTTCCACCCATATTCGAATAGAGACCCGGCTCTCTCTCCGTGCTTTATGCTTTGGATCGACTCCACACAAAGCTAGAAATAATCCATCACCTACAGCCAGGGTACGCGGTCGCACCTCTTTGGCCAGCAATGCTTCTTTAACCACAGTAGGCAATTCACTACTATCGCTTATCCAAGTTAAAACCTCTTCGCAAGCACTATCAAAATGGAGCCACAACACCCCCTGGCGGGGATGCCAAGACTCCACCTCCGGCCAAGCCACTTCTCGGCCCGATCCATTTCGATCGAGCAAGGTTGCACGAACGTGCTCAGATTCCATGGACATAGACTTCCATTTACTGAACTTTCATTTAAAAAATTGCACCCCATAGGAGCGCTCTTAAACCTCACCCAACAAACAAAATTAAGTTACAAGAACATCCAGACATAACGCATACGGATTACTCGGCCTGACTCAAGTGCGCTAATCCGGCAGCATTCTGTTCCCAGTTTTGCCCATCAAATGGCTCGACCTCTAATTCCTGCGGCACAATATCGAGACAACGCGCATTGAGGCTGTAACCATCGGGATTGGAGCGCGGTATGTAAAAGGGCTTTACACCGCAATGACGACAAAAATAGTGTTTTGCCACACCCGTATTAAAAGTGTAACAAGTGAGGGCTTCCTCTCCCCGCTCCAGCTGGAAGTTTGCCGCAGGTACGATCAGATGTAAGTAACCCACCTTTTCGCACATAGAGCAATTACAGGCGTGCGCCACCAGCGGCTCTCCATTTTGGCGACGATGTATCGCACGAAAGCGCACAGCATCACAGTGGCAACCGCCCTGCAGTGGCAAGGTAACTTCACTCATTATTAGATTGATCCAGATTAAATAATGGACGTGCCCACAATAGGGATAAAATTGAGAGGGCAAGAAGTAGGTGGAACCAATTAGTACGGGCAAGGCCCAACAGTCGTGAAGCTCCGGTGCCAATAAAGAGCCCATTGAACACCACTAACAGTGCACCAGCGCCAATTACCAGGGCTTGGTTGCGCTTGAGCCGGCGCGGCGCTATCAGCTCCAATAATGCTACCAATAACCACAGTACCAGCCCCACAGTAGAAAAGAGGTCGATCACTGTAAGGGCTGACATGCTGCTACTTTGCGCGAGACCAATTGCCCCAGCCAATATCAAAACCATTACCAGATAAGCCGGCGCGCGAGTATCTCGGCCCCAAGAGATTTCCAGACGTGCCCAGGCAAGACCTATGCCGATCAACAGGAAAGAGGCAAAACCGGAGATCTGCGCAAGTGCCCGATGCAGCTCTGTCACTCCGGGATCGATGCCATAGCGATAAGCGCCCACCAGGGCGGCCAGGGCCATAATCATCAGGGCGGCCACGATTATCAGAGCTGCCGATTGAAAGCGCGCGCGGGTGAGATACCAATACTGGTTGGCAACCAGTAGGCTAGCGAGACCAAGGAGTGCATCGAGAAGCCAGTAGTTGTGCAAAATTTTCCCCTTTTTCGACAAATTCTAACCGAAAAATCCCTGGGGCAAGTGCCTTTATTCCGTGTGAAGCCACTTTGAAAAGCTACAAAAAAACCCGGCACTGGGCCGGGTTTTTTCAGGCTTCATCAGCTCGAGAGGTTTACGCCTCTTCGGAACCCTGTTTCGCCTCTTCGGAAGCGGCTTGGTCAGCCTTGGCTTCCTTGATGGACAGTTTGATACGTCCGCGCTGGTCAACGTCGAGCACCTTAACCTTAATCTTCTCACCTTCACTCAGGTAATCGGTTACGGCATTTACACGCTCTTCAGCGATCTGGGAGATATGCACCAGACCGTCTTTGCCCGGCAGGAAGTTAACGAATGCACCGAAGTCTACGATGCGTACCACGGTACCTTCGTAGATAGCGCCAATCTCAGCTTCCGCAGTGATCTCCTCGATGCGGGTTACCGCCGCTTCCAGGCTCTCACCGTCTTCACCGAAGACTTTGATAGTGCCGTCATCTTCGATATCGATGGAGGCGCCGGTCTCTTCAGTGATGGAGCGGATAGTCGCACCACCCTTACCGATCACGTCGCGGATCTTGTCCGGATGGATCTTCAGGGTCGCGTAGCGCGGTGCGTTCTCATTCACGGTGGTACGGGAAGAGTCGATCACCTTGTTCATTTCCGCGAGGATGTGCAGACGTGCGTGCAGGGCCTGCTCCAGAGCGGTTTCCATGATCTCTTCGGTAATACCTTCGATCTTGATGTCCATCTGCAGCGCGGTTACACCAGAGGCGGTACCCGCTACTTTGAAGTCCATATCGCCGAGGTGGTCTTCGTCACCGAGGATATCGGTCAGAACCGCATAGCCTTCGTCTTCCTTCACCAGACCCATAGCGATGCCGGCTACCGGTGCCTTCAGCGGAACACCCGCATCCATCAGCGCCAGGCTGGAACCACATACTGAAGCCATGGAGCTGGAACCGTTGGATTCAGTGATCTCGGAAACCACACGTACGGTGTAGGGGAAGCTGTCCGGGCTCGGCAGAACTGCAGCGATACCGCGACGAGCGAGGCGGCCGTGACCGATTTCGCGACGACCGGTAGCACCTACACGACCCGCTTCACCTACAGAGTAGGGAGGGAAGTTGTAGTGCAGCATAAAGTAGTCTTTGCGCTCACCTTCCAGGGCGTCGATGATCTGTGCATCGCCAGTGGAACCGAGGGTAGCCACTACCAGAGCCTGGGTCTCACCACGGGTGAACAACGCAGAGCCGTGGGACTTGGGCAGAGCACCAACTTCCACTGCGATCGAGCGTACAGTTTTGCTGTCGCGACCGTCGATACGGGGCTCGCCGCGCACTACAGCGCCGCGCACCAGTTTCTTCTCCAGCTTGCCGAAGTAGCTTTTTACCAAATCGGCGCTAATTTCTTCAGTAGCCAGGGCTTCAGCGGCTTCGCTGCGCAGTTCCGCCAGGCGGGTGCTGCGCTCTTGCTTGTTGGTGATGCGGTAGGCTTCGGCAACCTTCTCGCCGAACTGACCTTCCAGGGCAGTTTTCAGCTCGGTATTTTCTGCAGGTGCCTGCCAGTCCCATTGGGGCTTGCCCGCTTCCGCTTTCAGTTCTTCACAAACCTTGATGATGGCCTGCATCTCTTGGTGTGCGTAGAGTACGGCACCGAGCATGATGTCTTCCGGCAGCTCTTGCGCTTCAGATTCCACCATCAACACAGCGTCTTTGGTACCGGCAACGACCATGTCCAGCTCGGAGGTCTTCAGAGCTTCATAACCCGGGTTTAACAGGTAACCGTCTTGCTGGGTGTAACCCACGCGTGCAGCGCCTATGGGGCCTGCGAAAGGAATACCGGAAACAGACAGCGCTGCAGAAGTGCCGATCATGGCAGCGATATCCGGATCCATATCCTTTTCGGCGGAAAGTACGGTACACATTACCTGTACTTCATTCATAAAGCCGTTGGGGAACAGTGGGCGGATCGGGCGATCGATCAGACGGGAAGTCAGGGTTTCTTTTTCAGACGGACGGCCTTCACGCTTGAAGAAACCACCGGGAATTTTGCCAGCCGCGTAGGCTTTTTCTTGATAATGCACGGACAACGGGAAGAAGCCCTGATCTGGCTTGGCTTCTTTAGCGCCGACAACAGTACACAGGACGACGGTCTCACCCATGCTAACCAGGGCAGCACCGGTTGCCTGGCGCGCGATGCGGCCGGTCTCGATGGTGACTTGGTGTTGTCCGTATTGGAAAGTTTTGCTTACTGGATTCACTAGTTTTTTCCTATTTCCTTACGGTTACTGGCCCATTCCAGTAACCCCTACATAGTTGCCCGGGAGAGAGTTCCGAAAGCCTCACCCGAGGCGGCACGGGGATGTGCCACCACCGACCTGGGGTGGCCGGTGCAAACACTACACATCCAGCTCGGGTTGTTTTCCGCTGGCCTGTGCAGTGCGACTTCTGAAAAATGACAGTAAGGCCACTTTTCAGCAAGCATTAAAAAAGAATGCCCGCCAGAGGCGGGCATTCCAGGGTCTTAGCGACGCAGGCCGAGCTTGGCGATCAGCTGTGCGTAACGATTCAGATCCTTGCGCTTCAGGTAGTCCAGCAGCTTACGGCGCTGGTTTACCATGCGGATCAGACCACGACGAGAGTGGTGATCCTGCTTGTGCGCAGAGAAGTGACCCTGCAGTTTGTTGATGTTAGCGGTCAGCAGGGCCACCTGGACTTCCGGAGAACCGGTATCGCCTTCAGATTGGCCGTGCTCTTTCAGGATGGCTGCTTTTTCAACTGCAGACAGTGCCATAACGAATTACCTCGTCGTAATATGCTTTAAAAGATTCGGCTGGCCCGTGCATATTTACAGACCAGCTAATCGTGAATGCGGCTGCGCCGCGAGGGCACCTTGCGGGTTACCGAATGTTGGCTTTCACCAAAAAGCAGCTTCCACTCAAGTGCCACTTACCAGACGTCGTGGTGCCACGCACCCTTCGTCGGTAATTTCTCCTACGCCCAGAAAATCACCGTTTTCCAGGAAGAGGCGCACCATATCACCTTCTGTACCGATACGGTAGACCTGCAAATCCATTACCGGTTGCCCCTGACGCACATAGTAACCAGAGTCGTCCGGCAGGACGAGTTTGGGCAGTGAGGACGCTGGAGAATCCATCGGCAACAAGTGGTGATCAAGCACTTCTGCCTTATCTTCACCGCGTTCTTCTGTAAGCTCATCCAGGGTCACTGCGTCGGCTTCATCGAAGGGGCCGGCGGCACTGCGGTGCAGTACCTCCACATAGGCGCCTACACCCAGAGCTTGACCCAGGTCCTCGGCAATACTGCGAATATAGGTTCCCTTGGAACAGTGCACCTCAACTTCCGCACGAGGCTGTGCGCCCGGCGTAAAGCTCAGCAGTTCAAACTCAAAAATTTCCACTTCACGCGCTTCGCGTTCCACTTCCAAGCCCTGGCGCGCCAGCTTATATAGAGGCTGCCCCTTGTGCTTAAGGGCGGAATACATGGAGGGCACCTGTTTGATGCTGCCGCGAAAGGCTTCCATGGCCTTGAGCACTGCTTTTTCGGTCAAACCGGAAGCATCTTTGGTTTCCAGTACATCGCCATCGGCATCGCCACTGGCAGTGGTCATACCGAAGACAAAGGTGCTGCGGTAACGCTTGTCAGCATCGAGCAGGTACTGGGAAAACTTGGTGGCTTCGCCAAGACAGATCGGCAGCACACCGGTTGCCAGTGGATCTAAGGCCCCGGTATGACCGGCGCGATTGGCAAAAAAGAGTCGTTTGGCTTTCTGCAGGGCGTCATTGGCGGTAATACCGGCGGGCTTGTTTAATAACAGCACGCCGTGAACCGGCCGGCCCCATTTTGGTCTACGGCCCATGGATCAATCTTCGTTAGAGTCGCTGTCGTCTTGGTGCTTGCGATCGGCGCGCACCGCCTTGTCGATCAGAGCGGAGAGCTCCTGGCCGCGCACCGAGGTCTCGTCGTAGCGGAAATACAGACGCGGGATGGTGCGTATCTGGATGGCGCGCGCCAACTGGCTGCGCAGAAAACCTGCGGCCTTGTTAAGCACTTCCATCGAGGTATTGATCTTACTGCGGTCGTCCTCACCCACAAAGGTGACAAACACTTTTGCGGTGGTCAGATCACGGCTGACTTCAACATCGTTGATATTGACCATGCCCAGACGCGGGTCGCGCACTTCCTGCTGAATCAGCTGGGCCAGTTCGCGACGCATAGCATCGGCGACGCGGTCGGCGCGTTGGAATTCTCTTGCCATTGTTTACCTATTGAGAATGGCGGTTTAAAGACAGGAAAACCCGCACGGCCAAAGCCGCGCGGGTTTTCCTTCACCAGGTGCCGGAACGCTTTACAGTTCGCGGGCAACCTTGACGATATCGTAAACTTCGATCTGGTCACCGGACTTAACGTCGTTGTAGTCCTTCACCCCGATACCACACTCCATACCGTTGCGCACATCCTGCACATCGTCTTTAAAGCGGCGCAGGGATTCCAGCTCGCCCTGGTAGATTACAACGTTGTCGCGCAGCACGCGGATCGGCTTGTTGCGGTAAACGGTACCCTCGGTAACCATACAACCGGCAATCGCGCCAAACTTCGGTGAGCGGAATACATCGCGAACCTGGGCAATACCCACAATCTCTTCGCGAACTTCCGGCTCCAGCATACCAGACAGTGCCTGCTTCACTTCGTCGAGCAGGTTGTAGATCACGCTGTAGTAGCGAATCTCTACGCCTTCGGTCTCTGCAGTTTTACGCGCTGCAACATCGGCACGGGTGTTAAAGCCCAGTACGATAGCACCAGAGGTCAGTGCCAGGTTGATATCGTTCTCGGCGATACCACCCACACCACTGGAGACTACATTTACGGAAACCTCTTCGTTACCGATATCCGCCAGTGCACCCAGAATAGCTTCCAGGGAACCACGCACGTCGGCCTTGATAACAACCGGCAGCACCTTGCGCTCGCCAGCTTCCATATCCGCAAACATGTTTTCCAGCTTGGCTGCCTGCTGGCGCTGCATACGATCGCGTCGCTCGCTGTCAGCGCGCTGTTCAGCCACCTCACGGGCCTTGCGCTCATCGGCAACCACCATGAACTCGTCACCGGCATTCGGGGTGGAATCCAGACCCAGCAGCTCTACTGGGGTGGACGGACCAGCCTCCTTCACCTGCTTGCCGTGCTCGTTGGTCATGGCACGTACGCGACCATAGCTCTGACCAGCCAAGATAATGTCGCCGCGCTTCAATTCGCCATTCTGCACCAGCAGGGTAGCAACAACACCGCGGCCTTTTTCCAGGCGGGACTCAATCACAACGCCAGTGGCCGGTACATTTACCTTGGCCTTCAGCTCCAGCATTTCCGCTTGTAGGGACACCGCTTCCAGGAGGTCATCAATACCCTGTCCTGTGTGCGCAGATACATTAATGAATTGAGTGTCACCACCCCAGTCTTCTGGGATTACGTCTTTTGCAGCCAACTCATTTTTCACGCGATCGGGATCCGCGGCTTCTTTGTCGCACTTGTTCACGGCAACAACCAGCGGTACACCAGCGGCGCGAGCGTGATTCACGGCTTCCTCGGTCTGCGGCATAACGCCATCATCGGCGGCCACTACCAGGATTACCACGTCGGTGGCCTGAGCACCGCGGGCGCGCATGGCAGTAAAGGCGGCGTGTCCCGGAGTATCCAGGAAGGCGATCTCGCCCTGGCTGGTTTTCACTCGGTAGGCACCGATATGCTGGGTAATACCACCAGCCTCACCAGAAGCCACCTTGGTCTTGCGGATATAGTCGAGCAGAGAGGTTTTACCGTGGTCGACGTGTCCCATTACGGTTACTACCGGCGCGCGGGTAACCTCGGTGCCCTCTTGAGCCTTGGCATGCGCCACCAAGCTGTCTTCCAGCTCGGTCTCGGAGCGCATTACGACTTTGTGGCCCATTTCCTCGATGATCAACTGTGCAGTCTCACGGTCCAGGCTCTGGTTGATGGTAGCCATCTCGCCCATTTTCATCAGGCGCTTGATCAGCTCCCCAGCCTTCACATTCATCTGCTTGGCCAGTTCTGCGACAGTGATGGTATCGCCCAACTGTACTTCGTACACCTGCTTCTCCGTGGGCCGTTTAAACCCATGAGTCGGTTTAATTTTCAGATTCGGACGAGACAGGGAGCGCGTGCTGCGCTTGCTGGCTTCATCTTCCTCAAATACTTCCAGTGCCTGCTCGTACAGAGAGGTTTTGCTGGACTTCTTCGGGCCGGACTTGGAGCGACGACCTCGACGCTTGCGGGGCTCGTCCTCAGCACGAGCAGCTTCGCTTGGGGCGGCTTCTAGCTTGCGGCGCAAAGAGGGTTTAACCTCTTCGGTTTTTTCCGTAGCTTTGGTGGGCTTCGCCTTAGCAGCCTGAGAGGCCTGAGCAGCCTTCTCTTTTTTCTCTTGGGCGGCGCGTCGGTCGGCTTCTACTTTCGCCTTCTTCTCTTCTAGCTCGCGCTTCTCTTGCTCAGCCTGCTGCTTGCGACGCTCCATCGCGGCGATACGCATCGCCTCAATATCGTCTACATACGTTGAGCGGATGGGTGCGGCGGGTTCCGCCTTTTTCGCTACATTATCTACGGGTTTACCCTCTGCCTTATTATCGGCTTTCTGTGCTTCTTTAGCGGCTTCCGCTGCGGCAGCTTCCGCGCGAGCCTTCTCTTCTGCCTCGGCAGCGGCCTTCGCCTCTGCCTCAGCCTTCAAACGTGCTTCCTCTTCCTCAGCAGCGCGACGAGCGGCCTCAGCTTCAGCGGCAGCCTTGGCTTCCGCTGCTGCTTTAGCTTCAGCGGCTGCTTTGGCTTCCGCTTCTGTGATAGCAGTAGCATCCGCGCCCTGAAGAGCCTCTTCCACCTCGGCAGCGCTCTCGGTACCAGCTCCTGTTTCAAGCTCAGCCTGTGGACGCTTCACATAAGTGCGCTTCTTGCGCACTTCCACGTTTACAGTTTTACGGCCGGTGCCAGAGCCGGTTTTCAGCGTGGTTGTGGTCTTGCGCTTCAAGGTGATCTTGCGTGGGCTAGCGCCCTGCTCCCCGTGACTGCTTTTCAGGAAACTGAGCAGGACCTGCTTTTCCTCATCTGACACCACTGCATTCGCAGAGGTGTGAGGCAAACCCGCTTCTTTCATCTGCTTGAGCAGACGGTCTTCGGTGGCACCAACCGATTTGGCGAGTTCGCTAACTGTTACTTCGGCCATTCTCTCTCCTAAAAGTCACTTGGTCGGAGGGGGTTACTTATACGTAATACTTATTGCGGTGTGTTTAAGCCTGCTCGCCATCATCGTCGGCAAACCAGGGCTCACGCGCCTTCATAATCAGCGCTGCGGCGCGCCCCTGATCGAGACCCTCGATATCGAGCAGGTCATCCACCGCTTGTTCCGCCAGGTCTTCCATCGTGGAAATACCGCGGCTGGCCAGCTGGAAGGCCAGGTGGCGCTCCATACCATCCATATTCAACAGATCTTCCTGGGGCTCAGAAGCATCCAGCTTTTCTTCAGAGGCCAGGGCCTGGGTGAGCAGGGAATCCTTGGCTCGGGCGCGCAATTCTTCGGCGATATCCTCATCGAAGCCCTCGATTCCGAGCATCTCTTCGATGGGCACGTAAGCCACTTCCTCTAGGGAGGTAAAGCCCTCTTCCACCAGTACAGCGGCGACATCTTCATCAATATCCAGGCGATCGATAAACACCTGCATGATGGAGCTGGATTCAGCCTCCTGCTTATTCTGCCACTCGTCGGAACTCATGACATTGATTTGCCACTGAGTCAGCTCTGAAGCCAAGCGAACATTCTGGCCACTGCGGCCGATAGCCATAGCGAGATTTTCCTCAGCTACCGCCACATCCATAGAACCGGTGTCTTCGTCGACAACGATGGATTCAATTTCCGCCGGCGCCATGGCGTTGATTACAAACTGGGCCGGATTTTCGTCCCACAGCACGATATCTACACGCTCACCAGACAGCTCATTGGAGACTGCCTGAACACGCGCACCGCGCATGCCCACACAAGCACCGACAGGATCGATGCGGCCGTCATTGGTGTTTACTGCGATTTTTGCACGCAGGCCGGGATCGCGGGCCGCGCCTTTAATTTCGATTACCTGCTCGGAGATTTCCGGCACTTCAATGCGGAACAATTCGATAATCATTTCCGGGCAAGAGCGGCTCAGCATTAGCTGAGGGCCGCGGGCTTCCGGCTGGATTTCCAACAGAATTGCGCGCACACGATCACCGAGTCGGAAAATTTCGCGGCCAACCAACTGGTCGCGGGGCAGGCGCGCTTCGGCGTTATTCCCCAGGTCCACAGCAATAAAGTCGCGCGTCACTTTTTTCACAGTGCCGCTGACCATCTCGCCTACGCGATCGCGGTACTCGTCTACAACTTTGGCGCGCTCGGCTTCACGTACTTTTTGCACGATAACCTGCTTTGCGGTCTGTGCAGCGATGCGGCCAAATTCTACATTTTCCACCTGCTCGCGGAAAACGTCACCTGCTTTCAGGTCAGCATCTTTTTCGTGAGCTTCTTCCAGGGTGAACTGGGTACCCAGCTCCGCCAGAACTTCATCACCGACTACTTCCCAGCTGCGGAAAGTCTCGTAATCGCCCGAACGACGATCAATGATAACCTCAATGGTTGAATCTTCGTCGTAGCGCTTCTTCGTGGCCGTTGCCAATGCCGCTTCGATGGCCTGGAAAATAATCTCCTGGTCAACGCCCTTCTCGTTGGATACCGCCTCGGCTACCAGCAAGATCTCTTTGTTCATGCAACTGTGCCTCAAAATCGCCTGAGCTCAGGCTCCTACAGGTTACTTGGTAAATTGGGGAATAATATTTGCTTTCTCGATGCTGTCGATCGGCAGCAGGTATTCATTTTCACTGTCCACGCGCAGAACGACTTCATCCCCTTCCACACCGGCCAGCAGGCCGCGCCACTTGCGCTGACCGTCGAGCGGCATACGCAGGCGCACCTCGATTTGGGCACCGGCAAAACGCTCGTACTGCTCCAGCTTATACAGGGGACGGTCTAGTCCTGGGGAGGAGACCTCCAGGGTATATCTACCGCTAATGGGGTCTTCCACATCCAGTACGGCACTGGCCTGGCGACTGACTTTCTCGCAGTCCTCCACACCTATGCCATTTTCAGAATCGATATAGATGCGCAGCAGCGCGTTGCGACCATGGGTCTGATAATCGATCCCCCACAGTTCACACCCCAGCGATGCCACCACCGGCGCCAGAAGTTCTTCCAGCAATTCGCGTTTGCTCGCCATTTACGTCACCACATACAAAAAATGGGCCTGCGGCCCACTTCGAAAATTATCTGCAACTTTTCTTGCAGATACGAAAAAGCCCCTGACGGGGCTTTGACCGCACATTCATGCAGCCAGTATGCATGAATGCAAAATTTGGTAGCGGGGGCAGGATTTGAACCTACGACCTTCGGGTTATGAGCCCGACGAGCTACCAGGCTGCTCCACCCCGCAACAACACATGCGCATCAAAGCTTTTATAGAAAAGCAAAATTGGTAGCGGGGGCAGGATTTGAACCTACGACCTTCGGGTTATGAGCCCGACGAGCTACCAGGCTGCTCCACCCCGCAACAACAAATGCACATCAAAGTTTTTGCTAAAAGCAAAATTGGTAGCGGGGGCAGGATTTGAACCTACGACCTTCGGGTTATGAGCCCGACGAGCTACCAGGCTGCTCCACCCCGCAACAACTCCGAGAAACAAAGCCTGGTTGACCTTTGTTTCCCTGCGGCGGGACCAGCCCAACCACTCAAGAGGCTGCGCATTCTATGGTTAGCGTCCCCATGAGTCAAGCCACAATTGGCATTTGTTTTCCCCTTCAGTCGGGAACAGCCTCGAATATACCTCGCTGATCAGTATAGAAAAGGAAGAAAATCCCGCAAATACAGCCCACTGCATATGCCGATTCTTACTTCCAATGCCACGGCCCTGTGTGTATTCATCACATCAAGCCTTGCTGTTTAGCGGGTGAGCTGGTGCACTATGGCACGCCGTACCGGTGGAAAATGTTCACTGATACGCAATATCGCTCTGCGTAATAATTTCGCTGGCAGTCGATCATCGGTGAAAAGGTCCACAACCCGGTTAGTACCGGTATAAATAGGGTGCGAATCCAAACGGTGCTGATCCTGATAGCGAGACAATGCAAGGGAGAGCCCCGCCGGCTGATACAGCCGCGTTACATTATGCAATTGGCTAGCCAGAGTATTCGCGCCGGCCAAGCCCAGGTTAAAACCGTGCGCCGTAACGGGGTGCATCCCCACCGCAGCATCTCCCACCAGGGCAAAGCGCTCAGCAAGAAATCGATGGGCATAAACTGCCACCAGCGGGTAACAATGGCGCCTAGTGAAAGCCTCAACAGCCCCAAGAGCCCCAGCGCTCTCTCTCTGCACATGGGCCGCAAATTCCCTATCGCTGTAGGCCATCATTTCCTCGGCACAATTGGCGGATACCGTCACTACCGCCGAACAGGTTTGCGCATCGGACATTGGCAGTAGAGCAAGGGTTGAACCGTAGCGAAAACACTCCCGGGCAACGCCACCATGCTCCCGCTCTGTGCGCACCGGACCTAGCACCGCAACCCTGCCGAAGTCGCGCATATCTGCGCCAATCCCAGCCATACGACGAACCTCAGAAAAGCGGCTGTCCGCCGCCACCAACAAGGCCGCAGTAACAACCTGCCCCCCCTCAAGCTGTACCAGTCGCCGACTCGTCTCGCAACGTGTGCCAATCACCTTACTATTAGGCAGCAGCTGTATATTGCTATCCTCACGCACCGCCTCATAAAGCACCCGCCGAATTGCAGCATTGGGCACAATAAAGCCCAGTGGACCTCGCCCCCGAGTATCGAAGTCCAGACTAGAGGGGGAATCGCCATCCACCACCTGCGCAGACTGCAGCGAACTCTGCTCCTCGGGCTTCAGCCGCTGCCAGGCTCCTAGAGACTGCAACAATCTTACGGATTTGTGAGTGAGCGCAATTTCCCGCCCATCGTTCGCTGGACACGCCAGCATTTCATCATCCTGGCGCTCCAGTAACGTTACCCTGCAATCCCGAGCAGCCAGCATAAGCGCCAAAGCCAGACCCGCAGGGCCCGCCCCTACAATCGCGACATCTGTGTGCAGCATCCTCCCCCCCCCCTAGAACATCCCACTTCAATTTCTGCTTGTGATAAATAACTTTTGTTATCGACCGATCGAAGCTCACTGTATGCTGGAGTAACAGCGGGGCAACTGATACAAATCAGAAAACCTCAAGGCAGGCGCAACAAGAGAATAGACACATACAAAGGATCGTATATGCAGGTAGAAATCGATATCGTCGACGCTTTCACCAGCGCCCAATTTGGAGGCAACTCTGCAGCGGTAATCATTACTGAAAAGTGGCTCAGCGAGCCCTTGATGCAATCCATCGCCGCACAAAACAATCTCTCAGAAACAGCATTCCTACTCAAAAAACGCAGCGACAGCGAATATCATATCCGCTGGTTTTCTCCGTTAACCGAAATCGACTTTTGTGGCCACGCCACCCTGGCCTCTGCTTTTGTAGTCTTTCGAAAGCACCCACATTTAAAAGCTTTGGATTTATTTGCCGAGGCAGTCGGTGAGATGCATGTCACTCATAGAGGGGACGGCCTGATCGCTATGAATTTTCCCTCCCGCACCCCACAGCCATTAGCTAACATTCCCTGTGACCTGCTCGAAGGGCTATCGATCACACCGAGAGAAGTTCTGCGCAACAATCAAGCCTACTTTGCCATTTACGCTGAAGAAGAGGATATCCTACAGCTGCAGCAGGACCCCGCCAGGCTGGCAAAACTCGCTCCCTATGATGTGGTAGTCACCGCACAATCTAGGCAATACGATTTTATATCCAGGTATTTTTGGCCCACCAATGGCGGTGATGAAGATCCAGTAACTGGCTCCATTCACACTGGACTGGCACCCTACTGGGGAGTAAAACTGGGAAGATCAAACCTGATAGCCTTCCAAGCCTCAAAACGCGGAGGCCTGCTACACTGCCAGCTTGATGGGGAGCGAGTGATCGTCTCCGGTAACGCAGTGCAATACCTTAGCGGCGTGATTGATGTAGTCGAAAAGGACAAGTAGTTCTTAGTCACTGCACGATCGTCAGATTTCACGCACAAAAAATCCTTTGCCACAAAAAAATAAATGGAAAAAAAAATGAATCACAAAGGCTCATGCCTCTGTAATGAAGTCCAGTTCACAGTGGAGGGGGCTTTTGAAAGCTTCTTCCTTTGCCACTGCGACCACTGCCGTAAAGACACTGGTTCCGCCCATGCCGCCAGCCTCTTTTCCACCTCGGCCAAGCTCCACTGGAACCACGGGGAAGAACTCATCAAAGTCTTTAAACTCCCCTCAACCCGGCACGTAAAAAGCTTCTGCGGTCAGTGCGGGTCCGCCCTGCCCTTTGCCGACAAAGAAGCAGAATTACTGGCAGTGCCCGCTGGCAGCCTTAACAGCCCTATAACCATCAGACCCAATGCACATATTTTTATGGCCAGTAAAGCCGATTGGGACAAGGACCTTGGCAAAGTACCAGAACTCGATGGTTTCCCCCAGGTTGATAAAGCCGACACCCCCTGAAAGGAACAACGGTGCCGCTTGCAAATAAGCAAAGCAGCACCTCACAACCTTTTGTAAGTTTTAGCCTGGGTGACCATCTACTCTGGGTTGAAATAGAACTGGGGTGTAGTAAATCAGGAAAAGTGAGTAACCCAGCACCCAGGCAACAATAGCAGCGAGAAAGCCACTGGGAGCCGGCGCCCAGAAAATACGGGCCAGGGCGGATAGCGCCAGTGCGGCAAACGCCAACGGCATAAGACGCGGCGCCTGTAAAATACGGCCGGTATGCCCCAAACTCACACGACTGGTCATAGCCAGAATCAAACCACCAATGCCACCCACCGCAAAAGCATGTAGCGCTGAGCTCTGCCAAGCGGGTGCGATTCCACTCCAGGCCAAAGCAGCGAGAAAACAACCCAAAATCACCAACCAATAACTGAGGTGTAGGGACCAAACCATGGGCTCCGCCCAGATCTTGGTGGGATGCCAGCGCAACACTCTTACCAGCTGCAAAACACCCAGGGTAATGGCCAGCAATGCCCAAACTATCTTGGGCAGATCCAAGGCCACACTAAGCAGTAGGAGTACGACCGCAATATGCGTGCCCCATTCCACAATGGGTAACTTCTCACGCGGGCTCAAATGGAAGCGCCGCGCAGTAAAGAAAGGAATAACCCTGCCGCCAATCACCAAAATAATCGCCGTCACCAAGAGCAGAGCCATCAACGCCACCCGGCTCTGCGCAGCGGGTAACAACCAGTGGCTGGCCGCCAGTCCAGCAAAGGCCAGCATAGCCGGCAGCACAAATAAGTTGCGCCATTGCTTGGTGCGCAGTACACGCGCCCCTAACAAGAATGCAGCCAGTAGGAAGAAAGACACCTCGGCCACGACCGGCATCCACAGAGGCACCGCCGCAAAGAGATATCCCAGGCGTGCCAGCAACCATAAACCCACCAGGCTTATTAGCTGAGTCCCCTTTGGTGAGGGAATTCCGGTCCAGGTTTGCATGGCGGTACCCAAAAAGCCCACCACTACTGCCGCGGCAAAGCCAAACAACATTTCATGGGAATGCCAGGCAACCCCCACACGTAGGGCGGGCAGCTGCCAACCGGACAGAGAGGCCTGCCAGATCAGTAATGCGATCATGCTCCACAGGGCACCCCCCCAAAAGAAAGGTCGAAAAGGCATGCGCCAGAAAGGGGCGATGGATTCCGCGCTCGCGCGGTCGACAATGGGTATCACAATCTTTTCTCCTTAAACAAAGGGAGGTTAATTCTCCCGGGGCAGGTATTTGCCTTCACAAGGCTCCATTCACAGTTAACACGCACTGCACAACGCCATTATCACTGTTTCGAAATCAGCAATTTAAACGCAGGAGCCAAGAAAGGGGTCAGCACCAATAAGTCCCGTTTCTACTCAATGCCCAATGCAATGCCAGCCTGATGATTCATCACAGTGTGAATTAACACCTGAGAGTCCATTCTAAGAATTGAGCACTCCGCTTATTTTCCCCCAATCAACCCTATTAGTTAATAGGCAAGGGGCATAGTTTATAAAATTTATAACCCTATACAAAAAGCGGGCATTTTCCCCATAAAAAAAATCAAATAATGATTGACAAAAAAGCAACCCCAGCAAAAAACCACTAACTTAAAGTTCAACTTTAAGTTAGTAAGCCAACAATTTTATTCAAAGAATCCTCACTGGCTATCGATAAAATTTATAAACATCGAAATATCAACAATTAAACAACTAGGATTTATATTTTACATTTTGTTATCTGCAGGCTTTCCTCGTACAAACAGAACACATACCAGCAGCGCCAATAAAGCCAAGTAAGCATTGACCACAAACGCACGATCAATACCTGTGGCTAAACTCGGGGCCAAGGATACTATGGTGGTATTCATTGCCAAACCTATCGCCCCACCAATAATCTGAAACATAAAAATCAGGGCTGCAGCAAGGCTAGCTCGATCAGGGCCCACTGCAGTAACAGCAGCAGTGGTAATGGTGGGAAAAAATAGACCCAGCCCAATTCCTAGAGAAATTAAGCCTGGCACTAAATGAATGTAACGAGTGTGCTCCAAGAGGTTCGATAACAAAAACATCCCTCCGCCAAGAAAGATAGCTGCCGCTGACAAAATCACTTTGGCCCCAAGCATGGCATAGAGCCTGCCAGCAACATAGGAAACAACTCCATAAGTAATCATAACTGGCAGCAAGCCGGCACCAGACCAGACAGCGGAGAATTTTAATTCTTTTATTAAAAATTGTGGTACATAAAGCAACATCGAGACAAAAATCACGGAAAGTAACAGCGTTGTAATGCCCACAGTAAAAAATCGCCCATTTGTTGCCACATCCGCAGGGATGAGTGGGCTTACCCTCGCATGAGCCTCCACCCAGGAAAAAGAACAAAATGTAATAACAGAAACGATAAGCAACCCCAAAACCAAGGAGCTACTCAAGCCCATATCCACAACAAAATCCAGAGCCAGCAAGAGTGTTAATAAAGAAATCGACAGGAAAATAATTCCTGCATAATCCACCTGCTCACCAGATTTTTCTGGACTGTCATCATCAATTACTCGCCAGCTAATCAACATAGCGATAAGCGCAATAGGGAAATTAATAAGAAATATCCAACGCCAACTAAGGAAATCAGTAAGCAAGCCTCCGAGTAGCGGCCCAACCGAATTGGCAAACCCGCAAACTGTCATAATCAAACCACCAGCCTGTCCAGCTTGATCCTCTGGCATAATTTGATAGGTCATCCCAAGAATTGCCGGCCACATCAAGGCCCCACCCACCCCCATCAGCGCCCGGCTGCCCAATAGCATCCAGACATTCACCGCAAAGCCACCCAATAGAGAAAACAGAATAAAAATACTGCTGCCAATAAAAAACAGACGGCGACGCCCAAACATATCAGCCAGGCGACCTCCGGTGACAATCAACACACCGAATACCAGTGCATAACCGTTAATTACCCACTGCATCGTAGAAATATCTGCCTGGAAATGTCTCTGCATAGCCGGTATTGCCACAGAGAAAGCTGTAAAGTCATTGGCGATTAGAAAAATCGCAAAGGTTAATGCGGTTAGAGCAATGATCTGCTTTTTTGAAAGTGCCTCTTTTGCCGCTGCCATAGGTACTCCAGGCTGCCAATAGCTGAATTTATCGGCTCAATCTATTCACAATTTTAGAAGTAAAAAGTTGATCTCAAACTTTAAAGGAGAGGGTTTAATTTGACATTTTAAGAGCTGGGATCTAATTACTGATAACAAAGTCCTATATTACTGAGAAAACCCCCTTATAAACTGTAGCCAACCAATAGTCTCCTACTTTCTTCCCAGGATTTCTACACTTCTCTCTCATACCGCCTTCTCGTTTTATCACCAACACTTACCCATGTAACAAGGTGAGTCCGGAAAGTTACTCTCAGAAATGAATTAGGGTATCTCACGGCACAGTGAGAACGAGGCAGTAGAATTCGGATTTTAATCCTATGCGCCATGAATTTAATTCATCAGGATGAGAATAGTGAAACCCATCCTGATTCAAACTCCGCCATCGACCGGCACCTAGGTAAAGACAAGCAGTAGTGCCATTAACAGTGGTTTGGGAAGAGTTCTATTAAGCTGTTCTGGGACTGATCCGCCGCTAAAGCCGATCCAATGCAGTAAACCGACTTCAGCGCCAGGCAGAGGCGGAAAGTAGTCGCCTGCGCTTGAAGTCGGACTTTTACGAACGAACAAAAAATAATATATAGATCTCAGTGCCAGCTGTGAATAACATCCAGTGTACACACTGTAACTACAATGACTCACACTTACGATATAACCCCGCTTACTTAAAGCGATTTACCGTCATAGTTAAAGATTTAGGCCAGACTACACTTACAGTCGTAGCCAGGCAAAAGTAATGGGACTGTTATTCTATAGCAACCACCCTAGCTGTCTTTTTTACTCACCATTTACTGTCACACCATATACGATCCCCGTGCGCTATATTCATATCTGCCAGCACTTTATCGAAAACACTATTAATTTTAATCTAGTGGAGAGCTACTGATATGCTCGAACGGAAAACTGTCGAAGAGGTATTCAACGCTCTCCGTACCGACCCACAACCATTTTTAGAGCGCGTTGCGGACAATGTGCACTGGGTTATAAAGGGTACCCATGCTATGGCTGGTGAATATACCTCCAAGAGAGAATTGGTCGAGCGTGCCTTTCATGGAATTGGCAAGGTACTCCAAGGAGGTAAGGTAATGATGGAGGTCAAGCGAATACTAATCGACGGGGACTATGCGGTGGTTGAAATGGAAAGCACCTGCATCGCATTGAATGGTAGAAGATACAACAATACCTACTGTTGGATTGTTAAATTTGAGAATGGCTTAATTACTGAAGGCACTGCCTATGTGGATTCTGCACTGGTACAGCAGGTCTTGGATGAAAACTCTTAACCCAATTTTTTATTGCCGAAAAACTTGCATTGGCTTCAGACTGTATAAAAATTATCTGTACAAAGCCCGGTAACAATACTTGCTACCGGGCCCACTGATCAGTAAAGAGCCGCATATTTACGGCCCCAGATTTTAAGTCGCCACTATCGCCACTATCGCCACTATCGCCACTATTAGTTAGTTTTGGTAATCGATAGTCATATCAAAATTACCCTCTACACATTTAGCGTAATCGCCTTGATTCAGTGCGGAGTAGGCGGTTTGATAGTTCACCAACTGACAGGCAAAACTCTCATTATTGGGATTGTCGGCAGACCAACCCCAATCCTTATCCCAATAGATACTCAGGGAGGCAGCACCACCGGTCTCAAACTGACCCATATTGGCACACCCCAACTCTTCATCCGCAGGAATATTCACGCCCAAATAGCCGGTGAAACTTTTGTAGTAGTCCATGCGATTCTGAGAGCGAGCATCCTCTGAACCCTTACTACACTCGATAGCACCGTTCACAATATTGGTAGTGACACCAAAACCTGAACTCAGGTTATTGGCCCGGTCAACACTATTGGGCTCCCAGGTCCCATCAACCACATGCAACATGCTCGGCTTGGGCGGCTGTGGATACACGAAGAAGAAAATAGCGCTCGCCAGGTTCAACCAGGTATCCGCAACCAGTTCCGGATTTTCCAGCAGTGTATAAATATCACCGTACATAGCCTGGGAGAAAGGCCCGTAGTTATAGTTCCAGCTCAACTGCTTTGCACCGCGGCCAAAATAACTCTTGTAACCGCCATCGGCATTGATGGCACAGGGCCATACATCCGCCGCCCAGCTGCTGCTGGATTCACAGGCGCCATAACCACCGGAGGTTTCCTCGGTCCAACCAATCTCACGAATCCAGTAGAGCCCCTGACGCCATTCCGGCTCATCCCAGGCCGCCGCATGGGCACCGGTTTCCTGGCCAAAATGGGCAAACATTACTGCCAGCGCTTTACGGCAAATAGCATCGGAATTGCGACCATCGGTGTAGTCACCGCAAAAAGCCGGGAACTTGGCCACTGCGCGCAGGAAATTGGTGTAAGTGTATGCATCGGCCCGCAGGGGGAACAAATAGTCCCAGGTATCCTCAGAAATAATACTCTCAACACGCTGAACATTTGTCGGGTTGGCACTGCGACCGGGTTGAACCGCTTCCACAATCGCGTTGTCTCGGGTCTCAACAGTATTTTTCACTTCTTGCAGAAGCGAATCAGTGGTACGGGCACTCTCCTCCGCCTTCAGTTCACTCAAGCCCATGACATGACCACTTGCGGAGGCACAACCCGTTTGATTGATGCTTACCTCTGCAACGTCACTGGCCGCAGAGGAATCGGTAGCCGTCAGCTGGAAGGTGTAGGTCACATTGCTGTAAACCTCAGACAATACCGCCTGAGTGGAGCTACCCACGTAGTTTGAGAGCTTGATGGAAGGGCCACCTGTCTGGCTCCAGATATAGCTCATACCACTACCACCGGTAGTATCAGAACCATCCAGAGTAATGCTGCCAGTACAGCCCACACTATTGGCAGAAGCGGAGATCACCGCATTCACTGCACCACCTGAGTTGCTATTATCATTGGCGTCATCACCGTTACCAGCGTCAATGGCGAGGTTTTGCACTGTAACCTGCGCCTCCTCACTGGTTTCACCATCGCTGACAATCAGACTAAAAACAAAGTTCACATCATAGGTTGTGGCCGGCAGAGTCACAGAAGTCATGGCGCTTGTCGCTGAGGCGATATCCGCTTTAGGAGCGCTCGGTGAGAGCTGTGCCCAGCTATAACTGAGCGCGCTATCACCGCCGGAAGCACTAGCGCTGAGCTGCACCGTACCACCACCAGTCACTTGCGTTTGTGAAGTAGACAGGTTGAGAGAGATCGGAGTATTGCCAGTATCACCGCTGTTACCAGTATCTCCTCCACTATTACCGCCGTTATTACCGCCAGAGTCTCCGCCGTTTTCGCTTCCATTGTTGTTATCGTTAACGCTACATCCATCGGCCTCTTTGCGAACCCAAGGTGAATCCCAAGTATTTTCCGCTGTCAGTGCATCAGAGGGTAAGTCACTACCATTTGCCCACCATTGAGCAACAAAAATATCGCCGGCATAGCAAACTTCACTACCCTTGCGATAGCTTTGCCCGGATTGGTAAGCGGCTACGTCACTGGAGCTATCACTACCGGAATTATCTGAACCAGCAGAATTTCCGGAATCAGAATTGTCGTTGTCATTGTGATTATCGGAATGATCACTGTCACTACTATCATCAGAGGCGTCACAGACTCCCGTTTCTTGCACGATCCAGGGGGAATCCCAGGTGTTCTGCGCAGTCAGGGCCTCAGCTGGACGCTGTTCTGCAGTAGCCCACCACTGCGCTTTAAAAAGATCGCCGCCATAGCAAACTTGGCTACCTCCCCGGTAATGCTGGCCTTCCACATAGTCTTCTGCGGGCTGATCGGCTGCCACAGCCTGGGCACCAATGATCAATGCCGAAGCAATCGCTGTACGAATAAAAAGGTGGCTCATAGAGTCTCCACTATTCATTTTAAGGGTTCTTTTCAAAAATGGATGTATGCAAGGAGGTAGTGCAGCACGCTAGTGTTATTACAAGAAGTGCGGGCTAAGATTTTATCGTTAAACTCTATAGTGGGTTTTCAATTTCTAATTATGTGGTCAGAATTTATAAACCATCTGACTTTAGCCCCAGGCATTTAGAGGAATAATATTCCCATCCAATTAGACTCTTATTTCGGCACAGATAAACTGAGCCATATGATACCTTCAACAAATACTTAAAATTTTTCTGCGCTTTATAGCCAAAACCCCATACATACACTGCAAATTCGATAGAACCTTCTCAGAATGGTTCCCACCATAAAAAACAATTCTTTACAAAACAGCCACCTCAAAACACACATAAAGTACTAGGAAGCGGAAGCAAATAGGAAGGCTATTCCAAAGCATATCGAAAACACCTCTGCCTAGATTCAACTCAGCCTATCTTAAATAGAAATTTAATTTTTAATAAAACAGACAAATCAATACACAAAAAGCACATAAATATCATTCCATAGATAATCTTTTGCATATTTCTTCCATATTTATATATTTCAGGCTGTCGGCAAATGTAAAAAAACTAAACGAGCCAATGTCATTCTCCAGAGCAATTTCTCTCGTACTTCCAACAATCCAGCTTAACAGCCCTCCTTTTCCCTATGAGTGGGCTAGAGCCTCAATAGAAAATCTCTGGTAAAACTATCAATTCCCATTCAGCCTCAACTCCAGCTTTACAATTGAATCGGCTATCGAACTTATCCCTTCAACCTGCAGCCCAGCTTGAGCCTCATCCGAATTACCCTTAAAGGACAACCAGGATTACCTAGCAACTGTTTCCCCACCATATGACAAAATAGAAAAAAACATTAAAAAAACACAGAGAAAAAAACTAATAGATCAAAGAGCAAGATATTGGTGCTAATCGCACTCAAGGCAATAAGTCATAATGCCAGGCTTAGCATCGATACCCCCCGTAATTAGAGCAACCTCTGATGACTCTGAGATTAGCAATCATTAAAATAAAGCAACATTAAGAAACTTATTTGGAATCTAATCGATATAAAGATAAAGACACGAGCCAATAAGGCATCGGACGTATCACAACTTCTATTTCTCTTCCAGTCTCTACCCACTAAGTAATGAAGGGTTGCCAGCGGGGGCAGTCAAAACTAGGATACAACTTCAAGTTAGCTTGAGGTAAATACAGATGAGTGGTCAACAGGATATAGATATTCGCGAAGTCGCGAAGCGCAGTGGGCTTCCCTCCTCTACCCTTAGATATTATGAGGAGAAGGGTCTGATCCAATCTATCAGTAGACGAGGTATTGCCAGAGTCTTCCATATCAGTGTGCTGGAGCAGCTCTCTCTAATAGCTCTGGCACGCTATGCGGGCTTCTCTCTCGATGAGATCGCTAGTATGTTTACATACAACGGAAAACCCAATATTGATCGGGAGCAATTGCTCGAAAAGGCCGATGCAGTGGATAAGAATATCCGCCGCCTGGAAGCTATGCGCGATGGTTTGAGGCATGTGGCAAATTGCCCAGAGGACAATCAGCTGGAGTGTTCAAACTTCCAAAACCTTGTGAAAAGAGCAATGAAATTACAGCAAGAGCCTATTGATGACTCTACCGAAACGACTCAGAACAAGCTAAGTCACAGCCAATAATCTGTTGTTCTCTTAAAGATGCCACCCCACTAACCTGTTGAGAAGCTTGTAAACAGTTAAAGATTTGATAGAGAGCTAAATGAATCACTACATATTGTGATACCTATAAATGCACCTTCCAAAGAAATCAATACTGGCAGCCCAAGATCTTATTGAGGATGCCGCCAGTTCTGAAAACAAGAAAAGCAATCTACAAATAAAACGATTAATGACCGGTACATTTAAAAAAGTCATGAAGGTATCGATTCACAGCCACCCATTTTGTACTTTACCAACCAGATACTTCCCTTGAGAGCTGTACTATCGTTGTGATAAGGAAAACAACAGCTTGCTATTATGAAGGTACTGATTGTCGGTGCGGGACCAACTGGTCTTACTCTTGCCGTGGAATTAGCACGCCGGAATATATTTGCCAGGATTATAGATAAACGTGATAGTGCCTCTACTCTGAGTAGGGCCGTTGGTATTACCTCTAAAAGTTTAGAGCTACTATCACACTCAGGTGTATCTAAAAGGCTGATTGAAGAGGGGGTGCCCATTCAAAATGCTTGTATCTATCAAGATAACCACCTTGCTTTGACCTTGCCGCTGCATTCAAGTACCTCTTATTTTCCTACCATATTGGGGTTACCCCAAGACCGCACCGAAACAATCTTAGCGGAGTCTCTGGCCTCCATGGGTGTGGAAGTCGAGTATAAACTCGCACTCAATGAGCTTCATGAGGAAGCGCAATCCGTTACAGCTCAATTATCCAGTGGAGAGGAGAGTAGCTTCGATCTTATTATCGGCGCAGATGGTGTTCGCAGCGCAGTTCGACAAAGTGCCAATATCCCCTATCCCGGATTTGATTTAAACGAAGACTGGTCAATCGCCGATGTGGAACTGGATGATTGGCCTCATCCACAAATGTTCACCCTCACGCAGACCAAGCCGGGAATAGTGGCAGTTTCAGTCCCCATCGGTAAAAATCGCTATCGCTTTGTTAGTAATTGCGAAAAGGTTTTGGAAGTTTTTCCGCTGCCGCTAAGAATTCACAAGGTGAGGCGGGAAGGGGTCTTCAAGATATCTATCCGTCAGGCACAGAGCTACTCCAAGGGCAGAATACATCTAGCCGGTGATGCTGCACATTGTCACTCCCCAGTTGGCGGACGAGGTATGAATTTGGGTATCGCCGATGCAGCCGAGCTAGCCAAATGTATTGCAGAAGGCCAGCTAGGTGGTTATTCGGCGCTACGCCGTCGGGAAGATAAGAAGGTTATAGATATCACAGAGCGAGGAAGAAAAATTGTCACTTCACAATCATTTCTCACCAGGCTCGAATTTTCTGCCTTATTAGCCGCGGCCAATCATCTACCATTTGTTCAAAGAAGGCTCAGTAGGTTTGTGGTTGAGTTTTAAGGAGAGCAATAATCCCGCGCGGCCCTCTTTACTAGGCCACACTAAACTCTGTCATCATGCCAGAGTCCTCGTGCTCCAGAACATGGCAATGCACCATGTAGGGCATATCCGGCATCGCCTCCAGAGGAAAACGTACATAGATTTCTGCACTACCGGCATTGGATATAGGCACCGTATCCTTCCAGCCACGCATATAGGCCGGCGGCGTAGCATCGTTAAATTTAACCAGCCGAAACTGGCAACCGTGAATATGGACCGGGTGTAGCATAGTGTCTTTGCCCTCAGAAATTCGCCAGTGCAAGTCTGTATTAATGGGGGCCTTGAACCCAGGTTCAGTGAATGAAAATGAAACACCATTAACCGCATTAGCGGTCAATTGTGCTTTCAAAGGCAACGCCGGCGCTTCAGTGATGAGTTTGAGCACCCTAGCTACCACAGCAGGGTCCGTTTTTCCCGAGGCTACCATTTTTTCCAGCCCGCTCGCATCAATAAGCTTGTCCGCGATCTGCCAGCGATTCATCTGCATTACCAACTTCTGGCTGATCGGCGGCAGCTTAGCCGGTATTTCAGGCATTGATACCAGCCGCTCAGGCAAAAAACCCCGCCCCTCCTCATTAGTGGGGACCACACTGAGAAACACTACAGGCCCATCGAATGGGGGCAACCGCATCACCTGTTGGGGCACTGGTAGAGTTATAAAATCAAAGGGCTGGCCATTGCGAGCGTCCACCATTACCTCGTAACGCTCCCCGGCAGCTATGGGTAATTCTTTAACCTCTACGGGTTCCGGTAAAAATCCACCGTCTGTTGCAATCACATAGATGGGCCGCTGATCACTAGTGGAGAGTCGGTAGTTACGAGCGTTTGATCCGTCCAGAATCCTGAAGCGCACCCATCCTCTTGGGGGATTAACCACCGGGTTGACCACACCATTGGTAAGCAAGATATCCCCGCAATAGCCCGCTGCAACCGTAATTTCATTAAAGCGATGAAAGAAGCTGCCGTCTTTGTTAAAGCGCCTATCTTGGATAATCACAGGGATATCATCCACCCCCCAACGCTTCGGCAGAGGCAAGGCATCACTATTTTCATCATCAATGATAATCAGCCCTGCCAGCCCCTTAAGTACCAACTCGGCAGTGGTGGGATAGAGATGCGGATGAAACCAAAGTGTCGCCGCCTGCTGGATAATCGGTAACTTTGCAGTCCATGTATGACCCGGCTTGATGGGCATATAGGGACCACCATCGGCATGACCCGGCACAATCAGGCCATGCCAGTGTGCAGTTACATTCTGGGTCAATTGATTATGTACGTTAGCCGTTACCGTTTCACCCTTGCGCAAGCGCAAAGCCGGGCCTAAAAAGGGGCCATTAAAGCCATAGGTCGGCGTTATTACTCCCTTGAGAAATACTTTCTCCGCTGGCTTGGCTACTAGATTGATTTTTCCGGCTGAGTCCGCCCTCAACTCCGGAGGAATTGGCAGCACAGGCCTTGTAGAGGAATCCCTGGTACCATTGGTTTGCGCCCTCATATTAGAACTAGCCAATAGAGATGCCGCCAAGGTACCAAGACAGAAATCTCGACGTGATAAACGAGACAAGAAGAATCCCTCCTCATAATCTTAACGTTAAAATCTGGTAATATTCTGGCGGCTTAAACCTCTCGCTAACTACACACCTCTAATAAGCCCCAAAGCAGCATAGACTGCGGTGGCATCAGCAATAAATGGTTACAAGAGTTGGGGTTAGGTGGCCTTACGTTTATCTATATTTATATGCCAACAGCATTACTGTCATTTGAGATACAGGCTGTACTCTTATTTTTCCTCAGCACAGCAATATCCACATCTAGAAGCCAATGCATATTAAAACCGCTGGCTTTATCATTTAACCGAAAAAAGCTGGGTTGACACAATCAAAAGCATGGTCTCTCAACAGCGCCTCAATATAATAAATCCGCCAGTGTACATATAGAAATAGACACTCAACAAATCTAAGAAAATATTCCTATACAGTTAACTCAAATAATCAATAAAGCGCCTAAAACTATAAAACAATCCGTAGAATAAATTGCCAAATTTTTTTCAGACCTTCACTCTAGGCATATGCAGAATCACAAAAAAAGCAACATACGCCAAACCCATACTTTTTTCTCATAATTTCAACACTTATTTCCCATGGCGGATAATCTGACACCTATAGATACTTTTATGAGAAGATTTACTTAGAAGGCAGACCAATCGCAACGCTAGATGGAACACTCTCCTACAAGCGGGGCTCCCTCTAAATTCACGAAGGAGATCATTTCAACCTTATTTTCCACTTAAAGAATCCAAAAAATAATTAGATCTCAATATAGACCTGCCATTTATTTCAGACTCATGCAGTAAAGGAGTCACACATGAAGCCATATTGCAACTTATTCACAGGGATAATTACATTTATTAGCATTGCAGCCTTTGCCGCAGGGAATCATAACTCTCAGGATCACTTACAAACAGATTTCAACTCCAGCAGCGATCAACCAGAAAAAAATAACAATAACTTCAGGGCGAGCATTCAAAATGGCAATAAGAATATTGTGAATACCCAGCAAAATGAAGAAACACTTGGAAGCAGCATACAACCCATTCAAATAGGCAACTTAAATCAGGCAAATATTTTTCAGTCAGGAACCATAACCTCATCCATTATTAATCGCCAACTTGGCAGTAAAAATATTTTATCTATCACCCAGACTAACAGCATCAACAGCAACATCTTCATTAATCAACAGGGCAACCAAAACTATTCAAACACAAACCAAATTTCTGGAGACAAAAATAGAGTCATCAATACTCAGATAGGAGGTTCAAATTATTTCATTACCAAACAAGAAGGGAGCATATCCAGTACTATAAAAGTACATCAAGAAGGCAATGTTCAGCATGCCGCTGTAGAGGAAAGCAAATCTAGCTTTTTCAACACTGTTTCAGTTATTCAGCTGAATCTAAAAAACTCAGCAACTATTAATTTAATTGCAACAAATAATAGCAGCATTGATATATTTCAAGAGGAAAGCAAAAATCACATAGGAATATTGCAGCGCTTGTCTACTAGAAATAGTGTGCAAATTCGACAATTGGGAACTTCTGATATTGCTTTGATCAGCCAAACCGGTAGCTCTGACAACACTATCGTCTTACGCCAGAGTGGAGACCGCGTACTTGACATTCCAGGCCAGGAGTCCACTGAAAACGGCAAAGACATACAACTAACCAATTCCAACAATCAAGTAATTGTCAATCAGAAAGGTACTGAGTTAAGCAGCATTAACTCCAATCAGTTTGGCTTAGCTAACCAACTAACCATTAACCAGAGCGCTCTAAACATTAACACTTCTAATGAACAACAAGGCAATAAAAATGTTACAGGAATTGATCAAGCTGGAGAGAACCTCACCATCCTTACTCGCCAGATTGGCAATGAAAATCAGTCAACCTTTCATCAAACGGGAAGTGACTTAAACATAATTACCAAGCAACTTGGCGATAGAAATAGCCTTTCAATTATTCAGAAAAGTAATTTTAGCGCTATTGAAAGTGTCCAGATTGGAAATGGGAACCGACAAAAAATAGTGCAAAGTAACTCTAGTAGCCGGGCCTCTTTGCATCAAGTAGGGCAAGGTAATACTAGTCAGGTATATCAATGATGGCTAGCTATTACTGATCACTTAAATCTCTACTTTGTATCAACTATTCCCTGTCTTACTTATTTTAGGCTAACAAATAGGCAAGGCTTGAGATTTTGCACTCATTCGAATTGTTCTTTAGAACTAGTCGCTGTGTAGTGGTCCCCTAAACCCGGACACCAATTTAGGTGGTAAAGTTGCCATCGAAAATAGATGGTTTTCAATGAGTAGACAACGTCGATCCTTTTCTCCCGAATTTAAATTAGATTCTGCCCGCTTGGTTGTAGGTCAAGGCTATTCAATTGCTGAAGCAGCCCGGTCGCTGGATGTTGGTACAACGGCTATCCGCCGTTGGATGTGGCAACTAGAGGCAGATCGGAGTAGAAGGCTACCGCTCTTTTAATGTCCGACGAGATGAATCGTACGCACTGATAGACCGATTGAGTGAGCAGGAGCCCGTGGAACTGGTCTGCAAAGCGATTGAAATACCGCGATCATGCTACTACGAATACAGGATAAAGAAGAACTCCGTTGATGTTCCCAGAATAAAGCTCCGCTCCAAAGTCATTGAAGTCTTCGAACGCAGCCGTAGCTATGCAAGAAGTCGTACAGTCGTACAGTCGTACAGTCGTACAGTCGTACAGTCGTACAGTCGTACAGTCGTACAGTCGTACAGTCGTACAGTCGTACAGTCGTACAGTCGTACAGTCGTACAGTCGTAAGTTTGCTTTAAGAGCAAGGGATATCAACCGGACGCTTTAAAGTCCGAAGACTAATGTGTGAGGCCGACTTAGTGTGTACACAACTTGGTCCTCATAAGCATAAGAGAGCAATAGTCGAGCACTCAGATATACCGAATGAACTTGATCGCCAGTTTAATGTTGAGAAACCCAATCAATTTTGGTGTGTGACATTACCTATATCTGGGCCGGTTCAAGCTGGTGTTACCTGGCTACCATTATAGATTTACACGCTCGCCGTATCGTTGGATGGGCCCTCTCAGGGAAACCAGATGCACACTAACGATAAAGGCACTGGAAATGACCTGGGAGCAGCGAGGAAAGCCTAATGGGGTTATGTTCCACTCAGATCAAGGCAGTCAGTATACCAGCCATCAGTTCTGCCAACGGCTATGGCGCTACTGAATGACCCAGAACATGAGTCGACGTGGAAATTGCTTGGATAATGCACCAATGGAAAGACTGTGCCGGAGTCTGAAAAGTGAATGGATAACCTCTCTCGGTTACAAGTAAGCTGAGACATCAGCCATTACTTTGATGACTTACTACAACTGGGAGCGTCCCCACCAACACAATGACGGATTACTGCCTGCAAAAGCGGAGGAAAAACTTAACTTACTGTCCGGAAATAGTTGACCACTACAGCCCAACCTGTTAAAGGCCTATAGCACGCTCGTAGGGACTCATAAATAAGCTTTTCAGTTTAAAAATCCCCTAAATACAATGCCCTCACTCTATGTGGCACTTACAGCAGAGATTTTGGGTGCTCAACCTATAGGTAAAAAATAATGTCACGACAACAAGAGATAAATGCCCACTGTAAAGAATGCATCTATGACAAACTTTCTTTAGGGTCATGGCGCCAGCAAGTAGAAAACTGCACTTTCAATCAGTGTTCCTTATACACTTTTAGGCCCAAGATCCGTGGAAAGAAACTCCCAGAGACAATTGCTACAGTTACGGAGCACTTAAGAACACCTATCCTTCAACACTAATTGCGTAACTAAAAACCATACGTAATCAAACTATCACTTCCTACTTATACCTGCCCCTTAGTAAGCCTCTATCAGCTTAATTGCGTTACAGTTTTCCATACCTTTTCAAGTCTATTTGTAATTACCTACCGAAATGCCTGGGTAGACCGCATGGCAGTTGACACTGCAAAGGTGAGTGGGGAACACAGAGAGCAGGCTATTGATGACCTGCTGAACAACGTAGAGAAGTTTATGAGCGCTGGCAGTACCATTGTATCCACCGTGGACGCCTCAGGAGCCACTGTCAGCCGTCCGACTGGATATGTCCAGTAGCCGCTTAAGATAAGTTGAAGATGCCTGTAGAGCCTGTGAGGGGCTTTGCAGGCATTTTTTTTCTGTGAAATCTGTTCCAAAATCTCACGCTCAGTGATAGCCTGTAGCTATTGGTATGAGATTATTAATAATTATTAGCGGTTGGGTTAAAGGGAAACAATGAGTAGGAAGTTTTATGCATTGGTGTGTATCGCAACATTGGGGACTGTATTCGGTGGGTTGATACTTAATTACCTAATAAAAAAGTTTGATTTGAGTATTATTGCAACTACTTTCAAAGTGGTTAGCCTCCCGTTTGTATGGTTTTGGGATTTCCTTGTAGGCAGTCAGTCAATACCTGGAGTGGTATTATTATTTTTGATCTTCTTAGCAGCTGTGGGGTGTTGGGGAATATTTATCAGGCTTAAGGTAAGCGGAGCCCCCTGGTTTCATTCTTACTGTGAAGACACCTTTTATGGTGCAACATGGCGTTGGTTGTGGGATGGGGATCGGATACGTAACTTAGTAAGTTTCTGCCCCACCTGCGAAGGCCAGTTAGTTTGTTACACTCACATCTACTCTAGGGGGCTCAGGGATGAGTATATATCTAAGTTTAAGTGTGAAAATTGTGGGGATAGAGTGGTCGCCGAAATACCTGGTACTATGACTAAAGCTACGGGAGTCATAAAAAGGGAGATTGGGAGGCAGACCAGAGTTAGAGCTAGGGAAATGGAAGAAAACTCGTAGGTAGTATGAGGCGGACCACAATGAAAATCCTTTTTATAATTTCAACTTTCTTATTAACTTTGGCTCCAGTAAAAGTATATTCTAAAGGTGAGATTCCGCCTCAACTTATTGGTTATACTCAGCAGTATTACTGGGGGCTAAAGATGGCCGGAAATATAGGTACTCTATGGAGAGCTGAGGCGCTTCTTAAAGACTGTGGTAGGGACAAGCTAGTGGAAACCCTGGTAGCCAAATCGGGCTTTCCAAATAGGAAGCGTATATCCGCCTACCTTTCTGAGAAGGGTCTTCATGCTTCAAAACTAAATGTTGATGCCTCAATTACCTTATTGCTCGGCTGGAAGTATGAGTTTGTCTCAGGCTTTCAAGACGCTCTTGTATTAGAGAAAGCTGAGCCTAATGGCGCTGCCAGAATATGTCTAATTGGTAAGGAATTGGCGATTGAGGCACTGAGTAAATAGTAATTCAATCTGGGTTGATTTACCTCTTCTATCCTGTAGGCGTTGGTCAAACATAAGCGTATCTTCCTACACCAATTTCACTCCTTCCACCCTACTCAAAATACTCTGAAATCCGCATGGTTGCTGCTTAAAACTCGTTGAAAATGCCTGTAGAGCTTGTGGAGGGGGCTTTGCAGGCATTTTTTTCTGTGTTGAGCTATTTGTTTATTTCTATTTTTTGAAGTAGTTCAACTTTGTTTGCTACCGTTTCAATAACTTTCCATGCAAATCTTACGTCCACCGAATTCTCGGCCATATCCAAAAGCCTACCTAGAGGGCCAAACAAAGAACTGTCGTGCTCTCTCTCGGAATGTTGTTGTGCCCAATACGATTTGCTTTCGTTATATCTACTTTTGCTGGTTTCCAAAGAAAATAAAGTCCCAATAAAGGTTGCTATATGATGAGGCTCTATAAATCTGGAGATATTCTCAATATCATCATTGATAAGGCGCATTACTAGCTTATTAACCGGGCAGCTTCCTTGTAAAATCTCCCAGTAAAGGTCCTTCTCTTTGCTCCTCAAAACTAGAAATACTATTATCACCTCAATAGGAGCTAAATTTGTATTGGGAGAAGATCTAATTATTAACGCTAACCGACTCACTAATCTATTTATGTCCCTGAGGGTAAGGTCGTACTGAACACTTAACCACCCCAAAATACTACATACGTAATCTAAATTAGTACTCCAAACCTTGCTAGAGAGGAGCTTGGTAAGATCGCTTTTAAGGCAGGCAACCTTAACATACTCGTTTTTCATGGGTGTGTGGAGTTGATACTCAATATCAAAAAATCTGTCTAGGTAAGTATGTCCATCAAAATCACCCCCATAAACTCCTTTGATACTTTTTCCAAGCTGCTCTCGATTTACCGCAACGATAAACACTACATTTTTTAAGTCAAATAGATGCTTTATTCTTTCCAGCAACTCTAGTGCAAAAGTCGGCCTACAGCGATCTAGCTCATCAATGAAAATAATAAGGTTTTTCTGGCCATCTGGTAAGGTGGATATAATCTCTTGAAGGCCCTCTTTAAAAAGCTTCAAGGCACTTTTCTGCGCTTGGAACTGATCTACTAATGTTCCTGTACCACCGCTTACGGCGTCAGCAATCGCTTTTTCATATTCTTTGCTCAAGTCGAGGGCTCCAAATGTTGCAAGCTTGGATAAAATAGAAACCCCTCCCTTGATTATTGCGGGGGTTAGCTTCTTTAATTTTTCCCACGCTTCCTTCACTTTCGGTAACTGACTCTCCTTAGCTATCCAACTCTCAAAGCTTGACAACAATGGCAGTAGGGGATCTTCTGCAAAATCATTTTCCCAGGCATTTAGATGTAGGCAGATTTTTGAGTCCGTTTTTTCCTTTAAATATTTCTGCCACAAATCAATAAATGTTGTTTTACCCCCTCCCCATGGGCTATCAATCGCTAAAACAAGTGGTGCTTCAACAGATTCCAGAATTGGAGTAAGGTTTTCTATTTCCTCACACCGTTTAAGCCGGTCACTATCAGGGCGCCAGTTTTCATTAGCTATATCTAATTCCTTTATACGGAATGGGAAGCTGATCGTTTCTTGTTCAACTACGTCAGACTCGCTCATAGAGATCCTTCTTACTTAACAATGCCCTTACTTGTGTGGAGAAGGATTCTGTTCCTGAGCGAGAGTAGCGTCAAGCTCCCGGGAAATCGTATAAGCCTCATTGCGTAAATTTCCACTCCTTCCACCCCCCTCTCCAAATGCTCTGAAACCCGTATGGTTACTGGGCTTGGAGTTTTGTTGCCCTAAGGCAATATTTTTTTCTTTTCGCCGATTCGTCGGGGTTTTGTTTTTTAAGGTTATAGGGGGCACTTTAAAGGGCTTATAAGGATCTTTAAGTAACCACCACTACCAACAACCTAAAGAAAGAATATTTAAAGCTCTGAAAGGGTATCCCTGGAAGGGAGGGCTTTCCTATGAACTAAAAAGGTAATTCTAATGTATCATCAGGAGACATAGCCTTTGATGGCACTCCGTGAATACATCTATGCAAAAATCTTAACCATGGCTTCAACGAAAGACCTCCAAGACAAGCTTAAGAAACGCTCTGAAGAAATTTTCAAAGATGGCCCTGACTTTGATGAACCACAATATACTGGTGATCCATCTAAGATTTTTGATGAAGACGATACGCCCAAAAACAAGAACGATAACTTCAAGCACTCTTCATAGGTGTTACGGCTTAGGTATCTCTCTCCAACAAGCAGCCAATGCTGTAAAGTCCAGAAAAGGATAGTCCATCTTTACAAGCTCATTATATAGTTGCTTAGGAGTGTAGCGTTCGGGAGCATAGTGGATAGTTGCTGTACTGAACTCACCTTCTTGGTGACCAACCATATTCAGCACATGAGTTTCACTAGCATCACTAACTAGTGAGTTACGAATGAAGTTACGACGGAATGTATGGAAAGATTTATTCTCTGCCTTAAAGCCTTCTAGATGGCGATCCCTGTACTGCTCATTGAACCACTTACTAAGGCGTGCATGTGGTCTTTGCCTTACTGATGGGGCTGGAATACCGGGTAACAGTAGCCCTGAGCGGTGAGTCTCATTCCACACATTAGGCAAACCTTTCAGATAATCCTTGAAACCCAGTTCATCCAATCTAGGGTGGACCGGGACTTTTCTTATAGCAGCCTTAGACTTGACCGCCTTTCCCTCCTCATCATTGATGCTGAAGTAAGTAATACCATCCTGCTCCCTTACATCCTCGGCTCTAAGCTGTGCTATCTCACCACATCTTGCACCAGTAAATAGCGCTATCATCAACGCCCAAAAATGCGACTGCCGTACAGACCGCTTCCAGTATGAACTACCAGAAACAAATAACGGTGACTTGAAGATACGCTCCAAGTCCTCCTGCGAGTAAGCTGGCATCTTTGGAGTATCCCTTTGTACCGTAATGCCTTTAAAGGGATTCTTACTGATGCACTCAAACCTTACCCCATACTCAAAAATTTGAGAGACATAGAGCAGGCGCTCCCCAACCGTGGTAGCAGACATCCTCTTACCAAACTCTGCATCACCAGATAAAACCGCTTCAGGTGTAAGGTCGGGATATTTTTTCCTGTTACTCGGACCTCTCAGCAGCACATCCCTAAAATGCATTGCATCCTTTACCTTGAAAGCATTTAAAGAAATATCCCCGAACACCCACATGAAATCCTCTGCGGCCAAACGAAGCGCATCATAGGCTCCCTGTCCCAGTGGATTAGCTATAGTTTCGGCCTTTTTGTTATCCACACAGCCTTGATACAGCTCTGAGAATTTCGGTAAGGCCTTCAGGCCTCCTATGTTGCTCAAGGGCTTCTATTGTTAACTGGGCTCCGAGTAAATCCGCTAAATCATCTTCAACTTCATCGGGTGTAGACAAGCCAGAAACAAGGCGTTGTTGAGCCCTCAATAACTGTCTCTGCAACCTCCCTATCCGCGCCTGAAGTGCCGTAGCCGTTCTTTCAGGTCTTACACCGCTACTAAGAAACTCTTCCTCGGTCTCCACTAAATCCAATTCAACCTGAGGACCACTCTCAACACTCCCCCCTAAATGCTCCGCTAAAAGCTGCTTTGCATCATAGCTATGTAGAGCGTACCCCCCTTCACTAAAGAACTCATCCAGCCAATCATCCCGAAATTTTATTGCCTGCTCGTAGGCATTACGTTTTATCAGTTCGTAGTCCATACCCAACCAGTGCCATTGCTTGACCTTCCTTGCTAGATATAACGCTCTCTTAGAAGCCTTATCTCTTTCAACTGTATGTAAGGAGAAGCGCAAGAACCGCGATGAATTAGGGAGGCGTAGATTGAAGTAAAGGTGGGGGCTATCCGGGCGCTTCAACAGGTGCATGAGTGTGTACCAATTGTGTGCCAGCGGAGTATCAGACATAAAAAAAGGAGGCCTAAGCCTCCTTTTAACTCTTTGATTTGACTGAGGTTTTCTCTCAGTTTCATGTATGGTGCCCAGGGCGGGACTTGAACCCGCACGAGCATAGCTCACTACCCCCTCAAGATAGCGTGTCTACCAATTCCACCACCTGGGCAAAAATCTTTACTGCTGTTCCTCTGAATCAGTTTCCTGATTTACAGCTGGCTCTTGCGAATCGCTGCTTTCAGTCGGAGCCTGAGGAACATCACCGGCTTCCAGACCTGATTCAAGTTGCGGGATATCGCTTTCGATTTCTGGCAACTCGTTGGCCGGTCCAACTTGCTCAACTGCAGCAGGTATTTGCGGCAGATTTGCATCGACATCGGCATCTGCGTTTTGGCGAGCCAGAAAGGCCAGCCCCAAACTGGTGACGAAGAATACAGTAGCAAGAATTGCTGTCAAGCGGGAAAAGAAATTTCCGCCACCCTGACTACCAAAAACTGTCTGAGATGCACCTGCACCAAAGGAGGCACCGGCCTCGGCACCCTTACCTTGCTGCAATAAAATCAGGCCGATAATACCCAATGCAACCAGAACGTGTATACCTAAAACAATTTCTTCCATTTTCTGGAAACTCTCTACCGGGGTTGTGCTAACCCGTTTTTAGTATTCCCTAATCCGCTCGCTGAATATTATTCAGCAGCGCGACAAATTGCGGCGAACTCTTTCGCATCAAGCGAAGCGCCACCCACAAGGGCGCCGTCAATATCAGCCTGCGCAAACAGGGCGCTGGCATTAGCGGATTTTACACTACCGCCATATAAAATCTGTACATGCTCACCGACATTACCGAGCTCACCCCGAATAAATTGGTGAACGTCCTGCGCCTCTTCAGGCGTTGCAGTTTTACCTGTGCCTATTGCCCAAACAGGTTCATAAGCCACAACTGAATGCTTCCAGGTATCACTTTCGATGATGTCGCTAACAGCTTTAAGCTGGTTTGCGATCACCTCGAGAGTACGCTCCTGCTCACGCTCTTGCAGGGTTTCCCCGACACAAAGGATCGGGATCAAACCAGCCTCCTGGGCAGCCACAAACTTCTTGGCTACCAGCTCGCTTGTCTCCCCATAGAGACTGCGACGCTCGGAGTGCCCAACAATGACATAACGAGCATTCCAGTCGAGTAGCATTTCAGCGGATATTTCACCGGTATACGCGCCACTGGATTCCTGACTGAGGTTTTGCGCACCAACACTAAAGCGCTCCCTATCTTCTGCTACCTGGGACACCAGGGGAATATAAGGAAATGGCGGGCAAACAACCACGTGAGCGGCAATAGCCTGCAAGTCGAAGTCAGAAAAAAAACGTTCGGCAAAGGCTTTATTGCCGTTCATTTTCCAGTTAGCTGCTACCAGCGGTATTCGCATGTGTGCTCCTTTAAGGGGCGCAAATCTTAGCGACATTGCCGCCAACATACAACCAAAAATATACGAGTTTGCCTATCTCACTGATGGCGCCCTATAGAACGCCTCAGGAGCACCCCTAATGAAGGGCTCAGCCGCCCCCAACCCTTTGTACTACAGCGGAGATCTGCTGTGCCAGTTGCTCTACCTGTGTGCTATCACGGCCTTCCACCATTACCCGGATAAGGGGCTCAGTACCAGAGGGACGCAGCAGAACACGACCATTGTCAGCGAGCTGAAGCTCCGCATCACTGACCGCTGCCATAACTTCCGGATGGTCGAGTATACCATCGCGATGTCCAAGTCGCACATTAATCATGTGCTGGGGAAGCATCTGCATGCGCGCCTTGAGCTGGTGCAGAGGTAGGCCAAATTCAGAAAGGGCTCGAAGCACCTGAAGAGCAGCAACAATGCCGTCTCCGGTTGTTGAAGCATCGGCGCAGATGATATGGCCAGAAGATTCACCACCCAGCATCCAGCCATTGGCCTTCATTTTTTCGAGCACATAGCGGTCGCCAACTTTAGCGCGCTCAAACGGGATATTGCGCTCCCGCAAGGCCAACTCAAAGCCGTAATTACTCATCAGGGTACCGACAATGCCCTTACAGCCCCCAAGATGCTCCTGCTGGTAAAGGCCGATAATAAAGAGCAGCTGATCCCCGTCGACAAGATCACCATTGCGATCAACAAACAAAACCCTGTCGCCATCACCATCGAAAGCGATCCCGAGATCAGCACCTTGCTCCACTACTGCGCTCTGTAGCTGCTTGGGTTTGGTGGAGCCACATTCCAGATTGATATTTAGCCCATCCGGGCTAGCACTTAAGGCAGTCACTTCTGCCCCCAGTTCTCGAAAGACCTTTGGTGCTATGTGATAAGTGGCCCCGTTTGCGCAATCAAGAACGATTTTGAGACCACCCAAGGAAAAGTTCCAAGGTGTGGATGCTTTGCTGAATTCGATATAACGCGAGGCCGCATCATCTACTCGATATGCCTTGCCTAGATTTTCCGCCGCTTCCATGGGAAGCTCGAGCGCAGCTTCGATCTCGCGCTCTACTTCGTCGGGCAATTTGTAGCCTTCGGCACAGAAGAACTTGATGCCGTTATCGTGAAAAGGGTTATGCGAGGCGCTGATTACGATTCCCGCCCGAGCGTGGAAAGTACGAGTGAGGTAGGCAATAGCAGGGGTAGGCATGGGGCCCAATAGGCCCACATCAACTCCTGAGTAGATTAAACCCGCCTCCAGGGCAGCTTCAAACATATAGCCGGACACTCGCGTATCCTTGCCAATCAAAATATAGGGGCGACTGGACCTCTTACCCGCAGACATCTTACCCAGTACCTTACCAGTGGCGTACCCTAACCTCAGCATAAAGTCCGGGGTTATTGGCCCCTTTCCCACATGTCCACGAATTCCGTCAGTGCCAAAGTACTTTCTTTCCATTTCTGATCTCTACTGCAGCTAACTACGCCGCATTTAATTTGTAAAAATTTTAAAAATGCCTCTACAATTTTAGAAGGCTAATGTTTGTAGGAATTAGGCTTTAAACCCCTCGACAGCTTGCTGTAATCGCAGAACATCAACTGTCTCTGCAACATCGTGCACCCGTAAAATCTTTGCTCCTCGCTGGGCTGCTAGCATAGCAAGTGCAAGGCTACCTGGAAGCCGATCTTCCACCTCTCGCTGCAACAGGCGCCCAATCATCGACTTACGCGACAAGCCAGCCAGTATAGGGACTTCCACTGGGCCCAGTTGCGACAAGGCACCCAATAAAGCCAGGTTATGAGCGTCGGTCTTGCCAAAGCCAAAGCCTGGGTCCAGCAAGAGGCGCTCTCGGTTAATTCCCACAGCACCACAGGCCTCAATACGGCTCGCCAGGTAATGGGCGACTTCCGTTACTACATCTCTATAATTGGGGGAAGTTTGCATGGTATCCGGCTGCCCTTGCATATGCATAAGACATACCGGTAAATCTGTTTGCGCGGCAGCCTCAAGTGCCCCCTCTCGCTCAAGTGCACGAACATCATTGATAAGCCCTGCTCCCACTTTAGCGGCTTCGCGCATCACTGTTGGTGTACTGGTATCTACCGAGACGACGACATCCAGCCTCGTACAAATCGCATCTACCACGGGAAGTACTCTGTCGAGCTCCTCCTGCTCAGAAATAGGAGAAGCTCCAGGTCGAGTAGACTCCCCACCCACATCAATAATTGCGGCCCCCTCGTCTAGCATTTGCTCGGCCCGGCACAAGACAAGAGACAGGTCTAGCATGCCAGCCTGATAGTAACTGCCGCCATCGGAAAAAGAGTCTGGGGTGGTATTGAGAACCCCCATCACTACCGGTGAGGAGAGGTCTAGTGTGTGTTTTCCACAGGTGATTTTCATATACAGAGATAAAAAAACGGAATGTCGAACCGGGATGGACTGACGCCATCCCGACCTACATTCCGTTTATGCCATTTGAATGTTTCGCTGGGAATCAGTGCTCGTTTAACGGGCCACCAACCGGGTTACTCTTGTCTGCCTCAGTAGAGGCCTCAGATGTATCCGTTTTATCCACCTCATCGGTTGAGCTGTTGCCACCGGAGCCAAAATTGTTATCTTCCCAGTCTTTAGGTCGACGCACTTTGCGACGAGCCATCAGGTCGTCCACTTGTTCTGCGTCCAGGGTTTCATATTCCATCAGGGCATCTTTCATCGCTTCAAGGATATCCCGATTTTCCTCTAGCAACTGGCTGGCACGTTCATAGCAGCTATCAATGATACGGCGAACTTCTTCATCAATATCATTAGAGGTCTTGCCGGAAACCGGGTTACCCTGCCCCGGCTGGCCACTTTCATCTTCTCCATAGTGCAAGGGACCAAGTTTCTCAGAGAGTCCCCATTTGGTCACCATACTACGTGCCAAGTCGGTAGCGCGCTCGATATCGTTGGACGCGCCGGTTGTCACACCATCTATACCCAGGGTCATCTCTTCGGCAATACGACCACCAAACAGTGAACACAACTGGGATTCAATCGCACGCTTGGAGAGGCTGTACTTATCCTCCTCAGGCAAGAACTGGGTAACACCCAGTGCACGGCCGCGAGGGATAATGGTGACTTTGTGAACCGGATCATGTTCTGGAACCAGGCGACCAATAATCGCATGACCCGCTTCATGATAAGCAGTATTCACTTTCTCTTTCTCATTCATCACCATGGACTTGCGCTCGGCACCCATCATGATTTTGTCACGGGCGCGCTCAAACTCCTCCATGGTCACCGTACGCTTATTGGCGCGAGCAGCAAAAAGTGCAGCTTCATTCACCAAGTTGGCTAAATCGGCACCGGAGAAACCGGGTGTACCCCGCGCAATAGTCTGAGCATTGACCTTGTCATCCAGTGGTACCTTGCGCATATGCACAGTCAAAATCTGCTCGCGGCCACGGATATCCGGTAGGCCGACAAATACCTGACGGTCGAATCGACCAGGGCGCAACAGAGCATGGTCGAGTACGTCCGGGCGGTTAGTGGCGGCGATCACGATCACCCCTTCATTGCCTTCAAAGCCATCCATCTCTACCAGTAGCTGGTTGAGTGTTTGTTCACGCTCGTCATGACCACCGCCAACACCGGCGCCACGGTGGCGGCCTACAGCGTCGATTTCATCAATAAAGATAATGCAGGGAGCTTGCTTCTTGGCCTGATCGAACATGTCACGGACGCGGGAAGCACCCACACCAACAAACATTTCTACGAAGTCGGAACCGGAAATAGAGAAGAAAGGCACTTTTGCCTCACCGGCAATGGCCTTAGCCAGCAGGGTCTTACCGGTTCCGGGAGGACCACACATCAGTACACCACGGGGGATATTACCGCCCAGGCGCTGGAACTTGGTGGGGTCTCGTAGAAACTCTACCAGCTCCTGTACTTCTTCCTTTGCTTCATCCACACCCGCAACATCGGCGAAGGTGGTCTTGATCTGATCTTCGCCTAATAGGCGCGCTTTACTTTTACCAAAAGCCATAGGCCCGGAACGGCCACCAGCACCGCCCTGCATCTGGCGCATGAAGAACATAAAGACGGCAATAATAATGAGGATCGGGAAGCTCGCTACCAAGAGTTGCTGCCAGATACTGGGAGATTCAGGTTCACGGCCAACGAACTGGGTATTACTGCGCACCAACTCATTGGTGAGTTCATCGTCAATAATCTGCGGCTGGATAGTCTTGAAGCGACTGCCGTCAGCTTTTTCGCCAGTAATCACCAGACCATCCACAACGACGCTTTTCACCTGTCCCGACTGCACATCCTGAACAAAGTCGGAATAACTGAGAGCCTCATCCCGTGTCTGCGGCTTAAAATTCTGAAATACCATCAGCAGCACCGCCGCGATGATCAACCACAGTACAAGGTTCTTTGCCATATCATTCAAAGGGATAGCCCTCTCGCTTTCGCACTCAAAATCCGTTCATTTTGCTGTGCCGATCCTATCTATACCCATCAAATCAGTATAGGTGTAGGAGACAACAGCCCTGCCGCCCAATAGGAATAATGCTTATACCATATCAAGCAGGCAGACTAGAAATACGCCTTCGCGCCTAATTGCCCTTAAAGCCCCTGGCCACCAAATAGACTTCGCGAGAGCGAGGCCTGGAGGCGCCAGGCTTACGAGTCACAACACTGTTGTAGCTCGCGCGCAAGTCGCGGATCAGCTCATCAAACCCCTCCCCCTGGAAGACTTTGGCAACAAAAGCACCGCCAGGCTTTAATACCTGCCGGGCCATATCTACTGCCAACTCTACCAAATACATGGAGGCGGGCTGATCAACATCGCGTATCCCACTCATATTGGGGGCCATATCGGAAATCACAAGGTCTGCCATCTCATCGCCAAGATGTTGCAGCAGCTCATTGAGCACTGACTCCTCAGTAAAGTCACCTTGCACAAAGTCCACACCGGCCAGGGGGTCCATCGGCAATATATCAGACGCCAAAACCCGGCCTTTGTGCCCCACTAGCTCCATCGCCACCTGAGACCACCCTCCCGGTGCAGCGCCCAGATCGACAACCGTCATGCCTGGCTTGAACAGGCGGTCCTTATCCTGTAACTCCTGCAGCTTGTAGCTGGCACGGGAGCGATAGCCCTCTTTCTGGGACTGTTTGACGTAATGGTCATTAAAATGTTCACGCAGCCAGCGGTGGCTGCTCTTAGATCGGCCCATCGGGTACAATGCCTACAATCACTACAGCTTATTAGTAAGAGCGGTCATAAGCCGCGATCGGGTCAGCCAAACAACTGCTGACGAAGATCGAGGCTTTTGGTCACTCCCATATCGATATCCACAAAGTGGTAATGGAGTATTGTATGCCTTTAACCGCCGACCGCAAAAAAGCACTGCGCTCTCTCGGTCACAATCTCAAACCTGTCGTGACTGTAGCGGGCAATGGGCTCAGCGAGGGCGTGATGGAAGAACTGGAACGTGCACTGGAAGATCACGAGCTGATCAAGGTAAAGCTGATGATCGCTGACCGTGAAGTCCGACACCAGGTTGTAGGGGAGCTCTGCCAGAAATCCTCTGCTGAACTGATCCAGGAAATTGGTAAAATCGCTTTAATCTATCGAGCTGCGAAGAAGCCGGATGTACGCAAGTCTAACTTGCTGCGCTGATGTTTTATCAAGAAGCGGCCTTTGCCGTTTCTTGATAATCTCCATCAAGTATCTTCATCAACAGCAAGCTCACAGGGTACAGACAGTTCCCACATCTCATCGCTAGAAAGTCGAGCAAGCCAACACTTCCGCCCATCCGTAAGTAACTGGAATTTGATGGGCTTCGCCATATCTCGACCAATTAATGCCATATGCTGCCGATTACGTTCAACGACCAGAATACTTTTTTCTACAAACACTTCAGAGCCCAGAGTAACTTTAACCCCACCCAAGGCTTCTGAAACCAGCACTTGTATCTCCGCAGTAACTTCTGGGCTAACCTTTTTCAAAAGCGCCGGTTGGACACTCTGAATATTTGACTGAGAGGCGCATCCCAAGCATATAACGGCAAGACAGCAGTAACCTATCAGGGCTGCAATTTTCATTTTATCTCACCATTATCCGATTGCTACGAGAAGCTTCTTTTGGCACTTGAACATTTGATATTGGAATGCGTGAATTGATACCAGACTCAGAAAATGCACTAACGGCTATATCACCACACTCCCCTGTTTCAATATAGTTGAGGGCTGCCGCAAAACGAGCCTCATTGGCATCACCTAAAAGATGATAAAAGTCATCGCCGATATGACAACCCGGCAAATCAGCAGCTGTATTATCGGTACCATTAGGGACAAACCCATCTGAATAATCGCCAAAGCCTTTAGCATTCACACCAGAAAACTGAATTGTGAAATAAGTAGTACCACAATTATCCAACGGATAAAAACCATAGGGCTTGCCACAAGTAGTTTCACCAATCTGAATAACCTCTATATCTACTCCGCGCAAGCCATTAATAATAGCTTCACTGGCCGAGCAAGTATTCTCACTGGTCAAAACAAATACACGTGGAAGGTTCAATGTAGGCAAAGGGGCTCCTTTCAAACCCTCATCTATAAGCCCAAGCGCAGAGGTATGAAACGGGGTCGAGTCAATTGGTTTCCCTGTGATTGGGTTTGTCTCTGGATGCTTATTATTAAACTTGGTCCGCTCAAAGGGCTGGCCAATTGTTACTGTACCAGCAATCATATAGGCTAGCTCTGAGGCAATATCTAAATACCCACCGCCGTTATAGCGTAAATCCAACACTAAATCTTCAACAGAAGCAGTATCTAACTGGGTAACTGCATTAATTAATTCCGCCTCAGCTGTTGCAATATGATCATTGAAAAGTATATAGCCCACTCTGCGACCGGAGCCCGTCACCTCGGTCTTTACAAACTGAACTGGATCAGACTTCACTGCTGAGGCAACTAGAGTAACCTTTTCAATCGTGGAAGAGCCCACTTGCCTAAATTCAAAAGTGTGGGATTCACCTTCACTCTCAGGCCACAGGCCATTATTTAGCGTATCTATATCTTCACCATTGGCCAAGTCGACTCCATCCACACTGATCACCTCAGCACCCCGAGCAATAATATCTGGCAAACTTTCATTGCTTTCTTCATCTAGGTAAGCAACTACTGCCTTTCGTGGTGGCTCACTCGATAGAAGTGCCCACTGAAGTCCATAGCCAACATAGACTCCGGACTCGGTTTGCGATAACCATTCGCTGGTCGGAATCGTGTAGTGAAAACGATCCTTATCTCGGCCGGAGGGCGTCTTCTTAAACGTTTTCAGCTGATCAAAGTAAGCCAAAGAGTCATCAAAGCTTGCCGGATCCTTATCTGTAATTTCATCGTACCAAAGGTAGACTTCATTACTCATGGAACGAAGCCAGTTGTTTTCGTCGACGCGTGTTCCCAGCTGATCGATATATTCGTAGCCAGTTGCTGGGTCGGTACCAGTTCTTGGTGAGACGCATCTAGCTACAAAAGTCGAGGATGGCAAAAAGTTATTCTCTACCCAAGATGCTCCAGCCGGGGTAGGAACCTCTGCATTACCAGCAGTACCCGTTCTTTCAGGTGTATCATCTCCGCTGCCGCCGCCACTACCACAAGCAATCAGAGCAAACGTTCCAAACGCCATCATTCCTTGCAAGGCAAGTTTACGAAAACAGGCCCCCATCCCCCAGCTCCTTTAATATTTTTGTCTAATACTATTAAAGTAGGGGAGGTTATCACTATTAATGAAAGCCAGCGATAGTCAAAGTAATTTAAGAATAATTTCACTCTGAAAAAACAAATGGAGCTGAAACATCCAATACCAATCTGGCATCAGCGTCTCAGCCCCATTGGGTAATGGCCACCTAATGATTAAACATTCAGGCGTTATTTTATTAGTCGCAAACCCTCCCAATTACACCCTGCAGGCTGTCTTTGGCATCGCCAAACAACATACGAGTATTCTCTTTATAGAACAGGGGATTTGCCACGCCCGCATAACCAGAGGCCATAGAACGTTTAAGCACCACCACTTTGCGCGCTTTCCAAACTTCCACTACAGGCATTCCAGCAATTGGAGAGCCGGGTTTTTCTACGGCATCGGGGTTAACAGTGTCGTTGGCTCCGATCACCAGTACCAAGTCGGTACTGGGGAAGTCGGGATTAATTTCATCCATCTCTAACACTATGTCGTAAGGCACATTGGCTTCGGCCAGTAAGACATTCATATGGCCCGGCAGTCGCCCTGCAACAGGATGGATACCAAAACGCACTGTTTTACCCATACCGCGCAGGCGATCGGTCAAGTCGCTGACGGCTTGTTGCGCATGGGCAACAGCCATTCCGAACCCAGGCACGATAATGATGCTATCGGCGCTCTTGAGGTCATCGACAAGTTCCTGCTGGTCAATGGCAATCACCTCACCCTCGACTTCCTCATCGGAGACTTCCCCACCGTCAGAGCCAAAACCACCGAGAATCACACTGATAAAAGAGCGATTCATACCGCGGCACATAATATAGCTGAGGATCGCACCGGAAGAACCAACGAGTGCACCAACTACGATAAGCAGATCATTACCTAGCATAAATCCAGTAGCCGCTGCGGCCCATCCTGAGTAACTGTTCAGCATGGAGATAACCACCGGCATATCAGCCCCACCGATAGCAGCCACTAAGTGGATACCTAACAATAAAGCAATAGCGGTCATCACTAGTAGATTGATAACCGTAGGCCCACTCACTTCTGCAGGCACAAAGAGCACACCTAATACGATACAGGCCAGGATCGCAATTAGGTTAAGCCAGTGCCGAGCCGGCAACATCAAGGGCTTACCGGAAACTATGCCCTGTAGCTTACAAAAAGCAACAAGTGAGCCCGTTAAGGTGATAGCCCCAATAAACACCCCAAGATAAATTTCTGTGCTGTGCACAACATGTGCAGAACCATGGAGATTGACTCGAGGATCGAGAAAGCCTCCCCAACCAATTAAAACTGCCGCAAGGCCAACGAAGCTGTGCAGAAGGGCTACCATCTGCGGCATCTGTGTCATAGCCACGCGTTTTGCGAGTGACAGGCCTATTACAGCCCCCACCACCATGGCAATAATCACCATCCAGTAAGCGCCGGAGGCAATACCGGAAATAGTGGCTATTATGGCAACCGCCATACCAACCATTCCGTAGATATTCCCCCGGCGCGCAGTTTCATGACTGGACAAACCGCCCAGACTTAAAATAAACATTACCGCGGAAAAAAGATAAGCCATTGCAATCATACCGTTCATCACTTATCTCCCTTCTTAACGACGAAACATCTTCAACATCCGGTAGGTAACAAAAAAACCACCGAATATATTGATACTAGCTACAAGTACACCAACAAAGGCCAGCAAGGTTACAAGCCCAGAACCAGTAGCTCCCAATTGCAACAATGCCCCCACCACAACAATCCCAGAAATCGCATTAGTAACACTCATCAATGGGGTATGCAGGGCATGGGTGACATTCCAAATTACCTGCCAACCGACAAAAATGGCCAGCACAAAAACGGTAAAGTGTGAAACGAAGTCTGATGGAGCTACCCGGCCAAGCCAAAGAAGTAATATTCCAGCGATTGCCCAGAAAACAAAAATAGATAGGGGAGATTTGCGCTTTTCAACTTTTTCTTCGAGGGAAACCTTGGTTTCCTCTGCGGCTTTTGTTGGCTTCTGGGGCTGCGCAGAGATCTTGGGAGCGGGAGGCGGCCAGGTGATCTCCCCTGACTTAACCACAGTCGCTCCACGAATAACCTCATCCTCAAAATTAAGATCTATTTCACCATCCTTTTTCGGAGTGAGTTCACTGAGTAAATGGGCGAGATTGGTGGAGTACAATCGGGAAGACTGTGCCGCTGCACGGCTGGGTAAATTGGTGTAGCCAATGATTGTCACATCACTATGTACTGTTTTCTGGTGAGGGACGGTGTAATCACAGTTACCCCCCATTTCTGCCGCCAGATCCACCACCACAGAGCCAGGCGCCATGCTGTCAACCATATCGGCAAGCCATAGTTTTGGTGCTGGTTTACCGGGTATCAATGCCGTCGTAATAACAATATCCACATCCTTGGCCTGTTCGCGAAACAACGCCATTTCCGCTTCAATAAATTCCTTCGACATCTCCTTGGCATATCCGCCAGAACCCGAGCCCTCCTCTTCCACCTCTACTGTGAGAAACTCGGCCCCCATGGATTCTACTTGTTCGCGCACCTCGGCTCGGGTATCAAATGCCCGAACGATGGCTCCCATACCTTTAGCTGTACCTATTGCCGAGAGTCCGGCAACACCGGCACCAATAACGAGAACTTTGGCTGGAGGGATTTTTCCCGCCGCGGTGATTTGCCCGGTAAAAAAACGACCAAAATTATGTGCGGCTTCGATGACGGCTCGATAGCCGGCAATATTAGCCATGGAGCTGAGCGCATCCATTTTCTGGGCCCGGGAAATCCTGGGGATGGACTCTACGGCAAGTGCGTTAATATCATTATCGGCAAGCTTTTGTAGGAGCTCGGCATTTTGTGCTGGCTTTAAGAAGGCAATCAATGTTGCCCCCTTAGGGATTAAAGCCAACTCTTCATCCGTTGGCGGTTGCACTTTAAGAACAACTTCCGCCCCCTTTAGGCAAGCCACTATATCCCCACGGATCTCAGCACCAGCTTGTCGATATAATTCATCGGCAAAGCTAGCCTTTTCACCAGCCCCGGCTTGTACAACAACAGAAAAACCCAAGTCAATTAATCGCTTTACGCTCTCCGGAGTTGCCGCAACACGCGCCTCCCCCTCTACGGTCTCTCTAGGTATGGCTATTATCACCGCCGTGCCCCTCACATTTAATATTATGAATTTACAACTACATCCACCTCAAAAAGGACTAGTTTGCCCACTTTATAGTCAGGCCGAGTGTAAACTCAGCAAACTGGGATTGAAAGAGAAGCTATCTAATAGCCACAATTGGTGAAATTTATAAGGCTATTAATAAGTTACAGCTGCAACATTAATTCAAGCACATCATAAGGTCACAGCGACAAAAAAAGAATAAACTGTGAAAAGGAACTTTCTATCACCCGTGAGAAGCAACAAAGGAATCGGGCCAACTTAAATAATACAAATACTCTTTGGTTTCACACTGGCCAAACAATTGGGTTTGTTAATTCCCTAAAAGTTCTTTCTCATTAGGCTAATCATCACAAAAAAAACCTGGCAATAGGATCTTTCACCCATCAGAAATTGATAATGATGTAAATTCTTTTCATATACCCACCTGGAAATGCTTTCAAAAAACTTCTTTAGCATCTTCATTTCAAAGTGACCTGGCCAGATTTCCTCTCAAAAACTCCTCTTGTACTAAAAGATCAATAGTTCCAAAATGGCGTAATAAGAAACAGCGGATATCTCATACTGTACTTCATGGAATTAGAAGAATTTATTTTATTTGCCCCTCTCTCACGATTTTGGCACAAGTTTTGATTGTACTTTGGTAAGCCGTCTATCTAGCCACAAACGAGTGCCACTTCAAGTCGTGACGAATATTAGCCCTGCCATCATGTTGGTTGATGATAATCAAGAACGCGCTCACCTTGTCTGTGAGTGTTTAAAATCTGCCGGATACACTATTGTTGCGCAAATCAGCAGTGCCGAAGGGCTTCTATTCCAAGTAGAGAAATATCGCCCCGATGTGGTGTTGATCGACATTGAATCCCCTGATAGAGACATCCTAGAGAGCCTTGCCATCGTTAATCGTGAGGCACCGACACCAGTAGCTATGTTCTCCAGCCACAACAGTGCGGACTTTATCAGTCGCGCAGTTGAGTCTGGGGTCAGCGCATATATGGCCGAGGGGATCACTACCGAGAGAGTTGCCCCGGCAATAGAAATTGCCATGGCTCAATTCAAGAGCTTTCAGCTGTTGCGACAATCACTTGAGAAAACCCAACAGCAACTCAGTGATAGAAAAACCATTGAAAGAGCCAAAGGATTACTAATGGCCAAGAAAAAACTCAACGAGGAGGATGCGCATAAGATTTTGCGTAATCTTGCCATGAGTAGTAATGCCACCATGCACGCGGTAGCCGAACAGCTTATTCAATATTTTCAGAGCGAGCACTGAATCCCTAATGTCTTCCTTACTGTACCCGGAAAAGAAATCTATCAAGCTGCTGTATCTCAGACTCACCGACAGCGCCCCCCTAATCATTGCCAAGGAGAAAGGTTACTTTAGTCAATTTGGCCTTGAGGTGGAGTTAAAGCGGGAGACTTCCTGGGCAACTCTGCGCGATAAATTGATCGGGCGTAGGGCCGATGCCGCAGCCATGCTGGCCCCTATGCCATTAACGCTCCCAGAAACTCTACCTGACTGCAAAGAGCGACTTATCAGTGGTTTGATTCTCAGTTGTAATGGCAACGCCATTACCCTATCAGAGGATCTCTATCAACGCCTGCAGCACTACACAACAGAAGAAACGAAAACTGATATTGGTGTAGCACTAAAACAGTACCTACAGAAAAACACTGGCATCTCACCGATAAGACTGGCCACGGTTTACCCATTCTCCAGTCACACACTACAGTTGCGCCATTGGTTACAGGCCACAGGTGTGAATCCGGATCGGGATATACAGCTTATTATATTACCCCCCGAACAAATGCTGGAAAGCCTTCTCAGCGGCATTATTGATGGTTACTGTGTTGGCGAACCATGGAATAGCCTTGCAGCCCAAAAGGGTACTGGAGTGGTTGTTACGGCCTGCAATACACTATTGCCGGCAATGCCGGAAAAAGTATTAGCTGTGACCCAGAGCTGGCATAAGGCCAACCCGGTCAGCCATCTAGCTTTGCGTGCAGCATTACTGAAAGCCTGCTCCTGGTTAATAGCAAGAGAAAATCGCTGCGAAGCCGCCGGATTATTATCACAGAAACACTATCTGAATTTACCAGAGTCACTGTTGCAGCACTCCCTGAATGATCAGATTCTCTACCGCCGCAACACCAATATCATAGCCAACCCAGGCTGGCACCTGTTTGCCCATATCGATAATGACAACGGTCGTCCCTGTGAGACAAAAGCCCGGCAGTTAATAGAGATGTGCAGGGGGTTTAGTGAGATAGCAACGATAAACAGTCAAAACTTCAGGCCAGAGCTATACCATCAAACTGTGGATTTCCTCAATTCCAAGAAATAATGGCACATTAATTGAATGAGAATATATCGATGGTGCAATGGCTTGCCGCTAAGCGCATTCGCACAGTCAATCGCTCTTTCAACAAAAATATCGGGCAATGGAGTCCATTGACTGCGACCAAAGGCGCGCGGTGGTGGGCTTTTTTTATGCCTGTGAAGTATGCAAATAAAGGAAATGCGCATGTCTAGTGAATCCCTCAATCTTTTTTCATTTCGAGGAAGGATAAAGATTCTTCACCTAACCTGGGTGGCCTTCTTCATTACGTTTTTTGCCTGGTTTAACCATGCCCCATTATTGATGGCAATATCGAAAAGCCTGTCATTGACTCCTGATCAGGTAAAAACGCTACTGATCTTAAATGTAGCCCTAACCATTCCAGCACGAGTAGTAATCGGGATGCTCACCGATAAATACGGCCCCAGGCTTACCTACTCCCTGTTACTTGCTATCGGCAGTGTACCCTGCTTTATTTTTGCCTTAGCAGATAACTTTATGCAGGCGGCAATAGGTCGCTTTCTGCTCGGTTTTATTGGCGCTGGTTTTGTCGTTGGTATCCGCATGGTTTCCGAGTGGTTCCCCGCCCGTCAACTGGGCACTGCTGAGGGAATTTACGGCGGTTGGGGTAATTTTGGCTCTGCCGCTGCCGCTATGAGCTTACCGACCATCGCTCTATTTTTTGGTGGCGACAATGGCTGGCGCTATGCGATTGGAATCACCGGAGTTATTGCACTGGTATATAGTGTGATTTACTACTTCTCAGTTACCGATACCCCCAAGGGCTCCACTTATTTCAAACCCAAAAAAATAGGGGCTATGGAGGTCACTAGTTCAGGAGACTTTGTACTGTTACTGATTATGAAGGTACCAATGTATGCCGCACTGGCGTTGTTGACCTGGAAACTTTCAAGCGGTGTAAACTTGATTTCCAGTCTCGCTGCCACCTCGATTTATTGTGGGCTCGGCTTACTTTACCTACTGGATGCACGCAAGACATATAGCATCAACCGGGAGATTTTCACTAATCCACCGGCTCCCGTACATCGTTATAAATTTAAGCAGGTAGCCGTACTCAACCTTCTTTACTTTGCTACATTTGGTTCAGAACTCGCAGTAGTATCCATGTTGCCACTGTTTTTCTCTGAGACTTTTACCCTAGACCCTGTAAAAGCGGGATTACTTGCCTCAGCTTATGCCTTCATGAACTTGATGTCTCGTCCAGCAGGCGGCTTAATCAGTGATCGCTGGGGACGCAAACCCACCTTGCTGATACTAACTGCAGGCCTGGCACTGGGTTACTTCACCATGAGCCTGATTGATGCCGAATGGCCACTCTACTTGGCGGTAGCCGCTGCCATGGCCTGCTCTTTCTTTGTGCAAGCCGGTGAAGGGGCTGTATTTGCTGTAGTCCCTCTAATCAAGCGCCGTCTTACCGGGCAGATCGCAGGTATGACTGGGGCCTACGGCAATGTCGGAGCAGTTTTTTATCTCACCGTGTTAAGCCTGGTTTCCTACCAAACATTTTTTATGGTTATCGGCATCACCGCACTTCTCGGCTTTACAGCACTGTTATTATTGGAGGAACCCGAGGGTCAAATGGCTGAGGTACACCCAGATGGCAGCGTGTCGATGATCGATGTCGCCTGATAAAGAACAGCACACAAAAACTCCGGTAGGGATACAAAACGCCCATGGAGCTTCTAAAAATTTGCAGAGTAAAGAGTTTCATGCTCTGCAAATTTTCAGTGCTACCTGTTCCGGTCATCGCCAACACAATGATGATGCTTGTGCCGTACGGCTACCCGAGAGGCTAGAGTTAAAGCGCTATGGCGCACTCGCCGCAGTAGCGGATGGTGTCGCCAGCGCCGAGGCCGGCGGCGAAGCTGCTCGTGCAGCCATCAACGGTTTTTTCTCGGACTACTACAGCACCCCGGAAACCTGGTCTACTCGCCATGCTATTGCACGAGTACTCCACTCCCTCAACAGCTGGCTATACCGGCAAAGTGGAGGCAGCGTGGAAATCCAGCGGGGTTGGCTGACCACTTTCTCAGCCCTGATTTTTAAAGGTGCCAGCGCCCACTTGGTGCATATCGGCGATACACGTATCTACCGCCTGCGCGCTGGCACGCTTGAGTGCCTCACGCGTGATCACAGCCACCAGCTGTCTCCTGGGCGCACTTTTCTCAGTAGAGCCCTGGGGATGGATGTCCATATTGAAGTGGACTACCGCTGTGAAGCACTGCAAACCGGTGATATTTATTTACTGAGTACCGATGGCATTCACGATTTTTTGCCAGAGACTTCTATCCAGAAAAGACTTTCTGAGTTTGACAAAACTACACCACAACAACTCATTGATGCGGCCCTAAAATCAGGCTCCAAAGATAACCTTAGTGCAATCGTCACCAGGGTTAATAATCTGGACTTTCCTCAATGCGACGAATTGGCAATGCACAGCCGAACGCTTCCCTTCGCTCCCGATCTGAACCCAGGACAAAAACTCGATGGTTTTCTTATTTTGCAGGAGCTTTATGCCAGTAAACGTAGCCACCTATACTTGGCCCAAGATCATATGACCGGAGAGCTTCGCGCGCTGAAAACTCCATCGGTAAATTACTGTGATGATCCAAACTATATCGAGCGTTTTATCGCCGAAGAATGGACCGGCAGGCGAATAAATCATCCAGGGGTTATCAAGCTATACGCTCCAAGAGCCGAACGCGCTTGCCTATATCATGTTCTCGAATATATTGAGGGGCAGACGCTGCGACAGTGGATGCAACTTAACCCTCAGCCAGAGGTATCCCAGGTAAGGGGATTACTTTCTCAGCTGGTAAGTGCCCTGCGCAGCCTGCAGCGATTAGAGATTGTGCACGGCGATCTGAAGCCGGAGAATATTATGATCCGCAATAATGGTCGCCTAGTAATCATTGACCTCGGAGGGGTCGATGGGCCAGGCCTTAGAGAGCAATTACACTTCACAGAAATTGATACTCCAGGCAGTAAGAATTATGCGGCTCCTGAATTCTTTTATGGCGATAGCGCCAGCCATCGTTCGGATATTTTTTCTCTCGGAGTAATTGCCTATGAATTACTCACAGGAAGATATCCCTACCCTGAGCGCCTCGGCAATCTGCACTATCACCTCAAAAGTTATCAACAGTTGCGTTATACAAATGCATATGTGCACCGCAAGGATATCCCCCACTGGATAGATAGTGCCTTGCAAAAAGCCTGTGCCCCCAACCCTCAACAAAGATACGATAGCCTATCCGAATTTATCCAGGACCTGCAGCATCCCAATCCAACCTTTAAACCTGCCCAGAGCCATCCTCTACTGGAAAAAAATCCAATTTTATTCTGGCAACTCATAGCGCTGATTCTACTGCTTTCCCACCTTCTGTATGTTTTCTAAAGCCCCTCTTGGTTAATCCCTCACTTGCCTCTCAGTAACTTAAGATGACATTTCCTACTTAATATTCCACAAAATTTAACTAAGCACCAATTCAGAGCAGAAAAAAGGTTTTCTGCACCAACATACCGCAAAAATTGTGGACAATAGGAGCGGATAGGCGCCATCCCTGGGATAAATACTGGCATGAAGATTGAATGTATTTAATGACCAACAAAATTATCCCCCAATTCGAGGCAACGGCGCCTGTACTCTTCGGCAGAAGAGGAGGCGCCCTTGTCATATCATCCGCCCCTCCTGCCAAGAGAATCGCTTCTAGATGGCAGGAATATCAATGACTGAAAAGACAAAAAAGCAAAAGCTGGTTGTGATTGGTAACGGCATGGTCGGGCACCACTTTCTTGAGCAGCTGGCAGAAAAAAATGAAAGCATCGGTTTTACCGTCACAGTCTTTTGTGCGGAAAACAGACCTGCTTATGATCGAGTACATCTATCCGAATACTTCGCTGGGTGCAGTGCGGAAGATTTGGCTATGGGTGATATTGAGCAATATCGACAATGGGGTTTTGAGCTAGAGCTCAACAATCCGGTAGCTTCCATCGACCGCGAAAAGCAAACTGTTACCACCCAGACTGGAAGCTTACATAGATATGATCAATTGGTCCTCGCTACTGGCTCCTATCCTTTTGTGCCCCCCATCCCAGGGCATCAACACGAGCGTTGCTTTGTCTACCGCACCATCGAAGATTTGAATGCGATTCGCGCAGCTGCGTCTAACGCGCAAAGTGGCGTCGTTGTCGGTGGTGGCCTGCTCGGTTTGGAAGCGGCAAACGCCTTGAAAACCCTGGGGCTTGACGCCCATGTGGTGGAATTTGCTCCAGGACTGATGTCCACTCAGCTTGATGAGGGCGGCTCCAATTTACTGCGAAAAAAAATCGAGGCCCTTGGCGTTACTGTACATACCAGCCGAGCTACCGAACTTATTAAGGAGGCTGACGGCCGCTTGCGTATGCAATTTAAAGGGGGGGACGAACTGATTACCGATATGATCGTGTTCTCTGCAGGAATTCGACCTCAAGATGAGCTGGCAAAATCCTCAGGGCTGCAAGTCGGTGAGCGAGGAGGTATTGTCATCGACAACCGCTGTCGTACATCAGACCCCAACATTTTTGCCATCGGTGAGTGCGCTCTCTATGAGGGGCAAATTTTTGGCCTGGTGGCTCCAGGCTACAGTATGGCTCGCACCACCGTCGCACAGCTCACCGGTATGGAGACGTTTTTTAATGGTGCCGATATGAGCACTAAATTAAAACTTCTCGGTGTGCAGGTTGGCTCTATTGGCGATGCTCACGGCCGCAGCGAAGGCGCTGCAGCAATTACTTTTGTCGATGAACAGAACGGCGTGTACAAGCGTATGATAACCGATGCTACAGGCCAGAAACTGCTCGGCGCTGTACTGGTTGGTGATACTGGGGATTACGATACTCTTCTGCAATATCATCTCAATGATATCGACCTGCCAGAGCACCCGGAACAACTGATTCTTCCCTCAACTGACGGAGCGGAATCACTCCTTGGTGCTTCCGCTCTCCCCACTAATGCTACCGTGTGCTCCTGTTATAACGTGAGTAAAGGGCAAATTCTGGATGTTGTACATGGCGGCTGTCATACCTTGGCTGAAGTGAAGGATGCCACTAAGGCCTCCACGGGTTGTGGTGGTTGTGCCGCATTGCTGAAGGATATCGTCGATAGTGAATTAGCCGCTCTGGGAATGGAGGTCAACAATCATCTCTGTACACACTTCCCCTATAGTCGCCAAGAGTTGTTCCACATTATTCAGGTGGAGGAAATTAAAACCTTCGATGATCTCCTTCAAAAGCATGGTAGCGGCAAGGGCTGCGAAGTATGTAAACCCACCGCCGCCTCTATTTTCGCCTCCCTATGGAATGAACATATCCTGGAGCAAGCCCACGTTGGCCTGCAGGATACCAATGATACGTTTATGGCGAATATGCAGAAAAATGGTAGCTACTCTGTAGTACCGCGTATTCCCGGTGGAGAAATCACACCAGAGAAACTCATCGTGATTGGCGATGTTGCCAAACGCTATAACCTCTACACCAAAATTACCGGTGGCCAGCGTATCGATTTGTTTGGCGCACGCCTGGAACAACTACCGGAAATTTGGCGGGAACTCATTGATGCGGGATTTGAAACCGGCCATGCCTATGGCAAATCTCTGCGCACGGTAAAGTCCTGTGTAGGTAGTACTTGGTGCCGCTTTGGTGTGCAGGACAGTGTTTCCATGGCCCTGCGTGTAGAAAACCGTTACAAGGGGCTTCGCTCCCCACACAAAATAAAGATGGCTGTATCGGGCTGTACACGCGAGTGCGCCGAGGCGCAGAGCAAGGATGTGGGCGTTATCGCCACAGAAAAAGGCTGGAACTTATTTGTTGCCGGCAATGGCGGCATGCGCCCGCGCCACGCCGATCTATTCGCTACCGACCTGGATGATGAAACCCTGATTCGCTATATCGATCGTTTCCTGATGTTCTATGTGCGTACTGCCGATAAATTGCAGCGCACCTCGGTATGGCTGGAAAGCCTTGATGGCGGACTCGACTATCTACGTGAAGTCATTATCGATGACAAATTGGGAATCTGTACCGAACTGGAAATCCAGATGGAACGCGTTGTCGATAGTTATCAGTGTGAATGGAAGTCCGCAATCAACGATCCGGAAAAACTTAAACGATTTCGTCAGTTTGTTAACAGCAATGAGAGCGATGACAATATTATTTTCGTCAAGGAACGCGGCCAGCCCCGTCCCGCAACTATTGAAGAAATAATAGAAACTGCTGAATCTGCATAGAGACAATCCTATACATTTAATTTATGAAAATTTAATTTCAATTGCTGATTTTTCTCTTAATCCCGCAAGGAAATTGTTATGCACCAAGCCAGCGCCAGACAAAGCTCACATACATCCAATGCCATAACCCACCCCCATTGGCTGCCGATCTGCCAAAGATCAGATTTAGTCAGCAACTCCGGGGTGTGTGCCCTTTGGGGCGATACCTCCTCAGAAAAAACGGACTATCTAGCAAAACCTGAGAGGAAAGGTATCGCCCTATTTTTTTTACCGGGGCAAGAGCGACAACTTTACGCCGTTGACAACTGGGACCCGATCGCACAAGCTGGCATTATTTCACGGGGAATAATCGCAGAACTGGATGGTGAATTAACTATTGCCTCACCACTATATAAACATCACTTTCGCCTTGAAGATGGCGTTTGTATGGAGGACGGTAATATCCAGCTTGCCACTTACCCTTTAGCATTTAATGGAAATACCGTTTATATCGGTTGTGATAAATAAGCAAGAATAATAATGGCAGTAAAGGAATACCTAAGCACCCAGCGTTCCTGCACTACCTGCCCCTATTGTGGGGTGGGCTGCGGAGTAACTATTAACAAGGAAAAGCGGCAAAGTACTTCTGTAATTTCCGCCACAGGTGATAAACAGCACCCCTCTAATTTTGGCCGTTTGTGTGTTAAGGGCTCATCCCTTGGGGAGACACTCGGTGAGCATGGGAGACTCTTACGCCCACATTTGCATGGCGAAGCCTGTGACTGGGATACCGCTATGTCTTATGTGGCCAATGAATTCGCCCGCAATATTCACGAGCACGGCCCGAATTCAGTAGCTTTTTACCTTTCTGGGCAACTCCTTACTGAAGACTATTATGTTGCTAATAAATTAATGAAGGGGTTTATTGGCAGCGCCAATATTGATACCAATTCACGCCTTTGTATGTCCTCAGCCGTAGCAGGATACAAGCGCGCCCTGGGTGCAGATGCCGTGCCCTGTTGTTATGAGGATCTGGAAGAGGCAGACCTTATTGTTTTAATAGGCTCTAACGCCGCTTGGACCCACCCGATACTGTTCCAGCGTATGCAGGCAGGCAAGGCCAAAATAGTAGTCGTTGATCCGCGGGCTAGCGCTACCAGCGAGATGGCCGATCTGCACTTGGCGATAAATCCCGGCAGCGACGCAGCACTGTTTAATGGTCTGCTTAATTTCCTCGCCCAGCACAACCGCCTCAATCACCATTATATTCAGCATCATACCCAAGGCTTTGAGCTAGCTCTGGAAGCGGCCCAGCATTGGTCCCTACAGCAAACTGCACTGAGTTGTGGTGTACCTGCAGAAAAGTTATTAGCTTTCTTCCGTTTGTTTGCCGAAACGGAAAAAACACTTAGTTTTTACTCCCAAGGGGTAAATCAATCCAGTAGCGGCACAGACAAAAACAACACAATCATTAACTGCCACCTGGCAACAGGTCGCATTGGCCAGATTGGAGCTGGCCCTTTCTCTATTACCGGCCAGCCCAACGCGATGGGGGGGCGAGAAGTAGGCGGCCTGGCCAATATGCTCGCCGCCCATATGGAGTTTAAAGAGAGTGATATCGATCGGGTGCGGCGCTTCTGGGATGCTCCCAATATAGCACTGGCCCCCGGTCTAAAGGCGGTGGATATGTTCCATGCAGTGGAGACCGGCCAGATCAAAGCAATCTGGATTATGGCCACTAATCCCGCGGTGAGTATGCCTGAAGCAGAGAGGGTGACTGAGGCACTACGTAAATGTCCGCTGGTGATTGTTTCCGATTGCATCGCCGATACCGATACCGTCCGCTGTGCCGATGTACTACTGCCGGCCACTGGCTGGGGAGAGAAAAATGGCACAGTTACCAATGCAGAGCGGCGTATTTCCCGGCAGCGTACTTTTATCGATCCCACTGGAGAGGCGCGTCACGACTGGCAGGCTATCTGTGATTTGGCCAGCCGCCTAGGGTTCCACGAGCAGTTTAACTTTGCCCATCCCGCAGATATCTTTCGAGAACATGCACAATTGTCAGGTTTCGAAAATAACGGCAGTCGCGCCTTTGATATCTCACTCTTTAGTAATATTGAGCAAAATGAATACGATGCGCTTGAACCCGTACAGTGGCCGGTAAATCAGGAAAATCCCCAGGGTAGTGCACGATTATTTGGCAACGGAAAATTTTTCACTGAAACTGGTCGAGCCAATTTTATTGCTGTCAAGCCGCGTACGCCCCAGCAACAAATAAGCCCTAGTTATCCCCTATGGCTAAACAGCGGCCGCATACGTGACCAATGGCACACCATGACCCGTACCGGCCGCGCGCGGAAATTATTGGATCACAGTGAGATTGCCGAAATTCAGATAAACCCCAGAGACGCGCGTAAATACGGTATAGACGAGGGCGTGTTGGTAGAGTTACACAGTGCCCAGGGTAGAATGTGCGGACGTGCGGTATTAAACAGTGGCCAAAAACCCGGTGAGCTATTCGCTCCTATTCATTGGAGTCAGACCTTGGCCCAAGAGTCTAAGGTCAGCGCTCTTGCCGGGGCAGAGGTAGACCCAATTTCCGGTCAGCCCGAATTCAAACAGGTACCGGTTCAGCTGCAAGCCCTCGCCTGTAAGAGCTTTATCACCCTTATTTGCCCGGAACCACTGGCACAAAACCTTTGGCGCTGGCTACAGACCCATATGGAAGAAAATCTACTGCACTGGTATCGAGTGCCCTGCCAAAATGGATATCGCTTTGAGTTGGCGCTCAGCGCCCCTTTGGATGGTCGCCAACTGGGTGCCCAATTACTACAAAAAAATCCAGATATACGCTGGCAGCAAATAGAGACCTTAAATAGCCAACGTTGGCTCGCTTATAACGAACAAATAGAGCTGCTTATTTTTTCCAGTAATGATTGGCAGACACTTCCTGATCGACGCACCCTGGAACGCTACCTACAACTGGAATTACCTGAAAATCCTGCCCTGTTTCTCCAGGCAATTCCACCAGGTGAGCGCATAGTATGCACCTGTATGCAGGTTTCACGTCCACAGATTGAAAAAGCAATCAACCAGGGGGTCAATTCCATTGATGCGCTGGGTGACGCCCTGGGTTGCGGGACCCGCTGTGGTTCCTGCAAGCCAGAGATTTCCCAGCTGTTGCGCACGAGACTGCAGCATAATACACAGAACCACGCAGTTGCGGCGGTGCTGGAAACAGAAATTGTCAGATCGGCAAAAAGTCTGCGTGAGAAATTTGATAAGGTTTATAGCGCTTAAGACCAATATTGTTCGATAAATTCATATCCAAATGCGCGGATTGCGGTTTTCTCAACCAGCACTCCGCGCAAAGGCATAGCACTAGTCGCAATACACGCCCCACCTGGCCCATAAAGCCTCACACCCCCTACACTTAGAGCCGTTAATACACTGGCGCAGATATTTGGATCAAAGGTTTCAACCACAGCCATTATTGGCTTTTTAACAGCGGTGGCGGTTATTTGTATTATTTTTTATTCGCCAGATCAGCGCCCGCCACAATTATAAGGAATTCCAGTGTTCAAAATTCAACATATTGACCATGTAGTGCTGAGGGTTAAATCCCTGGCTGCAATGCGCGATTTTTATGAAGGAGTCCTCGGCTGCACCATGGAGCGAGAGAATAAGGAATTGGGTCTCTATCAGTTGCGCGCAGGGCACTCATTGATCGATCTGGTTCCAGTTGATCAAGGCATCGGTCGCGAGGGTGGTGCAGCCCCAGGCATAGAGGGGCGTAATTTACATCATTTCTGTTTGCGTATAGACCCTTTCGAAGCCGATAAAATCATTGCTTATTTGAAGGGGAAGAATATTGAACCCTCCGCGCCACAACAGCGCTACGGTGCCGAAGGCATGGGCCCATCAATTTATATTTATGATCCCGAGCAAAATTTAGTGGAACTCAAAGGCCCCCCCAAATTGTTGAAATAACAGCATCCATCATTCGCCAGAGAGACATGCAACGATGAAAACCGAAGTGATCGAATATGCGGTAGATGGCAAGTCCTATAGCGGCTATCTCGCCTGGGACGACACAACTCAAAAAAAACGTCCTGGCGTTATGCTGGTTCACGAATGGTGGGGTCACAATGCCTTTGTACGCGAGCAGGCGGAAAGGCTCGCCGGACAGGGTTACTGTGCATTTGCGGTGGATATGTTTGGTAGTGGCAAGCAAACCGATGATCCCGCTGAAGCCCAGCAGTATCGCGATGAGGCACTTGAGAATCCTGTATCCCTCGAGGCATGTTTCCGCACCGCCCTCACCCTGCTTCAACAGCATAAAGTTGTCGAGGAAACTCAAGTCGCAGCTCAGGGCTATTGCTTTGGTGGTGGCGTAGCCTTGACCATGGCACGCCTCGGTGTGGAATTACGTGGGATAGTTAGCTACCACGGAGCCCTGGCTAGTGAAGTTCGCGCGAAAAAAGGGAAAGTCCATGCGGAGCTACAGGTTTACACCGGTGGTGCCGATAGCATGATCCCACCGCAACAGGTCGGTGCTTTTGTAGAGGAGATGCAGGAAGCCGGGGCCAAATTTACCCTGGTGAGCTATCCTGGAGTACTGCATGGCTTCACCAATCCCGTCGCCACTGAGCGCGGACAAAAGTTTGGCCTGCCGCTGGCCTATAACCAGGAAGCCGCGCAGGACGCATGGCTGGGCACTCTGGATTTTTATCGGGAAATTTTCCAGTAGTTTCAATCAAATATCTCAGGGGCCGAATAGTTCACCCCGTAAAAATACTCCGCTACTTGCCAATATCCAGATAGCGCGCCCCAGCCCCCTGCTCTGCAGCTTGGTCCCCTGGATTGCGGAGCGGGCAGCTCTCCATGGAAAGACAGCCGCAGCCGATACAGCCTTCCAAACGGTCGCGCAGCTGGGTCAGCTGGCGAATGCGTTGGTCCAGTTCCTCACGCCAGCCGGCGGAAAGCTTGGCCCAATCCTTCGCGGTGGGTGTACGCCCATCAGGAAGATTAGACAGGGCCTCGCGAATTTCGGCGAGGGGAATACCAGTGCTCTGTGCCACCTTGATAATAGCCACACGTCGCAATACGTCCCGCGAGTAACGCCGCTGATTGCCGCTGGTGCGCCAGCTGCTGATCAGCCCTTTACTTTCATAAAAATGCAGCGCACTCACCGCCACATCACTACGCTCTGCAACCTCACCTACGGTCATCTCACGACGGCATTTCTTGTTTCCACAAACCGACTCTTTCTTTTCATTGGTATCAGACATCAGATGTCTCCGACAACTATTGACCTCAATATTGCTTGAGGTTTTACACTGCGCAGCATTCCATTGCAAGCCCAGGGAGAATCATGATGAACCGTAACAGCAAACAAACCTACCCAGTCACAGAAATACCGGCTACAACTGCCACTTCCCTTTTAGTGGCAGCACAAAGTCAAAGTATCAGCCTGTCGGTGCAAGAGGGGCTATGCCAACCAATCACCTCCATGAGCGTAGAGAATAGAGAAACCGATAGCGGAGGGCGCCGGTGATACTTAACAGCGCAGCACCAACCCGCGAAATGGCGGAATCAGCTATACCGGTGCCGATGCGATTCACATTGCTGTGCCTGGCGGCGCTCACAATTATGTCTGGTGCCACCATAGCGCCATCCTTACCGGCACTGGAGGCACATTTTGCCCAGCACGAAGATATTGCCCTGCTCAGTCGCCTGATTTTGAGCCTACCGGCATTAATGATCGCTCTATTTGCACCTATCGCCGGGTTTATATCCGACCGTTATGGTCGCAGGAAATTGCTGTTACTGGCGGTAACTGTTTACGCCCTGGCCGGCATCTCTGCACTGTTACAGGAAAGCTTGGTGGGACTTTTGGCCAGTCGCATCCTTCTGGGAATTGCAGTGGCGGGCACAATGACTTCAGTCACCGCCCTGGTTGGTGACTATTTCAGCCCCATTCAAAGACAAACCTATATGAGTCAGCAGGGCGCCTTTATCAGCCTCGGCGGAGTTGTCTTCCTTTTGGCCGGTGGACTCTTGGCAGATTTACATTGGCGCGCGCCCTTTGCTATTTACGCAGTGGCACTACTACTAATCCCTGCCGTGTTGCGTTTTCTGCCAGAACCTAAACGCAATCGCATTGAACCACTCCCCAACAATGTCACGAATGGAAATCCCGATTGGCCAGCATTCGCCTTGTTGTTGGGTGCAGCCTTACTAAACAGTCTTATCTTTTTCCTGATTCCCACACAGCTCCCATTCCTGCTAAAAGAAATTGGAGCAGACACCCCCAGCCTCGCGGGCATTGCCATTGCTGCCAGCAATTTAATGGGGGCCCTGGCTTCACTGGTTTTCTACCCTCTGGCACGTAACTACTTGGGAAAAAGTGGCGTTTTTGTGTTAGGTTTTACTGTTATGGCCTGTGGTATGGGGCTGATCGCCGAGGCAGATTCATTTAATGCAATAATAATGGCCACCGCGATTTACGGCTGCGGTATGGGGACATTGATCCCCCATATCTTCGCCACCGGGCTGGAATCTGCCACTCCCAACATTCGTGGGCGAATATCTGGAGCTCTCGCCGCCAGTGTTTTTATCGGACAATTTATCTCACCATTTATCAGCCAGCCCTGGATAGAACGTTTTGGCCTCGCCAGTGGTTTTTCCGCAGCCAGCACTACGCTGCTACTTTTAGCCTCCCTGGCACTGCTCCTGCATTGGTTAAAACCGAAGCCCTCCGCAAAAATGTTTTTGCAGTAGGATCTATACACACTAAAAATATTTTGGCCGAGCCGCCTGTAAGGCCACGCTTAGGAGAGAAAGTGAAACCGATAATTTCTGTTAGAGGTCTCGACAAGACATATAGTGGTGGGTTTAACGCCCTAAAAAGTATTGACTTGGATATTCAACGGGGTGAGATCTTCGCACTGCTCGGCCCCAATGGTGCCGGCAAAACGACTCTGATCAGTATAATCTGTGGCATCGTCAATCCTGGTCAGGGCAACGTTACAGTCAATGGCTACGATATCCAGCGTGATTACCGCCACGCACGGCGCGAAATTGGCTTGGTCCCCCAGGAAATTGCCACAGATTCCTTTGAGAGCGTGCTTGGCGCAATTCAATTTAGCCGCGGCTTGTTTGGCAAGCCGCCCAACCCCGCTTACCTGGAGAAAATCCTTCGACAGCTTTCCCTATGGGAAAAAAGAGACAACAAAATTGTCACCTTGTCCGGCGGTATGAAACGACGCCTGATGATTGCAAAAGCCTTATCCCATGAGCCCAGCGTGCTCTTCCTGGACGAACCCACCGCCGGGGTCGATGTGGAACTGCGCCAAGATATGTGGGGGATGGTGCGCGGCCTGCGCGACTCCGGCGTAACCGTTATTCTCACCACGCACTATATTGAAGAGGCGGAGGAGATGGCCGACCGGGTCGGTGTTATTAATCGCGGTGAATTAGTATTGGTTGAAGATAAAAAAACTTTGATGCAAAAAATGGGGGAAAAAGAGCTCAGCCTACAATTACCCACACCTCTGGAAACTATTCCTGACAGCCTCTCCGACCTGCCACTGCGCCTCAATGGAGATGGTAGTGAACTCATCTATCGCTTCGATATCAAGAGTGAAAATACCGGTATTACGGAATTCCTTCGCCGCCTCACCTCTGCAAATATTGAATTTCGCGATTTATATACCAGGGAGAGTTCTCTCGAAGAAATATTTGTCAATCTGGTGCACTCTGCACAGCACCAAGGCGAGGAGCAACTCAGTGGGGAGGCACAATAATGAACTGGTATGGTATTGCGGCAATTTACAAATTTGAAATGTCACGGACTTGGCGCACATTGATACAAAGTGTCGCTTCTCCGGTACTCTCCACATCCCTGTACTTTATTGTTTTTGGTGCCGCTATCGGCTCGCGTATGGGAGACATCGAAGGTGTGAGCTACGGGGCCTTTATTATCCCAGGCTTGTTGATGTTGGCGCTTTTGGGAGAAAGTATTGCCAACGCCGCCTTCGGCATCTTTTTCCCGAAATTTTCAGGCACTATTTATGAAGTGCTATCGGCACCGGTATCCCCCTTTGAAATTGTCGCCGGCTATGTCGGCGCTGCGGCCAGCAAGTCAATTCTGCTCGGGCTACTAATCCTTCTCACCGCGCGATTTTTTGTGGACTATGAAATCCTTCATCCATTCTGGATGGTCACATTTCTGGTGCTAACCGCCGTTAGTTTTAGCTTATTCGGCTTTATTATCGGCATCTGGGCCGATGACTTCCAAAAACTGCAAATTATTCCGCTAATGATTATTACCCCCTTAACCTTTCTCGGTGGGGCTTTTTATTCCATCAGTATGCTGCCGGAGTTCTGGCAAAAAGTGACTTTGTTTAATCCGGTGGTTTATCTGATCAGTGGTTTCCGCTGGGCATTCTACGGTGTGGCCGATGTAAACCTGGGCCTCAGCGTGGGAATGACATTACTCTTCCTTTTCCTATGCCTGGTAACAGTCTGGTGGATTTTCCGCACCGGTTACCGCATTAAAACCTGATCGGTGAGAGTTTAGGGATGGAGGAATTTCACGAAGGTGGCTGTGCCTGTGGCCTCGTACGATTTCGCGCCACTGGCCAGCCGCGCCGAGTGAGCCTCTGTTCCTGTAGCTGGTGTCGGAAACGCACCGGTAGCTTAATAGGCGTATCAGTGTATTTCGAAAAAAACAATGTAGAGTTCATTCGAGGCAGGCTGAAAAGTCACCGGTTAATGTCCGATGCAGGCCGTTGGATAGAGTGCCAATTTTGTGGGCAATGCGGCAGCGCCCTCAGCTGGACACTGGAATTTCTCCCAGAGCTTCGCGGCCTAGCTGGGGGCGCCTTCGACGACCCGGTATTTATCCGACCAGAGCGTTACGTCTACTACCAAAACAAGCCGGGCTGGCTGGAAATAAGCGGCGATATCAACCGTTGCCCAGCGATGCCGGAAAACCCCAACCAGTAGCCTGCAGTAGCCTGTCAGCGGTAACCCCGCATAAAAAGCGCTACTGCCTTGTGCACCCGCTCGCGCCGCTCATCCTCGGCCTGTACCTCACAACAACCGATCAATACCCGCATGTGCCGGCAACCCAGCAGTATGCCCATAAAGTCCTCGGCGGCCTCGGCCGGATCTGCCACCTGCAGCTTGCCCATCTCGGTAGCGCGACGCAGCAATTGCTCAATATCTCGGAGGATGCGCTGGGGGCCCGCATCAAAAAACAACTGAGCAAGTTTTGATTCCTGCGCCGCCAGAGCACATAAAAGCCGTAACAGGCGGATACTATCCTCGCTATCCACCATGCTTAGAAAAGCCTGACCAATGCGCTCCAGTACTTCTGCCACCGAATCCCCCTCTTTCAGATCGAAAATGGGCAGGGGCATCATCATCTCGCAGCGGGAGGTAATCGCAGCACTGAACAGCGTCTCTTTATCGGAGAAATGGCTGTACACCGTCAGTTTCGATACGCCCGCAGCAGAGGCCACCGCATCCACACTGGTAGCGGCAAAGCCTTTGGTCAGAAACAGCTCTTTGGCTGCATCGAGAATGGCCTGGCGTTTGGCCAGATCCTTGGGACGCCCGCGCTGGGCGGCCGTCTGAGTCTGTTCAGACATAGCACTCCATATACTGGACTCGCCAGTTTAATAAATTTACTATACTCGCTAGTATAACATTACCGGCCGCCCGGCCATGACTCGTCCACTTCCGGACTTACCTTGTCGCCTCGCCGCCGAGGAAGGGAGCCCCTATGTACCGATCGCTACTCTTCGCTGCCCTGTCGTTCAGCCTGCTGTTGTCCGCCTGCGCGCCATCAGAGTCCACCGAACAATTAGAAAAACCTCGCCCAGCGGTGATGGTCCAGCCACAAGTGGCCAGTGCCCAACAGGATTTTTATCCCGGCGAGGTGCGAGCCCGCTTCGAACCCGCTTTGGCCTTTCGCATCAGTGGCAAATTACAGCGGCGCCTGGTTAATGTAGGCGACCGTGTTGAGCAGGGCCAACCGCTGGCCGAACTGGATACCGAAGACCTGCTCCTGCAACTGGATTCCGCACGCGCACGCCTCACCTCCGCCGTGGCAGACCAGCGCCTGGCCAGCAGCGAGCTGGGGCGCCACCGCAAACTATTGGAGCGCCAGCTGGTCAGCCAGTCACAGTTCGATGCGGTTGAGACCCGTTTCGAAGCCAGCGATGCGCGCCTGCAACAAGCCAAGGCGCAATTAGACGTAGCCCGTAATCAGGCCGCCTATGCGGAACTGAAAGCCCCAGAGAGCGGCGTTATTGCCCGCCGCATGGCCGAGGCTGGCCAGGTTGTCGCCGCTGGTCAGGGGATTTTCGAACTTGCCGCCGACGGCGAACGCGAAGTGCGCATCGATTTACCGGAGCAGGCAATTAGCCATTTCCGTGTCGGCCAACCTTTGACCGTAGAACTCTGGTCGCAGCCCGGTAAATCCTTCCCCGCCCAGGTGAGGGAACTCTCCCCCGCCGCAGATCCGGTATCCCGCACCTTTGAAGCACGCGTGGCTTTTACCAATAAGACCACCGGCATTGAAATAGGTCAGAGCGCCCGAGTATTCGTTCCCAAAGCAGTGGCCACCGATGTTTTACAAGTACCCATGTCGGCAGTGAGCGCCGATAACGGCAAAGCCTTTGTCTGGGTACTGAACCGCGAACAGCAAACCCTGCATAAAACCGAAGTCACCGTAGGTGCCTTCGGCCAGGAATTTGTACCGATTTTCTCTGGCCTGCGCGCCGATGATTGGATCGTTGCCGCTGGTACGCACCTGTTATTGGAGGGACAACAGATTCGTCCCGTGGACCGTATGAATCGCCCGGTCGATCCGGACCGCGCGCTTGCCCAGCAGGACTAACTAAGCACCACCCCAAAATAACAACTGGACTGAACGCTAAAACGCGCTCCGATGAAATTGCCGAAGCACTACTGGTTCGATCAATCCGTGCTTCCATACAGAGAAATAACCATGGGCTTTAACCTTTCCGAATGGGCGCTGAAAAACCGCCCGCTGGTACTCTACGCCATGATCGTGCTGGGATTGCTGGGCGCTGCCTCCTACACACAACTTGGGCAAAGCGAAGACCCTCCCTTCACTTTCAAGGTAATGGTGATCAATACCCTTTGGCCCGGCGCCAGTGCCGAGGAGGTATCCCGTCAAATTACCGAGCGGGTGGAGAAAAAACTGCTGGAGACTGGTGACTACCAGCGCATCTCCTCTTTCTCCCGTCCCGGCCAATCCCAAGTGTTGTTCGTCGCCCGCGACGATATGCACTCGCGCTACATCCCCGATCTCTGGTATCAGGTACGCAAAAAGGTCAGGGATATCCGCCACACCCTGCCACCGGATATCCAGGGCCCGTTTTTTAATGACGAATTCGGCACTACTTTCGGCAATATTTATGCGCTAACTGGCAGCGGTTTCGATTACGCCCTGATGAAAGACTATGCCGAGCGCCTGCAGTTGGCACTGCAGCGGGTCAAGAATGTGGGCAAGGTGGAATTACTGGGGCTGCAAGATGAAAAAATCTGGGTGGAAATTTCCAACACCAAGCTCGCCTCTCTGGGTATTCCCCTCAGTGCAGTGCAAAGCGCACTGCAGTCGCAAAATCAGGTCGCCGATGCGGGCTTTGTAGATACGGTGAGCGACCGCGTACGCATTCGCGTTAGCGGTCAATTTCACTCGGTCGATGAAATTCGCCGCTTCCCCATCACTGCCGGCGGACGCACCCAGAGGCTGGGTGATATTGCCGAAGTACACCGCGGTTTCAGCGATCCTGCACAACCGCGCATGCGCTTTATGGGCGAGGACGCCATCGGCCTGGCCGTTTCCATGAAAGAAGGCGGTGATATCCTCAAGCTGGGCAAACAGCTGGACGCCACCTTTGCCGAGTTGCAGGAAGATCTGCCGATCGGCATGCAGTTACGCAAGGTGTCCGACCAACCCGCGGCGGTGAAACGCGGTGTGGGGGAATTCCTGCAAGTATTGGCGGAGGCACTGGGCATTGTCCTGCTGGTGAGTTTTTTCTCTCTCGGCAGCCGCCCCGGCTTAATCGTGGCGCTATCGATACCATTGGTGCTGGCCATGACTTTCGCACTGATGAATTACTTCAATATCGGCTTACACAAGATTTCTCTGGGCGCCCTGGTACTTGCCCTTGGCCTGATGGTGGACGATGCCATTATCGCCGTGGAAATGATGGCCATTAAAATGGAGCAGGGGCTCAGTCGCCTGAAAGCCGCCGGCTTCGCCTGGACCAGTACCGCCTTCCCCATGCTCACCGGTACCTTAATCACCGCCGCCGGTTTCCTACCCATTGCCACGGCGGAATCCGGCACCGGGGAATACACCCGCTCAATCTTCCAGGTGGTCACGCTTTCCCTGGTTGTCTCCTGGATTGCCGCAGTCATATTCGTGCCCTACCTGGGCCATTACCTTTTGCCCAATCTGGCTCGCCACAATCACAGTGGCGAGGTTCAGGACCCCTACCAGAAGCCCTTTTACCAGCGCTTTCGCCGCCTGATTACCTGGTGCCTGCGCCACCGCAAAACTGTCATAGTGGCAACCCTGGCGATCTTTATTGGCTCCCTGGCACTTTTCCGCCTGGTGCCCCAGCAGTTCTTCCCCTCTTCCGGGCGTTTGGAGCTGTTAGTCGATCTCAAGCTGGCCGAAGGCGCTTCGCTGAAGTCCACCGAGTACCAGGCCAAGCGACTGGAATCTCTGCTGGATAAAAACGACCTGGTGGAAAACTATGTGGTGTATGTGGGCACCGGTTCGCCGCGTTTCTATCTGCCATTGGACCAGCAGTTACCCGCGGCCAGCTTTGCCCAGTTTGTAGTGATGACACGTAACGTAGAGGAGCGCGAACAGGTACGCAGCTGGCTGATCGAAACCATGGAGGAGGAATTCCCCACTCTGCGCAGCCGGGTATCCCGCCTGGAAAATGGCCCACCGGTTGGCTATCCAGTGCAGTTCCGCGTCTCTGGTGAGCATATTGGTGAAGTGCGCAGCCTGGCCCGTCAGGTTGCCGAGCGCGTGCGGGAAAATGCCAAGGTCACCAACGTCCACCTGGACTGGGAGGAACCCAGTAAAACCGTCAACCTGAATATCGATCAGGACCGCGCCCGCGCTATGGGCGTGAACAGTGCCTCGCTCTCCCGCGCCCTGCAAAGCTCACTCACCGGTATTACCGTTAGCCAATACCGCGAAGACAATGAGCTGATTGACGTGCGTGTGCGCGGCGACGAGCAGGAACGCTACGCCCTCAGCCAACTGGGTAACCTGGCGGTGCAAACCGACAGCAGTCGCAGTGTCCCCCTGAACCAGATTGCCACCCTGGAGTACGGCTTCGAGGAAGGGATTATCTGGCACCGCGATCGCCTGCCCACCGTCACAGTACGTGCCGATATTTATGGTGAAGAACTGCCCGCAACCGTGGTGAATGAAGTCTGGCCGCGCCTGCAGAACATTCGAGAGCAACTGCCACCGGGCTACCTGCTGGAAGTTGGTGGCAGTGTGGAGGAATCCGAGCGTGGACAAAAATCAGTGAATGCCGGTATGCCGCTGTTTGTGTTGGTTGTATTCACCTTGCTGATGCTGCAGCTGCGCAGCATGTCCCTGTCCACCATGGTCTTCCTCACCGCGCCTTTGGGACTGATCGGGGTTACCTTGTTCCTGCTGCTGTTCGGCAAACCCTTCGGTTTTGTCGCTATGCTCGGCACCATTGCCCTGGCCGGTATGATTATGCGCAACTCCGTCATTCTGGTAGATCAAATACAGCAGGATATCAGCCAGGGCTTGAGTACCTGGGAGGCAATTATTGAGTCCACTGTGCGGCGTTTCCGCCCGATCGTTTTAACCGCTCTGACTGCGGTATTGGCGATGATTCCACTGTCACGCAGTGACTTCTTCGGCCCCATGGCTGTCGCCATTATGGGGGGACTGATCGTTGCTACTGGCTTGACCCTGATCTTCCTGCCAGCCCTGTATGCAGCTTGGTTCCGAGTGCGAGAGGAGAAAACAGAGATAGCAGTAGAAACTCCAACGGAGTTAAATGGTGCTGAACCCCAAGCATCCTGATCACAACAGATGCTTTAATAGCCTGGCTCAAGAAAGCCCCTAAATAAAAAGGCCCAGATAGAAATATCCGGGCCTTTTTATTCCAGCAACTTTTAATAATCATCAACAATATAGGATCAAGACTTCTTGGATTTTGAAACCAGGGAGTCATACACAATACCAGTCCATATCTCTGGTGTCATAAATCCCTGTCCATACTGTTCGTCAAAATCTTTGGTGGGTTTGGCAGCAATGACTTGGTCACGGCTTTGGCCATTATCGACCAGCTTCTGGATACGATCCCTTAGGGTCTGCAACATATCCCGTTGCACTTTTAACTCCGCAGGATTACTCAGAGGGCCATGTCCTGGAATGATTTTGGTGCTTTCGCCAGAAAGCGCCAATGCGGTGCCCATCGCTTCAATCATGCCATCCACCGAACCACCAGATGAAAGATCGATAAATGGATAAGTGCCATTAAAATAGATGTCGCCCATATGAATCACATCGGCATTGGCGAAATGCACAATAGAGTCACCATCGGTATGGGCTGGGCCGACATGCTGTACCTTCACCTCATCGCCATTCCAGTGAAAAGTAGTGGCATCGGTAAAAGTGATTACCGGCAGTGCTGCCGGCGGTGAGGGTTCAACCTTACGCTTAAAAGCCTCTATAAACTGTTCGGTACTCACACGTTTACGTACATTCTCATGGGCAACGATCAGGGCACCGCTTTTACCCAGGTTTTCATTGCCGCCAGTATGATCGCCATGCCAATGGGTATTGATCACAAAGCGCAGCGGCTGATCTGCCAAACCCGCCACCGCTTTCTGTATTTTTGCAGTGAGTGGCGCATATTGGTCATCCACCATAAAGGTGCCGTCCTCTCCGACCAGTACCGCAATATTGCCGCCAGCCCCCTGGAGCATATAAACATTTCCTGCCACCGGCTCACTACTAATTTCTACTTTGGCAAAGCGGTCTTCCGCCAATACCGGGGTGCTGATTAGAGACGCTAACAGCACCCCAATACCTGCAATCTGCTTCATAAACATTTCTCTGTTGTTACTGTCATATTGTTTTGCGATGTTGCTCAATTTAGGAAGCCCGTTCAAGTAGCTTTGGTTCTACCTTCGGCTCCCGACTGGGCAACATACTCATCAATACATCCGGGCGGTCGGTAACAATACCATTCACTCCCATATCGATATAGCGCTGTAGATCAGCCCGCCCATTTACAGTCCATACAGAGACGTGCAGGTTAAGCTTACGCGCCGCACGCATAGTGCCCCTGGAAACCACATTGAGCCCCCAAAATTGCATGGGCAATTGCATAGTTTGATAACGGGGGGCTAGCAGGCTTTCCGCACGCAGTAACTGAGCAAAAAATAGAAGGGTCGCCTCCCAGCTTGTAGAACCGGTCGCCGTCTCCGGGCTCAATCGTCGAAATTCCAGTAGAACCTTGTGATTAAATGAGGAGACGATAACCTGACTGTTCTTGCCAGTACGCTCGAGCAAAGCGCTCAACTGTCGTGCGGCTCGTAACTGTTTACTTTTTATATCCAATATTAGTGGCGTCTTACCCACTATCTGTAAAGTCTCTTCCAAGGTAATTATTTTCAAAGGTTTATGTCGATAGGGGTAGGATTCTTGATCACGACTCCAGTGGTAAGCGGCATTTAAGTTACGCAGTTGAGCCAGGGTAAAGTCCTCTATAAAACCACTCCCATTGGTTGAATCTTCCAGATCAGGATCATGACGTAAAACCAAATGCCCGTCAGCACTAAGCCAAACATCTATTTCAATAGCATCCACCCCCTGCATCACCATATTTTGCAGAAATTCCTGAGTATTCCCCGGAAAAAGCCCATTGCCACAATCATTACCATGTGCGATAACCATAGGCCCTTTGCATGAAGGTAGCTTTAATGCTGATTTTGGCGCAATGCCCGAGCGGGCATATAAGAACAACACAAGCAAAAGAAAGAAAAAAATAAGTAACATTGACATCTATTTCAAAAACCTAAGATCAATAAAAAGACGCTAAATTGATTTATCCGGGCAGCAATCATTACTTAAATAGCAGTCAGACACTAGCGGCTCCTCCTGTAGACACTTCTTTCTCAATATTTATTTGTGAATTGGAGTGGCTTACTGGTGATTTCGACTTATCCGACGCAACATCTAATTCTGGAGCTTTACGAAACTGCCAATAAGTATGCTGCAACCAAAGAGGCAGAAATATTAATAGGTCATAGATACGATTAAGTACTGTGCCACAATTTATTGTAATAACCGCCAGAAGACGTAAGCCCACCGATAACACATTCAGGAAAAATACTAAGACACTACCAAACACCGTGCGGGCAGAAGAAACAAATTGCTCCAAGGGTATTGCGATAAAGGCCAGGACCAAAGGGAGCGTAAAACCCAACATCATTTGTACGAGCCCGAGAGTCCAGTAAGCATTTACCTCAGTAACAGTAGAACCGCTCGTTTCGGATAACCCCGTAAGCAACTGATCCTGTTGCAATAGTAACTCCCTCGAAAGTGATAGACCCGCCTCAATAGAGGCCAAACACAAGAGTAGAAGCATCCCAAACCACAGCAAATGCTTCCGTACTGAATCAGTTAATGCGGAGATCGAAGGAAATAATCGCGTAACCCGCAAACACTCCATAACCACAATACCAGTGACAATTTGTATGAAGATTAAAACCAAAGCAGCAATGTCCGCTGTCCCATACCCCCCCAGAAAGCTATTACTTCCAATGATTTCTGCCACTGGCCTGGCAATTAATTGGTGATTCAACCAAATCCCTGCCATTATCAAAAGCAATACCAGTGAAGAGATAAAAAAACGACTAAAAAACGAGGTGGATAGAAGGCGTAAACTACGATCACTCTCCTGTAATATCTCCTCGTAGCGTGTCATATGCTCATCCAATATCTTGCTACGGTAAATTACAGATTCCACACTCTTATTTATTCTTCCCAGAGTTTTCAATATGGAACGCCAACCAGGCATCATGCGCTTTAGTAGTTGATGGCGCTCTCTTATAGACTCCCGATAAGATTCCAAAGCTTTGCTTTCAGCCTTGCGCATAGAGTAATTAATAGTCTCCAGCACATCCGCTACAACCGTATCATCTGGAGTAGGAATTTCCGCCACAGAGCGGATTGCCCGGGCCCAGCTTGATGGTTCTGGAGGAACCTCTGCACTACGCACATAATCATCATCTATGGTTGTCATCTGCTCACACAAATGACGATGCAACGTAGGATATTGTGCCATATCCCGCTTTAAGCTACTTTCTATTCGCTCAAACTCCCTCTCAATTTGCCACTCTGTTACCTCACGACCTCTAGCCAGCAGTACCTCTCGATTTCGTTCACGGAGGCCCTGCCCGGCAAGTTCAACAGCGTTTGCAGAAAACAATAATGAGCGATGACATAGCCTTGCCAGGGAACAAATAGTTCTATGAATAGGCCCTCTGGCCAAGAAAAATGTAATAACCGCCAAACTAACCCATAACCAGGGCGGTAGTGTCTCAAATAGGTGACTCATGACGTTACTTTTCCCTGTGGAACCGAGCGATACCACATCCTAACAGCTGAAGCTTTGACAATCGCCTAAAATGTCACACTTTATGTTGTTATTTTGCGTCACTTGCCCGCCGTTAGTAGACAGAATTCACTACCTATTTTTTTCTAACGGCAAAAATTGGACCACAGTCATCCCAGTATCACCTACTCACAATATTCATCCTGGGAATAACATAATCCAGCGTTCATATCAGCACTTTCCTGCCTGCCAAAAGATTCCAACCGCATATAAAGACTACATCAGTGACATATCCACAGGCCACCTGAAAAACAATCACTAAATAACTACACTCATACGCGTATTTTAATTTCAGAGTTAAATTTTCCACATACTCACAACCAAGCCTTAGAAAGAAGGGACCTAACAAAGGAACGCCCACACACACCAACTATCCCCGACCAACCACACAGAACAAAAATTCAAAAAACAAAAAGAAAAACTCAGTCAATCACATAGAATTCAACCAATAATATTTAATGACGCCATCATTCACAGCCGCCTTACTTTGAAATAAAAACAGGCATCATATTTTCCAGAACACCTCACACCCACGACTACACTCCAAACTAAATTCTCACCAAATGAGTTATTTTCCCTAAACAAAGAGGTACTTAGCGTTAACAGCAATATTTTTTTGAGGTCTTCAAAGATCAACCAGGAAACTTAAACGACAGGAGTCGACAACGGATTCCGCTCTTCGAATTGAGAGCCATCCATTTGTTTCAAGGAGAGGTACGAGGTATATGCCGGTTCTTTTTTTTAGCAATTCCGGCCTTCAGGGCGATCTTTTATTTTCACTGTTTTCTCAGTCTATTCCCATGCCATGGGAGAAAGCCTGTATAGGAAAACAAAGGCACTGTCTACAACACTACGAGGCGATAATCATTGATTGCTGGCAGATTGGCATCAACAGCTACTCTAAGGATTTTCTTTCTGATTTAAAAAAAATCAGACACCCAAAAGCAATTCTCATTAACTTTCCTGCCGACCTCCCAACCCACATCTCAGAAAAGCTGCGGCAAAGTGGTTTTTATTTGTTGTGTGACAATAACATCAGCCAGGAAAAACTCATTCAAAGACTCAACACAGCTATTCACAGCTGTGAAAGCAGTCACGCTGATAGTTCGCAGTCCCCTCTTCCTCTCACACGAAGAGAACAGGAAATCCTAGGGCAGCTAACAACGGGAGAACCCAATAGTGTCATCGCTACAAAGCTACACCTGAGCGAACACACCGTTAAAAATCACATGTATAACATTTTTCGGAAAATCGGCGTAAAGAATCGCTTACAAGCCAGTAACTGGGCAAAACTCAATCTCCTGGAAGAGAGAATATGAGATTAACCCCGCTGATTTTCATTCTCTTCACAACTGCAGGATTTGCTCAAGATGACACCAGAGTTCCTCCTGCAGACACGGACTCAGGAAGGTTAGAGGATGAAATCAGCGGGTTTAATATCGACAGAACTATTACTCGAACAGGCCACGACTTTGCCAGATACCTCAGTGAATATAGAAATCTTAATTATCCGGATGCCACTTACAATTTAACAGTTTACGAACGCCCTTCAGCTCGCTGGGGAAACTTAATATGGGTTACCTATAACGACAAAATTGTATTTCGACGCTTTATCAGTCCAAGTACCAACAATATTCATCGCCTTGCAGATGAAGCAGCCCAATATATTCATCAAGCGGTCTTAAAAGATCGTGTGAGCAGTGCCCTAATAGATAATTTTGATTTGGGAAAGGACGAATTCTAATGAACAAAAAATACCTTATTTATCCAGCTAGCCTGGTAGCTACCCTATTCTCATGTAGCTCTGTAATCGCAACCGAATTAATTTATGAGCCAGTGAACCCGAATTTTGGCGGTAATCCTCTAAATGGGACCTTCTTGCTGCAAAACGCGCAATCTCAGGATAGCCATGAAGATCCCGACAAGCATAACAGTCTCTACGAACAACCAAGCGCTCTGGATCGCTTTACTGACTCACTGGAAACAAGACTACTCAATCAACTACTAACAGATGTCGGCGACGGTAATAGTGGCGAATTGATCACCGACGATTTTATCGTACAGATTGTCGATAACGATGGAGTTCTTACCGTACTAATCACCGACAGAAGTACAGGGGATAAAAGTGAGATCGTTGTCAGTGGGCTCAACCCCACGAATTAGATAAGAATCAACACGGAAGGAAAACTGGCAATGCGCAATGCAATAAAAAAAGCCCTAGCCTTGCCCGCACTGGCGTTTACTCTCACACTAGGTGGATGCTCAGCATTTAAAAGCCTTGGTGATGCCCTATTTGGACCAGGGCGGACTGATGCCATGCTGACTCCACGAATGAACACCTATCGGGACTTGGTGAATCTTCCTGAACCTAAAGGGAAGATATTGGCTGCTGTGTATAGTTTCCGCGACCAAACCGGACAATACAAACCAGCACCAAATAGCAGCTTCTCTACTGCAGTCACTCAGGGTGGAGCCGCTATGTTGACCGATGTACTCAATGAATCCGGATGGTTTATCGCATTGGAGCGGGAAGGTTTACAAAACCTCTTGACCGAGCGAAAAATCATACGCGCCGGACTTACTAAGCCCGATGCCCCGGTCAACAACAATATTCCTCTGCCAACTCTAATTGCCGCCAATGTGCTTTTAGAGGGGGGGATCGTCGCCTACGATCAAAATATTCAAACCGGTGGTGCCGGAGCAAGATACTTTGGCATCGGTGCCAATGAGCAATATCGTGTCGACCAGGTGACAGTCAATCTAAGGGCTATTGATATACGCTCAGGCAGAATATTACATTCGGTATTGACATCAAAAACTGTTTACTCAAAAGCAATCAGTGCCGATGTATTTCGTTATGTTAAATTTCGGCGCTTATTGGAAATGGAAGCCGGGGTAACGTATAACGAGCCGGCACAACTTGCTATGCTTTCAGCCATGGAATCTGCAGTAATTCACTTGATCAGTGAAGGGATTGTGCACAATTCCTGGGCCTTGGCGAATCCCGATGAAATTAACAATCCCATACTGCAATACTATTTAAATGACAGCACCGTTATTATGTGACAGTGAACTGGGATCAGGCAGCACAACGAGGTAGAGTAAGTTATGCTTGGCAGTCAGAAAAATCACCTCTTATTCCTTCCAATACTCACCGGTTTGTGTACCGGGGGGTATACAAAAAGTTGTACAGCTTCTGATTTAGATGTCAGCAATGAACTCGCCTTAAGCAGCGAATTGAGCGCAGCTAATCTTCTATCAGTCTCCAATCTCACAGTAATCAACCAAGAAGGTGGCGTGAACAATGTTAACGTGCGTCAATCGGGCCGAACCAATTATACTTCTGCTCATCAAGATGGTAATAGAAACACTCTTTCTGTAACACAGGCAGGTGAAAATAACATTGTACTTTCACGTCAAATAGGGGAACAAAACCTGAGTGGATTGATTCAGGTTGGCTATGAAAATCTGATTAATATTGAGCAATATGGTGCAGGTAACTCTGCAGGCATCTCCCAGTTTGGCACACAGAACAGTGCTCATGTGGAAGAGATTGGTATGCTACACAAAGTTAATATCTATCAAAGTGGTAATGGCTTACACACCTCTGTAACGGTAATAGGCACTGCGACCACTACTTCCATCCGCCAATTTGACTGAAATTACGCACGTCTCCCCCCTTAAATCTAACACCTTAAATAAGTGCCAGAGTTACCAGCTTGACCGACCCCTATTAAAACATCTTAACGACAAAAATAAATCTGAAGAAAAAAGCCTATTTTTGCCATATTCTTCAACCCTGTGATCCAGAACTATTTATCTGCGTAAAAACTAAAGTAGTAACCATTTGAGCAGATCATCCCCCTATGAAACCTGATTTTTTTGAAGACTAAATCACACATTAAAAATCAAACCGCAACAAAAGAACTATATTCCTATCTATTAGTGACTTATGTCCTATAGCGTATCTTCGCTTTACAGACAAAACTCATTACATATCTGATCAAATGTTGTTTTACACCTCTTGGACATTTTGTCATGCAGACATTAGGTTGTTTAGAGATCAATCTCTCAAAGCCAAACTGGCCCTCTCTCAAGAGTGGTCCCCAATGTAGTATCTGGGAGACACCATACCTCCCCATAGGCACAAGAGTAGTTAAGCCAATCAAGTAAATTAGCATTTTGAAGTATTAATCGCTGATTATTTAATTCAGCCAGAATTCAACGATGTAGCTATTCCAGGAATTTAGGAATCCTGCATTGTGAATCCATGACATCTGGATGATGTCAGCAATTTCAGTACAGTGTGTACTGGATCAAAACGTCAAGAGTAAAGGAGTATCGCATGAAGGCGTTAACACCAATCGCAGCTGCAATTCTTATCGCTACAAGTGGCAGTGTTTTTGCGGCAGGTAACACCACCTTACAAAACCAAGCTGGTATTGGTAACGTGGCTACATCTACCCAGGTAGGTCCGGGTAACGATAATAACCTGGTTATTCAAACTCAAGTTGGTAACTTCAATGACTCTAACGCACTGCAAACTTTCGGCAGTGACACCAATGTTATCAACCACTTTCAAACCGGCAACCTGAACAGTGCCGACTCCATACAAAGTGGCGGAGCTTTGAATGCTGCCTCTATTACCCAAGTAGGTGACGGAAATGTCGGCATTACAGATCAGTCCGCTTCCTTTGCATCAGCGGCACTAATTAATCAAGCCGGAGATGTTAACTTTGGCTTGGTAACTCAAGCTGCATCAACCCTGGATCTTGCAGCAATTAACCAATTAGGCACTGCAAACTTTGCAACAGTAACTCAAATTCTTAGCGCTGGAAATACCGCAGTTGCCAATCAGGCTGGCACTCTTAACATTGCTAATATTGCTCAGGTTTTTGCTGCTGGAAATACCGCGGTTGCTAATCAACTTGGCACTCTTAACATTGCTACCCATGCACAATCAGGTTTACTGAATAGTTCAAACTCTTCACAAGCCGGAATCTTAAATAATGCTCTCGTTCTTCAAGCAGGCTTAGGTAACGACTCACTGATGCTTCAGGCTGGTTTTGGTAACTTCTCTGCACATGCGCAAGTTGGTGCTTTCAACGATGCATTCTCCGCTCAAGCTGGAATTCTTAACGTATCCACCATCACCCAAACAGGTATAGGTCATGATGCTGCGACCTCGCAGCTTGGGCTCGCAAACGTTCATACCACAATCCAGTTTGGGTTAAATGAAACCGCCGTAGCAAATCAAGCTGGAGCCTTCAACGTCGGCTTCATTCTACAGTAGCTCTTACTGTAGTTCCTTAGAGAGAGAATATCCTTTGGCGGCCGCTATTTGGCCGCCTTTTTTCTATCTAATTGAAGGAAACTTCCCAGAACCACAGAGTAACAATTTAATTAAGTTAAATCGACGTCAGACTAAATCAATTTTAGCACTATACAAATCCCCCTCGGTTAAGTTGTCACTCAATTAGCCGCCCCCCAAAAGAGCACACTTTTTTCCTAGTTTATTAAAACTAATCTCCCATGGCTGCATCATTTTTTTCCTACAACACTCTAATCAGCATCAAGTTGATATTCACGAGGGTGCCATGTCTATTAAAGAATTTCATAGTGGGAACTCTTCCCCAATTGATTACTTCGATTAAACACCCTTAAATTTTTCCTCTACCCAGGAAGAGTTAACTCACAAATATTTTTGATGCTGTATTGATATTTTCTCTGGCAAAAAAAGCTTTTTAGCTAAACCTGATTTCTCTAAGGAGTAACTGATGAACAGGTATACCCCAATTGCCGCTGGCGTAATTATGGCTATCGCAACCAGTGGAGCCATGGCCAACACCTACATCCTTTTCCAGAACGGTGCTGGAAACATGGCCACAGGTGACCAAAGTGATCCAACTGTAACAGACAGCCTTATTAGCCAAGTTCAAATAGGTGACAACAACTACGTAAATGCCGAACAAGAAAATAATACAAATGACAGTTCGATCGAACAAGCACAACTCGGCAACAACAATACAGCTGAGTCATATCAAAATAATGCTTCTTTTACAGATGCCGTTATTACTCAGGCCGATGATAACCATCATGCCTACACACACCAACAAAATGCTGTCAGTTCATCTGCCGAAATTACCCAAAGTGGTTTTGGGGCTCAACATGCGCAGGTTTATCAACACTCTGTTTCAGGAAGTACTGTAGTTGTCACCCAGGAAGGTGGACCTAACCAAGCTACAGTCAACCAGCTGAGCAGCAACGCAAACTCTGTTACCGCCACTCAGGAAGGAGGTGACTTTGGAAATAACGTAATATCCACACTACAGGAGAATGGTGATTTTAACTCTATAGAAGCCGCGCAAAGGGGCGGCTTTAATGAAGCTATCGTTTCACAGGCTTCTGGTTTTGGTAATATTTCACTCTCCTACCAGGAAGGTAGAAGTAACCAAATCTACGTCACACAGCCAGGTGACAGCAACTTAAGTGATATTACACAACTTTGGGAGGGCAACGTAGCCGTACACTACCAATCAGGTGATGGAAATGTGGCTACCACTGAACAATTAACTATTGAGAATTATGCTGAAGTGTATCAACCTGGCAACGAAAATGTATCTACCATTTCACAATCAGGCGGAAACTTTAATCAAACATATATAAGCCAGATCGGAAACTCAAATATGTTTGATGCGACACAGATAGGAAATTCTAATTATATATCTGTAACACAATTATCAGATGGTAACATGATTTCTCCAACACAAATTGGAGATAACAACGTATTTATGCTTGTTCAATAATACAAGCTTAGTTATCTGCAGCAAAGCTGACCCAAATAGGGTTAGCTTTGTTGACTTACAATTGGCTAGACTACGCCCCAATATGTCAAGTTGGAATACTACTCAAAACAGCCGAGAAGATATCAACTAAATGACAGCTAGTTATATTTTCTCAAAGTTCTAACCGGTATTCGATATTCACAAAGCGACATACTGACCAAAGAAATTCATAAATTGGAGTATTTTCTGTATTGATTATTTTCAATTAAACAGCATTAAGTTTCTTTTTGTAAGAAAAATCTCGCCCGCAAGAGTATTTTATACTGTAGCATTTTTAGCTGGAAAAATATTTTCAACTAAACCTGATTTATCTAAGGAGTAACTGATGAACAGGTATACCCCCATTGCCACTGGCGTAATTATGGCTATCGCGACCAGTGGAGTCATAGCCGCGAACAACACCTACATCCTCATACAAAATGGCGCTGGGAATATGGCTACCGGTGACCAAAGTGACCCTAGCGTAACCGATAGTGTTATTTTTCAGGCTCAAATAGGTAACCACAACTACGCAACTGCGGAACAAGAGAGCAATACTCAAGATAGTAGGATCGAGCAAGGGCAACTAGGCAACAATAACATTGTAGAATCAATCCAAAACAATGCTTCCTCCACAAATGTTAGAGTTACTCAGGGTGATGACAACCATTATACCCATACCAAGCAATTAAATACCGACTTTTCAGGAATAGGAATTACCCAAAGTGGTTTTGGGCCTCAACATGCTCAGGTTTATCAAAATTCGGTTTCAGGAAGTACTGTAATTATCACCCAGGAAGGTGGTCCGAACCAAGCTACAGTCAACCAGTTGAGCAGTAACGAAAACTCTGTCACCACCACTCAGGAAGGGGGTTTCTTTGGAAATAACGTAATATCTGCGCTACAGGAAAATGGTGATTTTAACTCTATAGATGCTTCGCAAAGGGGTGGCTTTAATGAAGCCATCGTTTCACAGGCATCTGGTTTTGGCAATATTTCTCTCTCTTATCAGGAAGGGAGAAGCAACGAAGTTTATGTCACTCAGCCAGGAGACAACAACTTAAGTGATATCACACAACTCTGGGAGGGTAATTTAGCCATTCACTATCAGTCCGGCAATGGAAACGTGGCCATGACTGAACAGCTAACTATTGAGAATTTGGCTGAAGTATATCAACCTGGCAACGATAACATATCATATATATCTCAATCTGGCGGAAACTTTAATCAAACATATATAAGCCAGACCGGAAACTCAAATATGTTTGATGCGACACAGATAGGGAATTCTAATTATATATCTGTAACACAATTATCAAATGGTAACATGATTTCGCCAACACAAATTGGAGATAACAACGTATTTATGCTTATTCAATAATATAAGCCTAATTACTTGCAGCAAAGCTGACCCAAATCTGGTCAGCTTTGTTCACTCACATCTGTCTGGGCAAGGACAATATCCTACTAGGTTAAACTGGAATACTATCCTAAACGACCGAGAAACCATCAACTTAATGACAGCTAAGTTTTGTTTCCTGAAAAGCACTAGCCGGTATTCGACATTTATGAAGCGACATATTTATTGGAAAATATTTCTGGCTCAACCTAACGTCCCCAAGGAGTAATTCATGAACAAGTATATCTCCATTGCTGCTGGCATAATTGTGGCAATCGGTGCTAGTGATGCCATAGCCGACACCTACATAATTTTCCAGAATGGCACTGGAAATATGTCCACGGCCCTAAATAGAAATACTCCAGAAGCAGACGGCTATCTTAGACAAGCTCAAATTGGAGATAATAATTCCGCATTTACCGCACAAGATAGAAGCATGAACAACTTATCGATTAAACAGACACAACTTGGCAACCACAATTCTGCAAGATCAGTTCAACTCATAATCTCCTTTGTTGATTCTGTTATTACCCAGATAGGTGATAATCATTTCGCTGAAAGTGTACAACGACAAGTCGTTAGCTCATCCACTGAAATTACTCAAAGCGGTTTTGGAAATCAAGATACATTTATTTTTCAATTTGGAGCCTCGAGAAGTACTTCAGTAGTAACCCAAAAAGGAGGCTCTAACCAAGCTACGGTTAACCAATTAGGTTTTAACGCAAACTCTATCACCATCAGCCAAGAAGGATGGGGTTCTGGGAATAATACTTTAGCCGCGTTTCAGTCAGCAGTTAACTTCAACTCTATAGAAGCAACTCAAAGAGGCAGCTCTAATCTGACTGCCGTTTCTCAGATATTTTCATCCGGTGATAAATCTATTTCCCACCAAGAAGGCAGAAATAACGATGCTGAGGTTTCGCATGTTGGCGGTGAAAACAATTTAAGCGAAATAACACAGCTGTCGGATGGCAATAAAGCTAACCATATCCAAATAGGAAACGGAAATATAGCTACAACTGTACAGTTAACCATGAACAACCATACTTCACTCAACCAGAGTGGCAACAACAATATATCAAACATTTCTCAATCAGGTGGAAATTTGAATGAAACTTATATAGGCCAGATGGGGAACTCTAATATATTCAATGCTACACAAACAGGAAACTATAACTATATTTCTGTAACACAACTTACAGATAGCAACATGCTTTCGCCAACGCAAATTGGAGATAAGAACGTATTTATGCTTGTTCAATAATACAGGCCTAATTACTTGCAGCAATTCTGACCAAAATTGGGTCAGCTTTGTTCACTCACATCTGTTTTGGCAAGGATAATTTTCTAATAGATTAAACTGGAATACTATCCTAAACGACCGAGAAACCATCAACTTAATGACAAGTAAGTTTTTCCTGCAAAGCTCTAGCCGGTATTCGACATTTATGAAGCGACATATTTATTGAAAAATTTTTCTGGCTCAACCCAACTTCTCTAAGGAGTAACTGATGAACAGGTATATCTCCATTGCCGCTGGCGTAATTGTGGCAATCGTTGCCAGTGAAGCCATAGCTAACACCTACGTCCTTTTCCAGAACGGTATTGGAAATATGTCCATGGGCATCCTAGAAAATCCAGAAGATTCAAATAGTCATATCAAACAAATTCAAATTGGTGACAATAACTACGTAGACATCATACAAGCAAGAAATATGGGCGATATCTCGATCAAACAGACACAGCGTGGCAACAACAATACTGCGATATCACTTCAAGGAACAAACCTCTTTAATGATTCTATTATTACCCAGTCAGGGGACAATCATTATGCCGAAAGCTTTCAACAACTAAACATCAGTTCATCTACCGAAATTAATCAAAGTGGTTTCGGGGCTCAATATGCCCTAATTTTTCAAATGGGAGCTTCAAGAAGTACTGCAGTAGTAACCCAAAAAGGAGGCTCTAACCAAGCTACGGTTAACCAATTAGGTTTTAATGCAAACTCTATTACCATCAACCAAGAAGGATGGGGTTCAGGGAATAATGCTTTAGCCGCGTTTCAGTCAGCAGTTAACTTTAACTCTATAGAAGCAACTCAAAGAGGCAGCTCTAATCTGACTGCCGTTTCGCAGATATTTTCATCCGGTGATAAATCTATTTCCCACCAGGAAGGCAGAAATAACGATGCTGAAGTTTCGCATATTGGCGGTGAAAACAATTTAAGCGAAATAACACAGCTATCGGATGGCAATAAAGCTAACCATATCCAAATAGGAAACCGAAATATAGCTACAACTGTACAGTTAACCATGAATAACCATACTTCACTCAACCAGAGTGGCAACAATAATATATCAGGCATTTCTCAATCAGGCGGAAATTTGAATGAAACTTATATAGATCAGATGGGAAACTCTAATATATTCAATGCCACACAGCTAGGAAACTATAACTATATTTCTGTAACACAACTTACAGATGGCAATATGCTTTCGCCAACACAAATTGGAGATAACAACGTATTTATGCTAGTTCAATAATACAAGCCTAATTACTTATAGCAAAGCCGGCCCAAGCCGGGGCGGCTTTGCCCACAACAATTAAAAAGAAAAAGACAACATCCAAAAAAAATAAATTCACCCAATACACAGACATCAATCCGAACCAACATACCCAAAATAGAAAACGCAACAGGGGGGAGCAATTAATCACAAGCTCAATTACCTGCGGATATTATTTTAGCACCTCACAAAATAGACACACCTAAAAATTGATAATTTAACTGACTTTTTAACAGGCGTCGCTGGCACCTACTGAGAAAAACCTCCTATAGCTAATGCACGCAAATCAAGAAGCAACCATCCAACCATTTTTAGTAACCAAATAACCTCTAATCTAAAACCCTCTCTGCATCGGCATTTAAGCCATCACCTCAGCATAAAACACACTTTCTTCCTAAACTATCGAAACTTATCTCCTATAGCTGTTTTACTTTTTCAATACAAGACTCTACTCAGCATCAAGCTGATATACATGAGTGTGACATGAATTTTTCCAGACTCAAAAAAGGAAAGGATTACCCATCGACCAATCAGGTAAGCCCCTCAGAGGCTTTTCCTTTGCCAGGAAAAAACTTCCACACCTCTTTTTGATGCTGCTTTGATATTTTCTCCAGCATAAGTTTCAACTTAAATCTAATTTCTCTAAGGAGCATCCAATGAAAAAATATACCCCAATTGCAGCAGGCGTATTAATGGCTCTTGCCACCAGTGGCGCCATGGCCAACACTGTGATTTTAAATCAGAATGGTGTAGGCAATATTGCCATGCCAGTTCAAGAAGCGACTGTCACCAATGGCACTATTATCATTGATCAAACTGGAGATTTTAACGAATCTTATCCTGAGCAAACAAATAATACTAGTAACAGTCTTATTAGCCACACCCAAGTCGGCAATATGAATAAGGCATGGTCGCAACAGGATAACACCTCTGGTTCATTTGCACTTATTAACCAAGTGGACAACAATCACGAAGCCACCACCACCCAACTCTCCTCTAGTCTTTCTGGTGCATCAATCTTTCAAAGTGGCTTTGCACCGCAACAAGCATTTGTTAACCAGACCCTCGTGGTTGGAAACTTTGCAACGGTCAATCAGGAAAAAGGCCCTAACTTTGCATCCGTGAACCAATTTGGTGGTGTTGCTAATAGCACTACTGTCACTCAAACCGGTGGCAATGTTGGCGGTAACGGTGTAACTGCGATACAGAGTCTCGGTAGCTTCAATACCATAAATGCCACTCAATATGGCGGTTTAAATGGTGCATTAGTTTCACAGATAGGTGGCTCCGGCAATACTTCCCTGTCAGATCAAATGGGAAGAGGAAACCAGATTAACGCTGCACAGTCAGGCAATGGCAACACGAGTGTAGTCTGGCAGGAATGGGAGTACAATATAGCTATTGTAAATCAGTCAGGAAATAATAACTTCTCTTTCACTGAACAGCTGACTATAGATAACTTTGCTGCAACCGTTCAGTCCGGTGATAATAACATATCCGCCATTTCTCAATTTGGTGGCAACATGAATACAACCTTCATTACTCAAAGCGGAAGCAATAACTTCTTTGATGCAACTCAAATCGGTAACTCAAACCTAATTTCAGTAGTACAGCTAACCGATGGCAATGTGCTTGCACCCACCCAGATTGGTGATGGCAATGTCTTTATGCTGGTCCAGTAATATCATCTTCTAAAATCCAATAGAGCTGGCCTTAATGGGCCAGCTTTTTCATCACTAGCCCACTCAAATGATAAAGACGCATATTAGATTATCGCTTTGCTATTCGTAGACCGGCCCGATAATTCTCTGCTTGTAAATTATAAAGTACTTAAATACCAACGGTAGTAGAATATAAACTTTCTTCTTAGATGAATGAGATTAATCTCTCATTGTGAATAAGCACTACTCCTCCAAAATTAGACTAATGGAATACGGATATTCATAAGGTATATGTAACTATTAATGATTTAAAGAGGATTACCTTCTTCTTTATATCCATAGAAAACCTTGAGTAATCTCTCCTACGCTAAGGACAGCAACTTTTACGAAAGTTTTCGATGCTGTTTAGATATCATCCCTAAGGCAAATATTTTTCAAGCTAGGGACGATATCATAAAGGAGTGACTAATGAATATTTACAACCCCATTTTTGCAGGAATAACCATAGCTCTTGCTGCGAGTAACAGCATAGCCAATACCGTCATTCTAAATCAGAATGGTGTTGGAAACCTGGCGGCACCAGTTCAAGATGCCTCTGTAATCGACGGCACTATCATTATCAATCAGGTTGGAGACTTTAATGAGTCCTATCCTGAGCAAATTAACAACACCAACTCTAGCGCGATTAGCCACACTCAATCTGGTGATATGAATAAAGCTGAATCACAACAAAAAAATACATCGAACTCATTTTCCCTTATTGATCAAGTGGGCAACAATCACGAAGCCACTTCTGTTCAAATTTCAACACTTGATTCAGGTTCCACCATCCATCAAAGCGGCCCCGTGGCACAAATTGCAGTTATCCACCAGAGTAACGTCACCTCAAGTTCTGCTACGGTAAATCAAGATAGCGGTCACAATTTTGCCTCAGTAAATCAGTTTAATGGCACTTCTAACACTGCTTTTTTCAACCAGGTAGGAGGAGATATTGGCGAGAATACTCTTACGACCTTACAAGTAAATGGTGATTTCAACACTATCGTTGCCGATCAAGATGGTGGCTTGCATAGCTTATCCATCTCGCAAGTAGGCGGATCAAATAATATGTCTCTCTCACAACAGAGAGGGCGGGGAAACCAATTTAGCGTCGCACAGTCAGGTGATAACAACACTAGTGAAATTTTACAGACGTGGGAGAATAATATAGCTTTTGTCAACCAGTCGGGAAATAGCAACTTCCTGATTGTTGAACAACTATCGATCGATAACTTTTCTGTAACTGTCCAATCAGGTGATATGAATATTTCTACTATTACCCAGTCAGGCGGCAACATGAATACTTATCTTATAACCCAGAGCGGCGATTCCAACGCATTTAGAGCAACACAGACTGGAAATTTCAACTTAATATCTGTGGTACAGGAAAATAATGGCAGCGTAATGGAAGTTCACCAGATCGGCAACGGTAATATTTTTACCTTCCCGTAAACATTTTACTTAAAGAAGTTAAAGCTGGCCCCAGGCCAGTTTTATCAAAAATCAGTAAAAATTATCTGTAAACCAACTCAACAAATCAAAAATTCTTTATTTACCATCACCAATTAACTTGGTTTCGGATAAATAGAGTAATTAGTTAGAGGAGGCTCATCTGTTAGAGCTTACATCTCACCCGATCAAGCGAAGGACACTGATGAGTTAATACCAACTGAGCAAGAAGGAACAATATCAAATTTACAGCCTGAGAAAGTCGGACGCTCTCGAAAAGCATTTGCATAATTCTTGGAGAAGCATCCCTAATTGATCAGTCGAAAGATGTATGTAATACAGGCTTTTAAAGGTACGCCGAGCATACGGGATAGAATGTTACGAATGAGCTTTTATAGGCTGCAGATGATCTTCCTACAGCATAAGAAAATTGCAGTTATTACTTGAAGCCGAGAGATGTATCTTATGCTAAAAATAATACGACTTGTTTTTCATTATAAAGATAACAATTTCGTTGTATTTCTATGACCATATTGTAAGTCACCCTTCCCACAACTTGGATTTGATGTCTCTAAGGAGTAATCCATGAAGAAATATACCTCGATTACAGCTGGAATATTAATAGCCTATTCCTCAAGTGGTGCACTGGCATCTAATAATATATTTCTCAATCAGAATGGTAACGGGAACCTAGCCTTTCCATTTCAAGACCCAACAGTAAACTTCAATACCATTATCATCGATCAGAATGGTGATTTTAATGAATCCTCTTCCCAACAAACAAATCACAGCAACAATAGCGTTATTAGCCATAGACAGACAGGCAATATGAATAAGGCAGAGTCCTCACAGGATAATGCCCTTAATTCATTTGGCGTGATCCGACAAATTGACAACAAGCACGAAGCCGTCACAAGCCAAGCATCTGTCAATAATTCAGCCGCTGAAATTTTTCAAAGTGGCTTTGCACCGCAGTTAGCAACAATAAATCAAACGAACACCAACTCAAGTTTTGCAACCATAACTCAAAGTAAAGGTTCCAATATTGCTCACATAAATCAGACTGACGGAATCACAAACTTTGCAACTATTACTCAAACAGGAGGTACTCTTGGCGGAAATACCTTAACCGCTGTACAGGTACTCAGTAATTTAAATACAATCAATGCCACCCAATACGGCGGCATGAACAGCGCATTAATCTCTCAAGTTGGAGGCTCAAATAATACTTCTCACTCCAATCAACAAGGCAGGAGTAACCAGATTCACGTTGTTCAACCTGGAAGTAACAATGTGAGCGATATTATACAGGAATGGGAAAACAATATAGCTATTGTCGACCAAACAGGAAATAACAATCACTCTGTTACCAAGCAGTTAACCATAGATAATTACGCGGCAACCGACCAATCCGGTAATATGAATATGTCAAGCATATCTCAGTCCGGTGGCAACATGAATACAACGCTTATTACTCAAAGTGGTAGCAGTAATATATTTGAGGCGACACAGATTGGCAATTCCAACCTTATTTCTGTAGTACAGCAAACTAACGGTAATAACATTGCGCCCACTCAAATTGGTGACGGCAATGTCTTTATGCTTGTTCAATAAAACAAGTGAAACAACTAAAAGCTGGCCTAGAACGGGCCAGCTTTTAAGCAGACATCAAACTCATTCCACTCTTCTTTTTTGAAGATCCTAAATCCCTCTCTCCTCTATAAAAGTAAAATTCACAAATCAAAGTACCCAACGCCAATAGCCTTTTTTCCCAACCAGCTAGGCTAAAGTTAAATCAGCAAGCTACTACCTTCAAAATGGTGAACGTATAGCTAGTCCAGAAACACACTGAACCAAAATGGGTACAGCAGTAAACAGGAGTTGAAAGTGAGGAAGTTTCCAGTTCTGTCGCTGGCATTAATGATATCTTATGGCGGACTTACACATGCAGCGGGGAATTCAACGTCATTAGAACAAAGTGGCAATAACAATCAGGTGTTGATTGATCAATCTGATAATAGTGCTATCGACAACAGCATAGAAATTGCTCAGAACGGCAACCTCAATAATGTAGAGTCTGTCCAGACCAATGTAACCGACAGCCTGATACACCAAGTTCAAGAGGGAAAACTCAATGACGTTTACAGCTTGCAAATGGGGGGCTTCGGTAATAATGCTCTGATTTACCAAGTTGGTATGGATAACCGTGCCAATACCTACCAAATTGCTACTCAAAATAGCCAAGCAACCATTCGCCAAAATGGCGCTGGGAATGAAGCAGAGATTCATCAACACTTGGGAAGTGATAACATTTCTGTTATTGAGCAAATTGGTAATGTCCATGGCGCTTTAGTTGGACAGTATGCCAGCTTCAATGCTGAAGCTTATATATTCCAAGATGGTTCTTATCACGAGGCCATAATTAGACAAGAGGGCACCGGACACTATGCCAGTATCTCTCAATCTGGTATTTCTCACACCGCAGAAATAACCCAGGCCGATATGCACAATGAGGCTGATATTGTCCAAAGGGGAGAAAGCAACTACAGTACGATTGTTCAAGTCTCCTGGTATAACAGTGCGTTTGTGACTCAAGATGGCTACATGAACCGGGCAACGATTATGCAGTCAGGGGGTGGTGCCATGGGTGGAGGCCATTTGGTTGTGGTCAATCAATCTGGTGGTATGAATACGGCTACAGTTATTCAGAGCGGATTCTCTGAATCTGCAAATATTACCCAAACCGGCTACGGCAACACAGCTATAGTACATCAGTAAATATTGCTCCCCCTACAAATGCCAAAGATCAGGAACGATCTTTGGCATTTGTAATTATTTACTTACCCCCAATAAACCCCTCCCCCTGAGCACTTGTATGTATTCCCCATTAAAAGCAAATTTCATTGTTAATTTTTTTATCATTATTTCCGACTAAAACTTATCTCCCAGGTAAATGAAACTTCTATCCTATGGCTTTTCTTAGTCACTGAAGCAACAATAATATAGACGGAACGAACTTATGGACTCCTAAGCAGTAACAGGGATGCCAATCAGAATGAACCAGCTATTTCCTATCTTTGATTTCCCTTCGATTCTACCTTTTTGCACAGGCACTTACAGCGAGTGTATATCTGAGTAATTTATAGTTTGCCGCTAAATACCGTCTAGCGAATTACTGCAAAATACTTGGGTGAATTACGCTGTGCTTACGCTCAGCCGGTAGATACTGAACCCCAACCGCGATGCTCTTTTCTAGTAGTAATGGAGATACTCATGAAGACTTTAACCCCAATCGCTGCCGCTATTGCTTTTGTAATCAGCGGTGCAGCCATAGCCGATAACAATACCGCTTACCAGGATCAAAACGGTATGGGCCAACTCGGTTATATTGATCAGGCCGGCCCCGGTAGCCATCATAACCTGGCTGATCAGGAACAACACGGGGGATACAATACAGCGGTTAGTATCCAGATTCATGAACACCACAGCACGGTTCTTCAATATCAGGATGGCTACAGTAATTATGCCAATGCCTTTCAAAATGGGGGATCTGGCAACACCGCTGTGAGTGAACAATTGGGTATCGACAATAGTTCCTTAACTTTCCAGTTTGATGAGCACCATAGCTTCTCCTACCATGCTCAGGAAGGCCACGGAAATACCGCCTGGACTTATCAACAGTCTGGCGCTAATAACCAAGCGACCATTTTACAAAACGGCGACTACGGCTATGCCACTGTTACTCAAGTAGGCAGCTATGGCAGTGAAGCCATGCTCTCACAGGTTGGCGAAATGAATCGAGCTGATGCTCTTCAAGTTGGTGAAGGCCATAAGGCTCACTTGATTCAGGCAGGTGGTGGACACAACGATCTTGATTCCCGTCAGATCGGCCATAACCATGAAGCTTATATGTATCAAGATGGCTGGTATAACGAAGCGGATATTTCTCAGGCCGGAAGCCACCACTTCGGTAAAACCATGCAGGTTGGCTATGGCAATGATGTCTATGTAGGCCAAATAGGCGAAAACCACTATGCAGAAGTCACTCAGATTGGTTCACATAACAACAGCTTAGTAGCCCAATTTGGCTACAATGAAACCGCCAAAGTTCACCAACATGGCGACAGTAACAACAGTTTCGTTCACCAGTAAAAACTGCTCCTGCCCCAAAGAAAAAAGGCGGCCTCTGGCCGCCCTTTTTCTTACTAAGAGATCTTTTTATAGATGCTCTACAGTATCGATTTCATATTCCACCGTGCCGGAAGGCGTGTGCACAACAACGACTTCCCCCACTTCTTTACCAATCAGTGCGCGGGCAATCGGCGAGTTCACTGAGATTTTTTGTTTTTTCACATCCGCTTCATCGTCACCCACGATTTTATAAGTCACTTCAGCATCGTCATCCAGGTGAATAATCGTTACCGTGGTGCCAAAAATTACCTTATCGCTGGGCTCAATCGACTTCACATCGATCACTTGGGCGTGAGACAGCTTGGCTTCAATCTCTTGAATACGCCCCTCAATAAAGCCCTGCTTTTCCCGCGCCGCATGGTATTCGGCATTCTCCTTCAAATCACCGTGTTCGCGTGCTTCGGCAATGGCCTCTACCACCGCAGGGCGCTCGACTTTTTTCAGATTATCCAGCTCTGAACGTAGCGCTTCCGCGCCTTCAACGGTCATTGGTACCCGGTTCACTGTGGGACCTCCATTATTGTTACTACGCAACCGGGCCCTGTGTTGCCACAAGGCCCGGTCGGAAATGACGGATTGTTTTTAGATGATTAAGACAGCTTTACCACACGCTGGTGAAGGTCTTGCAGGCGGCGAACCTGTAGCGGCTGCTCCTGACGCATGGCCATCGCCATGGCCTGGGCCGCTGCCAGGGTGGTGGTGTAACACACCTGGTGGTTCTCGGCACTGCGGCGGATATCCGCAGAGTCGCGAATCGCCTGACGACCTTCGGTGGTGTTTACCACCAGTGCAATCTCGTCGTTTTTAATCATATCGACGATATGCGGGCGACCTTCACTCATCTTGTTGACGGTTGTAACGGGAATATCGTTTTCTTGCAAGACCTTGGCGGTGCCACGGCTGGCAATCACCTCGAAGCCCAGCTCCACCAGATCGCGGGCAACGCCCACTGCATCGGCCTTGTCGAAGTCACGAACAGAGATAAATACGCGGCCGGACTCCGGCAGGCGATCGCCAGCGGCAACCAGGCCCTTGTCGAAGGCTTCCGCGAAGGTGGCGCCTACGCCCATCACTTCGCCGGTAGACTTCATCTCTGGGCCAAGAATCGGGTCCACTTTGGGGAACTTATTGAAGGGGAATACAGACTCTTTAACGGAGTAATAGTCCGGAACGATCTCTTCAGTAAAGCCCTGCTCTTTCAGGCTGATACCCGCCTGACAGCGTGCAGCCACTTTCGCCAGTGAAGTGCCGATACACTTGGAGACGAAAGGTACGGTACGGGAAGCGCGCGGGTTCACCTCAATCACGTAGATCTCGCCATCCTGGTAGGCCAGCTGGGTGTTCATCAAGCCAACTACGCCCAGCTCGCGGGCCATGGCTTTCACTTCTTCGCGCATACGGTCCTGCACATCCGCCGGCAGGCTGTAAGGCGGCAGGGAGCAGGCGGAGTCACCGGAGTGAACACCACACTGTTCAATGTGCTGCATAATGGCGCCGATCACTACGTCCTGGCCATCGGATACCGCGTCGATATCCACCTCAATAGCAGCGTTGAGGAAGTGATCCAGCAGTACCGGCGCTTCGTCAGAAACCTGTACCGCTTCTTTCATATAAGTGAGCAGCTCGTCTTCTTTGTAGACGATCTCCATGGCGCGGCCGCCCAGTACGTAAGACGGGCGCACAACCAGCGGGTAGCCCACGTCTTTCGCCGCCTGGATGGCTTCGGAGACAGAGCGCACGATGGCGTTCTTCGGCTGCTTGAGGCCGAGACGCATAATCATCTGCTGGAAACGCTCGCGGTCTTCGGCGCGGTCGATCTGCTCTGGGGTAGTACCGATAATCGGCACACCTTCGTTGGCTAGGTAGCGCGCCAGGTTCAGCGGAGTCTGACCACCGAACTGTACGATCACGCCTTCCGGCTTCTCTTTGGCAACAATTTCCAGCACATCTTCCAGGGTTACCGGCTCGAAGTAGAGGCGGTCGGAAGTGTCGTAGTCGGTAGAAACAGTCTCCGGGTTACAGTTGACCATAATGGTCTCGTAACCGTCTTCGCGCATCGCCAGGGCGGCGTGTACACAGCAGTAGTCGAACTCGATGCCCTGGCCGATACGGTTGGGGCCACCGCCGAGTACCATGATTTTCTTCTTGTCGGACGGCTGCGCTTCGCACTCCTCATCGTAGGTGGAGTACATGTACGCAGTGGAGGTGCTGAACTCAGCGGCACAGGTATCCACGCGCTTGTAAGACGGGAATACACCCAGCTTGTGGCGGAATTCGCGCACAGTCTTCTGGCTCACCCCCAGCAGATCCGCCAGGCGGCGATCGGAGAAGCCTTTGCGCTTGAGGAAGCGCATTTGCTCAGTGGTCAGCGCCGAGGTAGGCAGTGACTTGAGCGGCTCTTCAATTTTGATCAGCTCTTCGATCTGTACCAGGAACCAGGGGTCAATACCGGACAGGTCGTAAACTTCACCGACGCTCATGCCCATACGGAAGGCGTCGCCCACGTACCAGATGCGCTCGGCACCCGGAACAGAGAGTTCACTGCGCAGACGGGTCTCAGCGCCGTCTTTGCTTGGGTCAATTTTACTTTCCAGGCCGAAGCTGCCCACTTCCAGACCGCGCAGGGCTTTCTGCATGGACTCCTGGAAGGTACGGCCGATCGCCATCACTTCACCCACAGACTTCATCTGGGTGGTCAGGCGCGCATCGGCTTCACCGAATTTCTCAAAGGTGAAGCGCGGAATCTTGGTGACAACGTAATCGATAGACGGCTCGAAGGACGCCGGAGTAGCACCGCCGGTGATATCGTTTTGCAGCTCGTCCAGGGTGTAACCCACGGCCAGCTTGGCCGCGACCTTGGCGATCGGGAAGCCGGTGGCCTTGGAGGCCAGTGCGGAGGAGCGGGATACGCGGGGGTTCATCTCGATCACCACCACGCGGCCAGTCTTAGGGCAGACGCCGAACTGTACGTTGGAGCCGCCAGTCTCAACGCCGATCTCGCGCAGTACCGCGATAGAGGCGTTGCGCATCAGCTGGTATTCCTTATCGGTCAGCGTCTGCGCCGGGGCCACGGTGATAGAGTCACCGGTGTGTACGCCCATCGGGTCGAAGTTCTCGATGGAACATACGATGATGCAGTTGTCGTTCTTATCGCGAACCACTTCCATCTCGTACTCTTTCCAGCCGAGCAGGGATTCGTCGATCAACAGTTCGTTGGTGGGGGAGAGGTCGAGACCGCGCTTACAGATCTCTTCAAACTCCGGCCAGTTGTAGGCCACACCGCCACCGGAACCACCCATGGTGAAGGACGGACGGATAATTACCGGGAAGCCGAACTCTTCCGGTACTTTCTTCGCCTCTTCCATGGAGTGGACGATCTTGGCGCGCGGAGTTTCCAGGCCGATCGCCTTCATCGCCTTGTCGAACAGGTCGCGGTCTTCCGCTTTCTCGATAGCGTCTTTGTCCGCACCGATCAACTCGACATTGAATTCCTTCAGGACACCGTGCTTGTCCAGGTCCAAGGCGCAGTTCAATGCAGTCTGGCCACCCATGGTGGGCAGGATGGCGTCAGGGCGCTCCTGCTCGATAATCTTGGCAACGGTGCGCCACTCCACCGGCTCGATGTAAGTGGCATCGGCCATGGCCGGGTCGGTCATGATGGTGGCCGGGTTGGAGTTCACCAGGATCACCCGGTAACCCTCTTCGCGCAGCGCCTTACAGGCCTGGGCGCCGGAGTAGTCAAATTCGCACGCCTGGCCGATCACGATGGGGCCTGCGCCGATAATCAGAATGCTTTGGATATCTGTGCGTTTTGGCATCTTTCTTCCGTTCTACTACCGGCTAAGGCCGGCTGCGCTAAATTTCATTCGTTTCTTGTTAAAACCGCCGCAAAAGCGGCGGTTAATTGCCCGACCCTGGGCGGCTACGCCCTTAGGCGCGCTCTTTCATCAAATCGATAAAGTGGTCGAACAACGGCGCCACATCGTGTGGGCCCGGGCTCGCTTCCGGGTGTCCCTGGAAACTGAAGGCCGGCTTGTCCTTCAGGTGAATACCCTGCAAGGTACCGTCGAACAGGGACTTGTGGGTGACTTCCACATTGTCCGGCAGGCTGTCGGCGTCCACTTCGAAACCGTGGTTCTGCGCGGTGATCATCACCTTGGTGCTGTTCAGGTCTTGTACCGGGTGGTTACCACCGTGGTGACCGAACTTCATCTTGGCAGTTTTACCGCCCACCGCCAGGCCCAACAACTGGTGGCCCAGGCAGATGCCGTAGGTGGGGATGCCAGCGTCCAGGATTTCGCGAATAGCGGTGATCGCGTATTCACAGGGCTCGGGGTCACCGGGGCCATTGGACAGGAATACACCGTTGGGATTCATCGCCAGTACTTCGGAAGCCGGAGTCTCCGCCGGTACTACGGTGATGTCACAGCCGCGATCCACCAGCATGCGCAGGATGTTGCGCTTCACACCGAAGTCGTAAGCCACAACTTTGAAGGGCTGTTCCGGCGCGGCCTTATGGCCTTCGCCCAGTTCCCAGGTACCTTCGCTAAAGGGGTAGGCTTCCTTGGTGCTCACCACCTTGGCCAGGTCCATCCCTTTCAGACCGGCAAATTCCTTGGCCTTGGCCAGGGCTTCTTCGCGGTCGATATTATCACCGGCAACGATGCAACCGCTCTGTGCACCCTTGTCGCGCAGCAGGCGGGTCAGGCGACGAGTGTCGATATCGGCGATACCAACGATATTACGCTCGCGCAGGTAGTCCTCCAGGGACTGCTCGTTGCGGAAGCTGCTGGCCAGCAGCGGCAGGTCGCGGATTACCAGGCCGGCGGCCCAGATATCAGCGCACTCTTCGTCTTCCTGGTTGGTGCCAGTGTTGCCAATGTGCGGGTAGGTCAGAGTCACAATCTGGCGGGCGTAGGAGGGATCGGTGAGGATCTCCTGGTAGCCGGTCATGGATGTGTTAAACACGACCTCGCCAACAGAACTGCCGAGGGCACCGATTGCGCGTCCTTCAAAGACGCTACCATCAGCGAGCACCAGCAGTGCGGGAGTTGTACTCTGCATAAAGTTGTGGGGCATGAAGGCCTCCGACGTAGGGACAGCTTTAGTCAAATTGAACTCCAATCTTCAGAACTGCTTCCGGGCGGGGTTTGTGGGCTTCGGAGCACGCGGCTCCTGACTGGCGCGCGCATAAAAAAGCGAGATGAAACATCGCAGCTTCATCTCGCTTTAAAAATCTGTTCACGCGCGGCTCTCACATATTGGCCGATGCTTGCCACCGGCTTTTTTTGGTGGGCTCGCGCTGCGCGATTCAGCTTCGCGACACCGGCCCAAATTCGGGCGCAGATTCTACGCGAATTCGCTTCTAGACGCTAGTGCAAAAATACGCCAAACCTGACGAAAAACTTCTCTTTACTCCAGCTTCTGCCCGAGACGAAAGAGGCTATTGCCCATTTTTAGCTCGGCCTTTTCCAGCATGGTTTTGTTCATGCGCAGCGCCACTTCGCCGCCTTTATCGGCAAATTCAATCATGCCGCCAGTTGCGGCAAAGCGCTCGGCATCGCTCACCGTAAGAACCGGGAAGAACTCCACTGTAACCAGTGTCTTTAGGAGGCTCGAGCGGTCCATAGAGCCAAGAACCACAATCTGGCATTTGCGCGCGCGCAGCATATCTTTGAAGCCAATTTTCTCCAGCGCCACCCGGCGCCCATCAATACGCTGATTCTTGAAGCGCAGAGCCAGCTGCTCACCGAGGGAATCCCCTCCCATCAAGCACACCTTAAAGGGGGCACTGTAATTATCAAAAGCGTTGACCGGCCACTGCAGGTTGTAGGCGAAGTGCACGATGTAATCCACCATGACACGCCGCCCCAGGGGGGTATCCGAAAGGTGTACTGCGGCCTGTACCAAGGGAGCAAGCAACAGGCCCAATATCAGGGAAATCGTCAGGAATGAGCGAGTGATAGAAAGTCTGGCAAAGAGTGTCTTCACGGTCATTGATACCCTGGAGTTCACACCTTTTGCCGGCGGAAGGCGCGGTTCCGGCAGAAAGTGTCTATCGGCGGATACCTGGGCAATCAACCACTGCCGAGGCTCGAACGGCGCGCCAGCGAAAAGCCCGGCCACCTTTGAAGGTTAGCCCACCGAGCTTTGCACCGTCGGCGCCCCGTTCACCGTCGATTACTCGGGTACACGGCTATCCAAGTCGGCACTTCCATCCTGGGTTTTTGTTACGGGACGCCATTTGAGCGCCTTCTCGATCGACATAATCATCGCACCGGCCACATCCTTGCGCGTGGCACTCTCAATACCCTCAAGACCGGGGGAGGAGTTCACCTCAAGTAATAACGGCCCTTTACGCGAACGAATAATATCCACACCAGCCACTTTCAACCCGAGCGCTTTAGCCGCTTTAATGGCTATGCGCTTTTCATCTGCTGTGACTTTAACCACCGAAGCGGTGCCGCCCTGGTGAATATTGGCGCGGAACTCTCCCGGCGCCGCCTCTCGCTGGATCGAGGCCACCACGCGGCCATCAATCACAAACAGGCGCAGGTCCTTGCCCTGGGCCTCACGGATAAACTCTTGCACTAGCAAATTGGCTTTAAGTGACTTGAACGCATTAATCACCGATTCGCCGGCTTTGCGGGTTTCCGCCAACACCACTCCGCGCCCCTGAGTTCCCTCCAGCAACTTCACAATCAATGGTGCCCCACCCACCATGTCAATCAACTCGTTGGTATCTACCGGCGAGTTGGCAAAGCCTGAAGTGGGAATACTCAAACCACTCTGCTGTAACAACTGCAGGGAAAATAGCTTATCCCTCGACTGGCTGATCGCGGCAGAGCCATTCAGGGCAAACACATCCAGACTCTCAAAGTGGCGAGTGAGGGCGCAGCCGTAAAAAGTCTGACTGGGGCGAATACGGGGGATAATGGCATCCAGATTGTTGAGAATTCTGCCATCGCGATAATGTACTTCGGGCTCATCCGCATCGAGTTTCATATAACACTGGCGAACATCCAGGAAAGTCATCCGGTGGCCGCGCTCGGCACCGGCTTCCATAATGCGGCGGTTGCTATAAAGATCCGGATTTGAGGCCAACAGCCCGATACGCAAGCCGGTGCCGGCGATATGGTGCTCGTCCCGATAAAATTCATCCAGCTGACTTTTTGGCAGTTCACCCAGACAGAAGCTCTCCGAGGGGTCCACCATCATGCGGCCGAGCATGGCCTCGCGCCCCAACAACATGCGATAGCCCATACTGTCACGGTTGGTCAGGGTCAATTCGATATCCCAGACACTTCCGCCGATGGAAAGCGCGGTACGAATTACCGGACGCCGCTCCGACTCACCAGAGGAGCTGCGTACAAGGCGCTTGTCGAGAATTCGAGCCTCACAGCGCACGGTCGGCCGACGCTGGTGCTGCAATGGATGCGCTTCAAAGCTTACCCAGGGCTCACCATCCCGTTTAAACGTCTGAATATTATATGCGTGCAGGCAAGAAGTCTTAGCCCCGGAGTCCACCCGGGCCTTAACTGCGGGGATACCTAGACCGGGAAACGCACACCATTCTTCACTGCCGACAATCAGCTTTTTTTCCAAACAAAAAATCCTCAAAAAAGTTTTTGATTTACCTAAAGAGTCGAAAACCCGAAGTATTGACTTTCACTATAAAAATAAGGCTCGCCTATCGATCAACCGTATAAATACTGCCTTAGAACTATTGAATAAAGGCCGCCCTTTACCGATTTTTTTGCGTGATCCTATTAATTTAACCCCAGTACATCGCGCATATCGTAGTGGCCCGGCGCGCGTGCCGATTGCTTATTTCCCATCAACCATATCGCTGCGCGTACCGCACCGCGGGCAAAAGAGAGACGGCTGCTGGCGCGGTGACTGATTTCTACGCGCTCCCCTTCAGCCAGGAACATCACAGAGTGCTCACCGACCACATCGCCGCCGCGCACAGTGGCAAAACCGATAGTGTCGCGCTCACGGGCACCTGTCTGGCCCTCGCGGCCATAAATCGCCACTTTCTCCAGATCCCGCCCCAGGGTCTCGGCGACGACTTCTCCCATGCTTAACGCAGTGCCAGAAGGCGCATCCACTTTGTGACGGTGATGCGCTTCAACAATTTCTATATCGGCATCTTCACCCATTACCCGTGCAGCGGTCTCCAATAACTTGAAGCACAAATTTACGCCGGTGGAAAAGTTACTGGCCAGGCACAACGGTACCTTGCCCGCATTAGCCAGCACCTGATTTTTCTGCTCAGAGTCAAAACCGGTTGTGCCAATAACAATGGGGCGTCCGTTGGCTGCACAATAGGCAGAGTTATCCACAGTTGCCTGTGGCGCGGTAAAGTCGATCAGTACATCGAAGTCGGCTTTATCCAGGCTATCGACAATGGCGATGCCGTTGCGCCCGAGGCCCGCAACTTCACCGGCATCTGCCCCCACCAAGCTGGAGCCCGGCCGTACAACTGCCGCGCTGAGCTCAGCCTCATCACTTAAAAGCAGTGCCTCCGCCAAGGCCCTTCCCATACGCCCGCCAAACCCGGTGATCGCTACTCTTACTGCCACATCAACACTCCTGTCTACGCCCAATATTGCTGCGAATCTTACCCCGCCCTACCAGAAAGCAGCTACAAAAACTCAATCTTAAAAAGTGATCATTTTTGGGGACCAAACTGACCATAAAACTTCCAGCCATAGAGGAAATAACAAAACATATTTTTATTACCAACTAACTGAAATTGAGTGAAAGCAATGACAAATCACGATGCTAGGCTTAAGCCAGAGGGGTAAATGGAGCGCCAACATGCGACTAATGATTCGATCAAACCACCTGCCACATTTATTGGTGGTGGTTATTTCTTTAACCCTGGCCTTTGGCAGTGCGCCCGTATCCGCACAACAGCAAACTACAAACCCCGACTTCTGGGAGAAATATGACGACATTACAGATTGGGTGACGCTGCGTCTGCAGCTCACCCCTGGCCAGGAAAAAGTAGTACTGCCCATCTTGCAAAAGAGCCTTGCAGAGAAAAAAGCCGTACTGGATCGCTATGGCGTTTTGGACAACCCTAAACTGACCTTAACACCTAAGCAGCGCGGGGAAATCGGTGCGCAATTGGCCGCGATTAGCGCGCAGGCAAACAAAGAACTGGAAGGGATACTAAAAAAACAACAGATGAGGGAGTTAGGTAAGATTCAACACGAATTATTGATGGCACTGGCTGCCCGTCTGAGGGCCCGTTCTGCCCAGGCCAACTAACCCGGCAGAGATACCGGGCCAGTTTTCGCTATTCTTCCTGCTTTTAACTTTTAAAAGAGCTCATCCGTTAAGCAACTATATAAGCCCTAAATTACCGATGGTCGAATAGCGATTGGGGATGCTCGCTTAGCGTTAAAGCTTCATATCCCCAAAGAAGTTTTTCACCCCTTCAAACCAGCCGGTCTGGCGTGGTGCATTTTTCTTTTCGCTCAGGGTATTGGCAAATTCCTGCAGTAACTCTTTCTGTTTACCAGAAAGGTTTACCGGTGTTTCCACTACAACCCGACACAGCAAATCGCCGGTAGCGCCACCGCGCACCGGAGTGACACCTTTACCACGCAGGCGGAACAGCTTGCCAGTTTGACTCTCTGCGGGAATCTTTAGCTTCACCTTACCATCGAGGGTCGGCACTTCCAGTTCGCCCCCCAGTGCTGCGGCAGCAAAACTGATGGGCACTTCGCAATACAAGTTCTTGCCATCGCGCTGGAACAGCTCGTGCTCCTTCACCACCACCTGTACATACAAATCACCAGCGGGCCCGCCATCGGGGCCAGCTTCACCCTCACCGGACAGGCGGATACGATCGCCAGTATCCACGCCAGGCGGAACCTTAACGGACAGAGTCTTGGTCTCTTCAACCCGACCGCGACCGTGGCAGCTGCCACAGGGATCGGAGATAGTGGTACCGCGACCGCGACAGTTGGGGCAGGTTTGCTGAACAGAGAAGAAGCCCTGTTGCATACGCACCTGACCGGCGCCACCACAGGTGCTACAGGTCTGCGGAGAGGAACCAGGCTTGGCGCCTGAACCGTGGCAGGTATTACAGGAAGCGAGCGTTGGCACACGGATCTTGACCGTGGTACCGCGCACTGCGTCTTCCAGGTCCAGTTCCAAGTCGTAACGCAGGTCTGAACCGCGCGCCGGGCCACCCCGACGGCCGCCACCGCCCCCACCGAAAATATCGCCAAATACATCGCCGAAGATATCGGAGAAACCGCCGAAGCCACCGGCGCCGCCACCACCCATTTGCCCTTCTACACCGGCGTGACCAAATTGATCATAAGCCGCGCGTTTCTGCGAATCGGACAGTATCTCGTAAGCCTCGTTGGCTTCCTTGAATTTATTTTCCGCTTCCGCATCATCTGGATTGCGGTCCGGGTGAAACTTCATCGCCACCCGGCGGTAGGCTTTTTTCAGCTCTGCATCCGAAGCGCCGCGCTCGACGCCGAGGACTTCGTAATAATCGCGTTTCGACATAAAACTATGTTCTCTGGTCCGGCATCAAGAACGGCCAAACTCTTTCTACTTCTCAGTTTCTAACCAAGCCCCGCATTGCGGAGCACCACCAAACTGCGAACTCGGTACAAACTTTGATGGATACCTGAAACAACACAGGGCGCGGGGCCTAATAAAGAAGGCGCCGCGCCCCTGAAGTTCTCCGGCGGCCACTTTAAAAGCTGCCACCGGAAATGCAAGCGAACGCTTACTTACCTTCTTTTTTGTCGTCCTTTACTTCTTCGAACTCTGCATCTACCGCATCGTCGCCAGCGGAAGATTGCTGCTGCTCGCCCTGTTGAGCGCCTGCACCAGCGGCACCTTCAGCGCCAGCGGCCTGGGCCTGCTCGGCGTACATCTTCTGTGCAACCGGGCCGGAAGCTTCGGTCAGCTTGGTGGTGGCAGCTTCCATAGCCGCCTTGTCGTTGCCTTTCACCGCCTCTTCCGCTTCTTTGATAGCCGCTTCGATTGCAGACTTCTCCTCAGCGGTGGCTTTGTCGCCAGCTTCTTCCAAGGTTTTCTTGGTGGCAGATATCAAGCCGTCGAGAGTGTTGCGGGTTTGCACCAGCTCCTCGAACTGCTTATCCGCTTCGGCATTCGCCTCTGCGTCTTGAACCATCTTATCGATCTCGTCCTCGGACAGACCGGAGGAAGCCTTGATCACGATGGACTGCTCTTTACCAGTCGCCTTGTCTTTCGCGTGTACATGCAGAATACCGTTGGCATCGATATCGAAAGTTACTTCGATCTGCGGTACACCGCGGGGGGACGGCGGGATATCGGCCAGGTCAAAACGACCTAGGGATTTGTTCTGGGAAGCCTGCTTGCGCTCACCCTGAACCACGTGAATGGTTACCGCAGTCTGGTTATCTTCCGCAGTGGAGAACACCTGGGACTTCTTGGTGGGGATAGTGGTGTTTTTGTCGATCAGCGGAGTCGCAACGCCACCCATGGTTTCGATACCCAGGGTCAGCGGGGTTACGTCCAGCAGCAGTACGTCTTTAACGTCTCCGGACAGAACGGCGCCCTGGATAGCGGCACCCATGGCAACGGCTTCGTCTGGGTTAACGTCTTTGCGCGGCTCTTTACCGAAGAACTCGGTGACTTTCTGCTGTACCAGCGGCATGCGGGTCTGACCACCAACCAGAATTACTTCGTCGACGCCGGAGGCGGATAGGTCGGCATCTTGCAGAGCGATTTTTACCGGCTCCAGGGAGCGGGTAACCAGATCTTCTACCAGGCTTTCCAGCTTGGCGCGGGTCAGCTTAACCACCAAGTGCTTGGGACCGGTGGCATCTGCAGTGATATACGGCAGGTTGACTTCAGTCTGCTGGCTGGAGGACAGCTCGATCTTGGCTTTTTCTGCAGCTTCTTTCAGGCGCTGCATCGCCAGGGGATCGCCTTTCAGGTCGATGCCTTGGTCTTTCTTGAACTCGTCTGCGAGGTATTCGATCAGGCGCAGGTCGAAGTCCTCACCGCCGAGGAAAGTGTCACCGTTGGTGGACAGTACTTCGAACTGCTTCTCACCATCTACGTCGGCAATTTCGATAATGGAGATATCGAAGGTACCACCACCCAGGTCGTATACCGCTACAGTGCGGTCACCGCCCTGCTTGTCCAGGCCGTAAGCCAGAGCAGCAGCAGTCGGCTCGTTGATAATACGTTTAACGTCCAGGCCCGCGATACGGCCGGCGTCTTTGGTGGCCTGGCGCTGGGAGTCGTTAAAGTAAGCCGGTACAGTAATTACTGCAGCATCAACTTTCTCGCCGAGGAAGTCTTCTGCAGTCTTTTTCATTTTCTTCAGAACTTCAGCAGAGATCTGCGGCGGAGCTTTTTTATCGCCTTTCACTTCTACCCAAGCGTCGCCGTTGTCGGCTTCAGTGATGGTGTAAGGCACCATCTTGATATCTTTCTGTACAACGTCGTCTTTGAATTTACGGCCGATCAAACGCTTAACCGCAAACAGAGTATTCTGGGGATTGGTCACCGCCTGACGCTTGGCAGACTGGCCTACCAGGATTTCGTTGTCGTCAGTGAAGGCAACAATAGAAGGTGTAGTACGATCGCCTTCGGCGTTCTCGATTACACGCGCTTTGTCACCATCCAGTACCGCCACACAGCTGTTGGTGGTACCCAGGTCGATGCCGATAATTTTTCCCATCTGTAAAATCCTCATTTGTTACGCGCTGCCAGCTCTGTTCTGTATGCAGCGCGCGAATAATTCTTGATGTCAGCTATATTGGTGCCGGCCAGCGAAATTCAAGGCCGTTTCACGCATTTGCCGTTACGGGGCCTTACTAACCACAACCATGGCCGGGCGAACCAGGCGACCATTGAGGCGATAGCCTTTTTGAAATACCTCTAGAACCGTGTTCGGCTCCACCTCCCCATTCGGCACCTGGGTCATGGCCTGGTGCAGCTCTGGGTCGAAGGGCTCACCAGCTGGATCGACAACTTCCACAGAATTTTTCGTCAGGGTGTCGACGAAAGATTTATGAGTAAGCTCGATACCTTCCACCAATGCTTTATTGCTTTCATCAGCGCTATCAATGGTGGCGAGGGCGCGCTCCAGGTTGTCCACAACCGGCAACAAATCCTGCAGCAGTTTTTCCACTGCAAATTTGCGTGCGCGATCCACATCCTGCTGGGCGCGGCGACGGGCATTCTGCTCCTCAGCCTGGGCGCGCAGAGCGAGGTCTTTCTGCACCACTAACTGCTCTTGCAGCTTGATAATTTCATCGTGCAGCGCATCGGCACTCTCGGCTTCTTCGTGCAATGCTTGCTCAGCCTGCTCGCGCTCGGTCGCGGTGGGATCTTCAATCTCCGCGGAAGCCGCCTCGTCTGTCGCTGTCAGGTGCTCATCCGCCAGTGCTTCCGGCTGCACCCCCTCTGTAATCTGATCTTCTTCGCTGCGCTCTCTGGCCACTGCTTTCTCCGTCGCGTCGACTCTGTCAGTAATGAGTTGGGCCCGTCCTGCGGGCTCTGGGGGCTATATGGGGCCATCCCCGCACAGTTCAAGTGGTTTTTTGCGCTAGCGCGCAATAGCTGGAGAATCTGCGCTTAACGCTATAGCTAACCAGAAAGGAATACTGTATAAATAACCACTGATTGGGTATTCAGACCCACCCACAAGAAAGGACACAGAAGCGATCTCTATATGTTGCTGCACCTGTCTATCAGCCAATTCACCCTGGTGGACCAACTGGAGTTGGAGTTCGGCCCAGGTACCAGCACCCTCACCGGCGAGACCGGCGCGGGCAAATCCATCACCCTAGATGCACTCGGACTCGCCCTGGGTGGTCGCGGCAGTGCCGAACTGGTACGTGCTGGAGCCAACCGCGCCGATATCAGTGCTACTCTCGATATCTCCGGCTACCCCAACGCCAGCGATTGGCTTAAATCCCAGGAGCTAGATAGCGGGCAGGAAGTGATACTGCGCCGCACCATCGGCGCCGATGGCCGCTCACGGGCCTATATCAACGGCCAGCCGGTGACGCTGCTGCAGCAGCGCGCCCTGGGTGAGCAACTGATTGATATCCACAGCCAGCACGAGCACCAGTCCCTGCTGAAGAAGGAAACCCACCGCCGCCTGCTCGATGAGTACGCCCAAGCCCAGGAGCTGGCTGCCGAAACCCGCAGTCGCTACAAGACCTGGCAGGACCAATACCGCCGCTACCGCAATCTGGCCGACAGCGTTGAAGAGGCCGAGGCGCGCCGCAACTTACTGCAGTACCAGCTGCGCGAGCTTGAACAACTGGATTTGAGCGAAGGTGAGATAGAGGCCCTGGAGAGCGAGCAGCGTCAGCTGGCCAATGCCGGCGATATTCTTAACGGCAGCTATCAGCTGGCCGCGCTGCTGTCCGGCGGTGAGGGCGATATCGCCGAACAACTGCACCGCGCCCTGCAATTGCTTTCCGCCATGCCCGAACAGGCACCGGCCCTGGTCGAGGTAGCGCAGATGCTCGATAGTGCGCGAATTCAGATCGACGAAGCGGCCGGTACATTGTCGCGACATATCGATCGCTTCGAGATGGACCCTGAGCGACTCAGTGACGTTGAGGAGCGCCTCAGCGCTATTTACCAGGCGGCGCGCAGACACCGTGTACAACCCAGTGAGCTACCGGCCCTGCAGCGACAACTGCAAGAGGAACTGGAAGATATCGGCACCGAAGATACCTTGGAGCGCCTCGCCGAAACCTGCAGCAAACTGGAAAAAGAGTTTCGGGCAGTCGCAGCAAAATTAAGCGAGCTACGGCGTGGGGCAGCGACCACACTCGCCGAATCGGTCAATCGGCAACTGGTGGATTTGGCCATGCCGCATGCCAAGGTCGAACTTGCCTTACAGGCTCTCGACAAGCCTTGCAGCCACGGCCTGGAGGAAGTGGAAATTTTAATTTCCACCAACCCCGGCCAGCCACCGCGCCCACTGGGCAAGATCGCCTCCGGCGGTGAGCTTTCTCGGGTAAGCCTCGCCGTACAGGTGGTCACGGCACAGACTTCACGCACCCCAACCCTGGTCTTTGATGAAGTGGACGTCGGTATCGGCGGCGCCACTGGAGACGTGGTAGGTCGCCTGCTGCGACAGCTGGGAGAGACCCGCAATGGCTGTAGCGGCCAAGTGATCTGCGTCACCCACCTGGCTCAGGTGGCCGCGCGAGCCCACCGCCAATATCTGGTGGAGAAGCACAGTGATGGGGAGCAGGCGTTTGTGGCCCTGCGTGAATTGAAAAACGGCGAGCGCCGCGAAGAGATCGCACGCATGCTCGGAGGGCAACCCAGCCCGCAGTCACTGGCCCATGCGGAAGAGATGTTGACCAGGACTCTTTAAGCTGCCCCCACAATCTCAGAACAGCCCTTCAACCGAGGTTCAAAGCTGACCATCGGGACAGCCCATCACTTTTAATGGAGCGGTGGGCAATCATATCTCGCAGATCAATAAATAACCGCCAACAATCCGGCAAAATAGCCGGCCTGCCGGTGATAAATGCCGTTTTAGGACAAATAGACCAAATATGACTGGGTCTGGCGGCAGAAGTCACCATATACTGAGCCGCTTGTTTAACTTTGTTTGAGTAGTATCGGCCGAGTTTATGCAGAGAACGATTTTTAATACCCCGATTATCACGCCGCTGCTGCGCCAAGTTGCCAAGCTGCTGCTGAAATTTCACGGCTGGCGCGTTAACGGCGATCAGCAATCATTAAAACTGAAAAAATATGTATTGATCGGGGCTCCCCACACCACTAACTGGGACGGCTACTACTTTATTCTCGCCGCGCTCAAATTGAAGATGACTCCGCAGTGGATGGGCAAAGACAAACTGTTCCAGTTCCCCCTGGGCGGCCCCATGCGCTGGTTTGGCGGTATCGCCGTAGACCGCAGCAAGGCTAACAACTTGGTAGATGCCACCGTGCGCCAGTTTAAGCTGCGCAAAGAGCTGGTTATTGCCATCCCGCCGGAGGGCACCCGCGGTTTGGGTGAGCGCTGGAAGTCCGGTTTCTACCATATTGCACGCAGTGCCAAGGTGCCGCTGGTATTGGGCTTTATCAATTTCTCCAAGAAAGAAGTGGGCATCGGCCCTATCGCCCAACTGGGGGAAAACCTGGAGGCAGAATTGAACAAATTAAGGGAGTTTTACGCGGATAAGGTCGGTAAATTCCCAGAGCTGTACACGCCACCCTGCCAGCCACAGCAGTAAGCGGGCATAAGATGGGTGCGGCGGACGCCGCACCCGACTGGATTACTTCTCTTTTTCCTTCACGTACAGAACTAAGCTGTGGCCTGTCAGCTCGTAGCCGTGCTCATCGGCGATCTGGCGCTGCAGTTCCTCAATTTCCTCATTATGAAACTCGATCACCTTGCCGGTATCGGTACACACCATGTGGTCGTGATGATCACCACGATCCAGCTCGAATACGGAGTGGCCGCCATCGAAGTTATGGCGAACAACCAGACCCGCGCTCTCAAACTGGGTCAGTACCCGGTAGACGGTAGCCAGACCGACATCTTCCCCCGCTTCCAGCAGTAGCTTATACACATCTTCAGCACTCAAGTGCTGCTCGCTGGTGCTTTCAAGCAATTGCAAAATCTTAACCCGCGGCAGGGTGACCTTCAGGCCAGCCTTGCGCAATTCCTGGTTTTCGTTCGACATGAATAAATATTTCCCGACAGGATTTTATGAATTGTCTTTACTTGCATCAGCTCACTGAAAAGGTCTATACCCGAATAAGACCACAGATTCCCGCCTGTCAGCGAGCCGGCTCTTCGGGTATTATCCCATGCCGAACGGAGTCAGCGGAACCCCAGGCACCATGAGAGAGGGAAATCGCAGAGGAAGGGAACTTTCCCTACGTATAGGGTCCTATTCCGGACAACCGTTTAAAATTTGTACGAGAGGTGCCGTGTGAAAGAACATAATGGAGCAATGAATGCCGCCTAGCCTGAAATTTATCGCCATCGCCAGCCTCTGCGCCCTTCTCGGCGCCTGTACGCTGGTTAAGTTTCCCGGTGTGCACCGCATTGAGGTACAGCAGGGCAATATCATTACCCAAGAGATGATCGACCAGCTGAAGCCCGGTATGACCCGCCGCCAGGTACAGTTTGTTCTTGGCACCCCGCTGCTGGAAGACACTTACAATCCCAACCGCTGGGACTACGTCAACCGCATTCGCGACAAGAAGGGTGATATCAGCCAGGAGCGTTTTAGCGTTTATTTTGATGAAGACTCCCTGGTAGCCACCAGCGGTGACTTGCAGCCGGCTGACTGGCCCTAAGCCTAAGCGTCTTCGGCACCTTTCTTTTTCTCGGCCATACGCTTGGCCTTCTCGGCGCGTTGTTTGCGCGCCTCTTTCGGGTCGGCGATCAACGGGCGGTAAACCTCCACCCGATCGCCCGGCTGCAACTCGTAGCTCTCTGCCGGCGCCAATCCTTTGCTCCCCAGAACCTGGCCAAAGATACCCATCTTGGCACTATCCGGGTCCACTTCCGGATACTCTTTTGGAATACCGGAACGAATCAGAGCCTCCCTTGCCGTAGTGCCAGGTTTTACCAGTAACCGCATCAATCGCTGTTCATGGGGCAGTGCGTAAACCACCTCTACCGAAATCATTTTTTCTTCTGTCATTGCGGCTTCCCGTAAATGTCCTCGGCACGCTCACACATTACCGCCACCATTTGATTGGCCAGATCACTAAAAAGCTTACCCGCGGCGGCGGCGATCAAACGGCTCTTCATGGAGAACGACAGTGAAAAAGTCACTTTACAGGCGCTCTCAGCCAGGGGAGTAAACATCCAGTGCCCGGTAAAATTTTCGAAGGGACCATCTACCAGGGTCAGGGTCATACTGGTAGGGCGCACCAGTTGATTGCGCGTGGTAAAACTTTGACGAATACCCGCGCGCGATAAATCCAACCGTGCTTCCAGGGTTTCTTCGTCCCGATGCAGAATTTCAGCCCTGCGACACCCCGGTAAAAATTGTGGGTAGCTGGCCACATCATTGACCAGATCAAACATTTGTTCCGCGCTGTACATCACCAGCGCGCTGCGCTCTATTTCAGTCATTCCTGTTGTCAAATCCAGTCCGCCAGGCGAAATCGCCTGGGATTGTCGTTCGGCCGCTAATTTTGCCAGTCGGCGCTACTCAAGCAAGAGAATTCCTGCAACAATCGCATTTTTTGCCGGCGGGACATACCCGGCCCCGCTGGAATAACAAAAACGAAAGCTGTATCTGATAAAAAATAATAGCGAGAGTACTATGACCGCAGTGAGAGAGCATTTTGGGTCAAGGCTGGGCTTTATCCTGGCCGCAGCTGGTTCCGCAGTTGGTATTGGTAATCTGGTGGCATTCCCGGTAGCGGCCACCAAGAGCGGAGGCGGTGCTTTCCTACTGGTCTATGCCCTCTTTGTTTTTCTGATCTGCCTGCCCGTTATGATGGCGGAATTGGCTCTGGGGCGCCGCTCCGATAAAGACCCAGTAGGTGCCTATCGTCAACTCTCCAACGGTTCACACCTGTGGCGTATCCCCGGCTGGCTAGCCTTGATCACGCCTTTTATGATCGCGGTATTTTATTTAGTTGTTACTGTGTGGGTACTCGGGTACCTGATTGAAACCGTCACCGGTAATCTCAACCTGCTCGCCACCCAGGATTTCTTTATCCACTTTATCAATACACCCAAGGTATTTATTTACCTGGTGGTACTGATGCTGATTATTAACGCCATCCTCGCTATGGGAGTTAAAGACGGTATTGAGCGTGCGGCAAAAACCCTGATGCCGATGCTGTTTGTAATGCTGCTGGGCCTGGTGATTTTTGTCCTGACCCTGGATAACGCCATCCTCGGTGTGAAGTATTACCTGGTGCCAGACTTCAGCAAAATTGATGGCAACGTGGTGAGCAAAGCCATGGCCCAGGCCTTCTTCTCGCTGTCTCTGGGTATGGGCATCATGATCACCTACGGCTCTTATATGAAGAAGCGGGACTCTATCCCCGGCTCCTCCCGCGCCGTTGCCATTACCGATACCATGGTGGCCTTTACTGCGGGCCTGCTGATTCTGCCGAGTATTTTCCACTTCAACCCGCAGATTGATCCCTCCGAATTAAGCGAGTCCTCTGCCGGAATGATCTTCCTGTTCCTACCGAAGATCTTCCTTGCCCTACAGGACAGCATCGGCTATGCCGGCGCAAGTGCCGTGGCTGCAATCTTCTTCTTCCTGGTTCTGGTAGCAGCGATCACGTCCCTGGTTTCCATTATTGAAGTACCCATCGCCACCCTGCGCGACGAGCGCGATATGGAGCGTAAAACAGCCATTTACTGGGTTGCCGGAGTACAGTTTGTACTGGCCATCGCTTGCGCCGTCTCCTTTGGCATGGTCAACTGGTTCACTGAATTTGTACAGTTGGCCGGCGTTAACAAGTCCTTCTTCGACCTGGTAGAGATCATTTTCTACGACACCATCCTGCCCTTAAACGGCCTGCTGGTGTGTCTGTTTGTGATCTACAAATGGAAGAAAGCCAACTTTGACAAAGAGCTACAGGAAGGCGACTCCGCCTTTGCCGGCTCTTTCTCACAAAAATACGTAAACTTCTCCCTGGGCACCTTTATCCCTCTGATACTGCTGTTGATCTTTATCAACACCGTGGCCCTGAAGTTTTTTGGACACAGTTTTATCTAGTCACTAGAAGTTTTCATGGCCAAGAAAAAGAAAGCGCAAACATCCAATACCATCGCCCTCAACAAGAAGGCCCGTCACGACTACTTCATAGAGGAGAAGTTTGAGGCGGGCGTTGAGATGCAGGGCTGGGAAGTGAAAAGCTGTCGTGAGGGCAAGGCCCAGCTCACCGACAGCTATGTCATTTTTAAAAATGGCGAAGCCTGGCTGCTGGGTTCCAATATCCAGCCGCTTGCCAGCGCCTCCACCCATTATGTGACCGAGCCCGACCGCACCCGTCGCCTGCTGCTCACCAAGCGCGAGCTGTCCAAGCTGATCGCCGCCGTGGAGCAAAAGGGGCACACCGTGGTTGCCACCGCGCTGTATTGGAAGGGCCATTTGGTCAAATGCGAAATCTGCTTGGCCAAGGGTAAGGCTATGCACGACAAACGCGAAACCGAGAAAAAACGGGATTGGAACCGTGAAAAGCAGCGCCTAATGCGCGCCACGCACAAGTAGTGCACAGAGACAACTAGAAGAATAATTACGGGATTTACTATGAGTGCACCGCGAGGACAGTTCAGCTCGAATATTGGCTTTTTGATGGCCGCCGCCGGGTCCGCCGTTGGTCTCGGCAACATTTGGGGCTTCCCCACCAAAGCCGCCAGCAACGGCGGCGCCGCCTTTGTAGTGGCCTATCTGTTTTTGGCCTTCGCCCTCGCCTACCCGGCGCTGATGGCCGAACTTACCATTGGCCGTTACGCGCGGCGCAATATGGTGCAGGCACTGCGGGCTATTTCTATTGGCCCTGTGAGCCGCTTCTTCGGTGGCCTCACCGGCTTTGGCGGCATCCTGGTAGCCTCTTTGATTCTGAGTTTTTACGCTATTGTGGCCGGCTGGATGGTGGCCCACCTGGCCGAACCTTTCGCTGCCCTGTTTGGCGCCCAGGAAGCCGTCCAATGGCTCACAGAAAACAGTACCCAGCGCAACCTGATCTTTACCGCGATCTTCAGTGGCCTCACCATGCTGATTATTGCCAGCGGTGTGGAGAAGGGCATTGAGCGCTGGTCCACCCTGTTGATGCCCTCGCTGATTATCCTGCTGCTGCTTTTGATCGCCTATGTACTCACCCAGCCCGGTGCCTTTACCGGCCTGGAGGTGTACCTGATGCCAGACTTCAGTCACTTCACCCCGAAGCTACTGATCTCTGCCATGGGCCAGGCCTTCTTCTCCCTGTCTCTAGGGGTGGGTACCATGCTGATCTACGGCTCTTACCTGAGCCAGCAAGAGAGCTTGCCGCGCCTCGGCGCCCTGGTCACTCTGATCGACGTGGGGATCGCCTTCACCGCCGGCCTGCTGATCCTGCCCGCCATGTATGTGGCCCAGGAAGCCGGCACCCAGATCTTCGCTGCCGACGGTGCCCTCATCGCCGGGCCCAACCTGATCCTGCAGGTGCTGCCAGCGCTGTTCGATACCATGGGCGAAGCTGGTGTATTCGTCGCCATTGCCTTCTTTGCCCTGATGGTGATCGCCTCCCTCACTTCCTCTATCTCTATGCTGGAAGTACCGGTGGCTTTCTCTATTGAGAACCTGGGCATCCCCCGCCGTATTGCCACCCCAGGGGTGGGCCTGGTGATCTTTGCCATCAGCAGCACCATTATTTACAACTTCGACAGCCTGTTTGGACTGGCAGTTAGCATCAGCACTGAATACGGCCAGCCCCTGCTGGGTATTGCGCTGTGTATTTTTGCCGGCTGGATCTGGCGCCGCGACCAGCTGCTGAGCGAGCTGAAGAAAGGCCACGAAGATATTGAGCACACCCTGTTCTGGAAGATCTGGCCCTGGTATGTGCGCATCGTGTGCCCACTGCTGATCCTGGTAGCCTTCGCCCAATCGATACTGTAACGCCTTTTCTAACTACCCCGGCGGCCACTGCTGCCGGGGCACCCCGCTTTCCCCCTGCCCCTGATCAAAGTTCCCAAAAATCCTTGGCGCATAAAAATTTATTGCAATGGCCGAGTTTGGGGTATACTTAGATGACACACGAGAGTGTTTCTTATCGGGGATGACTTGGATTCGACGCCGGTGACGAAACCTTGGGTGCATGCCGTGATGGCAGCGAATCACGTTAATCCAAAGCTGTATTTTATTAGTTGCCAACGACGACAACTACGGTGCCCAACTCGCTGCGTAAGCAGCTTGTGAAGCACTAACTAAGGGTTCGTCCCTTAGCAGTCTTCAGCAAGGTTCCAGTATCGCGCTGTAGACTGTTATACAGAACTGGATCGCCGCAAGCCATACTCGTGGGCAAGCGGTTAAACACTTTACGGGATCGCCCTATACGTCCTGACCGCCGGGCTGTAATGGGTTAAATCAATAGACGGAGCTAAGCATGTAGAGCCTCTGGCAGAGTGCTGACGGACGCGGGTTCGACTCCCGCCATCTCCACCAAATCGAAAAAGGCCAACCGCAAGGTTGGCCTTTTTATTGCTTGGTCGACTCCCTACTCAATCTTCCTCCGACGAAAATTTTTGGCATAGCTTATCGATGGCGAATATTGACGGTCTCAAAAAGCTCACCATTAGCGTTTGTTCAGGTTACTAACAATTCAAGAATCCCGTTAGATAGCACTAAACAAACCAATTAAAAACCACTGGGTTACCGGCCAGCTCACAAATCTAGGACGATCACTCCAGTCACTTTAATGACACGTAAATTTACCGGCCTATCTTTCTATAGCCTCTAAAATCAGCCCCTAAAATCCAAACATCTGTTTGAAAAGAAGTTATTTAAATCATCTGCAAAAAGGCGTGATCATTAGCAGCAAGGAAGACACATTCTAGCAACTCACAGCGATGAAGAATCAAGTTATGAAACATATCGCCAATTCACTGAGTCCCCTTTCAGCCCCCCCCAAATATCGCCGACATAGCTCAACCTAGCGCCTGTTTACACTGATTCTAGTCGGTAGCTCACTAATGCAATGATGTATTAATAATATGCTCAACATTCTTTGGTTAAAATATTCTTAATACCTAAAACAGAGAGCTGTAATGAGTGAAGCTAACCATGACGCTTACATGCAAGAAGCCATTAATGAGGCACGAAAAGGTTTAGCAACGGGAGGAATTCCTGTCGGTTGTGTAATAGTACTGAATGGTGAAATTATCGGCAGAGGTTACAATCAACACGTCCAGCAAAACAGTGTTATCAAGCATGCTGAAATGAGCGCACTGGAAAATATGGGAAAATTATGTTCTACAGATTACCAAAAGTGCACCGTTTACACGACTTTATCACCCTGCCCAATGTGCAGTGGGGCCATACGTCTATTCGGAATTAAGAATATATTTATCGGTGAAAATAAAACATTCCTAGGTGATGAATCATTACTCAAATCTGAAGGTGTAAGCTTGGTTGTTCTTAATAATCTTGAATGTATTGGTCTGATGAATCAATTCATTCAGCAACATCCTGAAATCTGGCATGAAGATATTGGCCAGTAGGAACCATTAACTACAAAGTATATTTGTAATGGCCCACCAATAAACCAAATTACTAGAATAGATTGAGATTTTGTTGATACTTTTGATGTTTACACTGTGGCTTTCAAGAATTCAATTCTGCTTGAGAAGCTCCACGGCCCTCTACTCAGCACCAATCTGACACACAACTAGTCAACCTGATAATTGCTAAGTAGGCCCAATCGGTGAAGGTTGCAACAGCCACCAGATATGGGCCCTAACCTGAGGTACACAACTAACCTAGATCGAAATTTCAGCTCAATTTATAGACTAAAAAGCTAGCCCCTATAAACTATTAATGGAATATGTTATACACCCCATCAATAACGGATACCATCATCTTTGCAAAGACAAACCTGGAGCCGAGCTCTACTTCTTATATTTTTAACTCTGGGTGCCCGATTGTATTACGAGGGCATTGTTACTGGCATGTCTGGAAGGGGAGCTGACAGCTGCATCTTGTACCAACGTGCATACTGGCTCTACAAATACCGGAAGGGCCGACCGTCCCCCCACCACAGACTTGGCCGGCGCACTCACCGCCACCAAGAAAAAGCATCTGACAGCAATTACAGACCCTGCTGAAGTTGGGCACCCACTAACAGCCATAGACGAATACCAGGGCTCCCCAGTAGTAAGAGCAGCCCTAAAACTATCCCCCTCTCCTATTCTGCCCCCCTGGAGAATTACGAAAACTTGAGTAGGCGGAAATCAATTGGGATGGCAAGCACATAGAACTGCCCAGCGAAAAGATAAAAATGGACCCGCCACACATTATTCCTCTTGCTAAACAGGCTCTAGCCTTACTGCAAGAACTGGAGCCGCTAACAGGCCATGGCAAATATGTTTTCCCATCAGCTCGATGCCAGAGCCGTCCACTGCCTGATAATGGTGTGAGGACTGCACTCATGACAATCAAACCATGACTGCCCACGGCTTCCGTGCAATGGCTCGTACTCTATTCGACCACGACACTCGGCAGATTTGATTTAGAATTCGCGTATTCATCAAGGAAAAAATTGAATGTGGCACATTCATCTCAAATCAGAGAGGTGGAACACATTCTTCAATGGATTTACGAGGATAAAAGGGTATGTCTATCAACGAACATGCAACCAAGATACAGGTGAGTCGACTGGTTAATACCGCTCTTGCAGCGATTAAGGATAAAGATCCGAGACTTGATCAGACTCTGGTCCACACCTTGGATCAACTCAGCTTAATCAGCCGGAACCTGAATACTGCCAAACATAACGTACAGCACTTTGGTGGAATTATGGCGAGTGGCGCTCATGGACAAAACGCCTACCGAGCCAATCAATCCATGAACTCGAAGCTTAGGACCCTCTCATCACTTGAAGCCTTCCTCGCAGAAGAATGGAACAAGCTTGGTAAAGCAGTTGACGCATATAGGAAACAGCTACCATGGGACGGCAAGACCGAGTTGGAACTCCTGGATATGCTTGCGGGAGAAATCGAGTCGTTCGATAAATTACTTAAGAAAAACGTCATTCAGGTTCCAAAGCACCAGTCCAATCCACATCAAACGATAACCCTTCAAAGAGATATCACCCAATTAAAGGCAATGCCCGCTTATACTGCGCCAAGTATGCTTGTCTTAATTTCCATCGGCCTTCGGTTATTTGCAATGTACGTCGGCTCTAAAAGAGTGACTAGCAATAGATAGTCTCGATTTCCCTATTAGCTACTTGCTAGGTGCTGGACGTTTTTCATCCGGCAGGCTCAATGCCTATCGGAGCCTTCTAAATAAGCGGGGTCAGATCAATATTGTGTTAGGAGTACCCACATTTCTACCCATTAACCAACTTAAAAAAATACCTTAAAGAAACCACTTAGCCACTCACCTCAAAAAGAACAAAGCCTCAACCATCGATCATGTGATGCACTTATACACGAGAGAAAGGTTTATCCACAATCAAGGAGGCCGCTCGCCTGTTGACAATTGTTGACATCGATAAAGGTTTTTTTCACATCAGTAAGCGCCCCAAGAATGCCTGCTGAGGCATGACACATAGAGAGAGCCTAGGGCACAGTTGATCCAGATAAATCACGCGCTAAATGGGGGATTACTTTGCTTTAGTGTTGGGGTTTTCTTTCGGCTTTTATGATTAAACCAAATAAAAACCGTGCAAATACGATAGCTACAGCAAACGATTCAACTCCCGTCATCTCCATCAAATCGAAGAAGGTCAATTGCAAGGTCGGCCTTTTTATTACCTGTACCACACCCTAAAAACCTATAACTCATTTTGGGTGGGGCAAACCCTCAAGTAAGGCGTTTTTACTCTCTACAGCTAAACCAACTTTTTTATCACGCAACTTTTACTTGTCCTTGCCTATGAGCTGAAAAGCTATTATTCGACTCAAGTTGATAGATCAAGCCCTTGTTGCCAGAAAGCAATTTCCATCCTGGTAGCCGTAGTGAAATGTTTCTGAAGTTGCTTGGCGCGATGTGATTCATTAGGTATTTCGGCAATCAACTCATTAAAAAAATCTGTAGTTAATTTGGCCGCCTTCTGGCACTCAGGGCCTGAGTAGAGTTCAATCCACTTCGTATAAGGATTACTTTTTGTCGTATTACTACTTCGCTGAGAAAGAAACTGGCCAATGTGCGCATAACCCAGCGCACAGGGTACTAGCGCGCCATAAAGATCAGCCAGATCTCCCTGTAAACCCACATCAATTAGATAGCGGGTATAAGCAACCGTAGCAAACCCTTCAGGGATATCCATAACGTCAGACTCCTGTAAACCCCACTCAAGGCAATAGTCCATATGTAAGCTGAATTCATGCTCTATCAAGTTGGATAATGACGATATGGTGGCCCGCATTTGTGCGGGATTCTCGCATTTGAATACCGCAAGAGCGAAGGCGCGAGCATATTGAATCAGATACAGGTAGTCCTGCTGTAAGTAATGCTGAAAGCAGGTCTTGTCTAAGCTACCATCGCCAAGTTGGTTAACGAATGGGTGATGAACAAACAGATCCCATTCCTTCTGGCAGCCGGCAATAAGGTCTTGATGCGTCATTTTGGCATCCGATTAAAGGGACCCGAAAAATCCTAGATAACTTTATGACCACTGTAGCTCACAATGCGAAGCTGCTTTACAGAAATTCAGCACCTTTCGTGAGATCTTAAAGATGATTATGAATAAGAGTCACCGCTAAACTTGGTACTTGGTACTTGGTACTTGGTACTTGGTACTTGGTACTTGGTACTTGGGGCACTAAATTAGCAACCACCCGCATATTATGGTGAGCGCTTTGGGGGGCCTTGTGCCCGCCGTTCCCTTGTAACGGTAGTTCTAACCCATTCAGCCCGTCGTCCAATTGAGATTGGAACATCGTGGGCAGCGGCTCACTTATACAAGGAGCCCAAGCCATGGTAAACCAAGCCCCAGTCGCATTTACCCCTCAAGCAGATAACTTCCTTGATCGTTCAATCGATATCGCAAATTTCAGCCTAGAGTCAATAAACAAGCTACGCACCCTTTTCCAAAGTATTAGCCTGATATCCGAGAGCAACGCCACCAGCCAAGAGCTGGCAGTTATTGGGGCTTACCTTGCCGATGAATGGGCAAACCTAATCGAGTGCGGTCGGGAAGACCTGGAGCGCCGGGAGAGCAAGCAGTAAACATGAGGACTGCTCAGGCCCAAATTATTAAGAAATATTAGGGTGGTATCGGGAGTGGGCAACCCCAACAGGGGTGAAGAAAAGTTGGGGGGCCTTCCTAGCCGCGCGAAATTACTTACGACGGCTATCTGCCGTTGGGTGAAGCAACTAGAGGCAGAGCGGAGTGGAGAGACGCCTGCAAGTAGAGCGCTTACCACTAAGCAGCCGAAAATTCAGGAGCTTGAGGCCCGTATAAATCACCTGGAAAGGGAGAAAGGGATACTAAAAAAGTCTACCGCTCTCTTGGATAGACCGATTTAGTGAGCAGGAGCCTGTGAAACTGGACTGCAAAGCGTTTGAAATACTACTACAAAAGCGGAAGAAAAACTTAACTTACTGCATGGAAATAGTTGACCACTACACAGAAGCGTAAACAAGACTGGGGATGAATACCGATAAATCTAGTTCCAGAATAAATCTATATTGTAATTCTGCCAAACATCGCTAAGTATCTTCGGGCTAATCGCATGATGGGTGTCACGCGATGCACTCTTAGAATTACCAAATAGCGTATTCATCCAATAGAACTCAGGTTTCTCGACAGAAAATTGAGCAGTGCCGTAAACAATATGGTTATGCAAACAACCAGCTTCTTTAATGGTATTGAAGCATGAATGCCCATTCGCGATCTCTGCGCTGCAGCTGAAAAGGGAATTTTTTCCCTTGGCTCTGCACCACACTTAAATTCGGTATGCTCGCCGCCGGGATAGCCGTTATCTAATTCAATAAGACCGGACAACTTATACCGCTGGCCCCGCTCCAACATTACCTGTATGAACCTCTGCTTCAAGTGCCTAGCAGCATAGCGAGTGATACCCAAATAACAAGCTAGCTTCATAAAGGAAATACCTTTCCTGATCTAGGTGATCAGAAACATATCAAGCAGCCGGACCTTAAGGGGAGCTTTGGGAAGTCAAAAATCGTACTGGGGGATAAGCGAAGCCTGACGTCGGTGCCAATCACATTGTTAAAGATTGCGATAACCGAGGTGTCGATGTTTTTCATACTCGCAGTAAGCGCAACAAAATCCATGAAGCCAGCGTCATCAACAGATTGGACAGAAGTACTATTCCTCAGTGCCGTACATTTTAGGGAATAGGTGCAGAAAAATACTCTTCAGAAGCTACACCCTGTTGCAAGCCATAACAGATTCCCTTCCATATCAACGGTGCAACTACATTTATATACAGCTAATTATGACTTATTGCTTAATAAGGGTAGTCATTAGGAATTATTGAAACGGGCGTGCAAGAAATTTCTCTTTACTGGTATCTCTATGTGACTAACATCTCAATTTAATGATAGATTTTTAATGTATCAAAAATATTCGTCGATTAGAATAATGCTTAGCAAGTACTCAAAGGATTTATTCCAAAATGCTAGAGCGTCTGTTTGCTTCCCGCCGACACCCCTATATACCACATCGCAATGAAAGAGAGAAGATTTCCATTGATCTCTCAGGAAACCGCGTTAAATTTTTTCTCCCTCCTCACACTTGTCACGATAGCTTTGCAGAATTCAAATTGAACTACCCTGAAAAAATTAATATTTTTGACGATAGTGATTATAATGATGGTAGTGATTGCGAAGACATGGAGCGTGAAGGTGTTGCCAGGCAGTGCTTAATGGAACGAAGCTGGGAACTTTTTGGACCTATCTGGCGCAGCCGTCCCATTGGCACTATTGATTTTAATCTAATCTTAAATCGCCACGACACCCTTCCCCACAGTATGAGCTGCTTAAATCCCAAGCACTTTGAACAGGTTGTTATGCGTTGCCTATATTACTGGGGCCCTGGTAACCCTAACGATCATGTGCAAAAAGCTCCTGTTAATTGGAAACTTTATAAATTAGGTGAGGTTACAGCAATCTTTCTTGAGAGACATCGCCTTAATTCTCCAGAAATTCTGACAAAAAATCCCCATCATGAAACCTACTTTACTAGTAGTTTCTTTATTCCTCTTGATAGAGCCCACTATCTAACACTCAATTTTAGGTATCTAGGCTATGCCCCAGCTAAACACTGCTTAGTAGCTATGAATAGTATTCGCGATGCAGTTTGTAATAGCGTTAGCTTACAGCTTGGTATAGATATAAAAAAACAACTTGCTGAAGTACAACGACAGCGACCGAATGACAAAGCTAGTACTAAACGTAAACTTGAGCCCTGGGTTTATCCAGAGTGGCACAGAGGTGGTGAATTTGATGAAGATATAATTATCATCAAGCCCGGTAGCCCACCGCCAGACTGGTTGGATTAATTTTTACATTAAGCAAGGACAAGCTATGAAAAATAATACACTTCGTTGGATTGCCGTTGTCAACAGCGGTGAAAGTCCTAATATTAACCGCAATGTATTCATATCTTCACAATTGTACGACACTTGGATGACAATTAAGAATGAGTATATTGGCAACTACTATAAAACCAATTTAATAAGAGCTATCTATAGTTTAGCAACGACCCCCGGAGGTAGAAGTCTAAGTAATAAAAACTTAGAGATAGACGGAGCAAAAATTAATTACCTGATTACTCCGCAAGGTGATGTTCGCATTCACTTCCTTGCTGTCACCAGCGACAATACCTTAGATAACACAGATCAAAGCTCGGGACTTTACCGGGTGAGAATAGATAGAATAACGCAAGAATGGACAACTGACTCTAGGCGATTGCGATCGATGGATTACAATCACCGTTGGAATAATGCCCATTACGCTGCAGTTAGTGGTTCGTTTGATGATAAGGAAGAGGCAGGCCGATTACTTATTAAACATATAGTGCCTGCCTACAAAGCCGCCCTAAACCCCAAAGATCTAAATATAGGGAATAAACACTACTCTCTATTTTGGCAAAACCGTGATCATTCGACCAAATCCAATAGTAGAAAACTTGCTGCACTTATCCAACAGGCACAGACAAATAATGCCACCATCAACTGGCTAGTACACGGCGAAGGCGCTGGCACATTTGCTCAAGCTCTACAACACCTGATTGAGCAGCCAAGCGTTTCTAGATTGGTTGCTATGCAAAATACCCTGGAGAATCAAAGCGTTTTCTTTTCTAATCCCCGGGGGAAAAACACAAAAGAGAAAAAACTCAAAGAGCTATGTGAAACTGCGGGTATACGCTGGCTAGGATCAAAACATAATAGAATGGATTTAAAAAATCCCGATGCAAGACAAGCTGCGATAGATGGAGCTATGGTAGTTGGATCTAAATTTACTGTTGGCGGTGGTATAACAGGTGGCCTCCTTGCAGCTACCGGATTCGATAAAGTGGAAAAAGCGATAGCCTCTGTACACAAAACTGTTGATCTTCTTTCACCAAACTTAGCAGCGAACATAGCAATTATTAGTGGATTTGGTCTTTTGGGCTATATAGTGGGGAAGGACGCCAAAAAGCACACCAGCTCCTATATCCGAAATGTGTTCGGTGTTAAAGAAAACACCTGGGGCAATGGGCATAAACACTGGGCTGGATAAATTTTCTTGCCTTCGGATAATAAGTTCAATTGAAAAGGGAGAGCTTAGCTGGCAAATTCGGCATCTCTCCCAACCAAGCGATGGACCTTAACATACTACTACCAACAAAGTGAAAATTGACAAAACCTGATTTACAACCTGAGAGGGCTAATCACTACTGGAGGCAATTGCGGGGCTGCTGAAGCAACTCGCATCGGTGAATACTCGAGAGCTGTATATTATAATAGAAAACAAAGGCCTCACCTTGAGCAAGCTTACGGAACTAAGCTATCGGCAAGCATAATAAACGCGGAAACTGAGCGATGTGCTACGTTAATAAATGTATGTCTTTTCTTAGTTAGAATTAGACCAAATTATTAGTTATACCTGAGCATGAACGAGATAGAACATATCAAGACAACAACCAGACATACACAAACGATCAGTATCTGTGAGCGCTTTCATAAAACCATTTTTCAGGAACTCCACTAACCCTCATTGCGCCGCAAGATCTATAGAGGATCCTCAAAAGAGGATGGATGAATGGTTCACATAGTACAACAATGACCACACTCATCAGGACAAAAAAACCTCAAAGAAAAACTCGTAAACTGAACTTGACCTATCAGAGCACCTTCTGAAAACCGGTAACTGACAGGCCAAGTCTGGACTACTACACATTAAACTAAAATATGGCATCAAGAACTACTTTCCTCCAACTGCAAAACCCCATCTAACGGTTATAGGCAACTATAAATCTTCCATGATAGCTCCCAATTACTAATAGCGCTAAACTATTACTGAACCCGAAAAAAAGAAATACCATTGAGCTTTATTAATTATTGAACACTTAGCACTTCTAAATCATTATTTACAAAGCAACGCAAACCCCAACCATAAATTTTTGATGTTGACAAAGTTACCATGTTATTATTTTTTTTCCTTAGAAAGACTTATGCCTAAATTCTCATTTGATACCCCAGATGGAGTTTCGACGCCACCAAATCTAGCCAAACACTTTGCGATTAATTTCGAATCATGAAAAGAAATAGATTCATCTTCAACAAGACGTTTTTTCCCGGTAGAATTTAAATGCAATAGGAAATATTTATTCAGCCCCGCCCCTTCCAGAAAATAATTTATCTTTCAAGTCTAATTCATCACCCAATGCAGAGAAAACAAATAAACATAGCCCACAGCTAAATAATAAAAAATCTTACGAATGATTAAATTTGGCTCTCTTTCTTTCACACTAATACGTTGAACAGGGTAGTACAGAACCGTTTGGGCCACTTTTCAAAACCATTCCAACGGTATTACATATTCCTCCCCGGTCTAACATATGACGATAAGGTGTACCCTCTGATAAAACCCAGCCATCATAACCACGCCTAATATCATTATCCCAATCTACGGGAATTGTATGTATATTTCCTGGTGGGTGTGTAGGCCATATACTTAGAGCACTTCCTTTCCCATTATATGAACCAATTCTTATTATTTGGCAGAATGATGATTCTATTCCACAGGATAAGACAGCACCGGAAGAAGACTATACCATACCGCTAACCCAGAATACCTGTTACAACCTGGTAAGCCTGGACTTCCAAGAGGCATTAGTAAGTCCGCAACAGCCAAGTGTATTAATGCGCTGTAAAAACTCGGCCATTAAGAATCCGGCATGGTTAAACAACAATGACCTCGCTATTTTGCATAAAGAGTCTGATCGTTGGCGGTTAATCAAATATTCAGTGAGAGATAACACGAGTCAGGTACTTTATGACCAGGAAGAGGGAAACCTAGCCCACTTTAATTATTCAATCAATGACGATTTAATAGCCGTCACCAGCTATCATCAAGATGGCCAGCTTTATATTGATATGCTGAATTCTAAGGGGGTGCTTTTAACCAGCCTTCCGATTGACTATCCAGATGTGATATCTGAACACAGAGCCATTTCCCCTAACTTTTCATCGAGAGAGGATGAGTTAATCTTTAGTACAGGGCGACGGCTCTTCTCACTCACTTATGATGGCAAGGTCAGTAAAATTCAGTTACCCCTAGACCAATCCGCCAGCTCTCCAGACTTTCATCCAGGTGGACATAGGGCACTGGTTATTCAAGGGCAATACGATAGTGATATTGCCTCGATACCGCTAAACCTGCCTGGGGCTACCACCACACCTTCAGAAGAAGATGTCAGCACAATTTACCCAAGCGCCACACGGTCGATTTCCGGGGAAGCTGACGGCATTTTCCAACCCAATGGCAACTTGATTGCATTTACCTCCAGACGCTCTGGTGAAGACCAGGTGTGGGTAACTGATGGCAGTGATTTACGGCAGGTATCTCAGCTTTCAATCGATACCAATATCGACGGTATCCATTGGTCTGCCGATGGAAAAAGTATCCTGGTAAATGCCAATAACAAGCTCAATAAAATTTTCTTGGATGGCCGTGTAGAGGGCTTGCCCCTGAATGCGCCGATTGATCAGCTCTTCCAGTGGGACAGTATCGATAATTCAGTATTGTTATCCTTGATGATTAAAGGGATTACACAGTTTGCAGAGGTCGATTTAGATAGCCTTGGGACCAGGTTTATCAATGAAAAACAAGTTAACTGGGCCCAGAGGACTAAAGATGGCCGGCTGATCTATATGGACCATATGAACCGCTTCTGGCAACCTGGCGCCGCGGAAGACCAGCTTATCGAGAAGCTGGTTGATCAAGGTAGCGAAAAGCGATTCGTTATCGAAGATAATGTGATTTACTCAATCAATCGAGACGATCAGCTGTGGTCATACAATCTCGACACCGATAACTTTTCCATTTTGAAGGCAGTGCACAGGGATATCGATTACTTGACCGATGTTAATCAAGGGAACCTGATGATTACCTATGTTGTTGCCGCTAAAAAGGAAGTGGCTGAGCTTTTTTTAAAAAATAGATAAGCCAAGAAAAAAGTTTAGGAGAATTTAGGCTACCCAATATTGAATGCAGAGAAGTAATTAAATTATTTGGAAGCTTACAAAGTCGACATAGGCATACTGCCATCCCAGTAGAAATTACAGTATTGGTTGAGAACCACTTTATAGTCTCTGAGAAAAATTAAAATCCACATTTCAGGATAGAGAAATAGGGCCCCTTAGAGCAGGGACCCTGTTGCTCGTTATTTGGAAGCTAGTGCACGTTGGCCAGAACGTAAGTCGATAACAACGACTCCTCTGACACCAAACATACCATTGTCATAGGCAAAGATTCTGCGGCCATCTGCATCAATGGTCAGGGAGTCAAGACTTGCCACTGCAACACCACCACCTCGACAGTCGCTATCACACCCCTTACCGCTGGAGAGGGTTGATTGTGAAAACCCATCCAGGTCGATGGCTACCAGACTTCCACTTTCAGTACCTACCAGAAGACGGTTACCAGTTGGATCCAAGACAACGTCAGTAGGAATCTGGTCTGTGGTACCACCGTGCACTGGCGCAGCAATAATTTTCCTGTCGCCAGTAGCCAGATCCACCTGCCAGATGCCTCCGATATCACCGACTCGAGAATCGCTGACAAAGGCTCGGTTGTTAACGAGATCCAGTGCTAAGCCCTCGACGGAGTCAAAGAAGGGCGAGGAGCCAGTGTAGTTATCGGAGATAATTTCCCTGTCACCGCTGTCAAGGTCGACACTCATCAGCCCTGAGGCCTGTAATAAAAGCATACGATTGTTAGTGGCATCCAACTCCATAGCCTCTACGAGACCGTAGAACTCAGGACCTTCACCTATATCTGAAGCAGAGACTACCTCGGGTTCACCGCTTTCTAGATCAATCTTGAGCAATCGATCGGAGTATTCATCGAATATATAGGCGTTGCGACCTGACGCGCCGGAAACGATTGTAGACGCTACCACGCGCGGCGAGTCGTTCGGATCAAAGTAAGACACAATGGTACGGTTGCCGTTCTGCAAATCTATTTCCGCAGCTGCGTGATTACTTTGGGAGACCACCAATAACCGGTCGGTCGAACGACTATAGCTCACATCGTGCCATCTGTAGCTGGGTCCCGTCCCGACATGGTTGGAGGAAATTTCTGCACGATCACCAGTACTGGTGTCAACGGACATGAGCACCGGATCGATAAGAATTCCAGAAACCAGCAAACGATCGCTATCAGCCCCCCGGCCAATTGACCAAGGGTTTTCAAGTCGCAACCCTTTACCTTTAGTCCAACTAGTTACAACTGATCGATTACCAGTTGCAATATCCACTTGCAGAATATTCTGGGCGCTACCGTTGGCGACATAAATTTGATTACTATCAAAATCGACGATTAAATCCATTGGCTGGTAGACAGGTTCACCACTACCAATACCATTACCGCTTATTGTCGTTCTATCGCCGCTGGCAATATCTATCCTAAGAATAGAGTCGGTACTATCATCACCCACGTACAGCTGTCCATTCGCCTCATCTAATGCAACCCCCTTCGGGTACACCATATCTGCACCAGTACCCGTCGGGGATGATGAGTTTGAGCTGGATATCACGGAGTAATCCCCGCTCGACAGATCAAATTTAATAATCTCTCCATAAGTTCCCGCTGCTCTTGTGGTGTAAGCTTCACCTCCAGAGCCCGTCAGGGTCAGTGAGGTGAGGTCTCCCGATACCCATTTGGTCAATTGCGTGCGGTCACCGCTGTCGCGTTGGACAGAGTAGATACTCCCGTTATCATCTAATACGATAAAGTAGTCATTGGCAGGATTGCTGCGTATTTCAGGGAAGTTTTGTTCCATATCGATCGGATCGAATGTCGGGCCTGAACCAACCGATGGCCCAGAAATCACTCGACGCGTACTGCCTACCTCAAATATCGTTCCTAAAAAGGCGTCGGCGAAATACCAGCCTCCGTAAAAGTTGTCATAGGAAACACCTACTGGGTACGAGATTGACAGCTCGTTCTTGACGATGATTGATTCTTGAACCGTTTCACCAGTGACGAACTGGCTTGAGAGAGCATAAGAATTTCTACCTTCACTAATTGGAGTATCGAGATACCAGGTTGACGGAGAAGCTGTATCCACAGTCGGTGACTGTCCATCGAGAAGGATGTTAACCAATTGCTTAGAGGCATTCTCACCACTTTCCTGGTCGAACACCCTGGCAGTAAGAGCGACGCTGGAAAGCTTCCCGCCCATATTGGCACCGCCGGTCGGGAAATCGATTCGAGCTGAAAGAGTGGCCAGGTTAGTTACAGTGACTTGCAACGAAAGCTGGTTAGCAACCCCTTCGCTATCGAAGGCACTGATGGACAGCTGATAATTGTTATCCTCGTCTCTATCCGCAGGCGACTCAAAATCTGGGGCAGTGTTAAAGCGAAGTTCACCACTAGCGGAGTCAATAGAGAACAGTAAAGCATCGGTGCCGCCGCTTAAGGAGTATGTGACCTCGTCCTTATCTGGGTCCTCAGCCGTAGCGATGTAAAAAATATCGCTCACACCTTCCTCGACCGAGACTTCTGTTGCGGAAGAAAACTTGGGAGCGCCATCATTAACATCAACAACGGTAATTACAATTTCCTGGGTTGATTGGCCGCCGTTACCATCGCTGGCCTCGACCGTTATCCGGTAGACATTATCTCCATTTGAGTCGGCAGGATTCTCGAAATCCGGTGCAGAACCAAAACGTAACTGGTTTCCATTCTCAATCAAAAAACGGGACTGATCTTCACCACCTATAATTCTGTAACTGATACTGTCTCCATCGGCGTCACTAGCCGATAGTGTGAGTAGAGCACCGGAACCATTTTCCCCGTAGGCTATTTCGCTTGCGGATAAGAACACGGGCGTACGATTGGATGGACTATTGGGGCTGCCACTGTTCGAACCACCATCGCTCGAACCGCTTCCACCACCTCCGCTACAGGCTGACAAAAAAATTAGTGGTAAAATTGTTGTCAATGTTTTTCCGAAAAACTGCTTCATATTCGGCTCCCTATTTAAAGGATCATTATAATTCTTATGATGCCTTGAATACCAACAGCGATATAACCTCTAGCCATACTCCTCCCTATAAAGTATTCGGCATTTTTCGGCACTTACTTGATATTCTTCTGCAGAAAATATATCTCTTCGCAGAAGCTCCTGTGTTTTTGAACCTTCATGCCAATAGTGACTATTTAAATCCTTACTCCTCTTAGATGCTTTCGACGCATCAAGCCATTTAAGATTTATATTGCTGTAGTAATCTCGCGATCGGTAAGTTTCATAAGTTGTACACAGATGCCACTTTATCTATCACAACGAACTCTTTACTTATTTCCGTTAGAAGGTGACGACACAGGTTTAGTGAATATAGGTTCCGCCACTAATTAAGTTATCCCTTAAGCTGTAGCCAGTTGGCATGATTGAATACCAGCTTTATCATGCGCACATTCCTATTGGATATCACCTTTACCCACTATGTACTGCTGAAAGCTCACCTCGGCATGGCAGCCTCTAGGAATTTACCATTTGGCGACAACCATTAGTTTATAACCCTCGTACTATTAAGAAGTAACAATGAAGTGCATTCTGAAACTCCTCGTATTCACCATATTAATCTATTCTCAACTGACCTCTGCCGAGCTTTCGGAGAACAGCTTGATATCACAGGAAGATGCAAACTTCGCCCAAAATTATATTGGCAGATTTATGCAAAAGGATTCCGACTATGTGATAAGTCTTGTCGATCCAGAGCTGGCTGATGAACTCACACCTGAATTACTTGAAAAAATGCTCAGCCACCTTCCAGAGGGGAACCTGCTTTCCACTGAGCTAATTGGTTCAGAAGCACAAGCCACCAATGACACTTGGATTGGAAATTTCATCTTCGAGTATCACTTTGAAGGTGGCTGGGCCTTGGCAAATGCAGCAATTAAGCGATCGGAGGGAAAGACTACCATTATAGGGCTTAATGTTTATAAAACACTGGCATCACAAAAGGAATTGAACCGTTTCACCTTATCCGACAAATCCCATTTACACTATTTAGTGCTGGCGATGACCATTATTTCCCCAATATTTATCCTTATAACGCTAGTAGTCTGTATTAGAACACCACTACAAAAGCGCAAATGGTTATGGATACTATTTATCCTATTTAGTGTCGGGGCAATCAAGCTTAACTGGACCACTAGGGCTTACCAAATAAAGCTCCTCAGCTTCCAGCTTTTTGGAGGCGGAGCGGTATCCGCAAGTGAGCATGCTCCACTAATTCTTACCGCAGGATTCCCATTAGGTGCCATAATTTTCTGGTTCAAACGCCGCAGTTTGATTGGCCAAAACAAGAAGATCGAAGAGTGTCAGGCGGAGCTTAAGGAATCAAATAATTCTGTTTGAGAGTGGCCATATAGAAAAGCGAGTAACGATTTATAACCAGTCCCACGCATAACTATAGAGAAATTGCTTGAGCCAACTGAGAGTTCAAAGCTTTGATTTACTACTACAGTGAGCAGCTCTTCATTCCGGAGAGCTGCTCACTAAGACGAGAAATCGACACCTTATCCTGGAATCGATAATTCCAGAATATTGCCACTTATTGTGAAATCTCACTTTTAAATAATCTCATAAGCTGATCAACTACCCACATATGGAGCTGGCTGTGATTAGATCGGCTGTGCCATGCTGCAATGACTTCAAATTTTGGGGTTTGTGTATCTAAATTTAGAGGAATCACTTTCTTATTGGGCAACAATCTTGAGGGGTAAAAAGCAATTGTGTCAGTGGCAGCAATAATATCTGGTGCGGCTGAAAAGCAAGGCACTGACATTACGATATTACGCTTTAGTCCTTGCATAGCAAACCATTCATCATGAGATCCTCTCAAGTTCGGGCGAGAAGGCGAAATAATCAATTGTGGAAGCTCGGCTACGTCAGCCAAAGTTAATGACTTGCCCTTTAGAGGAGATTTTTTCCCTGCAATACAAACATGTTGCTCTTCAAATAACAGTTTGTAAGGCAAGTCATCCGGGATGAAATCAGGGAAAGTGAGCGCTAGATCGATCTCGCCGGCAACCATTAATTGATTTAGGTTATCTGTTTCAAAATCCCTAACGATAACTTTAAGCTCTGGGGCAGATTTACGGACAACCTCTAGTAGTTGGGGTAGTACCGATTGAATCGCGTAGTCTGTGGCGCTAATGCTAAAAACCCCCTTATAGGTTGCCGGGTCAAAAGCTATTGGGGTCAGCAGTGACTCTATATCCTTTAAAATGCTGCTGATCCTGCCGCCCAGTTGTTCGGCAATAGGAGTGGGCACCATGCCGTTGCCTTGCCTAATGAACAGACGGTCATCAAATACTTCCCTCAACTTACGCAGCTGTTCACTGATTGCTTGCTGAGTTAACCCTACCTTTTCCGCTACCCGCGATAGGTTTCTCTCTTGCAGTAGCGCTTCCAATATACGTAGCTGTTTCAGGTCTAACCGACTTATACCATTCATATTTGTAACCAGGACAAAGAGTAGTTGTTTCTAATTGTATCTTTGCCTATCTATTATTCCCACCATCGTAAGGCACAGCCACATCTGGCTGGGGCTATTTAATAGCCCAAGTAGTTACTCTTCTAATTATCTGGAGATAGATATGAGCCGACCCACTAAGCGCTTTGCTCCTCAGGAATCTTATAAATTATTTATTGGTGGTGAATGGGTTAATAGCAACTCGGGGCGTACGATGGACAGCCTCAATCCTGCTACAGGCGAATTACTGACTCGCATACCGTTGGCCGATTCAAGTGATGTCGATGCTGCTGTCATTGCGGCAGAAAAGGCGTTCCCCATCTGGAAACTTACTTCCGCTATTGAACGACAGGATGCACTGCTCAAAATTGCAGACATGCTTTCAGAAAAGAAAGCATTCTTCGCCCACCTTGAGGCATTGGAAACCGGCAAGCCAATTCGCGAAACTTCAAATATTGATATCCCACTGGCCATCGACCACTTTCGCTACTTTGCAGGGGTTATCCGCTCTCACAGCGACGAAGCGGTGATGATTGATGATCAAACCATGAGCTTGGTATTCAGCGAGCCAATGGGTGTAGTCGGTCAGGTAATCCCATGGAACTACCCTCTGCTGATGGCCGCCTGGAAGATTGCACCCGCTATCGCAACCGGTAACACCGTAGTGATTAAGCCATCCGAGATGACTTCATCCACCCTGCTGGAGCTGACCAAGATTTTCAAGGAAGTATTACCAGATGGTGTGGTGAACGTTGTCACCGGCGTAGGCCCAGAAGCGGGCCAGGCTTTACTGGATCACCCTAAAGTCGCGAAGCTGGCCTTCACCGGGTCTACTGGCATCGGCTATAACGTGGCCAAAGCTGCGGCTGATAAATTGGTACCAGCTACATTGGAGCTGGGTGGCAAGTCAGCCAATATCGTATTCCCCGACACAAACTGGGAAAAAGCCCTGGAGGGCGGAGCCCTGTCTATCCTGCTGAACCAGGGACAAGTCTGTGAATCTGGTGCCCGCCTTTTTGTGCACGAAGATATTGTTGAGCGTTTTACTACTGAACTAAAAGCCAAGTTTGAAGCCGTGAATGTCGGCGATCCGATGGACCCCAACACACAAATGGGTAGCCAGATCAGTGAAGCGCAAATGAACCGTATTCTTGGCTACATAGATATTGCCAAAGAAGAAGGTGCGAAGATCCTTACCGGCGGTAAGCGGCTGCAAAAACCCGGAATGGAACAGGGTTTTTACATTGAACCTACAATAATTACCCATGCCGACAACGCTATGAAAGTCGCACAGGAAGAAATCTTTGGCCCAGTTGTGGTAGTGATTCCTTTCTCCTCTGAGGAGGAAGTTATAGCGATGGCCAACCAATCCGATTACGGCTTGGCAGGTGCTGTATGGACCCAGGATATCAACCGTGCACTGCGCGTTGCACGAGCGGTAGAAACTGGCCGCATATGGGTGAATACCTACCACGAACTCCCTGCCCATGCACCGTTCGGCGGTTACAAGAAATCCGGTATCGGGCGCGAAACCCATAAGTCGATGATCGATGCCTATACCCAGAAGAAGAATATCTTCATCAGCCTTAATGAAAAGCCCTACGGTCTTTTTTAAACCTCACTGCAATAAGCTTTTAGCAGGAAAGTAGTTATGAAAAACGAAGCACTGTTCAGTGAAATCAACCTGGGCCCTTACACCCTGAAAAACCGTATTGTGCTGCCGCCGCTTACCCGATCGCGAAGTTCACAGCCTGGCAACATCGCTAATGACTTAATGGCCAACTACTACGCTCAGCGTGCCGGTGCCGGCTTTATGGTTACAGAGGGCACGCAAATTGAGCCCCGGGGTCAGGGCTATGCCTGGACTCCCGGAATTTATTCACAGGACCAGATCGAAGGCTGGAAAAAAGTGACCAAAGCCGTACACGATCAAGGCGGTATTATTTTTGCCCAGCTTTGGCATGTGGGGCGTGTATCCCACACATCACTACAACCGGGTGGAACGGCTCCTGTTGCGCCGTCTGCAATCCGAGCAGATGCGGTAAAGGTATTTATTGAGACAGGGCCAGGGCAAGGTGCTTTGGCTGAACCCAGTGATCCTCGCGCGCTGACAACAGAAGAAGTTAAAGAACTAGTGCAGCTCTATGCCCAGGCAGCACGCAATGCTTTGGAAGCAGGCTTCGACGGCGTTGAGCTGCATTGTGCCAATGGTTATCTTGTAAACCAGTTTATTTCTGAGCATACCAACCAACGCGATGACGAGTATGGCGGTAGCCTGGAGAACCGACTGCGTTTCCTCAAAGAGATTGTTGCAGCGGTATCAGCAGAGGTAGGTAATGATCGTCTCGGCGTTCGATTTGCTCCGCTGTTTGAAAGTACCGATGAGGACCGTGTTTATCTTGGCCTGGTGGAGAGTGACCCACACACAACCTATATCGAAGCTATCAAACTATTGAACGAGGCGGGAATTGCTTACCTATCTTTAGCAGAAGCGGATTGGAATAATGCACCGGATTTACCTGAGAATTTCTACCAGGAAGTACGAGAGATCTTTGGCGGGCGCATCATGTATGCCGGCAAGTATTCCCCAGAGAAGGCTTTGCGGGTGCTGCAGGCGGGTAACGGAGATATCTTTGGTTTTGGCCGCCCTTTCATTGCCAATCCGGACCTTCCCACACGTATTCGCAATGATTGGCCTCTTAATAAGGTTGACCCGGAAACCATGTATGGCGGTACCGATGAAGGCTATACCGATTACCCTTCTTACCAGCCATAATTTTTAACAGTTCCTTAACAGGACATAAAAAAAGCCCCAGTAATTGAAGATTACTGGGGCTTTAAACTTACTCGTAAAACTTCTTGGATTCCTGAGGTAATTTTCAGTGTTTTTCCAGACACTAAAATAACTATTAATCCCTTTGGACACCTCGACTAAATAGTGATTTACTTCGAGATGATTATTAAAAACTAAAAGTCCACTCGGGCATCCAGTTCAAAGCCCAGGTTTCCAGGACTTTATCAAAGCCACTCAACACCATAATCCCAAGCAACAAAAGTATGGCACCAAGTGCTACTTTGCCACCAACAGCAAAAGCGCCAACTGATGGTGATAAGCGGCTATAAATTTTCCGTGATAGCCCGCCTGCCACCAGTAGCGCAGCGCCGGTACCAAGCCCAAAAGAAAACATCACCATAAATGATTGGCCTAGTTGCTGGCCCATGGAAGCAAGCGCGATTGCTGCACCTAGCGTGGGACCTACGCAGGGCAACCAGATAATTCCTGTGAGAAAGCCGATACCAAACTGTCCGGCCCAGGCGCCATCACCAGTAATACTCGCCCCAGCGGTAACTTTCGCCAAACGCAGGGTCACCCAGTCGGAAAGGGGTTTGATCAGCAGAATAAGGGCAACGGCCACAAGCAGGATTGCAGCAATATAACGAAATAGCTCTGGGTCCAGCCCTAAAGAGACCAACAGGAAACTGAGCACAGTTCCAGCCAGGGCAAATGACAAGCTGAGCCCTACGGCGAGCGCATAAGGCCCCCAGCGCCCAGCACTGCTGGAGGCGCCAACCACCATTGGCACCAGCGGCCAAACACAGGGGGAGAGAATACTAAGTGTGCCCGCAATCAAGGCCAGGGGGATGGCGCTGACTTCAAGCATTTTCGCCGCAGGCCTTAACTGAGTTAAAGATATTCTGGCGAATAACATCAGCGCGTGTTTCAGCAACACTGAACCATACCTGCTTGTCCCCACGATAGAGCAGCAGAGTTGACTGCCTGGGCGCACGGAAATGCTTTACCCACTCTTTTTGCTTGTCGAAATTCACATTAAAGATTGTGAGGCCGCACTGGGGGTTATCTTCCTGGAACTGCGCAAGAATTATGCTCTGCTTCTTACAGGTAGGGCACCAGTCTGCCCGTACATCAATCAATACGGGTTGCTTGGCAGCTTGCAGCTCTTTGAAGCGCTCTTCGGAGAAGGGCTCTCCGGCTGATGCGAAGGGCACGATAAGAAGGAAGGAAGTTACAAGCAAAGAGCGTAGAAATAAGTGAAGAACTTTCATGCTAATCATATCCTCGGTATAAAAATGCACACCCCAGCGGAAAGGTAAAAATTGGGTGCATTGCAACCTTAGTCGGCGTAGGCCGCAAATTATTACAGTCCATAATGAGGAATTTCTTAACAGATACTTACTGTAGAGCCGTCCACACTTACCATGGCTTGGATACAACACACTCCAAAAGCCAAGCCAGCTCAGGATTCAAAGGAGAGCCAAAACGCCGGATAAAAGAGAAATCCAGGGGGTAAGACGTGAAAATGTGCAGCTAATCCAATCGCTCAAGAAATGACTCAAAGCCCCAGATTCGTCTTAAAAGCTGATTATCTGCCCCTGGCTATAAAGTAGAAAAACGCAAAGATTTCGTCATGCTAAGCCAGGAATGCCAAGTACATTTCAAAGGCCTCAAAACCAGGCTAAGCAGATCCTCCTACTCTCTAGGAAAGCATGCACATTGGAATTCTGAGGATTCTGGCCAATTAATCGTTGGGAATGGGGAATCTGTAGGTCTCAAAAATTAACCTAATTTATTGAAGGATGAACATAGAATACTAAATTAGCGGATTTTTATTTCCGGCCAATCTTTTTATGTATCACTATTAATATCAGCGGAATCACCAGCCAACCCAAAGACCAAACCACAGGGCTGATGAATGCAAGTCCAATAGTAAGTACTGCGACGAAGGGTTCAGTCGTTGCGCTTTTGAAGACGTTATCTTTTTCATTGCTGGTAAGGGATGTGTTAGCGAAGCCCATCTTGCGGGCATACTGCCAGCCTGCGAGCCCGATAAATCCCGATAGAGCAAGGCATACACTCTGGCCAACGGTGGACGAGATGCTAACTAATTTAGGGTCATTGATCGCAAAATAGAGATAAAAACATACGACCACCTGCTGCAATAACACCAGCGAAGTATGGATATTATTGGACTGCTCAACGGGCCCAAGTAATTTATGCGTCAGATTCCACTGTACGAGCGTTAGTCCTACGGCAATAAATAGGCGGAAAATCTCTTGGGAATTCTCCACTAAAAGACTCAGAAGGCCAAATTCAAGCTTTATCCAAGCCATATCTTCTCCCGAAGGAAGATATAAAACGAAGTTGACAAATAAGAGCGCGTAAGCGACATCAATGAAGTTTTCAAGTCGACGTAGGCGGCAATGCCTTATTGCAATAGTTCCAGTATCTATATGGCGCATCAAGGAGACCAGACTTTTTAGCCACAGTGAGTCTCGTTATAGCAGACACCGGATGCTGTATAGATGCAAAAAATAGACTGAAAGCCAGTAATTTTTACGCCTCCCAGTAAAAAGAGGCAGAGAAAAGGGCCGGCCTGTTATTTGCTCTTAGATAACTTTTCGCCTGAAGAAGATAGTTCGATTAATGATCTAACTGGTACTACTGCCATCATTATTACGCTAAAAGCTGATAGCCGGCCAGTTTTGGTTGATAAGCAGACAGATCGAGCACAATTCAAACAAGGCAATACTATTAATCGATTGACTTCAAACAGAATCTACATAAGATCCTACGAAATTAACCCGGATAAAGATATAACAACCATTTGCATAGCTATCAGGTTGCCGAGTTTGGTCAGTGGGCCTCCTTACAAGATCCTCACTTTTTCCATGGTTAAACGAATATAACTTTTCAGATAGTAGAAAAAATGAACAAGATTTTTACCGTTATTGCATTAGCCATTGCCACCACATCCTGCATGAAGCTTGAAGTAAAACCCGGCAGGGTAATCGGTGATACTGTAGATGCGAGTAAAGAAGCATATCAGAGCATCAAAAGAAGCCGAAATGGTGAAGAGGAACGTGATTTTTCTCACAAAATTAGCTATGACCCGTCCATATCCAATGCAGTTAATATCACTAATTGCAAAAAAGAAATGATGGAAGTAATTTCCGCTTCTGAACTCACGGTATCCAAGGTACTAACAGAGTCCTCTGAAGTTGTTGGAGAAGCTGAAAATAAAAGTGTCCAGTGCACTGTGAAAGCAGTAGTGCGTAAAAACGCCTGATATCTCCTAAATTCTTTTTTATAGAGGCTCCATAACATGGACTATGGGGCTACTATCATAAGTATTGAACCCTTAATGGCCTGCACCTTAAGGGTTCTTTTAAAGTCAGCTCTGCTCTATAAAACTCGTAAGAAATTCAGCACCTGAGAATAAAAAATGTCAAAGCACCTGGTAATTTTTCTTGCCTTATTTTTATCCAGTTTAATCTCTTTTTCAGTAAAGGCGGATAACTCAAAGAAAGAAATAAACCATCTGATTAATTTTGTATCTACCTCTGAATGTACATTTATCCGAAATGGCAGTGAGCACAGCAGTTTGGAAGCGGTAGAACATATGGAGAAAAAGTATAAATATTTTTCTAGCAAAATTGACAATGCCGAAGAGTTTATTGAACTTAGTGCCAGTAAAAGTACCTTTAGTGGCAACCCCTACTATATCAAGTGTAAAAACCAGCCTAAGCAAAAATCTCAAAGCTGGCTTTTGAAAGAGTTGGCACGGTATCGTGAAGCAGTCAAATTAGAGGCTGAAAACACTTAATTGTCAGAAAAATAGCAATAGGGATGACAGTATCCCTTATCCATTTATCTTGGACAGCCCAACCTAAGCATTGCTTTGAATAATAAGTCAATAATACCCAGCAACCATATTAAAATGGGGTAATTATGGAAGGTGAATTACTTTCACTTCGAGCCGAACTCGCCCTGCTGGAGCGGGACAATCAACGCCGGCTGGAGACCTTCGAACGACGGCTCTCCGCCCTTGAGGCACAGCTCAGGCGGGACGATACAGAAACCAAAGAAGCTTTGGTAGAAAGTACTGCTGAGTTAGAAGACGAACTGGCCCTGCTTATGGGCACACCCTCCAAGCCCCGCCAAACCATTCAGCAAGCTCATTCAGCAACCATACCTTCAGCAACGGCAACTCCTACCCCGAAATCTTCTGAATCCAAATCAACGCCTGAGAGAGCCGGTAAACCATCAGTAGCCACTCCATGGTTACAAGAAGGCCTGGCCAGCCTATTGGCACCAGCCCTGGAACCGCTCAATCGCGTGTGGGAGCCCCTTGCAAACTTTTATCGCCATTACCAGCGCCAGGGTAAAGCCCCGGTATTCTTTATGACCGCTGCCGGCATACTGGCACTGGTATTTGGCTTCGCATACTTGCTGCAGTTCTCTTTCAACAACTATTTGGGCCCGGCCGGTAAGGTGATCTTGGGCTTTCTGGTTGCGGCGGCAACCACTTTTGGCGGTGTGACTTTTAGCCGGCGTATGCCCCATATGGCGGACTACGGCTCTGGATTAATAGCACTCGGAGTGATTCTTCTCTACCTGTGTGGGTACTTTGCCGGGCCTTACTATCAGTTGCTGCCTGTTCCTGTTGGAGTCGGCCTGTTGGTGGCGACAACAGGGCTCTCATACTTACTGGCCCTATTATTTGAGACTCGAGTGGTGTCTATGGTGACCCTGCTGGGCGGTGCCACCATGCCTTTGGTGGCGAATCATTTTGATCCTTCCGCACTTGTTTACCTCAGCTATTTATTGGCACTCGCCCTGGCGATGCTGCATTTATCCAGGCAGATACGCTGGCCACAGCTTGCGATCGTCACTATGGTACTGAGCGCAGGCATGTTTGAGTTTTCGATCTCAAACCTGGATGGGGCCGTCCCAAACTGGGGGCCATTGTTGATATTGCACGGCTTCTTTTATGGCTTTGCCCATTACGCCTTGCGGGGACTAAGCGCTGAATTGATAGAGTCCAAAGGACTGGAGCGAAGGCGCCTGATTATTATTGCCGCAAACCTGGTGCTGTTTATCCACATCAGCTGGTCGCTCGCACCCAACAGTAACGCACTGGGCATTGTGTGGCTGCTGAACCTTCTACCCTGGATGGCTCTGGCCATTTATTCACGCTGGCTGTTTGGCTACAACGCCATCAGCATTTCCGCCCGTGTTGTACAGAATATGGCTCTACTACACGGTGGATTACTGGCAGGCTTGGCAATCCTTGCGTTGTGCAGTCCCGCTTTATTGGGGATTGTCTGGTGCCTAGAGGGATTGTTGCTGATTTTTCTCGGTGCCCGTTTTGGTTTTATCAGTGTAAGAAGCGAGGGTTACATCGCCCTATCTGCAGCTGGCATTACCATGCTGTGGCAAGCTCTGACCTGGTTAGCTGGCGGAGTTGTTCCCGCACCAATGTTGCTGTCATTAAGCGCAGATGCTGGTTGGGGTAACTGGTTGGCGCTCTGTGCGGCTGCCTTCGCATTAACCCGACTGTTGCAGCACTGCGCAGATCGGATTACTCCTAGAGAGCACCATTTAACCTCTTTCGCAGATAACGCTTTTGTGGTGTTTTTATCCGCAAGCTTTCTGCTATCTGTTGGCATCCTCTGGCCCCAGGGTATGTGGCTGCTTGCCTTGCTACCGATGGGCTTTTTAATCTGGCACGGCAAGCGCACTGGCTCAGCATTTAGTGAATGGTTTGGACTCAGCCATTACTTACTGCTGTTTATCCCACTACTCGCGAGTGCATCGATTGTGGGTAACTTGCATTTCTACGATCAAATACCTTACGGAAAGATCGCTAGTGTAGAGGCCTTCCTTAGCTTGTGGATGATTGCAGCTCTGTATAAACACCTGGATATGCAATCCACTGGCTTCTCTCTGGCACTCAATTTGCGCAAGCTGTTTTACGCTCTGGTGCCAATATTTTTCCTACCAACAGTACTTTATAAGGCCAACGACTACTTCCCCATCGCCGTTTGGCTGTCTGGCGCTATCGCCCTGGCACTTTATACACACCTGAAACTGGAGGTATTAAAACAGGAACTGCGCATATTGATCGCAGGCGCAAGCTTTGTAGCAATAATCAGTTGTGCTCTGCAGGAGTTCGCCAACTGGCAAGGGTTTGCCTTGAGTGGGTTGCTGTTGGGGCTGGTATCAATGGCGGCACTGTTGTGGATCGGCCAGGGATTGCGGCGGAAGCCAGTCGGCCAGGATTGGCGGTTGACCCTACATCGGGCACTTAAGCCACTCTTTCCATTGGCCTTTTACTATCTCGCGGCAACGCTACTTATTATTAGCTACGCGCTAAGCCGTGACTTTGCACTGGCACTTTTACTATGCCAGCTGTACTTCGCCGGTCTGTATATTTTTAAACCCCAACTAGCGCCGCTGCGCAACCAGTTGACCCCCCTTTATATGCTGAGTCTGCGCCTGTTTGATTTTATTACCTTGTTGCAAGTTGCAGCGGTCATTGCCAATTCCGCTAAGGCGCCAATGTTGGGAGTGTATAACCTGGTGGCCCTGGGAATCGCTTCACTGTTGGTTTATCAGCGCTTTTTCGCCAATAGAGCCGTATGGCCTGGCCGCAGGCTGTTTAACCTGTGGGTGCTGCACCTTACAGCCATCCCAGCTTATATTGCGCTGCTGGCGCAAGTGCTGGAAACCATGTGGCTGCCAGCCATATCATTTGCCTTGGTGGTGCATGCAACACTGCTACTGTTCCAGACTCTAAGACCTGATACCCAAAAGTTACTGAAGCTCTCACTCATGTTGTTCGGCATTGCCGCACTAAAAATTGTGCTGTGGGATATGCAGGACTTTTCCCTGATACAAAAGATTGTGGTCTGTATGTTGGTGGGGCTGTGCATGCTGGGGGCTGCATTCCAGTATCAGAAATTTCTGACCCCCAGAAATTGAAAATACCAAAAATACTGATCAGCTTATCTCAAAAATGTAATGGGCCTTTTTAGGCCCATTACTATTTACAGTTGTTAAATTAGTTATGATTTGTGTGGGGTTATACAAGAACTCCATATGCTCTATCTTTTGAAGCAATACTTACAAAGGCTTGGCACAGATCCCATCTATATATTCCTGCTAAAGACGTCTTATCACATCAAAGAACGCGTTACCCCAACCGCCAATTTGCCGACCAACTACACTGAATGCGTAACTCCATTTCGATAAAATGCGCAGGGAAGCAAGAAATGAAACGGCTTCAGTTGGCAATAACGCTTTTTGCCGCCTTACTCTTTAGTAGCCAAGCTTTGGCAGAGTATAAAAAAGGAGACTTTATAATTCGTGTTGGCGCCGCTGCAGTAGCTCCCAACGACGATTCCGACAATCTGCGCCTAAATGGCACCATACTGCCTGATACACGAGTTTACGTGGATACTGGTTACTCCGTGAGCTTTACAGGCACCTGGTTATTCGCCAATCACTGGGGGCTGGAGCTTTTGGCTGCACTGCCATTCAAGCACGACCTTAAGGTGAGTGGCCTGCCAGACCCGAATACCGGGGAACCTCTGAGCAGGGTTCGCCTGGGGGATATCAAACACCTACCTCCTACCCTCACGTTGCAGTGGTACCCGGTATGCACAGAATCCTGGGTGCAGCCATACATTGGTGTTGGAGTAAATTACACCCATTTTTTCAGCGAGCATATCAACCGTGTAGCCCAGAACTACTTTGAGACAGTTCTCGGAGCTGAATCACGGGCAAGACTCAAGCTGGACAACTCCTGGGGACTTGCCGGGGAGGTTGGTATAGATGTCGCCTTTGGCAGGGAGAGCCGCTGGTTGTTTAACGCGGCTATTTGGTATCTGGATATTGATACCAAGGCAAAGATCCATTTTCACTCTGGAGCTGATGATAGCTCTCACATTCGGGTGAATGTGGATATAGACCCATTTGTTTACTCCCTGGGTATCGGCTACCACTTCTGAGGTGTTCAGTACATCACAGCCCCTTCTTTCTATTTATTAGAATGAATAAGCCCATTTATACCAATTTTCATTCTATTAAATATCACTAAACTGCTCCTTAAAGACATCGACTACTTAGCCAAAACCCAGTGTTATCCACTTATTCACATTTTGAGGAGCATCCCTATGACCACTTCTACTTTATCCACATCCCAGACAAGTACAAACTCGAATCTGTTTGCAGACATCGCCGACCTCAGTGGGCGTATCGGCCTGGCAGCAATCTTTATACTAGCGGGAGTGAATAAGCTTCAGAACTATGAGGGCAGCGCCCAGTACTTGGCTATGGGCGGCCTGCCAGAATTCCTTCTGCCACTGGTAATCTTATTTGAGATTGGCGGAGCCCTGGCATTGATCGTCGGCTTCCATGTTCGCCTTGCCGCCCTGGCATTTGCGGCATTCAGCCTGCTAACCGCGGCCTTGTATCACCATAACTTAGCCGATCAGATGCAATTTTTGATGTTCTTTAAAAACCTGGCCATGGCTGGCGGCTTCCTGGTACTGGCCGCTCATGGCGCCGGGCGCTTAAGCATCGATAAGCGTAAAAATACCATTTGATAATTTAGCCAACATACTTTTATCTCGCCCTAGCTACCTCAGGGCCGATTAGCACAAACACTGATTCAGGAGAGAAACATGGGACTATTAGTCAACGGCCACTGGAAAGACCAGTGGTATGACACCAAAGATTCCAGCGGATCGTTTAAGCGAGAAGCTGCTCAACTGCGCAATTGGATTACCCGTGATGGCAGCGCAGGCCCCAGTGGTAGAGGTGGCTTTAAGGCGGAATCCGGGCGTTACCATTTATATGTATCTCTGGCTTGCCCCTGGGCTCATCGAACCTTAATTTTCCGCAAGTTAAAAAAACTGGAGGAGCACATCAGTGTTTCTGTAGTCAGCCCGGATATGCTTGAACATGGTTGGAGTTTTAATACCGATGAGGGCAGCAGTGGTGATTCGCTATTTGGCTATCAGTTCTTGCATCAGTTATATACACGTAATAAAGCTGATTACACTGGTCGCGTTACTGTGCCAGTACTTTGGGATAAGCTGCAAAATTGTATTGTCAGCAATGAATCTTCAGAAATTATCCGTATGTTTAATCAAGCATTTAATGAAATTAGCCGGGATACGCAGAACTTTTTCCCTGAGGAAAAACAAACAGAAATTGATACCATCAATGAACTAGTATACGAAAATATCAACAACGGCGTATACCGAAGCGGTTTTGCCACCACTCAGGAAGCTTATAAAGAAGCCTATACAAATTTATTTGATGCCCTGGATCGGGTAGAGAATATTTTAGGTCAAAAGCGCTATCTAGTAGGAGAAAAAATCACTGAGGCCGACTGGCGGTTATTTACTACCCTAATACGCTTTGATTCCGTCTATCACGGACACTTCAAGTGTAATCGTCAACGCCTTGAGGATTACCCCAACCTCAGCAATTATGTACGCGAACTATACCAGTGGCCCGGAGTTGCAGAGACCGTGAACTTTCACCATATCAAGCGGCATTACTACTTTAGTCACACAATGATCAATCCAACTCAGATAGTTCCAGTGGGACCAGATATCGATTACACCAACCCTCACAATCGGGGTTAAGCCTAGCCCAAAAAGCCGTTACTGCACACTTATCTACATATCCTTACAGTGGCCGCAACGCGGCCTCCTTTTTACTTTGGGGTCTTAAAGCGTGAGTCTGTTTGCAGATAAACCACGTCACAATAGTTTACAACTCACAGAGTTAATTACTGAGCAAGCTAATTTCGAGATTTTCCATGTACGGAATACAAAGATTAATATGCCAGAGAATATAAGACGTTGAGATTTAGCCAAGACCAATACGGTAAAGCAACAAATTTTTTCAATATCAATAGCAGAGTATTCAACTTTTCTCTATATCTGTTTCAAAAGTGACACGAGCAATACCATACTCGAATCAGAGCTTATCTTGCTTTTCATCCTACTGGCTTTGATGCATTCAAAAACAAAACCGCTAATTCGCTCATTCTCTCCTCCCCTGGACAACAAGTGTAAAGATACAACACAAGGAGATACCGACTTTTTTCTCTTTCATAGCGCCTTACCAAGCCGGAGAAATAACTACTTTAAAATCTTCACAGGAGTACCGCCTATAATTTTCACTATCATTCTGTGTAGTCAAGGAATAAAGTAGCCTTTCTGAAATGGCTCTCAGGAGAGGGAAAACTCATGCAAAAGACTACCCTTGAGCAATGGCGGATGTTCAAGGCCGTTGTAGATGCTGGCGGTTTTAATCAGGCAGCCTCGGTGGTTCACAAGAGCCAATCCAGTATTCACCATGCGGTAACGAACTTGGAAGCCGCACTCGGTGTTAAGCTGTTTGAAGTATCGGGGCGTAAGGTAGTACTTACTGAAGCTGGTCGATTAATGCTGCGTCGTGGCAAGTTCCTACTGGAAGAGGTATCTCGTATTGAGGCTATTGCCGATAGCCTGAGTGAAGGGGTGGAATCGGAGTTACGCATTGCGGTGGATGGAGCCTTTCCACAGAAAGTAGTCTTCCAGGCTTTAGAGAAAGTATCTGGAATCTACCCTCAGGTCAATATTGATATTGTGGATACTGTTTTATCCGGTACCAACGAATTAATTCAGGAAGGACTCGTAGACCTGGGCCTTTCGGCCTTTACCATGGATGACAGCCTCAACGATGAAATCTGCCGTATCAAATTTGTGGCCGTGGCTCACAATGCACATCCACTACTCCAGTTTGACCGTGAGTTGACATTTGAAGATCTAAAATCCTATCGGCAGATTATTGTGCGGGATTCGGCGATTCAAACAAACCGGGATTCCGGCTGGCTGGGAGCAGAGCAACGCTGGAAAGTAGGTAGTTTGCGTGCATCTCTAGATTTAATCACCCAGGGCATGGGGTTTGCCTGGCTGCCTATGCCACTGGTGGCTGACTCACTCAATGATGGGACTCTGAAGCTGCTTCGCTTAAAAAAAGGTGGGACACGTTCCACCAGTTTTTATATAAACTTCAAAGACCAGGATAAGCTTGGACCTGTGGCTCGGGAATTTATTGGAGAACTGCGTCTACTAACCCTGGAGATGCCAGCCTCTGAGTAATAGTGCTTATTCTTCATTTTTTCCTGCTTCCTTTCTTCTCCATAGATCCATATTTCTTTATCGCTTTCTCTTTTTTAGCATGGAAAGACGGGATAGACGAATGTTAAGTTGGAGGCCATTCATTCGATTAAGGCGAATTACTTATCCGTTTTTATCCAATATTTGTTTTCGTAACCATTATCTATCATAGCCCTATCATCACAACCAATCTTATTAATAGGGATCAGGCTATGTATTATTACAGACCCTCACAAGCACGTGGTAGAGCCCGTTTTGGCTGGCTAGACAGTAGACATAGCTTTTCTTTTGGGCATTATTACGATCCTAATCATATGGGGTTTTCTGTACTGCGTGTTATCAATGATGACACTGTTATACCTGGTGCAGGATTTGATACTCATGGCCATCGGAATATGGAGATTATATCCTACATTTTGCAGGGTGCGATTGAACATAGAGACAGTGAGGGTAACCGTTTGGTCGTATCAGCTGGAGAGATTCAGAGGATGAGTGCGGGAACCGGCATCACTCACTCGGAATACAACCACTCACAAACGGAGCAGCTTAAATTTTTGCAAATCTGGATTGAACCGAATCGCCGAGGCATAAAACCCAGTTACGAACAGCAGTCAATCCCACAACGGGATAAGCTGACTGCGCTTATCACCCCCGATGGAAGCGGAAACACACTCTCCATACATCAGGATACCAGTCTATACCGTTTGCAATTAAATACCGGAGAAAGCATTACAATACAAACCCATGAGCGGCCCGGCTACTTACATGTCATTGAAGGTGAGGCCAGTGTAAATGATAAATCTATACTGGCCTCAGGGGACGGCCTGGGTTTATTCAAGAAACAACTACAACTGAAAGCGATAAAGAATAGCATCACGGCCCTGTGGTTTGACCTACCAGCCAACTGAATTTAGGTAAGACTCTCTAAAAAAATTATTTAATCGCATGGGCAATAAACCGTTTAACGGGATCAATAGACTGCGGTTCTTTTATCGCAGGGCTGATAAAATGTGGTGCATGCAGATAGCCTTTAGCAATCAACCGAGAAACAAGAGGCAGATATTCTACTGAAACCTTACCAGTCATAAGGTTATTAAAATTCTTACAGTTTTCCATGGCATTTAACATCTGATGAAAACCTTGTAGATAAAGATAATCCTTGGTGAAGCCGCCACCTCGATAGACTCTGGTAGTAATCGTAAAGGCTAGATTTTCCTCCACCTGATATTTTTCTTTGAGCAGGATAAAAGTACGTTTAAAATCCCTCTCTTGTAACATGGATTGCACCGCAACCACCCGCAAGGCCAATACTTTTAGTCTTGGCAGAGTGAGGTATCCAGCCAGGTACTCACACAGAATCGCCAAGCCTTCCTGAGTAGTTGTATTGACCGGGCAACCCAACTCTAGAATTTTTAGCGTCTGGCTACGGGCGTTAAGAGTGGTGACCAGGTGAACCCCCAGCTCATGGTGAGCCAACGCAGATACCTCAGTTTCCGAAATATTGGCATGGGAGTTGATTTTAATCGTACTACCAGCCACCAAAGCATTGGCAATCATATGATCATCGATGCAAATATCGTAGCTATAGCCCTGTCTATTAGCGAAGTCACTGAGATACTGCATCATCTCATTAGCATTCAGAAACCGATCATCACTAGATTCCAAATCATCAGGCAAGTGCAGAATAAAATTGGCATTATTTACATCCTTATCTGTGGGCTCTCCAAAGTAACGCAAGGAGTTATAAACAAAATCATCCGTTCCCACAGAGCGAAACTGATCCAATTTATCGACATAAGATTCGATGATATCGCTATATAGCTGAGTCAGATCCTCATCTGGCAGGGATTCGACTGGAAGGGCATAAAGCAGCCGTTTGCGCTGAAATATATCCATTTTTTGTTCACGGTATACAAACTGAGGATTAATGGAAAACTTCTTCGAGAAAAACTCTTCTTTCATTGCCCGAAAATTTCTTGGCTCAATTGCCGCAAGAATTTCCACCCCACGCACCAACTCAAATAAATCTTGATCTAGAATCTTTAGCTCAGGATGTTCGTTAAGTGACCGATCCATAGTTGCATCCTTCAACCATAATATTTATGAGATTAGTGAAGTTGTTATCTTGCCCAACTACCCAGGGAGGCACTAAATAATTCTGTGATGCCTCTAGCTTTCAAAGCGGCTCTCAATCAAGACGCGGCTTCACAGGTGAGTCTAGATATTTCAAGAAGACACAAAACAAAGTGTGAATCGCTCTGAAAGCCCCGAAGAGCAGGCTTTAAAGGCTACATCCGCTGAATTCAGGGCCTGCAGAGGTATTACGTAATTTGTCAGAGACTCCCTCGATAGCAGGTATTCCACCATCAAATTATTACCCTACTTCTATTTATGCAATATGGCGCAAAGTCATACCCTCAGAAGAACACCTGACTCTAGGTAAGATAAATTTCTTAGTCGAATAAACCGGCACTCACCGAGATATTCAACCTGCCCCCCTAAATACCTTAGATTCTGTAATTGACGGATACCCTCTCCAGGCTTTTAAACAATTCTAATAAGAATTATTTCCAACTATCTGATTGAAAATTACTTTTTAAAAGGCTCATCTGAAAAGCATATATAGAAGCAGCTAGTCGCAATTTCCATTCAACTCGATACGTGCCAATTGCAAAGCATTCCAATCGACAGGAACATAATAATCTCGATACTAAGATTCCGCGCCAGCTCTATTGCCAATTCCCTCCTAAAATAGATCGAGGCAATCGGGGATGTATTGATGGGCGCAGTGGGCGACACGGAAGGTCGCAAAATCGATCAGGCTACGCCAGGGAGATGGATATCCCTACTCTCACCTGTGCTTCCGACTATTTTCACCATTATCTTAATGGTGCATATGCCGGATATTTCAGCCGGTAAGGAATTCTCCTTTGGCGTTACCTGGGTTGAAGCACTGGGAATTGACCTGCGTTTTTATGTCGATGGCCTGAGTTTCCTTTTTGCCCTGTTAATTAGTGGCATTGGAATTTTTGTTACCATCTATGCTGCCGCTTATATGCGCGGCGACATTGATTTGCGCCGATTTTACTTTTACCTCTACCTTTTTATGGTGGGGATGCTGGGTTTGGTTCTGGCGGGAGACTTAATTACCCTATTTGTTTTTTGGGAAATAACAACCATTTCCAGCTATCTACTAATTAGCTATAACAACACCAGCGCCATTGCACGTCGCTCTGCTTTACAAGCCTTGCTGGTCACCACACTAGGTGGGTTGTGCCTACTCGTTGGGTTACTACTACTCGCCTCTCTGGCAGAGAGTTTCGATTTAGTCCAGGTATTGGCTACCGGTGAAACTGTACGAGCAAGCCCTCTTTATTTACCGATCTTAATACTGATATTAATAGGCGCCTTTTGTAAGTCTGCACAGCTACCCTTTCATTTCTGGCTGCCCAATGCTATGGCCGCCCCTACTCCAGTAAGTGCCTATCTTCACTCCGCCACCATGGTAAAAGCTGGTATTTACTTGCTCGCGCGTATGCATCCAGTGTTAGCACATACCGAGTATTGGGAATGGATTTTGACTTGTACGGGTGCCGCTACGGCAGCGGTAGCGGCCTTGGCGGCGCTGCGACAAACCGATCTGAAGTTGGCCCTGGCGTATACCACCCTGATTGCGCTAGGTACCCTGACCATGTTCCTGGGCTCCGATGCCTCGGCGGCTGTGGCTGCTGCCATTACCTTTCTTATCGTGCACTCTTTCTACAAAGCGGCGCTGTTTATGGTGGTGGGCATTATCGACAAACAGGCCGGCACACGCAATCTCAACAAACTGGGCGGACTCGGTCACTCAATGCATATTACTGTGATTGCGGCTTCAGCGGCGGCTCTCTCCATGGCCGGGTTTCCACCTTTTTTAGGATTTATCGGCAAAGAGCTTAAATATGAAGGCGCTTTAGCAGTGGCCTCAGAACCGGCGCTGGTTGCCACAGTGGCGGTTTTTGTCAATGCCGTCACGGTAACCGTAGCGGGAATGGTGGCGATCAAACCGTTCTGGAAAAAAAAGCCGCAACATATATCCAATGTTCAAGAAGCACCACTGGGCATGTGGATTAGCCCGTTAATTTTAAGTGGCTTGGGCCTTACTTTCGGTATGGCGCCAGATCTTGTTGGTGGCGGCTTGGTAGAACCGGCACTGAGCGCAATTCTGGGAATCCCAGAGACCATCAAGCTTAAGTTATGGCACGGCATTAATATTCCCCTGCTGATGAGTATTCTCACTTTTGTTTTAGGAGTCACCATGTATCTGGGCTTACGGCGCATGCGTGCTTGGTTGGCCTGGGATTTCAAATATGCGCCCACCAATGCCGATCAGTTGTGGGATAAATCTCTGGATTTACTCAAAGCCTTTGCCGCACTACAAACCCGTATACTACAAAACGGTATTATGCGGCGTTACCTAACAGTAATTTTTGTCACTGTGTCCCTGGCCCTCGCTTATGCCCTGATACGCAGTGGACAATTTCCTATGGAATACGCTTGGCCACGTCTCAACCTAAAGGAATGGGCCGCCCTGCTATTGACCGTGGGAGGGGCCTATATGGCGGGCTCGGCGCGCAAGCCACTTATTGCCATCTGTGCCCTGGGAGCCCTAGGAGTGGGAATTGCCCTGATCTACTTATTTCTTGGCGCACCGGATGTCGCGATTACCCAACTACTAGTAGAAACCCTTTACCTGGTATTGGTTGCGGCAATCCTGCCGCGCCTACCGGTATTTAATCCCGGTCGCAAGGTATTGTTCCGCCCACGAGATGCCACCCTCGGCGCGGTTTTAGGTCTACTGGTCACCTTCAGCTTACTTGCGGTACTACAGACACCTCTGGAGAGCCCAACCACCGAGTTTTTTGAGAAAGCATCGGTTCCGGAAGCCCACGGCCGCAATATCGTCAACGTCATTTTGGTGGACTTTCGAGCACTGGACACATTTGGAGAAATTATTGTGGTCTTCACTGCGGCTGTGGCTGCAGTCACCCTACTCGGCCATCAATTGCGGCGAGGTAAGCAATGAATTCGCTGATACTTCAAACCGCAACCCGAGTACTAGTAGCTCTGATTCTCTTGTTCTCTATCTATATGTTACTGCGTGGGCACAATTATCCAGGAGGAGGATTTATTGCTGGGTTGATCGCCGCCTCCGCATTTGCCTTATTTGCCATCGCTTGGGGTATGGAGTCCGCACAGAGTGCCCTAAAGATTCCCCCGAGCACTTTGGCTTCGAGCGGTGTACTCATCGCCGCAGTTTCCGGAATGCTGGGCCTTTTTTCTGGTGAAGCGCCATTCTCAGGACAGTGGCTGCAGATTACCGGTGGTAAAAATACTGGCGGAATCACTATTAGCAATGTACTGATTTTTGATATCGGGGTTTATTTCGCAGTGCTCGGCGCTGTGCTGACCCTGATTTTTGCCCTGGAGGAGTCCAACTAAGATGGAAGGTCCACTCGCTCTCGTTGTTGGCATTCTGATCGCTACCGGTGTCTACCTGATGTTGGCCAGAAATTTACTACATTATCTTTTTGGGCTGATACTCATTAGTAATGCCGCCAACTTGGCAATATTTGTCGCGGGGCGCGTCACTCGCGCCGCCCCTCCCCTAATTCCAAAAGGCATGGAAGTTGCTCCTGGGCCAATTTCCAACCCCTTGCCTCAGGCATTAATCCTTACCGCCATTGTGATTGGCTTTGGCCTACTGGCCTTTGCTCTGGCCCTGATTGCTCAGGCCTATAAAGTACTCGGCACCCTGGATGTGGATTCGATGCGTATTGCCGAGCCGGTTTTGCCCAAGAGGGATAAATCCCCTTGAGCTGGTTACTGGCCCTACCCTTCCTAGTACCAATCCTTACCGCACTCGCCACTTTTCCAGCGCGAGGGCGAAAGCGCCTGTGTGGTGCTATTTCTGTCTTTGGCTGCACACTTCTACTCGGTGTGACCTTTATCATTCTGTACCTGGTGGAAACAGGCGGCACCCGTGCGGCACAGATGGGAGATTGGGCTGCGCCATTCGGTATCACCTTAGTCGCAGATCGGCTGAGCGCCATTATGCTACTAATTAGCGGTATCGTTGGATTCTGTGTATCGGTCTTTTCCCTCTCCGATATCAGGAAATACCGGGTTAAACTGGGCTTTCATAGTTTCTTTCAATTATTACTGGCCGGAGTTTGCGGTAGTTTTATTACTGGAGATTTATTTAATCTGTATGTCTGGTTTGAGGTAATGCTAATTGCCTCTTTCGCATTGCTGGTGCTTGGTGGAGATCGTATTCAACTGGATGGCGGAATTAAATATGTAGCACTTAACCTAGTTTCCACATTGCTAATGCTGACCTCTATCGGCATGACCTATGGTCTGACAGGCACCTTGAACATGGCCCAGCTGCATGTCTCTTTAACCACTGTGGATAACCCCGCTGCTGTTTCTGCTCTGGCGGTGTTATTTATCTGTGCCTTTGGTATTAAAGCGGCCATTTTTCCATTATTTTTTTGGCTGCCCGCCTCTTATCATGCACCACCTATCACAGTGACCGCAGTTTTTGCCGGCCTACTTACAAAGGTAGGGGTTTACGCTTTAATCCGCACCTTCACTCTTATTTTTCCCAGTGAGCTGGAGTTCCCCCACACTATTTTGCTGGGCACTGCATTATTGACCATGCTCACTGGCGTATTGGGCGCAGCGGCACATTATGAATTTCGTAAAATTCTCGCATTCCATATCATCAGCCAGATTGGCTTCTTGGTACTGGGCTTGGCACTCGATACGCCACTGGCATTGGCCGGAGCGATCTTTTATACCATTCATAATATCGTCGCCAAAACCAATTTATTTCTTATCAGTGGTACTGCCAAACGCCTGACAGGCAGTTACGAATTAAGCCAGATTGGAGGCCTCTATCGGGCCAGTCCACTGCTTTCTGTTTTTTTCTTTATCGCCGCCTTCAGCCTGGCCGGTTTTCCACCGTTGTCGGGTTTCTGGGCCAAACTATTGCTATTGAAGGCAAGCCTAGATCTAGACGCTTACTGGGTTGTGGCCGTGGCCTTAATTACCGGAGCCCTGACCCTGTTTTCCATGAGCAAAATTTGGGCGGAAGCTTTTTTAAAGGACCACCCGAAGGACTATTGTCAGAGTTTAAAGAATATTCCCCAGCAGGAGCGCTACCAGCGCCTATTGCCGGTGGCATTACTAGCTCTGATCACTCTAGTGCTCGGGCTGGTACCGGGCCCTTTAATCGACTACTCACTGGCCGCGGCAGGGGAATTGTTGAATCCAAGTGATTACATTGAGGCAGTACTGGGAATGGAAACCCAATACGCGGGGAACCACTAATTATGCGCGTATTTTTACTCAATTTAATATTGGCCATTAGCTGGTCGGCCCTGACCGGTAATGCGACACTGACAAACTTTTGTTTTGGTTATTTTGTCGGTTATCTGGCATTGCGGGTTTCGCCCAAGATCCCTGAGGGAACCAAGTACTTCCAGCGTCTACCTCGTCTAATCCGCCTAGGCAGTTTTTTTCTACAAGAACTGGTACTTTCAAGTTTACGTGCAGTCTTGGAGGTGTTCTCACCAAAATTACAAAGCCGTCCACAGGTAGTGCGGCTACCTCTAGAAATAACCGATCAAACCCAGATTTTTATACTGGCGAATTTAATATCACTCACACCGGGAACGGTAGTTCTGGAAATCACTCCGGATAACTCTGAATTTTTGGTACACACTATGTTCGTTGATGACCCAGATATTTTTCGTGAGGAAATTCATCTGGGATTTGAGAAACGCGTGCGGGAGGCGTTTTCCTGATGCACAGTACTATCGTTGATATCAACGCGCCGCTAATCGTAGCGGCCATTAATGTCTCATCACTCATTTTATTGCTGGCTCTGGCCATGTGTTTTATGCGAATTTTTCTTGGTCCAACACTGGCAGACCGGGTTGTAGCCCTCGATGTGCTGAATATTCTTGCAGTGGCCTATTGCGCTCTGTTGGCGATTGCCTCGGGAGAGCCAGCCTATCTGAGTGCGGCCATTGCCCTGGCGCTGGTAGCCTTCCTGGTGAGTGTCGCCTTCGCCCGCTTTATCGAGAAAAGCGGAAAAAAGACCGTATTACAAGAGGGAGGTGGCAGTGGTATTCGATGAGGTTTTTATCGCTACCCTTTTGCTAGTGGGCAGCCTATTCGGTTTTAGTGCGGCTTTGGGTTTGTTACGAATGCCGGATTTCTACACTCGCATGAGCACTTCGGGAAAAGCCGCCACCCTGTGCTGCGGACTGTTACTGGGGGGCGTAGCCGCAATGTTCCACGATACCCAGGTAACCGCACGCGCAGTGGCGGCGCTGCTATTTTTGCTCTTCACTGTGCCCATCGGGGTGCATATGATTGCGCGAGCGGCCTATCGGGTAGGCACCCCTATGTGGCGAGGCAGGACCGCCAGCCCCCGCTTCAAAAATCCGAAGAGGGACTTAAAGTAGATCCTGCCCAGGTGAATCAGTTACTGCTGATAGAGATCGGCAATCATCGCCTCACAGCGCTGAGCCAGCTCTTCTGAACTGTCATCCACCAGGATCACATGGCCCATCTTACGCCCGGGACGGAGCGTCTTGCCGTAGAGCCAAACGCCCTCATTCTTGCCTGTTGGCGCTCGATCCACACCAAGCATATTGACCATGGCAGCGGGTCGTGGGCACTCGGTGTCACCCAGTGGCATATCCAATATCGCACGCAAATGATTGGCAAATTGGCTGGTGCCCGCACCCACTAAAGTCCAGTGACCACTGTTGTGGACCCGTGGCGCAATTTCATTCACCAGCAAGCCTTCACTGGTGACAAAGCACTCCACTGAGAGTACGCCCACATAGTCCCAGTCATCCATCAACTTTTGCAAATAGGCACGGGCACTGGCCAATAATTGCTCATCCTGATAAGGCGCCTTGGAGAGTAACAGCGTACCTTGGCGATGCAAGTTCTCAGTTAGTGGGTAAGTCTTTACTTCCCCTGAAACAGAGCGGGCACCGATCAGGGAAACCTCACAGGAAAAATCTACCGAGGCTTCCACCACGCAGGGCAGATCTTTGGCCTCTTCTATGGCTTCCTGCAGCTCTGCTGCATCTTTCACCCGCCACTGGTTCTTACCGTCATAGCCATTTTCACAGCTCTTGATAAACGCTGGATAACCGAGCTTATCCAAGGCATTCAGTAATTCATCGCGCCCCTGCGCCGGCATAAAAGGCGCAACCGGAAGACCACTCTCAGTAAGTGCCCGCTTCTCTCTCAAGCGGTGTTGGGCTTTCTCAAAAACATGGGGATCTGGGTAAACGGGACAGAAGCGTTGCAACGCTCTCAACAGCGCCACATCCACCTGCTCACGCTCGGCGGTAATCACCTCAGGGCAACCAAGTGCCTGAAATAAATCCTCGCCACTGCCCGCCTCATCCAGCCTGACTATTGTGCCGAGACCTTCAACACAACCCGCGTCCTCGCCCTTCTCCGCCAGGAAACTAAATGTAATACCGAGGGGCTTACCCTCTTGTGCCATCATCTGCGCCAGCTGCCCGCAGCCGACAATAGCGATATGTCTGGTTACTTCACTCACTGACTTCACTCCACCGTTAGCGGAACCTGGTCAGTTTGACGCTCGCGCCAAGCGATCAGTCGCTCCTGTAGTTCAGCATCGCCCAGGGAGAGCATCTGTGCCGCCATCAGGCCCGCGTTATAAGCCCCAGAGGCACCTACCGCCTGGGTAGCTACGGCGATACCTTTGGGCATCTGCACGATGGAAAGAAGGCTATCCATTCCGGTCATAAAACGGCTTTCAACAGGCACGGCAATCACTGGCAGCGGGCTCATAGCGGCAATCATTCCCGGCAGGTGGGCAGAGCCACCAGCTCCGGCAATAATCACCTGGGTGCCGTTTTTGTGGGCTTCACTGGCGAATTCCACCAGACGCTGGGGGGTTCTGTGAGCGGACACAACCGCAGTGGCAAAAGGAACCTCCAGCTCGTTCAAGGGTTTGGTGGCATTGGCCATGGTGGGCCAATCCGATCGCGACCCCATAACGATGGTGACTTTTTCAAAGGGCAGTGATTTCACTTGCGGCTAACTCCAATGTTGAACAAACGCCAGGTAGACGGGAATCGCCACCAGGACATTGAAAGGGAACGTTATCGCCAGGGACAGTGTGATGGACACGCTGGCATTGGCCTGCGGCAGAGCCACAGACATAGCTGCGGGCACCGCGATATAGGAGGCGCTGCTACCGAGTACTGCCAGCAGGAAAATTCCTCCCGCCGACAACCCCAGTAATGCTCCCAGGGCACCCCCGGCTGCACCGCCTAGCAGGGGCATAAATATACCAAAACTCAGCAAGAACGCACCCTGCCCGCGCACATCTGCCAGTCGCGCCGCCGCGACTCTGCCCATTTCCAGCAGAAAAAGAGCCAGTACACCGTGAAATAACTGGCCAAAGAAAGGCATTACTGTTGCAGTGCGCTCACCGGCCCAGGCGCCGATGGCGATCCCGCCAAGCAGGAGAAGAACCCCCTGATTGCAAGTCAGTTCATGAGCCAGGCGCCCCTTGTTGCTGTTCTGCATCGATTTCCGTGCTAGAAGAATTCCCACCACGATAGCCGGAACTTCTAGCAGGGCAACAAATAAGGGGAAATAGGCTTCATAATCGATACCCTTCGCCTCCAACAGGGCCACCGCCACAGCATAGGTTGCCACACTGACCGACCCGTAGTGGGCTGCAGTAGCCGCTGCATCCAGCCGACTCCATTTGCCTATCCAATAGAGAAGCGGGAAGGCCAACAAAGGAAGCAGTGCACCAAAGGCCAAAATTGCGAGAGATTGAGGAATCAGGGTGGAAGCGGAATAAGTACTGAGCGCCGCCCCACCCTTGAGCCCTATAGCCAGCAGCAGAAAGATCACACAGCTTTGGTAGAGACCGGTGGGCAGGCGTAAATCACTACGTACCAGCTGCGCCAGAGCCCCAAGGATGAAGAAACCAACTACAACATCCAGCTGCATGATCAGTGCTTCCCGCGCTTGGAGCGATCACGGAGTTCAGATAGGGGTATTCGAATTTTCTGGGGAACACGCTTCATTAGCACGTACCCCACATTGGCAAGCACCACCACCAGCCCCACCACCATTAGTGCGGCGGCATCAATACCAACCAGCACCAATATCCATCCAATGGACATAACTAACAGTCCTACCAAGGTACCAAAGTAAAGTTGTGACTTGTGCATGCAGAGGCCCCCTATAGATTGAAGTGGGCGCATTATCCCTAGGTAGACCAATAGATAAAAATAGATAATGATTATGCTAACTATCATCTTTTATCTATGAATAAGAAAAATCATGTTATCCAGCAGAGCTCACTCCCGCATCGGCACTGTCAGGCAGTTGGAGGTTTTACTTACAGTATATGAACACCGTAGTATCAGTGGCGCCGCAAAAGCGCTGCACCTGACTCAGCCCAGTATATCCATGCAGTTGGCCAAGTTGTCTGGTGCCGTAGGCTTGCCCCTCTACTACGCCGTAGGCAAGCAATTGCAATTCACTGAAGCCGGACAGACTCTGGTGGACAGTGCCCGAGAAATCCTCAAGAGCTATGAATATCTGGAATTAAAGCTAGCCAGACTGCGCGGTCTAGAAACAGGGCGTTTACAACTGGCAGTCGTCACTACCGCCAAATATTTTATTCCCCACCTGATTGGCGAATTTTACGAGCAGCATCCAAAGTTGGATATTCTCTTTCGCGTGGGTAATCGTCAGCAGATCATCGACTACACCAGTGAGGATGAGGATGATTTTTATGTGTTCAGCCATCCTCCCAAAAACCCTGATCTGGAATTGGTGGAATTCCTGCCCAATCGACTGTTGGCCATAGCACCGGAGAAGCACCCGTTAGCAGGTAGAAAAAAAATTCCCCTTGAAGAGTTTGCCAGCGGTCCCTTCCTGCGGCGAGAGGAGGGCTCTGGAACCCGTCACGCCATTGAGCGTTTCCTACAGGAGAGACATATCGACCTCAATATTCGCATGACCATCGAAAGTAATGAAGCGATAAAGCACGCTGTAATGTCAGGGCTCGGGGTATCTATTCTCTCCGAACATACTCTCGCATTTGGCGGCCATTCCGGCCTGTCAATTTTAGAAGTGGAATCACTGCCAATTATTACCCATTGGTATCTGGCCAGGCGAAAGTCCCGTCCATTATCTCCTGCCGCCGCAGAATTTCTTGAGTATGCCCGCAACCTTGAGACGGTACCGGTAGAGAGCGGTATCGCTTGGCCTCTATCTCCCAATCAATAATCCATAGTGTAAAAGCACAGAAAAATTCAGTATTTGAATTGGCTAACTCCGCACACAGGTTAAACCTCTTGGCTGATAGCCAATCTTCCACCAAAAAATCCCGATTTAATACTCGTCAAATTTCCTCTGCACCTGCCGAATCCTGCTACTTTTTGGATACCTATTGGTGAGTCCAAAATCACCAGTTATCTAATGCAACGAGAAACAATAAATGGCGCCGGCCGTCATCGATTTTCACAGAAAGGTATAACGATGAAAATCCAGGGAATAATTTTCAGACTCTTTATATTCCTTTTAGCCACAAGCACAATCAGTGTTAAAGCTCAGGAAGATTGGCGCAACATTGACTGGGGTGAATTTATAGTTCGCTTCGGGCTCAGTTATGTTGCTCCTAATGATGCCGGAACTTCACTGAAATACCGCGTATTACAACAATGGGACTTATATAATTCGACCTGGGAAATAGACACAGCACAAACTTGGCAAATTTCCGGAGTATGGCGCCCCTCAGACCGCTTGGGGTTCGAGCTGATGCACATCAACAGTGCTGCCTATGATGTGACCCTCGACAACTTTACTGGCAACCCAGGCAGCAGCCAAATTCAACTGGGGGATTTTAAGGTATCAACCACTCTCGCCTTTGCTAACTGGTATTTTCTCGATCCATCCTATTTTTTTAGACCCTATTTTGGCGCCGGTATTAACTATACCGATTACCATACAGTTTCTATCAGCCGACAATTTGATGAATATTTGATGGACTCAGGTATGTCAGTGGCGCCCGGGGATCTTAATATGGGACATTCCTGGGATTGGGCTCTTCAAGGGGGAATCGACTTCAACCTAGATTTCCGTCAATTTCGTTATCCTCTGTTAATTAATCTGGCGGCTCTTTACTACTTATCAGATACCGACCCCACAGTTAACTTCCCCACAGAGTTAGGATCAGACCGCCTCTACGCACACTTCGATTACAACCCCTGGATCATCAATATTGGCATTGGCACCAAGTTCTGAATGGCGGAACTCTGTAAATGAAACTTAGTGCAGACACCCCAATGGAAAACTATAAATCAAACTATTTCGTCCGCCAGTGGATTAATGCTTTACTTTTTTCTCCCGCATTGACACTAGCGATTATTTTCCCCTTGAAAGCCATTGCGCAGTGTACTCCGAGTAATACGGGTACCAATGGCGCAGATCAAATAATCTGTGACGAAGATAATGATGCAGAAGAGGCCGATGTCGATGCACTAGGCGGCAATGACACTTTGGATTTAAATGGCGGCACGATCACTAGCGTCTTCGGTGGCGATGGCGACGATGCCATTCATGTGAAAGGGGCAATAGTTAAAGATTCTGTCTTTGGCGGAAATGGAAACGATCTAATCGTACTGGATAATCGCAGTAGCGACATTGGTAACTACCTCAATGGCGGGGGTATTTATGGCGGAGCTGGTGACGATAATATCCAAATTTTAGACGGACTCACCTTTCATGTTTGGGGTGGTGAAGGTAACGACCAAATCACTCTGGATGGAGGTTTCATTTTTAATTACCTGGATGCCGGCGGGGGAGATGATTACATCCACTGGGATGAGGGAATTAGCAATGAGATACGCGGTGGCTATGGGTCAGATACCTTAGTCATTGACTCCTATTCTTTCGAGGGTGATGCAATTTTAAATGGTGGTGATGATCTCAGTGCAGAAGATGGGGATATCGACACACTGATTTTCAAGCTAGACTACCGTGTGGATGGCAACAAACTAACCAACTGGGAACGTGTTGTTGTTTGGGGTAGTTCAAAAATTATTTTAACGGGCAGTTTAAATGTTGGCGGCGGCCAAGACTCTGAAAACAATCCATTAGGGTTACACATCAAATGGGGCGGCCAAACTTTTATAGATGCCAAAGAGTATAGAATTACCGGCAACGTAGCTAACGACGGTACTATCGATCTGGCGAATAAAGAATTCAACACTCTAATCATTCAAAAAGATAGTGATAATAATTATGGACACTATAGCGGCGACAAAGGACGCTTGTGGTTAGATGTAGCACTCAATGACAGCTCTGCCAGCAGTGACCAGCTAATCATCAGAGGGGATACCAGCGGATCAACTTATATAACCGTTTATAATCGCAACGGCACTGGCGCACGCACCCAAGACAATGGAATAAAACTAATTTCTATCGAGGGTGACTCTACTGAAGATGCTTTTATTTTAAACGGCGACTACATTACCAAGGATGAGCAACCAGCGACTATTGGTGGAGCATACGCCTATACCCTGCACCACAGTGACGAAACTGGAAATGAGGATGGTAATTGGTATCTACGTTCTACGGTAAGTAATTCAAGCCGCCTTCCCAAAGGCGGTATGATTCGCTGGCAGCCCGCTGCGGTAATGTATGAAACCCTTCCGCAAGTGCTGCGCTCTTTAAATATCCCCTCCACATTACGGAGTCGTGTAGGCAATCGTTATTGGGTTGGTAGCAGTTATCGGGACGTCTATAACACCGATTACACCAGTTCATTGGAAACCTCTATTGATCGCAAGGGACTATGGCTACGTAATGGCGCACGCTACATAACTACAACTCCCAAAGAGTCCACCACCTGGGCAAGTTGGGATCAAACTTATTATCAATTTCAGGTTGGTATCGACTTTCCTCTCAACCTATTAATTCTTGACACCACACCTATTGTTAGTTTGGCTTTGCACTATGGCGATTCAAGAAATACAGTAGAATCTTTTTTTGGTGATGGTAATATAGATGCCAAAACATATGGGGTCAGTAGCTATTTAACCTGGTATGGCTACCAAGGCCTATACCTGGATACTCAGTTTAAGCTAAGTTGGTTTGACTTTGACTTTGACGCAAAAGACCTACGTACTCTTCGTAATAGCAGTGAGGGCTATGGTTATGGCTTTTCTGTAGAAGGAGGGTGGAGCTTCAAGCTCTATGATTATTATTCCATTACCCCCCATGCACAACTTATTTATACTTCTGAGGAAGCGGAGGATTTCGATGATACCTACGAAGTAAAAGTAGGAGACATTAATAATAATGGTTTTTTACTTCGCCTAGGCACCACTTTCGAAAAGCGTAAAAGCCAGCGCAAATCAAGTAGAAATATGTACGGTTCCCTACCTCTGGAGCGCTTTGGTTATTATGTAACTCCTGGAGTCACTCTAAATCTCAATCAGGAAACTGACTTGGTCATTTCTGGAGCCCGCCTCTACCAAAAACCAGACTTTTGGTATGTAGACTTAAGAATGGGGGCTAGCTATGAGGAATGCGGGGACCACTGTTCCATTTATACCGAATTATTTTTCAGCAGCGGCCTGGAGAGTATTGGGGACAGTTTTGTGGGAGGGCTGGAGCTTGGATTTCGTTATAAATGGTAGACTCTAGCTTCTAATCTCAACGACAATTCAATCTTTTACTATTTTAACAAATCATAGATGTCATATTCAGAGAAAACCTTCTTAATTTTGCAATCATTCCCCTGACGGTTCTTATGATTTTCCTTCATTAATGCATATTCTTGTGAGCCCTGAATCATTAAGAAGCGATGTCTCCAGCTACGGGAATCAGAAATACGCGCAGCCAAAGTCCCGCTTTTAATACTCATTGCCTTCAACCAAATATCATCTGCATTTGGGCACAAGGCCATAAATTTTTCGGGGTCAAACGCATCCTTATGCAAAGAGTTTGGAGGATACATAACCCCTCCCATGCCTGTTGGAAAGACTAAATGAGATGCCTCTGTGTCCCTTATACTACTTTCCCAACTTCCATAAGGCAGTAGTGCTCCTTTTTTATCTAGACGCATTCGATGAGCCCTGTGGCAATAAATCTTGGATGGATCTTTTTCATATGCCTGATAAAGTAAATCAATCATATCCGGCGGATAAAGAACATCATCATCAACAGTAACAATCAAACTATCAGGAAATTTTTCAAAAGCATAAGCATATTTTTTATAGGGTCCCAGGTCTTCCTCAACAAAAAATATTTGCAGTCCTCTTTTCTGTTGCTTTTTAAGGGTCTCGGGCAAGGTCTTATTTGGAAAGTTCTTGGTAGACAACCACAGAACAATTGCATCAGCCTTAAGGGATTGCTGGAAAAGGCTTTCAATACACAAATATAAATCGTGGATTCGCTTATCGAAGGACGTTAGAGATATAACGATATTATCTCTCTTAGTATTTCCCACTCCAAGATCTGTATTGCTTGAAGCGTGTAGACCAAGCAACTGGCAGCGAACAAGTGCTTCCAACTTCAAATTATTGTTTAGGTCGTGCTTTTTTAAGCGCTTCTTTAAAAAATATTGGAACATTCAGGGCCATCCAGCAAACTCAACCTATTGTACCGAATAGCCGAACAGCAATCCGCTCAGCTTGGGAACACCATCAAAAGAGAAGAGGGCGGAAGTGGGTACAAACTTGGCAGATTATGCCAGATGCCACAGCCAATGGCCACTCAAACACCATATTTAGGACAAAAACCCAATTAAAGGCCGAGGGGCAGTTTCTTTCACCTAAAAAAAAGTGCTTGAGTAGCTTACCCCTATCTAGGGCAGCTCTGATCTTTCACCCAACTCACCTCCTAGTGAGGACTTAAAACAGGCTGGTTTCGCTCCTGTAAATAGTCAAGTAATTGATACTCTGAAAACACCCTTTTAATCTTGCAGTCATTACCACCTGTGCCTCTCAAGTTAATCTCCTTTAACTGTTGAATCTGTGACCCCTGAATAGTAAGAAAGCGTTCCCTCCAGTATCGATAGTCTGGAACCCTAGTAACATATTTTCCTCGCAATAAACTCATCGCCTTCAACCAAACATCATCAGCAGCAGGACATAACTCCATAAATTTTTCACTATTGAAAGCATCCTCATGTAATGAATCCGGAGGGTACAAAACCCCAGCCATTCCCGTAGCAAAAAGGAAAGGAGATGGCTCACTATTTAGCCCATAAGAGCGCCAACTTTCGTAAGGTTTCAATTCCCCTTTTCCGTTTAACAGAATCTTATGTGCCCTATGACAATGGATATGTGAGGGAGCTCTCAAATAAGATTGATATAGTAAATCGATAGTATCTGAAGGATAAAGCACATCATCATCCACAGTGACGATGAGACTATTTGGAAACATATCAAAGGCATACATATATTTCATATAAGGCCCAAAATCATTCTCCACGAAATGAATTTGTAGGCCTCTAGCCTGCTGTTTTCGAAGTATCTCAGGTAATCTCCTATCGGGGAAATCACGTAAGGATAACCATAGAACTATCGCATCTGCTCTCAAGGATTGTTGATAAAGGCTTTCTATACATAAGTAAATATCATAAATACGCTTATTATAAGAAGTCAGTGAAACGACTATATTATGTGGCTTATCATTGCCAATGCCGGATGACTCGCAATTCAGAGCCTTCAAGCCTAGAAGATGACCTAAAACCAGAGACTCCACCTTTAAATTATTATTAGAATCATGTTTTTTTAATCTTTTTTTAAGAAAATACTGGAGCATGTTGGAATACCGTTGATTAGCCTTCGAGGACTCATTGGTGACGATAAGCCCACATTAATTCCATTTTGTTGAAAGTAAAGTCCATTAGCCAGACCTAAATCAGGGAGCCTTTGATTGTGGCGCCTAATTCCCCAACATCCAGTTTAAATTGTTGATCAATGCCCAGAAATATAGAGCCTAAAAATCACATTCAGGGCATTTGAGACAAATGCTATTCATTATACCCAGGGTTAACTCTATCCAACCTCCTTAAAAATCCAGGCCAAGCCAATAGCCCCCCTTGATTACTGGTAACCATATCTCCTTCACTCACTATTTTATCCACAATATTCTGGGGCACCGGAGTGAGTGGTGGGTTGCCAGCAAGAGCTGTGACCTGAATTTCACAGGCACGCTGCAATATAAACATTGCTAAAAAGGTATCAGGAATAGTAGAAGCGCAGGTTAACAGTCCGTGATTGCGCAAGATCATATAGTTCGCTGATCCCAGATCAGCCACCAAACGTGACTTTTCATCCTTGCGCACAGCAATTCCCTCATAGTCGTGGTAGGCAATACTTGCAAGGGGAAATAGTGATTGCTGCGAGATTGGCAGTAAACCCTCTGCGTGAGCAGATACAGCTACCCCGGCAGTAGTATGGGTATGTATAACGCAGTGGGCATCTTTCCTCGCTTCATGAATTGCACTGTGAATAGTAAACCCTGCAGGATTCACCATTGCCACATTTTCATCCACTTTATCCCCCTGCAAATCGATTTTTACCAAACTTGAAGCAGTAATTTCGTCGAAAAACATTCCAAAAGGGTTAATAAGAAAGTGTGATTCTGGCCCAGGAATACGTACAGAGAGATGAGTGAAAATAGTATCGTCCCACCCAAAATAGGCGATCAATCGGTAAGCCGCAGCCAAATCTATACGCAATTGCCACTCTTCATCCCTAACACGTCCCTTAAGTGAAGGTATGGTTTCCAGTTTCATCGTCCTCTCCCCAGCTTTATTAGAGCTCAAATTCTGAATCATCCCTGCTGTAAACACTGTCAAATTGTTTACACTTGGCAAATGAATAAAAACGTTAGTTTCCTTGATAAATGCCCACTGCTAGCTGGCCTACCCGGTGAGGGTCGAGAATTCTTAGCCCAACAGGCACAATGCCAGTACTTTTCTCAGGGTGATTGCATCTACCCTTCGGGCTCCCATCAGGAGCGCCTTTCAATTATCGCTGAAGGACAAGTAAGAATATGCTCCAGTAATTTTGCCGGGCGCGAAGCGACCCTTGCGATTTTAGATAGTGGAGCTTGGTTTGGTGATACCGTATTTTGCCCTGGCACTCCGCGAGTATTTGGTGCATGCGCTCACGCTGACTGTGCTGTAGTCGATATTCCGGGTGAAATCTTGAGGGCAAAAATGAAACAACACCCCGAAGCCTACCCAATAGCATTGGAACAAATTAGCCTCAGGCTTTGGACAGTAATGTCCATTATCCAGGACGACGTACTACGTGGTACCGAAGCGCGAATTGCTCGACGTCTGCTTTTTATGGCCCAAATGCACAACGGCGGCGAAAAAAGTGGCCCAACCAGTTTCCGCCTCACCAAAGAACTACTCGCCAACACCATGGGGATGACCCGGCAGGGAGTACACCGGGTATTAAAGAATATTGAATCCAAGGGACTAATAGAGTGCTCTTACGGTCGCATCAGTGTGCCGGATATCTCGCACTTGGATACCTATATAAAGCTGTTGGACTGAGAGGATTTCATCCGACCTCGCCAGCTTGCGCCGCGTCTGCCTCACCAGCTTCGCGCGCTTTCTTGCGGCCATAATAGGCAAGCAACATCCCCGATGGAAACATAAGTACTCCATATACGGCTGAAGGCACCGACATTTCACTGGAGTGCATCAGTGTGAGGGTCACCATGAGACCAATAGTCCCGTTCTTGATGCCCAGCTCGGTAGCTACTGCCAGACCATCCCGCCGGGAAAGCCCACTGAAGTGGCTGATGATTAAGCCAGTCAACACCCCCAGTAAATTCAGCAAAATTGTAGAGGGGCCGGCCAACAGCATGAGCTCTCCAATCCGGTCTCTCATACCCCACACCAATCCCACCACTAAAATGACCAGTACCAGCGCCCCAAAAATACTTACAATGCCCTCAGCGCGGCTGGCTAAATGAGGGTTCCAAGCCCGTATCAACATACCAATCACCACGGGCAGCAAGACTATCACCGATAACATGGCGACAGTTTTGGCAAAAGGGAGAACGATTTCCTGCTCTGCTCCAAAGTATTGGCGCAGGGCAAAATTGGTGAAGAATGGCAGGGTCAGAATCGTAATTAGGCTTGCCGAAACCGTTAACACTATGGAGAGCGCTACATTACCGCGAGCGAGCAACGTAAAAAGGTTTGAGGTCGTTCCACCCGGGCAGGCTGCAATAATCACCAAACCCACAGCTATCGGTGCGGGTAAACTGAGCGCCCAACACAGAACAAAAGCCACAAGTGGCATAAGTACAATCTGGGCAAGTGTGCCCACCACTAACCCACCTGGTTTTACCGTCACCTGGTGGAAATCCCTGGCGGTCAGGGTCATTCCAATGCCCACCATAATGATAAACAGTGCGATGGGTAGACCGATCGAGATCATAGGCCCTGATTCCACATTCACCTCCTCTTTTTATTATTGTCTGGCTATATTTCCCCATATCCCATGTAGATTACGCTTTGGCAAAAACGTGTAATCCACACGAGGTGAGATATAGGGGGACAGCAGTTTTATTATTAAATATCTCTCTGGAAGATGAACCCTAGCACAGTCCCAAGTCAAGTGCCGATTCTGGTAGAATCAGAGCGCTTTTTTGCCGCTAACAGGGTTTATATGACCAATCGACTTCCCAGCCCTATTGTAGATGACTGGTCCAACCTACTTTGGTCCCTGGGCAGTAGCGATATTGTTGATACTAGTGACAAATCAACTAGCACCATTGACCTGCCATGGCTACCTATGGCTCGCCGCAACCAATTGCACACTTATTTTTCCCACAAAGAAGTCAAACAAGAATTAATAGATAAGCTCGAAACATACCTGATTGAAGGCGACCGACACAAACCCACCAACCGGCTTGGCGTTTACTTTGAGCGACTCTGGTCTTTCGCTTTTCAATACCACCCAGATTACCAGTTGCTGCACCAGAACCTGCCCCTGCGTATTGAGGGTAGAACTCTCGGCGAACTGGACTTTGTGGTTCATCACCTACCCAGTAATCGCTGCGAGCACTGGGAGGTTGCGGTGAAGTTCTACCTCGCTCAGCCCGTCGGCTTCTGGGTTGGCCCAGGCCTCAAGGATCGCCTGGATATCAAATTAAAGCGTATGGCGGAACATCAACTGCCTCTCATCCAGCAACAATCCGTACAAACTCTATTAGAAGCTCAGGAGCTTTATATTGATCGGCAGTGGACGCTGATGCCAGGCCGACTCTTTAACCGATTACCAACTCTTGGTAATCGGACAGCTGGGGGTAATCTGAAACAACTATGCAATAGTAATTGGTGGACCGACTTGGAAACCCTCGGAAACCTTGCCACTCAAGGAAATATCTCAGCAGGCCTGCGCTGGCTCCAACTTCCCAAAAAAGCCTGGCTAGCATCAATAGAATGGGAAGAACCCCACGGCGTCTCTTTTGAGCAACTTATGGCCGGACTTCAGAGCTCAGCAATTGATAAGCCTCTATGTTTTGCTCTTATGGGCCAAGAAGGTGAAATGGGTCGCGGCTTTATTGTGCCTAGCGACTGGCCGCGTAGAGCACAGGCATCATTCCCACAGAAACACCCATAACGTCCTGAGAGAAAACACTTTCTGCCTACCACTACTTGTGGGCCCGCCCTCCCTACCAATTTACTTATCTAAAGCCCACAGCAAAAAACTTAAAGCAAAATTTTTCCAATTATTTATTGACTTGGATCAATTTATATTTACAATTTTCAGAAATTTCTGAAACTTAAGAAGATAATGAAACTATCCAGTCAAGCCCAGGCTTTTGTACTGCACTTTGGAGAAATGGGCAGCCGGTGGGGTTTTAATCGCACCGTGGGCCAGATGTTTGCCCTGCTTACCATCCACCCTTCCCCCCTAAATGCCGAGCAGCTGGCTCAGGCACTGAAGATCAGTCGCGGCAATGTGAGTATGGGCCTCAAAGAACTGCAAGCCTGGCGCCTTGTTGAGCTACAGCACCAGCCAGGTGACCGAAAAGACTATTTCACCGCTGCAGGGTCCATCTGGGAGCTTGCTCGAACTGTATTTGAAGAGCGACGTAAACGTGAACTGGACCCCACCCTGAGCCTATTGCGCCAGCTCTTGCTCAATGAGCCTCAGGATGAACAAGAAGCACAGGCCCAGGAAAAAATTCAAGAAGTCTACAGTCTGCTGGAATTACTTGAAGAGTTTGCCAACACCCTGAGCAAGCTGGAACACGACGATTTACTCAAGCTAATGAAACTGGGCTCCGGCATCGTCAAGCTACTGGAGCTGAAAAGTAAAATGACAGGAGGAAAGGCTCCAGAATAAACCTATACCTGAATTGCCCGCTGGGCAACCAAGACAGGCGGTAAAAGGATAAACCGCCGCCGACACAACGTCGGCAGCCGCTCAATAAACACCGTGGGTCCATACTCCTGCAATGGTGTTTAACGGGCACCCCCGGGCCTATCAGGAAGAGTCGCCCGGTTATCTGGTTAATAAATTAGTCCGACCAGCAGAGGCTCCCATGCTAGATACTCTGATCCTCTCCCGAATACAGTTTGCGGCCAATATCAGTTTTCATATTCTCTTTCCCACCATCACAATAGCCCTCGCCTGGATTATTGTTTTCTTCAAGCTTCGCTACGACCAAACTGATAATCCTGTTTGGATGAGAGCCTATCGTTTTTGGGTAAAGGTCTTTGCCCTAACCTTCGCGCTCGGTGTCGTTAGTGGCATCACTATGTCTTTCCAATTTGGTACCAACTGGCCAGGATTTATGGCACGGGTTGGCAATATCGCCGGGCCTCTCTTGGGTTATGAAGTGCTTACCGCTTTTTTTCTGGAAGCCACTTTTCTAGGTATCATGTTGTTTGGAATAAATCGTGTCCCCAGCAAAGTTCACACCTTCTCAGCCTTTGTAGTAGCTATTGGCACCACACTTTCCGCCTTCTGGATCATTGCACTCAATTCCTGGATGCAGACCCCATCCGGCTTTGAACTACGAGATGGTGTCGCCTACCCCGAGAGCTGGCTGGCTATTATTTTTAATGCCTCTTTCCCCTATCGCCTCACTCATATGCTACTGGCCTCGGGTCTCACTGCAGCCTTCTTTGTCGCAGGTATCTCTGCTTACCGGATACTTAAAGGTGACCCAAAGCGTGCACCGCGGCTAGCACTAAAAACCGGGTTGGTATTGGCAGCTGTTTTTATTCCAATCCAGATTTTTGTCGGCGACCTACACGGTCTTAACACTTTTAAGTACCAGCCGCAGAAAGTGGCGGCAATGGAGGGAGTATGGGAGACCGAAAGGGGCGCGCCACTATTACTATTTGCAATACCCGATGGTGAGAAGAAGACCAATCATTTCGAGATAGCTATCCCCAAAATGGCCAGCTTTATTCTGACCCATGATTTAAATGGAGAAATAAAAGGTATCGAAGAATTCCCCAATGATCATCCGCCGGTTGCACCCGTTTTCTTCGCCTTCCGAATTATGGTGGGTATGGGGATATTAATGCTGGCTGTCGCCTGGGGAGGTTGCTACCTCCTCTGGCGGCGCAAAGAGCTACCCAACTGGGCGCTCAAAACCCTGGTAGGAATGACGTTCGCGGGTTGGGTAGCCACCTTAGCAGGCTGGTATGTCACTGAAATTGGTCGGCAACCATGGCTTGTGACCGGGGTTCTCAAAACCGCAGATGCCGTAACCCAGATTCCACCTTCCCATGTGGGCTTCTCTCTCACCCTATATCTGCTTGTCTATGTCATCCTGCTCTATGCCTATATTCACACCCTAAAAGTAATGGCTTTGAAATCTGTCAAAGTGGAGGAGTTTGAAACCAAAGAACCTCTCGCCGGTGGCAGCCTGACCAACCTACCGAAATCCACCCAAGAGCAATCCAAGGGGGAATCCCATGAATGAGGCCGCATCATCCGCAGCCTATTGGCTACCCGTTGTCTTTATCGGCCTAATGGGTCTAGCAGTACTGGTTTACGCCATTCTGGATGGTTACGACCTTGGGGTGGGTATTCTCCTCCCCCTGGGTAAGGAAGACGAGCCCCAGCGGGACACCATGATTGCCTCGATTGGTCCTTTCTGGGATGCCAATGAAACCTGGCTGGTGCTCGCCATCGGCCTGCTGCTTATCGCCTTTCCCATCGCCCACAACCTAGTGCTGATGCATCTCTATATACCAGCAGCGATAATGCTGGTGGGGCTGATTTTGCGCGGCGTGGCTTTTGACTTTCGCGCCAAAGCAGCCGTGGGGCATAAGCTCGCTTGGGACAGGACGTTTAAAGCAGGATCCATAATCACCAGCCTGGCCCAGGGTTATATGCTGGGGCAATATGTGATGGGGTTCCAGCCTGGCTGGCAGGCACAGCTTTTCTCTGCAGTCAGTGCCCTGGGGGTAACTGCCGCCTACAGCTATATGGGCTCGGCCTGGCTGGTATTGAAAACCGAGTCACTGTTGCAGGAACGGGCAGTACGCTGGGCGCGTCGGGCTGGGCGGGCGACTCTCCTTGGCGTAGTCTCAGTCTCCACGATCAATCCACTGGTCAATCCAGCCGTTTTTGATCGTTGGTTCAGCTATCCACTGGTGATGTTCGTACTCCTGATACCCACCCTGTGTTTTCTGGCTTTTATTTTTAATGACCTCCTGCTGGCCAGGTTACCCAAAGCCAACGATAGGCACAGTGCGCTGCCCTTCACATTGGTAGTGACTATTTTTCTGATGTGCTTTATCGGCCTGGCTTTTAGCTTCTTTCCCGACATAGTGCCTGGGCAGCTGAATATCTGGCAGGCAGCCAGTGCCACCGCTTCACTGAAATTCATTTTAGTGGGCGCCCTGATTGTAGTGCCGATCATACTGATCTATACGGCATTCTCGTACTATGTGTTTCGCGGTAAAGCTTCCGAACTTCACTACCATTAGCACAACCTTTTTCGAATTGTGTGGGATAGTAACACTTGATCAAAATTAATCCGCCAGCGCGGAACTATCCCACAATTCGAACAAAATCCCCTTGCTCCCCGAAATTGGTACGATAATAATCATCAATTCCAGAAGACAATTTTTTACAAGGAAGTAAAGCGCACTTCTGGCGCTTGCCAACTGCGCTTGTCTAAGGGGAGGTGAATTTGAACCAAATCGATCGACGTGCTATTAGCCGGCGCGACACTGCTAGTCCGCGCAAACCACAACGTAAAAACGGCCGTGAGAAGTATGAAAAGCTTCTCGACGCGCTGGAAACCCTCATTGCCGAGCAGGATTCCACGGACATAAGTCTAGCCAATCTGAGCCAGGTAGCTGGGGTCCCAGCTGCATCCGTGTACCACTTTTTCCCAAGCGTAGATGCCAGCCTTACCGCTCTGGCGGAACGTCACTACAAGTCATTTGGCGATGTGGTACTGGGGCACTCTGATTTCTCACCAGCGGATAGCTGGCAAGATATGCTCTACCACCTGTGCGACTTAGTGCGTAGTTATTACGAAGATAATATCTCCGCACTCAAAGTACACTACGGGCCACAGTCCAGCTGGGCTCTACGTCAATTACAGATGGAAAACAACTGGCGCTTGGCAGATACCTTGATTAAGAATCTGTCTCGTGAATTTGAGTTGCCTCCATCACAGGACTGGCGCGACCGTTTTATGTGCGCCATCAATATCAATGATTCGTTTTGTTCCCAGGCATACTCGCGTTTCGGAAGAATTACCGAGGAAGCCGCCGCAGAGGGCAAGCGTGCCGCTGCAGCTTACTTAAAGCTGTATCTCGGAGAGCTGTTGCAAAGACGTCAGTTGCGCTTTGCTCCATTAGAAGCCTCTGCATAAAGCCTAAATTTTATTAATTAAAATTTAGATAATATCGACACACCTAGGGCCTGGCAATAATATTTGCCAGGCTTTTTTGTGTACCCAGCCAACAAAACTTCCAATTAGTTAAATTTCATTTTTTATCAATATAAAAATTACGAATGCGGCAATACTGAAAGCCATTAACATTTCACCATCGCTTTCGCCTTACAATGTCATAAACGACACACTCAGAGTAAACTTCTGATCAATCACAAGCATACTCTCTAAAAAAACTGGCATTCTAAAATTTTCTTTTGTTAGAATTTTTCTTCATAAAGAATACCGCCTTCAAGAAATCCTATAATTGAACAACCTTTTCACACCTAAAAATTAGCCGCCTAATACGTTATCAGCTTGAAACAACGGGGGTAAATCATCGTCCAATGATTAGCAGCCCAGTCTGCTTCTTGGTGGTGATTTTTGTGACTTTAAATTCACAAACTAATATTACCCTTGATGCTTTAACTGAATGGAGGGGAGGTTTTCTATGTCCATAGCCGCGCATGAGCTGGAGTTGGATTTTCCCGAGTACGCCGATACTATCAAGCACCTGATCAGGAATGACGTAGAATTCAAGCTAGATAACGACCAATATCGAAAACTGGATAAACAAATTAGAGGACTACAGGATAGTGGCATCGGCACTGATGACGATCACTATTCAAGACTAAAAAAACAACGCGCCTATCTCAAACAACACCTCTATAACCGTATTACTGATGTCATTCCCCATCATTAGTAGTTATTTTGCAAAATTAGCGGCGCCTCATCACCAATGCCGACCATATAGAGTGGCTGAGTGATTAAGCGCCGTTATGCAACTCTTTCTGACTTACTCCTCCCCCTTTGCCCGAAAAACCCGAATTGTTATAGAAGAACTCAAGTTACACTCCCGCGTTAGTGAAGTTTTTTCTCACCCTTTTCACAATACAAATGATTTAATATCCAGTAATCCTTTAGGTAAAGTTCCCTGCCTGACCTTAGATAACGGCAACGTTATTATGGATAGCGAAGTGATCTGTGAGTTCCTAGATAAACAACTTGGAGATGGCCACCTCAGCTCTGCGATAGACAATGACTGGAATTTAAAAACACTCTATAGTGTGTCCTCAGGTCTAATGGAGATCTTGGTTCACAGACAGGTAGAGAAAATTCGCGGGCGTGAAGGGCTTCATTCAGAATTTTGGTGGCAGCGCTACAACAGTGCAATCAATCGTACCCTGGATTTTTTTGAAGCCAGAGTCCTTCAATTTCCCCAGACATTTTGTCTTCTACAAATTGCGCTCGGCTCAGCACTTTCATACCTAGATTTTCGGCACGAAGACTTCAACTGGCGCAAAGATAGGCCACAACTAAGCGCCCTATCAGAAATCCTCGAAGTACGAGAAAGCTTCAAAATAACGCCATTACGCGACTAACTTAGCTCTTAAATCTGTAAGTAAAACTTAGCGTCGCCAAGACTGCCTGCAATTTCAACTTAATTAAGCATGACTTAAATATTTTCAACGTATCTCCCTACATCACTTTTCTAGCAAAGACTGCATTTTGGCGGAGTAATGAGTTTTAACCATTTCTCAGAGCCACATAAGTTTCTCTAAACTGTCATATCCCGCCGATAGCCTGTGGGCTTTTTTAGGGCCTAATTATGTCTGACAGATCAAAAAGCCCCATGTGGATACTGCTGCATGCTGCATTAGCAATAGCAGTGATCTGCAGTCTTTTCAGTGGGTTGCGTATTGCCACACTCACTAAACCCGCCATTGCCTCAATTGAAGAACTGCTGCCCCAGGGAGAGGTACACAGTGTACATTTCTTCTCTGCACTCCTGCTTTCGCTGGTTGCCCTTTCCTATTTATACTCGAATGCTATTCGACTTTATCGAATTGAACAATCATGCGCTCATAAACAATGGAATTACCACCGAGTAGTCACCTGGGGGGGCATTAGCCTCATTGGCATCTCGTTGGCCAGTGGCTGGCTGCTCTTTACTGGGATAGGCCAGTTATCACTGGTCCGAATATTACATTTTTTCGCCGCGCTTGGACTCAGCGTCTATATTTTTCTACACGCAGGCGTTTATCTACTGCAGTTCGGGCAAAGTGCTCTTCTCTATATCCTCAAGCCAGCCACAAACAGAAGAGTTCAACTGGCATTGCTATGTAGTTTGCTGCCCATCTTTCTGCTCGGCGGTTGGCTGCTTCTGACCAAATTTTCTTATTATCAACTGCCGGTAACCTCAATTCCTATACATACGATCATTGATATTGATGGCCATGCCGATGAACCCCAATGGGCAAAAGCTCAGCCACTAAAAATCAGTACCGATGGCGGCGCAAATTTTTATCAGGGTCGTACTGATGTGCATCTCAAAGCTCTGCAAAATGGTGAGGAGATTTATTTTCATATTTCCTGGCAGGATCCCACAGAAAGCCTGACTCATTTACCCCTGAAAAAAACGGATCAAGGTTGGAAGATCAAGCAGCAAGGCTTTGAGAATTTTGATGAAAAGAATTTTTACGAAGACAAATTTGCCTTGTTACTTTCCAGTCACTGTGACTTCGGAGGTGCTGGCACCGCCCATCTCGGACGTTCACCACTGGCAAACAAGCCATCAAACTGGCATGGCAAGGGGTATCACTACAGCCAATCGGGGCAACTTCACGATCTTTGGCACTGGAAAGCAGTACGCACTAATAAAATGTATCTGGCGGATGACAATTTTATCGGCGCGCCAGATAAAGTGCGTGCAGGTAAACGCCGCTACACCGCAGGTTACCAACAGGATGCAAAGGAATCCGGTGCTTATTTACTGAACTGGAAATGGTATTCCCCCACTGGCATCACTCCTAAACGCTTGCCTAGTGATGCTAATGTATTGGCTCCCTTTCAAAATGTTAAAGAAGGCCAGGAGCTTGATTGGACCATCTCCTGGTTTGATTACCAACCTTACTCAGCAGAAAGCGACCTGATAGCACCAGGTACTCTTATGCCTTCGGTACTTTATACCTCCAATCGCTTCGAGGGTGATCGTGCGGATGTTAGAGCCAAAGGTATTTGGCGTGATGGATACTGGTCGCTAGAGCTTGTACGCAAATTAAATACAGCCTCTCCCCTGGACATTTCTATCGAAGATGGCACCTGCCTGTGGGTTTCCGCATTTGATCGCGCACAAGTTGCCCACACCCGTCATACCAGAGCCATCCAACTGAATCTGAGTAAAGCGCTATGATCACGCGATTCTTTTTGATTTTTATTCTCCCCGCCTGTCTGATTGGTGCTGCCGTTATCCACACACCACAGGCTCCAAAACCGCAGCAATACCACCTTCTAAAAGTGAGCGCTGAGGGAAAAGTAATGGATACCTGGGAGGGCCCCTGGTCCTGTGTCTGCGATAGCCGCAGCGGTCTGCTGTGGGAGGTCAAGACAGATAGTGAGGACATTCACGATGGACGTTGGACTTATTCGCGACTATTAAACAATCAGGGCGTTGCCAATAATGGAGATTGTTATTTCGAAGCAGAGCGCTGTGACACAGAGGATTTAATCCGGCACACTAACCGGGAACAACTCTGTGATGCAAAACATTGGCGCCTGCCCTCCTCCAGCGAACTGCGTTCACTGGTGGCTCCAGACGCACAGCCGGGAAGCCCCAGTATCGAAACTGGATACTTCCCCAAAACCCAGCGCGGTGATTACTGGACCAGTGATGGCGACCTCCCCCTCGAAGGCATCTACTCCTATCTAAAAGTCGGTGGCGCAGCGGTCAATTTTATAAATGGGCAAACCGTCACAATTCCCTATCGCAATGCAGCTTTCACACGCTTGGTAACCAATCGTTCAAGCATCTGTCACATCGTTCCCCAATAATTCCTGCGCGCCACCAACCTGCCCCCTCCAGGCGGTGGCCTCTCACAAAAAGTCCCAACTTTGCAGAGGAATTTCCGCAATGAGACGATATATAGGCCCCGCTCTCACTATTTCGACATTGTTGCTGGCAGTCAACGTCAGTGCCGCCACCAAACACTACCGCCTTGCCTGGGATGGCGATGCTTCCAGCAGTGCTGTCATCGGTTTTTCTCCAGATGGCAACAGCAGTAATCCCTATGTCAGCTACGGTTACTCCACCAATGAAAGCAGCTGGAACAGCGCATTTGTCAGCAATAGCGAAACATTCGATAGCGGTATCACCAGCCATTTTGTACGCCTGCAAGATTTGAATGCGGACTCTCCTGTTTATTTTCGTGTATGTGACCAAAATGGCTGTGGTGAGCGATTTTGGTTTAGGACAGCTCCAGCAGAAAACGCGCCTTTTGTAGTAATTGCCGGTGGTGATACCCGCACAGGACATACCACTCGTCGCCAGGGAAATACTCTGCTAGCTAAAATACGCCCTCTCGCAGTGATGCATGGCGGCGACTTCACCAATGCCAATAGCGCCTCAGAAATGCGAGAATTCCTCGACGACTGGGAGTTGACTTACTCCAGCGATACGATTGATGGTTATAGCTACAAGCGAATCTACCCATTGATCCCCACTCACGGCAATCACGAAGATGATAATTACTCGACCATCTGCGAAGTCTTCGGCGTGGATTTTAATGGCGATGGAGACTGTTCGCCCAGCGACACTTATGGTGCCGTGCAGGTGTCACCTTTACTGCGTATTTACACCTTAAATAGCCAGTTTCAGAATAGTGGATGGTCCTCTTACGCCAGCGCAATGAATAATTGGCTGTCGAGCGATTTATCCAGCTATGGCAGCGCCGCCAGCTGGCGTCTCGCCCAATATCACAAGCCCATGTTCCCCCATTACAGCGGCAAGTCTGACAATCCCACTTTATTTAACTGGTGGGCGCAGTCATTTTACGACTATGCGATGAACCTGGTGGTGGAATCCGATACTCATCTCACCAAAATGACTGAGGCCGTGATACCCAGTGGCATTAACTTTTCTACCACCAATAACGGCGGTACCGTTTACGTGGGGGAAGGGAGTTGGGGCGCTCCAGCGCGTTCCGCTAACGACGCCAAAACCTGGACCATCGACATGGCCAGTATCCAGCAGTTTAAGGTCATCCAGGTGAGTGAAAGTGGACTGGTAGTGCGCACTGCACAGTTCGATGACACTGCAGAAACTCTGACTCGGGAGGCGCGTGCCGCCGATCCACTCATCCTGCCAGATAATGTGAATTGGTGGACCGCCAACCGCCTGGGGGAATCCATGAATTTGATCGCTAATAACGCTGGCCGCACCGTGATTCAAGAGAGCTCAGATAGTAACGGCAGCTTTTCCCTACCAATAAGCGATGATGTGTTTATCTCCTCCCGTTACGCATCAAGTAATTTTAACCATGACCCCGAAGGACTACTGGCCGATGGGAGTGACCACACCTATGGGACACTCTACACACTGATTAAATTTGATCTAGGCAGTCTTTCCGACTGCTCCTCTATCAGCTCTGCCACTCTGCAGCTGAATGTCACGAATCGATCGGGTAGCACTTTCGGTATCTACCAGGCCGCCAATAACTGGAGTGAGGAAAACGCCACCTGGAACTCTGTGGGGGGCTCATCGGTACGTGGCAATCTGGCAGAGAGCTTTGTGCCTTTTTATAAGGGTTTAGAAAGTATCGATCTTCTGTCTTCCGGGCTTCTCAATAGTTGGCTTAGCGGTATAAATACCGGGCTTGTTATTGCCGCGCGCACTGGTATTAACGGTGTGGACTTCACTTCCAAGGAAAGCGGCATGTCACCGGCACTCAAAGTTGAGGCTACTTGTAACAATTTTGCTCTAAAAGCGAAGCCGGCCGCTTCCACTTATCAGGGACTCATACCGCAACGACTAACGGGTGATATGAGGCCCGACAAACTGTTGCCCACCTTGCCCGGCATCTCCCAATTAAGGGGTCACCAGGTTGAAGTTCCTATCAAACTTATCGAAGAGTCTGCCAAACTGGATCAAAGCCAAGGGATTGCCGCGCACCTTTAAGCGCCCCTCCTTGATCATGGTGGGAGCACCGACCAAACCACTGAACATCAGTCGCAGGTCGGTGCTACTTAGTGCCAAACTCGCTGAGGGATCTTCACTGTGTCGATCTGGATAACCGTGTAAAACTCCATTTTTAACGACCACTAAGTATTTATTTTTGTTGTCCGTCATCTCAATATTTAAGCGGATATCCGCTTCCGCCGCCTTCTCCCCATTAAGGCGCACCGCCATGGCATCGAATAAAAGTTGTAGAGGCACCCGCGCTACAATTTCTTCCGGCGGCTGCATCTCTTCACGGAACTCAACTCCGTGGCGTAACTCCCTGGCACCGCTTAAATAAAAATTGCGCCAAATTCCAGACTCCGCCTGATACCCCAGCTGTTCGAAAGCATCCGCCAATAAATAACGTGCCTCCTGATTTTTTGGCTCAGCAAAAACCAAGTGCTTTAACACCATCGCCACCCAACGGTAATTTCCCTGGGAAAAATCCTGCCGTGCCCGTTTCATTATTTCTTCTTCCCCCCCCATATACTCTACATAGTGAAGCGCGGCTTCTTCCTGAGGGAGTGGGTGTAGATTGGAAGGGTTCCCATCAAAATATCCTAGATAACGGTTGTACACCGCTTTTGCGCCCACATTGACCGTACCGTAATAACCCCGGTTAGCCCAGGTGTGGGAGAGCGCCTCTGGCAATTGTATTTGTTCGGCGATTTCGATCATGTCGTGGCCATGGTTAGCCAGGCGTAGAGTCTGATCGTGAATATATTTGTAGAGATCTCGTTGCTTTACTAGGTAATCCAGCGCCTCACTATTTCCCCAGGTGGGCCAGTGATGGCTACTGAAAACCACCTGGGTATCTCCACCAAATTTTTCCATGGCTCTCTCTATGTAGCGACTCCACGCCAGCGCATCCCGAGTTTTAGCACCGCGAAGCGTATAGATATTATGTAAAGTGTGATTGGCAATCTCACTCATACATAGGGCGTTAAACTGGGGAAAGAAGAAGACCATCTCAGTGGGAGCTTCGGCTCCAGGGGTGCTCATAAAGATGATATCTACACCATCTATTTTCATCTCTGCCCCTTCTTCGGGAATCAACTGTGTAGGCGTTGCAATACCGTGCTCTCCATCAGACACGCGATTGCCAAGACCCGAGGACACAAATCCATCTGGGCTGGATGGTAACAGGTCCCCAAATTGGTAGAGCGCCCGCCGCTGCATCACATTGCCCGAGCGGACATTCTCGCTGATTGCCTCCTCGGAAAATCCGTCAGGCGCGATAATTTCCACACTTCCTTCGGCTAGCTGTTGCATGGTGAGAACTCCCGCTACACCGGCAAAATGATCCGCATGGCTGTGGGTAAAAATTACAGCGCTAACAGGCCTATTGCCTAACGCCCTATTAGCCAGGGCCAAGCCAGCAGCAGCTGTCTCCATAGAGGTTAAGGGATCGATAACAATCCATCCCGTTTCCCCTTTGATCAAGGTCATATTGGCTAGGTCTAGTGAGCGAACCTGGTAAATCCCTTCAACAACTTCAAACAACCCATTGTTCAAAGCATTAAGTTGAGCCTGCCGCCAAAGACTCGGATTAACTGTATCCTTTGGCGCCCCATCTAGAAATTGCATCTGAGCCAGTCCATAGACCTCTCTTCCCATAGCGTTTGTAACCTGTGCTCCCGGAATCGTGGCAATAAACCCACGTTTGGCTAGGCGGAAATCCAAGTCATTGGAGAAAGGCAATTGCTTCGCTACAGACAAGTTATGCGCTTTGGTAACTTTACTCGCCGGCTTAACTTTGGCATTCAGTTCCTCAGAATGTTTGGTCGCTTTTTGTGAATATTCACCACAAGCCATCAATAAAAGACAAAGCACCCCAAAAATAAAAAAAATACGCATACAGAATCTCCTTATAAATCATTGCCATAGGCTTAGCCCTAGAATAAGAAAATAGAATCATGGGCCAGCACACCTGAACGCAACAGCTTATCTCTGCGTATTGAGGTGGTCTTGTTTTAACTTCCCAAAGAAGCTATCGCTCACACATCATAAAAGCCACCAATATTAAAAAATAGTGCTAGGCACCCGTATTTATTTCGTCATTTTCAACAATTAAGTTTTTAAAGAAGCTTAACAACCAAATAGATTACATTTAATCCTTAGAAATTATTCATCAAAGACAAAGGTGATTAGTACCTATAAAATCACGATAGATAAATACGGATAACGTCCAATATCGCCCCCAAAAAACCACGCTAGCCAATATTATTTATTTATCATCCACCGGAAATAAAACTCTTTCTCAGCTGCTTGGTCCGACAAAGCTCGCAAAAATTACGTCGCCAATATAGGCTATATACCTCTTTAAATTCGTAAGAAAGACCAAATTAAAAAGCTGTAATCTGCATTCCTTATCGTATGGAGATGATTGCAATGCGATTCTATAGAGCTTCACTTGGTACCGCTCTTTTCATCACACTGTCATTATTGGCGTCAAATACGTATTCTGCTGAGGAGGAGGTAGTGACCGATCCCGTCACCCGCCAGGGCCCAAAGGACTTCCAACCTAAATCAAACCAATTCTGGTGGCCCAACCAGCTGGATCTGCGCCCCTTGCGGCAACACTCCCCAAAGTCTAACCCCATGGGAGGAAACTTTAATTATGCCGAGGCTTTTAAAACACTGGATCTCAAAGCAGTAAAGAGTGACATTGAAACGCTGTTAAAAACTTCCCAGGAGTGGTGGCCTGCGGATTATGGGCATTATGGCCCCTTTATGATCCGAATGGCCTGGCACAGCGCAGGTACATACCGGGTTAACGACGGACGCGGAGGCGCAGGGGGGGGGCAGCAGCGATTCGACCCTCTGAATAGTTGGCCAGATAATGCCAATCTAGATAAAGCACGGCGCCTGCTGTGGCCTATCAAGCAGAAATACGGCGCCAATCTATCATGGGCTGACCTAATGGTGCTCACTGGCAACGTTGCTCTTGAATCCATGGGATTTGAGACCTACGGCTTTGCCGGTGGCCGTATAGACGACTGGGAGCCAGATCTGGTTTATTGGGGCCCGGAAACAAAGATGCTGGCCGATGAGCGCTACACCGGTAATCGCCAGTTAGAAAGACCACTGGCGGCCGTTCAGATGGGATTGATTTATGTAAACCCAGAGGGTCCTAACGGTAATCCTGATCCCAAGGCTGCGGCTATCGACATTCGTGAAACCTTTGCCCGTATGGCCATGAACGATGAAGAAACGGTTGCTCTGATCGCTGGTGGCCATACTTTTGGCAAGGCTCATGGCGCGGTAAAAGCCGATTGCTTAGGCCCAGAACCGGCAGCAGCCCCAATTGAGCAACAGGGACTGGGCTGGAAAAACAAGTGTGGTAAGGGTAATGCCGATGACACAATGACCTCTGGGCTTGAAGGGGCTTGGTCGGCCCTTCCTATTAACTGGAGCCAACAATACTTGGATAATTTATTCAAGTTTAACTGGGTAAAAACCAAGAGCCCCGCTGGTGCAGTACAGTGGATCCCCGATGATCAAGCTGCGGCCAACTTGGTGCCAGACGCTTTTGATAAAAACAAGCGGCATGCACCAATCATGTTTACCACCGATTTATCTTTAAAGTTTGATCCCAGTTACCGGGAAATTGCCAAGCGCTTTCAGGAAAATCCTGAGGAATTTAAACGCGCTTTCGCCAAGGCATGGTTCAAGCTGACTCACCGCGATATGGGCCCACAAGCGCGTTATCTGGGTGTGGAAGTTCCCGAAGAAGATCTGATCTGGCAAGACCCAGTACCAAAAGTTGATCACCCTCTAATAGATGACAATGATGTCGGCCAACTTAAAACGAAAATCCTCTCCTCTGGCCTTACCGTGCCTGAGCTGGTAAGAACGGCCTGGGGCTCTGCTTCGACTTTTCGCGGCTCAGATATGCGTGGAGGAGCAAATGGCGCACGTATACGGCTGGATCCCCAGAAACAATGGCCAGTCAATGACCCAGAGGAACTTGCCAAGGTTCTAGCACAGCTAGAAAAAATTCAGCAAGAGTTTAACAATGCCCAATCTGGGGGTAAGAAAGTCTCTCTCGCCGACCTTATTGTTCTCGGTGGCACTGCCGCTGTTGAGAAAGCAGCTGCGGATGGGGGGCAAAAGATCAGCGTTTCTTTCAAGCCCGGTCGTACCGATGCAAGCCAGCAACAGACTGATGTTAATTCCATCGCCATGCTTGAGCCCACAGCCGACGGCTTTCGCAATTATTTCAGCAGTAATAATAGCCGTACACCCACCGAGATGCTGGTGGACCGCGCCAGCCTGTTGACCCTCACTGTACCGGAAATGACGGTTTTGATTGGCGGTATGCGCGCGCTGAACGCCAATACTGATGGATCGAAAAACGGCGTCTTTACCGATAAACCAGGAATACTCACTAACGACTTTTTTGTCAACTTACTAGACATGTCCACAATATGGAAAAAATCCGATAAAGCAGAGGGGGTTTATGAGGGTAGCGACCGCAAAACCGGTAAGGTAAAGTGGACGGCAACCCCTGTAGATCTAATCTTTGGCTCCAACTCCGAGCTCAGAGCAGTCGCTGAGGTCTATGCCTTCAATAACTCTCAGCAGAAATTCGTGCAGGATTTTTCTAAAGCCTGGACTAAGGTAATGAATCTGGATCGTTTTGACACAGCTAGTCAGTAAATGGTTCTTACGATAATTACTTCAAGGTAAACCAGCATATCAGCCGGTTTACCTTGTCTCTTTTAGCCACATCAAACTTTAATCCAAGTTTGCAAAAATTATTTCTCCTTCAATAAATTTCAACTGGTGCGATGATATAACTCTGACATCCTTATAGCCGACTGCAAATAATTTATTTGCCAATCTTTTTGCCCGTGTGCCACTTTTGCAGTAAACCAATACCATCTCGTCAAGACCTATTGTTAAATGCTCTCTCATTTCATCGAAATCACCTAGAGGGACATTAATTGCACCGTTTACATGTCCAGCCTCAAATTCCCCCACTGTTCGCGCATCAACTAGAGTCAATAGGGATTGGTCCTGCATATAAGCAGATAGTAGTCCTGCTTCAACTCCCACCATTTCGCGACTTACTTCCTGTGACGGCATCTCTTTTTCAGTTCCAACACCAGCACATCCAAAAAAACTTATTAATGCAGCTAATACAATAAATCTACCACCAATTCTATTCAACATAATTCACCCTAACCCAATATATTCCTGAACAGATCCACCAAAAATCACTTAGTAGATTATTTGCACTCCCAATTTCCTCAAACAACATAATCCATGAGAAAGAAAGTAAACAGAAAATATCAATCACCAAAAATAATTGAACACCATATGAGACAAATAGAGATGTTCTTGGGATGATTGGAGACTTGGTACAAAAAATGTAGAAGGGATAAGGATGATATCAGTACTTCACTGATCAAACCCCAAGCTTTATTTGCCTGGGGTCCTGATATACAGAAAATAATATAACTAAAATTAGCTGTCTTAACGTAAATGTCGATCAAAGAAATCTCTGATCATTCTGTACTGGTGAATCCGAGTTTGTTTACCGCGCAAACTATGCTTCTTGCCCGGGTAGGTCATCAATTCAAACTGCTGGCCATTATCCTGTAGCTGTTTGATCAGTCGGGTGGTGTTAGTAAACAAGACATTATCATCCGCCATACCGTGATAAATCAACAGGGAGCCCTTAAGTCCCTCAGTGTACGGAAAAACTGATGAAGCCTGATAGGCATCCGCATCGGTATCGGGGTTCCCCATATAACGCTCAGTATAATGGGTATCATAAAGGGACCAATCGGTAACAGGAGCACCGGATACACCTGCCTTAAAATAGTCACCCGCTTTAAACATACTCATAATAGCCATATAGCCCCCATAACTGTGCCCAAAGATACCAATATTCTCACTATCAACAAAAGGTAGTGTGCGCAAGAATTTCACTCCAGTAACCTGATCTTCAACTTCAGGGCTACCCATATTTTTAAAAATGGGGTTCTCAAAAGTCGTTCCGCGGTTAGCAGAACCTCGATTATCCAGAGAAAAAACGACATACCCTTGCTGGGCCATAAACTGGTTAAAGGCTTTATCCCAGCTATTGGTAACTACCTGAACATGGGGTCCACCATAGACATAAACCATAACCGGGTAACGCTTTGATGCATCAAAATTAGCTGGCTTATAAAGTCGATAATTAAGCTGATGCCCCAGAGGGGATTCAATGGTACCGAACTCAGGAGTAATCCAACCAGCTTTGTAAGGGTGTAAAGGGTGCCCATTAATAACCGCATTTTCTTCCAGCCAGGTCGTTAGTTCGCCACTGGCATTATGCAAGCTTACTTGAGGCGGGGTATTTACACTGGAAAATTTATCGATATAACCCGAGGCATCTTGGGAAAACTCAATATCATGCATTCCCTTCTTGCTAGAGATACGTTGTATCTTTCCATCCCCATTGAATGGCGCTCGATACAAATGTCGCTCTATCACAGTATCTTTACGCCCGGTGAAATACACCAGGCCCTGATTCTCATCAATCGCTTCAACTTCATCCACTACCCAGTCACCCTGAGTGATCTGATTCAACAATTTACCACTTAGATCATAGAGATAGAGATGTTTAAAACCATCTCTCTCTGAAGACCAGATAAATTGATCTTTATTCTCCAAGAAATGAAGATCATCACTCAAATTTACCCAGGTATCACTGGACTCAATCAACAGGGTATTACCAGTGTTCGTCTTCAGATCAAAAGCACGCAATTGCAACTTCTGTTGATTGCGGGACTGCCATTGATAAGTCAGTAGATTATCGCGCGCCCACTGCACGCGAGGAATATAAATATCCTGCTCATTACCAAGGCTTACCCAGCGGGATTTACCGGTTTCTACATTCAGAATGCCCAGCTGAATTTTTACATTCGCTCTCCCTGCGGCGGGATAGCGTTGCTGAATCAGGTCAATGCGATCAGCATAGATTTCACTGCGAGTCACCTTATCCACCGGAGACTCATCCACCTGCAGAAAGGCGATATGACGGTCATCTGGTGACCACCAGTATCCGCTCATGCGCCCCATCTCTTCCTGAGCAACAAATTCGGCCATACCATTTTTAATAGGCCCGTGGCCATCACTGGTTAATGCACGCTCTTTACCATTTTTTAGGTCAACAACAAAAATATCCTGGTCGCGAATAAAAGAAACATAACGCCCTTTAGGGGAAACCCGCACATCGGTTTCGAAAGTTTCAGTTTCAGTTAAGCGCCGCGCGGATTTACTATCCAGGCCGTAGTAATAAACATCTCCAGCTAACGGAAATAACAGGGACTTACCATCTTCCGACCAGCTGTATTCCATAATGCCACTGCCATAAATTCGCTGGCGCTCGCGTCGGGCTTTTTCTTCATCGGACAATTCCTCATGACCACTGTGCAGGCTATCGGAATTCACCAGGATACGGGACTCTTTATCGGCAATGTTATATTCCCACAAATCGTAACGGTTATAGTCTTCATCACGCCCCTTCAGAAAAGTTACCCGACTACCATCGGGAGAGTACTCAAGGGCACGTGGCGCTGTGCCTCCAAGGGCCGGATCGGAGAATATTCGCTCAATAGTCAACGTATCCGCGGAACAGAGTCCCGCAAAGGTTGTACAGCTAAGTAGGGCAAGCAGTTTTCTTTTCATAGAAGGGCTCTTTGTTTTAGTGTTTTATGCTAGGCGCAAATCTGCGTTAAGAAAGGCGTTAAACCACTTTCTCTGCAAGCAACAAAGTCCTTGAATTCTACAATGTAATCTCCAGATAACGGAGGGCATCAAGCTCTCTTTCTGAATTTAACAGAGTGACAATCAAACCTTCTGCAATTGTTTTACTTTACCGTCATTTACTCTGCATCATCGATATTCGCAGTGCCTGAAGACAATCTTGGGGCTGGCTTTTGGCGAAACAAAATCAATAAGAAGAACCAACCTACTTCTTCTATTAAAACAGTTCTCACCTCCTTCCATAACAATTTGCCGCCAAAGATATCCAGGTCGCAGCCCTTCCCAGTTTCCACCGCGAACTCAATCACAATCGATCCATTTACTTATCTAACTCTGTGGGAGACTCTATAGTCGGAGCAGGCAAGTTGATAGAGGAACCATCTCAGTATGCGGCGATGAAAAGAGTAGCGCCCCTGCCAAAGCAGGTAATTTAAACCAAAAATAACCAATTAAAGAGCACAAAAAGCTTTATATTGATTCAAAATCCCTGAATAAATTTTATTCTGAAAGAGTATTTTCGATTTCAGTAAACTATTGTGTGTGGCCAATGATTAATAGGCCGTCGGGGCCAATCTCCCCATATTAGCAACCTTTTCCTGATCCCTAGCCTAGAAAATACCAAAACAAAACACTCCCTCTTGCATTCCAAGACGATCGGTCATATATTGACCACCAATTAATATACGACCGGTCTAATATTCATGGCTCGACCACGTAAAAGCGAAAACACCAAAGAAGCACTGTTAGAAGCAGGCACCGCGATGCTGACCAGCCAGGGATATCACGGCACTGGTATCAAGCAGGTCTTGGATGCAGTAGGTGTACCCAAAGGTTCGTTCTACAACTATTTCCCCCGTAAAGAGGCCTTCGTAGCCAGCATTATTCACCGCTACGGCCAGCAGATTGATGCGGAACTAGCGCAGACGATAATAAACCTCAATCAGGCACCTGGCTTGATCCAGCTCTGGTGCTGCTTTCATAACCGTATTCAAAACAAAGTAAAAGTTGGTCAGTCTTGTGCCTGTCTACTCGGCGCGATGTCGGCCGAGGTAGCCCAGGCCAGTCCTCTTTGCCGTGAAGCCATTGAGTCTGTAGAGCACAGGTGGCTGGAAAATCTTCAGTCGATATTACATTTGGCACAAGATCAAGGAGATCTACGCAGTGACGTCCCCGCCGATAACCTTGCGACACTGTGTTATAGCGTTTGGCAGGGCAGTATTCTGCAATACCAGGTATCCGGTGATCCCAATGATTTACTCAGACAGCTACGGACGTTTTTTAGCACCTTGGTGACGCAACAAGGGGAACAAACACTGGCCAGTATTAAAACTTACAGGCAGGACATTCATTTTGAAAAATAGTATCAACGCCTTAAAAAACACCGATCGAGCTACACCTCTCGCTCGTCCACTGAGTATTCTGCCGGGAACCAGTGTGAAAAACCGCTTGTTTAAATCTGCTATGAGTGAGCAATTAGCGGATCCCAATCATGCCCCCACCGAGGAGCTGATAAACTTATATCGCACATGGTCAGAAGGAGGCACAGGTTTACTGGTCACCGGCAACGTCATGGTTGATCGAACAGCTCTGGGTGAGCCGCGGAATGTGGTATTAGACGAGAAGTCGGACCTTTCCCTGTTCCGGAAATGGGCCCAAACTGGGCGCCAAAACGGTACACAAATCTGGATGCAATTAAATCATCCAGGCAAGCAAACACCCAACTTTTTAAGTACCGAACCCGTCGCACCTTCTGCAATTCCATTGGCTAATGGCTTAGAGAAAACGTTCAACCGCCCGAGAGAACTCACTGAAAATGAAATAGTAATTATCATTAAAAAATTTGCCTGGGCCGCAGCACAGGCGAAAGAACTTGGATTTACTGGGATTCAGATACATGCTGCTCATGGTTATCTGATCAATCAGTTTCTATCCCCTCACCACAATCGGCGAAATGATCAGTGGGGAGGTACCTTAGAAAATCGCTTACGATTTTTACGCGAGGTGTATAGCGCTATTCGCGAAGCGGTTGGTGAAGATTTTCCGGTAGGCGTAAAACTCAATTCAGCAGATTTTCAAAAAGGTGGGTTCAGTGAAGAGGAATCCATGCAGGTTCTGAAAGCCCTGCAGGATGAAGGTATTAACTTAATTGAAATCTCCGGCGGCAATTATGAAAACCCAAGTATGGTTGGTGCCAATGTGAAAGAAAGCACTATCAAGCGAGAGGCCTATTTTATCGATTATGCAGAAAAGGCACGTGCACAGTTGCAAATTCCTGTCGTAGTCACCGGTGGCTTCCGTTCCGCAGCTGCCATGGAGGCCGCCCTTGTATCAAATGCCGTGGATATGATCGGCCTAGCCCGCCCATTAGCGGTTGACCCACGGCTATCGCACAAACTGTTATCGGATGGCAACCATAAGATAACATTGAAAAAGCTCACCACAGGTATTCCCAGACTGGATTTTATGGCTATGCTGGATGTCACTTGGTACGAACAACAGCTGGCCCTTATTGGCAAAGGAAAGCCAACGAAACCAAATATGAGTGCTTGGACCTCAGTATTAAAAACGCTGACTGCTGTCGGATTGCTTTCTTTTCAGAGACGACGAGCCTGATAAAACTTTATTGCGCCTAGGAAAACTATAGTTCCTCACCGTAAATCACAGTAGATAAGTGAGACAATACAAGGACGTATTGCCGCCGCCGACCAATACCAGGGCGAATTCGTTGAAAAAAGCATTTTTATATGCTTGTGCCACACTTTGTTGTCAGATTATAACTTTTCTACAGGTCTTTGTAACCGAGGACAATTTCCTAGCGCGTCAGAAAAATAGGCCTCTCCAGCTGCCGAGGAGACACTGTGCACCCTAAAATCAAACCCGAAAATCTGCTCTCTATTTCTCCTCTATAAATCGTCATAGAACTATAAAATTATTTTATTCTTTAGGCCCTTATCCCATTATCAAGCCATAGATTAGAGTAAAAATAATCTGGGTAGACCTCTACGCATATATAAAAACACAGATTTCAAGAGTAACTTATTTAGGTAAGAAGAAAATATCCGGTAAAGGCCCCTAAGAAAGAAACACCTTGTTGAATTGATTGACCTTAACAATTGTTTACTCTGCTTAACCGACGTTAGTACAGGGCAAAGGTCATACTGGAAACGAATGACTCACAGGATAACAACAATGAAGGCTAACCTCTTCTCTACTATGGGAGCTTCCCTGCTCATCTTCGGCTGTAGCTCCACGCCTAAGGTTCCCACTAACGAATCTTTTGTTGCTAACATCACTGAACTAGGACACAAACGCTTTGTATATAAGGCAAGCCTGGGGGCAGCGCCCCATGACGATGGAAGCCACGGCAGTAAACATAACGGTGGCCCCGGAATGGGCGGTAAGGGTAAGCCAGCAAGGGGCAAACCCAGCTCTGGTAAACCTGGCCACAGTCAATCAAACTCAGGCGATATTAAGAAAATGGCAATGGCGAGGGTGGAACTCCTCACAAATGAAAATGGATTCTGTTCTAACGGCTGGTTCCTGATTGAACAGACTTTCGAGAAAGGCCGGGCAGAGATTCACGGTGAATGTCGTGCAGTTGCCGCTCAATCAGATAGGTGAAAGACACCCAGATAAGCTCGATAAAAAGCTCATGTATTACAACCGGGCAATTATAAAGTGCCCGGTTGTAGCGCAGCTCTAAACGATATGACAGCAGCTTTAGGCAGGAATTTTATCGTTACTCAAGAGGTAATCCGCATGGAAACGCAGGTGTTCCTCAATAAATGAGGCGATAAAGAAGTAGCTATGATCATATCCAGCATGGTGCTCCAGTCGCAGAGGATAGCTACAAGCTTCGGCGGCCATTTGCAGGGCCTCGGGTCGTAACTGCTGCTCAAGGAATTGATCTTCATCCCCCTGGGAGACCAGTATCGGGAGGTGCGTTGTCGCTCGCCCTACTAAAACACTCGCATCGTAACCTTCCCAGCAGGTTGTATCCGCGCCCAGATATGCACCAAACGCTTTCTCTCCCCAGGGGCAAGCGATCGGATTACAGATCGGACTAAATGCTGAAACTGAGGTATATCGCTCAGGGTTACGCAAGCCAATAACCAGGGCGCCATGACCTCCCATGGAATGACCACTGATAGCGCGCTTCTTATTTACCGGAAAATGCCCTTCAATTAGCGCCGGTAATTCAGCCGCTATGTAGTCATACATGCGGTAGTGCTGCTTCCAGGGTTCCTGAGTGGCATTCACATAGAACCCTGCTCCCTGGCCAAGGTCGTAGGAGGGGTCATCGGCAACATCCTCTCCACGAGGGCTGGTATCTGGTATGACCAGCACAATACCCAGCTCTGCAGCCATACGCTGGGCGCCCGCTTTCTGGCTAAAATTAGCATCGGTGCAAGTCAAGCCCGATAACCAATAAAGCACCGGATAGCGATGCCCTTCTTCGCTTTCTGTACCCTGGGGCAAAAAAATAGAAAACTGCATAGTGCAATTCAACACAGCGGAGCGGTGCCGGTATTCTTGTTGCAACCCATCAAACAATCTGGTGCTACTGACAAGCTTAATTGACATAGGTTATCCCACTCAAACGTTTTCGTAATGAATGACGCTGCGAATACTCTTGCCTTTGTGCATCAAATCAAAGGCCTCATTAATATTATCCAAGGGCATCGTGTGGGTAATAAAGTCATCCAACTTAAATTCCCCGGCCAGATAGCGCTCGACATAATCCGGAAGTTCAGAGCGACCTTTCACTCCGCCAAATGCAGTGCCGCGCCACACCCTACCAGTAACCAACTGGAAGGGGCGCGTGCTGATTTCCTGACCCGCACCGGCAACGCCAATAATTACAGACTCGCCCCAACCTTTGTGGCAGCACTCCAGCGCAGACCGCATTGTATTTACATTACCAATACATTCGAAGGAGTAATCCACTCCACCATCGGTAAGGTCGACAATGACTTCCTGGATGGGTTGTTCATAATTTTTGGGGTTAATACACTCTGTCGCGCCGAGTTTTTTTGCCAGGGCAAATTTATCTTCATTGATATCAATGCCAATAATACGCTCAGCACCCGCCATCTTGGCCCCGATAATTGCCGATAGGCCAATTCCACCCAAACCAAAGATTGCAACGGTTGAGCCCGCTTCTACCTTAGCGGTATTCATCACCGCTCCCATCCCCGTAGTGACACCACAGCCAAGAAGGCAAACTTCCTCAAGTGGCGCCTCGGGATTAATCTTCGCCAGGGAGATTTCCGGTAATACCGTATACTCAGAAAAAGTGGAGGTGCCCATATAGTGATAGATGGGCTTTCCATTGATAGAAAAACGCGTGGTGCCATCCGGCATCAAACCTTTACCTTGGGTTGCTCGAATTTTTTGGCAGAGGTTCGTTTTGCCAGACAAACAAAACTTACATTCGCCACACTCGGGGGTATATAGCGGGATAACATGATCCCCAACCGTTAAGCCGGTAACTCCTTCACCCACCGACTCCACAACACCCGCTCCCTCATGGCCAAGGATCGCAGGGAAGACACCCTCAGGATCCTCCCCCGAAAGTGTGAAAGCATCGGTATGGCAGACCCCGGTAGCCGTCAGCTTGATACGTACCTCGCCTTTTTGCGGCGGCATCACCTCAACTTCCTCGATAGAAAGCGGCTCGCCCGCTTTCCAGGCCACAGCAGCTTTACAGCGAATCGTCTCTGCACCCATGGTGTTATTCCTTACTAGTCGTTGTTTCAATCAACAGGTGCCCAGCATAGCCTGCCAGTATTTATGAGGCAAAAAGGGAAGGACAAAATAGGATACTGAAATGAGGCGGGACACTGCCGGGTAAATACCCTTTGAAAAACCTAGAAGTAAAAATCAATGTTGTAGCTTGCGCCATTGTAAGGGGGAGTTCCCATGCACAGTGCGAAAAGCTTTGGAGAAGGCACTGGTATCGGTATAACCAAGGCTCGCCGACAGTAGAGCAATATCAATATTTGAGGACCGTAAATGCCATCGAGCCGTTTCCATGCGCGCTTCTTGTAAAAGCTGCTTGAAAGAGGTGCCGGCAGCACGTAAATGGCGCTGCAAAGTTCGAACAGGGGTATCCACCAGTTGGGCAACCTGTGCCAGGTTATGCTGTTGGGCCCCCAATGTCTGCAAGATCAGCGTTCGCACTTGACTCGCTATATCCCCCCTTTGCCCCTGAATGAGCAACTGGGTAAATTCCTCAAAATATTGCATCAATCCCTCACTAGCCGCATTCAAAGGCCTTTCTAACACTTCAGCATCAAACACGAGACAATCATATTCCTGGGCAAAAAATACCTCAGCTTCAAAGTACTCACGGTAACGCTGGAGTGAAGAAACCGGTACATGGCAAAAATGCACTTGGCGCGGGCGAATATCCGCTCCAGCCAACTCCCTAAATAGCCTGCAGGCGGCGCCCAAGGCCAGCTCGCTGTACTGCTCAGTAACTCCAAGCCCTTCATAATGGCTAATGCGATAAGCGTAGAGTCTGCTATCGCGCTCAATTATTCGCCAGTGATCAGCCTGGTTGTGTAATACCATGTAGCGGTGGCTGGCACTCAGCGCGGCATCCAGGTCTTTCTCTTTGAGCACCAACTTACCCAACACTCCAAGCATACGCAGGCCCTGCTGCTCCGCCAGCCGCAAGCCAAAGTCATTGCATTGCAGCTCACGCACACACAGGTTTAACAGGTCGATCAGAGTAGAGATTGGAATCAAGATATCCGGGCGACGCATACAATCCGCGGGTAGGCCAACCTCAGCGAGCAAATCCGAAGGTATTCCGCCCAACTGGGGAACCAGAGTGTTGAAACCCGCGAGGGTGCCGCTGCGAATTTCATAGGTTGGGCTCATCAATCCATCTCCACTGCCTGTCACAGCTACAACCACAGCCATAGCCATGCGCACCAGCTAGCATTGGGATCTACGGGCAATGCCAGGCGGTTAAAGTCCTAGGGAAGTATTCCAGGGATGATAACAGGGCAAATTTATTCCAGTAATCTTTCACAAGACTGAAATGTGACAGGAAACACCCCTTCCCTTCGTAAACTAGTCCTATATCCAAAGCTGGCAATCAATAGAGTTTCAACCAATTTTCTTGACGAACTTAGTCAGAATAACGATACGCTGCCCCTCGACACGCCCTTCAATGTGTTCTGGGTTATCCGTTAAACTGATACCACGAACTGCAGTACCGCGCTTGGCCACCAAACTGGCCCCTTTTACATCCAGATCCTTGATAATGGTCACACTATCACCTGCCTGCAGTTGCACGCCGTTGCTGTCGCGGTGAACAAGAATGTCGCCCGCTTGAGGTAGTGCGCCGGCTTGGGCCCAGTTAAGAAGATCGTCATCCAGGTAAAGCATGTCTAGTAAATCCTGCGCCCAGGTTTCCGTAGACAGGCGCTTGAGAAGCCGCCAGGCCAAAACTTGCACCGCCGGCTCTTGGCTCCACATGCTGTCAGATAAACACTGCCAATGAGCGCTGTCGAGTTCGGCTGGATTGTTCAGCTGATCGCGGCAGGTCTGGCACAGGAGTAAATGGCCCTCCGTCCCGACAGGGGACTCCGGCAGTTCATAAGCTTCCAAATTATCCTGAGCTTTGCAGAGTTCGCACTGACCACCACTGCGCTGAAGCAGCTGTTCCTGACTGACCGCCATGGATTACCTCAAAAAGTGCGGAGTATACGCCCTCACTCGCTAATTCGTGCAACCCTACCAGAACCTATGAATCAATAAGAAAGTAAAATAAGACTGGGCCCCATCGGAGAATTCTCCCCACAGGGCCCAGAAAAATAAGTTAAGCCCCATAATGGGGCTACGGAAACTAGTGGTGAGCCGAAACCGCAGAGGCGAAGTGACCACCCTGCTTACTGGCAATGGCTGAGGTGATATCGCCGAGACTGAGAATGCCGACCATGCGCTTCTCACTATTTAGAACTGGCATTCGCCGTAGCAGCTGCTGTTCCATTTTGTGTACCGCGGAGAGAAGGTCATCCTCTTCCCAGCACCATTCAATGCCCTCAGTCATTACATCACGGGCAGTTAGGGAAGAAAGATTGCCTCCCTGCACAACACCGCGACATACGATATCTCGGTCGGTTACCATACCCACTAATCGATCGTTTTCACCGATGGGAACCGCTCCGATATCCTCGTCCCGCAGGATTTTTGCCAATTCCTGTAGAGAGGTATCTGGTGTACACCAGGTCACACCCTGGTGCATTGCCTGTTTCACTTTCATTTCTTTACCTCAACTAATACTGAAAACATACTTTTAAAGCGACGGAAGCCCGTCGCATGAAAAAATCAGTGCACTTCGATACGCTTTCTCTGTGGCGGATGTCCCTCGTGTCTGGGGACAGTCAGCGTCAGAATGCCATCTTTGAAATTCGCATCAATTTCATCTTCTCGAACATCCTCCCCCAGATTAAAACTACGCAGGAATTTGCCATAACGGCGCTCTTGTCGCAGAATCCGGCCATCTTTTTCTTCCTTGATCTCGCGATGTACTTCCGCTTCTAGGGTTAAAACTCCATTCTCCAAAGTGATATTGATATCATTCTTACCAACACCTGGCAGTTCGGCACTGATTTCATATTTGTTTTTCCGTTCACTCACGTCAATACGTGGCGAGAAAAATCCCTCCCTTTCACTGCCGATAGCGCGGCCAGGTGACAACATCTGCTCAAACATATTATCCAGATCCAGCAGGGAACCTCTGGGTATCAGACTCATACTTACAACCTCCATCTACCGCTATGTCGCAAGAGGCGCAAGCTAGACCCATGGATCCGGCTTGCGCCTCTCACATCTTGATTTCATTCTAGGTAATCTCACGCCATTCGGTAGGAATATGTGCCTGCAATAACCATCACAAAAGGCATAAAGACAACTGTGAATATTTAGATTTCATCTATTTAGAAAATCTATAACGCTCTACGAAATGAACCGAAAAGCATCGCAGGCAAATCCCACTCCTCTATCCACAATTAACTCTCCAATATTCTGGAAAATGAAAAAAAAACAGATAGTTACCCAATTAAATCCAGACAGATAGTGGATGGCGCTGAAATTAACTAGGATAAGAGAGAGTAAAAGAATGAGGATACGCTCATGGCTTTAGCATGGGTTCTTGTGGCCAACCAATCGCAAGCCAGAATATTTGAAGCACAAAAACGCGCCGGCAACCTCCATGAAATTCAAGCCCTACTCCATCCAGAGTCCCGACTATCAGGACGCGAAATAGATAGCGATGCACCTGGACGCAGCTTCGACAGCTACGGCCAGGGCCGCCATGCGATGGGAAATTTTGCAAATCTACACCGCCGCAGTGGTGAAGATTTTGCCAGGAAAATTGCCCATACACTGGAGCGTGGGCGCCAAGAAGGCCGCTTTGAAAAGTTATATATTGTGGCTGAACCCTATATGGTGGGGAGCTTGCGCGATGCATTGAAAACGCCCACTCGTGCCACCGTTGCCGGAGAGACCGGTAAAAACCTGGTCGACAGCCAGCCAGATGAAATTCGTGCTCAGCTACCCATCTGGCTTTGATTGATTCCTCATTGAGGAAATCTGTTGGGAAGGCGGGGCTGAAAAAACAGCCCCTCAAGCCTTCTTAAGTAGCATTCGCCATAAAATTAGCCTGTGCCTCTTAAGTCCCTTTTGAATCACTCAATAGATTCCCAATCAACTGATCCTTATCCTGCCAAAGTTTATACACCCAATGATTAAATTCAGCACGAAATACCTGATCATTCATATAATCAGCCGTAAAAAATTTATCTGGTATGCGAATCTGCTCCACCCGAACGACTACGCGCTTAACTTTCCCCCCAAGGAAATCCGCAAATGATGGGATACCATCTGGGTAGACAATGGTTACATTTAACAGGCGGTTAAGTTGCTCCCCCATACTTTGCATAGCAAAAGCAATGCCACCAGACTTGGGCTTGAGCAAATAGTTAAAAGGTGAACCCTGCCTATCATGCTTTTCCTGAGTAAAACGCGTACCTTCAAGGAAATTCATAATACTGGTGGGAATTAATTTAAAGCGCTCACAAGCCTTTTTGGTTGATTCCAGATCTTTGCCGCGCATTTCCGGATGCTTCTCCAAATATGCCTTGCTATAACGCTTCATAAATGGAAAATCCAAAGCCCACCAACAGATCCCCATTACAGGGACCTTGATAAGCTCCTGCTTGATAAAAAATTTCAGGAAAGGGATTTTTCGGTTAAAAATTGACTGTAGTACAAAGATGTCCACCCAGCTCTGGTGATTGGAGGTTACCAAATACCAGCCATCTTTTTTCAGCTCCCCCCCAATTTTCACATCCCACTCTGTCTTTTGCGTAAGTTTCATCCAGCCTTTATTCATGGTAATCCAGGCTTCAGCAATCGACATAAAAATGGATGTGTAGATTTTGCGCAGCGCTGAAAAAGGAAAAATCAATCGCACTACAACAAAAAACAAAATGGGAATAAAGCAAAGGGTTGTGCTGATGACCAGCAACACCGAAGCCAATACCAACAACACTGCCGAGGGAAGAAAATTTAACATCTTATGCTTCTAAAATAGTGGTAAAAGAGATTCCTAACGGACGCCTGAGAAAACCGATTTTACATAGTAAACTCTGGCGCCCACATTCTTATTCTTATTCAACAACTCGCAGATTCACCAGTCTAGAGGTTAGCCACCTCAATCATCATCGCCGTATACATTTTTAGGTTCAGCCGAAACTGTTCAACGGTAATAAATTCATGTTCCGAATGCCCGGAATAAGCAACTCCAGGCATAGAGGGCCCAAAACTCACAGCATTAGGTAATAGCTTGGCATTGGTGGAACCACCAATCGCGACCGGCTCAGCCTTTTCCATACCGGTGAAATGACGAAAAACTTCTAGCAAAGGTTTCACGTGAGGAGCATCGTCTACTCGGTAGGGGTTCCCCAAAATCACTTTTGTATCTGCCAATGTGATACCCGAAAGTTCCTGCCATTCGGCCAAGGTAGAGTCAATCTCCTTTTCTAGCTGCGGGGCTGTTTTACCTGTGGGGCGACGCAGGTTGAGGTGGCTGATCAGTCCAGAGTCAGTCTCTTTCACCATGGTGACTGCCGCCGTCATTGGACCCATAAATGCATCGCGATAAGCGATACTGCCAAACTTCTCAGCCAGGACCCCTGTGCCCACCAAGTCATTCAGATAGTGCACCGTCGCACCAGCGGCATTGGCGGGCCAATCGTACACACTGAGCGCATCCGCAAGATAGGCGATCGCGTTTACCCCATGTTCAGGCTCTGAGCTGTGGGTAGCCACACCGCGGGCCAATACCTCTAAACTGCCATTACCGCTTTTAAACTCATATGAGACAAGCTTGTTCTGAGCGGCGCGCGCGCGGATAGCCGAAACTAGCTCAGCATTAACATTTCCCAGCAAAGCACGCGCCTCATCCGGCACCTGGCTGCGAAAATAGCCACCTGAGAAACTTTTTATATAAGGCTTATCGAAGTTCGCTGCCAGTACACCAGCAGTGGTGACTTGCACCTCACTCCAGCCCTTCTCGGCAGTCACTACCGGATAATTAGCGTCGATGGTGATGTTGTAGGCAGGGATTGGATAAGTTTTCAGGAATTCCTTGAGGGGCTCCCAGTCAGACTCTTCCGCCAAATAGATCAGAAGTTCAACCCTGCGCTTCATGGGCACCGCCTGATCCTTAATCGCTTTCATAGCATAAAGGGCCGTAGCGATCGGACCTTTATCATCCTCACTGCCACGGGCAATCAGCTTGCCTGGCTCACTTTCCGCATCCAACATAAACGGGCTTTTCTGCCACTTGGCCGGGTTGGCTGGCTGGACATCCCCATGGGTAACAATACCCACTTTCTCTGCCCCCTCACCCAGGGCAATTACCACAACATGGCCGAAATCCTGATACTCCAGCCCCAGCTCCCGAGCCTTATCCTGTAGAGTGTCCTTGAAGCCTTTAAACTCAGGGTTGCGTTCCAAAGGCAGGTCTTCGCGAGCTACCGTTTCAAAGCGTACCAAGCTCGCTAAGGTCTCAGTCATGGCTTCTTCATATTTTTCAACTGCATAGTCAGAAGTCTCCTGTGCCTGAGAAGACACACCAGCGACAACAGGTGCTGACAGGGTTGCAGAGAGAAACAGCGGTAAAAGAGCATTTCGTAACTTCATAAGCACCCCAGGTAAATAAAAGTGCCATTGTACATCTCCAGCCATTGGCATGACCCACCAATTCATCCCAGTCTCTGTGTTAATAATCTCCAGTCACAGTTTCCTGAGCCGAACCTATACCAATGCTCCACTGCTAAACTAATATCCTGGCAATGTAATAGGTGTTCCCAGGCCTCCTCAATCAGCACCACTTTAATATTCCTACAGTTGAATAAATCTGGCGATAATTCACGGCTTGATTGGATCATAGCCAGCAAATATGACTTCACTTATCACTTGCCAAGCCTATAAGCCACTTATAGTGGTTTTTCAGGGTTGCTAAAATTTGGGGAGCTTAACGCGAGGCTGGAGCAGCGCATGACCACGTCCAATGGCAAACATTTCCATCGCAAGCAATGGCTGAGTGTCCAGCAGGCCGTCAGCCACTTGAGCGCCCTAGCGGAGGAACCCCTAACCAGCATCCATCTTGCAGATTTAGCCGAGGAAAAGCTCCTCGATCTCTACTGGTATCGTCCGGGGCAGAAACTGACCTTTCTCAATCGCGAGGGGCAGAGAGAATTGATTGAGCCACTGCGCCTGTGCTCAGAGAACCGCAGTGACTGGCGGGCCCTTGTCGGTATCTTGCGACACAGCCCCGCCCTACCCGCTTATGAGCAAGACACCCCTCTACTCGAGGACGCCGAGGGCAATCGCCTGCGCATCACATTTGACTATCATCAACGCCCTGAGCCCTTCAGTGGCCGCTGGTACCCTAGCCTGGCAGAGCTGGTATTGAAGCGCAGCGACTTGGAGATGCTAGAGCCACGGCTGTTCTCCAGCCAGGAAACTGAAGACAAACTGGAGCGGCAGTTAATGCTCGACGTGATCTGGCAGCTTGAACAATTAGCCCTGGACCGCGAACATCACTCCACCAGCTGGCTGGCTGAGCAGCTGGCACAGCGATCTACAGCCCTGGACAGAGGGGCCTGCGAGCGCATTCTTCTTGCCGCAGAACGTGAGGGTAACCGGAGCCGCCCCCACTAACAGCACAATTATCGTGCTTTCTGTCTCTTTTATTCGTCACCTGAGCCTAATTGATCTCTCTCGCAAAGATTCCCTTCAGGCATTGGTCATAGACAACAAAAACGATACCCTAGCGCCAAGTTATAATCCGCTAACGGGGTGAATGCGAATGTAGCCTCTCCAGACCTTCTTCAAGCAGAAAGAAAAACCCTGGCGGGATTCGAGGCTAATCAAACCAGCATACTGAAGCCTCATCTATTTACCCGATCAATAAACACACTTGGAGAAAGAGCTTGCAAGCTCGTAACAACCAAAATAACTACGGCTGGGTCGCGATTATGCTGCATTGGCTAATGGCCCCAGCGATCATAGGCCTCTTTGTACTCGGCTGGTGGATGCGCCAGCTGTCCTATTATGACCCCTGGTATCAGCAGGCCCCCAGCATCCATAAAGGCATAGGAATTTTGCTATTGATTGCTCTGGTGCTTCGTTTACTGTGGCGTTCAGTGAATATCACCCCCAGGGCTGCCCCAGGAACGCCTCGATGGCAAGCACTCACTGCCAGTGGCATACACAACCTCATCTACCTGCTTCTATTGGCCATTATGCTATCGGGTTACCTGATATCGACCGCCGATGGACGCCCCATTGATGTATTCGGTTGGTTTAGCGTAGCGGCTACTATCCAGGGCATTCCCAATCAGGAAGACATTGCCGGGAGCCTTCACGAAATTCTGGCTTGGACCTTGATCATCTTGGTCAGCCTTCACGCCCTGGCGGCATTGAAGCATCATTTTTTCGACAGGGACGTAACACTTCGCAGGATGCTTGGGCTATCAGGCATGCCCACCCGTTTGAATAAGCAAAACACAGTTACAACCACAAAAAAGGAAATCTCCCTATGAAGAAGCTCACGGCCCTTCTTTTCGCTGCCCTGCTCGGCACCACAGCCCAAGCGGCGGAATATAAAATCGATACCAAAGGCGCCCATGCCTTCGTCCAGTTTCGCATTAAACACCTGGGATATAGCTGGCTCTATGGGCGTTTTGACGATTTCAACGGTTCATTCTTTTATGATGACAAGGCACCGGAAAAATCTACAGTAAACGTCAATATCGACGTAACCAGCCTTAACAGTAATCACGCCGAGCGCGACAAGCACCTGCGCGGTTCCGACTTCCTCCACACGGAAAAATTCCCCACAGCAACCTTCAAAAGCACCAGCTTTGAACCAACAAAAGACGGAAAGGCACTGCTCAAAGGTGAGTTAACCCTGCGTGGGGTAACCAAGCCGCTAACTATCGACGTTACCAACATTGGGGGCGGTAAGGACCCCTGGGGTGGCTACCGTCAGGGCTTCAGTGGCACTGCAGAGTTTGATCTGAAGGATTTCGGTATCGACTACAATCTGGGCCCAGCCTCCCAGAAGGTTGAAATGATTCTGGATATTGAAGGCATCCGTATCTAAACCTATTTAGAAACTCTTATTCCTTTGACAGCCCGATTTACAACAAATCGGGCTCCTATCCCTCAAGTACCCATTTAACACCACTTGGCAGAAACTGCCGCAAAAATGGCATTTTTAAGCGCTAACAGATCCATTAGATTAGTGCCAAATGGCCTACAGCTCCCTAAAACTAATACTTAAAGAATCTCTCAGCTTTAGCTAAATACTGGAGAAAAGACATCTGACAGCTAGCCCAGATGGCAATAAAGAAACTGCAAGCACTTAAAATTTTAACCAGTTCACAATTAGTAAGCACAAACTATTACGCTACTTTTGACGACAGCAAAGTTTTTCAGTGAAAATAGCAACCATTAGTAGTAGCAGTGATTACAATCATTCCACAGTAGGTATAAAGAACCTCAAACTTATTTACAGCCAGATCCCTAGTGAGCGCCCACTTCTCCCTTAGAGGGGGAAATAGCCAAACTCTCTTGGCCTTGTAGAGCGAATCTCAAAGAATCTGGACAATAGCACTTGTAGGTTACTTTTTATTGCTGCCGAGTGAGCAATCCCATCTGCAGCATTGAACTGCCAACAATTCTGGCAAGCAGCTCTAGCTCAGCGCCCGACGCAACCCGGAGAAAAAGGACAAGATAATGGCTTGCTTACAGCATCCAGATAGGGACCAACCCGTATACCTGATGGCACACCACACCATCGGCCGCCGTCAAGGAGCCGTGGATACCCGTATCACTAGTGCCGAAATCTCTGGTATTCACGCGGCCATTCAGTGGACCGGCACACATTGGAATATTCGCGATCTTAGTCGCAATGGAACCTGGTTAAATGGCCAGCAACTGGTTCCAGCCAAGAGCTACCCATTGCAAACCGGCGACAAGATCTGTTTCGGACGAGTCAATAACCCCGCTTGGATTGTCGAGAATCTCGATGCCCCGGAAAACTTGTTGATTGACCTGAAGACTGGTGAAGCCCAGCTACTGGAGCAATACCACCTACTGCCGGACGAGAGCGAGCCCCTCGCCAGCTTGCATTTCAGCCCCGTTACCGCCCAATGGCAATACGAGTTTACCGGTAGCACCGGCGAAGGGGGCAGCAAGAGCATGGTCAATCACGGGGATCGTATTGATTGCGGCCTGCAGAGCTGGCAACTGTTTCTCGCCGACAACCAAGGGGCAACCAAAGAACTCTCTTTACAGCAGTTATCCATTACAGATTTCGGCCTGCGCTTCTCTGTCAGCTCCCACGAGGAACATGTACAACTGCAGCTACAGCGAGAGGGTATGAAGCAGTCCCTGCCCGCACGCATTCACAACTACCTGCTGCTGTACCTGGCTCGAGCACGCTTCCGTGATATGCAAAATGACATGGATATAGATTCCCAAGGCTGGGTTTCCATCCAGGTAGCCACTCACGAACTGGGCATCACCGTCAACCACCTGAACACCCAGATTTTCCGCGCACGCAAGCAGATCTCTGAATCCTTGCCAGATGCCGTAGATACCTCAAACTTAGTAGAGCGACGCTCCTGGGAAATCCGCCTAGGCTGCCACCAGTTTGAAATCTATAAAGGCACTCAATTGGAAGCGAAGACTGAGCTGCAGGAAGCGTAATTTGGAGCTTAGGCCTTATCGCTATTCGTAGCTCAAAAGAATCGATCCGTACGTATAGCAGTCACGCTAAAGGTACGGATCTTATGCCCCCGTTGTTTGCCTTTATAAACAGCAAAGCCTTTCTTGACATATATGACTTTCCGCCAGAGTGAACTCACCTTAAAGGTTCACGTGCTGAAACTCTCGCATTTCTTTCCTTAAAATAAAGACTTTATAGACGTTAGGCACGTCTCTTTTTGCAACCGATGGCAATCCAAAAGAAATGGAATAACGTGAACCATTTCCTCTGAAATGGAGACAGATAGCTTCACGAAAATGTACTATCGGGTAGAATCCCCTATCCATCCGAAAAGAACTAAATACAATGGACGTAGTTGCGCTGGAGAAAACTGAGGTATATCAAGGTCGCTATAGGGTAGAGCGCACCCTTGGCGCCGGTGGTATGGGTGTTGTCTATCTGGCTGAAGACGTAAAGCTGGGGCGCAAAGTCGCCATCAAGCAACTGCGCTCTGATATGACAGGCAACTCCGCCGAAGCCCGTTTTCGCAGCGAAGCACAATTATTAGCCAGACTGAACCACCCCAACATTGTACGTCTGTACGATGTCCTGGAGGAAGACCATAATATCGCCCTGGTCATGGAATTGGTTGAAGGCGTTACCCTCAAAGAGTGGATACGCGAACGTACCGCCACGCTAGCTGAGAAACTCGATTTGCTGATGCAGATCTGCCAAGGGCTGGGCAAGGCCCACTGCCTGGGGATTATCCACCGGGATTTAAAACCTGAGAATATCCTGGTCACCAATGATGGTGTAGCCAAGATCACCGACTTCGGAATCGCCAAAGCTCTCGATTGCGACCAGCAACTCACCAGAGAAGACCATATCGCCGGCAGCGTGCAGGCCATGTCTCCTGAGCAGCTGCAGGGTACTACCCTAGATGCCCGTAGCGATCTGTTTAGCCTGGGCAGTATCGCCTATGAATTACTCTGCGGGCACAAACCGTTTGAGCGTGGCGATAAGAGTGCACTGGCCTTTGCCCAGCAAATTACCAGTAAGCCCCATATTCCACCGCAACAGGTCTGGCCGGAGATCCCCAAACCTTTAGCTGCACTATTAGACAGACTATTGGGCAAGCGCCCAGAACAGAGACCCGAGTCCGCGGAAAGAGTTTTTGAGGCCCTGGAGCTGGTGAGAAAGCATGGCATTGATGCAGACACTCAACAGTATTCGGAAACTGTCACCCAGCTATTAATTAAGCCACGTAGGAGACGAGGGCGTATTACCGCAGTATTAACCGGTATAGCCCTACTTGGATTAAGCATATTTTGGGGTTGGCGCACTTTTATGCAATTGCCCCCACAGTATATCGCAATCCTTCCCGTGGAGTTTAATGGCGAGGTGCGTGGTGGTGAAGACCAGGAAACCCTGATCAAGGCAATGGTTCGTCAAGCATTAATGGGTACTCCCGCCCGGCTTAAATCCAGCGCACTGTTCAGTTTTAATCCTTCCCAAAACTTAAGCCTTGAACAGCAGTTACAAAAACTGAAGGACAGGGGGGTTACTGATGCTCTTCGCGCTCGCCTGGATTGTATGCAATCTCGCTGTAATATCGAACTGCAGCGAATCAACCCAGCAGACTCACAAGTCAAAAAACAAACCGGTTTTGTTTTCCTCAGCTCCAAGCAACAGGAAGCTCAATATACGGTTGGCAACAGTTTACAGGAGCTTTTTCCTAACGCTTATCATGAAGGAGCGATAAATGACAGTAAGATGGAGCCGGCAGATTATGACATCTATCTGACAACGCTTGCCATGTATGGAATTAGTGCTTCCGCAAAAGGCCTTGACTTGACTGGCGTTGAGGATTTGATCCTTAAATACCCTAGGAATATAAACCTTTATTCTTTATATGCACGCATGGCTCTTACAAGCTACGGCGACACAAACGATAGAAAGTTTCTTACCAAGGCCCTCAGAATTCTTGCCAATGCGGAGGTGTCGGAATCTTATGAAACTACCATTCTTGAAGCGAAGCTGGCTCTGATGTCTGTCACAGCAGATAAAAAGGGGTTTGAAACAATATTAAAAAAACTACAAAGTAAAGGCCACCCTTCATCACACTTACTCGCGCAGTATTCTCGCTTCCAGTATCTACAAGGGGATTATATTCAAGGGTTAGACTACGCCAAGCAAGCCGCAGAGCTCAACCCATCCTCAAATAATCTATATTTAGTTGCTATCAATCAAATGGCAACAGGCAATTATAAAGCAGCCAAAGAAGTTTTAACTGAGCTAATTCAAGGCTCCCCAAAGTATTGGCCCACCTACGCACTATTAGGAGTTATTGAGCTTGAGAATGGAAATTTCAATCTTGCTGAGAAAGCCATACTAGCCATCCCTCAGGAAAACCGAAGCTGGAGAACAAAAGGTAACCTGGGCACAGTTGCTTTTTTTCAATCAAAATATCAACAAGCACTAGATGTTTATATGGATATTTTAGAGTCGTCTCCCGAAAATGTACAAATGCATTTACAAATTGCAGAAACCCACTTGATGCTCCTAAACGAAGAGGGTGCTAAAGAGCACTTCTTAAAGGTAATGGAACTCACTTCAGAAGCTACAGACCTCGAAACAAAAAAGTTCCGTTCCCTAGCACTTGGCTATTTAGGCGAAACAGCCAATTCTATTAGTCTAATCAAAGAACTCCTAAGAGAGTCGCCTGATAGCACTTATATAAAGTACTACGCGGCGCAAGTTTATGCACTTGCCGGGGAATGGCAGTCCGCAAATTATCATATTGAACAACTGCTGAACCAGGGAATGGATGCGAAGTGGTTTAACCTTCCATCACTTAAGCAACTTTGCACCCAATCCCATGGATCAGAGAAAACACTAGCGACCATATGTCCTTAGGGCTCCTCACCACCCTTTCCAGGAACAGGGTCAACACCAGCTTCGGGGTCTCCGGAAACAAAGTGCATCCCCGTTTCTGGATCGACACACATCCATAGGAAATTAAAGCGATCCGGAATCTGCTCTTTATCCTTGATTTTAATAATTAACTTGGTGTAATCCCCATCCACCTGCCTGGCGCGAGCACGGAACTGGTGCCGAAAATCCGGGCTCAGCGCAATAATGCCATCTAACTTTTGGCTCTGCTGGTAACGCACAAACTCCAACTCGCGCCCCGACACCTCTGATAAATCCAGGGTAATTCTCAGAACAACCACACCACCCTTGTGGATCTTGAAGCGCATATTGCCAAAATGCTCCTCCGGATTATCGGCATTAAACAGCGGCCAGTACTGCGGCTCACCATCTTTTTGCTCTCTGGGCCGCAAAACCAGATCCAGCTTCAAGCCCTCTTCAGGTACCTCGCACTCGAGTACGGGTAAATCGGCACAAGTGCTCATCGTTCATCCCCTTGTAAGCATTTGTTATTTGGTGTCATCCTAAGACGTTTTTATTCGTGTAAAATACGTCTGTGACTGCGTCATGATAACCAGTTCAGCTCTGAAAAAAAGCCGGCAGTATAGCCACTGCCGGCCCGGAATGATGGTCCCAACCATCGACGGTTACAACAACACTATCAAGAGCAAAATTTGGCATCCGTGCCTCGGGCAAGCTCATCCACAAGGTCCGACTAAGACTCTGCACCCGTCGGTTCCAGCTTGTCCGCTCAGCTTGCGCTGATTCTTCCCGCTTCTCGCACCTCCGACAGTGCGAGAATACAAAATCCATCCGAAATGTTGTGGGGGCTGCCCATCCGTGGCAGGGAACCGCTTTCACAATCTCCCGTACCCCCTCAACTGGTAGCTACTTTACGAATTCGGGAATTACAGGTCTATCACGGCCAATTACAAGGAATTACACGCCAAGTATTTTATCCTTTCTCTTAGGCTGTTAGAGTCATCTAATAACAAAAAGAATCACCTGATGAGGATACGATGGAAGCGAATCTCGAAGATGTAAAAATTCTCTCTCCCCGACGCAACAGCACCGAGGCCACTAATATTGCGGAGCTTGCTCGGGAGCAACTCCAGCATTTTTGTATTGATCAGGAGTCAGAGCACGGGCGTTTACTGGAGCAAACTGCGGCGCTGTTATATCAGGCACAGGGCAACTTAAATCAGCTGTGGGGCCAGATAAGCGAAACCCTGAACCGATTGGATCGGTCCGACAAAATTGCCTACTTCAATGCCAAACGCTTTATGAGTTTCCAGCTGGCAAAATTATTGGACACCCTTCAAAATCCGTTGCGCGCCAGCTTTCAGAGTCTGCAGGGAGATGATTTCAATATCACCACCCGAGGTGGCTACCCACTGTTCGATAATATCCCGGCGATTTTTTCTGCTACGCCGGTGATTGCACGCACCGCCACTTATATCTATGCCTGTACCGAGTGGGTAGACGACGCCTTCCGCGGCCGTGAACCCAGCCACGATATTTACTCTCGCCTACTCAACCCCACCTCTATCTCCCTGGCCAACGCCATTGTGGATTTGGAGTGCGGACCGGCAGCCAATGAGTATATGGCCTGGAACTTCAATTCCGGTATGGCCGCCATTGACGCACTACTCTCCAATCAGCTGCGCCGCGACGATATTTTAATCGTCTCACGCAATATCTATGGCGGCGTACACCAGCTCTTACAGGATTTTTATGCTCGACCAGACAAACTGGCGATCCAGCTGGTTTGGTTTGACGGCACCAGCGGTAAAGACTTCGAAAAACTACTGGCCGACACACAGCGAGATTACGCCGATGCCCTTCAGCAAGGCTCCAAGCTCCACGTCTATATCGAATCGCCCTGCAACCCCCACGGTATCATGTTGGACGTACCCGCTATCTGTAAGGCTGCACACCAGGAAAATATTCTGATCAGCCTGGATGCCACCCTGGCCACCCCCTTCCTCTACCAACCACTGCGACGCCAAGATCGCGAGGAGCGTCCAGACTTTGTTGTGCACTCCTACACCAAAGACATTGGCGGCACCGGTGCCGCAACCGCTGGCGTGGTGATTGGGGAAAACCACCGTATGTTTATTCCCAAGGGCGACAGTGCCAAGGGGCTGAACTGGGATCAGTGCATGTTCTGGGATGTGTATTACATCAAAGGCGCTTTCCTAGATGCGGATAAAGCCTGGGAGGTGCACTGTGGTATGCGCACTTTGGAAATGCGTATGTTGACCAAGTGTATCAATACCCAGTGCCTCAGCCATTTCTTCGCCAGTCACAGCAAAATTCGTGTGAACAGCCATGCGGTGGAAAGCCATCCGAACGCGAAGCTACGCAAAGCCTTGATGCGCTATCAGCTGCCAACCCCATTATTTAGTATTGATATGGAAGCGGCACAGATTCCCACTGAGGCTTTCAAGAGTTTCTTCGATGCGCTGGAGCCCGCGTTTGGACAGATGGTAAGCTTGGGGCAGACCAATACCATGGTACTTTGCCCCGCTCTTACTTCTCACTCCGAACTTTCTCCTCAGGCCATGGAAGCGGCGGGTATATTCGCAACCACAATCCGAATATCGGTGGGAGATGAAAATATGGCTCAGCTAGCGGCTCATGTGATCAGCTGTGCGCGCTTACATCTTGACCCGGTCAGCCCTGGATTTAGTGAGGGCTTTATCTCACCGCAGGAAGCGGATGCTACCTTCACCCGCTTCTATCTGGAATCACATAAAAAAGTTGTAGAAGCACAACCGAAAATCACCGACTACCTATAAAAATCTGAAAAGCGGGCGCACAGTAATTATCCCCTGCCGTGGCCCGCTTGTTGCACTACCCTATATCCCGTAGTATCACCGCTTCTGTCCATAATTTAATCAAACAAAATGCCGAATTTTTCTGCCCACTTTCTGGCCTGGGTGCTCTTCTGTCTCTCAACTCTGGCGCTGGCACAGGGATATGAGCAGCTTTACAGCGACTATCGCGGTAGCCTCTATCAAATACGCTTAATTGAAAAATCTTCTAATTCGAAAGCCGGGCTCGGCTCAGGATTCCAGATTTCCGCCGATGGTCTACTCGCCACCAATTACCACGTTGTCGCGCAAGCAGTTAGCGATCCGGATAAATATATACTGGAATATCTTTCAACCGATGGCACCAAGGGCACCCTGGAGCTCCTGGATATCGATGTCGTCAATGACTTGGCGCTACTACGCCAGGACAAGCCCGGCAAAGAATACTTGCAACTCGCCACCGAAACCCCAAAGCAAGGCGAAACCATAGTCTCCCTCGGTAATCCTCTGGATCTTGGGATGACCCTGATCCCAGGCACTTACAACGGTATCGCCGGAGGCAGTTTTTACGATCGTATTCATTTTGCCGGTTCTATTAATCCCGGCATGAGTGGTGGCCCGGCTATTAATACTCGCGGCCAAGTAGTGGGGATCAATGTGGCAACTGCCGGTAACCAGGTAAGCTTCCTGGTTCCGGTGGATAAACTGATCAACTTGTTAAAGCACTTCCATCAACGCAATGTAGCACTGGACCTACAAAAGGTCACCTACCAGCAGCTACTCGACAATCAACAGCGTATTATCGACTCCATACTGGAGGCGGACTGGCAGCGCCGCTCCCTCGGCGAGGCCAAGGTTGTTGGGGAAATAGTGCCCGCCATTAAGTGCTGGGGCAACAGTGAGGAAGATAGCGACAATCCTATTAAACGCATCGATAAAGGTTGTACTGGGCAGGATGTGATTTTTCTCTCCGACGACTTTAACACCGGTCGAGTGGAGTACGAGTTTTTCTGGCTCGAATCTGAAGGTCTTCTACCGGCACGCTTTTATGCGGAATACGAGCATCAGATGAGCACTTTTTATCCTGGCAACAGTGCCGGTGAAGAGGATGTCACCAACTTCCGCTGCCGCCAGAACTTTACCTCCCAGCCGCGCAATGGCAATGGCCCCGTATCCAAACCAGAGCGCAGTAAAAAACCGCTAATTAGCCGCACCAGTTACTGTGTAAGACGCTATAAAAACTTCCCCGATCTGTACGATATCTTTTTCTTGAGCCTCAGCGTGGACCAGAAGAATCGCGCGCTGGTCAGCCACTTTACTCTATCCGGCTTTACCCGGGAGTCTGCCGACGCCTTTGCCGAGAAGTTCACGAGCGAAATCCAATGGCACTGATAATTGAAGAACTCAACCGCGCTCACCGGGTGCAGGTGCGCTACCGAATGAAAGGTGAAAAGTTCACCCTGGGCCGCGCCTATAGCAACGATGCAATCTTGGAAGACATCCACACAGATGGGCGCCATGCAGAAATTCGTCGGGAAGAAGATGGCAGTTATATTCTGCACGATTTGAATACGGTGAATGGCAGCCAGCTACTGGGGAATCTGAAAGACCGATCGGTTAAGCCGGGGGAGATTTCCTCCCATCAGATTACCTCTGGGGATCTAATACAATGTGGTAAGTCGCGCTTACGAATATTTAATTGCGATGACGATGTTGCCGAGGCCACCCCTCTGCATTCGCTGGAAAATCTGTTTGCCAGCCTATCCAACCCTCTGTACGCTACCCTCCTGGTACTCGCCGTAGCTCTGTCCACGGTACTGCTCAGCTACCTCGGCTACGCGCGTACTTATCAGTGGACCATCGCAGTCAACATCTTAGTGAGTGCGGTGATTGGCTTGGTGATTTATGCGGGTGCCTGGGCTTTTGTAGGCAGGGTGGTCCGCCACGAAACACACTTTTTTGCCCACCTTTCCATCGCCGCTATGGGCGTACTCACTTACGCCGTCTGGGAGTGGTTAGGCAGTATACTGAATTACAACTTCGCCATAGGGGATACCATGGAGGTTCTGGACTTCCTGGTACTCGCTGTCATTTTGCCCACTATGCTCTGGTGCGCTTGTTATCTGGCCACCAACCTAGGGCGCGCCTGGCGCTGGGCGGTAGCACTAGTACTGCCGCTCGGCTTTTTAGGCCTCAGTCTGGTGGAAACGATCAGCTCGATCGATGACTTCCGAGAAACACCGGCGCTCTCCACTGAGCTCAAATACGATAATATGTTGTTGCGTAAACCGGTGCCCATGCAGGAATTTATCACCGGTTCGGCCGCACTATTTGATATTCCTATCAAAAAAGAAGAGCCGGAAAATGAGAGCAAGGAGAGCTCTTCCGCAGAAAACGAGAACGTAGAGGTAGAGCAGTGAATACAGTGTTTTGGAGCCCCGGCCTGGAACAGTTGGAACCTTACACTCCCGGTGAGCAGCCCAGCGGTACAACTCTGATTAAACTGAACACCAACGAGAACCCCTACCCCGCTTCGCCCCGAGCACTGGCACTATTGGCACAGAAAGATTTTGCCGACGCCCTGCGTCGCTATCCCGACCCAGAGTCCTGTGAGTTGCGCGCAGCCATTGCCACGCGATATGGACTGAATGACAGGCAGGTTTTCGTCGGTAATGGTTCTGATGAGGTTTTGGCGCTGAGTTTTTATAGTTTTTTCCGCCGCAACGAACCCTTACTGTTTCCCGATATCACCTACAGCTTCTACCCAGTGTACTGCCAGCTTTTCGACATAGAGTCCCGCAGTATTCCCCTCTCAGAAGACTTTAGTCTCAATGTAGAGGATTTCTCGGGTACTGCCGCTGGAATTATTATCCCCAATCCCAACGCCCCGACAGGACGCCACTTATCACTCGATAGAATTGAAGCACTACTGCAGCTACAACCAGAGCGAGTGGTGATCATTGATGAAGCCTACATCGATTTTGGGGGGGAAAGTGCCACCCAATTGATCGAGCAATACCCCAATCTGCTGGTCATTCACACCCTGTCTAAGTCTTATGCTCTGGCAGGTCTGCGCCTCGGCTTTGCTATGGGGCAGGAACACCTGATTGAGGGGCTGCTGCGCGCCAAGAACTCTTTCAATTCTTATCCTATCGATGCCATCGCACAGGAAGTGGCTACTGCAGCCATCCGCGATAGGGCCTGGCATGAAAACAACTGCAGCAAGGTTGTCGCCACACGCTCTCGCACAGAAAAGGCACTGCTTGAACTGGGGTTTGAAGTTATACCTTCCAAAGCGAATTTCATCCTGGCGAAGCCCCCTGCCCCTGGTGCCGAGGCCCTCTACCTGGCGCTGCGCGAGCTGGGCATTCTGGTGAGATACTTCAATAAGCCCCGCATCAGTGAATACCTGCGTATCTCTATTGGCACAGATCAGGAAATGGACCAACTGATAGGGAACTGTAAAGAGATACTTGCGTCACAGAGCTAGTAAACTGTCAGTCTATACTCGTCGGGTCCGCGCCCAGCGCAACCCGACCACCAGACTTATCGGTAACTAGGGATTTATGTCTCTCTTATTTAATCGCCCCAAACTGTTCGCCAATACCAAGCTCTTCGCCAGCGCTCTGGTTCTAGCCACCGCCATCCTGAGCTATCAGGCCCAGGCCAACCCCTGGGAGGAGAGTGAGAGCCCCAGCGCACAGAACCCAGCCAGCATAGGCACCTATACCAATGGCTGCCTCGCAGGAGGAGAAACCCTGCCTCTACGTGGCGAAGGCTATCAACTGGTGCGCACCGGCCGCGATCGCCACTTCGCCCACCCGGACACCATCGCCTTCCTCAAGGACTTTTCCCGGAGTGTCGCACGGAATAACCTCGGCAGAATACAGATCGGCGATATGTCCATGGCGCGAGGTGGTCCCTTTGGCAGTGGAGGGCACAGTAGCCATCAGACCGGCCTTGATGTGGATATTTGGTTTTCACAAGACAAGCGCGCTGCAGAGCGGGCACTGACAGAGTGGGAGCGCGATAATATCTCCGCGATACCTCTGGCCGATACCCGCGAACATCGCTTGGTCAAAGAAAATTGGGACGAACGAGTCCCCAAGATCCTGCGTATGGCCGCAGAGGATCAGCGGGTAGAGCGGGTTTTTGTCCATCCCACCATCAAGCGTCACTTATGTGAAATTTCGGGCACCGACAATGAATGGCTGCGCAAAGTACGCCCCTGGTGGGGACACAATTACCACTTTCATGTGCGGCTTGCCTGCCCGGCCGGCAGCAGTGACTGCAAGCCTCAGGCTCCAGTGCGCACCACACCCTGCGGGAATGACCTGGACTGGTGGTTCAGCGAAGAATTCTACGCAATACTGAACGGCACTAAGGCCCAGCCGACAAAACCCAAACCCAAGACGATGCCGCAGCAGTGCCAGCAGGTTTTACTGGCACCTCCAGCTGGCACCACGATGGAATAACTTTATGATCAACACCTTGCTTATCTGCGGCGGTGGCAGCAGCGAGCACGAAGTGTCCTTGCGCACCGCAGATTTTATTGAAGGACAATTGGCCGAATCTGAAGATATCGCCCTGATGCGAGTTGAGATGGATGCTAGCGGTTGCCTGACTGATAAAGAAGGTCGCGTCTATCATATCTTTTACGATGGCAAGATTCGCGATGAAGCCGGCAATGCCTGGGATGTCGATTACGTTATCCCAGCAATTCACGGTTACCCAGGAGAAACTGGCGACCTGCAATCCCAACTCGAGATGTTCGGCATCCCCTATTTCGGTTCAGCACCGGAGGCGAGCAAAATTTGTTTTAACAAGATTAAAACGAAAATGTGGCTGAGCGCGCTAGGGATCGATAACACCCCCTATCTGTTTCTACACAGCCTGGAGGCTGAAGAGTTGAGTAAGGCCCACGCCGCACTGGAAGAGTGGGAAGCGGTCTTTATCAAAGCTTCAAACCAGGGTTCCTCGGTGGGCTGCTTTAAAGTCAGCCATAAGGAAGATTTGGAAGATGCAATCGCAGAAGCCTTTACCCTCTCATCCTATGTATTGGTAGAAAAAGCCCTCAATGCCCGCGAACTCGAGGTGGCAGTTTACACTTATGGCGAAGAGCTCATAGCCACTCGTCCCGGTGAGGTCCGCGCGCCAGCAGATACTTTTTATACCTATAAGGAAAAATATGCCGCAGGCAGTCGCGCCGAGACGTTTATTAAAGCTGAGGGTCTGAGCGAAGAGCAATTGGCTTGGATTCAGGAAGTTTCGATACGTACTTTTAAGGCCCTAAAGCTGAAAGATCTCTCTCGCATCGATTTTTTCCTAACAGACGAAGGGGAACTCTACCTAAATGAAGTCAATACTTTCCCCGGAATGACCCCCAACTCTATGTTCCCCAAAATGATGCAAAACCATGGCCATGATTTTACTGAATATCTGACGGGTCAAATTCGTTCCGCGGTAAAACAATCGCTTAAATAAATACTACCTTGAACCCCACTCAGAAAATTGACATTAAAAAAAGGGGCAATAGCCCCTTTTTTTAATGTCAGTAAACGAAACACAACTAGTGCAACAACCAATCCTGTTGCCGTCTACGGGAAAATTGGCTGCGCAGAAACTCCATCTGATCCCCGCGAATCCGCTCACTATTAATCAAAGCCAGATATTCTGCAGCATTGGGACAAAAGGGCAGAGCCAGTAATTCCATATCAATATCTTCAAGTAAAAAATTGCCCTTATGCTGATTACAGCGGCGACAGGCTGTGACCACATTTTCCCAAGAGTCCATCCCTCCCTTCGACACAGGGATAACATGATCTCGAGTTAGCTCAGCTGACTTAAAAATACTTCCGCAGTAGAGGCAGGTGTGCACATCACGAAAAAAAAGTGCGCGGTTTGTAAGCGGCGGACGGTTGCGTGGCCGCGCCATTCGAGCACCGCCACAGGCGATAATTGATGCCAGATCCAAGGCCGAACGCTCTCCATTCCGATTAAACCCGCCCCTTACCCTCTGTACTATGCCCCCCAAAGACCAGGTAACCAGATCCCGGACGTATAAACAGGAAGCCTCCTGCCAAGTGAGCCAGTCCAATGGCTGTCCCGCCAAATTCAGGCGCAAAATGCGTGCTTGCATGACTTCGCCTCCCCGCAGTTAGACAGAAGAAACCGGCCTACTACTACAACTAACCAAGCGGATGCTTTTCCGGCACTCAAATATCTGATTTGACAAGCTGCCTGGAAGAAAGAGATAGACAAATAAGCCTGAACATGAGAGTCCAGTTTGGATAAGGCGTTAAAGTGATAAAGGCGATAACCCGCTGATGATTTCAATGGCGAGAGGACAAGAGTCCGGCAGTGAGAGAATGCCAGAGCGTAAACGGGCACTGCTAATGATTGATTGCTGAATGCGCCATCCTCCACCGGCCCGAGCAATAATGGCCGACCTCTCATCATTAAAGCGGATAAATATTACAAATTCCAGATAGAAGCAGACCTGCCTTACAAAAAGTAACGACCGTGAATAATTAACGATTAGAGAGAGCGAAGATTAAGTAAAAAATTACTATTAAAAGTTATTTGAACAAATATAAAGTCTTCGAGCATGTAAAACACCGCCCAGGCAATCCGGCCCGGGCGGTGCGTCTCACAGGATGGTGCCCATATCCTTAGGGCGAGCGGCGCATTCCTTTTATCCTTTGCCGCAGAGTTGCAGTCCCTTTTGCGTCCCTGCCAGTTAATTATGGACATCAGGCGAAAAAAGAGTAGGGGTAATCTGCTGAATTTTATGTAAGACATATCTCACAAGGTGAAATATTTCTTTAATAAATGAGAGGGAGACTCGATGAGTACACTGTGCTAAAACGGAGCTCAGTGCATGAGCGCGGCCACTATAAACACCTTTATTTCAAGTTCAATCGAAACAGGGAAAAAGACGTTGAAATATACGCTAATTTTTTTGCTTATCTTCAGCGCCGTTGTTTCAAGCGCCTTCACAGCAGTCTCTTCGGGTATTAGCGTTCCCTGGCGCCAAATCATTGGAGGCGCGAAAACCAGCGAGCAGGAGGTCACTCAAAATTTAACAGCCGCCACTGGCTATCAACTACAACTATTTACAGATAATGTGCCCAATGCTCGCTGGCTGGCAATAACCCGTTCGGGGGATATCCTCGTATCCCAACCCAAGAAGGGACAGGTTTCCCTATTAACCCCCGATCGTAACGGTGATGGACGCGCCGACAGCCAGCGCATCTTAATTGGAGACTTAAACCGCCCACACGGACTTCTACTGCATGAGAACTGGCTATATATAGCGGAAAGCGATGCTGTAGGCAGAGTGCCCTTTGATCACTCCGATGCCCGCCTGGCAGGGCGTTACCAGAGAATCGTCAAAGGCTTGGCAGACAGCGGCCACTGGACCAAAACCCTTGAAAAGGGACCGGATGGCTGGCTGTACCTCAGTAGCGGTTCCAGCTGTAACGTCTGTGTAGAAAAAGATCGTCGACGCGCCAGTATTATGCGCCTGCGTCCCGATGGCAGTGACCTCAAAATATTCGCCACCGGCCTGCGCAATAGTGTGGGGTTTGACTGGTCACCCAAAGATGGCGGCCTCTATGCCACAGATAATGGTCGCGATTGGCTGGGTGACAACCTGCCACCCGATGAGCTCAACCTTATCCAAGCCGAAAAATTCTACGGCTGGCCCTATGCCTATGGTGACCGGGTACCGGACCCGGACTTTATCGACGATGAAGACCCCACCATCAAAGAAATGATTGCCGCTTCCCTCCCCCCTGTACACGAGTTCGCCGCACATAATGCCCCTCTAGGCATCCGCTTCCTGCGAAGTCCGGAACAACCGACAGGTTATCGCGGCGCTGCCTTAGTAGCACTGCACGGTTCCTGGAACAGAAGCGTGAAAGATGGTTACAAAGTGGTATCTCTACACTGGGATGAAGGCGGGAAAATCACCCAGCGGGATTTCCTCTGGGGCTTCCTCAGCAACAACCGCAAGGAGGTTTTTGGCAGGCCAGTGGCAATTGCCGAAGATGGCAAGGGCAATATTTATATATCAGACGATTACGCGGGGGCCATCTATCGTCTCTCACCCACCGCTACCCCACAAAAAGTAAAGTTATCCGCGGAGAGAACACCTACCACACCTAGGGTACCCAAAAAACCACCACCAACCGATGCCACCGCCGCGCGCGAGGGAAGAGCGCTATACCTGAGCCACAATTGTGCGCAGTGCCACCAGCAACAGGTACCATTAGCAGGGCTCAACAAAAAGTACACCGTGCAAAGCCTGGCGGACTATTTTGATACGCCAACCCCCCCGATGCCCAGATATGATTTCACCGAGGAGCAGAAAAAAGCATTGGCCCACTACCTGCTTTCAAGGGAAGCTTTGCAATAACTCCCTCTTACCCCTTACTCCATGCCAATTGACCCCTGCCGCGCCAGCGGCTAAGGTTGCCCCGCAATTACGAGGCGATGCTATGGCGGCAAAGAAAAAATCGGCAAGTTTTGAACAGAGCCTGGAGGCTCTTGAAGAATTAGTAGAACGCCTGGAGGCAGGAGACCTGCCCCTGGAGGAGGCCCTGGCCGACTTTGAACAAGGGGTCAAACTCACCCGTGAGTGCCAGAAAAAACTCGCCAGCGCCGAGCAAAAGGTCAAAATGCTGATGGAGGAGAACGGTAGTATTCGCGAGTTGCCGTTCGAAGCCGATAACTCCTCAGGCGATTCCTAAGTGAGCTCCCCTACCCTGCCCGCCGAGCTGAGTGCATTCCTCAAGGATTCCTCTCAGCGTGTCGAAAGCCGTCTCCGCGACACGCTGACAGAATCTATTCCCGGTGCCAATAAGCTCTTTGAGGCCATGCGCTATGCCGCACTGGGCCCTGGCAAACGCCTGCGCCCAGCACTCGTGTACGCCTGTGCCCAGGTCTTCCGTGGGGTGGATTTTGATCCTGCCAGATGCGACGCCAGCGCCGCTGCCCTTGAGTGCGTCCACGCCTATTCACTGGTGCACGATGACCTGCCAGCCATGGATGATGACGATCTGCGCCGGGGCCGTCCCACTTGCCATATCGCCTACAACGAGGCCACCGCTATTCTCGCCGGTGATGCACTACAAACCCAGGCATTCGAACTGCTGTTGGCCGATAACACCGAACCCGCATTGAAGCTACTACTTATTGCGGAGCTCTCAAAGGCATCTGGCAGCCGGGGAATGGTTGCAGGTCAGGCCATCGACCTGGATTCTGTGGATAAAACCCTCACCCTAGCACAACTAGAAGCGATGCATCGCCTGAAAACTGGCGCCCTTATTCGCGCTAGTGCGCGCATGGGCGCGCTGCACGGTGGTGCTACCAGCGACCAACTGGAAGCGCTAACCCTCTACGCAGAAGCCATTGGCCTGGCTTTTCAGGTACAGGACGATATCCTTGACGTCACAGTAGATACTGCCATTCTGGGTAAAACTCAGGGCGCAGACGCCCTTCTCAACAAACCGACTTATGTCTCCCTACTGGGGCTCAAAGGCGCAAAAGAGAAGCTCCAGGGCTTGCGCGGGGAGGCTTTAAGTGCCCTTTCAACACTGCCCGGCGATACACTACTACTGAAGCAGCTGGCCGATTATATCGTCCAACGCGGCCACTAAGTCGGGATCTCTACCCCGTCATTGGGATGCAATATGCCCTTCACAGGCATACAATCCCCTTCACAAATACCATCTGTAGCAATTGAACCGTTTGATGCTCGAAGAAATTCCACGCACACGCCCGCATACGCCGCTGCTTGACGTCATTGACGAGCCGGCACAGCTGCGCGCACTCGATGAACGCCAACTGCCCGAACTCGCCAACCAGTTGCGCGAGTACCTGTTGTATTGTGTCGGCCAAACCGGCGGACACTTCGGCGCCGGTCTCGGTGTGGTGGAGCTGACCATCGCCCTGCACTATATCTACAACACGCCAGAGGACCGCTTGGTCTGGGATGTGGGCCACCAAACCTACCCTCACAAGATACTCACCGGCCGCCGCGAGCAGATGCTCACCATGCGCCAGCAAGGCGGCTTGTCAGGCTTCCCCAAGCGCAGTGAGAGCCCCTACGACACCTTCGGCGTGGGGCATTCCAGTACTTCTATCGGTGCCGCCCTGGGAATGGCCCTGGGTTCCCCCGACGAGCGCAAAGTCGTGGCGGTGATTGGCGACGGCGCTATGACCGCTGGCATGGCCTTCGAAGCACTCAATCACGCATCTCACACAGGCCGGGATATGTTGGTTGTGCTCAATGACAACAGCATGTCGATCTCTAAAAATGTCGGAGGCCTGGCTACCTACTTCGCCAAGATTCTTGCCAGCAAAACCTATCTCAATATGCGCGAGGGCAGCCGCAAGATTTTATCGGCTATTCCCAAGGCCTGGCAGTTGGCGCGCCGCACCGAAGAGCATGTTAAAGGCATGATCACACCCGGCACTCTGTTTGAGGAACTGGGCTTCAACTACGTTGGGCCACTGGATGGGCACAACATGCACGATCTGGTGCACACCCTGCGCAACCTGCGCAGCCAGCCCGGTCCCCAGCTACTGCATATCGCCACTACCAAAGGCAAAGGCTTTGGTCCGGCTGAAGCCGACCCGGTGGGTTACCACGCATTGAACAAGCTGGAGCCAGAGAGCAAAGTCCAGGTGGCTGTGCCGGGCAGGAAGAAGCTGCCCAAGTATCAGGATATTTTCGGCCAGTGGCTGTGTGACACCGCCGAAAAGGACGAGCGCCTAATCGGAATTACCCCCGCCATGTGTGAGGGCTCTGGCATGGTAGAGTTTTCCAAGCGTTTTCCAAAACGCTTCCAAGACGTAGCTATTGCCGAGCAGCACGCCGTTACTCTTGCTGCCGGCCTCGCCTGCGAGGGCCAAAAGCCGGTTGTGGCCATTTACTCTACTTTCCTACAGCGCGGCTATGACCAAATGGTGCATGATGTTGCTATCCAAAACCTGGATGTCACCTTCGCCATCGACCGCGCCGGCCTTGTAGGTGAAGACGGCCCAACCCATGCAGGCAGCTTCGATCTGACCTTTATGCGTTGCTTGCCCTACCTCGCCATCGCTGCACCCAGCGACGAGAACGAATGCCGCCAATTACTCTATACCGCATACAAGTACGAGGGGCCCGCCGCTGTGCGCTATCCCCGCGGTACCGGTATGGGCACCGCAATAGAAGAAGAGATGCGCGAGTTACCTATCGGTAAGGGCCGCCTACTGCGTAAAGGCAGCGGCGTGGCCATTTTGAATTTCGGCACCCTACTCGCTCCCGCTACGGCAGCGGCTGAGCGCCTGGGCGCCACTCTCGCCGATATGCGCTGGGTCAAGCCATTAGATGAAGAGCTGATTGATGAACTGGCCGACAGCCATCAGTTGCTGGTCACCATCGAAGAAAATACCGTCGCCGGAGGTGCTGGCAGCGCCGTTATGGAGTATCTCAACAGCTCTGCGCGAACCCTGCCCGTACTGCAACTAGGCCTGCCGGACCGCATTATTGAGCACGGCAAACACAAAGACCTACTCGCAGAGATAGGCCTCGATGCCGGCGGCATTGAGGAACAAATCCGCCGGCGCCTGCAGCTGCTTAACCGGCACAATTTTAACGACCGCGCCGCAGCCGCAAACTAACCATAAGGGCCCGATAACCATCTGGGATATCGGGTCCTGAACCACAACTCAGCCGCTTACTATTGATTTGACGATACCGCGTGACCTAGCGCCCTTCTATCAATCAATTTCCGCACGCCTTGGGGGAAAGATGTCACTACTCAAGAAAACTCTTGTCGCATCCATCGGTCTGTTCGCCAGCCTCAATGCAACCGCTATGGAACAGGAAGATTTTAAGAAGGCCTATCGGGCGCTGCCGAAAGAGAATGCCTCTGAAAGACTGGTGGCCCTACAGGATCTGCGCTATCGCTGGATTATGGAAAGCTTTCCCAGCCAGGCCACTTATGAGGGCTATCCAGGGCAAAATGATCGCTGGGTAGACAACTCAAAGAGAGGCATTGAGGCTCGACAAGAACAGACTCGTCAACTTTTAGGTGCTACCCGCAACCTCGATGTCAGCGAGTTACCCGAGCAGCAACAACTGGACTACCAACTGCTTTACCAGGATTTGCTCGGTGGGGTGAAGGGCTTCCAGTTCCCCGAACATCTACAACCCATTACCCATATGAGCGGTATCCAGCTCGATGTGCCGAATGTACTCAACAGTATGCCGCGCAGTACGGTTGCTGATTACGAAGATATTCTGGCACGCCTATCAAAGCTACCAACTTTGGTAACACAGACACAGACGCTAATGCAGCAGGGATTAAGAAAAGGGGTTACTCCGCCGCAAATCACTCTGCGTGATCTACCCCGGCAGATCCGCGCGCTGATCCCCACAACTCCCGAGCAGAGTCCTCTACTCAGTGCTTTTGCGGAAATGCCCAGCGCCATCCCCAAAGCGAAACAAAAAAGCCTGCGCCAGCGCGCCCTCGCCATCTACGCAAGCCAGTTATTACCGGCATGGCGAGACATGGCGGAATTTATCGAAAGGGAATACATTCCTGAAGCACAGAAAGGCATCGCCCTCAGCAGTCGCCCAGACGGTCTACGCTGGTATGCCTACAAAGTAGAAAAGAGCACCACCACTCACCTTAGCCCGGAAGAAATCCACCGCATAGGCTTGGCCGAAGTGAAGCGTATCCGTGCAGAGATGCAAGCTGTCATGCAGAAAACAGGCTTCCAAGGTGACTTCAAGGCCTTTACAGAATTCCTGCGCACTGACCCACGCTTTTACCACACCAGCCGTGAGGCCCTGTTACGAGACTACCGGGATATTGCCAAGCGCATCGATAGCGAGCTGCCCGCCCTGTTTGGTACCTTGCCCAGGCTGCCCTATGGAGTTAAACCCATTCCCGGCTACTCGGAGCAGTCACAGACCACGGCCTATTACCAGCCTGGCTCCAACGAAGCCGGCCGCGCGGGTATCTTCTTTGCCAATACCTACAACCTGCCCAGTCGACCCAAATGGGAAATGGAAGCACTGACGGTACATGAGGCAATGCCTGGCCACCACTTACAGATTGCCCTGGCCCAGGAGCAAGCTGATATTCATCCATTGCGACGCATGGCTCTCTATACCGCTTTTGTGGAAGGCTGGGGCCTCTACTCCGAAAGCCTCGGTTATGACCTGGGTTTGTACAAAGATCCCTACAGCGAGTTTGGGGCGCTGACCTACGATATGTGGCGCGCCGTGCGTCTGGTTGTAGACACCGGCATGCATCAGCTGGGCTGGAGCCGTGAGCAGGCAATTGACTATTTTATGGAAAATAGTGCCAAGCCTCTGCACGATGTCACCGTGGAAATTGATCGCTACCTGGTTTGGCCTGGACAGGCACTGGCCTATAAATTAGGGCAATTAAAAATTAAGGAGCTACGTGCAAAAGCAGAAGAGGAACTCGACAATAATTTTGATATCCGCAGCTTCCACGATGCCCTTCTTGGCGCCGGTGCCCTGCCCTTAAATATTCTCGAAACACGAATGAACAGCTGGATTGAAAGCCAGGGCTCTGCATCGGCCCAGGTTACTCCCCCTGTAACATCACAAATCTCTGCGGGCTAGATAAGCGAAAGGGCAGGTATTTCCTGCCTTTTTTTATGACTGAAGTATCCGCTAAAAACCCTCTAATCAAATCACCACTCTGAAGATACAGATAAATAGATTGCGCGTGGCTCCCCAGGAAAATACCTGTCCCCAGCAAAGCTGCTATAGTCCGCTCGCTCTGCGTAAGCCCTATTGGTTAGATTTAACATCCTTGCTGAGAGAGCCCAACGATCGAATTCCCACCGGGCTCGCAGGTTCAATAAGTTGTGCCCAGAATATTCATGCTGATTTTGGGGGTCGGTGTAATAGCGCCCCTGATACAACCACTCCAGTTCAGCGTTTATACCTTGCCGAGGTTGCCACTGCAGGCGATAGCTACCGAAAGCCCTGGGAGCTGAATCCACAAGATTGCCATCCAGTAATACTCCCTGCAGCTCTCGCTCATCTCGATAACGGTGCTCCGCATAACTGGAAGAAGCCTCCAGTCGCCAGTCCTGGGCAAATTTATAGCCAAGAGCCATCTCTACACCGCGATGTGAGGTTTTCCCATTAGATTGGTTAAAGTACTCCGTATCCCGAAAAATCACATTGCGCTTGCGCATTCCATAAGCGACGAGCTCATAAGAAAGGTTTTCCTTAATAGCTCGTACCCCCAATTCAATACTGCTGATTTGCTCGGACTTCAATTCGGCAACAGTTTGTTCTCGCTGTAAACGGTAAAGTTCTGTTGCCTGGGGAACCCGATATCCTTGAGTCATATTGACAAATAATTGCAGGTCTGATGTGAAATCGTAAGTAGCTCCTAGTTTGGGTGACCAGTTCTGGAAACTGTCTTTGCGGTCCTCTGGCCGGCTAAACCTACAGCCACCAAAGCCACAAGGGAGACCATCCTCGGCCGTACGGCCAGAAAGCATTTTATTGTTGTAGTCATACTGTACCGACTCAAAACGTACACCGCTGTAAAGCTTTAAAGTATCGGTAACATTCCAGGTAGCCAAAGTAAAAGGAGCAACGCTGTAAGCATTTACTTGATAGTCATAGTGCTTACCTACAGGGATAGTCTCCCGCAAAAAATCTGATCCCTCAGTTGGATCCTTTTGGCGTTCTCGTAAGTAGCCTTGAGTAAATTCTGTATCTAGCCCCATTACTACTTCCAAGTTGCCTTCCCAGCTAAAAAGATAGCTACTCCGCAAGCCGATACTCTCCTGGCCATTTTCTTCCAACGCCTGCCCTGGCAAATAATGCTGCAGAAAACGCATATCTGTTTTTCTAAGATAAGGGGCCAGTGACAGCTTTTTTCCCAAGCCCAAATCAATATCGAGAATGGAGTAAAGCCGTACCGCGGAGGCATCGCGGAATGCTTCTGGATTCGGGTTTTCCCTGTCCCGCTGATCATCCCGATAGGCATTGTATCCTTCGATATAACCCGCTGTTTCCTGATTTAAATTCGTGACTGCCAGACGAGAACGGATTTGTGTCTTCCCTGTAGTGACAGAGTGTAAAAGGCTGAGCTTTTGTTGATCGTAACCAGAGTGGTTCCGATAACCACTATCAGATGTCAGGGAAAGATCTGCTCGTACTCTGCCTTTGTTAGAAAGGTTAGATTCTGCCGAAATACTGGCTCGATAGTAATCGTGAGGACCACCTTCAAAGCCTAAAATGCCAGAAAAGGCCTTGGTATTTTCTTCAATTTCCGGACTCAGAATATTCATGACACCATGCATAGCATTGGAACCATGCAGGGTGCTGGCTGGGCCGCGAATAACTTCAATTCTCTGAGCCATTTCACTATGGGATTCAAACAACTCATTTATATTGCAGAATCCATGTGCTCGCAGAGGGATGCCATCCTCCATTGTCAGCACACTGCCACAGGCTCCAGCCCCAGACAGTACTGGCGAACGCAATGCGGGTAAATATTCCTGGCCGTTACCCCTTGCCACATTGGCCCCAGGAACTCGCACTAAACTTTGCTGGATATGATTGTGCTTAATCAGCTTTAACTCGAAACGATCAACCATGGAGAAACTTTCTGGATAATCCTGAAACGGTTTCTCAACACGACTAGCTGTGACAACGACCGACTCTATGTTCGCCGAATCCGACAAAGCCACCTGACTGACCGACAAAAGTATTAGTACCAGGCTCTTGGTTTTTATTAACATGCTTCCAGCTTATTTTTCCTTCGGTATCAGTCCACCATACAGGACCTGGGCAGGGTTTTCCCACTCTCCCCCTACTTCTCTCAAAGTCTCCTTCCGCATTAAGCTATCAAGCTCCCTGTCAAAAGCTATACCGAAGTAAAAACACGCTATAAAAAAGCGTCATCTACAAATTAGTCAATCTATTTTTCCTAACTTCTAGGCAAAGTGGCAGATAGCTATTCTCCGACCTAACCTCCAAGAGGAGGTCGAAATAAGATTTTTTAAAAATTACCCTTTAAAGAGGAAAAGCATGGCCTGGTTCTATCTGTTAATGGCTGGTCTTTGTGAAATAGGCTGGGTGCTGGGGCTAAAAATATCCCAAGAGACATCGACTCGCCTGCTGGGTGTTGTAATGGCGGTCGTATTTATTGGCCTCAGTGGGTTTTTATTGTGGTTGGCCCAGCGAGAGATTCCCATTGGCATCTCCTATGCCGTCTGGACCAGTATCGGCGCGGCCGGTGCCTTTCTGATGGGAGTCATTTTCTTTGGTGAGACAGCCAGTCTCGGACGATATCTCGGAGTACTGCTAATTATCGTCGGGGTTGTCACATTAAAACTGGCTCGTTAGCTTGTATAAAGGCTTTGAAGGGCAGCGAATGCTGCCCTTCAAAGCCTGGTTAAATAGCGCTTAAAAAAATAGAGGTGTAAAAAAAGAGGCAGTCATTTTTTCAATCCTCTCCGTGATACTTACGTTTACGCGCCTGGTTTTGCACAGATCGATACATCTGGGATAGCGCTCTCTCCCCTGCCCGTTTCTGCGCGAGAGTTTGACCGTTACGGCTTAGTTCCTGTTGCAGTTTTTGCCAATTGCGCAAGCGCCGATCATCCAGCGAATCGCCCGTTATTGCCTCTTGTACCGCACAGCCTGGCTCTGACTGGTGCTGGCAGTCAGAAAAGCGACACTCTCTGGACAAGGCCTCGATATCAGAAAAAGTCTCCGCCACGCCATCTTCAACATGCACCAATCCTAGCTCCCGCATTCCAGGGCTATCGAGTAACAGCGCTCCCCAACTCAGGGAGTGAAGAGAGCGTTTCCGTGTAGTGTGACGCCCTTTACTATCGGCTTCGCGAATGGTCCCAGTCTCAGCCAGGGATTCGCCAGACAGCGCATTTAGCAAAGTGGATTTACCCACTCCAGAAGAACCTAACAGCGCGATAGTTTCCCCAGGTAAGCACCACTGGCGCAGCTGTGCCACGCTTTCTCGATCCAGGCTATTTACCATTGCAACAGGTAATTCACCGAATGGGCGCAAAGCCTGAAGAAAAGGGGCAGTATCTTCACACAGGTCGGCCTTAGTCAGTATCAAGTGTGGGCGGCAACCGGACTCCCGCGCCAGAGCCAAATAGCGCTCAATGCGTGAGAGGTTAAAGTCATCATTCAGGGACGAAACAATAAAAACACTATCGACATTGGCGGCGATCATCTGCACCTGATGCCCCCCAGGTGCCATGCGCTCAAACTGGCTGCTACGGCTCAACAAACGCATAAAATATCCACTGCTCTTCTCTAACAACAACCAATCCCCCACCGTCGGCAAATTAGCCACAAGACTCCCGGTTAGGGGAAGGGACACAGCCCCCTTCTCGCCGGCCAATTCCAGGCGACTGCGGTGTACAGCCATAACCCGCAGCGGCAAACACTGTTCGAGTTCGTCGAGTGTCAGCTGCTGTTGGAAAAAAGACTTCCAACCAAGTTTTTGTAGCGGAGAAGCTTCCCGCTCAATTTTGATAGATGGGGATTTAGTGCCGAATCTATTAACAGACCGGCGGGTAAAGTGAGATTTACTCAAGATTGAAACCCTCTGGGCGCAACAAAGCACCAAGCGACCGCAGATACGCGGCCAACAGAGCTTTCTCAGGGAAAGCCCGACGTCTAGGAATCTATCGCCGGGCGTGGGCAGCTGGAGGCTGCTACTGGACCCGACGGAGGGTTGCAACAATCATCAATCATCCTCCGCAGTTATTGAGTTCTGGATTCCGCCATAGTACCTGGCGGGTTATGGGCAAATTAGCACTACCAGGGGGTAGGAGCAAGGATAATCCCGGGAAGCCTCTCAGTAATTGCCCCGCCACAAAAAGCAAAGCCGGCAAAAGCCGGCCTTCGAATCCGATTACAGCGAGTGCATCACCTTTCTCGACTCACTATAACCCGATCAGTTGAGTATAGATCCGGCTTTTTCTTTCGCCATCACGTTTACTCGGGAAGCATCTTCTCCTGCGGGTGTTTCCACCAAGTGACGAATTTATAAAGGTTTTATGACACCCCCAACCACCTCCCCCAGACCTCCACCTCCTCGGGGTGGGAGGCCGTCAATGCGTGACTGCGATTCAATACCAACTGAGAGAACCGCAACAAGTACAACAAAAAATGGGAAGCGCTATGCCAACAACAAAATTTACAGGGCCCGGCACAAAGGCCGGGCTGATTCTGGGGGCAGTCTTCTGCTCCATCCAAATACCGGTATGGGCATCTGACACACCAGACCCCACAGAGGTCAATATTCCCGGCAACCTACAAAGCCAACTGGGCTGCGATGGCGACTGGCAACCAGGTTGTGTCGCCACCCTGCTCAGCCATGACAGCGAAGACGACAAATGGCAAGGCAACTTTTGGATACCCGCCGGCAACTGGGAGTACAAAGCCGCTCTCAACAACAGCTGGGATGAAAATTATGGCTGGGGCGGCCAGAGGGACGGCGGTAATATTTCCCTTAGCCTGGATGAGGCCCGCGAAGTTAAATTTATCTACGACCACGAGAGTCACTGGATCACCGACAACCACAATAGCGTGGTCGCCACTGTAGCCGGCAACTTCCAATCCCTGCTGGGGTGCCCGGGAGAATGGCAACCCGGTTGCCTGCGCAGCTGGATGCAGGATGCCGATGGAGATGGCACCTACACCTTTATCACCTCAGCGCTGCCTGCCGGTTCCTATGAATTCAAGGTAGCCCTGCACGAAGGCTGGGAGGAGAGCTACGGCAACAATGGAGCCAACGTCAGCTTTACCGTGGCCGCCGATTACGACGAAATCTACTTTGCTTTTGACTCGAATAGTAAAGAAGTCACCGTCAGCAGTGATGGCTTCGCCAAGGGTGACCTGAGCAGCGATAAAGCGCACTGGGTGGATACCAGCAGCTTTGCCTGGGATATCCAGGTGCAGGAAGCTACCAAGGTTAAATTGCACTACAGCAACACCGCCGAGCTAAAACTGGAGGACGGTGATATCCGTTCCGATGGCACCATCGATCTCACCCCTCACGCCACCCTGCCCGACAGCGCCCAACAAAAATTCCCGCACCTGGCCAGTTTCAGTGCCTGGCAATTGCCAGGGCAGGCTTCCACTAGTGATCTGGTCACCCAGCAACTCGCCCTCGCCGCTTACGATGCGGAGGGCACGTTACTGGATGCGACTGGTGTGCAGATGGCCGGTGCCCTCGATGACCACTTCTACTACGACGGTGAACTCGGTGCCCGTGTCGGCGAGGAGAGTATCCAGCTCGATCTTTGGGCGCCCACTGCACGGGCAGTAAAGCTGCACCTGTTTACAGACCCCAGCAGCGATAGCGCCGATCACGTGGTATCCATGCTGCGCGATGAATCTACCGGGGTTTGGAGTGCCGATATCGATAAGCAGTGGGACCGCAGCTTTTACCTCTACGAGGTCGAGGTGTATTCCTACTTTAGCCGTCAGATTGAAACCAACCTGGTCACCGACCCCTACTCCCTGAGTCTCTCCATCAATAGCGGCAAAAGCCAGATCGTCAACCTGGATGACCGGGACCTGAAGCCGCACGGTTGGGACCGCCTGCGCAAGCCCAAGTTAACCCAGCCGGAAGATATCAGTGTCTACGAGCTGCACGTACGCGATTTCAGTATTGCGGATCAAACTGTCCCCGAAGCAGAGCGCGGCACCTTCAAGGCTTTCACCCGCAAGCACAGCGACGGCATGCGCCACCTCAATAAACTGGCCCGCGCCGGCCTCACCCATATCCACCTGCTGCCGGCCTTTGACTTTGCCACAGTCAATGAGGATCGCATGCAGCAGCAGCAAACCCCGGACCTCTCAGACTACGCATCGGACAGCAGCGAGCAGCAGGCCCAGGTGGATTCTGTTCGCGATACCGATGGCTTTAACTGGGGCTACGATCCATTGCACTACACGGTCCCCGAAGGCAGCTATAGCAGCGCTCCCGATGGATCTGCGCGCATTCGCGAATTCCGTCAAATGGTACAAGGGTTATCCCACTCCGGCCTCCGACTGGTGATGGACGTGGTTTACAACCACACCAGCTCCTATGGCCAATACGACAACTCCGTACTCGATAAAATCGTCCCCGGCTATTACCACCGCCGCAATCTGGAGGGCGGTGTGGAAATGAGCAGCTGCTGCGCAAATACCGCCAGTGAGCACGCCATGATGGAAAAGCTGATGATCGATTCCCTGGTCACCTGGGCCCGGGCCTACAAGGTGGACAGCTTCCGTTTCGATCTGATGGGACACCACAGCCTCGACAATATCCTAAAGGCGCAAGCAGCACTGCAATCACTGACCCCGGCAGCCGATGGTGTCGATGGCAGCGCTATCTATCTGTACGGCGAGGGCTGGAATTTTGGCGAGGTGGCTGACGATGCTCGCTTTGTACAGGCCCGCCAGGGCAATATGGCCGGCAGCGGTATCGGCACCTTTAACGATCGCCTGCGCGATTCCGTGCGTGGCGGCAACCCCTTCGGAGGCTTTGAGGAGCAGGGCTTTGGTACCGGTCTGTTCACCGACAGCAACGGTAAGTTTGAGGGAGAAGATGAGCGTGCCACACTGCTAACCCTGGCAGATAAAGTCCGCGTTTCCCTCGCCGGCAACCTGGCGGATTATCCTTTTGAAGATGCCAACGGCAATATCATTACCGGCAGCGAGCTGGTCTATAACGGCCAGCCCACCGGCTATACTGCCGACCCGCAGGAATCCATTAATTATATTGCCGCCCACGACAACGAGACGTTGTTCGACGGAGTACAGATCAAAGCCAGCGACAGCGCCGACTTGGCTGAACGAGTGCGTATCCAGGCATTCAGTAATTCCCTGGTTCTGTTCGCCCAGGGAGTGCCGTTTATCCACGCAGGCCAGGATTTCCTGCGCTCAAAGTCGATGGATCGGGACAGTTACAACTCCGGTGACTGGTTTAATGCACTGGACTTCAGCCTCGCCACCGATAATTGGGGTGCGGGTTTACCTATTGCAGATAAAAACGAAGATAACTGGTCCCTGATGCAACCTTTACTGGCAAACCCGGAATTGGCTCCCGAGCGCCGGCACCGCTTGTGGAGCTCCGCTCTATTCCGCGAGCAGCTGGCGATTCGCAACAGCTCTCCCCTGTTCCGCTTGTCTGATGCAGAGTCCGTAGAGGCACACCTCAATTTCCTCAACACCGGACCCGACCAGATTCCTGGGCTGATTGTGATGGAGTTATCAGATTCCAGTGGCAGCATCGATCGCCGCTTTGAACGTATTGTGGTGCTGTTTAATGGCGATGACGAATCATTGGAATTTACCAGCGAAAACCTTATTGGTGAGTACCTGTTCAAGCACCCACGTCAGCGCCGATCAGTAGACTCACGCCTGCACAAAGTAAAATTTGATAGGAGCAGCGGCACCTTTACTCTACCCGGCCGAACTACCGCAGTATTTGTGCAACCACGCCGTAGATATTAATTCTTTATAAATTTTAAAAGGCCGGATTTTCCGGCCTTTTTTTCATTTTTTAGAAACTATTTCCCGGCTCTCACCAAGTAATCAGCTCGCAATTGTCATATTCCGCAGATTGATTTAGCGTGTGCCTAAATAATAAATAGGTGTACAAATCATGAAGCGTTTCCTTCTCAGCAGTATCGCAGCGACTCTTTTCTCTTCCTCAGTACTGGCAGAAACCATTATCCACGCAGGCACACTGCTCACTGTTCCCGGTAAAAAACCTTTAAAAGAGCAAAGCGTAATAATCGAGGATGGCAGGATTACTTCCATCCGCCCTGGTTATGTGAACAGAGATGATGCCGAAGTCATTGATCTTAAGGACAGCTTCGTAATGCCGGGCTTAATGGATATGCACGTTCACCTGCAAACTGAGTTGGGCCCCAAAAACGATTCCGAAGCCCTAAAGATGTCCATGCCATTGACCCAAATGCGCTCGCAAATGTTTGGCATGCGTATTCTGAAATCAGGTTTTACCACTGTACGCGATGCGGGTAATAGCGGTGAAGAAATGTATGCGATGCGCGATGCTATCAATAATGGCTGGGTAGATGGCCCACGTATTATCGCAGCCGGCGGAGTGGGTATTACCGGAGGGCACGCAGATATCAGTGGAGTCAGCCCCGAGTTAATGGCACTGCATGACGATAAAACCAGAACGGTATGCGACGGCCCCTATGATTGCCGCCGCGCGACCCGTCATACGATCAAATACGGCGCTGACTTTATCAAGATCACCTCTACCGGTGGCGTACTTACCGATCGCGCTACAGGTACCGGCCAGCAGATGGAAATCGATGAGCTAAAAGAGGTGGTCCTGGCAGCCCAGCGCATGGGTCGCAAAGTAGCCAGTCATGCGCACCAGGAAGAAGGCATTATCGCCGCACTGGAGGCCGGTGTAGACAGTATTGAGCACGGCACCTACGCAGGTCCCCGCGCCCATAAGCTATTTAAAGAAACCGGCGCTTACCTGGTTCCGACACTTCTCGCCGGCGATACCGTGGTACAGCTGGCAAAAAATACCGATGTCTTATCTGAAGCTCAGAAGGAAAAAGCCATTCGTGTTGGCACAGACATGCGCGGCAATTTCCGTAAAGCGGTCGATGCCGGAGTAAAAATTGCCTTCGGTACCGACTCAGGTGTATCCAAGCACGGCATCAATGCACGCGAGGCGGTCCTGATGAGTGAAGCCGGTATGGACAATATGGCCATCCTGCAGTCCGCTACCGTTAACGCCGCCGACCTGATCGATATGAGCGATTCACTGGGCACCATTGAGTCCGGTAAGTACGCCGATATTATCGCCACCAATGGCTCGCCACTGGATAATATTGAGGAACTCTTAGACGTGGACTTTGTGATGAAAGGTGGCAAGGTCTTTAAAGATTAGAAGCCCAATATTTTTGGAGCTTCTGAATTATTCAAAGCCGAACTTCAAATACTCGAGCTCGGCTTTAATTAATTTCCACAAAAAAGGCCGGGATTATCCGGCCTTTTTTGTGGGGGTGCCTGAAGGAGGTTAAAAGTTATTTTTCTTCTTTCCCTTCCTCATCCTCATTTTCAATCAAATGGCCAAGCTTGCCTTTCTTGGTGGACAAATACTTGGCATTGTGGGGATTGCGCCCGGACTGGTGCGGCAGGCGCTCAGTCACATTAATACCCAAGTCCTCCAACGCTTTTACTTTGCGCGGGTTATTGGTCATCAAGCGAATGGCATGAATACCCAGGTGGTCGATCATCGCTTTCAGAATTGAATAATCCCGCATATCGGCGCCAAAGCCGAGCTGCTCATTGGCCTCCACGGTATCCGCACCGCAATCCTGCAAATGGTAAGCACGGATCTTGTTTAACAGGCCTATGCCACGCCCCTCCTGGCGCAGGTAGAAAATAGCTCCACGTCCTTCCATGGCAATGCGGTGCATGGCATGTTGCAACTGGGCACCACAATCGCAACGCAGGGAAAACAGGGCATCACCGGTCAGGCATTCCGAGTGAATGCGGGCCAGTAGGGGCTCGCTGGTATCGAAGTCCCCCATGGTGAGCACCACATGCTCCTTGCCGGTCTCCACTTCCTCGAAGCCGTGCATTTCAAACATACCCCAGGAAGTGGGCAGCTTTGAGGATTCCACATAACGAATGGTCAACTTAATACCTCTTCACGTCAGTTGCGGGCGCGCAGTATCAGCACACCCCTCTGCTGTTCCATATCTAACCGGCCGAGAAAACTGTTTCCCAGAAGCACCACTTGGGGAAAGTTATCAGTGTGCACGGTAGCTTCTACATTGTGCAATTTAATGCCACCGATAGTGACACTGCTGAGATTGATCAAATAAGCACTGGTGATACCACTGGCGGTCGACACCGGTATGCGCTTGGCACCATTAAGATTTAAACGCAGACGCTGGGCGGTGGGGTAATTGATTGCCAGAGTAGTCGCTCCAGTATCCACCATCACCGGAACCCGCATCCCATTAATCCAGGCATCGGTATTGAAATGGCCACGACTATCTCCCATCAAGCGCACCTCGGCGCGCTCAGCCTGGGCATAGCTTGCGGCGATGGGCGCATCCAGGGTGAGCTTCTGTTCGCGTCCATTCACGCGAACACGCGCGTAACTGGTCGTCGATTCAATCAGGCCAACCCCTTCCGGTGATTGTTGGCCTGCCTTAAGAATGCGTTGGCGGCCATCGATTTCCAGCATGGCGCTATCGCCAAACAAACCCTTCAGCTGTACCTGTTGTGCCCAGGCTGTACTGGAAACCAGTAACCCCAGCAGAAGCCAAAATGCCTTGTGCATCGATAATCCCTATCCGCTAAGCCCCTACAAAAAACACGGTTATTTGCAATATTAAAGCCGCATAAACGGCGGCCAGTATATCGTCGAGCATAATTCCGACGCCACCCTGTACCCGCCGATCTGCCCAACCGATGGGCGGTGGCTTGGCGATATCGAACAGGCGAAAAAGTACGAAACCGTAAAGTGCCCAAATCCATCCAGCCGGGGCCATAAACATAGTGAGCCAGTAGCCCACCATCTCATCCCAAACGATGCCCCCATGGTCATGTACACCGAGCTTCTTTGCCGCAGCGCCACATAAATAACACCCCACTAAACCCGTCACCACTAGGATTCCCAGGTACCAAGATGGGGGGAGATCTTTCATCAGCCACCAAAAAGGTATGGCAACCAGAGTGCCAAAAGTACCCGGTGCCTTGGGTGCCAGCCCCGAACCAAAACCAAAAGCCAGCAACAGAGTAGGATCGCGCAAAAGCTCGGAAAAACTGGGGTTATGTATTCTCATTGTCTTATTTCCAAAGCCACCACCGGCACTTCCGGGCCAATACCATTTAAAAATGCTGATAGCCAGTGACCGCTGGCGACCAAGGGTTGCCATTATGCCAGCAGCGCACCCCGGTACTGCCCTCAATGAGGGTGCCGATAGCAGTTACTTTCAGGCCCAGTTGGTCCAAATCTGCAACCCGCTGCTGGGGAACGGTAAAACAGAGTTGGTAATCATCGCCACCGCCTGTAGCCAGAGCCATTGCTTTCTCTGCGGCAAGAGTTTGCGCCAAGGGAGAAACGGCCAATCGCTCCAGATGAATATCAGCGCTGACACCGCTGGACTCACAAATATGTCCCAGGTCCGCGAGCAGACCATCGGAAATATCCAGAGCCGCACTGGCCAACTCGGCAATCGCCGCAGCCACAGGGAATTGGGGTTCGGGATAATAGAAGGCGCGTTCACACTGCAACTGCACATCGGCATTCACCCGCTGCTCTCCCAGCACCACCGGCAGAGCGGCGGCAGCAGCACCTAGAGGACCGCTGACATAAACGTGATCACCGGGGCCGGCAAGATCTCGGCGCAGTGGCGATTCCGTGTGTCCGATCACCTGAATGGTGATCGACAAAGGGCCCGCAGTGGTATCGCCCCCCACCAAAGAAACACCAAACTGTGCCGCGGTCTGCAGCAGGCCATCGGCAAATTTGCGCAACCAAACTGCATCACTGTCAGGTAGGGTCAGGGCCAGAGTAAACCAGAGCGGGCGCGCATTCATTGCCGCCAGGTCACTGAGATTAACCCTGAGTGCACGCGCGGCAATAGCAGCAGGGTCCGCATCAGCGGGGAAGTGGCGGCCTGCCACCAGGGTATCCATAGAGGTGGCCAGCTGCCCCGAGGCGGGTGCCTGCAGGAGAGCGCAGTCGTCACCTATACCCAGAGCAACCCCTTCGCCCACAGGAGCACTGGCGAAAAAATCGCGGATAATTTCAAATTCGCCCGGCGCAGTTCCCATAAGCGTGACTTCAGGACTTCTTGTCTGCAGCCACTTCCGCAGCGCGCAGGTCTGCAGCAGTCTTATCCAGGATGCCGTTGATGAACTTGAAAGCGTCGGTGGGGCCGAATTTTTTCGCCAGTGCCACTGCTTCGTTAATCACTACTTTGTAGGGCACATCGATGCGGTTTTTCAGTTCATAAGTGGCCATGCGCAGCAGGGCGCGGGACACCGGGTCCAGATCTTCCACTTTGCGATCCAGATGGGAGGAGTAAGCGCCTTCCACTTCGTCGAGGTTTTTGGCTACCCCGTGGAAGATATCGCGGAAATATTCCACGTCGGCTTTGCTCATATCGTTGTCGGTATGGAACTCGGCTTCAATCGCATTGAGGCTGGCGCCGGCCATTTGCCATTGGTAGAGCGCCTGCATGGCGTAGTGGCGCGCCTTGCGGCGGGCAGATGCAGTTACGGTCATTGTCTTTTCCGGTAGATACTTCTCAGAATGGACAGCGCCGACGCAACTGGCCGGCGCTGTGGCAATTAGATTTTGCCGAGTAGGGAAACCATTTCCAGGGCGGTTTCGGCGGCTTCACAACCTTTGTTGCCAGCCTTGGTGCCGGAGCGCTCGATAGCTTGCTCAATGGAGTCCACAGTCAACACACCAAAGGTCACCGGAATACCGGTATTCAGGGATACCTGAGCCAGACCTTTGGTGCACTCACCAGCGACATATTCGAAGTGCGGAGTGCCGCCACGAATCACCGCGCCCAGTGCAATAATCGCATCAAATTTTTTGGTTTCCGCCAGCTTTTGCGCGGCCAGCGGGAATTCGAAGGCACCGGGGGCGTAATAGATGGTGATATCCTCATCCTTGATGCCCTTGCGGCGCAAGGTATCGAGGGCGCCGTCTTTGAGGCTCTCAACCACAAAGCTGTTCCAACGGCTCACCAGCAGCGCGTACTTACCTGTACTGCCGACAAAATCCCCTTCAATCACTTGAATGTTGCTCATAATGTCCAATCCGTATTTCTTTCCATACCCGTGCCATTTCAAATGCGCCGGGAAACATTCTGTTATTACTCTTCGACGTTCAAGTACTCTTCCACTTCCAGTTCAAAACCGGAAATAGCGCTGAACTTAAACGGCGCACTCATCAGGCGCATCTTGCGCACCTTGAGATCACGCAGTATCTGCGAACCAGTACCCACCTGCTTGTACACCAGGTCCTGGCTGGGGCGCTGCTGCTTGCCGCTGATCAGCCAATCGATACTCTCCTCGATTTCCTCGGTGGTCTCGTTATGGCAGATCAATACCACCACACCTTTGCCCTCTTTCTCGATGCGCTGCATGGCGCGGCGGAAAGTCCAGGGGACAAATTTTTCATCACCGCGCTGAATTGTGAGTACATCGCGCAGGGTGTTACCCACATGTACGCGCACCAGGGTCGGCTCCTCCGGCGTGGGCTCACCTTTGATAAAGGCGAAGTGGCGCTCGCGACGGGCCTTGTCAAGATAGGTGCGCAGCTTGAACTCGCCAAACTCGGTGCGCACTTTGCGCTCGTTCACACACTCCACGGTTTTCTCGTTGAGCGCGCGGTAAGTAATCAAGTCGGCAATAGTGCCGATCTTAAGATTGTGCTCCTTGGCAAACTTCTCCAGATCCGGGCGGCGTGCCATGGTGCCATCGTCATTCATGATTTCCACGATTACCGCCGCCGCCTCGAAACCCGCAAGGCGGGAAAGATCACAGCCGGCCTCGGTATGACCGGCACGGCTCAGTACGCCACCGGGCTGGGCCATAATCGGGAAAATATGTCCGGGCTGAACGATATCGCTGGGTTTGGCATTTCTATTGACGGCGGCGCGCACGGTACGTGCACGGTCCGCAGCGGAAATACCGGTGGTCACCCCTTCGGCAGCTTCGATAGAGACGGTGAAGTTGGTGCTGAACTGGGCACCGTTATCCCGCGACATCAGCGGCAGGTCCAGCTGCTCACAGCGCTCCTTGGACATGGGCATACAGATCAGGCCGCGGGCATGGGTAGCCATAAAGTTGATGTCTTCGGCGCGCACCTGCTCCGCCGCCATCACCAGGTCACCCTCGTTTTCGCGATCCTCATCGTCCATCAGGATCACCATTTTGCCCTGGCGGATATCGTCGATCAGTTCTTCAACCGTATTTAATTCCATTGCTAACTCTGGATAAATTAATCAATTGCAAATTGAGCGGCTTTCCCTGCAGTTACACTCACCCGCCCTCACTGGCGCGGCATGCCGGGATAAAGCCAGCTAGCGCTTGTAAAACCCGTTCTGGGCGAGAAATTCGAGTGTCATACCACCGTCGCTGGATTTGGCCGCCTCCTCGCCGAGAAGCAGGCGCTCCAGGTAGCGTGCGATCAAGTCCACCTCAAGATTGACCCGGGTGCCAACCGCGTAGCCCTGCATAATCGTTTCCTGCAGGGTATGCGGCACAATGGTGAGTTCAAACTCAGCGCCGTCCACCGCGTTCACGGTAAGACTGGTACCGTCGACAGTAATCGAGCCCTTGTGGGCAATATAACGAGCCAGATTATCCGGTGCGCGTAGGCGAAAACGCTCGGCACGGGCCTCGGATTTACGCCACACCACCTCGCCGATACCGTCCACATGGCCGCTGACAATATGGCCGCCAAGGCGGGTCTGTGGGGTCAATGCCTTCTCCAGGTTGACCCTATCCCCGCGCTTCCAGCTGCTGACACTGGTGACATCCAGCGTCTCCGCGGAAACATCCGCCCAGTAGCCATCACCGGGCAACTCCACTACGGTCAGACAGACGCCGCTGGTGGCGATACTATCACCAAGCTGCACATCGGCGAGGTCCAGCTTGCCGCTCCTAACACGCACGCGCAGATCCCCACCACGCGGCTGCAGATCGGCAATCTCGCCGACCGCCTCAATAATTCCAGTAAACATCAGCGCTCGATATCCGTGGTTGCGGTGATGCGCCAGTCGTGGCCGACCGCGCGCATATCGGTAATCGTGATCGGCAGCACCGAGCCCATACGCTCGATGGGCAATTCAAACAGCGGCCGCGCCGTGCTGCCGAGCAGCTTGGGCGCCAGATAGACAATCAATTCGTCTACGTGCCCCCGGTAGAGAAACTCACCGGAAAGGATCGCACCGCTTTCTATCAGTACTTCATTGCATTCGCGTCGGGCTAACTCTTTGAGCAGGGCAAGCAGGTCTACCCGACCGTCCTTGTCCTGAGGCAAAACAACAACTTCGGCACCGGCGTTTTCCAGTCGCTGACGACGCTCTGGATCGGCGCGCTCAGTAGTGCACACCAGTGTGGGGGCGTCCCCCTGCAAAATAAAGGCCTTTGCCGGCGTGCGCAGCTGGCTGTCGACAATAACGCGCAGGGGCTGAACTTCTGCAGCCTGTTCCGCTTCGAGCAGCTCCAGCGCCATCTCATCGGCGCGCACATTGAGATTCGGGTTGTCGAATCGCACAGTCTCTACGCCAGTTACCACTGCACAGCTGCGCGCACGCAGGCGCTGCACATCGGCGCGCGCAGCCGGGCCCGAAACCCATTTGGATTCACCGCTGGCCATGGCGGTGCGGCCGTCTAGGCTCATCGCAGATTTGCTGCGCACCAGGGGTAACCCCAAAGTCATACGCTTGATAAAACCCGGGTTGAGCGCGCGGCAGCGCTCTTCCAGCACTGGCCCCTCTACCTCAATGCCCGCATCGCGTAGTTTCTGTAAACCGCTTCCGGCAACCCTGGGATTCGGGTCTTCCATACCGTATACCACGCGGGCGACACCGGCCTGTACCAGTGCCTCGGCACAGGGACCTGTGCGGCCACTGTGGCTACAGGGTTCAAGGGTCACATAGACGATGGCGCCGCGGGCCCGCTCGCCTGCATCGCGCAGGGCTTCTATTTCAGCGTGGGGTTCTCCAGCACGCTTATGCCAGCCCTCGGCAATTACTTTGCCATTAGCATCGGTGATCACACAGCCGACCCGGGGGTTCGGCATAGTGGTATAGAGACCGCGCTCCGCCAGCTGAATAGCGCGGCCCATCAGTGCCTGGGCACTCTCTACAGCCATTTGACTCATTGCGTTTGGTTTTCCTTACTGGTCAGGCGCTCAATTTCTTCACTGAAGTCGCTGACATCTTCAAAGCGTCGATACACCGAGGCAAAGCGCACATAAGCGACCTCATCCAGCTCGCGCAGCTGCTCCATAACCAGCTCGCCAATGGCCCTTGCGGGCAACTCGCGCTCACCCGTTGCGCGCAGTGCATGCTTGATTTGGGAGACTGCGGATTCCACCCGCTCGATACTGACCGGGCGCTTCTCTACCGCGCGCTGGATGCCCGCGCGCAATTTGTCTTCATTGAAGGGCTCGCGCTGGCCATTTTGTTTGATCACCCTGGGCAACAGCAGCTCTGCGCTTTCAAAGGTGGTGAAACGTTCATGGCATTCGAGGCACTCGCGCCGGCGGCGCACCTGATCGCCCTCCGCCACCAGGCGGGAATCGACTACTTTGGTTTCTTCTGCGCTGCAGAAAGGACAGTGCATGTGGGATCGTCCCCAGGGGAATGGAAAATGGGCCGCAGTTTATCACAGCCGTTGCCCCCTGTGACTGCACCACGCACCGCTGCGGTGCAGCACACTGTGATACAGCCATAAAAAAAGCGGCTCACCGAGCCGCTTTTTCCAGCAAAGCTAAATTAGGCTTTCTTGTACACAGGGTACTGTGCACAGATCTCCAGAACTTTTTGCTTCACATCGGCGATGGTGGCTTCAACATCGCCGCCTTCCAGTGCGTCCAGGATATCGCAGATCCAATGGGTCAGCTGCTGGGTTTCCTTCACGCCGAAACCGCGCGTGGTAATCGCCGGAGTACCGACACGCAGTCCACTGGTAATGAAGGGAGAACGCGGGTCATTAGGCACCGCATTTTTATTCACCGTGATATTGGCATTGCCCAGGGCCTCATCGGCATCTTTACCGGTGTATTCCTTACCGATCAGGTCCACCAGCATCAGGTGGTCATCGGTGCCGCCAGAAACGATATTGATACCGCGGTCGAGGAAAGTCTCCGCCATAGCGCGGGCATTCTCTACCACCTTCTTCTGATAATCCTTGTATTCTGGGCTCATGGCCTCCTTAAAGGAAACCGCCTTGGCCGCGATAACATGCATCAGCGGGCCACCCTGACCACCGGGGAATACCGCGGAGTTCAGTTTTTTCTCGATCTCTTCGTTGGCACGGGCCAGGATAATGCCACCGCGCGGTCCGCGCAGGGTCTTGTGAGTGGTGGAGGTCACCACATCGGCGTGGGGAATCGGCGATGGGTATTCACCAGCGGCAACCAGACCGGCTACGTGGGCCATATCTACAAACAGGTAGGCACCCACTTTGTCGGCGATTTCGCGAAAACGCGCCCAATCCATGACGCGGCTGTAGGCGGAAAAACCGGCCACGATCATCTTGGGCTTGTGCTCCTGAGCCAGACGTTCCACTTCCTCGTAATCCACCTCACCGGTTTCCGGGTTCAGGCCGTACTGCACCGCATTGTAGATTTTGCCAGAGAAGTTGACGCGGGCACCGTGGGTCAGGTGGCCGCCGTGAGCCAGGCTCATACCTAGCACGGTGTCGCCGGGGGCGCACAGGGCTTGATATACCGCCGAGTTGGCCTGGGAGCCAGAGTGCGGTTGTACATTGGCGTAATCCGCACCAAACAGCGCCTTGGCGCGCTCAATCGCCAGGGTTTCCACTTTATCCACATACTCACAGCCACCGTAGTAGCGTTTGCCCGGATAACCTTCTGCGTACTTATTCGTGAGGCTGCTGCCCTGGGCTTCCATGACTTGTGGGCTGGTGTAGTTCTCGGAGGCGATCAGCTCAATGTGGTCTTCCTGGCGAGAATCCTCTTCGCGGATAGCTTCCCAGATTTCGGGATCGTAAGAAGCGAGCGTGACAGATGAATCAAACATGGTGTTCCCTCGGTAATGCGGGCTGAGTAGAGACTGGTGTAACTCGGTACCACTGTGCTCAGGCCTTGCAACTTGGCCTCAGGCGCCAACAGGCCCCACTGACTACTCAAAGAATCCTGAGCATTTTAGAAAGGCGCGCATTGTACACCAAGGTCACAGGGATTGCGCGAAAACCAAAACCCGGCCAGTTAGCCGTGTTTTCGACTATTGATTGCCTTAGAAATGAGCAATTCAGGGGCCGGACTCATAAGCCACCTCTTTAAAAGCTTGCTTTACTCAAATACCTTGTCACTGCTGGCCCTTAAGCTAAGCCAACATCAAAACCATACTAGGATCACCAGTCACTGCCTCATTCTCACACCAGTGACTTATACCCACCGTCATCAGCTTGTGTGGACCGGTAGGACACCAATAATAATGTATGGCCTATCCTCCTATTGATTTAACCGTTGCCCCCCCGTAATTAGAGTGCACCACAGCACTCAGCCTCCAAAATAAAAATGAGGAATTAATACTCAAACCCTGCGTGGCAATTAACATGGCTTGAGCCCAATTTCGTTATCTCACAGCCTTTGTATGACTCTAACTCGATAACTGGTTTTAGATAATTTTTAAAAATGGTGCCCTTTAATTTCTTTACTGCGTCAAAATCCTCAGGTTGTACCACTTTTTTTTTCGCTACTTGATCCACATCAATTCCTCTCTTGAGTCTGCTGGCAACAATAAGCTTCGAAACTGATCGCGGGGGTCTGGGATGAACAACATCTACCGACAACTCTGTTTAGACCATAAAAATATGCAGCAAATGCTCAATGCCTTTGAGCGCTTGCTACAGGACCTTTTTGGAACTCATGAGCGAGACCCTAACACCCTCTCTCTGATTCTTGACGCACTGGATTATTTTTCTGTTTACCCAGATAAATATCATCATCCGGTAGAAGACTTGATTCTTGCTCGCTTGTTGACCAAACCTGTGCATGACCGAAGTGCTATTTATGAAGCGCAGATGCAGCACGAAAAAATTGCTGCAACCACCAAGCATATGTGTGCACTTTTCTATGCCGTAGCCAATGACGCCATGGTTGAGAGGAGAGTGTTACAAGGAGCTAGTAATAGCTATTTGCAGTTACAGCGGAATCATATTGAGCTGGAAAATTCTGCGATTTTTCCTCAAATAGAGCAATATTTACAGGTAGAAGACTGGAAACAAATATACAAGCAGGTAAAGCAGTTAAAAGATCCCTTTTTCGATAAAAACACCAGAAATGTATATGAATCTTTACGCGAATATCTGACTCAACCAGAAACACCCTCACAAGTATTTGCTTAAGATGACCGGGTCATTCCACAAACTATAAAAAGGAGGAGACATGAAAATCAAGCGTCACGGAATCTCCATTGGCATGGAGAGAATTGATGATGATTTCTTCCTGTATATCAAAGCTGTTGGGCAGTTGACCCATGAGGACTACGAATATATAACGCCTTTGCTAGAGTATGCTCTTGAGGGCGTTAAAAAACCACAGGTACAAATGCTGATTGACTTGCGGGATTTTGAGGGCTGGGGTCTGCACGCGATTTGGGATGAATTCAAGCTAACCCTTAAACATGGCAATGAATTCTGCCGCATTGCTGTACTTGGGGATGAAGGCTGGCAACAGCTGGCCACCAAAGTTGGAGGATGGTTTGTAAGTGGCGAAGTGCGTTACTTTGAGAAGCAGCACGAGGCCATGGACTGGCTATCACAAGCACCGGAAGAAGTAGAGAAAAAAGGTCCAGAAAAGGAATTAGCTTTCTCCACACACTCCTGATAAGTAGTGGATTCCGGGGGCGTTTTCGCCCCCTTTTTTATTTTTTAATGCTCAAACCCTTATCCTTTCCAGAAAATTTTCGCCACTTCAAAGACTTCTAAACCTCGCCCTCATAACCACAGTGGGTTCCCGCTATTTCACTAAGCCCCAGTAAATTTTGAATCTGCACTACCCTGCCATTTACTTGGATAACCCCCTGCTTTTGAAAACGAGTAAACAGACGACTCACCGTTTCTGCAGTTAATCCTAGGTAATTGGCAATATCTGTACGCGACATTGAAAGGATAAATTCATTGGGGGAATAACCTCGACAGGCATAGCGACTGGAAATATTCATAAGCAATGCGGCAAGGCGAGTATCTGCAGAACGCTTGCCAAGCAGCATTAAAATTTCATTCTCCTTGCGCAACTCTTCGGAAAAAATGCTGTAAATCTGTTGCTGCAGGGCCGGAACCTGTTGCGCCAGTACTTCCAGTTGAGCAAAAGGCAGGAGACAGACACTGCTGTCTTCTAACGCCTCGGCATAGCTAGAGTGAACACGGGTACTATAAGCATCGAGGCCAAGTAATTCTCCCGGCAGGGCAAAATGTGTTATCTGGGTATCACCATCTGCGGCAATTACTACATTTTTAAAACTGCCAGAGCGAATCGCGTAGAGATTTTGAAATGAATCGCCTGCCCGGTACAGAGGTTCTCCGGCCTTAATGACCTTCTTTTTTCCAGTGACCTGTTCGAGGCGATCAATCTCTGCCAGAGACAGGCCCGCAGGCAAACAGAGACGCCTGACAGAGCAATTACTGCAACTTACTGCCACTGGTGAATCAGCCATACCCAAATCGCCGTTTAACAATATAGGAAAATTGTAACGGTATTATTGAAAAGCGTCGCCACCCAGAAATAAAACACTAAATATTAAAAAATTAGTATCGAGGCTAACCATCTTTCTAAAATAACGGACTAATATATACTACGTTTACACAATTTCAGACATTACTCTTCTACATGGAAATAATGACTAGCGGGTACTTCTGGGCTTATCTAAATAAACAAAGGCCTGCGAAATCAATGAACTTTTCGGTAAATCATTGATTGGCAGATAACAGGGTATCTATCACCATTTTCTGCTGAGCTTTACCACTTGGATCTGCATCCGTTTTGCACAAAATTCATTGGCCCAAGGAGAAGTACGGACCCGAACCGGTGGATCTTCACTTTCAACAACATCTAAAACTACCTGCGCCACCTGCCCGGCACTCTGATAAAGACGGGCCGTTTGTTCTGGTGTGCGCCTCTGGATACCACTCATATATTGTTCGAATAAGCCCTGGTAATCTCCTTCTGGCACACCACCATCCACTTGCAGTTGAGATAAAACACTGTTGGCAAATTCAGAGTAAATGCCGCCAGGTTCAACCGCAGTGAATTGAATGTTAAAGCTGGGCTGGATATAGCTAGCCATAGCCTCTGTGTACCCCTCTACAGCAAACTTGGCAGCACAATAAAGTTCATTAAACGGCTGCCCCACTAACCCACCCACAGAAGAAATGTTGATAATCCGACCGCTGCGTTCCTTTCGCATATGGGGGAGTACTGCCTTGGTGCAACGCACTACCCCGTGGAAGTTCACATCCATAACCCACTGTGTCTCTGCCTCTGAGGCCATTTCGGTGGTTTTCACAAAGCCGGCATCGGCATTGTTAACCAAAATATCGATACGCCCCTGCTCCTCAATAATGGTATTCACAGCATGTTGAATACTTCCTGCATCCTGCACGTCTAGCGCTAAAACGTTGAGCTTGTGCCCAAGCCCGGCATCTTTCAGCAGTGGGCCCGCTTTGTCCAAACCCCTCATGGTGGCGTAGACAACATACCCCCACTTCGCCATTTTGGTGGCCAAACTCTGTCCCAAACCTGTCGATGTTCCCGTAATCAGTACTACTTTGCCCATAGACCCACTCCAACACTCAGAAAAAGTACACTGCCTGGTGTATGTTACACCTTTAACCCACAAAGTAAACCGTCTAGTTTACATTATTATAGTCTTGCGGCTTCACCAGCCATGCCCGGGCCGGCAGGTTAGTGAATGGCTTTTCAGCCATAAGGAAGAAGCTGTTACCATTACCGCCAATTTTTCCGGCTGTTGAATCGATGCCTCCGGCCCGGGTAACAGCTCCCACACTTATCTCCAATACAGTTATTACTATGAGCATCGCCGATCTGGATTTTATTAAGACTCTCCCCAAGGCAGAGCTGCATTTGCACATTGAAGGCTCGCTGGAGCCAGAACTAATGTTCGAGCTTAGCCGGCGCAATAAAATTGAAATCCCCTTTTCCAGTGTTGAGGAAATTAAGGCTGCCTATAAGTTTCACAACCTGCAGTCCTTCCTGGATATTTACTACCAGGGAGCCTCGGTCCTTATCCATGAACAGGACTTTTACGATCTAACCATGGCCTACTTGCAGCGCTGTCGTGAAGATAATGTTGTGCACACTGAAATTTTCTTCGACCCCCAAACCCATACAGAAAGGGGTATTGATATCGGTGTGGTTATTCGGGGCATCCACAGCGCTCTAAAAGATGCCGAATCTGAGTGGGGAATTAGTAGCCACCTGATTCTCTGCTTCCTGCGCCACCTGAGTGAGGAAGAGGCCATCACTACTCTGGAATCCGCCAAACCTTACCTGGAATTTATTAAGGGTGTTGGCCTGGACTCCTCAGAACTGGGACACCCCCCCAGCAAATTCCAGCAAGTCTTTGCCATGGCTAAAGAATTAGGCCTGGAGAGGGTCGCTCATGCGGGGGAGGAAGGGCCATCTGAATATATTAAAGAGGCCCTGGATTTACTCGATGTAAGCCGCATAGATCACGGCGTGCGCTGTGTGGAAGACGAGGCTCTGATTGAGCGACTTATCGATCAGGGAATTCCCCTCACTGTATGCCCTCTATCCAACACCGCACTGTGTGTTTACGACGATATGAGCCAGCATCCCATATTACAGTTATTGGAGCGCGGGCTCTGTGTCACGGTAAATGCCGATGATCCGGCCTATTTCGGCGGTTACGTAAACCGCAATTACCAAGCACTGAGTGAAAGTCTTGGCATGACCAAGAAACAGGCAAAACAGCTGGCTATCAACAGCTTTAAGGCCAGCTATATTTCGCAAGACCAACAACGAAAATGGGCCGAGGTCATCGCCGCTATTTAATTAAGGCAACTCTAACGTAAATAATTTGAAAAATTTTATAGGGCCTGCTAATTATTTAGCCTGGGCCCTTTTAATCAACTAAGCTTATCAAACTCTGATAGAGTGCTTAATCAGTCTTCATCGTAACCGTAATGGGTTCCGGCCAGTTCACTGAGACTGATCATATCCAGTATTTCCACCGCCCGACCACTTACCTTGATCAGCTTTTCTTTTTGAAAACGCGAAAATAATCGACTTACGGTTTCTGCAGTTAATCCAAGGTAGTTGGCAATATCTGTGCGCGGCATAGACAACACAAATTCACTGTGCGAATAACCGCGACGAGCATAGCGGCTGGAAATATTAATCAGCAAAGCCGCTAAGCGGGTATCAGCCGATCGCTTGCCCAACAGCATTAAAATATCATTTTCCTGGCGCAGCTCTTCAGAAAAAATACTATAAATCTGCTGCTGCAACGCGGTGACCTGATTAGCCAGTAATTCCAACTGAGTAAAGGGCAACAGGCAGACACTACTGTCTTCCAGCGCCTCAGCGTAACTGGGGTGTACGCGGCTACTATAGGCATCCAGCCCCAACAGCTCACCTGGCAGGGCAAAGTGAGTGACCTGCGTATCGCCATCCGCTGCGATAACCACAGTTTTAAAACTGCCTGAACGAATAGCGTAAAGGTTTGCAAAAGGATCACCGGAGCGATACAAGGTCTCACCGGCTTTTACAATTTTCTTACGGCGCGTAACCTGCTCTAGTCGATCGATATCTGCTTGAGATAACCCCGCAGGCAGGCATAAACGTCTAACCGAGCAGTTGCTGCAACTAACCGCTACTGAGGAATCCATCATACTAAACCAGTCGGTAAACTAATTTGCGGCTATTGTACCCGCTGTGAAGACAATCGTCTCCTGTAGAACATTAAAGAACACGAGAATATTGCGCATCAGTTTGCTGACTGTGTAAGTAAATATCAAAAGCCGAGGCAACATTGCGTACAAACCAGCGCCCCTGCTCCGTGACGGTGATCTTTTTTTCATCCTGATAAATAAGACCATCCTCAAACATGGGTTCCAGCCTTTTGAGTTCCTGGAAAAAGTATTGATTAAAAGGTACGCCAGTGCGACGCTCAGCCTCAGTTTTATCCAGGCTTAACCGGCACATCAGTTCAGTAATAACCCACTGACGCAACTTATCTTCATCACTCATTAACCAGCCGCGACACGAAGCATTACCCCGCTCAGCGACGGCCTGGGTATATTCTTTCAGACGGTGCAGGTTCTGCCAGAAACCATTACGGCTGTAGCTGATTGCGGAAGCCCCCAGTCCAACTAACGCATCGGCGGGCATTAATGTGTAGCCCTGGAAATTCCTCTGTAACATCCCCGCATGAGCGGCCTTGGCCAGCTCATCTCCCGGCCGGGCAAAATGGTCCATACCCAGGAATTCATAACCGGCCTGGCCCAAGTGCTCTACCGCAGCCAGCTGCATTGCTACTTTTTCTGAGGCGGAGGGAATAAGTTCCGTATCGATAAGACGCTGAGCTTTAAAACGATGGGGTAAATGCGCATAGTGATAGAGGGCAATACGATCCGGCTGTAAATCTAGCACCTTATCCAGGGTGCTGTGCAAACTGCTGAGGTTTTGTTTGGGCAAACCATAAATCAGATCATAGGAGATAGATTCGAATCCCCGCTCACGCGCCGCAACCGTTAATTCAGTCACCTGGTCGGCACTGCAAATTCGGTTGATGGATCTCTGCACCTCGATATCAAAATCCTGCACGCCCAGGCTCAAGCGATTAAATCCGAGCTCTCTTAGGGTATCCAAGGTCTCCAGCTCCAAGGTGCGTGGATCGGCTTCAATGCTGTACTCCACTCCATCGCCTGGGCGTAAATCAAAAATCTCACCCAGTCCTTCCATCAAGCGGCGCATATCTCCATCGCTGAGAAATGTGGGTGTACCACCTCCCAAGTGCAACTGGGTGACCGGTACCTGTGCCACCTTGTCCCGATACCAGCGAGCTTCCTGCAAGAGGTTATCCAGATAGCTGGAGGCGAGACCGTATTGGGAAGTAATTACCTTGTTGCAAGCACAGAAATAACAGAGAGAACGGCAAAAGGGGATATGCACATACAGGGATAAGCTGCGAATATTTTTTAGTGCATCCCAAGGTTTGATACTGCCATCCAGAGGTTTAAATCTGTCGGCTGTGGGATAAGAGGTGTAGCGCGGGCAGGGGCCACTGTATCGGGATAACAGTTGTTCTGATAGGCCACCTATAGTGCTTTTAGTCTCTTGCATCATATTTCCACAACCTCAATCAATTGTTTGCGACAGCCTCCCGCACAAACTAAAAGGCAGTCGCCGAGCTCCCACGGGGAAAACCGCAACGACTGCCACACTCCAAAACTAGAGTGCTGCCACCTTAGAAGCGGTAGCCGAGACCCGCCATATAAACCAGCGGATCGATATCTACTTTAGCGGTGACATTACCCACACCAGGTACCTTTACGGTGGCGTCGGTATCAATATCCATCCAGAACACAGACATATTAAACAACCAGCGCTGATCTGCGCCGAAGGCGAAGTCGATACCCGCTTCAGCCGCCAGACCGAAGGAATTATCGAGAGATAGTTTTGAATCTCCAGTTGCGCCAATGCCTTTAAGGGTGGCATTACCGGTGCTGCTAACTTCCTCATCAAAGAAAGCGGTGTAGTTCACCCCCAGTCCTACGTAGGGCTGGATTGTGGATTGAGTATCCATTGGGTACCACTGCACTAACAGAGTGGGTGGCAAATGCTTGGTTTCACCCAGATCAAAGTTGCCAAGGCCTTCACCAACAACTTCGATATCGTGACTAAAAGGCGTTGCTGCAACCAGCTCCACTCCCCAGTGATCGCGGAACATATACACACCGGTCAAGCCCAGGGCTGAGCCGTTGTCCACATCAACCCCAGTATTACCAATCTTGCTCCCATTCGCAGACAGTGCGCTGGAACTGGTGTCGGGCGCTACTGTGGCCATACCACCGCGCAAAATAAAGCTGCCCTCTTCGTAGGCCAGTACCGGTGCAGAAAGTACGGCGGTCAGGGCGGCTGTCGCACAAGCAGTTATACGATTCATTAACTTCTCCATATAGCGATTTAGCATTTTTCCCGACTTTGGAAGGCCCCCTCCAGGCACAATCACAAGTCGCAGGCAGGTTAACCGCTGGCCGCAATAGTGAGCTTGATCCAAATCAAGCTGTAGAATTTCGCGGAATTAAAAGCAGCGTATTACCCATAACGCTTGTCTGGCCAATCATCAGATGGCCTTCCGAGCGGGGCAGCGAAGATAGCGATAGGGGTGTAATGAAGGAACGGCTAGGGGGCTAGTAATTGGTACCTATTGCCAATTTTGCGAACTGGTCCAAATTTTTAACGTTAGGCGACACTGAAGCAAAGCTCCCTCTCCGGTACTGGCCAGAAACAATCAACTGAGGAGGGAGCCCGCGGAAGCTAGAAATCTACCAGGTCAGACCACCTGCCGGGCGGCGGAACATATTCTGGATACTGGAGAAATCCAACTTCTGGTTTTCGTCACTGGCTCCATGTAGCTGATAAAGGTTTTTTGCCAGAGCCCCCATAGGCGTGGAAGAGGCACTGGTAGCTGCGGCATCCATGGCGAGCCCCAGGTCTTTCAGCATTAGCGCCACGGTGAAACCACCAGAGTAACCATTTGCTGCAGGTACATTCTCCATAGCACCTGGGTAGGGATTGTAATTGGCCAGAGACCAATTGTTGCCAGAGCTCTGCATCATGATCTCGCTTAGAACCTTGGGGTCCAAGCCTTTGTCGACCCCCAACTGCAGGGCTTCGGCGGTACCGGTCATATGGATAGCCAGAAGCAGGTTGTTACAAATTTTTGCCACCTGCCCTGCCCCAGCCGAGCCGGCGTGAAAAATCTTGGCGCCCATCGCCTGTAACGGCGCCCGCGCAGCATCTACTGCCGCTTCTTCACCTCCACACATAAAACACAAGCTGCCAGCCTGAGCTGCCGCGGTACCCCCTGAAACTGGCGCGTCAATGGCGAGTAGGCCCCGCTCAGATGCGGCCTCATTCACCAGGCGGGCATCTTCTGCAGAGATGGTTGAGCAATCGATAATCAGAGTATTCTCAGCCAGGCGGTTCAGCAGCCCCTCTTCTCCCAGATAAAGCCCTTTCACCGCCGCACCACTGGGCAACATCGAGACTACAATGGAAGCCCCCTCAGCCGCCTGCATTGGGGAGTCGCAGGGCCTACAGCCATCTTCTTGCGCCTGCGCCAGAGCCGTGGGATTGAGATCGAAAGCCGCCACACTAAAACCGGCTTTCACCAGATTGGCCGCCATAGGGCCGCCCATATTCCCCAGACCAAAAAAGGCTATTTTTTCCATAAAAGCCACTCCATATTTTGTTGTTGGTATCCCGTGCGTAAAGCGGCCCGGGTCGCGTTATAAATCCACAAGCGGATGCGCACTGCTCCAGGGAGCAGTAAAACAGCTCTCCAACTGTTGTGGACTAATTTCCTCCAGGCTAAGGGGCCGCCACTTTGGTGTGCGATCCTTGTCAATCAATAGAGCCCGCACCCCCTCCTTGAAATGACCACTGGCACAGAGGTTTACCGCGAGAATCAGCTCCATCCTAAACACATCGGCTAGAGACAAGTGGCGCGTACGACGCAACTGCTCCCACACCACCCAGGGGGTCAATGGCGAACCACCGGCCAGAGTAGTGGCGGCGCGCTGCAGCCATTTATCCACTCCTTGGTAGGCGCTGATTGCCGCGCAAACCTCAGGCAGGCTGGCAAAGTCGGTAAGCTGCTGGATCTGATCGTAGTGTTCACGCAGCTGTGATTCCGGCCGCTGCAATGGGGAGAGTTCGCAACTTTTAAGGCAATCGCTTACAAGGCGGTGGTTAAACGCACAACTGGCCGAATAATCCAGCGCCGCCAGCGCCGCCAACACGGGCTCGCGCTGATCCTGGGCAATAATACGGTCGGCCATACCGGCAAACAGGGCATCGGCCCCATTAAACTGGGCCCCTGTCAGCCCCAGGAAAAGCCCCAGGCGACCCGGCATACGGTTCAGGAACCAGCTTCCACCCACATCGGGAAATAAGCCGATAGTGATTTCCGGCATCGCCATACGTGTGGTTTCAGTCACAATACGGTGGCTGGCGCCTGCCATAATGCCGATACCACCGCCCATCACAATACCGCCACTCCAGACCACGATTGGCTTCGGATAAGTGTGTATTTGGTAATCGAGACGATATTCACGAGAGAAGAATTCAGTCGTGTAACTATATTCCGGCGTCTCACCGTAGGCGGCCGATTGCTCATACAGCGCCACCACATCGCCCCCAGCACAGAAGGCTTTATCTCCACTGCCTTCTATCCACACAGCGGCCACGTCATCGTCATGCGCCCATTGACCTAGTTGCGCTGAAAGCAGATCAATCATCTGCAGGTTGAGCGCATTAAGCGCCTTGGGCAGGTTGAGGGTCGCAATCGCCAATGCGCCGCGCCGGGAGAACAACACCGGGGAGTCCTGATCCATTGCTATCTGTCTTATTGCTCTTGTACTAATTAGCGTCGCAGTTAAGCACAGATCAGATTCAACGTCAGCCACACGCGAGTACAACGGCGACATGCTCTGCGGCGCGGTTGCACTTTTTACGCAAACTGATAAGTTGCGCGCAAAATCTGAGCGATTGCAACACCCAGTTACGGAACCCCAAATGGCTGAATACGTATACACCATGAACCGGGTGGGCAAAGTAGTGCCCCCCAAACGTGAAATTCTGAAGGACATTTCCCTTTCCTTCTTCCCCGGCGCCAAAATCGGCGTACTCGGTCTCAACGGCGCAGGTAAATCCACCCTGCTGCGCATTATGGCTGGGGTCGATCAGGACTTTAACGGCGAAGCCCGCGCAATGCCCGGCATCAAGGTCGGCTACCTACCCCAGGAACCGCAACTCGATGCCAGCAAGACCGTGCGCGGCAACGTAGAGGACGGTGTACGCGAAGCCATTGACGCCCTCGCCGGCCTGGAACAGGTCTACGCCGATTATGCCGAGCCCGACGCGGACTTCGATGCCCTGGCCAAGAAACAGCAACAGTTCGAAGACATTATCCAGGCCTGGGACGCCCACAACCTGGAGCACCGCCTTGAAGTCGCCGCTGACGCACTGCGCCTGCCGCCCTGGGATGCAGACGTCAACAACCTATCCGGCGGTGAAAAGCGCCGTGTGGCCCTGTGCCGCCTGCTGCTGTCCCGCCCGGATATGCTGCTTCTCGATGAGCCCACCAACCACCTGGATGCAGAATCCGTATTCTGGCTGGAGCGCTTCCTGCACGATTTCACCGGCACTGTGGTAGCCATCACCCACGATCGCTACTTCCTCGACAATGTTGCCGGCTGGATTCTGGAACTGGACCGCGGCCACGGCATCCCCTGGGAAGGCAACTACACCACTTGGCTGGAACAGAAAGAAAAGCGCCTGGAGCAAGAGCAGCGCGGCGAACAGGCCCGCGCCAAAGCCATGCAAAAGGAACTCGAGTGGGCCCGTCAAAATCCCAAGGGCCGTCAGTCCAAGAACAAGGCCCGTTTGTCCCGCCTTGAAGAAATGCAGTCCCAGGACTTCCAGGCCCGCAACGAGACCAACGAAATCTACATTCCGCCCGGCGAGCGTCTCGGCGACAATGTGATTGAGTTTAAAGAAGTAAGCAAAGGCTTCGGCGAGCGCCTGCTGATCGACAACCTGTCTTTCCGCGTGCCTAAGGGCGCAATTGTGGGTATCGTCGGCGGTAACGGTGCCGGTAAGTCCACCCTGTTCCGTATGATCAGTGGCACCGAGCAGCCGGACTCCGGCGAGATCAAGACCGGTGAAACCGTTAAGGTCGCCTACGTTGAGCAGGGCCGTGAGAATCTGGATGACAGCAAGACCGTATGGGAAGCCATCTCAGACGGCCACGATATGCTCAAGATCAACAACTACGAAGTGGGCTCGCGCAACTATGTTGGCCGCTTTAACTTCAAGGGCAGTGACCAGCAGAAGCGCGTAGGCGAACTCTCCGGTGGTGAACGCGGACGCCTGCACCTGGCCTACACCCTCAAGCAGGGCGCCAACGTACTGCTGCTGGACGAACCCTCCAACGATCTGGATATCGAAACCCTGCGCGCCCTGGAAGAAGCCCTGCTCAACTTCCCAGGCTGCGCCCTGGTGATCTCGCACGATCGCTGGTTCCTGGACCGCGTTGCCACCCATATCCTCGCCTATGAGGGTGAGAGTGAAGCGGTCTTCTTTGAAGGTAACTACACCGAGTACCACGAAGACTTTGTGCAGCGCAAAGGCGAGGATGCCGCACCGCATAGGATGCATTATAAGAAGCTGAAGACTTGATCAAAAAAGCCCGCATTATGCGGGCTTTTTTACAATCTAAGAAAACTAAACCATAGTCGCGTTAATATTGATAAGTGTCCCGTAAAGACTGTTAAAGACGCTGACCTCAAGTAATACAGGGAAGATACTAAAGTTCACAGAAAGAGCCTTTGCAAATGTACTTGTAAACTATGAATTTAATAAAAGCATCGATCAAACGGATGCTAAATCCATCAAGTAATTGCGAAAGCTCGACATCAGCTACGTACTTGATAATCACTAATCAATCGTAAGTAACCACACCGAAATATATATTTTTCGCAGACGTTTTTTTCTTATGGACTGACAAAAAAGATCCATGAGATTGAGATATTGAAACTTTTATTGCCCAAGAAGATAAGGCTGTCAAGCGTCACCACAATGACAGTATAGAAACCATGTGCACCAGTAGTGAAATATAATATTGAGATTTGCATTTCATGTAAATCTCAATCAAAAAATCAACGCTGAAAAACTACAAACTTATATTATAGCGTATAAGATAAGGCCAGAGAAAAACTTCCTCCAATTAACAAAGAAGAGAAATTATCTATCTCTGGCCACACTGCAAATTATACAGCGAAGAAAGAAATCTCTTCGGGAGGATCGATACCACCTATAGGACCTACCTGGATATCGCTTTCAGTATACATACGCCTGCTCCTTTTATCATTAATTCTAAAAAGTTATCTAGCAGATATACACATGCTAGATAGTCATAGCTTAACCCGCCTTCTTCAATCACACCACAATTAACCAAAAATTATGGGTGAGCGATCACAATTAAGCTATTCGAATATTTTTGCACACAATGAAACGATCGTCTTAAATTATCTGGATCCAAAGCTGCAAAACTCTCATCCAGTACCAACAACTCAGAATTCTGCAAAAGTGCCCGTGCAATAAACAAGCGGCTCATCTCACCGTGAGACAATCTCCATCCCATTTCTCCCACCGTCTGTAACATCCCTGCAGGCATTTTTTTAATCAGTGGAGTCAAACCTAATTCATCACAAACTTTATAGGCTCTACGAACACTCTCCGCCTTTGGTGGCCATTCATCACCCATTAATAAATTAAATAAGAAAGAATCGCCAAGTACATGGTTTTCATGAAATTGTGGTACTGATGCAACCAGCCTGCGCCAATACTCAGCACCAATACTGGTTCTATCGTACCCATTAATAAGTAATATACCCTCTCTTTGCTTTTGGATACCGGCAATCACATTTGCAAAAGTAGATTTACCTGAACCAGAAGCCCCCTGTAAAATTACTCGATCACCGGGATAAATACTCAGCTTACAGTTTTTTAAGACCATCTTGTCTTGATTAGGGTAATTAAAACTTAAGTCACGGATATAGCACAATGGCTGCTTGGGCCCTTGTATGTCTGAATGAACTTTATTGGCCAATGAGATAGAGGTAACGCCCCGCTTTAAAGCAGCCTCCAAGGAAAAAAGTTCACGCACTTTTTCCCAAGTCACCAGGGCGCTGAGTCCACTGGAATACCCTGTCATGCCTTTCAGTACTGCGCGATATCCAAGCAGTACCCCCCCCAAAGCCGCAGCAATTTGCCCACTCTCAGTATTGCTATTGACAAAAACAGGCACCAAGCCAGTTATACCCAATAGCAACCAGAAACGTGGCAAAAATGCGACGAGCCGAGTCATGTTGCCATCCATTGCCGTAGAACTTCGCAAATACTCTTCCAGTTCCTGATCTTCCCCCCGGTGCCAATCCGAAGGTTTCTGCTGTGCCAATCGAGTCCGATGGCCAAGCATTTTCTCAATTAGACGGTGGGTCATACTCAAACGTTGACCAGTCCAGTATTGACGAGCCAAATACTGGGCACGCCCTAAAGCGATGGCTATAAGTAAAAATATGGTCAAAATCCCCAACGATATTGGAGTTCCAAGACTTAGCTGTAGCACTATGAAAGCCAATACCAGCTCTACACCACCGAGTAGTAGCATAAAGCTCGCCTGTAGCGCACTGGCTTCAATATTTTCTGCATCATAAACACGCCCAAGTATCTGTCCCGACCCCATATGGCGCACCTTGCCTGGATCTATTCGCAAAGCGCTGGCGAGTAAGCGCTGCTTCAACAGAGCACCAGTTTCTAGCGATATGGAACCTTGTAACCGAGCAGTTAAGAGTGAAAGGGGGATCTGTGTTATCAGTAATAATACCCAGGCTACCAGCCAGCCACTATCTACATGGCCATCAAGAACAGCACGACCTATCAACCACCAGCTGGCTATAAACAAGAGTACTTGTACTGTGTGGCAGGTGATCATACTTAGAAAGCGCAAATGCTGGCGATGATGGCGCAGCTGCTGCCAAAAAGAGCGGTGGGAAGGCTGCCGCAACAACCAGCAATCATCGATTTCTAGCCCTACTAGATTTTCTCGTAATAATGCCTCGGTGGCTTTTTTACGCCGCCGCCCAACTATTTCGGCACTGTCCAGTAGGCGTGCAATACGTTGACGCTGAGGTGTTTCTTGTGCGCTTGTTAGTACTCTCAACACTTGACCTGGACGCAGCTTTACGACTTGTTGTGATGGCGTAAGAAGATGTAAAAAACGACGATTACCACCACACAAAGCAATGAAATATTCCCCCTCCGCAAAGCGCAAACGCAGTAAGGCTGGTGCGGCCCGAACCAGCATCTGCTCCAACTCCCCATATTTGCAGTTAACTTGCTCAATATTTAAATCGAAAGCTTCTGCCTGTAACTGTAAGCGAGCATCTGTATCCCAATATACTTGCGCTTTGCTTTCGGAGTCAGGAACTGCAGGCTCAAGGCCGCTATGAAGAGCCAAGGCTTTCACTGCACCATCTAGCTGGGCAGTAGGCCAACAGAGATGGCGCAGCTTGCTTATGGAAGCTTCAAGTTTCACTATGCACCTCTTGAGACTGCACAGCGCCTCTATCTTGAGCCCGTTTTTTTATTGCAGATTGAAGCTCAGTAATTCGCCCTTGTTCCATACGCAGATGGCGCCAATCGGCACTTTGCCAACACTCTTGCCAGAGTCTCTTTTCCGCTGTAAGAAGTTGGACATAACGAGATTCAGTTTGTGTTTCCAGATTTGCGGGTGCGTCATCCTCAATAATTTGCCCATCTTCTACCACCAATACGCGAGGAAAATCTTTGGTTTCTGAAATATCATGAGTGATGCAAATTAAGGTGGTGTCTTTCCATACTCGCCTTACACGAGCAAGTAAGCGCTGGCGTTGCCCGCGGTCTAGCCCGCGAAACGGCTCATCTAAAATGACACAAGCTGGAGACTCTCGGCCTAGGGCACGACCTAATCGCACGCGCTGCCCCTCCCCTCCGCTGACAAGCGCACCACTTTCCCCCAAGGTGCTCTGTAAACCTTCAGGCAAAGAGGCAACTAGGTTTAATAGATCAGCCTGTTGCAGTGTTGGGAACAAGGAGGAAGAGGAGTTATTACCGTAGTTTAGGTTATCCAGCAAACTGCTATTCCAAAGTTGTATTGCAGGGTCGACCCAAGCACAACTTAGACGAAAACGACACAGTAATTCACCCTGTAATTTCTCGCCATTTAGCAATAGGATTCCACTCTCAGGGTTATGCCAACCCAACAATAAACCGGCCAAGCTTGACTTGCCAGCACCAGATGAACCAACAATGGCGACATGCTCCCCGGAGGCAATATTCAGATTAATATTCTTAAGAATACTTCTACCACTGGCTTTAACACTGACATTATCAAAACGAAATGATACAGGCGCCTTTAAAGGTTGAACCCTTTTATCATTAAAAGGCTCTTCACTAGCACCAACCGTAACCGCTTGCAGCGGCTCTAAAGCTCTCAACAAGGTATTCCTATGACGAGGGTAGCTCCGCATTAACTGTGCGATATCTTCCCCCAGTGGCGGTAGTGCCAATACCCAATAAATAAGCAGAAGTAAGTAGGGATTTGCCCCTAGGGTCTGAACACAGTAAATCACCAGTACACAAGTGAGAACCCCATTCACAATCAGCTGCACCGCTTGGCTATTAAGCTGGAAGCACAAAGAGGAATAGCCTGCTTTAATCCACTCGGTGAGCAAACTTTCATGTTCACGGCGAACAGACTCTCCAGCACCGTGTGTACGAATTGGTATTATTCCCAGCAGGGCATCCATATAAAATCTAGCCAGAGCGCCAGTATGGGTCTGGACACGCATATTATGATCACTAAGTACTGGCTGAAATAGCAGAGGAATAACTACCTGTAACCCCGTTATTAATAACACCAGAGGCGCGGTTGTGGGCGCTATCCAAACGATACCAATAGCTGTTGTGAGCAGTGACAACCCTTTGAAGAGTATCCCTCCCCCCAGTAAAGGCAACTCTCTCAGAGCTGCTATACGATGACCTCTCTCTGCGGTATCTGAGGTTGGGCGGCTTTGAAAGAAATGATCTGGTATTTTCGGCAATGCGGAAAGAAAGCGCATGCGAAAACGATTTTCCAAGTGCTTACCAATAATTAACTGTAGCTTGGTCATCGGCCATTGCACAAGTATGAGTGTCAACATAAATCCCAGTAATAAAGTGACAGCGCCGATTCGCTGCACCTCCGTAGCTAGTTCCGAGTGGATATCGATCAAACCTCGAAATAGCAGTGCCTCAACCATCACACCAAGCACCGCAGCGAACATCGCTAGCATCACGATACTCGGGGCAAGCAAACCATCCTCTCGCAAAAACTCCCATAACTGACGGAGTGGGCTTATTGACTGTACTTGTAAAGCTTTGCTTAGAGCCTCCGATTTAGGTTTGATTTCTTTCCTTTCACGTACTCCCTTTACGCTGACTATTACGGCGCCGCTAAACTCCAACAGCTCTGGTCTAAGCTCAACTGTGTCAACTTCTTCAGTGCCGGGAGAACTGGAAGGGCGTACACACCAATAGCTCTGTGGCACTAGTTGATAAGCGTTAATCGTGTCTTCTGAAAAGTCACTTATCAGCCTTTGCAACAATGCACTTGTTTCTGCCCCTCGTCGCACCGCACCAGAGCCAACGAGCGCTGCCAACATTCTTACACTGGCATCTAGAAAAGCCAGTGAGAGCCAGTCCCCTTTCTTCAAGGCTTGCTCACACATTACTTCGCTGATGGATTTAGAAATTCTCAGCTGTTCCATCCGCTCTTGCAGGGGATCGATAAAATCTTTTCCTCCAGCCCAACTTCTCCACCCTTGCGGCGGAACGCGCATAGTGTGGATATGCAACTCATCGAGAAAGTGTCGCGCACTGGGCCAACGTCTTCCCGAGGCTGGGTCCATAACCTGTATAATTCCTCGGTGATTACGCCAAGCCACAACAAAGTGAGTATTACCATTGGGCAAGCGCACTACCACCAGCCCCGGCAAGTAGCCTGCTGAACCTAACAGCAAGTGATCTTTGGGCACGACCATCTGTGCCGCATCCAACCCCAGCTCAACTGCAATTTTCTCTAGGGTATTAATAGAAGTGCCGTCTACATCAGTTTGACAAGCATCACGCAAGTGGCCGTAATGTACATTTACACCAAAGCCTTCAAGCAAGCTCTTAAGGGATGCAGGGCCACAATCCATATTGGAAGTTTGCACAACTTCGGGAACCAACCAGCGAACTTGTCCCTTCACTACAGGGTCTCCAACGAATTTACACTACTTTCTGCTTGGCCTGATAAGAAGTCGCCAGCACTTTGCAATAGCAACTGATATGGTGTCTTTACTCCAGTGGCAATCTCTACCCTTGCTGGTAGGTCATGCAATAGCGGCAACTGTGGGGGAATCTCTCCACGGAGAGATAACTCAACGAGAATCTTTCCTTTTTGCACAGCACTAGCGACCCGCTCTACACGGGCCTGTAACTGACCATAACGCGCCCAGGAAAACCCATCTAATTTTACTCGCGCACTCTGCCCTGAACGAATATGTCCCAAAGCAAGGGCAGGAGAGAAAAACGCCTGTACGGTGATATTACCCTCAGCCTGTAGTGTGGCAATCTGTTGCCCTGCGACTAATACCTCCCCTTCCTGAATATCCGCCAGTGAAGCAAGCTTACCGGAGATAGGCGCACGCAGACGCTGTTCATCTACCGCCAAGGTGCTCTGCTGAATGCGAGTATCCACCTCCGCCAGCTGTCTTTGTAGATCTGCTCGACGCTGTTCCAATTCACTCATGGATAACTGATACTCGCTAGCCAATTGCTCCCGGCGATCATGGGTTGCTCTTATTGCCGCTTTCGATGCGAGAGTGGCCATGGCCATTTGCTGATAGGTACGTTTAGCTGCAAGGTAATCAAGTTCAGAGCTTTGCTGTTTCTTCAGCAAGCGTTCATAGCGCTCCGCCACATCTGCCTGAATCTGCTGGTTGTTCATCTGAAGTTTGTGCTGTTCTTGGAGCAGCTTCAGCTGATCACTTAAAGCCTTGTCGTCTTCAGTAAATTTTTTATCCCGTAAACGCTCTTCTCGCTCTATTGCCAGTAATTGATCCGAGAGGCTCTGAGATACTCGAAAATCACCATCTAGATCCAAATCAAATGCCCTGGTATCCAGCTCTATTAGCAAGTCTCCTTCTCTCAAGGTATCTCCCAACGAGGCAGTAATAGCAACTACTCTTCCTGTACTCTGAGTGCTGACATGTACGGTATTCTGCTCTTGTTCAAGTCTCGCCTGGTCACTAACGCTATAAACCGTGATTTCTTTAAAAAAAAACCATATCCCCCAGCCCAGTAATAGAAATACCCCTAATGTGCTTATCAGCGCTAGAGAGTAGATTGAGTCGGAGTTGATCGCGCGGGAAGTTTGAATAAACGGAGTTGGCAATAGGATTCACCCTGTTTGTACCAGTTAAGGCGAGTAAGATATTCATTGTATTTATGCGAAACCAGTGTGATCTGTGTGCCGCGGCGCCAAATCTAATTCTCTATTATCTGATAGTCAAATTCGAAGAAATTTTACTTGCTGGAGAAGTTTCACATCACTATCAAACCCGTGATAACAGCTCAAGCAGGCCTGGAAATATCGAAAAAGGCAAGGGCTGATAACTCACCCCTCTTTAGATATTTGAAATTAGGATATCAAGCAATACCTCTGGGGCCATCTGAGGACTTCTGCGCTCTATACTGAGTAGATTGACGATAAAATTACAGCCAATTACAAAAACCCTGGTACTGATACACGGTCTGTTTCATAGTGGTTGGTACTGATCTAAAGTCAATCAAAGGCTCGCGCTGGGTCTTTAGCCTAACCCAAACAGGCCTAGGTGAGTGCCAACACCTCCTTTCCACTAAAGTGGGTATCAATACTTTCTTTGACGATATAGTCAACCTGATAGCAGGGGAGGAGTTACAAGAAATACTGGTAGTGGGGCACGGCCTTGGTGGGATCACAACCTCCACTTTATCTGATAAATTAAGAGAGCGTATTCAGCATTTGATTTATCACAATGTTGCTACCGCTCAGGTGAGCCATTGCTTCTATAAATAGCTGCCATGAAAACAGGGCCCAGAGATTCGCTAATAGCCTATTAGTTCGGGGCAGCCAATTTTTTATGCCTACCTCAGCCTCCAATTTTGATATAACAAATCCGAATGATATAGCTTAGGTAGAGAGCCACCTTACCCTATCCAGTTAGAACTTATCTAGACTCTGTAAATATATCGAAGCTTGTTGGATCAGGGTTAGACTGCACTTACATCGCGTACAGTAAAACTCTACACCCCTCTTTTTCATTCAAGCAGACACTGGGCAAAAACCAAAATAACTAGAAAATTAAATATACAACAACAGTGCACAGCGCCCCCATTAATGACCCTTATATTGCCAGTGATACCCTAATAGATTTGTAAAATTAGCAGCTCATTTTTTAACAGCTACACTAACTGTATATTAGCTGCACGAAGAAGCGAGAGCCTCTTCAATAGAGATACTAGGAATCCCGCATATGTCCAGCTGTAAAATATTTGTAGAAGTCTCGAAGATAATTCCTGACTCTGCAGCCAATATCTTTAATGAGATAGTCACCAAGCGCTTGGAAGCAGAGGGAGAAAAGATTCCAGTTATCGTGATCGAATCCAAGCAGGTTGAGCCGGCCGGTTGTTATATCGAAATTCTCTGTAATAGAACACCTCATCGCACTCATGAGGTGATACAAAGCATGGCCATTGAGCTAGATAATACGGCTAGAAGTATATTTCAGATTGACGAACCTATCGGAGTAAGGATTCAAATGGTGGATGATGATTTTTTATCCAGCATAAACTAGGCCTTGAGAGTAAACATGAACACTCTCGATAAAGGAGGCCTTCTTTTTATAGAAGACCTCCAGCAAAAAATATCAACTTACAACAAATTTTAGCTAGAACCTAGCACTTGCCCCAAAGCGAAAATACCGAGGGACTTGATATTCTTGATTTACCCCCCAGCTTGGATCTAACACACCGGGACTTGACTCAGCAAACTCATAAACCTCTGTTTCAGCATCCGCATCAAGCAGGTTAAAGACCTCAGCTCTAAGCTCCACATCAGCCAAACCAATGCGAGTACTATAGACAAGGGATAAATCTATCTGATTGACCCAACTAGTTCGCCCTCTACTGCCTCGACTTGTCTTAATAAGATTTCCATTTGAGTCAGTCACATAATAAGTATCTCCATAAGCCGGGGTTCCATTGGGATGGCCAGCACCAAAGGAGTTAATTGGACGTCCTGATTGCAAAAGAAAATTAGCCCCCAACAAAAGATTCTCCATCACCTGATAGTTCCCATAAATTTTTATTTTATGAGTACGATCATTTGGCAAATATCCGTTGGCTCCATCCATCAACTCGGGGAAATCAAAATCTTGGGTAATCCCAGCATCATCCTGGGCGTTGTCCGACTTAACGTACCCCTCACTATTCCCCTTACTCTGAGACCAGGTGTAACTCGCATTTAAACCCCAAATACCATCAAAGGCGCGCTTCGCGGAAAATTCTAACTCCTTATAAGTCCTTTTGGCCTCTGGATAGTTAAGCAGTTCAGCCGAAAATGTTGTCATTTCCAACTGGCCCGTTCCATAACGATCGTAAGGTATGGTGATATCACTTCCCGGGTTTGCAAGCACATAACCATGACCATCACCAGTGTGCTCATATCCCAAAGCATCTACCGCATGGTCAATACTCACATCATCAATATGTGATTTTAAATCACGATAGGTAGCTTTAATTCCCAATGTCCAGTCATCAGCAAAAAGCCTCTCATAACCAAGAATAAACTCATCCTGATACATAGGCTTGAGGTCTTTATCCGAGAGCTGAGCACTATCCGGCACATTACCATCTGAAGTTACCCTTGCGGATCCAACTTCTTCAGATGTAGGAACGCCATCGGCACCAACATTTGTAGGGGCATATGTTTTCGGATCGTATTCACCATCAAAAATGAAATACCTTTCAAATCCCAATTCACCGCCAGATAAGCGCACATTGGTATTGGAAGCGATAGGCATAAAGTAACGACCCCAATTGCCATATACTCTGGACTCGCCATCACCACCTGGATCCCAAGAGAAGCTTAGCCGTGGCGCCCACTGATCATCAATTTCAATAAAAGTATCGCCTTCTCCATTAAAATTGGAGAAAGTTTCATTACGAATTCCTGCACTTAAAGTAAGTGTATCCGTAATATCCCAGGTATCTTCGATATAAAAAGCTTTTGACTCAACCTCAAAGTCCCCTTCTACATCGCCAACCCGATAAGAGACTATATGAACAAGAGAGCCATCACCATTTACATTGTCAACCACCGTGCCATTGGGAAGCTCTACACCAGGTTTATATGAATCATAAGTGTAAAACACTCCCCCATCTTCCCTAAAACCTGTTCCAGAATAAGTTTCTTTAGACGAAGAGGAGTTAGTTTCCTGATCGTAGCCGAAGCGTATTGTGTGATCATTAATCACCCACTCAAAATCGATACGATCAGCTACCCTTTCATCACCTCCAGACTGAATTCTAGAGCTAGCTTGACAGCCAGGTCTGTCATCCGTATTTCCAGGTAAAGCACCGGCACTAAAGTCCCTTACATACGGGCACTCCATATCAGTTGTACTAATTGTAGTAAGTGAGTATTCATTCTGGCCATGGAGCATAGAAACACTGAAATTATCTGTTATCTGACCATCATAACGAACCAGCCAGTTATCTCCGCCACGCTTATCCCACTTAGTGCCCGTATACTCTTTTTTATCTCTATTAAAATAGTCGTAATTGAATTGATCATTTTCCCTGGTGCGTTTGTCTGAAAACTGCATATAAGAGAGGATATGATTATCAGTTACATTCCAGGTTAAATTGACTCCCCAGAAATCATCATCAATACTTCTATCGTTGTATCTGCTTGGACTCCCTCTTGTAGTGAATTCTTCAACCGTTTCCTGCTGTTCGTAAAGGACATAGAAAAATAATTTATCCGGAATGATAGGGCCACTAACATAATAATCTGTTGTGTACTTGGACTCCTCATTTTCCGAATTTAAGTCATAGAGAGTCCCATCTGCAGAGAGAGAGTCCGGTGCTTCTGAACGCAAGGCTGCTGGCTCATAATAGGCAACAACACCATATTCAAATTCGTTGGAGCCTTTCTTGGTAACGGCGTTGAACACTCCCCCCAAAGAGCGACCAAATTCAGCACTATACCCCCCCGTTTTTATTTGGAACTGGTCATAAAATTCAAAAGGTACCGATGATCCACCCAACCCGTTGCGGAAATTAGTGACATTGAGGCCATCAATGTAATAGGCGTTTTCTCCTACGGAAGCCCCCCCAAACGATATAAGATCCTTATCTTCACCAAACCCAGAATCACCTAAAACAGTACCAGGAGCCAATAAAGCAACCGATTCAATATTACGAGCAACCGGTAACATCTCTATATCTGACAAGCCTATATTCAGTGCAGATTCTGCCGTGCCAGTGCGGATCTGGGGAATCGCCTCCCCCACTACAACCACCTCCTCCAGATCTCCCAATATCAACGGTATATCCAACTTGGTAGAGCTACCTATTGAAACGGCAACGGCTTCAACCACCGCGGGCTGGTAGCCATCTTTCTGAACAGTCACCTTATAGATGCCTGTGGGCAAATTCACACGGAAGTCACTATCCTCACCCGTGGACATAGTCCTTCTAAAGCCATTTTTATCATTTTCTATGATAATTGTAGCGCCACTCAGGTCGTTACCACTGCTACTAATAACTGTCCCATCAATAGACCCATTCACGTTGCCTGCTGCCAACGCTTGCCCCCCAATAACCGGCAAGCTAATAGATGCAGCCAGCAGCACTCGCTTGAAGTTCTTCATAAAGCCATCCTTTTGATTATCAATAAATTTATAATTTATTATTTACAAGCTTTACTTAAACCGATGATCGTCCCCCAGCGACCTCATTATCAACTCTAATAAAATATTGATTCAACCAACCAAAACAGCCATATTATTCCCCTTCAAACAGCCAACACAACAGGCATGAAAATTTATTTAAAATGAAAAATATTATTAACGCCACAAAATCGACCCCTATAACCTCCCCAACAAAAATAAATTAATAAAATGATTTAAAAGCATTAAAAGCGACGCAAATAAACACTCAAACAGGACTTAAAATCATCACGAGAGAAAAAGAAAGGGAGGCAGAGATAGTCCGTCTCAGGTCTAAATCAATAAACGAGAAGATTTTACTAAATCATCAGAAAGATGATCATCAATTCATCTTGTCAATTTAAGAATAAGAAGGAAGAAGGAAGAAGGAAGAAGGAAGAAGGAAGAAGGAAGAAGGAAGAAGGAAGAATATTTAAAACTAGATGGCGAACTCAAGGGGCAGTATTATCTACCCCTTGAATAAAGCTACTTACGTAAAAACTCCAGCATCCATTTTGCAACCATATTCTCGTGAATATCGTTTTGCAGGGAGGCCTGGCCCTTTTCCACCACATCTGTACCAAAAGCTTCTCGACGTAACTCCATCAGGCTATTGGAATAAGGTTTGGTAAACTCCGGGTGGGCCTGGAAGGTAAGCATGTGGTCATCAACCTGGAGCATCGCCATTGGGCAGAACTCGCTGGAAGCCAGTACTCGACCGCCTGGAGGAAGGGTATCTACTTGGTCCTGGTGAGTAACCAACAGGTTGAAGCTATTCGTGGGCTCCGACATCCAGGAGGGGGTTTCCTGCATTTCATAGGAATGCACTCCCAAACCCCAACCTTTATCAGATTTGCGAGCCCTTCCACCCAGTGCCTGAGCAATCAGCTGATGACCAAAGCAGATTCCAATAGTTGGTTTTTTTTGGTCATGCAGCTTGCGCACAAAGTCCATCAGTGGAGGAATCCATTCCTTGTCATCATAGACACCGGTTTTACTGCCGGTAATTAGGTAGGCATCCACCTCATCGACCTGGGCCGGGTACTGGCCGTGCTGCACTTCATAGGTGGAGAACTCCAGTGTGGGGTCCTGGCTGCGCAATAGATCTGCGAACATCTCCGGATATTCACCGTATTCGCCCACCAGCTCCTTGCGCACATCGTCGGTTTTTAAAACTCCAATCTTCATTATTTCACCGCTGGGTTGACTGCTGAGTTTTCGGATTATGGCATATTCGGGAATGCAAAGGCGGCTTGTCTGTCGCTTGAACAAGTCATCTAAAACGTTAAATACCAGCTCTTAAGCTTCAACTCCCTACCCATAGGTGCTTTTCATTTCCCGCCGCCTGCCAATATAGCCCTCTTCCACGTAGGGCTTTTCGCTTTCCGACTTTGCCGACCCACTAACCAAGAACATTCCGGTGCGGGCATTCTTACCTAAAGGACTTTTGTGTATGATCGCGCACTTAGCACATTTTTCAGCCAATTATTGGGCTAACGGGTATCCCAGAGGCAATTAGGGCTACTCGCCAACGAAATTGAGGACACACAATGACCACAACGACCTCCCCCAGCGACCAGCAGGATAGCCCGCCCGGACGCAAAACGGCCTTTACCCGCTTCCTGGATGTGGTGGAATGGCTCGGCAACCTGCTCCCCCATCCCATTACACTCTTTGCGCTCTTTGCTGTGGGTGTGGTGATTCTAAGCGGTATAGCCTCCTACTTTGGCCTTTCTGTAGCAGACCCACGCCCGGTGGGTGCTGCGGGACGCGATCCCGATGGGGTAATTGAGGTCTTCAATCTATTAAGTGGCGACGGCCTCCGGATGATCGTCACCGGTCTAGTGAATAACTTTACTGGCTTCGCGCCACTGGGTACCGTTCTCGTAGCCCTTCTTGGAGTGGGTATCGCCGAGCACTCTGGATTGTTGAGTGCCGCCGTTCGCGGCTTGGTACTGCAAGCCTCCAAGCGCACAGTCACCGTGATCGTGGTATTCGCCGGCATCATCTCCAACACAGCCTCTGAACTTGGCTATGTAGTACTTATTCCTCTCGCCGCCATGATCTTCCACTCTCTTGGCCGCCACCCCCTTGCCGGTTTAGCTGCTGCCTTTGCCGGCGTATCTGGGGGCTACAGTGCTAACCTGCTACTAGGGACGGTGGACCCACTCCTATCGGGAATCACCGAATCTGCAGCCCATATGATTGACCCAACTTACAGCGTTGGCCCGGAAGTGAACTGGTTCTTTATGATCGTCAGTACCTTCCTGATCACCATTGTTGGCAGCTGGGTCACCATGGCCATCGTTGAACCCAAGCTGGGTAAGTACGATCCCAACGAGGCCTCCGTTGACCTGAGTCAGGACAAACTTGGTACGCTTACCGACGATGAAAAACGCGGCCTTAAGTACGCTGGTCTTGCGGTTCTGGCTGTCTCCGCGGTATTTGCCCTGACGGTTGTGCCCGAGTGGGGTGTGTTGCGCAACCCGGAAACTGGCCTGGTAGCCGGCTCGCCGTTCCTGAAAGGTATTGTGTCCCTTATCCTGGTGTTCTTCGCTATCCCCGGCTTTGTCTATGGCAAGGTGGTGGGCACCATGAAGAATGACCGTGATGTCATTGATGCCATGGCCAAAAGTATGAACAGCATGGGTATGTATATCGTGCTGGTATTTTTCGCCGCGCAGTTCGTCGCCTTCTTCAAGGTGACCAACCTGGGGACTATCTTCGCCGTACTGGGCGCCGATGCCCTGCAGAGCATCGGCCTGACAGGCCCGCTGCTATTCCTGTTCTTTATCATGATGTGCGGATTTGTGAATCTGATGCTGGGTAGTGCCTCAGCACAGTGGGCCGTTACCGCTCCAATCTTTGTGCCTATGTTGATGCTGCTGGGCTATGCGCCTGAGGTGATACAGGCTGCTTATCGAATTGGCGACTCGGTCACCAATGTCATTACCCCGATGATGAGCTACTTCGGTCTGATCATCACCTTCGCCGCCCGCTATAAAAAAGATCTGGGTATGGGAACACTGATCGCCACAATGATCCCCTACTCCATCTTCTTCTTTGTTGGCTGGACTGCATTGTTCTATATCTGGGTATTTGCCCTGGGCCTCCCCGTTGGTCCCGGTGCAGCAACTTATTATGGTGGCTAAAACCCACTTATTGAAAAGGCCCGCTTTTTAGCGGGCCTTTTCAATTGTGAAAGAAATATGCACATTTAAGCTCAATTCTGTAATTGAAAGATCTCGAGCGTCTCATCTAATCCTCCACGACCCCTGATATAATTGGTACCATTGAGCCAATATTAAATTTTTTATCCGTCCAGACTAAAAAATTTATATTCCCAGTGACGCAGTCGTCATAAAACAAAAAATACTTAAATTAAAAATTTAGGGATAAAATACCTAAAAAATAACAATAAAAAGACTTATTTCCCAAGGGGCTACTTCCGGGAAGTATCCCCAAGTTATCTTTGGCCTTTAAAACACCTAAATAAAACGAGTAACATTACGCAGTAATAACGTTTTGCGGAGATCGATACGCGGATTATCGCCAGCATAGACCTGCCCTGATCTAACTATCATTCATTTTTCCGCTCAGGACGAGCACCGTGGTTGTGCCCTACCTTGCCCTTTTGAAGGGTAAAGATTGCTATTGCCCTCCATTACCGACATTACAGGACGTCGACACAGAGCAGGCCCTGGCCAGAGAGACTGTCCTTTAAACCAGTCGAAAAGAAGCCTTCACTAGATAAACAGATTGAGCCATATGGCTCTTTTTTATCTTTGGCGTCCGCCCAGATCCGATCTATTCCGCTGGATTAACCCTTCTCCACCTGGGAAATGTATAAAAGTAATTTTTCCAGGGGATTCACAGGATTTATAAAAATTGACTCAACAAATAAGAACGACCCTGTTAACAGGCTTTTACGAGTTGGTGAGCCAATTAAAAGGTAGCCCTGAAGCCCTGCTGATCAGCTCCCGTATTAACCCCCACCAGGTTGAGAGCCTTGATGGGTATCTGGCACTAGATCAAGTGGCTGAGCTGCTGAACAAGACCGCTAGCCAGTTGAACTGCGCCGACTTTGGACTGCGTCTTGCCTACAGTCAGGGCGCTGCCGCACTGGGTTCTCTTGGGGCTGCTGTACTACAGTCCCTTACTTTGGGTGAATTCCTTAACACAGCGATAAAACAGCTAGGCAATGCTCCCTATAATCTGCGAGTTGAACTCACAAAAAAGGGGAAACACACGCATCTAAGTTTTCTGTGTATCGATGACCTGGAAGCTCAGCTTGCCGGGGACGCTCCTCCCCCCCAGCAACAATCCCGCGAGTTTCTACTCGGTGTTTCATTGGTAGCTCTACAACACCTTTGTGGGAGTAATTTTCAGCTGGAAAGTGTTCACCTAAAAGCCGAGCGCCCCGTACATGACCATTACGAAAACTTCTTTGGGGTTTCCGTACACTTCGGCAAAGAAACTGATGCATTTATCCTGAATAGCAGCTCCCTGCTGCAACCTACAGAGAAATGCAATCCCAGCCTGCGTCCACTATTGAAAACCTATATCGAAGAGCTTCTGCAAAAGGGGGAAGCCAGTTTGGTGGAACAGGTGCAGCAGCTGATTTATTGCCTGATGCCTTTAAAAAGGTGCAGCCTACAAGAAGTCGCCAATCAGCTGGGTATGCACAAGCGTACTCTACAGCGCAGGCTGAGGGACCGGGAATTGGTATTTGAGGATCTTTTGGATCGCATTCGCCGGGAACGTGCAGAGTATTATTTAAGCGGTAAACAACCCCCCATGTCCCAGATTTCGGATATGCTGGGCTATCGCGAACAGAGCTCTTTCAACCGCGCCTGTTATCGCTGGTTTGCCACCACCCCAATGCGAGTCAGACGCCAGCTGATGGCACAGATAGTAGCCCGCGAAGCCGCACAAGAGCTGGCTGAAGTCGAATAAGCACTGCTGACAAGAGGCTTTGGCTGCGTAAACCCTGCTTCAGCTTAAGTCTCTATTTAGCTCCTCTATTCAAAGCTTCTACTCATTGCACGACTTCACAATCACCACTCTATGCCTCTGCGAGCGGCAATACCGGTATTGAATGCGTGTTTTTCCGAACACATTTCGCTCACAGTATCGGCTACATCCTTGAGGTACTGCTTGGCCCCACGCCCGGTTATGACAACCGTCTGCTCCCTGGGCCGCTGCTGTATCGCCTGTACTACCTCTTCTTTGTCCAACCAGCGGTAATTCAGCGCGTAGGTGAGCTCATCCAAAACCACCAGATAAACTCGCTCATCCCGCAACGCCTCCCGCGCCTTCTCCCAAAGTGCCATTGCCGCAGCTTTATCGGCCTCAAAATCCTGGGTTTCCCAGGTGAAATCAGTGCCCATTTGATGCCACTGTAAAGGGTGGGCGGCGCCCATTAGAAGATTCTTTTCTCCACACTCCCAGGTGCCCTTAATAAATTGAGCCACCACGGTAGAGTAACCGAAGCCCAGGGCACGTGTGACCGTGCCCATCGCCGCAGTGGTTTTACCCTTGCCATCGCCGGTATAGAGAATCACTATGCCGCGCTCCTCCAGCGCTTTAGAAACCGCCTCATCCACAATTTTTTTACGGTTCTGCATACGTGACTTATGTCGACTCTTTTTATCCTGTGATTCTGAACTCATAAAGACCATCAAACATTTAAAGTAAAGGGAGCGTGCAGATTGCACTCAAGTGTGCGTCGTTATTCAGAGGCTTCTCACTCTGTCATTGCTAAAAATGCAGAAATAAAATCCCAAATCAGATCATCCTGCCAGAGAACATTGTGGCCACCGGAAAAAATGCCCAAGCGCGAATTGGGAATCTGCCGAAATAAAGCCCGCTGATTTTCAAAAGGGGCGACACTATCGTAGCGCCCGGCACAGATCAGCGTTTCTACCTCCAGGGTCGGTAGGCGAGCAAAAGTATCGTGGCCTTTTCTCGCCTGAAGCTGTCGGATACGGCACTGGGCTCCGTCAGGCTTGCTTGCCGCCAGTTCGCAGACCTGGCGATAATATTTACTTAAAAAAGCACAGAGTGCTGATTCTGAATGTATACCATCGGCACTTTGCAGGCGGCTATCGCCTGCAGTCACCCATAGATTCACTTTTTCCTCGAGGCTCATAGCCTCAATATCGTATTGATGAAACGGGAATGAAGCGCCTCCGCGGCCTCCGGAGCTGGTTACCAATAAAACCAGTTTTCGCACCAACTGGGGATATTGCAATGCAAATTCCTGAGCGACCATGCCACCAAATGATTCTCCCAGTAGATGCGCATCCCGCCAATCGAGATGATCCATCAGTCGTTTAAGGTCTAGGGCGTAATCGGCCATATTGGGAGAATCGATGGGTGAATTAGACTGACCGATGCCACGGGGGTCAAAGGTTAAGATTTCAAACCGATTCGCCAACGGGGAGTCGAAAATAGTCGGGGCTGCTCTGAGATCACTGAGGGTACCAGGGTGAAACACTAAGCGCGGGCCCCTTCCGCGAACTTCAAAATGCAATTCCACGCCATCATTACTAAATACCGCCACAAAATAGCTCCCGGAAAAAACTAGACGCTGCAATAGTAGCCGCCGGGAAGAGAAACACCGGGATTGAATCGTTAGAAGAGAGTGAACAGTGAGATAGCCCAAGGGGCTATCTCTCCAAACATTTTTATAGGCTAAATTCTATACCGGCATAAACTGCTGCGCCTGCTGTGTAATAACCCGCAACTTCGCGATAGTTCCGGTCCAACACATTTTCACCGCGTAGATTAACCCGCATATTGGGGGAGACCCGATAGACGGCATTCAGATCAACCTTACTGTAGTTCTCCAGAGCAATTCCGGTATAACCATCAATACGATCCTCAACCCGCTGCCAGTTACCACTCAGAGTCAACTTATCTCCCAGCCATTGTTGGCTGAGACCGAAGTTAAATACCCTCTGGGGAACTCCGCCACGCTGAGCGCCTGTGAAGTCCTCTGAGTTCAGCCAAGTGCCAGTTATAGACCAATCCAGGTTGCTATTAAGGTTGCCGCCCAAGGACAGTTCCACCCCCTCAGATTGACTATCACCATCATCCTGCTCATAAGACCAGGTTGTGTAATTATAAAAAATAGCATCGCTGATCTCCTGGTCGAAGTAGGTCAGCTCAGCCTGTAATAATTGTGCCCACTGGTATTCCAGACCCAACTCATAACCACGACTGGTTTCAGCCCCCAAAGAAGCATTGGTAGTATATTCGTACGGGCTCGGAGCACGGTAACCAGTTCCAAAACTCGCGCGATACTTAAGCTGCTGATCATCACCTAGAGAAACAGGTAGAGCTGCAGAGACACGCCAGCTATTGTGATCCTCAGTCTCCAGGCTATCGCGACGGTAGCCTAGGGTATAGAAAACTGTTTCGGCGAAATCACTGTGCCACTCCGTAAAGAAGCCAGTACTTTCCAATACCTCATCGGCAAATTCTGTAGCATATTTCTGCTGTTCATACTCTCCGCCCCACAGTAGTTTTCCACTGCTCAAGGTATTGCTGCCGATATAATTTGCCTCACGAATTTCACCACTTGTTATAAATGGAAAGGCCCCAGGGCTGATACCCTCTTCGCGGTCAATCTCCTGTTGAGAAAGGCTTACTCTATGATTCCAGTTGGCAAACTGGTAATGACTACTAAAGATGAAAAATTCCTGGTCGAAGCGACTCAGGCAATCATTAGGATAATCCGAAAAACAGTTGTCGTACTCGGTCTCAGTATCCACCTTGCGGTACTGACCCTCGAGAGATAGATTTTCATTTATCTGGTAACCGAGACGTGCACTGGTGGTAAAATTATCGTAACCATCTTCCTCACCAGAAGAATCTTTTTCGGTTGCATTAAAACCATCGGTGGAATAGTCAGAAACACTCAAATCGTAGTACCAGGATTCAATGCTTCCCCCAAGGTTCGCACTGGTGTTCTGGCTTCCGTAACGACCCACCTCTACAGAGGCACTGGCGTTAACACTCTCAGCAGGCCTTTTGCTAATAATATTAATCACGCCACCGGCGCCGGCACCGTAAAGCATGCCCTGGGGCCCGCGCAGGACTTCAATACGCTCAATATCGCTAACCTGCAAGTGCTGCAATTGGGTGCTTACCTGTAAACCCGTCGGGTCGGCAATATTCACCCCATCCAGTAACACCAGGGTGCGGAAATTACTTTCCCCACGGATAAACAAGGAACTGACCTTACCCGCTCCGCCGCTATTGCTGACAGCAACACCTGGCAGAGTGCGCATCACATCTAGCAGGCTGGTATAACCCAATCGCTCAATATCGGCAGCATTAAGAATTGAAACAGAGACACCCAACTGGCTCTTGGGCAGATCCAGACGGCTGGCAGTCACGGTGATTTCTTCCAGGTCCGCAGCCGCAGACAATAGCGGTTGCACCGCGGCAAAGACGGCAGCGGCTAATAAAGTTTTTTTCATTGTGGTTCCCCAATCTCGAACTGAAAAACGGATTGAGGGAGGGTGAGTACAATCGGTGCGCAACCCAGGCGGGCACACTGACCAGACAAAGCCCTCCGCTTTATCCTCGAGGCCAGATATAAAAACTCCGGCTTAGTGCCGAGGGCCGGTATCGGGCTTATCATTTTGTAAAGAAAAATGATTTACCGTTGCGGGGGCAGCGCCGGACTCTGTATACACATCACCGGACTTCCCGTTTACCCCAGCCAAGTGTAAATACACTGCTGGGCACCCAAAGCGGCGGCAAGTATAACAGCGTGGCTGGCGCTTCCCCAGCGAAAGTGAGACGTTAAATCCACGGGGTAATTTTCAATAAAAATCTGTTTTTCAAACACCACTCAGCCCTTACTCGCTTGCACACTTCTTTACCAAAAATCCACATTCCTTGCGCATTCCTGAACTATGTTGGCTATCAGCGGCTGGTTAAAAAACACCTCCCAGGAAGGGGGGATACTGGCCGCCGCTAATCGCCCGCGCCTGCTCTTCAGTGCAGGCGCTGTCCAGCTGCCTTCAATGGAGAGCACCATGTACAAGGTTTTATTATCTGTCGCCCTAATGGCCATGATTTCCTCTGCAAACGCACAGCCACGCAAACCTCCTCAGGAAGCCTTTGATGCCTGCAAGGCCATGTCGAAGGGTGATGCCTGCAAAGTGGAAACGCCGCACGGTACCCTGGAAGGCACTTGCCGCATGCCCCCTAGAGAAGAGCAACTGGTGTGTGTTCCCACAAAAATGGAAGGCCACAGACCGGGCAAAGATCGGAAAGAAAATAACGAGTAAATCATTGGGGCCCTTGCGGGCCTCGCAGTTCGAGTATGCAGTATGAAAAAGTGGCTATTAGTGGGCCTCACCTGTGTCGCCCCGGCAGCTCTGGGACACCTGCCGGAAACAACCGTGGAAGCCTGCCAAGGGTTAACCTCCGGCTCCAGTTGTAGCATCGGTCACAGTAGCGGCCAATGCTTGCGCTTATCTGAAGATCAGGCTCCGGTCTGTGTGACGGGCACATTGGCTATTGCCAGAATCCCTTCTCAAGAGCGCGCTAACGGCAGACCACCGGCGCGCAGGCATCGGGTGGTGCAGTCGGAGGGATTACAATATATGGTTCCCGCCGACCACAACCCAATCACCACCAGCCGCGTTAAAGTCACAATCGAGGGGCCCTGGCGGGTGATTGAAGCCAACGGTATCTCCACCCATAAAACCGGTGCCTTCCCAAACTCCGGCAATCCCCACAAAATCGAAACCCAACGCTACAAATACCGAGTACCCGCAGCCCCCAAGTTGGCAAAAAAATCCACACCAGTAAGCCTGCAAAATTTTGGTATTGGCATTAACGGCGTGCCCTTTGATCCCAGCGCCGCAGAGTGGTACCTGGGTAATCGCGGCCTCTGGCGCTATGAGGCGCTCTCCGGTGCGGTTCCCCTCGGCGTTGACGACAACTACGCCCATGTACAGCCCAACGGGGCCTACCATTATCACGGTCTGCCCACCGGACTATTGGCAAGACTACAAGTCACCCCGCAGCAGCATTCACCATTGATTGGTTGGGCCGCAGATGGTTTTCCCATTTACGCACTATATGGCTATGGCGATGGCATGAATGAGGAGACTGATGTAGTAAAAATGCACTCCAGCTATCGGGTGAAATCTGGACATCGGCCAACAAGCAACAAGCAACCTGGCGGCTATTACGACGGCACCTTTGTGGCGGACTACGAATATGTTGAAGGGGCGGGCTCCCTCGATGAGTGCAATGGCCGCTTTGTGCGCACCCCTGATTTTCCCCAGGGTATCTATGCCTATTTCCTTACTGAGGAGTGGCCAATAATTCCGCGCTGCTACAAAGGAACACCCTCCGAGGACTTCCGCCGCGGACCCGCAATGGGGCGGCCACAGCCCCCGCGCAGGCGATTTGGCTGAGACAGGAATTTCTAGCCACTGGATTTTCGCAGCAAATCCAGTGGTACAAAGTCTGCGATACCGTCGCGCCAACGGAATTCACAACTCACCCCGTAGGCTTCGCCAATCAACGTCGGAGTCAGTACCTGTTGCGGTGTTCCCTGAGCTAACAATTCTCCATCCAGCATCAAGAGAATCCGATCGCAAAAGCGCGCCGCCAGGCTGAGGTCGTGCAGTGCCAACACCACGGTTTTGCCACTGTCGGCCAGGCTGCGGAAGTTCTGCATCAGCTGAAGTTGGTGACGGATATCCAACGCCGCAGTGGGTTCATCGGCGATCAGCAGCGGTGCCCGCCCCACTAACAGGCGGGCCAATTGCACGCGGCGCAGCTCGCCACCGGATAATTGAGTGACCGGGCGCTGGGCAAACTCCTGCGCATCGACCAATAACAACGCCTGTTGAATTCTCTGCTCCCGATCTGGCAGGCGTCCCCAGGGCAGTAAACCCAAGGCCACCATATCCGCCGCACTGAGAGACCAGGCCGGAGTTTCCGACTGCGGTAGGAAAGCCCCCAGCCTCGCGCGCTGGGATGCCGGCAATTGCCCCGCATCGAGACCATTCAGCTCAACATGACCCGCATCGGGGGACAAGACGCCCGATAAACACTGCAACAGGCTGCTCTTGCCGGCGCCGTTGGGGCCCACCACGGCGGTCAGCTCGAAGGGCTTAAAAGCACAATGGATTCCCTGCAGGACACTCTTGCGCCCTCGCTGCAATTCCAGCGCAACGCAGGCGGCCTCAATGGTTTTCTCACTAGCCATATTCACAACCACTGCCCCCTGCGCGCCGTCAAAATCAGCCAGAAGAAAAAAGGTGCACCGATAAAAGCGGTGACCGCGCCAATACGCAGCTCCTGCGCGCCGACAAAATTAATCACCAGAATGTCTGCCAGCAGCAACAGCAGCGCTCCAGCTAAAGCGCTGATCCACAGTAAACGGGCGGGGTCCTGGCGCACCAGAGGGCGCACCAGGTGCGGCACCACCAATCCGACAAAACCGATGGTGCCAGCTACTGCCACGGCACCACCCACGGCACTGGCGATGCCCAGCAAAATAAGAAAGGGATAGGCGCGGCTCTGGAAACCCAAGGAAGCCGCACTGTCTTCACCCAAGGCCAGCGCGCGCAAATAATTGCGTGTGAAAAACAGGCACAGCACCCCCACGGCTAAAAAGGGCAATGCCAAAAACAGTTGGTCCCAGCCGCGATTGGCCAGCGAGCCCATCAACCAGAACACCACCTCCTGCATGGCGAACATGCTCGGCGCATAGTTAAGCGCCAGTGCAATCAGTGCCGATAGGAAAGCGTTAATGGCCACCCCCGCCAACACCAGCCGTCCGGCACTGGCGCCGCGCCCCGCCAACAACCACACCGCCGCCGCCGCGCTAAAGGCACCACCAATAGCCAGAGCCTGCAACAACCAACCGGATTTCCAGGCCGCGCCGTAATAGAGAAACAGTACCGCCGCCAAAGCCGCACCGCTGGAAACACCGAGCAGCGCCGGCTCCGCCAGAGGGTTACGCAACATCCCCTGCATGGCGGCGCCGCCCATCCCCAAGGCAGCGCCCACCAGTATTGCCAACAGGGCACGGGGCAGTCGCAATTGCCACAGAATCACCGCATCGCTGCTCTGGCCACTCCAGCCCTCAGCCAGCGCATTGGAAAGGTCCACCGAAACCGGGCCACTGCCCAGTGCCCCGAGCAGGGCCAGCGGCAGGGCCGCCAGTAATAACAAAACCGCGTTTTTATTGTACAAGCGCTTCCCTCTTATCCATCAGCTGTTGCAGTGTATCCACCACTGCCAGTACCGGGCACAGGCTCAGCTGCTTCGGCAGGGTATAGGTGCGGCCGCTATCGATATAGCGCTGAAGTACCGGGTGGCGCGCGGCCAGGTAAGCCAGTGCGAAATGCTGCTCGCTGCCATAGAACACCAACAAATCCGGTTGCAGAGCAATCACCTCTTCCAGGCTGATCCGTGCCAGTCCCTGAGTGGTGGCGAGATTGTCAAAACCGGCGCGCTGCAGCAACTGGTGCTCCAGCATGCCGCTGCCGTAAGTGATGTTATTGGCAGAGAGAATCACCGCACTGGCGCGCTGTTTAGCAGCGGGCTGATCGAGTAGTTGTGCCAACGCGCGTTTCTGCTCTTGCAGCGGAGGAAGCGGGCCCAGTACGGCTTGCAAAGCACCGAGTTGTTGTTGCAACTGCTCCAGACTGTAGGCATCGGGGATGGTCACCACATTCATACCCAGTGCCTGCAGCCGCTCAGCCGCACGCTGGGCACCGTACTGCCCGGCAAGCACCAGATCTGGCTTTAATGGCAGCAGCTCCTCGGCGCGGGCGCGATTGAGCTGAACGTGTTCGGGAATCGGCAGGGAGCGATACTGTTCGGCGGCGGACAGCCAAGTCAGGGAGGCAATATCCGCAGGTTGTGCCCAGTTCAGCAGTACTTGGTCCAGACACAGGTTCAACGAAGCAATGCGCTCATAGGCCTGGACTTTCGCGGCCAGAATGAACACTGCACCGAGTAATAGTTGCCAGCAGAGAAGATGACGCCTGGACGTACGGGTACTCATCCGACTCAGCTCATGTCGATCACGGCGAGGGCTTCCGCCAGGGTTTTTACCGAGTGCATTTCCATACCCTCGATATCGTTTTTCAGGCGATTGGCGGCGGGCACTATCGCTTTGCGAAAACCGTGCTTGGCGGCTTCGCGCAGGCGCTCCTGGCCCGAGGGCACGGGGCGGATCTCACCGGAAAGTCCCACCTCACCGAAGACCACCAGATCCCGCGGCAACACCCGATTGCGAAAGCTGGAAACAACTGCCAGCAAAAGAGTCAGGTCGGCACTGGTTTCCATTACCTTGACGCCGCCTACCACATTGATAAACACATCCTGATCGCCGACCAAGACGCCGCCATGGCGGTGCAGCACCGCCAGCAGCATATTCAGGCGGTTCTGGTCGAGGCCCACCGCCACCCGGCGCGGATTACCGAGGCTGCTGTCATCCACCAGTGCCTGCAGTTCCACCAGCAGCGGACGGGTGCCCTCCCACACGGAAGTCACCACCGATCCCGCGGCGATCTCCTCGGCGCGCTGCAGGAAAATAGCGGAGGGATTAGAAACTTCTTTAAGGCCCTGCTCGGTCATGGCAAATACCCCCAGCTCATTCACCGCTCCAAAGCGGTTTTTATGGGCACGCAGGGTGCGGAAGCGAGAGTCGTGAGTACCTTCGAGCAATATGGAGCAATCAATAATATGTTCCAGCACCTTGGGGCCTGCCAAACTGCCGTCTTTGGTGACATGGCCCACTAAAATCAGCGCAGTACCAGTCTGCTTGGCGAAGCGGGTCAGGTAAGCAGCACTCTCACGCACCTGGGCCACCGAGCCCGGAGCGGACTGCACATCGCTCATATGCATCACCTGGATAGAGTCCACCACCATCACGCGTGGATTGACTTCTTTTGCCGCCAGGCAGATGCGCTCCACATCAGTTTCACTGAGGAGCTGCAGGGAATCAGTGGGCAGACTCAGGCGTTTGGCGCGCATAGCCACCTGCTGAAGAGATTCTTCACCGGTGATATACAGCGCCGGCATTGAAGTAGCGAGGTGGCACAGAGTCTGTAGCAATACCGTGGATTTACCGGCCCCAGGATGACCGCCGATCAGCACCACCGAACCCGGCACCAGGCCGCCCCCCAGCACCCGGTCGAGTTCCGAGGCGGAAGTGGGAATACGCGGCAGCTCACTCAGGTCGATTTCCGAGAGCTTCTGCACCTTGCCTGCACCGGCGGCGCCGGCATAGCCACTCTGGGCATCGGTGAAATTGGCCGCGCGGCTGTCTTTGTGCTCCGGCCCCAAACGCACTTCAGAAAGACTGTTCCAGGCACCACAAGCACTGCACTGCCCCGCCCACTTTGTATAGTCAGCGCCACATTCATTGCACACATAGGCAGTTTTGCGTTTAGCAGCCAAGGTTATTCCCCCAAAGCGTCACCCAGTCAAATTGGCGCACAGTTTACCCCTTATCTCCCTTCAGAGGGCAGCGCTTAACAGACAGATATGACTCTCCTTTACCCAAGTGGTGTATTGGCACTTTTTCCCACTTTCTCTGGGATCTGCGCGATTGATCTAGATCAATTCTTCGTATTTTCACCGGGCTAATATCCGGCGCGTCTCGCCTCCTCCTATAGGCAGAGTCATTACAACATCACCGACTACTCAAAACAGGAAGTAAATATGTCGTCTATTACTCTTCGCAGTGCGCTTCTCGCACTCGTCATGGCCTCGACGTCCGCCCTGGCAGCAGATCACGAAGTTAAGATGCTGAACCAGGGCAAGGACGGCATGATGACTTTCGAACCCGCGTTCCTAAACGTTGCAGTGGGCGATACTGTCACCTTCCTGCCCACCGATATGGCACACAACAGCCGTTCCGTACTCTCCCCAGCCGATGGCGACAGTTGGAATGGCGGCATGGGCGAGAAAGTCAGTGTGACCTTGAATAAGGAAGGCGTTTACCTGTACCAGTGCGATCCGCACCTGCCCTTGGGCATGGTCGGTGTAATTCAGGTAGGCCAGGCCGGCAACCTGGAAGATGCCAAGAAACACGCTCAAGGAATGAGTGAACGTATCGCCGTCAACAAGGAGCGCCTCAGCCAGTACCTTGACCTAATTAAATAAGAGAGGCCGCGGCGTGGACATTTTATTTGAGCAAGGCCCCCACCTGGTTGCGCGATTCTGCGATCTGGTTAAAGAACAGAATGGCAGCGATGGAGTACAGGCCAACCAGTTTGTGATTCGCCGCGGCACTAAAGGTGCGCTGATTGATCCCGGCGGCGATCTCACCTATACCCCCCTGACCATCGAACTCAGCCGCCACCTGAATCTGAGCGATCTGGAGTATATCCTGGCCTCGCACCAGGACCCGGACATCATCGCCTCACTGCCGCGCTGGATGCTGCACTCGCGCTGTAAGGTGGCAGTATCTAAACTGTGGTCGCGCTTTCTGCCACATCTGGTCTCCGGCTTCGTCGCCTCGCGCGCCGGTAGCGAGCGTTGGCAGGACCGTATCATTCCCCTCAGTGACAAGGGCGAAGTGCTGCCTTTTGCAGACAGTGAGATCTGGGCGCTGCCTGCGCATTTTATGCACTCCTGCGGCAACTTCAGTTTCTATGACCCGGTTAGCCGTATCCTGTTTTCCGGTGACGTGGGCGCCTCCCTGGGTGGGGAAGAGGGCGAGGTCATCGACTTCGATACACATATTCTATCCATGGAAGGTTTCCACCAGCGTTATATGGGTGGCAACTGGGCCTGCCGCTTGTGGGTAAAAATGGTAAGAGAGCTAAACCCTGCCATGATCGTACCCCAGCACGGCGGTTATTTTGCCTCTGAGCAAGTAAAGGAGCGCTTCCTGAGCTGGTTGGAACGGTTGGAATGTGGTCCCGACCTGCTGCGCCACCAGGATTATCACTTACCTTTAAGAACGCCCTAAAGAAAAGGAATAGGCACGGTAAACCAGCAGAAGCGTAAAACCAATGGAAGGCAAAAGGAGAGCGGGATGCTCTCCGTCCACTTCCCTTCGCATATCCCGCTGTGCTTCGCCCCCCCTGCTTGCGCCCCCTGCTGGCCACACATACACTGAGCGGCAAACTGCTCCAGGCTCACTTTATGCACACCGCCCACCTTCGCACCTTGCTGCTGATACTCCTGCTGGCCTTTGCCGGCCTGGCATCGGCCGTGCCCTGTGCGGAACCGGCAGATATGCTGGGCCTGGAAAACAGCGAACAACGGCACTGCGAAGCGGATAAGGCCAATGATTGCCACAGCGAGCACCGCGGCGATTGTGGCATCGAATGCGGCTGCTGTCCGGGATTAAGCAATAGCCTCGCCGCAATCTCCGCTAATGTTCCAAATTTTTCACGGCCAATTTCCCTGGCAGCTACTTACTCAGTATTTAAGCCTTCCCCCGACCCGGAAAGCGCCCTTCGGCCTCCTATTGCCTCCTGAGCCCTAGCTCCAGCAGCAAACTTCACAGTAAGTCTTTTTTTCCCGCCACTAACCACGCCTGTGCTGCGCTAGCGATGTGGTGGGTCAGTTGATATGAATGACAGGAGTAATTCCATGTACCGATCTTTTTTAGCCGCAATTGCCGCGCTTGTTACCACAATAGCCCTCAGTGCTTGTGCTGAACCCACCGAGCCCAAAGAACCTCAAGCGCAGAATCTGACTACCTATAAATCCGCTACCTGTGGCTGCTGCAAAGTTTGGGTGGACCACGCTCGCAACAGCGGCTTCGAAGTGGTGGCAAAGGATGTCGATGACCTCAACGGCGTCAAAAAACAGCACGGAATAGAACCCCGCTACCAGTCTTGCCACACCAGTGTGTCCAAGGAAGGCTATGTTTTCGAAGGGCATGTGCCAGCCAAGCTGATTCAGCAATTTTTGCAGAATCCCCCTAAAGGCGCTCTGGGACTAGCTGTGCCCGGTATGCCTCTCGGAAGCCCCGGTATGGAGATGGGCGATCGCTTTACGCCCTATCAGGTAATGCAGTTAAACAAGGACGGCAGCAGCGTGGTTTATACAGAGATCAACGCGGCCGGAGAACAGTTCTGAGGACTGTCAATGACAAAGCCTCCGCGGTGCGGCTCGGTTTCGCGCCGCACCTTTGTAACCGGAATCAGCGCCGGCATGGCCCTGCTGGGCCTGCCCGGCTCCCCTACCCTCGCCAGGGCGCGAGTCCCCCCTCCCACGACTTTAACTGGCGAGAATTTCTCCCTGCAGGTAGACCAAAGGGCAGTCAACCTGACCGGACAACCCCGCAACGCAATTTCAGTTAACGATTCTATTCCCGGCCCAATCCTGCACTGGCACGAGGGGCAAACTGTCACTCTCAATGTCCTCAACCAATTAGATAAAAACACTTCGATTCACTGGTATGGCATCAGAGTGCCCAACCCTATGAATGGTGTACCAGGGCTCAATTTCTCCGGTATTAGGCCCGGGGAAAATTTTCGATACCGCTTTAAAGTCAAACAAAGCGGAACTTACTGGTATCACAGTCACTCCGGCTTCCAGAGACAGCAGGGACTGTACGGAGCTATTGTCATTGATCCAGCTGGAGGAGACCCGGTGACCTATGACCGGGACTATGTGGTGTTGCTCTCCGATTGGAGCGATGAATCTCCCCAGCGGATTTATTCAAACCTGAAGAAAGATGGCCACTATTACAACCGGCGCCGCCACCGCACCACCACAGATCTCTGGCGAGATGTACGCACGAAAGGCATAGAGCAAACCTGGCGTGAACGGCACCCCTGGAACTTCGCAGGTATGTCTGATCGGGATGTGTCTGATGTGACAGGCTACACCTACAGCTACCTGATCAATGGACAAACGCCAGAAGACAATTGGACAGCCCAATTTGCCCCCGGAGAAAAAGTACGGCTGCGTTTTATCAACGCCTCTGCCATGACAATCTTCGACCTGCGCATTCCAGGCTTGGATATGACAGTGGTCAGTGCCGACGGCCAGAATATTCAACCAGTACGGGTGGATGAATTCCGTCTAGGCACCGGGGAAACCTACGATGTGGTGGTTAAACCTAGTGGGGACAGAGCCTACACGCTATTTGCCCAGGCGATAGATCGCGGCGGTTACGCTCGCGGCACTTTAACGCCCGCCCAGAGGCTCACCGCCGAAGTCCCTCCCATGGACCCAATCCCAATACTCGATAAGCGCGACATGGGGTTCACTCGCGCCAGGGGTATTAGAGTCTCTGGCAGACAGTCATCTGCTGAAGAGCGCAATACCAAACTGGCCCCGGCCGGACAGGGAAGCGATAGCCCCACTCTCCACAAACCAACAGAAAAAGGCCACGGCGTTGCCCTGCACGCACTCGCCCCACAAAGTGGAGTGGATGATCCCGGCGTGGGACTCCGTGAACATCTGCAACGCTACAAGCGACGTATCCTAACTTACAGGGATCTTCGCAGCCTCACTCCATCATTAGACCAACGCCAACCGCAGCGAGAAATACAGTTACACCTCACCGGCAATCCAGCCCGCTACCTATGGTCCATTGACGGTATTAAATATAAAAACGCCACACCAATCTTATTGGCTTATGGCGAGCGCCTTCGCATCACCCTGGTGAACGACACCCTACTCACCCAGCCCATGCACCTGCATGGTTTATGGAGTGAGTTGGAAACTGGTGACGGAGAGTATCTACCACGCAAGCACACGGTGATGGTGCAGCCCGGTGCCAAGATCAGTTACCTGGTAAATGCAGATACCCGGGGGCGCTGGGCATTACACTGCCAAATGCTTTATCGCACATACGGTATTTTCCGAGAGGTGCGCGTGGTATGAGGCGCACTCTCTGTACCAAAGCGACAGTGATAATAATTGTTACCCTGTGCTTGCAACTGGGTTTTCAAGCAGCTAAAGCGCAAAATCGGGAAGACCAGCACCACAGCTTCCAAGCCCCCTCAGAAGGATCAGTCGCTGGAGAGGACAATGGTATGGCCGGGGAGGGGGACAAGCCGGTAGCCAAACTCAGCCTTGACCAATTCGAACGGCGCGGTATGAACGGCGCGGCAATCGAAGGCGATTTCAGTTATGGAGATGACGTCAATAAAGTAGTGCTGGAAGTAGACTTTGAGCGGGGAGGAGGAGAAACGGAAAAAAATGAGCGATGGCTGGTCTACAGCCGGTCCATTTCCAAAGATTGGAATTTCCTCGCCGGCTTCCGACACGACCTACAGCGGGAAACTACCAGCCGCAATTGGCTGGCGATTGGGCTGGTTGGAGAAACCCCTTACTCATTAGAAATGGATGCAGTGCTATTTCTGGGAAGGAACGGCAGTACAGCTTTTCGCCTGGAAGGGGAATATGATGCAAAGCTCGCAGAAAAAGTGAGCCTTATTCCGCGCCTGGAGCTGAATTTCTTTGGCCAAAATGATGAAATCGCTGGCAGTGGCAGTGGATTGTCTCAAATAGAAATAGGCTTGCGCCTACTCTACGAAATTCACCCTAAATTTTCCCCCTATGTCGGCGTTCACCATGAACGAGTTGTGGGCAATGCCGCAGATTTTGCCCGTGAAGAAGGGGAAAAGGTGTATAGCACCGTGTGGGTTGTCGGTTTTCGCGCCTGGTTTTAGCTCCCTGTTCTATAAAACATTCTGTTCACAACAAACTATCCGCCAAGTAAAAGCAGCAGGAAACCAGAAATTTTCTTGGCTTACAGTTGTAATTCACACTTTTTCTTAGGATTCATTAATAGAGAGATTTGATCAAATTTGAAAGGTTAGAAAGACAATGTGCTTATACTGGAAAATATTCCTTACAACAAGCAAGCTCAAAACTTTATAAAATGGCAGAATACTGAAACAGCTTCTATTAAATGTATGAAATTATTACATCAGGAAAAAATGGTATAGAAAGGGCAAAAAGTGTCGCACATAAACACTTCAGCTCTACACTTTATTCACTCACCATATCTGCAGCAAGATTTCTCCTCATTGAACCTCATAGGTCGCACCAAGCCTATGTGGGATAAACGGGAATCCAGACGATACGCAAGTGAAATTCTTCTACGTAAAGTATCAATAACTCCAGCGATTACTATTTCCTTACTAATGGGGATGCTGGCTATCGAAGGACAATCCCAAGAGGATTTACATCATGGCCTTCAGTATCACTCCACATCTGGAAGTAACAATGATGCAACCCTAGGAGAAGACAAACCCATCGCCAAGCTCAGCCTTGATCAATTTGAATTACAAGGTAATAACGGAGCCACCATTGAGGGGGATATCAGCTATGGTACAGACCAAAGCAAGCTATCCGCAGAAGTAGACTACGAGCGCTCCAACGGGGAGACGGAGGAGAATGAGCTATGGGGCATTTACAGCCACGCAGTTTCTGCTAATTGGAATATTCTCGCAGGAATTCGTCATGATTTTTACCTGGAGAATACCAGCCGCAATTGGTTTGCAATTGGTATTATTGGCGAGACCCCCTACTCATTTGAAATGGACGCTGTACTTTTCCTTGGTAGAAGCGGCAGCACTGCCCTTCGTATAGAAGGGGTTTATACATTTAAACTCTCAGAAAAGTTTAGCTTAGCACCCCGTGCAGAATTTGATTTTTTTGGGCAAAATGACAAAAGTGCAGACGGAGGGTCTGGTCTATCTGAAATAGAAATTGGCATACGTTTACGCTATGAATTTCATCCAAAATTCTCCCCATATATTGGCATACATCAATATCGCAATATCGGAAGAACTGCAGATTTTGAACGCGAAGAGGGAGAAAAAGTATACGATACAGTGTGGGTTCTGGGATTTCGAGCTTGGTTATAAACCAAAGCTAATTCCCCCTTAGCTAAAATTGGTACTATTAATAATAGCGGCACCTCTGAAAAGCTATCCTCTTCATCCTATGAACCTTAAATCTTTAATTGCCTAACATCAAACAGGATAATAAGAACAACTCACAGAGGCGCCAAAAAGATCAACCGTGCAACTAAAGCGTTAATCTTCTTTAAATACTTCCCTAATTCCGATATTGTAACCCACCACTGGAACCGTTAGGTGATTCTCCCCCTTAAATACCTTTTTCGACAATTTAAGGCTGGGATAATTGCGCGACTCTAACCTGCGCACAAATTGCTTCATATCCTTCACCATAAATCCCTCTTCCTTACCGACAAACATGAATATATGCTTCTCCATATCTATATTATTTTCTGCATAAATTCGTTCCTCGGCAAAAATCACTTTATCATCCCACCAGATACTAGGGCTTGCTACAATATAACGGTGAAAACTATCTGGCTGAGTAAACAAAGTATGAAGAGCAAATAATCCCCCCAGAGAATGTCCCATAAAGGTCTGATCCTGTTGATCTGCATGGAAAGCATTGCTAATAAAGGGCTTTAACTCTTCGTTAATAAACTCAAGAAACTGATTCGCACCACCCCCCTGAATCTCCCCATCCATCTCCACAGCAGTTGGTGTCAAATCGAGACGCCGTAACTTCCCCAAACTATCATCAACATAATCAATACCTACAAAAATAAAAGCCGGAATCTTTCCTGTTACACTCTGCTTGAAGAAATTTGGAGCCATCATTGGAAAATCGAGATAACCATCCACCATATAAACAACTGGATATTTAACGGTATCGTTCTCCGGATCGTATTCTTTTGGCAATAGAACATCAATTTGATACTGACGCGCCAAGAGGTCTGACTGGTAATAAAAAGACAATATTTCGCCACGAGTAAAAGAGACTGGCTCGGCAGTTCCTGCAGACACCGCCCCCACAGAAACGACAAGTATAAAAACAACCGTTGACAATAATATTCGCATAAACTTTCCCTAGCTGAATGAAATTACTATCACCAATGCAATCAGCGACACCCCAGTTTTTAATTCAGAGCAAACCATAATGTCAACTTAGACACAAAAATTAATAGCCATGTAAATAGATAGGCATAAAACTCACATTTATTTAAAAACAAAAAATTCGCGGAGTGTAGCCTTTCATAGCTTCAAGTAAAGATAAACCAACACAACATCCTACAACTTTGCAAAATAAGACATCATTGTATCTTTTGAGACAACTTACCCAGGATCCACTCTAATCTTTACTCTACGCGTTGAATATGGCGACACACCCGATTCTCAAATAGCCTAAATCCAATACCCAAAACTACTGTTACCAGCTACAAGAAAATATTGAATCACCATTTTAACCCCGGAAATTTAGGCAACCTTTACTAACTGAAGCGTAAAAATACCACTCAGCGGCAACCCAGTATTCTGACGCACCAGAGTCAGCAGGAATACAACCCTTCCAGATTATCAATAAGGCCCACAGCAAGGCCAAGTGGATAATCCAGCTCTAGTAAAATAGTGAAATTTTATGTCTTTTCATTACTTACAATACGCTTAAATACTTTCCCAGATAGACGCAGCAGCTGCGCTCGGCTCAATAGTCGAGAAAGTAAAACAAGTGCCCATTTTTGCTTACCTGACAGTACATAACTTTTTTTGGAGAAGAATGCTTTTAGCCCTATTTGAGCGACGTACTCAGCAGTTTCGTAAATACTCTCATCCACCTTGACTTGATTATTCGCCACCTCAGCAAAGTTTGTCTTGGTTCCACCGGGGCAAAGGCAGGTTACTGTTACACCTGTTCCTTGTAGTTCATTGTGCAGAGCTTCCGAAAAATTCAGTACGTAACTTTTGGATGCAGAGTAGACGCCAGCATAAGGTACCGGCATCAGGGCTGCTCCAGAGGCAACATTAATGATACCGCCTGTTTTTTTAAGCCTCATCTCTGGTAGATATAAGTAACAAAGCTCTGTAAGGGTGTTAATATTCAGCTGCAACATATCCCTATAGGTTTCAAGAGTGAAGCTTTCAAAGCTTCCCCACTTGCCAAAACCTGCGTTATTAATGAGAATGTCAACTTCAATACCCATCTCTTTAGTTTTATCAAAGAGCTTTTGCGCAGATCCTTCCACGCTTAAATCCATAGGAATAAAGCTTGTATCTACTGGGTATGATTCATTAATTTTTGTTGCGATATTCGATAAGGAGTCTTCAGATCGAGCCACCAAAATTAGGTTTGCACCTCTTTTAGCACATTCATACGCAAATGCTTCGCCGATTCCCGAAGAAGCTCCCGTAACTAATACAGTCTTTGATTTCATTTACTACTATCCCAATACAACTCAAATCCTATTTATTTAGGAAAATATCGGCCTGTGAGTTTCTCTTACCGCAACATTGATAAAAGCATCCGGTTGCAAATACGATCGCCAAACCATTCGCGAGTGAGATCCATTTTTAAAGGGGGCAGTATCTTGATCCTTTAGGTCGCCCATTCAATCCCGACATCGGGCAGGTGTGTAGACAAAAAACCCTTTACGGCCCGTACTCAGTCAGAGCCCTTGCCCATAACCCACGTAGCTCCGGTTATGAATACAAATTGTTTATCCATCTGCACTTCCCTCTTGAAAGAAACTCAACTGAATTGGCAAGACCGTATTTATGGTTGAGTAGCCAGATCGATCTGCCCTTCAGCTATAAACTTCCTCCACCAGGCCTGTGTCGGGGCGGGCGTACGCACATTCACCGGAGCACCGATAACAGGCGTAAGAACTGTTGCCCCATGAGCTTCTGCGGCCACTGACGCGCGCTCTAGGGGTTCAAACCAATCGTGCAGGGCAAGATCAAAAGTACTGTTGTGGATAGGAACCATGGCACGGCCACGCAAATCCAAATGAGCCTGCACACTCTCCTCCGGTAGCATATGGACTTCACTCCACAGATCGTTGTAAGCACCGGTTTCTATCAGGGTTAGATCAAAGGGCCCGAAACGCTCCCCGATTTCCCGAAAGCCACCGAAATAACCACTATCACCGCTAAAGAAGATTCGTGTCTCGCGTCCTGCAATTACCCAGCTGGCCCACAAGGTTCTGTCCCTATCAGTAAGGCCGCGCCCGGAAAAGTGTTGCGCCGGAGTGGCCGTCAATTGCAGACTGCCTAATGAAAAGGACTGCCACCAGGCCAGCTCGATAATCTTGCCTGAAGCGACTCCCCAATCCCGTAAGTAATCGCCTACCCCTGTAGGGACAACAAAGCGTTCAACTTTCTTATCCAGGGTGCGCACGCTGGTTTTATCCAGGTGGTCGTAGTGATCATGGCTGATTATTACGGCTTTTAACGCCGGCAAATCTTGCAGAGACAAAGGTAGCGGGTGGAAACGTTTCGGCCCCATCCACTGTACTGGTGAAGCCCTCTCACTGAATACCGGGTCAGTAAGCACAAACTCCCCATCAAGATGGATCAAAACGGATGAGTGCCCCAGGCGATAGATCGTTGGCTGACCCTCATTAGTTGTGAGTACTTCCTTTGTGATCGTCTGTAGGGGAAGAGGTACTCTAGGTACCGGTGCCACCCTGTCAGCACGGGCATAGGCTGCAATGATGTCCACCATCTTACCCAGCCCCGCTTTATAAACGGTCTCCGTGTTTTGAAACTTTTGCGGCTGTGTAGCACAGCTATTAAATAGACCAACGGACATACCTATCACTCCTAGTAATAACCACCAGCGCTTCTTCATAGATGCCACCAAGTAAACTATACAGTGCAGTTTATTGTCGATAGAAGAAAAAGTAAACCAGTTAGTGTAAAATTAATCACTTAGATTAATTCCCCCGCCAGGTAGCTTTCCTGACGCAAGCAGAGATACCGAGAGTCACATGAGTGAAAAGAAGCCGACCAGAAGCGAAATTAAGCGCCAGGCCATTATTGATGCCGCTAAACAGGCCTTTCAGGAGCTGGGCGTTCAGGGAACCAGTATGGATGAGCTGGCAGCCCGCGCCCAGGTGTCCAAGCGCACGGTATATAACCACTTTGCCAGCAAGGAAGCCTTGGTGATGTTTTTGATTGGCGAGCTCTGGCAGCAGGCAACCCAGTCCCCAGGCTGTGACTATAACCCGGATAGCGACCTTTATGCTCAACTGCACACGCTGTTGGCGCTGGAAATTAAAACTATCTGTAACCCGCAGTATATTGAACTAAACCGTATGGCCTTCGACTACTTCTTCCACCAGCCGGAAGCCCTGCGTCAGGAAATGGAAAAATACAAAGCCCATGAAACCGGCGTACAACGCTGGATTAAAGCCGCCGCAGCCGATGGCCGACTGAAGCCACTGGACCCAGAAATCGCCAGCGGGCAGATACACAACTTAATTAAGGGAAGCTGTTTTTGGCCACAGATGTTACAACTCTCCGGCCCGCCTAGCTCAACCGAACAAGCCGCACTAGCTGAGCGTACTGCGGAGATGTTTTTGAGTCATTATCAGGTTTAATACTCTGATTGGAAGCTCTAAATAGCAATCAGGATTCCCCAGGAAACTCAACTGCAAAAATGAATCAGGCATGTCAATATCGTATTAATCTTCCCTTAGGCTATTGAGCCTAGGTTTAACGGCTCAGGATATATACTGACAATGATTAGAAGCTACAACCCAAACGACATAGAGCCCATCTTAAATATTTGGCTAAAAGCCTCCATTAGGGCGCATAATTTTATCGCAGCTGACTTCTGGGAGTCTCAAATAGATATTATGCGCGACATCTATATACCGAGTTCAGAAACCTATATCTATGAAATACACTCAAAAATATCCGGTTTTTACTCTCTAGCTGACAATACTTTAGCCGCGCTTTTTGTGGACCCAGAATTCCAAGGCCAGGGCATTGGGAAACGGCTTATAGCACACGCAAAATCACAGAGAAACCCGTTAAACCTAACGGTTTACAAAGAGAATGTTAATAGCTATCAGTTTTACCTATCTCAAGGCTTTCACTCACTAAAAGAGCAAGTAGATAATCATACGGGACATATTGAGTGCTTGATGAGCACAAAGATATAAAGTGCCTACCCCACCAAATATAACTATAAGTAAAAGACAATGCTCCCTGACAAGATATATTTAATCGACAAATCAAAAGAGCTAGCTGAAGCCTGGCACCAGGTTTTTAGTGATATTGAGATTTTTGAAATTATTGAGGGTGATTATTTCTCAAAACCTGCCGATGCTATGGTAAGCCCAGCAAACAGTTTTGGAATTATGGATGGAGGCCTCGACCTGCCGATTAGAAATGAATTAGGGTTTGAGGTGGAAGATCAGTTACAAGAGCGAATTAAATCTGATTTTCATGGTGAACTGCCCATTGGATCAGCAGTAGTGATTTCAACCTCGAATGCCAACTGGCCTTACATGATTTCTGCCCCCACTATGCGTATTCCTGAGGACATATCAAATACCATGAATGCCTACTATGCTTTCAGGGCCATTTTAAACTCAGTAAAACTATTCAATAAGTCAGGCCCCACGAAGAAGATAAACTCCATAGTTTGCCCAGGCTTGGGCACTGGCATTGGGAATTTACCGGCTAGGCGTTGTGCTGGCCATATGCGAGCAGCCTACAATTACTTATCCAAACCTCCTAGAATTCCCAGCTTTAAAGAAATTCACGAAACCCATAGAAAACTGCAAATCACATACTAAATAGAGCCAGTGCCCTATTGGAGTAGCTCAACGTAAGTAATGCACATCGTAAAATACAAAAAGGCCCCTAGTGGGGCCTTCTTTGGTTAGTTGGATTTATAATTTTTCCCAGGCCATCTGCCAGTAGCTACCTCTGCCAGGTTCATACTGGTTTGCACTTCTGCTCCACTGGACACAGTAGCCAGAATTAGGGAAGGGCTTACATTGATAAATATTCCCATCACTGCCCATTACTTTAGTTCCTGCCGTATAGGATTTTAGACCTTCGGGGAAAACAAAGTCGTAGTCACCTGCTGGCGGTGGAGAAGTTTCGTCTTCCATCAAGTGGAAATCTTGTGTAGTTTGATCAATCAAATTGCCATCAATATCTTTTGTCACAATAACGAGCATATGATGGCCAGGTTCAGACTTTGAAAGTGTCAAAGTCCTATCTAATCTCTGACCGTCACTCATATTGACTTCATAATTAGCCAGTGTTTCACGAGCATGGTTCAAGACTTTTAGCTCAGCCCTGATATTTCCTTTTGCGGTGAGAGCAAGCTGTAGTGAGAGTGGATCATCAGATATTGTGTACATATCCTCAAGTCCTGACACATTTAAATCATAATCTGGTGTTGGACTATTGATTTCATAATGAATTTCAACACGCTCTAAACCGCTGCCATCCTGTAAATATATTGGGTTTGAGCCAAAGACAGGGCTAAATTGATCTTCGCCATTAAACTGGCCTGCGCGAATACTGGTCTGTTCTTGATTTATTTTGGTTGCAAGGTCATGTGCCCAGTTATTAGCCATACCCTGCTCATCAGTAGCAATTTCCAGCACTGTTGCATAAACTGGCTCTTCATTACTGCTACTATAAACACGTGTGGAAACTTTATCGCCAACTTTTAAGTTTTGTGTTGGATTAATTGTTCCACCTTGATTCCATTCTGATTCGGGTATGCCATCGCCATCAAATTCTACGTCGATAACATTGTAAAAGGCCGCGGCTGTATCAGCCACATCCCACACAGCAAGGATAACTTGGTACCCATCTCGCTCAGGAACCATGCATTCGTGATGCATATCAATGGGTGGCTTTTGATTATTTCCATCAATAGTACAGAATGGATTTAAATCAAATGAAGCTCGGGATAATGGTTGATTGGGGTTCCAATCCGGTTTGGTAATATAATATTTCCAGTCACGAGCTACGTGATTCGCGGTAAAGTGCCACTTAAAAGTTTGTTTACCAGCAGTTATGGGAGTTTTCAGCCAGCGGTCAGCAGTTTGTTCATTTAATGGTGACCATACATTACTACCGGCACTAGCGATCATGCCATCAGCAGGGCCACTCTCTGGAAACCCTTCGGGCCCTTCAACACTTTGCGGCTCCCATTGAACGGCTCCACAATTTATGTTTTTTTGACCTGTAGAGGCTAGAGGGTATTTACATAAAGTACCCCGCGCAGATGCCACACCTCCACCATATTCTTCTACGTAGCCATGGCCAATTGTATTAGAGCTGACCCCCACCAGAATCATCGCCAATAGAGTTTTGTTTAATGCAGGTTTCTTCAGTGACGAAACTGCTTTTTTCATTAGTAAAGTCATATCAACAGCCATTATTTATGCATGTGCGATTTCCTTCCTGGGTTTATTTACTTCCTTATTTTTGCCCGACCAAGTAAACATCGCTTTATTTAAAAAATACTTGTGAGGCGTTATTGTCAGGTTAATGGACTTTGACCTTTAGATACGGTTCCAAATAATTTCGCAATTATGCAAACACAGTGAAAATTTGTCACCAAAAGCCATACTGCCATTTTGAGAAAGAAATAAATTATTCATTTAAGGGAATTTCTATTTAAGCTTACTGTCCTGATAAAAGAAAAATAAAAACCGCATATAAATATTTAGAAAGATCTAGACAGATAGGCAACGGGAAGTAACTACCTAGACAGCAAGAAAATCTCTCTGAATACATGACTAAAAATTAGGAATTATTCTTAAAAAAATAATCAAGACTAGAAGACCAATAAACACCTCATTTTTATTTAGTAGTCATAAAGCTACACATCCCTGTGTTACCTAGACATATTCACTCAGTAGACGAGTCTTCTAAAAACTGGCTAAAGGGCAAAAAGATTAAATCATCCATATGTTATGCCGCCATAAAAGGTCTACTGAGAGGCAGGGGCAGAAGGAAATGAAACCCTCAAGGCCCAACAGCCAAAGTAGTGATTTATGCTCCAAAATAAAAAATACTACTCTTTACGCCTCAATATCTAAGATTAGACGCAACCCTGTTACTTACCGGTAACTGAGTGACTTAGGTGCTTACGGATATCGATCATTATTAGCAGATTGGCGATAAACCAAAGATCTTTAATAATAAATATGCCACTAGAGGCCAAAACTCCTGGGCTTTGCCAGCTTCCGGGATAGCTGAATAGAAAAGTCTGAGTTGTTACGAACACCGCACCACAGAGCAGTATCCCCGGCCAAAACAGGGGCCGGATGACTAACCCCAAAGCCAGAATGATCATAGCGATCAAGTCATAAATGCCAATCAGATTGGAGGCCTGTTGTATATTAAAGAAATTATAGAGCCATGCCATCAAGGGTGAACTACTCACCAGGCCCTCAATACTCTGGGCTTCTATTGCAGTGAACTTCATTCCGCCAATCCACAACAGAACCAACCCCACAGGTAAATAGTTCAGCCAGATATAGCGCATTGACTGACAGGCACTGCAGCTCAACAGTGTCAGACCAATCGCGGTGAGGGCAAAGTACTTGATCACGCCCTGCCCGGAGCCAATAGCTGGAAACCCACCGAGGCTATCGATCCAATGCGCACTTCCGAAGAGACTTAACAAAGGGACCAAGGACATACATATAATCAAGAGTGCCAGGGGGCGAATATATTGTGGTTTTAACAGTGATAGCAGGGCTAAAACCGCAGCTACCGCAAAGAGAAGTGCTACGGCAATTCTTACGATGTGCAAGCCCGCCTCACTATTAACGCCATAAAATCCGAAAATGGAGGCCAGGCCCCCATTCTGGCCAAGAAACAAGGCAGCAGCAATCAATGTGAATGAAAGGCCCAGCAGGGCCCTAGAAGTTTTTTGCAAAAAGGTGTTCATTATTTAGGGACCAAATCGTAAATAGCACTTCTGGAAAACCTAGTGGCCTCCCCTCTGTCTCCTCCGGGCACTTCCCTATGCTTCTTTGACCCATTAAGTGTTCTAAGTCGGGTTAGCTGTGAAGGAAGTGCCTGAAGGCCTATTAATGTTGTCGGTCCTGATTGGAAAAAATTACACCTTAATTGACTTGTTCGCAGAAAATAAACTGACCTCTTCCGGTTGAGTTCACTTTATTCCAAGGTAAGCGTCCCACGATACATCTGCATCTGGCAGCTAAAGGGGTATTTTCCCGGTTTGGCCGCAGGGATTTCTACCGTGGTTTCTTTATTGAGCGCTAGCTCAGCACTGATTTCGAGATCGGGGAAAATCACCCACTCGGAGCAGGGGCTGGGATCTTCCCGTAAAAAATGCAGGGTGGCGGCATGACCCGAAGGCAGGCGAATATGATCCGGCTCATATACGCCATCTTTGACCACTATTTGCAGTTGTTCACTGACCGCCACTGTCTTTGCCGCACCGCGCCTCGGGCCCAGCCAGAACCACCAGATGATGGCAATAATTAGCAGTACTCCGATGGTATTTACCAGGGTCGCAATCATTAGTGCACCTCCGAGGGCTTAAAGAAGCGTAGACGGTTGGCATTGCTCACCACGGTAAGCGAGGAGAGTGCCATAGCGGCACCGGCCACGATCGGGCTCAGCAACATGCCAGTGAGCGGAAATAGCACCCCTGCGGCGATGGGTATACCTAGGGTGTTATAAATAAAGGCTCCAAAAAGGTTCTGTTTGATATTGCCGAGAGTCGCCCGCGATAATTCCACCGCATTGGCGACTCCATGTAGGGAGGATCGCATCAGGGTGACATCGGCACTTTCGATAGCGACATCGGTACCGGCGCCGATAGCAAAGCCCACATCGGCGCGAGCCAGTGCTGGGGCATCATTGATACCATCTCCCACCATGCCCACACGCGCACCGTCTTTCTGCAGTTGCGCCACTATGCGCTCTTTGTCTTCCGGCAACAACTCAGCGTGCACTTTATCGATTTTAAGATGGCGGGCAACGGCCTCGGCACTGGCTTGGTTATCACCAGTCAGCATCTCCAGGCGCAGGCCCAACTTACGCAAACGGGCTATGGCCGCTGCGGCATCATCCCGAATTGGATCAGCCACAGCGATAACTCCCTGCAGTACACCATCCACTGCCGCATACATCACCGTACGCCCTGCCTCCGCCAGATTATTGGCGCGGGCCTTCCAGTCACCCAGGGGAATATTTTCCCGCTGCATTAACTTACTGTTACCGAGCAGTACCTTTTTACCAGAAATAACCCCCATCACCCCATGTGCGGTAATGGCTTCGAAATCACTGGGCTTTTGTAGATCAAGCTTTTTCTCATGGGCCGCAGTCACAACCGCCTCAGCCAGCGGATGCTCCGAACCCTGCTCCAGGCTCGCCAGCAAACGCAGTAACTCATCGCTATCGCCTTCGCTCTCGATATCGGTGAGGCGTGGTGAGCCCTCGGTGAGCGTGCCGGTCTTATCCACAACCAGCACATCCAGATTGCAGGACTGCTGCAACGCCTTGCCGTTGCGCACCAGCACACCGTACTCCGCACCCTTACCCACGCCCACCATCACCGACATGGGCGTAGCCAGCCCCAGGGCGCAGGGGCAGGCAATAATCAGCACCGAGGTAAGAACCACCAGCATATGGGCGGCGCGCGGATCCGGTCCCAGGTTGAACCAGACCAGTGCCGCCACCACAGCGATGATCATCACCACCGGCACAAAAATGGCCGAGATTTTGTCTGCCAGGCGCGCAATGGGCACCCGTGAGCCCTGGGCGTTTTTGACCATCTCAATAATTTGTGCCAGGCGGGTGTCCGCCCCCACTTTTTCCGCCCGGAACAGCAAGCTGCCGTTCTTGTTCAGGGTGCCAGCAGCCAGATTGTCCCCCTCGCCCTTCTTCACCGGTACTGGCTCGCCGGTGAGCATGGATTCATCCACCAGGCTACCGCCCTCCAGCACCACGCCATCCACCGGGATCTTTTCTCCGGGGCGCACGCGCAACTGGTCACCGGCCTGAACCTGCTCAATCGGCAGATCCACTTCTTTACCGTCGCGCAGAACCCGCGCCGAGGTATCCTGCAGCTCCAGCAGTTTCTCCACCGCCGCACTGGTACGCCCGCGAGCGCGCACTTCCAGTGCCTGGCCCAGGCTGATCAGGCCGATAATCATGGCGCTGGCCTCAAAGTACACATGGCGCGCCGCTTCCGGCAGCAGGTGGGGCACCAGCACCACCAACATGGAAAAAAGCCAGGCCGTGCCGGTACCCAGGGCCACCAGGGTATCCATAGTGGCGCTGTGGTGGCGTAGCGCTTTCCAGGCCCCGCTGAAAAATTGACCACCACAGAACACCAGAATCGCCAGGGTAATAAGCCCCATGGCGCCCCAAGCCAGCTGATCTGCGAAGCTGTTGACGGACATTTTATCGGTGATCAGGCCCCAGGCCATCAACGGCAGGCCCACACCCAGGGCGATAGCGGAGCGCCACAGTAACTGGTGATAGTGGCGCTCTTCCTGGGCACGCTGCTCTTCGCGCCGCTGGCGCTCGCTACTCTTGGCCACCTCGGCGTCATAACCCGCCTGGCGCACCGCCTCGATACAACTTTGCGGCGCCGCCGCGCCCTGCACCTTAAGGGTTTTATCGGCCAGGTTTATGCGGGCATCCTGCACCCCCGCAACACCCTGCACGGCGCTTTCAATCTTATTCACACAGCCGGCACAGCTCACGCCACTGAGGCGGAATAGTGTCTGCGCTGCTTGCTGTTCTCTCGCCATAATGCTCTCCCTCAATACCGTTTCTGGCGACAAAGTTACAACCTTACCCCAGGGGTAAGGCAACGGGTTACAGCCACAATTTACCCTGCTCTATTTCCGGGCCGCCATTATTCAGCTTAGCGGCTGGACTGGCGCGCCTTGCTCTGGCAAAAGCAGGCCTTAAAGAGCCACTGTAAAGGCCGCGCAAGCCCCACGCCGGAGTGTTATTATCGCGCCATGAAACACCCCCTGCTCCCCGAAAGACCCCTGAGTATCTCCCCGACTCTGGCCTCAACTGTTGGCCTGGAGGAAGCGGTATTGCTCACCGCCCTGGGCGACCTGATACCTTTCCTGCCCGCAGAGCCCTACGCTGGGCGGGACTGGTTTACCGCCACCGGCGAGCAACTCTATCTGCTTCTGCCGTTCTGGCAGGCAGCAGATATCCAGCGGGTAGCCACCAGCCTGCGCAATCAGGGCGCCCTGATGCTGGGCGCAGCTCCTTTCGGTAGCAGTGAAGTCCTCAAGTTCACCCTGCCCAGTGAACACCGCCGCCCTACAGCCCTGGCTCAAACCCCGGAACCGAGCCGCGCCCCGGCACCAGCCAATCGCAGTGCCAACACCATTGCCCCCAGCTGGCAGCCAGATGCCGAAACTATGGCGCGCATCAGCCAGCTCGGCATCCCGGAACACTTTGTGCGGGAGCAGTTACCGGAGTTTGTCACCTACTGGCGCGAACGGGCCGAGCCACGCCACTCCTTTGGCTCACTGTTCCTGCGCCAGGTAAAGAGCAAATGGGAAGCCTTTCGCGCTACTGCCCAACGCAAGCAGGCCCTGCCGGATAACTGGCAACCGAACAACGACACCCTGCGCAAACTGGCCGACGAGGGGGTACCCAGTACATTTGTCAGCCGCGGCCTACAGCGCTTCCTCGACTACCACCGTTCCAGCGGCAAGCAATCCATTTCCTGGGATCTGGAATTCAATGACTGGATCATGGAAGACTGGGAGAAACAGGAAACTCCATTTATTGAAAAGCGCAAACCCACTGCCATGACGCGCGACTGGCAACCCAGTGAACATACCTGGGAACAGCTACAGCGCCTGGCGATCAACCCGCGCTTTGCCGCCGAACTGCTGCCGGAATTTATTTACAAGTGGACAGAGCGCGGTGGCCACAGCGCGCGCTGGGGCGAGCTGTTTATTGAGTACGCTCGCGAGGAATGGGCCTACTACTGCCAGGGTATTGAGAAAAACCCGGTAGCCAAACCCATAGCGCGCAACTGGCAGCCCGGCGGCGACTGCCTGAGCCACCTGGTGAACCAGTGCGAGATAGAGCGTGACTTCGCCCTATCACTGGTGCCGGAATTTATTATTTACTGGCGCGGCCAAAACGCCGCGCGCAAAAGCTGGGACGCCGTATTTGTGCGTCACGCTCGCCATCAATGGGCAGAGCGCAACAAGTTGGCAATAGGAAACTCTTATGGCAATCCACAAGACGCCCACAACAGCGCAAACCAGCGCACCCGCGACCGCTCAATCGGCGACATACTCACAGACACAAACTGGTAATGCGCAAGATCAGGAACTGCTGAACGAAAAAAAACGCGCGATTAACGAAGTATTCGCGTTGTTTAAACTGAATTACCATAACCAGTTCAGTGCCGCATTTCCGGATACCGAAACCCTGCATCACGCAAAACGCCTGTGGCTCGAAGCGCTGGCCGCTTTTGAAGCGCAGGATATTATGCAGGGCGCAAAGCGCGCGATACTGCAGAGCGAATACCTGCCCACAGTACACAAAATGCTGCAGCTCTGCGCCGCCGGCGAAAACGGCCTACCAGAAGCCCGCGCCGCCTACCGCGAAGCCTGCAATGCGCCCAGCCCCAAAACCAATCACAATTGGAGTCACCCAGCGGTTTACCATGCTGGGCGTGAATCCAACTGGTATTTTCTCTCCAACAACCCAGAATCCATCGCCTACCCGGTATTTGCAGAGCACTACCGCAAACTTTGTGCACGCGTACTGGAAGGAGAAAAACTCAGCGCCCCGGAACAATTAAAGCTGGAAGAAAACCCCGGCACCCCGCTTTCCAAAGAAGAGAATGCGCAAAAAATGGCAGCCTTGAGGGCTGAGTTAGGTATTTAAATCTTCTTCACCCGGCGCTAGGGAATACCCTTAGCGTCCTCCCCCTCCAACACTCCTATTTCCCCACATACTCTCAAAAAATATGACCGAATCTACTGAAAGATTTAGATCACCTTGATCATTTTTTTTATCGAGCCTCCGCAAAAAGATAGAACGCCTCTTAAACTTAAAGAATTGTAGATTTATTGCTCTATCAGCCTCTGGTATGCACCATGGAACCATTTAGAAGTGGCAGATTGATTTATTATGTTTTTTGGGAGACATTAGCGCAGAAATGCGTTTGGAATAGAAATCAAGGTGGTAGAGGTCCTGTTAATCACCATATAAATGTTTTTTCTTAGGACTATTAATCGAAAATGTCTAAAGTAAACATTCGCACTGCAAATGAGCTAGATCTGGATAGGTGCTATGAGATTGAGTCTGTATCCTATACCGGTAACGAGGCCGCAACTAGAGAAAAAATTTTAAAGCGAATTAAGACCTACCCTGATGGTTTTCTCGTTATAGAAAACAGTGAGGAAATTATTGGTTTTATTAATTCAGGAGCAACCCATAAGGTTGAACTATCCGATGAAAACTTCAAAGAATTAATAGGCCATGATCCGAGTGGGAAGAACATTATCATCATGTCTGTGGTAGTTCACCCTAAATATCAAGGGAAAGGCATGGCAAGTACGTTAATGGAGAAATTTATTGAGTCCATGCGGGATATAGGGAAAATAAAAATTTACCTTATATGTCAGGCTGAACTTGTTGGCATGTATGCCAAATACGGCTTTATACACCTTGGAAAATCGGATTCTGATCATGGCGGGCTTAGCTGGCATGAAATGTCACTTACATTACAAAATACGGAGTGACAAAAAATACCAGCAATGAATATTGGATTAAAAAAATGCGTAGGAAGCGATTAAATCATTATGCAGATATAGTTTGTAAAATGTTTTTCGGCTGGCGCATGAGCAATGACCTAGAAATGATGTCCGACTTACCAGATGGCACTATCTTTGTAAATATTCTTTCGGGCGAAGCTCATCATTCTATTTCTGGCGCCATAGATCTACATATAGCCAAGCAGATTAAATCTTGGTATAAGTATCAAAGCAAAAAAGACAGTATTGACATTTCGCAACTAGAAAGTGCCATCCTGGAAGTAGACATCGACACAGGCAAAGTAGCTACAAATAAAAAGAAAATTGTTTTATTCAATATGGAATGTCGCAGCACAATCAAAACTAATGATAAAACTTACAAGGCGATGATAAAGGATATGAAACAATGGCACACCAGAGTCATAACCTAAAATTTGGTTACTGCCAGAAACAATGGGCAACTACTAAAAACGTAATCACCGGAGTTATATCAAAAAACAATACAAACTAACAGTATGGCCATAGTGCCAGGTGAGTTTAAGGACGTACAATCACTTAAGTACCTCAAAAACACCATTGGTATTATTAAAGTCATTACAGAACAAAGGGGGGGCTGTAATAGACTTTCAAAACGCTAGGCTCTAAACGCCTGATCAGTGGTCAGATACTTTTTTTGAACCACGGAGACCTTCTTTACAAAAACATGCTTTTCTAATGTAATCTCCGGAGAAAGATGGAATTTAGTTACATCCAAGGGGGATGCGAATATTTTGAATGCCCGACATTAGCCTGGTGGGTTGGCCAGAAAAACATCTTCATGATGGGCATAAGTTGGCAAACAGATTTATAGAAATGTATGCAAAGGGTAAATTCCCGGAGTCCGGTATTGAGATCAAGGTCGAGGGATTGCCAAGAGGTATGCATACACAACTCAAAGATGGACACGAAAACTTAGACTTAAAAACTATCACATTGAGATAAAATACAAAAAAACAAAATAAATTGTAATTTTGAATTGAACACATACACAATGAGGACATATTATTGTAGGGTATACCGACTGGTGAAATTTACACCAGTAATGATTGAGCTAAATATTTTATGACCTTTTCCCGTTAAATGGATTTATTTATGGAAGAAAATCCTAAAAAACTAAAGTCCCTCTCACCAGGAAGATTAGAAGCAGAGTTAAGGCAAAACTTAGAGAAAATTACAGATTCTAAGTTTCACTCAATTTACATAAGTCTATTCGAATACGCATCAGGGGGATGCTCTGATGATGGTGCTATTGAATTTACGATAGAAATTGATTGTAACAACTGGTGAGAATAGAGGTAGACAATGGATTTAGATAGAAATAAAGACTTAATTTGTATTTCTGCAGAAGATCTCGAAAAATCTTTAACTGAAGTTATAGAAAAGATGACTGGAGAGCAATCCTATGAAGTTTCTGTTAGCTCTTTAGTATTCAAAAGATCTGAAGGTGGAAAACAACAGATACGAATGATCGCCAAAGTAGGCGAAAAACATAGTGTTAGTGGATGGTAAATATATATTATATGGTTAGCTGTAATTATAGCCGTCACCCCCTAACGATACTCATCCGAGCATAAAATTTCAACACCAAGCCCCCTAAGTTCCTGGCAGTTTAAGTGGAACTGAGAGGGCTCGGCCTAGTTAATAAGTGAAAGTGACATTGTGATAATGATTATTCCAGCTTCAGACACCACATAATATCATGACGAAAAAAGTGTATGCGACTGTATCAAATAATGTCAGACTTATTAACTGATTTTGACCATCAGGAAGTTATTTAGATCTCGGAAAGATCGCCGTATGCAACCTTAAAGAAAAGCTTAAATAAATTGAGAGGATAAAAAACAACTTTCATCTAAGCGCCCTCTACCAGACAAGAATAAGATAACAATTCAAAGATGCCAGCAAGCCTGCTACTTAAGCCATAAACAACACTCTATGTTTAAAGCTTACCCTATCTGGATCCTAAGGCTTTGAAAATCCTCCGTGAATAAATTGGCAATTTAAAAAGTATATTTTTCATGCCTACAGAAAAAAACTAACAATAAAATGACCAATTTTAAGTATTACAAAAAAAAGAATGATATGTTTGACCCTTGGACATGAACTTCAACATTAATTCACAATAATAGTTTTGGCATCTGTTGCAAAAAAGCATTAGAGTAGAAATTAAATCTGTCATTTAATGATACTCAGCAAGAGCTTTACTGCTCACATGGTTGCTCATGGAATAGCTTAGGTAAACTATATGATATATTAAAACCGACATTAGGTGAAATAAGAACTAAGATAATCGAGTATTCATAGGCATTTATTCCATTAGATATTGAGTTACTTGATAAAAAACGTTACTGGCCAACACTTTCAAACACATATGACTCTGAATTACGTATTTTAAGAAGCAATGAATCACTTTTTTATGATGATTGTGAACTTTATACTTATTGTGAATTATTGGTAGCCATAAAAGAGGCAAATATACATGGGTTACTGCTATGGGTTAGTTAACCTGATATCCTTTTAAACAACTTATCATCTTCAGTAGCATCATTTGTGTCAAGAAAGGGAGGTCACTTTATGACCAATCGCCGTAATTTCGTTAAGGTTCTAGGTGCTTTTACTGCAGCCTCTCTACTGAGTGGCACCAAGGAGTCATTTGCAGTAATGAATAGTAAAAGTACTTGGTACATGCCAGATGAGGGTGAGCCTCACCTGCGTACTTGGATGGCCTTTGGTGCAAGCCGCAAAATTTGGGGACGGAAACTCCTTAGGGAAGTCCAGCAGAATTTGGCAACAATTGCACTGACGATTGCGGAGTACGAGCCAGTTTCAATGCTGGTTCGACAAGCAGATCTCCCACTTGCCCGGCGACTAATGGGAGATAAGATCGAACTAGTTGTTTGCCCTCTAGATGACTTGTGGATACGTGATACAGGCCCCGTTTTTATTGTAAATGAAAACGGTGATAAAGCGGCTATTGACTTCAACTTCAATGGTTGGGGAGAAAAGCAGGATTTTGATAATGATGCAGAAGTTGCTGCATTCACGGCTCAGTCGGCCGGTGTGCCCAGTATCCAAACTAACCTGATACTCGAAGGCGGCGGGATAGAGGTTGATGGGTATGGTACCGCGATCATAACCGAGAGTTGTGTGCTCAACGATAACCGTAATCCAGGTGTTAGTAAGCAACAATGCGAACGGGAATTAAAGCAGCTTCTTGGTCTAGAGAAAATTATCTGGTTACCTGGCATTAAAGATATGGATATCACTGACGGACATACAGATTTTTATGCCCGTTTCGTGCACCCAGGTGTAGTTGTTGCCGGCTATGATCCCGATCCCAACTCTTTCGATCACGCCGTAACAAAGCGGCATCTTGAGATTCTACGCTCTGTAACGGATGCCAGTGGCCGCGAACTAGAAGTTATTGTATTAGAGGCACCTTCAATAGTTCGAGAGCGGTTTGACAACAGGGATTTCGCCGCTGGATATATTAACTTCTATGTTTGCAATGGCGCGGTCATAGCACCTGAGTTCGGCGATCACTATGCAGATGCCTCAGCCAAGCGAAAATTACAAAGAGCATTTCCTAATCGCGATATTATACAAATCAATATTGATGGCATAGCAGCCGGTGGTGGAGGTATACATTGTACAACCCAACAGGAACCGGAAATTTAACTGCTCTTAACTTAAAGTGATTAACGGATATTTAATATATATAAATACTTGCTACCTTAGATATTCGCCATAAAGAAGTGTGTATTTATTTTGAGTATATTTGAGCAGCAATAATTTAGCCTATAAATACATTGACTGCATAAATATCCATGAAAAATAGAAATTACAAATAATTACATTTCTATAGTAAAACATCCTTCTTTCAAGAATCTATGGCAAGATAACAGTCTTGCTATAACGTTGATCATATTCTTTATAAAAAAGACAATTCAGCTATAAAGCTCCCCCAAGATTGGAAAACAATAAGGATATATTGTTTATGAATTATACGCTTCGATTACTAACTAGACTACGCTTAACAATTCTAGCTGTTGTTATGATATCCTTCAGCTTTCCAGCATATGCAGACTCTGTGGATAATCTTATCAAAAGTATCATGGATAAGCGCCAAATCCCTGGTCTCCAATTGGCCATCGTTAAAAACGGTGAAATAATCAGACTGGGAAATTATGGATTATCTAATTTACAAGACAATGTGCCGGTTAGATCCAACACTGTATTTCCAATTAACTCAATGACTAAGGCGTTTACGGGTGTTGCATTGCTACAGCTCGCAGAGCAAGGACGCCTTTCCTTAGATGATGAGATTAGCAAACACCTTACTGACTTACCTGTCAACTGGAAGTCAATAAAGATAAAACATTTAATGGCACACACTTCTGGGCTGCCCAATATTTTCAGTGGTTATCTTGCTGACTTGGTTGTTCGTGGCAACCCAGATGCTGCATGGAACAAAGTAAAAGAATTACCTTTAAAATCTGAAGTAAATACACAGTTTAGTTATAATCAGACGGGTTATGTTATTATCGGCAAAATAATCGATAAATACGTACAAGGTGGCTTCCCAAAATTCATTACCGATAATCAGCTTAAAATCGCCAATATGAAATTAACAGCTGATGCCGGCTTTGAACACATGACGCGTCCTATTAACAATCATGCAAGGCAATATCTCTACGATTCCGATAAGGGCCAGCACAAAAATAACTACGTTGAATTCCCTTACATATTACAAAGTGCAGCTGGCATGAATTCAACAGCAACAGAAATTGCGCAATATCTTATTGCCTTGCAGTCTAAAAAGCTGCTCAAAAACCTCCATTCTCTTTGGACACCGATCACTTTAAAGAATGGCCAAACTGCTGGGTTTAATCATGTAGAGAATGGTTATGCTATTGGATGGCAAGTTATCGATCGGAAACATCACCGTGCAGTTAGCGCGAGCGGTGGAAATGCGGCAACCATGATTCACTATCCGGAGGATAAGCTATCTATAGTTGTTCTTACAAATTTAATTGGCGGATTGCCAATCCAGTTTGTAGACAAAATTGCAGCTGAATATATTCCTGAATTTAAGCTTTAAAGTAGTAGGGGCAGTTAGTAGCTGGGATTTTAAAGAGCTGGTTAATAAGCAAATATATCACCTATACAAAACCTGCCCCAACAATTAATCCATTAATAAGTCAAAAATCATTATTGGAGATACTGCGAAACCTCAAAATAATTCCGAAATAATCCCACGGCCCTTTAGGGTTACAGAGGTTAGCCGCAGCAGGCCGCGAATATCCCTATTACAAGAGCTGGAACGTATCAGATATGGCCTGCAGGGCCTGCCCTTCTGGGCTTTCAGAGCGATTTACACTCTGTATTGCAACTTCTTGGAAGTTCTAGGTATTCCTGCAAAGCAGCATTTTTATTATGAAATACTCTGAAGGCTAAAGGAATCGCGAAATTATTCAGAGATTGCCTAGATTTTACCTTTCATCAAACTTTGATTTTTTTGACTCAGGTAGAAATTTTAATTGAATTCACTATAACCAACAACGCTAGATCATATCTTGGAGCAAGAAAAATCAGCAACAATTTTTTATTATGTATCTCTAGTTTATAACAAATATAAACCTCGATATTTTTCATAGTAACTCTATAGAAAATTTCATCAGGTTTTTGTCATAAAAAATATAAATGGTTAATTTTTAACAAAGACCGACAAACCCAATGCCTCACTCACCGTATACCAATCAATCAATTTGAAATTCTGCTTGGCAGTGGGCAGACGATTCCTGCCATCTTGGACAACAAGCAAACCCATTGGATATTCCGGTCCCAGGTTCAGGCTGGTAACATCCAGACCGTCGGTTTCAGAACTTCCATCGATACTTGAGCGTATATTCATTGTTACCCTAAAATGACCAACAAAGTCATTACCATCACGTGTGAATAACGCATAACTGTCATTACCCTGGCTAGAGGCGATCAGGTAACCACTATCCTCTGTTAGGTAGAGGGCAAGCCCTTCCACATCATCCACCAGGGTCTGACCATCAACTTCAGCAACCAATTTAGCCTGGTATTCACTATTCTGTTGCTTTTTAAGGCCCAGTGACCAAATCCCCCGATCCTCCTCGGCAAAAAAGAGCCTCTGCCACTTATCATCGACGACACAGCCTTCAACCTGGCTATTTACGACTACTTCTGTATGCTTTTTTAACGAAAATTCTGTGGGATTCTCGCCAATATCAATTTCAAACTGGTGCAAGGCAGCATCTTTATCCGATACCCAAGCAAAAAGTTGATTATCGGTTTTCTGCAAACATAGGCCATAAGGATCTTGCAAATTTATAGCGCGTAGCCCCAGGTGCTCGACATGCCCTTCAGCCGTGATGGCAAAGAGGTTCACCCCGGCGGTCGAGCGATTAGATGCTGCCGCTAATGCACTATAATGAGGATGTTCAATACTGCGGATATCCACATTGTTCACACGTCCCACGGGAAAATGTTCGAGCAGCTTTCCCGATAAATTGTAAATATTCAGGCCACTTTTTTTGTCCGTTGCCAAAATCAGGCTATTCTGTGGCTGGGATTTATTGGCCCAGATAGCAGGATCATCGGCAGCATCACCAAATGACTCTACCGGGTCCGTCTGATTGCGAGCAAATACACTGACGATAGAATCACCGCTCTCGGGATCAAATCCTATAGACTCAGTTTCTAAGTAATCACTTTCCACATCATCAAAAACCAACAGCTGATCCCGACCAACATCCAGGGCCCAGAGCTGACCATTTAAGAATACTGGGGAGACTGCCGAGTGGTTCTCGTTAATATGAATGTGCCACTCTGGCTCCTCTGAGGAAAAAGGCAGTCGGTAGCGATGTATCTGATCACCTGCACTCAGCCACAGACTTTCACTACGAGCATCAAACCATAGATTGCCGAAGTCTTCACCAAGCCATTGAGCACTGAGGAATAATTTACGCTGCTCATCCTTTTCCGCGTTTGTATTTAAGCTCAGGATTCCAATGGGTGGTTGAGATACTAGCAGGCGTTGGGAGCGTGGGCTTACTGCGCAAGCATTAACTTGCTCACCAAAATAGAGTGGACGTACTTCTTGCATCTGCCACTGTTGTTGGGCTGGGAATAATAAATATTCACGACCTATTCCATCTTCACCAATGCTAAACAAATGAGTGCGCTGTTCTTGTTGGGAAAAGCACAGGGCACTCTGTAGCGTTGGCATTTTCTGGCTACCCAGTAGCCTAAAATTTACGTTATTTGAAGCATCACTATAGCGTATTTCATGTAAATTTATTTGCGCCAGGCTCTCATCGTAGGAGGCCACCAGTAAAGTTTCATTAGGCAGAGCTTGTACGGCTAGGCGTTCCACCCTTCCCTCTTGGGAGGCGAGTATTTCTCCGTAGGAATTTATTACAAGCAAACCGCGACGCTCGCTGGCAAGCAATAAATATTGCTCAACCCCAACCCGTATTGGCAGAATCTGTTCTGCGTCTATCGCACCCAAGGGAATTACCCGTTGCGGCAAGGCCTTTTTAATGCGTAAAACAGAATCCACATCGTGACCACAGCTAACGAGTAGCGCAGCGGCGAGCATGATCGCAATAATAAAATGCAGTTTTTTCATGGAAAGCCATTCAATTCCGGAGAAAGAGCCCCACCTGTGTGAGGCTCCTTGCAGTGCATAAACACCGTAATTTTATTAAAAATGTTTTAGATGTTGTCCCGCTAGAAAGTGCTGAAACTCAGGCCCAGGGCATAAGTCGGCCCGTACTCTTCATATTGACCGTTGAAACCAGAGTTATGCACATAATAAGGCTCATCGGTCAAATTCACTCCGGTGAATGTCAGCAGTAAACCGTTGTTCAAGTGGTAGCGCACAGAGAGATCCAATTGCAAGTGATCCTCTTCATAACGATCACGGGACGCATCCTCCATACCTACCTCCAGCAATCGCTCGCTGCGAAAAGCAGCAGACAAGCGCAGGCTAAAAGCATCTCGCTCATAACCGACAATAAAATTTCCCACCAGATCTGCTTGGGATGGCATAGAAATTTTGTCGCTGCGTTGACGATCCGGCCCCAATCCTAGACTGGCTTCAGAGTCTGTGTAGGTTGCGTTAGCACGCAGTAGAAAACCATTATCGAAGCCCTGTGTCCAAGCCAGTTCCGCACCGTTAATCCGTGCCCTTTCACCATTGATAGGCTGAAGTATTTCGGCCTCTTCCACTATCAGGTTACCGATATACTGAGTAAAATCCGCGCTACTGGAAACATCGGACATCACAATAAAGTTATCGATAGACTTGTGGAACAATCCCAGCGATAGCATACCCAGATGATCCGCGTAGTATTCTGCGGAGAAATCCAGGTTGCGAGATTCATAAGGTTGCAGAGCTGGATTGCCGGCTTCCACTTCCAGCTCACCATCGTCGAACTCAATTTGCGCCGGCGAGGGATTCAGATGGCCAAACGAGGGGCGCGACAGGGACTCGGTGTAGGCCGCACGCAGCACAATATTATCGCTGTAATCAAGCTTGAAGTTTACACTAGGGAAGAAGTGATCGTAATTGCGCTGATAATTGACCGCACTTGCATAGACCTCATCGGCAATGAAATCGGCACCGGGTACTGGCTCTTCGGATTCAACCACACGCATTCCTTCGGCACTGAAATCGGTGCGTTCATAGCGCACTCCAAAGACCCATTGAGCGCGATCAAGTTCGATGGTATTCATTACGTAGAGCGCACTGATGTCTTCCTGCATCTGGTAATCACGCGCAGAAGAGAGGGCGGTTTCAGTTTCATCCATCTCAAAACTGGCAATATTACGATTAATAAATCGATTGAGATTGCCTGGATTAACTCCCGGTCCGAAGGTATCGAGACGGTAATCAATATCGTTACGAACAAAATCTGCCAAGGTATAGTCACCGGCAAAACCATCATAAACGCTGGCATTCAGATCACCGCGTTTTTCCCTCTGGCGTTCGTGCAGGCCAAATTGCACCGTTGAGTCATAGGTGCCCCAGTTTATCTCCCTGGTAAAATCCAGACGTAAACTCAACTCTTCATCCTCGGAGAAATTATCCTCAATAACCAACTCGTCCAGTTGATAATTGGCGGGATCTAATATTTTTTCAGCGTCGCTACTGTCCACTGCCATACGCGGAGTTTTACCCGCTTCCACATAACCCAGGCGCAGTGGTTCAAGGACAAAGTCGGTATCGCGGCGATGTGGCTCAGATTCCTCCGCGTAAGAATAACCCAGCACGTAGGCAAGACCCCATTGTTCGAAATTATGCTCTCCACCCAATACTGTTGAAATAATCTCCTGTTCTTCCAGGCGATCTTTCAAGGATTTTTCCAGTGCCGCCCCTTCCCAAATGGCGCTATGTCTGGAGATCGTCTCTGGCTCATCGCGCTCTGCATCCAGTTTCCAGGAATTGCGTTGACGGATCTCCTGATCTGAGAAGTCGGAATTGAGGTTGTGCAGATAGATTCGTGCACCACTACTCAATTGCAGGTCGAAATTAGCGGCCATACCGGTGCGCTCACGAGTAATGGTGTAATCCCGCTGTTCTATTTCAGTTGCCCCAATCCCCCCACTACCATCCTCGGCCACAAGCGCTTCCCAGCTACCATCGGTTTCAATATTTTCAGAACCGAAATCTCGCTGCTGATGACTGACTGCCAGAGCGACACCAAAGCGTCTGTTGCCATCGAGATCGAAAACATTGGTCATGGTGGCTGCATATTTTGGACTGTGCTCCCCTTGCAGTTCGCTATAACTGTTTTCAACACTGAATTTATAGCGGCTGCCATCGTAGTTCAGCGCGTTAATACTCTTGATTTCTATAGCCCCGCCGATAGAGTCAGCGCTCATATCCGGTGTAAGGGTTTTGAATACCTCTAAGCTGGCAAGTAGGTCTGAGGGGATGACATCCAAAGCCACAGCGCGACTGCCAGTTTCCGGTGCGGGCAGACTAACGCCATTGATGCTGGCCGCATTCAAGTTGGGATCAATACCGCGCACCCCCACAAAACGTCCCTCACCCTGGTCGCGGGCAATAAAGACTCCAGGCATCCGCTGCAGGGCCTCTGTTACATTGGCATCCGGCAACTCACCGATGGCATCAGAAGTTTGTACTGCCACCAGCTTGTTGGAGTCACGCTGGCGATCCAGGTCGCTGCGCGCATTGTTGGCCTGGGCGGTAACCGTCACCGTTTCCATAGTGCGGGTCAGGCTCTCTTGTGCATAAGCATTGGCACTCAAGCCGTTATTAGCACAAAAAACTGCTATGGCGAGCGTGGTAACGGGGGTGTTGAGCGTTCGAAAATTGATGGTTGTGCTTATCATCGCGTCCCACTCCAATTAGTGCCGGCGGCGTATTTATTGGGGCGCAGACTAGTAGGCGACTATGAACTTTACATGACGGTTTTTTTAAGCTGTCATCAAGCTTTCAGAAATAGCTGGAAAAATTCCCAGATAAATTAAATATCCTTATTTATTTATCGCTTTATATTAACCTCTTTTAATTAATCGATAGAGTAAAAGATATGTCATCGATTTAATTAGGTCAGGTTAATTTAATTTTATTAGGTTCCCCGCAACGGAGCAGCAGCAATGAAAGATTCCCCTAAAAACCCTGACCGTAGAAAGCTATTGAAGGCCATTGGTGGTGCCACGGCTGCGGGCGCCGCAACCAACTTTATGCCTGGCTGCGGATCGGAGCATCATCGGGAGAATCTCTCATTTCAGGAAGTTCCCCACAGCTTGGACTTCAATCATCATCTACCGCAGGGTTACAGCGCCGATATCCTGCTACGGTGGGGCGACCCCATTGTCGCTAACCTCAAAGAATTTGAGCCGAAACAATTAACGGCACAGGGGCAATCTCAACGCTTTGGCTATAACAACGACTTTATCGCCTTTATGCCATTGGCGGAGAATACCCCTGCCGGGCACGGAGAAATCCACTGCCAGAGTGGTAACAGCGATCGCGGCCTACTATGTGTAAATCACGAGTACACCCAACCACACCTGATGTTCTCTGGTTACAACGATGAGTATAGTGCCACGCGGGGAGTCAGTGCCGAGCATGTAGCCATAGAACTAGCCGCCTGTGGCCACTCGGTAATAGAAATTGCACGTACCGACAAAGGCTGGCAGCCGGTTCTGGAGAGCCCCTACAATCGCCGCATCACCGCGACCACGCCGATGCAAATTAGTGGCCCCGCCTCCGGAGACAAACGCTTGCAAACAACCGCAGATCCCTCTGGCACCCAGGTGCTCGGTACCATTGGCAACTGCGCCGGTGGCAAGACTCCCTGGGGCACGGTATTGGTGGCCGAGGAGGGATTTGGTGGCGCCTTCCAAGGAGATCCCAACAAAGTCGAGGATACTCGCGAGGCGCGCAATCACCGTGACTTCGGCGTAAGGCCCCACAATCGCAACCTAGGTGATTACGACCCACGCTTCGATATACAGCAAGAACCCAACGAACCCAATCGTTTTGGTTGGATGGTGGAATACGACCCCTACGACCCGCAATCTATACCTCGCAAGCTGACCACCCTAGGCCGCTTTGAACACGAGGGCTTTACCCTGGTCTGTAAGCCGGGCCAACCAGTGGTGGCCTATGGCGGCGATGACGACGAACATCAGTTCGTCTACCGCTATGTCTCCAAAGAGGCTTATTTGCCCAAAGATCCAAGCCACAATCGCAATTTACTGGCCGAAGGCACCCTCTATGCGGCACGCTTTGATGCGGATGGAAGTGGGAAATGGTTGCCACTAGTTTTTGGACAGGGCCCTCTAAACAGCAACAACGGTTTTCACAGTCAGGCGGATGTCTTAATTGACACACGCCAGGCCGCTGCACTGCTGGGCGCCACTCCCATGGACCGCCCGGAGGATGTAGAGACCAATCCCCACAACGACTGCACCTATGTGATGTTAACCAAGAATAAAAGCCGCGCCGAAGACAGTGTGGATGCAGCTAATCCCCGTCACCAAAATACTGCCGGGCATATTTTGGAAATTGTGCCCCCGGCCATGCCTGGTAAAAAAACCGGCCGAGATCACACCAGCGACCAATTCCGCTGGCACCAGTTTTTACTTGGCGGCAATCCCAATGCGGAGAATCCCGTGGAGCGCGGCGCTTACGGGCAGCAATCCACTTACAATATTTCTAATCACGGCTGGTTTACCAACCCGGACAATGTCGCCTTCGATCCTCATGGCAACATGTGGGTGGCCACTGACGGCTGCGAGCGTTTCGGCTTCCACGACGGCCTCTGGGCCATGGCCACCGAGGGGCAAATGCGCGCCGCGCCCAAACACTTCTTTGGATGCCCGCAGGGCGCTGAGGTGTGCGGCCCCGAGTTTACTCCCGATGGCACAACTCTGTTTATCGCAGTGCAACACCCTGCCGACGCCCTCAACTCTACTTACGACCACCCCTTACACCGCTGGCCGGATAACAACCCGGAACTGCCACCGCGCCCCTCGGTATTGGCCATCTATAGGGACGATGGCGGTGAAGTGGGCAGCTAGTCATCCCAGAACGGCGCGCTTTCACACGAAGCCGCCGGTCCTGCTAGAATTTTTTAATCGAAGCCTATTTTTGGCGGCTCGTCGCTGGTCTCCAATAAGAGACCGGTGACCCTTTAGTTGAGGTAGCCCATGTTATCGAGGTACACCGCGGTACTACGCCACCTTGTAGCCATACTGGCGGTGACCGCTGGCATTTCACTCTTCGGCCTACAAGTGCAAGCCCAGGTGCCAGAAAACCCCGTTAATCTGCGCGGCAGTGGCGCCAGTTTCCCCTATCCGATTTATGTGGAGTGGTTTCGCCAGTTTACCCACCGCGAGAACAATATTTTTATTTTTTACGAAATGAGCAGCAGCGGCGACGGCATCCGCGATTTTCTCGGCCATACTGTTAATTTTGCCGCCTCAGATGCGGCCATAGAAATCGATGAACTCAAGAAGCTTAAGGAGGGAGGTGTTGTATTACCCGTCACTGCCGGGCAAGTGGTGTTAGTGTTTAATTTACCGGGTATCGATAAATTGAAGCTGTCGCGGGAAGCCTATGTGGGCATTTTTATGGGTAAGATCCGCCATTGGGACGACCCGATCATCGCCGCCAGTAATCCAGATATTAAATTACCACGCACAGATATTTCAGTGGTTACCCGCTCCGAGAGCTCCGGAACTTCCTATATTTTTTCCGGCCACCTCAGCGCCGTTAGTGAAGAATTCCGTGAGAATATTGGCCTGGACCGCACACCCGACTGGCCCCGGCTGTCGACCTTTAAAATCGCACCAGGTAACCAGGGTGTAGCGGCCAAAGTACGAGAAATACCCGGCGCTATCGGTTATGTGGAGCACGGCTTTGCCAACATAGTCAATTTACCGGTAGCAATCCTAGAAAATCGCGCGGGCCAATTTATCGAAGCCAATGCCAAGAGCGGAGTAGCTGCTTTAGAAGAAGTTGAATTTCCCGATAGTAAACTGCCTGTGAGCGGCGCACCCAACCTGATCGCCTGGGTCTGGGACCCCAAAGGGAAAGATGCCTACCCGATTACCAGCTTTTCCTGGTTGCTGCTCTACGCCAATCAGAAAGATGATGTTGCTCAGGCTCTAAGACAGATGCTGGTCTTTATGTTGAGCCAAAATTCCCAATCGGAAGCCGGCAATATCGGTCTGGTACCTCTACCGGAAAACGTGCGTATCAGGGTGCTCAACGCAGTGACCTATGTGCAGTAGCTCAGCCCTCCGCCACCGCATACTCTAATACACGATTGCGACCGGTCCTTTTGGCCCGGTAGAGAGCGTTGTCGGCATGCTGCAATAATTCCAGCACGTCTCTCTCTCCCTGCAGCTGGGCCACACCGATGCTAGCGGTAAACTGCACCGGCCCCAGAGCGGACTTGATCATAATTTTGGCGATATCTTCATGGATACGCTTGGCAACAGACAGCGTACCTGGGCCATCGGCACTAACCAACAGTGCAAATTCCTCACCGCCTATGCGCCCAAACACATCCACCTCACGCACATGCTGGGCTATTACCCGGGCAGTAGCACACAAGGCCTGATCACCGATCAGGTGGCCGTGGCGATCATTGATTGATTTAAAGCGGTCTATATCCAACATCAATATACCCAGGGGAATTTGCTTGCGTTGAGCCAATTTGAGCAAAAGATTGGCCTCTTCAAAAAAACTGCGGCGATTGTGAATACCAGTTAGTGGATCGGTACGTGCCTCCAGTTCCGCCCTGGCCTTAGCAGCTTCCAGCTCTCTGGTGCGTGACTGCACCAACTCCTCAAGATCAATCTTGGATACTTCCAGCTGTTGCAGGTATTTTTTTTCCGCCCGATCCTTCTGTAACCGCAGGCGCTGCACCATTAAACCGATCGCTGCCATAATCGCCAGCATCTCCACAAAAGAGGCCACCGGCGGCCAATAGTAGTTGACTGGGTTGTGCACCACATAACCGAGATCACGCATTGCCTGCACCAGTAGTCCCAGCACTAGGGTGGCCCACCCCAGGGCAAACACTCCTGCAGCATTCTCTCCCTGGCGCCAGCGAATCATAGCGATGGGCACGATCAGGGGATAACAAAGCAATGCGATGATCATGGATATTTGGGAAAGGGCCTTCAGCTCTAAAAACACGCAACCAATCAGGAAAGCACCGTTGAGCAACATCAGCTGTAAGAGGAAGTCCAACTTTGGCGTGAACTGACGGGTTTCGAGAAATGTCCGTGCAAAGACAAGCCCGGCCATAATTGCCACAGCCCCACTAAGAGAGCCGTATCCCCAGTGGAAGCTGCCTGTCATCAGGTATTGATGGGTATATCCCAGCACTGTGCCCCACACCAGGATTTTGCTAGCGCAGTAGAAAGAATAGATATAGAGAATCTTTTCTTTGATTGCGATCGCTCCCACTAGGGCAAAGACCGCCATTAAAAAGTAGCCTCCAAACAGAAAAGCGATCAGGCTCGTCTCACCCTTACTGTTTTGTTGCAATGCCTGGGGGCTCCAGATACGCAGACTGGGAAAGACCACACCCAATTCGCCAGAATCGAACCTTACCATTAGCTCCTGAGTGGTCCCCGGTGCGATGGTCACTGGAAAAACAAAACGGTTATGCGCCACCTGCCGACGGGCAAAAGGCTCATAAATAGAAAGGTTGCTCACTTCGCGGAAGAGATCACCACTGCCCGCCTTCCGGCCGAAAGCTTGCAAACCGACCAACTGGTGATCGACATACTCAATATTTAGGGTTAGCGGGTGGCTGTCGCGATTGCGCAACGTAAAGTGAGACCAGAAAACACCGGCGCTTAGACCGGTGGAACCCGCTGTTTCCAAAGTGCGAAACTTCCCCTGCTCATGAGCTTGTCGTGCACTATAAATATCACTCTCTCCACCCTTGTCGTGCCATATCGCATGGAGTCCAGTGGAATTTTCCCCCTGCTCATTGGTGTTCACGTCCAGGGGAGTATGCGCCCATACCGGAACCTTGGGCAGGAAGAGGACATAGAAGGTTAAAAGTAAAAAAACATAGAAAGAGGGACGAATGTACCAACATTTAAAAATAGAACGCCACAGATCCAATAACCGAAGTCTTATTATTCTGTCTTTCATAGTCTTGGCGCACGGGGATAACACTTACCCCTTATAATGCCTTCCTACAGAGCAGTAAATGACAGCCTCTCACTTAACGCGAGACATTCTGGCCAGCTAACGCTTTCACAATGATCAATCCGCCCCCTCAATGAAGTTTTGCGTATCTTTTGGCTCTCAATCGGAGCACCATAGGTACTAGCAACCACTAAAGTTCGAATTTACACAAAAGACACAACATTGCCGCAATTCCCCTATTCATTACTAAGCCTTGATCACAGAGATTACTCCACTGTCTCAATGCTTATCGGTATAGGCTCGTTTTGCGACAAGTATCTAACTGAGTAAGGTGATATCAGAAAAAATATCAGGTCTTAATTGAACAATTTGTGTCAAAGATCGTAATGCGAGAAACACTCCACAAATAAACATTAGAGCGAGCATATAGTAATGAAAGCGCTGTGTACTCATACGCAAGATGCGATGCTTAGCAAGGTAAACTCCAATACTCCCTCCAATACCAATAGCAACGCCATAACTTGCCAAATCCATGGTGATAGCACCAAAGCTAAGATAGGTCATTATTTTGGTGGCCTGTAAGACCATGGTGTTCAACGCCTTGGTTGCAATCAAATTTTCCTTATCAACACCGTAATTGATAAAGAAGGGATTCTGCACCGGACCAATAGCACCAATAACCCCAGAAAGAAATGCGACTACTACACCAAGTAAGAAAAAGTAGGGTAAACGCATTGGAAAAGAAGATTGTTTTCTACCGAGCCGATATTGAACCAAAGTGGACATCAAAAAGATGCCCACAAAGAGCTGAAGCCATATTGGGTGCATTTGACTATAAATATAGGCACCAACCATCGCCCCCAGAATACTACCGGGTAGCATCCAGCGAATAACGCTCCAGTTAATATATGGCCAAAACAACAACACGCGGGAAGGTGCGGCAATAACACTGCCAATCGTAATCGTAGGAGCCACCAAATGTGGCCCTATCAAGAGGCCGACCAGCGGTATCATCAGCATGGCCCCACCACCGGCAGCGAGGGTGCAGATATACCAAGAGAAGGCCCCAAAGATTAGTAAAACTGGGATTAGTATCATGCTCTTATCCGCAGCTCAAAAATGCCTCTACTAGGTAGGCAATAAGTTTGCTGGCGATTGATAGCCCGCAGAGTCAGTCAATATAGACCATAGAAAGATCAGTAGGAATAACGAAGAAAAGTCACTTGCTCCAGTACACTTAGTCTTCACCGCGAATTACCCAGGGAGAATTTACTAGCGGTTGTCCCGTCTCAGCCACCTCACACTCTAGAGTTGTCCCCTTTGCAAAGCCAGAGATGTCTATAGAAAAACCGACGAAACCACCTCGGCCTGCACCATTTGCGCGTAGATCAGCACGATATTCATTCGCTAGAACTTCGCCCTTATAGGCCCCATCAACTTTCACACGAAGCACAACCGCCTCATTATTTTGTTCGGGAATAGCGCAACCTCTAATACGTTTATTGGATTGGCTAAAAATAGAACCCGCCACAAACCTCTCCCCTCGCCGGGAAAGTAAAACCCTCCATTCAAACTGTGACACCGCTTTTTTATACAGAGTAATTTCACCCGCATTCAGAATACGCAACTCTTCCAACTCATCTTGGGGAATATCATATTTTTCCTCAAGCTTTTCACGCCCTAGATTCTCTGCCAGATACGGGATTTCCAAACCAAATTTTTTATTAAGCAACTGTAGAGACTCATCATATCTCTCTGTCAAACCGACAAACCCAAGAGCAGGCCAAGATAAGCCCCTAAAAATTTTTAGCTGTCGATTAGTAAATGATGGCTTACTGTAAAAGGACCTGAAGGCACCTTTATATCTATTGTGACGAGAAAAGTGTTTATACTCTGATACCACTCTCTGTATTGGATCTCTCAATATCGTTACTGTATTTTCCAGGCCAAATACCGGGACATAACGTATTGCATTAAAATGACCCGAGAGCATTTTTCTATTTTCGTATTTCATCTCCTGGAAAAAGGACCATGGATCTGGGATTTCCCCCATCCATTTTTTTACAACATCGCTGGTCTCCATTGACTCCGGTCCATAATCAAGACAAATACTGCCATCACCAAAATAAGCTGATGCGCCGAATCGAAAACTTGTTCCCGCTGTTTTTGGAACATGAACAAATAAAAGAGGGTTCACTGCCGTAAAAGGTCCTTATAATGAAACACAACATGCCTCCAAGGCTCCTAAAACGGCAATAAAAAAGAGCAAGGAAACACATCAAGAAAATGATAAAGGATTGTCTTTTGAATATCTTATCTCTTAGCCAATTCGTTTCTTGTAAAACAATTACTTATCATTATGCATCACTTAATCATAGTTAGGTTTAGTGATGTGAACAACCATCTGATTATTGCCTGACAAACAAAGGGCGTAACTGTGACTACAGTCTTCTTTTGGCCATTTATTAATGATATTTAGAAAACAAAATAATAAGCCATAAAATATTACTCAGACGTATTTTGGCTGTACCGGCATAATAAAGTCACAGAGAAAGCATGCTTCACCATAGTACAATACAGTATTCAATAGCATCTTGTTATTGAGTAAAACACATCTTTCATGGGGAAATCGAAACATGGAATAATCGAAACTAGTCGGCAAGAGAACTTGTACAGACACCCCAACTGACGTTCGAAGTGCCTGCTCATTCTGACTGGGCAGCTTAGATAGAGAAGAACTGCTGTATACCCAGTAGTACATTGGTGGTGGCTACCGAGGCGAGTATCAGGCCCATCACCCGACTGACGATACTGGCGCCAGCATCCCCTATAAACCGATAGATCCAATTTGCGGTTAGTAATAGTGCAATCACAATCCCCAATACCGCCAGCATCGCCGTGGCAGTGTTGAGTTGATGCATCATATCAAAGCGATGATTATCGGTAAGTACCACTGCTGCTAGCATGGCGCCCGGCGAGGCTATTGAAGGCACCGCCAGCGGAAATATCGCGGTCTCATGGCCCTCCCGGACAATCTCCATCTCCTGTTCAGGTTTACTATCGCCAAATATCATGGTGAGGGCAAACAGGAACAACACTACACCACCCGCCACCTGAAAAGCTGACAGCGGTACACCGATTGCCTCCAACAGGAATTGACCGACCAATAAAAAGAACAACAAGATGCCAGCGGCTACCAATACAGCCAGCCAGGCGATTTTGCGTTTTTGCCATTCGGCGTGACGGGAAGTGACGGCAATAAATACCGGCAGAGTGCCCACCGGATCGATCACCGCAAAGAAAAAGACAAAACTACTGATCCAATCGTTCAACTGGTACTCCGGCGTGCCGTGCTACTATCCGCTTATTCCCTGCCGCGGGGAGATCGGCAAGCGCCGGGGCGGTGGAATCTGGTAAGGCGCGGGTTAACCCCGTCAGCCACCCCAAATGCTCCCCAGGCAGATGCTTAACCTGAAACTCAAAAACCAAGTCTAGTGCATGACCAATCACTCACCGACCGCCCGCCGCATCGCGAAGACCATCCTGAATGGTTTTGATGCGTATTTCGCAGACTATCAGAACATCACTCTGGGCGCCAAGGCGCGCTTTGAGACCGCTTCCTGGCAGGCCGCACATGAGGCCAACAAGGAACGCATCGACCTGTACAAAACCAAGGTCAACCAGGTGCTCAAACTGGTGCACTCAGTTACCAGTAAAGATACCAGTCAACTGGAACTGTGGCGGGATGCCCGCGCCACCTACGCACAACTAATCGCCAATCACAGCAACTACGAGATTGCCGAAACTTTCTTCAACTCTGTCTTTTGCAGCCAATTCCGACACGCGGATATTCACGACAAAAATATTTTCGTCAAACCCTCTCGCGCACCAGACGACAAACCGCTGCGGGATTACAGCATTTATATCAGCTATAGCGGGCGTGATGGACTCGAATATATGATCGAGGACATCCTCAAAGACTTCAGCTTTTCCGCCCCTTGGGAAAATATGCAGCGGGATATCGAAAATATCTGTGCGCTTTTACGCGAGGCGCCGCTGGCCAAGCTGGAGAATGAAAAACAGCTGCGTGTAGATATGCTGGAGTCTGTGTTCTACCGCAACAAGGCCGCCTATTTAGTGGGTCGCATGATTTTTAATGGCGAAGTGGTACCTATTATTCTGCCCTGCTTGAATAACGGCCGTGGTGGTATTTTTGTGGATACCCTGCTGCACAGCAATGATTCCGCTAGTATTATCTTCAGCTTCACCCGTTCCTATTTTATGGTGGATGCGCCCATTCCCTCGCGTTTCGTACGCTTTCTCTCCACTATTATGCCGCTCAAGGAAAAGTCGGAGCTGTACAACTCCATCGGCTTCCACAAGCACGGCAAGACCGAGTTCTACCGCCATATCCTTGCGCATATGAAGGTGAGCAACGATCAGTTTGTGATAGCACCCGGCATCAAAGGCATGGTAATGAGCGTATTTACCCTGCCCTCCTATCCAGTGGTGTTCAAAGTCATTAAGGATCGCTTCGATCGCCCAAAAACCGTCACCGAAGAAATTGTGCGGGAGAAATATAAATTTGTATCCCGCTCAGACCGCGTTGGGCGTATGGCCGATACCCAGGAATACACCAATTTCATCTTCTATCGCAATCGCTTTAGTGAAGAACTACTGCGTGAGCTACAGGAGGTAGCACCCTCCAAACTGGTCATTAATGAGAAGTGGGTAATTATCCGGCACCTCTATGTAGAACGGCGCATGGAACCCCTCAATCTCTATTTACAAACCTCCAACGAAGAGGAAACTCGAGAAGCCATGGAGGAATATGGTAATGCCATCAAGCAACTAGCAGCAGCCAATATATTCCCCGGCGATATGCTTCTTAAGAACTTTGGTGTGACCCGTCACGGCCGCGTGGTCTTCTACGATTACGACGAGCTGTGCCCGCTGACGGAGTGCAATTTCCGCAAGATTCCCGAAGCGCAAACACCTGAGCAGGAACTGGCAGACAAACCTTGGTACACCGTGGATGAAGCGGACGTCTTCCCCGAGGAGTTCCGCCTGTTCTTCTCCGGTAATCCCACCGCGCGCTCAGCTTTTGAGAGGTTGCACAGCGACCTCTACGATTATCGATACTGGAGACGCCTGCAAGACCGTATCCGCGCCGGGCATGTGGAGAGCGCCTTCCCCTACCGGCGTAAGTGGCGCTTCCATCGCCGTGCTCCGGCCATCGCCCGCAACAAATAAGCACTCAATCTATGGCTATATTGGTAGGAGGCCCCCACAATTCGAATAGGTGATCAGTGCGCATACTTGCATGGGCCGCAACTCTAGCGGCCCTGGCTCTATTAACGGTCAGTGGCTGCGGATATCTGCCCAGTGAAATGACCATTCCCGGTAAGGAAAAGGCGCCGCCTCCTCACGCCCGTATCACAGGAAAACCCCAAGTAGTCAGCTGCGCAACTCCAGCACAGGGATTTCGCCCAATTCCATTCGACAACCTCTACACCTTCACCGGCAGTGAGCCCCAGCCTTTTCAGGAAAAGGCCAGTGTGCCAATGCAATACGATGTACTGGCCTATGTTTGGGGTAGCGAACCCTGCGCACCCAGCGCCTTTTGCAAAAGAGGGGATTACTATTGGCTGATCGGGAGAGGACCTGGCAATGATTTCCAGACCTGGGTAGTTACCCCACAGTTTCCACGTATGATTATCCAGTCGACTTGCTATGAATGGCTGCAAATCGGACAACGCTATCGCTTTTCATTCAATCGAGGAAAGTTGGTGGGGTTCAGCCGGGACTAAGTGAGCCAAATTACTGTGAGTGCTTTTAAAGCCTGCAAACCAGTTCTTGTCGAAACCAACTAAGTTCAAGCGTCAGACTGCTTCTTCAAATAGCGGTATATAGCATCCTGGGAACGACAGTTTTTTTTGCCAGAGTTGGCAATTTTAGTATTACTCTGTCTCGCATCCACAATCCGAGCTTTTTGATTATCACTCCATTGCAGCTCCAAAATTTTTCGAATCGTCTCACGGTGATCAGTATTCATAATTGGAAATGTCACTTCCACCCGGTGATCTAAATTACGAGTCATAAGATCTGCTGAAGAGAGCCACATTATCTCCTCTCCACCGTTATAAAATATATAAACACGCGCATGCTCCAGAAACTTATCTACCAAACTGACAACTTGAATATTGTCAGAAAGACCCGCTGTCTCACACACTAAGGTGCACATACTTCGTACAATGATTCTTACTTTTACACCTGCGGCACTTGCACTGTAAAGCCGATCCACTACCTGGCTATCCACCAAGTTATTACACTTAAAAAACAACTCAGCTCTATCGCCCCTTTGGGCGGCCTCAATTTCTCGATCTATTGCCCCCAAAAGCGCAGCACGGTTTGTCAGAGGTGAAACTGCGATATGCTGAAACACCGGACGACGTCGAGTACGCCGAATAAATTCGAAAACATTGTAGACATCCTGGCCCAACTCCTGATTATTAGTTAACAAACTAAAATCACAGTAAATTCGCGCAGTACTCTCATTAAAATTGCCTGTCCCCAAATGACTGTAAAGCTTATCCCTACCCTCTTCTCGACGAAGAATAGAAATCAATTTACAGTGAACTTTCAATCCTGGAACGCCATAAATAACCTCTACCCCCGCATCGGCAAGCTCCTTCGACCAGTGGATATTTGCCAACTCATCAAATCGAGCACGCAACTCAACAACGGCAATAACTTTTTTATTATTCCGCACAGCATTGATCAAAGCAGCCACCACCCGTGAATTCTTTGCAACCCGGTAGAGATTGATCCGAATTTCTCGCACCTGTGGATCAATTGCTGCAGATGCGAGTAAATTGGTGATTACGCGAAAATCATGATAAGGGTAATAATAAAGCCGATCGGCACTGCGAATATGTGCAAAGGCTCCCCCCTTACCAGGTAACGTTGGCAGCGGTAATAATGGCTTATAGATATAGCTCCCAGAATCTGCGGGGAACTTCATTAGATCTTTAGAGTTGTGGTAACGCCCACCAGGTGTATAAGTATCATAGCGTCCCATTTTTAATTTTTTCTTCACCATATTTAGGAGCACTTCAGGTATTTCTGCATCGTAAGCAAGGCGCACCGGATCGGCACGCTTACGCCTCTTGAGAGATTTCTCCATACGGTCCACGAGGTTTTGGGTTATCTGTTCACCCAATTCAAGCTCAGCATCACGACTAATCTTAAACATATACGCTTTGGCTGAGCGAATCGGCAAAACCTGGCGAAACACCTCCACCAAGCAGGCCCGTATAATATTGTCGAGAACGATATATACTTTTTCACGCTTTCCCTCACGGGGTGGAATCACAACAAAACGCGATAAAGTATTAGTGGGAATTTCCATTGCCGCATAACGCTGGGTACCATCTTTTAGGCGCAGAAAAATGGCAAAATAGATACTCGCCTCATTAAGCAGCGGCATAGTATCAAGATCATCAATAAAAAAAGGCTCCAGCTCTGGCAACACTTCCCGATGGAAATATTCTTCGACAAAGGTGCGTTGGTGCTCAGTTAGCGTGGTTTCCCTAACTACATGGATATTGTGTTTATCGAGATCTGCCAGTGCTTTAGCGTAAGCCCGTGCATAACGTCGTTGCAGGCGTAGTACACGCTCATTAATTTGCCCGAGTAGTTTGGCAAAATGTCTTTTCTCCTGTTCAGCCCCTGCGAACGCGGCAAGACGGCGCACATCTGCTACACGTACACGAAAAAATTCATCGAGATTGTTAGAGAAAATTCCCAGGAAACGCACCCGGTCAATAATGGGTACAGTTTCGTCTTCAACCTCCTGTAGCACTCGCTCATTGAAGGACAACCAGCTCAACTCTTTTGGGTATAGAGGGATATCGTTAGGTATTGAAGGTTTGTAAAACATATTCAACCGGAGTGAATTTCCCTGCCCCAAGAATTCGATGCCAATTCAGGGGAAGTACATATCGAACAACTTATAGGGGCACAGGCATCAACCTATGACGAGCTATTTTCGCGAAAGGAAGATTTACGCGCATTTTCGTCACGACCAGGGGGAAGACCCCGCCAGATTGAAATAATCAATATGAGCACAAGGTTATACAGTTAATAGTAGAGTAGCTTGCCGTCTTAACTAACACGGGCCTAAGGATGTCGATGCAATCACCAAGTGAGCGCTACGTTGCGCTCGACCTCGGCTCCAACAGCTTCCACCTGTTGTTAGCGGAATTTCGCGATCAACGCATGGTACGCCTGCATACCGACCGCGCCATGGTGAGACTGGCAGAGGGGCTGGACGCCCACCGCCACCTAAACCCCGTGGTATCGGAGCGCGCCCTGACCGCGCTCACTCGCTTTCAACCTGTACTACAAAAACTACCGGTCGATCATATTCGCGTCGTCGGTACCAATACCCTGCGCGCCGCCGCGGCTAATGCCGATGGTTTTCTCGAAGAGGCCGAATCCATTCTCGGCGTGCCCGTGGAAATTATTAGCGGTATTGAGGAGGCACGCCTGATTTACAGTGGCGTAATGGCCGCCGCCGACGGCCCACCACGGCTTCGCTGCATTATCGACATCGGCGGTGGCTCCACCGAACTGGTGCGCGGCAGCGAATCCCCCCAACAGTTACAAAGTCTGGAAATGGGTTGCGTTTCCTACAGTAGGCGCTTTTTTGCCGATGGCCTGATCAGTGAAAATACCGTCAACCACTTTAAGCGCGCACAGCGCGCCGCCCGCGCCGAGTTGCAAGGGTTACAACACATTGCCGCCGAAGCGGAAGTTATCGGCTGCTCTGGCAGCGTGAAGGCGGTTTCACGAGTACTGAATGGAGGAGAGGTGGCGGATATCGTGCACGAGGATATCGACCGTCTCGCCAAAGAAGTTGCCAAGGTGGAGCATATCGCCGAACTGGAGCTGCCCGATCTCGACGAGGAGCGGCACCCGGTATTCGCCGCCGGCCTGGCAATCCTGCACGCCATCTTCTGTGAATTGGATATCCAGCGCATGGAGGTTTCGCCCTATGCCATCCGCGAGGGCATAGTGCATGACCTGGCGGGGCGGCTGCACGGTGGCGATCGCCGTGCCAGTACTGTAGACGCTGTGGTACAGCACTGGCAGATTGACCAGAACCAAGTGCGCCGAGTGAACGACACCGCCCTCAAACTATTGCAGCAATTGCGCCCCGAATACCCGCTGGAGGGAAGGCAACGACTGCGCTGGGCCATCCAGCTACACGAAGTGGGGCTGGCACTCACCCACAGCAGCTTTCGCAAGCTCGGTGCCTATATGATCAAGCATGCGGATATGGCTGGATTCTCCAACGGCGAACAGGAGCACCTGGCCTACCTAGTGCGCAACCAGCGCGGTCCAATCAAAGCACCAAAAGAGCACTACGGTTTTCACCCGAGCCCAGATTTACTCCTGTGTCTGCGCCTTGCCAGTATTATTCACCGCGACCGCACAGAGCGCACTTTGCGGGGAATCAACTTGGCAGACCAGGGAGATGCCTATCGCTTGCAAATTGAGCGTGAATGGCTGGATAGCAGCCCGGCGATAGAGGAATTGCTTTACCAGGAGGAGCAGCACTGGCAATCACAGACACGCCCTCTACGCCTACTTGCGGTATAAGCGTCCCTGCGAATAGCGATTAATGCCGGTAACATGCCTGGCAACATTTGTTTTTAGCCCAAACCCAAAATCTATGAAACTCAGCGAAGTTACCCTCAGCCACCGCTACGCCGATATGGGCGATGCCTTTGGCCGCCGCATCAACCCCACTCCCTTCAAGCATCCACAGCTTATCGATACCAATCCCGCTGTGCTGCAGCTGCTGGGTATCAATGCCGCTGAGGCGAGTAATCCCGACTGGGCCCAACTGGGGTGTGGTGCCAAATTGTTTCACGGCAGCCGACCCTTTGCCATGAAGTACACAGGCCATCAGTTCGGCGTCTACAACCCGGATCTGGGCGACGGCCGCGCCCTGCTGTTGGGGGAAGTTGAACACCAGGGCAAAAGCTGGGAATTACACCTGAAAGGTGCCGGCCAAACCCCCTATTCCCGCTTTGGCGACGGCCGCGCAGTATTGCGCTCCACCATTCGCGAATATCTCGCCGGCGAAGCCCTGAGTGGCCTGGGCATCCGCTCTACCCGCGCGCTGAGTATCGTCGGTAGTGACGAGCCGGTAACCCGTGAGCAAATTGAAAAGGGCGCCATGCTGATCCGCGTGGCCGAAAGCCATGTACGCTTCGGTCACTTCGAATACCTGTTTTACACCAAGCAGCTGCAAGCCCAACAACAACTTATCGGCGAGATCTGCCGGCGTTTTCTCCCCGACTCCCAAGAACTCAGTATCGGTGAACAGGTAGAGGCCATGCTGCGCTTTACCACCAGACGCAGTGCTGAACTGGTGGCGGGCTGGCAGGCGGTGGGTTTCGCCCACGGCGTACTGAATACCGACAATATGTCGATTATCGGCGACACCTTCGACTACGGCCCCTATGCCTTTCTCGATGACTACGACCCCACCTTTATCTGCAACCATTCGGACCATACCGGCCGCTACGCCTTCGAGCAGCAGCCCGGTGTGGTGCTTTGGAACCTGAATGCCCTGGCCCACGCTCTCTCCGGCTTTGTCAGTGTGGAGGCACTGCGAGACTGCCTGGAGCAGTTCCAACCCCAGGTGACCGATGCCTTTGCTGCGAGGATGCGCGCCAAGTTGGGGCTCACCACCGAGGAGGAGGGCGATCAGGCACTCTGCGCAGACCTACTGCAGTTGTTACAACAGGGGGAGGCAGACTATACCCTCTTCTTCCGCGCCCTATCCCACTACCGTGGAGAGCGTCCCGCCCAAGGACTTCAGGAATGTCTCGCCGAGGCTCAGCACAGCGCCCTCGAGCAGTGGCTGGGGCACTACGATCGGCGCCTGGCGCGTGAGCACAGTGATTCCTGCGCCCGCAACCGAGCGATGCTGGCGACAAACCCCAAATACCTACTGCGCAACTACTTGGCGCAGAAGGTTATCGAAGCCGCCGAAACCGGTGATTACCAACCCTTGCGTACCCTGCGCCAGCTACTGCAGAGCCCATTCGACGAACATCCTCAGCACGAAGTCTGGGCCAGTGCCCCTCCGGAATCCGGCAAGCGTATCCCGTTGAGCTGTAGCTCTTAATAGGGCCAAATTGGTACAACTTGCGAACAAATTGCTGGTATTTGCGGTCAAATAGCGTATGTATGCGGTTATTTTTTTACCCGATGATGACTTATGCGGTGTCGCTGCAAGTGACTTGCTGTAAGATCTGGGTCACCCACTGAATAGAGGAAAACCTACAGATGATCAGAAACCTGCTCCTGGCCACATTCGGCCTGTTGTTCGCCCTGCAGGCCAATGCCGCAGATGTTGTAGGCAAGTGGCGCACTATTGATGACGAATCCGGCAAGCCCAGATCCATCGTGGAAATTTATGAAAAGGACGGTAAGTACTTCGGCAAGATCGTTCAGCTATTGCTGAAGTCCAATGACACCATTTGTGAGAACTGCCCAGGTGACCTAAAGGGCAAGCCTCTTGTAGGAATGGACGTGATCACCAATATGGTGCAGAAAGGCAAGAAATACGAAGGCGGGGAAATTATGGACCCGGTGAAAGGCAAGGTGTACGACTGCAAGCTCTGGCTGGAAAACGACAACACCCTGAAAGTGCGTGGGTACCTCGGTTTTCTCTACCGCACCCAGACCTGGCACAGAGTCGAAGAGTAAATTACAGGGCCCGCATTGCGGGCCTTTTTTTGGCCGGTTGCCACTGGTTAGCCAGATTCTAACAGCCAAACCGACCGCTCCAACGCACAGCGCAAATCCCAGCCACTGAAGTGCTTCTAGAGAACCACCCTGCCACTCTCATCGGTAGAGGCGCGTGCGGATACTACCTTGGCATCCTCACTGGTATCGATACGCACTTTAGCGCTCATACCCGCACGGAGCGGCGGCGCATCCTTGAGGGGGTAGAGGCGCAAGCGCACCGGTACCCGCTGTACCACCTTGTGCCATTCACCGCTGGCATTCTGCGGCGGAGTCGGTGAAAACTCACTACCACTGGCCGGACTCATGCTGTCCACCTGGGCCTGCCATTCAAAGTCCGGGTAGGCATCGAGGGTCACCTCCGCCTGCTGGCCCGTGCGCACCCTAGCCAGTTCGGTTTCTTTAAGGTTGGCCTCTACCCACAGGCCGCTGGTGCCCACCATATACAGAAGGCTCTCGCCGACGGTGGCCATCTCTCCGACTTGTGGCAGGGTATTGGCGATCACGCCATCCATAGGTGCAATAATGCGGGTACGCGACAGTTGATAATTGGCCTTGTCCAACTGCGCCTGGGCCACCTTGAGGTCGGCCTGCTCTTCCAGGGCCACACTGGGGTCGCCACCCAGCTCTGCACGCAGGCTGGAGAGCTTTTCCGCATTGATGGTGATCTGCGCGCGGGCCCGCTCCAGCTGCTGGCGGGCGCTATCCAACTCCGCTTCAGAGAAGGCTACCTTGCCCAGTTTTTCATTGCGCTCCAGTTGGCGCCGGTAGAAATCTGCATCTTTGCGCGCTTGCTGCAGGGCGGCATCCGCCTCGGCATATTCGGCGCGGCGCGCCAGCAGATCATTGCGCACCTGAGCCAGGCGCGCCTCAGCTTCGGTCACCGCCAGCTCATAAGCCGTGCGGTCAATTTGAATCAACAACTGGCCCTTAAAAACCGGCTCATTGGCACTGACCAACACCTTGGTCACCACACCATGTACTTCTGGTGCCAGGGAAACTTTATCCGCCTTTACATAGGCGTTTTGCGTCTCGACGATATCGCCGCCACCATACAGGCTCCAGCCGGCCACCAGGGCGACAAACGCCAATCCCAGGGCGGCCCCCAGCTTGCGCATCGCACTCGGCTTTAGCTTCAGGTGCAGCTTGTCAGTCACATTCAATCTCTTCGCCTATCAGATTCTTGCGCAGCCGCCCGAGCAGCGTCTGCAGTTGTCCTATTTCCGCCGCAGTAAAGCCATCCAGGGCATGACTGCGGGTCTCCTCCGCCAGGTCTCCCAGCAGCGCCATGGCCGGCTGTGCCCGATCGGTGGGATAAATCCTAAAACAGCGCCGATCCTGTGGATCGGGCCGTCGCTCCACCAGCCCTTCGTCCTGCAACTTGTCGAGCAGGCGCGCCAGGCTGATCGGTGCCATCTCCAGGCGTCCCGCCAGTGCAGTTTGCTTCAGTCCCTGCTCCCGCGTCAGATGCCAGAGCACCTGCCAGCGGGCATCGCTGAGGCCGTGATCCCGTGCGCGGCGGTCAAAGTTACGCCGCAGCAGGCGTGCCGCGCTGTGCAACGCAAAGCTCATCTCGGTTGCGCTGTCTTTTCCGGACCCGCCCATCCCTGACATAGTCTCACCCCTTTTTTGAGGGCGCTCATTATAAGCCTGCTTATTATTTCATCAATGCGCGGCTTATCAATACTAAAAACTGACAATAAAAAAGCGGTCGTAATGACCGCTTTTACCGTGCCACATCAGTAAAGGCTTATTTTTCCAGCACCTCGATGCTATCGACCTTCTGAAAGCCCCGTGGCAGCTTATTGCCCCGTCGGCCGCGCTCACCGCGGTAGTGCTCCATTTCCGAGATCTTGATCTTGGTATGGCGCTTACCGGCATGCACGACCAGTTGGTTTTTACCCTCCAACACGGCGATTCCCACCACCACTTCCTCGCGGCTGGCAGCCCGCGCGGCAGTGATATTGATAATCTTATTGCCCTTGCCTTTCGATAATTCCGGCAGCTCTGTGACGGGGAATACCAGCATGCGACCCTCAGAGGTTACCGCCGCCAACAGTGCCTCTTCGGGACTGTCTAACAACTGCGGCGGCAAGACCTGGGCACCTTTGGGCAGGGTCAGCATGGCTTTGCCCGACTTGTTGCGCGACTGCAGGTCGGAGAGTTTTGCGATAAAGCCATAGCCCGCATCGGAGGCCAACAGAACCCGCTGGTCGTCCGGCCCCATGAGCAGCCCCTCAAAGGTGGCACCGGAGGGCGGGTTAATACGGCCACTCAACGGCTCGCCCTGGCCCCGCGCCGATGGCAGGGTATGGGACGCGATGGAATAACTGCGCCCAGTGCTGTCGAGCAACAGCGCCGGCTGGTTACTCTTGCCGCGTGCGGCAAAACCGAGATTGTCGCCAGCCTTATAGCTCAGTGCCGCCGCATCGATCTCATGGCCCTTGGCGGCACGAATCCAGCCTTTCTCAGAAACCACCACGGTGATGGGGTCGGAAGACAGCAGCTCCGATTCGCTAAATGCCTTGGCTTCCTCGCGGGCTACAATGGGCGAACGGCGCTCATCACCGAACTCCTTGGCCGCAGCCAGCAATTCTTTCTTGATCAGGGTCTTGAGGCGGCGCTCGCTGTCCAGGGTCTTAGTCAGGGTATCGCGCTCTTTCTCAAGCTCTGCCTGCTCACCGCGGATTTTCATCTCTTCCAGTCGCGCCAACTGGCGCAGCTTGGTATCGAGGATGTAATCCGCCTGGATATCCGTCAGCTCGAAGCGATCCATCAGCTCCTGCTTGGGCTCGTCGCTGGTACGGATAATCTCGATCACTTCATCGATATTGAGGAAGGCTACCAACAAGCCGGCCAACAGGTGCAGGCGCTTCTCTACTTTGTCCAGGCGGAACTGCAAGCGGCGGCGCGTGGTAGTGGCGCGGAAGGTTAACCACTCGCGCAGGATCTTATCGAGGGACTTCACCTGCGGGCGGCCATCAATACCGATCATATTCATATTGACCCGGTAGTTGCGCTCCAGGTCGGTGGTAGCGAACAGGTGATTCATCACCGACTCCATCTCCACCCGGTTGGACTTGGGCACAATCACCAGGCGGGTGGGATTTTCGTGATCCGACTCATCGCGCAGGTCGCTCACCATCGGCAGCTTCTTCGCCTGCATCTGCTGAGCAATCTGCTCCAGCACCTTGGCGCCACTCACCTGGTGGGGTAGCGCGGTAATCACAATATCGCCGTCTTCCTTACTCCACAGGGCGCGCATTTTGATAGAGCCGCGACCACTGGTGTAAATCTTACGAATGTCTTCGCGCGGGGTAATAATCTCCGCCTCAGTGGGCATATCCGGACCGAGAATATGCTCACACAGCTCTTCCACTGTGGCCTTGGGGTTCTCCAGCAGTGCCACCGTCGCGTTGACCACTTCGCGCAAATTGTGCGGTGGAATATCGGTGGCCATACCCACGGCAATACCGGTGGTACCGTTTAACAGGATATTCGGCACCCGCGCCGGCAACACACAGGGCTCATCCATGGTGCCATCAAAGTTTGGCTGCCAATCCACCGTGCCCTGGCCCAGTTCCGACAGCAGCACTTCCGAATATTTGCCCATGCGCGACTCGGTGTAACGCATAGCCGCGAAAGACTTGGGATCATCCGGCGAGCCCCAGTTACCCTGGCCATCAATCAGCGGGTAACGGTAGCTGAACGGCTGTGCCATCAATACCATCGCCTCATACACGGCGCTATCGCCGTGGGGATGGTACTTACCGATTACATCGCCGACCGTGCGCGCGGACTTCTTATACTTGGCGGTATTCTTCAGGCCCAGCTCGCTCATGGCGTAGACAATACGCCGCTGCACCGGTTTCAGGCCGTCACCAATATTCGGCAGGGCGCGATCCAGGATCACATACATGGAGTAATCCAGGTACGCCTTCTCGGTGTACTCCTTTAACGGCAGGCGCTCTGTGGCCTCATAGACAGAGGTGTCGGTCATACAGCACTCGTTATTCGATTCGGAAGGAGCGGATTATGGCGGACTGGAGCGGGAGGTTCAAAGGGGGTTAAGTTACTATTGCTAGGCCAATATCTCTAGATTGGGAAGAACCTCGACATCAGTAAGCTTGAAAGCAAAAATTATTTCACCCGGCTACCCGACTATAGACTGCTGCAACTTGCATCTACTGGGGTTGCCAGACCCAAGCCTGAACCTGGTTAGCTGTCCACAGCAAAACTTATAAGAAGTAGATCAAGCTTATTAGCTCTGAAACACTTTCATCTCTGGCAAAAGCTTCTACTTACAAGCTTAAAGCCTTTTAACTATCCTTAAATCGCTGATTATGAATTTTTTACAAAGTAAATTTTTTCTTGTTTTAAAGCAACGACTACTATCTTTTATATGCCGAGTAAACGGCATCAAGATCTTCAAAAAACTTCATACTTGGCAAAGCAATCCTGATTACCTACTTTTCACTCAACTCTTGATTACATATATACCGTAGGGAGCTCTAAAAAATGAGGCTTTTGTTTAGAGCTCCCTAAAAGCAGAGTGAACGCTCGGCGAACTTGATTGAAAGGGTAAGGTGTGAAGAGCAACGAACCCCTTCATCATGCTGGACTATTTGAAGAGCCTGCTAGAACCGCCAAGCTTGCTTTTCTACGAGCCGCTCGTCTTCACTACCAAACTTTTCTAACGACATTCAGCCCGATCAGTCTAGAAAGCTCTTTAGCTTCGGGGTCTACCGACCTTGCCGCTCGACTAGCATCAGCCATGGCTTGCCCACTTATCGCGGACCACTCCACAAAGTAACCGTTCTGACTGGCCAACTGATCTATAAATACCCGCTGCGAACGCCCATTGCCCTCACGAAAAGCATGGATCTTGTTGATCCAACCTAAATAGAAACCCGCTCTCTGTCCAAATGCTCTTGGATCGAGGCCCTGCAGATATCCTTCAGAGGCCAGCTGTTGGAAGCACTTGCTGCTCTCTTTCTCAATCAAGCTATAAGGGAGGAAAAGCTTATTACCTTTACTAATCTCTACTTTTCTTGTTTTCCCCGCGAATGGGTACACATGTCGAAATAAGCGTCGATGGATCTCACATAGATGTACAAGATCAAAGGTGGGAGTCACGGGAGAGGCTATCAGATCTGCCAATGTGCGCTGAGTGATCACCCTTTCCGCTTCGTTAAGAGATGATGTATCAGTAAATCCTAACAAGTTCTTTAGGCATTCTGAATTGTGCAACAAGTACGGATCGTACTCAGAAATATCATACTGGGCGTAGGCATCCATGTCTAAAACTCTAATGGTCTAAAAGCTAATAAATTTATTCTTTCGTTTTGGTATTTTGGGCTTTGAAGGCATCCACTATTTTCTGAATATCTTCTTCCGCATCAACTTTTCCAGAAATGATATCTCTCATCCGCTCTTCCTCTTCAGGAGTCACCTTGAGGCCTTCTATTCGGCATGAACCCGCAGCCTGAGCAGCGAGGAATTCAGCGGTGATGCGCTTATCCTGCGTTTTCATAAAATCCTCCCGTATTCTGGGGAAATACTGTTTTGGTCGTTCAATCTATTGTAAGGCTTACCTAGGATCTCTGCCCTTTCCTATCTATCAGGTGGTTTTAAGATATATTTTATGATGACTAACACTCATTGCGCCACTATCAAATCCTAGACTAACTGGTTCTCAGGTAAGTCTTCATAAAGCATTGAGCCCCAAAGTCTCATCAGTAGTTTCCCACTTAGTCCATATCTAACCGCGGCCTAACTGCCTTATCAGTCAATCTCCCTTTACCCAACTAGCCATATACGCTGGATATGCTATCCAGTAGCACATTATATCCCTCTTTTCTTCCACCTAAGAACCCGTCTTGTGTCAACCCATTTCACTGATTCTAAGATTAACCTCAAATTGGCATATCACACTTGACTTAACTGAAAAGACAGTCGAAAGATTGATACATCCAAGCGTTTAGAAGAAACTTATTTCTTGACCTAGAGAAGCAACCAGCTAGGTAAAAAAAACAATTAAATTAACTCATATTTATAGTTACATTAGGTAAATAAAAAGCAAAAACCTACACAAGCATGCATCAGGATCTTCTCACCAACACTAATTCAACATACTCACCGGACTCAACAATATTCAATTTGACACTTCCTTTTTCACCTTTAAAACAAAGCAACAATTAAATTATTTAGCAACAAAAAGCTTCTTCTACCAAAAACAAACAGGATTATAAAATTTACCTTCAAAATTTTTCCAAGCACCCTCAACCAATCACTTACATAAATATTTTCAAAGCAGCACTAGATTCAGCCACTTTTTATAGGCAGACCCAGCACAATATCCTACGGAGAGATCTTCACCTAACACTTTTTCGAGCTTGCTATTCTTCTTCAGAGTTCATACATACCAAAAGAAGATAGGCCCCCAGTGAGGCTCATACCCCCCTATCAACCCATTCTAAAATCACATTAACAACTGACACAGATAACAGCCACTAAAAATATTAGCATGAAAAATTTAACCAATTAATATGACATTTAGCTTCCGAATTATTTCATCAGGAAAATTAATATCCAGGTTATAATATCGAAGCAAGTTCATTTATAGAGAACAGGTGCAGCCCTTAAGAAGCCTAGAAACCCAATAAATAGAAGTAAGCAGCAAGAGTCATGTCTAAACTACATATAGAAAATCTGAGTAACGATTTACTTCAGAAAGTAGATCTAGCTATAGCACCAGGCGAAGTTGTTTGCTTATCTGGCCCCTCAGGATCTGGTAAAAGCCGCTTACTACGTGCCATCGCCGATGTCGATCCTCACAACGGCCAGATCTCTCTTGGCAATAATTTACAAGAGGCTATGTCTGGTCACCAGTGGCGCCGCCAGGTTATGTTGGTACCGGCACAAAGTGCCTGGTGGTACGAGACAGTGGGCGAACACTTTAATCAGCCGATGGGGCAAGCGTTAAAAATATTGGGATTTCCCGATGAGGCAACAGAGTGGCAGGTAAGCCGGCTCTCTTCCGGGGAGAAACAGCGCTTGGCACTTATTCGTGCGCTTTCCTACACTCCACAGGCACTTTTACTGGATGAGCCTACTGCCAATCTGGATGCCGATACTGCGCGTAAAGTAGAAACATGGCTTATGGATGAAATCAGCAAGCACCAATACCCCGTCATCTGGGTGGCGCATAATAGAGAGCAAATCCAAGGAGTGGCCAGCAGGCATATTGAAATTCAAGGCAGCTGTCTTGTGGAGCGGGAACTATCTAAATGAATATGATCGATCTTTCCTGGTGGCAGTTATCACTGGCTGCGGGGTTGGTAGTCGCCCTGGCAATTTGCACCCATATTGCCCGATTACAGCTCGGTAAACCGCTGATTATTGCGGCGGTGCGCACAGCGATACAGCTGGCGCTTGTCGGAGTCATACTGGAAGCGCTATTCGCCGTAGGCACCCTGTTATGGGTCAGCCTGTTAGGGCTCGCGATGTTACTGTTTGCCGGGCAACAAGTCGTCTCACGGCAAAAATATCGTCTCCGCGGAGGCTGGAGTTTTGCCATTGGCACTTTATCCATGCTGGTTTCCGCATTTAGCGTCACAATACTGAGTCTAGTGGTGCTAATCGGCCCCCAGCCCTGGTACCAACCGCAATACTCTATTCCATTATTAGGCATGCTACTGGGAAACACCATGACCGGCGTTGCCCTAGGCCTAGACCGGCTGACAGAAAGTATGCGGCGTTCACAGGATATTATTGAAAATCGTCTAATGCTGGGCGAAACCTGGCGGCAAGCCAGTATTGAATTTCGCCGGGATGCCATGCGCGCGGGGTTGATGCCAACGATCAATATGATGGCTGCAGCCGGTATTGTCTTTCTACCCGGTATGATGACCGGGCAGATACTAGCCGGTACCGCGCCTACTATTGCGGTTAAATATCAGATTTTGATTATGTTTACGATTGCTGCGGGTACTGGGTTTGGTACTTTTGTGGCGGTTGCGCTATGTTCGAAGCGTTTGTTTGATGAGCGCGAGAGATTATGTATACAAAGGCTATATGGAAATTAAATTATTTTAATTTCATAAAATAAAAAAGAACGTTTTAACCATTGCAACCAACCCCAAAGAAAAAGTCCCGTAAAAACTAAAAACCTCTAACAATTGATAATATTAAAGCCCCGAAAGACGTATCTACCGGGGCCCTTTTCAACGAATCAAACCTTAAAACTGCTCCTTAGTCAGCCTATAAAATCATCAATAGATTCAAGATTTTCATCAAACATAAGCGTATAAGAACACAACATATCCTTATCATGATCTTCATCAAACGCGTAAACATAAACCATCACATAGATGTGAAAATCTGAAGCCTGATCAAAGTAGAATAAATCTTCGATCTCAAAATTTTTTGAATATGAAATCCTTGCCAACTCTGTTTTAACTTCAGACACAGCATATTCATTAAATATCTCCCTATATTTATCAACATCCTCATTGTTAAGCCTTTTCGCAATATCCATAAGCGCATCATGTGCCTCTTGATACAAATCGGCTTCGTTTAGTAATTTCTCTTTAAAATTTATCATTTTGCCTTGTGCGTCCCAACCTTAACCCACTCAAAAGTGCCATCTTTCTGCTTATTACCATAGACCCTTACATCACCATACTTCTGCGATAAGAATTTTACCTCATGGGTCCACTTCCCGCCCTTGTATTTCTTTATCCCTTCTTGCCCTTTACCACCAACTAAACCTTTTTCAAGAGATTTTTTAAAAGCTTTTTCTAGCTCAGGATCCTTCTTGAAAGCCTTCTGTACTTTTTTACTTAGAATATGGCCACAATCATTATGAACCCAGGCTCCTGCCTCACCAACAAAATAGGTATGGTAATCAGCAACCTCAAAGTTGTAAGTGTCATACAGTTGCTTCTCAGCTACGATTGACTTAACACTCAGCTGACTACCATTAATGCTTGCTATTTCATAACCATCCTGAAGCTCTTCAGCTTTTATCCATCCTAATCCCTCAACCCAGAATGGATGATCTCCCGTAACACCAAATAACTCTTCTTCACCTTTATGGTCAATCAAAGTTACACTCAAAATCTCTTTATCATAATTACGGAACAACTCAACGACAGGTTTCCAAGTTATTTCCCCGGTAAGGTCATCTTTTGACGCAACCAGATCTCCAACTTTTATTTTTTCAATAGGTTTCAAACCATCTTGTGTATGGACAAGTGTTCCTTCTACAAAACAAAGTTTTCCTGCGGTCTTTGAAATCTTTAAAGCACGTGCAGCCAAATCTCCAGCTATAGGTACCAATCCAATACCAGCAGCCAATATATTTGTTGCCGTAGGATCGGCTACTGCTTCAGCAATTCCTTTTATATCTCCAATAACAGGAATAAAGTCAATATTTTGCTCGTGTGCCCTAATGCCTTCTCTATATTCCTGCTTGGTTATCTGGTCATTTGCCAGCATTTCAACCATAGCATCCTGTTGTATAGCAAAGAGTGTCTCTCTACCATCTGGGTCAACATAATTGATGGGATTATTACGAACATAGCGGTAAGGCCCCCAACGCTGTGGATCGATAAAACGCTTAGCATTATTAAGCAAAGGATCCGGGCTAATAAAAGTACCAAAGTCAGACTGCAGGTAGCGTCGTTCGAAGTAACCTAACCCCGTAGATTCATCCAGCTCTTTACCCGCATAGCGGTAAGGTGCTGCGGTACTATCGCCGAAGATATTTTCCAGCTCGCCGTAAGACTTATAGGTAAAGGCATTAACAATCTTGCCAGCCTTATCCAGAGTCAGGTCGGTAGAACCTATATGGGTATGCAGGTAATACTCAGTCGGCGTGAACACTTCTCCACTCTGGTCACTGCGGGCAATACGTTTCTGACCAACACTGATGTACTTCAGTAATTTGCCATCACGTACTTCACTATCTCCGTCGATATACAGGGTGACGCTGCGAGCTCCGCCTGCACGTTCGGTGATTTTAAAGCGGCGCTGGTGTTTAAAGTCATAACCGTACTGGTCAGCGGCTTGCTGATTACCGGCGTAAGTCAGGCGCTGGTCGTGGTCCCAGTGATAGGCCTGGTCGCCGGCTTGCGTACGATTACCGTTGTCATCGTATTCAATCAGGCCTTCAGCCCAGCTCAACGCTTGGGGTCCGGGCGGGCTGCCACGGCTGCTGCGGTTGGAGGCGCCAGTGTTGCTATTGTCATTGCTACCGCCGTAACGCAGATCTGTAATCTGGGTATTCCCAGCGGTGGCCATATCTGCCAGGTCGACGCTCGCGCGACCCACTTGCAACAGGTTGCCAATTTTGTCGTAGCTGTAATAAACCTGCTCGATATCATCGGCAACACCGGTCAGGCGATAAACATCGTCGTAGCTGTAGACAATATTTTTTGCCAGGGAGGCTGCCTGGGCACTGGTTGCGCCGAGTTCGGCAGCCATTGCGGCGAGAGCGTCGCTGGGGCGTTTGTCGTCGATACCGAGTACATTGGAGACGGCATCAAAACGGTAATCCCACTGTTGCAGTGGCAGGGCGTCCCCGCTGCGCTGGGTGCGCAAGCCAGCCAGTCGCTGGCGCTCGTCAAAGCCCCAATCAGTTTCAACACCATTGGCCAGCCCTTGGTGCTGCAAAACCCCATTGGCGGTATAGTCCAGGCGTTCCACCACTCCCGGGATGCGCTCGAGCAGGCCGCGGGTGTTGTATTCGAAGTTCACCCGGCTATTGTCGGGGTAGAACTGCTGTGTCATACGCCCGGCACTGTCATAGGCGAAGCGCGTGGTGTAGAGGGGGCTGTCAATTTGCGGGCCGGTAATCTTGCGCTGGCGCTGTACCACTCGGCCGCGTGCGTCATAACTCCATTGCTCGAAGCCGGCTTGGTCGGTCACTTTAGCCAGGCGCCCAAGCAGGAAGGCACCGCCCTCTTCGCCGCGCTGGTCGTACTGGTAGCTGACTACCGGTGAAGTAGAGCCCAGCTGCAAGCCCGGTTGCCAATTTGCGCCGCTGGGAGCTTCTCCTCGCGGCGATAATTGATACTCGGCAAAGAGACGGTTGGCGCCGTCGTAGCGATAGTGCCGCTCCTGCCCCAGGGCATCGCGGGTGGCCAGCAGGTTGCCGGCATCGTCAAAGTACTGCCAGCGCTGTCCGCGGTTGGGGTCGTCCAAGAAGCGCATGCGCCCCAGGTCGTCGTAGTGCATGGTGCGCACATTATTTTGTGCATCCTGCAGGCGGGTAAAATTACCATTGAGGTCGTAGTCGTAATAGGTGGACCAGGTGGCACCACCGATGCCGCCCTGGGTATTGGCTCCAACAATTTCATCCACTTGCCTCAGGCGGTATTCACCCTGCGCCGTTTGCAGGCCATCAAACACCAGTTTTTTGGCGGCGCCATGGTGAACACTGTTCGCACGAGTTTGCTCTTCATCTTCCAGCACCTGTGCCATGGGCAAATAGGTGATGCGATTGAAGACACTTTCCCCACTTTGCGCGGTATAGGGCTGATAAACCTCCTGGGTACGCCCTTGGGCGTCGTAAAGATATTGTCGGTGGTGCTGACCTTTATCATTAGCGCGATAGGCGAGCCCCTGGGCAAAGTAAGGCAGTGCGGTCTGCACTACCTGGCCGCGCGCATTAAAGTTACTGTGATCGCTGACCACAACCTGTCCCGGTTGCTCGGCTTCACTGCGCACCATCAGGGTGCGGCCCAGACCGTCGTAAAAACGGCGGCTGTCGATGGTACCGCTAGCACCACTCCGCTCGCGCTGGCGAGTCTCTACCCAGCTGATACGGTGACCATCCACCATCTGCGCCAGTTGGTAATCGTACTCAACCGTGGGGAGTTGCAGGCTGTCCCCTGGCTTGGCCATGGCGGTGAGGCGTCCATGGCTGTCGTAACCATATTGGGTCTGCTGCCCGTTAAAGTCGGTGTAGTCGGTAAGTACACCGAGGCCCTTGTCGTAACCCGCACGAGCGGTGAGCCAGCGGCTGCCGGTATGCAAACCCACTTCTGTTGGGAAGGTGTGATATTGCGAGTCGTAAGTGACTTTGGTTTGGTGGCCTGTGTTGGCGTCCCACAAGGGGTCATAACTTTGAATGCGGTTGCCAAAGGCATCGTAGCGGTGGCGCTCTGCGGCAACATAGGCATCTGCACTCTCAGCATCGTGCCAGAGTCGACGCAGGGTCAGGTTGCCCTTGGAGACCGCGCCTAAATTACCAGCGGAGAAACTTTCATCATCGTAGAACCACTGCTCTTTGGCCACAGCGCGGCCCGATAGGTCGGTAACCTTGCGCTCTAGCGGTAGGTGCAGGAACCAGTGGCCCTGTGCAGAGGCGGATTCCGCACTGAAGCGCAATTGGGTAATACGCTCATCCTGCCAGTTGCCATCGGTACGGCCCAGCTCTTTGATATAAGTGGTATTGCCGTAATTATCGTAGTCATACTCCCAGGCAAGGGTCACTGGGGTACCGCTGCCTCGCTCCAGCATATGCTGCTGGCGTTCGGTCATAGCCGCAAACTCGACTTTGCGGCTTTCCTCGGCATAACCGGACAGCAGTTGGCGCAACTCCCACTGATTTTCCTCGCGCCAGAAAATTCCGCCGAGGGCATCGCGGGTTTCTATTTGTTTGATCTTGCCCTGTAGGGCTTCCTGTTCGGTGCCATCGGCTTTTTGGCCCAGATGGAATTCGTAGCGGGTTGCCAGTGTCGGGGTACTGGCATCACCCACGCGGCGCTCTTCACTGTGTGCAAAGCCCTGGAATTCTTTATCGGCAGCATCGTAGAAGCCGTCCCAGTAATCCATCTCGGTGGTTTGCTGTTCACCACCGCGGCCATCATCCACAACAACGCGCTTAAGTACCTGCATTGCCACAGGGATACCCTGCGACCAGGGGCTGTTACCCTCGCGGTCTCTCACCATCTCCTCAACAACAGAGCCGTACTCCAGGGTCGTCAATGCACCCAGGCCATTGTCGATCGTTTTTAGCTGATTCGGTTGCTCATTGGGGAATAGCTCTGCGAAATAAAAAGTATTAGCACCGCGACCGGGGCTGTACCAAACAATATCCGTAGAGCCGTTACCATTAATATCGACCAGGCGCACCTCTTCGGGAGCAACATTGCCTTGGGCCTGGATCAGTTGTGGCTGGCTAAATTGGGCTAATTGATGTTGGTTGCTGTTCAGGCCCTGGTTAAGCCAGATGGATACATGGGTTCCATTCAGATACACCAGGTCAGCGCGGCCGTCGGCATTGATATCGCTAATACGAACATTGTTGAGATCGTGTAGTGTATCGGGGCTATTGGCAAATACGACGGCAGGTGCAAAACCCTGCAAACCGCGGCTGGCAAAATAGGCAACATAGCCATTGCCAACCCCGACCAGATCCGCCATGCCATCGCCATTCATATCCCGGAGAAATACGTTGGGGTCGCCCAGTCGCATAGCCGCGGTGCCCGCTGGCATAGGTAATTGAATGGGCTGCGACCAGCCATCGGCGTGATTTAACTGAACAACATGGGATAAAACTTTACCGCTGCTGTTCACTATCGTTGCAAAGACATCAACACGTTTGTCGTTATTGATATCCAGCATATCCACATGGGGGCTATCAAGGGGGATTTGCAGCCCATCGATAGCGCCGCTGTACTGCCAACTATGATTATTATCCAGATGGAAATAATGTGTACTGCCCGAGCCATACTGCAGCATATTCACTACACCATTACCGTCGATATCGGCCCAGGTGACGGCATCATAGGAAATACGGCTGGTGGAGAAAGTATTCATTTCGCGATAGCTCTGCCATTGCGGCAAGCCATCGTCCCCTGGACCTAAATTAAGCCAGTAGACGTCTTTATTCGGTGCGGTGTTAATAACATCCGGCAGTCCGTCACGGTTAATATCCAGGAAAGCCACATCAGGATTATTCAACGGCATCTGACTCGCAGCCGGCATCTGTGACATAAACACCCGGTCCTGCTGGAAGTGGGTGTAGTCATAGCGCACTGGCGGCAGTGTTATCACCGACTCGCCCTCACCTGCACTCGAGTTAACCTCTTCCAACAATGAGAGGCTTTGCCATTCCGTTAGCGGCTGATAGGAAAATTCGTATTTACGTAAGTGGCGCCCGGCAAATTGTGTTTCCACGCGTTGCAAGCGATAAGCGGTTTTAATCTCAAAACCTGCTTTATAATTTGTTAAGACGTCAGGGCGGTCTTCATAGTGAAACTGCACCGCCATATCGCCATTCGTATTATATTGAATCCTGTCCAGATAAATCTGAACGCCATCATCCAACTTGCGATATTGATAGTCGATACGATTGCCATGGGTATCTTCTACCGCCTCTAGATACCAGGAGAATACCGATGTGCCGTTGTTGCCACTGACTCGGCTATTAGAGTTTTGCCCCAAATACCAACGCAGACCGTTGGACTGTGTTACCAGCCAACCCTTCGACAGACGCTCGTAGCGAGCAAAATCACTGGCATTTTTGGTGCGATAAACACCGTCTTCCACCAGAACTAATTCTTCGCCCAGGTGATTGATAAACGTATCAAACTCATCAAACTCATCGGTGCGACCATCGCGGTCGTTATCCTGCCGATCAGCCTGACCCCACTCTGAATAATTAGGCAGGCCCTTGTCGGTTTGACGCTTGATATAGGGAATAACCAGTTTATGCCCCAGTCCCAATAGCCCGTTGCCAAACCCGCTGTTGTATTCCAGTGATACATCCGGAGCCAGTCCATTACGCCCAGGGGGCACAGCCAAGTTCACTAGGCGCGAACTGGTGCCGGTATTTAAATTAGGGGTGAAAGCCTCACCGAGCCCGGAGATACTACCCGGACCTGTCGGCAGATTGAGAACGGGCGCTTGCAGAGCTGTATGTTCATCCGCAGCGATAACCGCCGTAGATGATGCAAGCAAGCAGCAAGACAGCAATAATTTGCGCAGCATAAGCATCCTTGTTTTAAAGAGAAGTGCTTTATAAAAAGCACATTAAAATTTTTTTTATTTATAAATAAATACTGATGAAATTCAGCACTCCTCCTATAAATAAATGAGCAATCCAGCAGCATCAATGCCACTGGATTGCCAAGAAAGTTCTCTATTTTTTAGAAATTAGACTAACAGAACTAGTGAGTTACTGGTTGCTTCAGCAATAACAGCGGGCCACCACCATTATCACCGCCACAGGTATCAACGTTTCTTGATTTGAACCGATGATTGAAGATCAACTCAATATCTTTAACCGCATCAAGATCTACCAGCGAACCAAATCGGTCTGCCAATTTAATTGACAAGCGCCAGCCAGTAGCAGCGACACTACGCTCTTTAAAGACGCTGGTAATCGTAGAACTGGAGCCAGCACCACTGTTAAACAGATCCAAATTCGCAGCCATAGACACACGATAACTATCACGGAAAGCTAAATTGGTCCTCTCCGTGATATCCCAGAATCGTGGGCTATGGGTAATTAGCTCATCCTGTATACCTACACCATCCACAGTTTCCACCAGGGTACCCGGTGTTTTGCTACGCAAGAAGCTGGTACCACCATAGGTCAGATAAGCTGGTGTTTCAGTTTCACCGCTGACGTTGTATAGCAATGGGATATTGAGGCCAACTGTCTCAATTTTATCCAGGTAATTACCACCAGCTGCAAGACAAGACAGATCTCCATTGTCTGCAATAACAGGGCCCAGGAAGAAATTACTGCGCGGCAATTCCTTCACCGTACTAAATTCCGCAGTTAGCCATACATCAGTGCCAAAAGAACGCGATAATAAACGCAGCTTCTCTTGGAAAGCTTCTTGCGGGCTAAGTTCTACTCCTCCTTGCTGGACAGGATCTGGGTGAGGATAAGTTTGCGGGATACCATTGATATCATCCACATAACCGAAAACATCATCCTTCAAAGAGAAGATATCTGTCGCCTGCTGGGTGCCATTTAAGTTACCTAGCTGATCAAAAGATGCCATCTCACTGAAGAAATCCCTCAGCTCCTCAGTACTGCGCAACTGGAAAATAGCTTCTTTTCTAGAACCACTAACCGGCCCAATAAAAGATTCCTGCCACTTGTATTCCAGCGCACTGGCGGTATAGAACAACCATTTCTGCGCTTCCTCAAAGTGACGTTCCGCACGCAGCATCTCTGTGGTCAGGCGACTGGCGTGAATCGGGTCGGCAAAATAACGATCGGCCAAGTTGGCGTTGGTGGTGAACATCTGGTTCATAACCCGCTGAGCTTGGCTTAACATGCCAACCAATCGCTCCATTTCTTGCTCAACTGTCGCTTCCGCTTGAGCAATATCCAGGGCAATAGTATTTACCTCCAGCCACATGGTGCGTACCCGCGCGTGGCTTTCCACATCCAGAAGTTTATTGGTGCTGTCATTCAGTTTGGCACGCTCTTCCGCCGCCAGACGAATGCTCATAGCCTCCAACTTACCAATATCTTTGATACTTCTAATATTGCGGTGAGCTTCTGTAACATAGTTCACCCCCTCCTGAAGCAAAGCTGTATTACCCGTATAGATAGCAAGCACCGTACCAGCCACTGCTTTTAGATAACCATGACGCTGCCTGGATTTTGCCTCCTCTTTACGAACCTTGGCGATTTGCTTCGAAATGGATTCCTGCTTGGAGCCATAATCCAGGATGATCTTCGACATGCCATCGACGATACCCTCTTCCTCTGCACGTCGCTCAATTTCGATTTCAATCGCACTCAGCAGGTTTTCCATACGCTGCAGGTTGTTACTCAGCGCAATTTCCGCGAGCTCGATGTTATTCGCCTGTAGCGCAATTTCACTACCTTGCTGTGCAGACTCTTCAATAATGATGCAGTCTTGGTTAAAACAATTGCTCGAGAATTCCAGGCCCAGCAAGCTGTACAACCAGTTGCCCAGTTGCTGGTGGCGATCGGTATATTCCGTAGCGAGCTTGTCAGCGCTGTGACGATAGTTCTCATAGCTGGTTTTCGCAGCTACCAAACTGTTTTGCGCTGTGGCAATAGGGCCACTGCTTTCGTTACCAAGGAAGTCTCTCAGTGCATCGAAGGAGTCAAACACGGTGTTGCCATCAATACCGTAGCCTTGTACAAGCAACACAGCATCCTGGGGCAGACCCAGAATATTGGTTTCTCCAGTGAGCCAGCTCACGGAGTTTTCCAAATCGCTGATATGGGTATTCCATTCGGATATAGCTTCGGGCAGGCCAGAGAAACCCTGCACCTGGGTGAAGTCGACATTCAGGAAGATCGCACGCAACGATGCCTCTTTGGCAATCAGCTCGCTGCGCAGCGTGTCCATCTCGTCAACCATTTGCGCCAACAAGGTGGTATTGGTCTGACCAGCTACAACGGCCAAACGCGCTTGCTGCACTTTGGTAGAAGCCAATTTGCTCATCAGCTGATAGAGCATGGTGACATCTTTGTAACCAGTGAACAGTAATTCTGCCGGGGTTACATCTTTTTGTGCCAGATCGTTGGGATCATAGTAACGGGGACTGATTTGACCACGGGAAGGACCCCACTGCGCTAAAAACTCCGGTGCATAAGTCAGCAGGGAGCTGTACTGCTCCAGGGCGTCTTTCAACAACTGGTGTGCAGTTTCTATATGGCCAACTTCGACAGTCACCGCTTCGTTACGCAAACGGCTAATACGGGCATTATCCAGGGCTTCATTAGCCAGGATCATTTCCGCTACCGCGCGATCGTAGTAAACATCCAGCGTGAAACGCTGCAGGTTTTCATTGTCGGGGTGGTGGGTCAGCTGCTCGAAAATAAACGCTTCCACATCTGTAGCGCGGTTGCGCTCGGCAGTGTCATACAGGCTAGAAAATTCAACCGTGGCTTCACCACTGGCATAAGGGTTAATCACCGTATTGGTGTTGGTATCAACGATATACATCAGATCCAGGTAGCGGAAGGCCGCTCTATCCCGGGAGAAAATACCCTGAGCAGGATTTTCCTGGGCCGCAGGCACCTGATCGGCTTCGTTGTAGTACAGCTGCTTACGGATCTGTACTGTGGGATCCAGCTCCATGGTGACCGTGAAGATATCACTGAAGTCGGAGGAGCCCGCCTTATTGACCGCTTGTACACGATAATCGTGGGTACCGAATACCAATGAAGAAGCATTGTATTTATAGGTATTGCCAGAGCCGTTATACACAGCCTGCCAGCTGCCATTATTAATACGTTGCTGCAGCAGATAACTATCAGTTTCGGCAACTGATGGCCAGCTCACGGTATAAGCTTCACCGGTAGAAGAAGGCAAAGTGATATAGCTCGGCGCTGCTGGTGGCTGTAGCAAATCTACGGTGGCACAGGCTTCTGGCGAGTAATTGGACTGATCTGCTGAAGTCAGTGCGCGTACCCGGTAGCAGTGGCGACCATCCTGCAAATTGCTCAGCTGGTAGCTGCGCGCAGTACCGCGGTAAAGCTGCTTATTGGCACTATCCACCACTTGATATTCAACGGTGAGACCGCCTTTATCAATTTCTGTCCAGCTTAAATTTACTTTGCCATCCCAGCTGCTAGTGGGTGCTGCTGACAGCACCGGTATACCAACAACACGATCCACTATAACGCTGACCGGTGAAGAGTAGTTGGAGCAGGTGCCTTTAACATTACAAGCACGCACCTTATAGCTGTAGGTACCATTGCTAATGCCGGTGAAACTCTTGCTCAGGCCAGGACCGTTATAAACGGAAGAGCCATTACCATCTACAACCTGGTAATTGGTGGCATGCGCCATGGCATTCCAGCTGACAGTATATTTACCATCGAGGCTGGTGCCCGTATTTAATTTTGGTGACGGTACACCTGGGCGGAAATAGACCTCCTGATCTCCGCTTTCCCGATAACCAGAGCAAGTAGAATTACAGGCGCGCACTCTGTATTGATAGGTACTGCCATGTACCAGAGAGGAGACCGTTTTACTGGTAGAGGAGCCTGAATAAATACCAGACCAGCTACCATTATCTCTACGCTGCTGCAACTCATAGCGCGTAGCTGTACTACTGGCAGACCAGCTGAGGTTTGCACTGCTGGAAGAGGTATAGCTGGGAACAGAGATAGAAGATGGTGTTGGCGGTGTCTTCTCTACCTTCAGGGTTCCACCGGTTTTATAACCACTGCACATACTAATAGTACAGGCCCGTACACGATACTGGTAATCACCATTGGATTTACCAGTTTCATTAAAGCTGGTTCCCGAGGAGTTATAAACTCGGCTCCAGGAACCTCCATTTACTCTACGATAGAGTTCATAACGACTAGCAGCGGCACTAGAGGACCAGCTAATCGAGTATGAGCCATCACTATCTAAGGTCGGATAATTTATGGACCCAGGCGTAGCAGTAACTGCTGCTGAGTGACATATCGACTTTCGTTCTGATTTCGCTAATTTTGTTGTTGTCAACGCACCTGTAGGCCCAAATGCTTCGTAACAAAAATTATAATTAACGCCCGTTGTTAAGCTGACAACTCGAGAACCTGTTGCTGCAGGATTACTATCAAGGACTGTAGTAACTCCATTTTTTGTTTGCTTAATTGAGTTACTCTCCCTCCTTACTTCTCTAAATCCAAGAGAGTATTGTTTCCAACTCAAAGTTACTTTTTGATTTGAATAACTGAGATTAAAGTATTCAGGCAAATCAACAGTACAGAACTCAAAAGGAGTTGTACCTGGCTCCGGCGGCTCGACCTCGCAAGCTGCCGAGGCCCTCCCCGAAAAACCGGACAAAACTACTATTGCAATAGCAGTTTTAGTCAGCGTAGCTGAAGACAGCAAAGTTTTCATCATATTAATCTTCTAATCTTAATTGACATTTTAAAACCTTAAAAATATTTAGAATATTTTCTTAAGATATAGTACTAAACTTATCAAACCCCTAACTCAAGCAAAAAATTTCTCTAGGCTATAGCTCCACATTTCATACACCACCAGACTGGTAATTTAAGTTTTATAATTTGTATATTTCAAGCCTTGGCACACCCAGCATATTTATTTAAAAATCAAAGATAACCTTAAATACCCAGCAGATGGGACTAGCAGAGCCTACTTGCGGTTATATTATCTACCTTAGATCTTAAAAATAAATTACGGTAAAAAGTGAGATCCCCACCTTAGAGCAGGGATCTCACTAATGAACTGATAGAATTAATGCGCTATGGGCTCACGCAACAATAGTAGCGGACCGCCATTATCACCGCCGCAGGTATCAATGTTTCTTGACTTGAAACGATGATTGAAGATCAATTCAATATCTTTAACCGCATCAAGATCCACCAGCGAACCAAAGCGGTCTGCCAATTTAATGGACAAGCGCCAGCCCGTGGTGGCAACACTGCGCTCTTTAAATGCACTGGTGACTGTAGAGCTGGACCCCATACCACTGTTAAACATATCCAGATTTGCAGCCATAGATACACGATAGCTATTACGGAACGCCAAGCCAGTTCCCTCTACAGCATCCCAAAAGCGAGTAGTATGAGTAATCAATTCGTCTTTGATGCCTACACCATCTGCCGTCTCCACCAGAGTGCCCGGCGTTTTACTGCGCAGGAAGCTGGTACCACCATAAGTTAGGAATGCAGGTGTTTCTGTTTCACCACTGACGTTGTACAACAAGGGGATATTGAGCCCGATAGTCTCAATTTTATCCAGATAATTACCACCTGTGGCCAGACAAGACAGATCACCGTTATCTGCAATAACCGGCCCCAGGAAGAAGTTACTACGAGGTAACTCTTTCACAGAACTAAACTCTACAGTTAACCAGACATCAGTACCGAAAGAGCGTGAGAGTAAACGTAATTTCTCCTGGAAAGCATCCTGCGGACTCAACTCCTGTCCACCTTGCTGATCAGGGTCTGGGTGCGTATAGGTTTGTGAAATACCATTAATATGATCCACATAGCCAAATACATCATCCTTCAAAGAGAAAGTATCGGTTGCCTGCTCTATGCTCCCTAGATTGTGTAGCTGATCAAAAGATACCATCTCACTGAAGAAATCCCTCAGCTCCTCAGTACTGCGCAACTGGAAAATAGCTTCTTTTCTAGAACCACTAACCGGCCCAATAAAAGATTCCTGCCACTTGTATTCCAGCGCACTGGCGGTATAGAACAACCATTTCTGCGCTTCCTCAAAGTGACGTTCCGCACGCAGCATCTCTGTGGTCAGGCGACTGGCGTGAATCGGGTCGGCAAAATAACGATCGGCCAAGTTGGCGTTGGTGGTGAACATCTGGTTCATAACCCGCTGAGCTTGGCTTAACATGCCAACCAATCGCTCCATTTCTTGCTCAACTGTCGCTTCCGCTTGAGCAATATCCAGGGCAATAGTATTTACCTCCAGCCACATGGTGCGTACCCGCGCGTGGCTTTCCACATCCAGAAGTTTATTGGTGCTGTCATTCAGTTTGGCACGCTCTTCCGCCGCCAGACGAATGCTCATAGCCTCCAACTTACCAATATCTTTGATACTTCTAATATTGCGGTGAGCTTCTGTAACATAGTTCACCCCCTCCTGAAGCAAAGCTGTATTACCCGTATAGATAGCAAGCACCGTACCAGCCACTGCTTTTAGATAACCATGACGCTGCCTGGATTTTGCCTCCTCTTTACGAACCTTGGCGATTTGCTTCGAAATGGATTCCTGCTTGGAGCCATAATCCAGGATGATCTTCGACATGCCATCGACGATACCCTCTTCCTCTGCACGTCGCTCAATTTCGATTTCAATCGCACTCAGCAGGTTTTCCATACGCTGCAGGTTGTTACTCAGCGCAATTTCCGCGAGCTCGATGTTATTCGCCTGTAGCGCAATTTCACTACCTTGCTGCGCAGACTCTTCAATAATGATGCAGTCTTGGTTAAAACAATTGCTCGGGAATTCCAGGCCCAGCAAGCTGTACAACCAGTTGCCCAGTTGCTGGTGGCGATCGGTATATTCCGTAGCGAGCTTGTCAGCGCTGTGACGATAGTTCTCATAGCTGGTTTTCGCAGCTACCAAACTGTTTTGCGCTGTGGCAATAGGGCCACTGCTTTCGTTACCAAGGAAGTCTCTCAGTGCATCGAAGGAGTCAAACACGGTATTGCCATCAATACCGTAGCCTTGTACAAGCAACACAGCATCCTGGGGCAGACCCAGAATATTGGTTTCTCCAGTGAGCCAGCTCACGGAGTTTTCCAAATCGCTGATATGGGTATTCCATTCGGATATAGCTTCGGGCAGGCCAGAGAAACCCTGCACCTGGGTGAAGTCGACATTCAGGAAGATCGCACGCAACGATGCCTCTTTGGCAATCAGCTCGCTGCGCAGCGTGTCCATCTCGTCAACCATTTGCGCCAACAAGGTGGTATTGGTCTGACCAGCTACAACGGCCAAACGCGCTTGCTGCACTTTGGTAGAAGCCAATTTGCTCATCAGCTGATAGAGCATGGTGACATCTTTGTAACCAGTGAACAGTAATTCTGCCGGGGTTACATCTTTTTGTGCCAGATCGTTGGGATCATAGTAACGGGGACTGATTTGACCACGGGAAGGACCCCACTGCGCTAAAAACTCCGGTGCATAAGTCAGCAGGGAGCTGTACTGCTCCAGGGCGTCTTTCAACAACTGGTGTGCAGTTTCTATATGGCCAACTTCGACAGTCACCGCTTCGTTACGCAAACGGCTAATACGGGCATTATCCAGGGCTTCATTAGCCAGGATCATTTCCGCTACCGCGCGATCGTAGTAAACATCCAGCGTGAAACGCTGCAGGTTTTCATTGTCGGGGTGGTGGGTCAGCTGCTCGAAAATAAACGCTTCCACATCTGTAGCGCGGTTGCGCTCGGCAGTGTCGTACAGGCTGGAAAATTCAACCGTGGCTTCACCACTGGCATAAGGGTTAATCACCGTATTGGTGTTGGTATCAACGATATACATCAGATCCAGGTAGCGGAAGGCCGCTCTATCCCGGGAGAAAATACCCTGAGCAGGATTTTCCTGGGCCGCAGGCACCTGATCGGCTTCGTTGTAGTACAGCTGCTTACGGATCTGTACTGTGGGATCCAGCTCCATGGTGACCGTGAAGATATCACTGAAGTCGGAGGAGCCCGCCTTATTGACCGCTTGTACACGATAATCGTGGGTACCGAATACCAATGAAGAAGCATTGTATTTATAGGTATTGCCAGAGCCGTTATACACAGCCTGCCAGCTGCCATTATTAATACGTTGCTGCAGCAGATAACTATCAGTTTCGGCAACTGATGGCCAGCTCACGGTATAAGCTTCACCGGTAGAAGAAGGCAAAGTGATATAGCTCGGCGCTGCTGGTGGCTGTAGCAAATCTACGGTGGCACAGGCTTCTGGCGAGTAATTGGACTGATCTGCTGAAGTCAGTGCGCGTACCCGGTAGCAGTGGCGACCATCCTGCAAATTGCTCAGCTGGTAGCTGCGCGCAGTACCGCGGTAAAGCTGCTTATTGGCACTATCCACCACTTGATATTCAACGGTGAGACCGCCTTTATCAATTTCTGTCCAGCTTAAATTTACTTTGCCATCCCAGCTGCTAGTGGGTGCTGCTGACAGCACCGGTATACCAACAACACGATCCACTATAACGCTGACCGGTGAAGAGTAGTTGGAGCAGGTGCCTTTAACATTACAAGCACGCACCTTATAGCTGTAGGTACCATTGCTAATGCCGGTGAAACTCTTGCTCAGGCCAGGACCGTTATAAACGGAAGAGCCATTACCATCTACAACCTGGTAATTGGTGGCATGCGCCATGGCATTCCAGCTGACAGTATATTTACCATCGAGGCTGGTGCCCGTATTTAATTTTGGTGACGGTACACCTGGGCGGAAATAGACCTCCTGATCTCCGCTTTCCCGATAACCAGAGCAAGTAGAATTACAGGCGCGCACTCTGTATTGATAGGTACTGCCATGTACCAGAGAGGAGACCGTTTTACTGGTAGAGGAGCCTGAATAAATACCAGACCAGCTACCATTATCTCTACGCTGCTGCAACTCATAGCGCGTAGCTGTACTACTGGCAGACCAGCTGAGGTTTGCACTGCTGGAAGAGGTATAGCTGGGAACAGAGATAGAAGATGGTGTTGGCGGTGTCTTCTCTACCTTCAGGGTTCCACCCGTTTTATAACCACTGCACATATCAGCTGTACAGGCCCGTACACGATACTGGTAATTACCGTTAGATTTACCACTTTCATTAAAGCTGGTCCCCGAAGAATTATAAATTCGGCTCCAGGAACCTCCGTTTATGCTGCGCTCGAGTTCATAGCGACTAGCCCAAGAACTTGTTGACCAGCTAATTGAATATGAGCCATCACTATCAAAAGTCGCATAATTTATAACAGAAGGCGTAGAGGTAACGGTTACTTCACGGCAGGTCTCTCTGGTCATTGGATGCCCCACCCATCCATTTCCAACCAAACCCGTTGCGCCTTCAGCTTTATAGCAAAAGGAATAAACACCGTCAGCTGTCAAATTAACAACACGAGACCCCGTTATAGGCGGGTTATGATCTAAAGTAGATTCATTTCCATTAAGACTTTGAATAAGAGAATAATGTTCGTGTCTAGCTTCTCCACTCGCGGGTGTATACTCCTTCCAAGCTAAAGTAGCCTTGCGGTTTGAATAGCTGAGAGTGAAGCTAGATGGTAATTTTACCCAACAGTCCTTAACAACCTGCCCTCTAGGCCCTCCTATTGAATGTTCACCATCTATTGTACATCCAGCTTGTGCGCTTTGCGGTAAAAAGCTAAATGATGCAAGTCCAACTGCCAGCACCGGACTCATTAACTTTAAATAACTAATCATATTTATGCTCTATAAACACTTTATTCCCTTAACCCCTGCAACTTTCAAGCATACCCAATAGCTCACCTCTGCTAATTCCAAATAGCTAGCATTTCATATTGGCCAAACCAATATGAAACATATTTATTCACCACTATCAGGAGTAGATAAGAAAAAATATTGAGTAAATTGCTAACAAAAAGAAAGTAATACCCTCCAATATTTTTAGACCTAGCTATACCACACAGAAGCGTGGCCCAAAAAATGTAACCGGTTACATTGCCATTTTTAAAACATAGGGACAAATTTAATGCTCCAATCCCCCACTTTTTAGGCAAAAAATGATAGCCCTAGAGTAGCAGTCCGACGGTTAAAACCCGTCGGACTACCAAATAAATATGCCAGCTTTAGAATGGCGTTGTTAATGAAATTACTATCTCACCGGCTCTCGCAGCAATAGCAGAGGGCCACCACCATTACCACCACCGCAGGTATCAATATTTCTTGATTTGAAACGATGATTGAAGATCAACTCAACATCCTTAATAGCATCAAGATCTACTAGCGAACCAAAGCGGTCTGCCAATTTGATGGACAAGCGCCAGCCAGTAGCAGCAACACTACGCTCCTTAAAGACACTAGTAACAGTAGAGCTGGAGCCTGCTCCACTATTAAACATATCCAGATTTGCAGCCATAGGCACACGATAGCTATTACGGAAAGCCAGGCTAGCTCCATCAACGGTATCCCAGAAACGTGCGCTATAAGTAATCAACTCGTCCTTGATACCTACACCATCTGCCGTCTCCACCAAAGTACCCGGCGTTTTACTGCGCACAAAGCTGGTACCGCCATAGGTTAAGTAAGCCGGTGTTTCTGTTTCACCACTGACGTTGTACAACAGAGGAATATTGAGTCCAATGGTCTCAATTTTATCCAGGTAGGACCCACCCGCGGCAAGACAAGACAGATCACCATTATCCGCAATAACCGGACCCAGGAAGAAATTACTACGCGGCAATTCCTTCACTGTACTAAATTCCACAGTCAACCAGATATCGGTGCCGAAAGAGCGCGACAATAAACGTAGCTTTTCCTGGAAAGCTTGCTGCGGGTTCAATTCTGGACCGCCTTGTTGATCAGGATCTGGATGTGCATAGGTTTGTGGAATACCATTGATATCATCCACATAACCGAATACATCATCCTTTAGCGAGAAGGTGTCTATCGCTTGCTGGGTGCCATTTAAGTTACGCAACTGATCAAAAGATGCCATCTCACTGAAGAAATCTCTCAGCTCCTCAGTATTACGCAACTGGAAAATAGCTTCTTTTCTAGAACCACTAACCGGCCCAATAAAAGATTCCTGCCACTTGTACTCCAGCGCACTGGCGGTATAGAACAACCATTTCTGTGCTTCTTCAAAGTGACGTTCCGCACGCAGCATCTCTGTGGTCAGGCGACTGGCGTGAATCGGGTCGGCAAAATAGCGATCGGCCAAGTTGGCGTTGGTGGTGAACATCTGGTTCATAACCCGCTGTGCCTGATTAAGCATACCGATCAGACGCTCGACTTCCTGCTCTACGGTCGCTTCTGCCTGGGCAATATCTAGTGCGATAGTATTCGCTTCCAGCCACATGGTACGTATCCGCGCCCTGCTTTCGACTTCTAATAATTTGTTAGAACTGTCATTAAGCTTGGCACGTTCTTCCGCCGCCAGGCGAATACTCAGCGCTTCCAGCTTACCAATCTCTTTAATACTTCTGAGGTTGATATGGCTGGAAACCACTTGGCTGATACCTTGCTCCAATAAAGCAGTATCCTTCCCTTGAGAAAAGTATGCTTTTACAGCACCACCCACGACTTTAAGGAAGCCATCTCTCTTCCTTGATTTCTCCGCCTCTTTACGAATCTTGGTGATCTGCTTCGAAATGGATTCCTGCTTGGAGCCATAATCCAGGATGATCTTCGACATGCCATCGACGATACCCTCTTCCTCTGCACGTCGCTCAATTTCGATTTCAATCGCACTCAGCAGGTTTTCCATACGCTGCAGGTTGTTACTCAGCGCAATTTCCGCGAGCTCGATGTTATTCGCCTGTAGCGCAATTTCACTACCTTGCTGTGCAGACTCTTCAATAATGATGCAGTCTTGGTTAAAACAATTGCTCGGGAATTCCAGGCCCAGCAAGCTGTACAACCAGTTGCCCAGTTGCTGGTGGCGATCGGTATATTCCGTAGCGAGCTTGTCAGCGCTGTGACGATAGTTCTCATAGCTGGTTTTCGCAGCTACCAAACTGTTTTGCGCTGTGGCAATAGGGCCACTGCTTTCGTTACCAAGGAAGTCTCTCAGTGCATCGAAGGAGTCAAACACGGTGTTGCCATCAATACCGTAGCCTTGTACAAGCAACACAGCATCCTGGGGCAGACCCAGAATATTGGTTTCTCCAGTGAGCCAGCTCACGGAGTTTTCCAAATCGCTGATATGGGTATTCCATTCGGATATAGCTTCGGGCAGGCCAGAGAAACCCTGCACCTGGGTGAAGTCGACATTCAGGAAGATCGCACGCAACGATGCCTCTTTGGCAATCAGCTCGCTGCGCAGCGTGTCCATCTCGTCAACCATTTGCGCCAACAAGGTGGTATTGGTCTGACCAGCTACAACGGCCAAACGCGCTTGCTGCACTTTGGTAGAAGCCAATTTGCTCATCAGCTGATAGAGCATGGTGACATCTTTGTAACCAGTGAACAGTAATTCTGCCGGGGTTACATCTTTTTGTGCCAGATCGTTGGGATCATAGTAACGGGGACTGATTTGACCACGGGAAGGACCCCACTGCGCTAAAAACTCCGGTGCATAAGTCAGCAGGGAGCTGTACTGCTCCAGGGCGTCTTTCAACAACTGGTGTGCAGTTTCTATATGGCCAACTTCGACAGTCACCGCTTCGTTACGCAAACGGCTAATACGGGCATTATCCAGGGCTTCATTAGCCAGGATCATTTCCGCTACCGCGCGATCGTAGTAAACATCCAGCGTGAAACGCTGCAGGTTTTCATTGTCGGGGTGGTGGGTCAGCTGCTCGAAAATAAACGCTTCCACATCTGTAGCGCGGTTGCGCTCGGCAGTGTCGTACAGGCTGGAAAATTCAACCGTGGCTTCACCACTGGCATAAGGGTTAATCACCGTATTGGTGTTGGTATCAACGATATACATCAGATCCAGGTAGCGGAAGGCCGCTCTATCCCGGGAGAAAATACCCTGAGCAGGATTTTCCTGGGCCGCAGGCACCTGATCGGCTTCGTTGTAGTACAGCTGCTTACGGATCTGTACTGTGGGATCCAGCTCCATGGTGACCGTGAAGATATCACTGAAGTCGGAGGAGCCCGCCTTGTTGACCGCTTGTACACGATAATCGTGGGTACCGAATACCAATGAAGAAGCATTGTATTTATAGGTATTGCCAGAGCCGTTATACACAGCCTGCCAGCTGCCATTATTAATACGTTGCTGCAGCAGATAACTATCAGTTTCGGCAACTGATGGCCAGCTCACGGTATAAGCTTCACCGGTAGAAGAAGGCAAAGTGATATAGCTCGGCGCTGCTGGTGGCTGTAGCAAATCTACGGTGGCACAGGCTTCTGGCGAGTAATTGGACTGATCTGCTGAAGTCAGTGCGCGTACCCGGTAGCAGTGGCGGCCATCCTGCAAATTGCTCAGCTGGTAGCTGCGCGCAGTACCGCGGTAAAGCTGCTTATTGGCACTATCCACCACTTGATATTCAACGGTGAGACCGCCTTTATCAATTTCTGTCCAGCTTAGTTTTACTTTGCCATCCCAGCTGCTAGTGGGCGCTGCAGACAGCACCGGTATACCAACAACACGATCCACTATAACGCTGACCGGTGGAGAGTAGTTGGAGCAGGTGCCTTTAACATTACAAGCGCGCACCTTGTAGCTGTAGGTACCATTGCTAATGTCCGTAAAACTCTTGCTCAGATCAGAACCACTGTAAACAGTAGAGTCATTACCATCTACAGCCTGATAACTAGTGGCATGCGCTTTGGCTTCCCAGCTCAGCGTATATTTACCGTCTAGACTGGTGTTCGTATTTAATTTGGGATCTGGTACGCCTGGACGAAAATAAACCTGTAGGTCACCACTTTCTCGATACGAAGAACAGAGGGTGGCACAAGAGCGAACCCTAAAGCGATAGATACTGCCATGCACCAAAGAGGAGACGGACCTGCTGGTTGCAGCAGAGCCTGAGTGAATATCATCAGACCAGCTACCATTATCCCTGCGCTGCTGTACCTCATAGCTGGTTGCACCATTACTAGACCCCCAGCTTAAATTTACACTGCTGGATGATACATAACTTGGCACACTGAAAGAGGAGGGAACAGGCGGCGTTCCAACAGCGGCTACGGGACCCGTTTTAAAATCGCTGCACATATTGGGCGTACAGGCCCGCACTCGATACTGATAACTACCCAAGGATCGTCCACTTTCACTGAAACTGGTTCCTGAAGAATTATAAATTCGGCTCCAAGAACCTCCATTTATTCTACGCTCGAGTTCATAATGGCTAGCGCCAGGCCGTGAGGACCAACTGACGATATAAGAACCGTCATAATCTGCACTTGGATAACTTAAGGTAGTAGGTGTAGAAGTAACTGCTACCTCGCGGCACTCCTGTTTTGCCCCCAAAGGTGCACGTCGGTCAACCCTATAAGTGCCTTGTATACCCTCAGCCTTAAAACAAAGTGAGTAATTTCCATCAGCAGTTAAATTCACCACTCGAGTACCAGTGAGAGGGGGCGCACTATCGAGCGTTGTTTCATTGCCATTTAGGACCTGTACTATTGAATAATCTTCTTGTCGTCTATACAGGTTTGAAGATCCAAGCTCATAAGCTTGCCATTTAAGTGTTGCTTTTCTATTTGAATAGCTAAGCGTGAAGCTATCCGGCAATTCGAGAGTACAGGACTCTATTATGTCCGGAAGCTCACTAAGTAATTTTTGACATGAAGCTAGCGCTTTCTCTGGTACCCCGGCAATGAGTACAAGCCCTGTTATAACCAGAGAACTCATTAATTTTGAAGATGCGATCATACTACGTTACCAATTCCCTCTGACTAACATTCCATACTTTATATTCGATCAAATATCATGCAATCTGCATCATCACTCTTCAAAGTAATTTAACTCCAAGCCTCTCTAGAACCACCAAACTTATGAGGCAAACTTAATAAATCGAGAGCTTACGCTCAGGAAGACCTGCCACATTTCGACATTCAAAAAAATGAACGCCTTTGCATTTAATAGTGTTTACCTCGCTAACCCCTGCTCAATGGAAGGGGGAAATTCGAAGCAAGAAAAAGCATGGTAGCTGCATACACCTAAAAAGAGCCGCTAACCAATCTTAGATTTTCATCTAGGTAGATTTTATCGGTGAGATCATCTTTATTTCAAGAAAAAAGCCAAAAAAAATCAAGTTTTGTCTATTTCCTTTGGATCTGCGTGGAATAAAAAATGTAAAAAATATTAAATACAAGGTCCAAATATACCCCACTGGTAGACCCAGCACATTTAAACGAGGAATTATCAAAGACAATTTAAGCAAATTACTTTACCTAACGGTAGTGACTTACATGCCCATCAGAACATTACTGGCCTACCAAGTTAAGACAAGCAAGAATAATTAATCTTTCATAAAGAAGAAGAGGCAGGCATACAAAAAGATCAAGATCCCTACAAGAAAATCGACACAAGAAAAACCAATTAAAGGCCATTACCAATAATAAAATTTAATCCATAAAAATCAGAAATAAATTTAAGCCTGACTCAACTGACCTCAATCATTACCGTTCTTTATTTAACAAAGCAAGAGGGGTAGATGGGTAACCCTTTTCCCTCACGCCACAGCTTGCAAATGGCAACAAAGCTTTTCTCCGGAGTCACATTTTGACCTTAGAAATCCTTTAAATGATGAGCAGAAACCTTACTACCACTTAAAAGTCATGTGGAGTTTCCTCTCTAGTAGAAGATTGAGCTTGAAAATATAATATTGATCCACCTAAGAGCCATAGGGGTCGGACATCTCAATAAGTGAGAATTCGTCAGAAAATCGGATATATAAGGACTGAAAGGAAACTTTGATAGGAGATTAGGGGTGCGCGCAGCCCGTTAGCAACGCGCATGTCTTTTAACGCCCAAAAAATAAAACGGCGAAAGCAATGATTAAACCAACCAACAACACCCATACTCCTCGAAGCATCAAAGAGCGAGCATACTCCGCTTCTTTATACCGCAAAGCATAGGGAATTCCGGTAATAGGGCCAAGAAATATAGTGACAATTCCCCAAACCCAGTGCTTATTACCCAAGGCAGTCAATGCAGCCATTAGGCCCCCAAACCAACACAGGGTCACACCTATGACACATACTACCAAGGCGATTATGGACCACCACTGATTAGCCAGGAAAATTTCTACTATCTGTGTTTCTGTCATGGCACTCTGCCACTCCCTATTACTACTTGATCATTGCAAATTTTCAGGCCCTTTTCACAGCTTGATAATGCTGCTTCCAGATAGCCCAAATTACCCACGATTTGCCATGGGCACAGCCGCTTTCAAACCGATAGCGCTGTTAGCGAACAATAGTAACCTTAAAGGGGGACAAATGGTCCCCCCAAAAGTAATCAGAAGTGTGTGATCACTTACTCTCCGGAAAATTCAGTGACCAGCTCCAGGCCGGTTATGTTTCTGGTCTCATTGGCAAAGCTATAGTATGTGGGCTTTTCATCAATAAATATCTGATGGGTCATTGTCACTTCAGGGGGAAGTTCGAAGATACCCGCAGGAACTGAATACTGCTGGGTTTCCTTTAATCGGTAGAAGAGATGGGAGCCACAATTGGAACAGAAACCGCGTTCAGCCCAGTCCGAAGAGTCAAATACAGATACATGCTCCTCACCAGAGATTTCCACACTGGTCTGGCAGTCCACCGCCAACAGTGGACCACCGCTCCACTTTTTACACATGCTACAGTGACAGACTCCAAGGTCAGAAGAAGGCAGCTCGGCCTTGATGGTCACAGAACCACACAGGCAGCTTCCCTGTACTGGATTAGTATCACTCATATTTTCCTCTCTCTTCTGTAAAGCTATAGAAGCGTACACTTACTAACTGTTGCCACAGGGCAATCTAAGACTCATAAAACTTACAACGGCGCTTGAACCAGTTAATTCTTTTAGTGTGATTCTCTGGGCAGTTTTCCATACACTGGCTACCAAGCGCTTTCAGGGTGATTGCCTCTGGGTAATTTGCCACTACTTCTCCCGCAATGATATGACGAAAACCTGGTTCGTCTGCCGTAATAAGAAAGTGGTTTTCTTTATTACCAATTAAGATTTTTTCTCTGGCCATAGCATAAACCTGGAATTCCCACATCCCCCAGGAGCTCCATTTATTCATAACCAGGCATGTAGACATGGTTTTTAGAGGCTGCTGCTCAATAGCAAATGAAGAACTTGAGAACAGCAGTAGGAAAAATATAATTATTCTCATATTCAATCCCTGAATACATATAGCAGTAAATAATTTGACAGATAGTCGCAATATCAGTAGTAAATAGCACTACCCAAAGAGAGGTATACTCATCCCAACTATGTCACAAAAATGAGAAGCACTTCAAGATATGATAATATGATTTACCTTTTGGGCATTTATAACCCAAACTTCACTGAAAAAACATAGAAATATCTTGCAGATTTTATTGATAAATAAAGCAAGCTAGAATATAGGAAGTATTTCATTTATTAATAACAACATATATCCACACTGATAAATATAGCCACTTACACTTCCACAAAACACTCATCCAAGAGGATGATATATCTCCAGCATAGAGAATAAAGCACCTATCAAATATCAACTTCCCTTAGAAATAAGTCACTGATATTAATTAGAAAATTCAACTCTTGGATCACCAAAGTCACGTCCCATATAATCCGGTGCGCAAGGAATAAGCTCAGCAGCTGGGATACCTGCATCAATCAAATAGCGCTCAACTTTTCGACTGCGCTCTAAGGCTAGCTTCTCAAATTCTTCACGCAAGAAAATCGGCGGCCTACGGTAGAAATTTGATAAAAATCTGCGACTACCGCGTAGACCAATTGTTGAATTTGGGTACATTGCATTCCAATCCCTGGCATTGGCAATACCACAAACACCAGGACGGGCATCCGGATGTTTATGTAACACTGCGACCATTTGCTGAAGTTGTGCCAGCGCTAAACCACTTAACTCCGCACTGCCGGGAGCAAAATCAATGGAATCAAAGGACTTCGCCATAAATCGCCCCCAGGCCAATTTAGCCAAAAGATAAATACCATAGGGGGTGAAGTAACTAAATAAAGCATCCATAATGGCTTTATGTAATAACTCGCTGAAGACATACTCCATAGAAAACTTTGGATCGCGGATATTGCCGGTTACGGGCATACCAAATTTCACATTCCCCTTACCATCTTTTAACAACCAAAGGGCAAGGTTCAGAGGGATAAACCTCTTCTTAACTGGTAATTGATCATCTTTTCGTACACGCCGAACCTTTATTTTTTCCAACACCACATCGGCAAAGGCATTTAATTGATTTTCATAGACATGGATATTCATCACCGCATCCATCTGCCCCTGCAGTATCTTGAAACCGAGTAGCTTGGCCATATAAGGCGTAGCCGGTATTAGATTTACATTAGCTAAGTAACCGGTCAGATCCGCATTCCATTTTTTTTGCCCCAAGTAGTCTATTGTCCCCCCTAATTGAATATCGCCAAATCCACCGGGGCGGCCATTCGCGACAATCACAGCTGGAGGATGCTCCCCCACATTACTGATATCGCTGAGATTAAGATTGATATCGCGTACTGGCAGCCGTGCGCGAAACTCATGTTTTCGATCCACCCAGGTAAAAGTACCATGGCGTAGGTGGATATCACCAATATGGTATAAGAGTGGAGGCCGGTGTTTTTTCTTCCTATGCAGATATTGATTAATCGGTATCCCTCGCAGTTCGGCAATCTCCCAGGTTACCGGAAACTGACCCTGCTCATCCCTCAACAAGATAAAACGTGGGCGCAGGAAATCGATAAAATCAATCGTCAATAACTCCATACGCTTATGGAAACTCAAGCCTTTAATATGCAACAGTCTAAAGTCCCCAATAGTACTGTGGCGTTCAAACTCGGGAACACCAGGATCCCGGTTGAAGAAATGGAAATGTACGGCCTCCCCCCAGGCGAAGTACCATTCTTCTGAATTCAGAGAAAAGTGGGAAATTTCAATACTTTCCCCCTCTACTAATAATTCGCCTCGTGGTGAAAAAAGATCAATATTCTCAACCTTAAACAGTGGAAGAGTTAGCCCGTGTACGCCATTGAAGTTACCATCCAACTCAACGGCTCCGAGTTTGAAGCAATGAATCCCTTGATCAAAATAACCGGCGGGAATACAGCTGGCAATACTCAGAAGCCGTAATTGTTGTACTCCTAGAGATCGCCCCTCCAAACGCAGTTGCTCCACTTGCAATCTCTGCGTCTTCAACAACGGGAAAGACAATGCTTGCGTAAAGCCCTTCTCATGCATTTGTATTTCCGCCACACTGATGTCCCTGAGCAGAAAAATCCTTCCGGTCGCCCCTTGTTGACTTTCCATACCTCCCAAGCGTAATTGGCTCAACTGATAACAAGGGGCAATATTTTTGTCTTTCAAAAGTCCGGCGGGTAAACAGCCACTGGCACCCTGCACCTGTACCAGCGCCTCCCCCTCAAAAGAGATATTATCCAGCTTAAAGTTGGGTATTTTATTTGGCTCAGTATTTTTGCGTGGAATAGAGAGACCAGCTAAATGTAAGGAGCCCTCAAGAGTAAAAGGCCGACTTAGGGATACGCGCTGCAAACCTGGCATATACAGCTCATCGACGCCATAACAGCTCTGCGTATCTCCAGCTCTGGATCGCTCAAGCCTTTCTATCGTTACAATCTTGCCGGAGTCTGGCAGGCACACCCGGGTATTGAGAATCTTTAAGTCGGCAACAGAAAAGTCCTTCCCACCATTCCAGTTGACTCCCCGCCAACTCAACTGTTGCAGGCCTGCCTGCAGGAAATCTCCGCCTTTTTGCCAAAAAGCGATTGGACCAGTGTAAACAGCGCCAGAACTAATCCGATCAATACTACTTTCAAAGCCGATACTAATTGGGTTACCCGTAAATTTTATCTGTGGTGTTTCAATACAGTCAGCCAGATTTGCCCTATCGATTTCACGAGGGAATAGGCGCTGTAAACCACAAACTAAGATATTGTCGATCGTTAAATCGTAGAGATCGATGGAGCCGGGGGAAAAATAAATCCGAGGAATGTCAAGTTTTGCAAACTGCCAAATGGGCTCGGCAGAGGCAGCACGGGTAAATTCCGTCACTCCCAGTGACACCCCACTGCTATTGATAGAGTGCAAGTCCCGACTGTATATACAATGGGGGAGTTTTCCCATTATGCCCTGTCGCTGTGGGAGACAAGCCAATAGGGACTCTGCAGACAGCTTGTCAAACTTTATTTCTGAAGTGGCAGCACCATTGCGGGACCAGAGAAATTCTAATTCTGGCAGAGAAAGCTGTTGAATATCCAGTGCAGCTATTCCGTCCATCTCCAGCAGTTGAATCTGAGCAATGCTGGAGTCATTCAAATTGGCCGATGCTTGCTGTCGACCAAACTCCAAGTGGAAGGCTTCGCCTAAATGCAACTTCTGCAGGTCTATACAGCGAATGTGAATATCAGAAAGTACCGCGATATCCGGTAGGCAAATATCCAGTATTTCCAGTGCACTTTCAGGCAAGGCGATATAAGTGCTGAGCGCCGCAGACGGTAAATAACGGATTCTAACTAATGGGAAATTCAGGTCTTCAATATTTAGCAGGGAGCGATTTTGTGTTGTGTGTGCCAGAGCACGCTCGATAGAAAATTCTGCAGTGGCAATATCAAAGCCTCCGCGCCAAGCAATGCGAAGAGGCTGTTGTTGGCGCAAGTCACGAAAGTCAAAGCAAGTGGGCATTTTCTCAAGCGGCAGGGAATCCCGGTAAATTAACCGTGCCCAAGAATCTGGTAAGCAACCATCTAAGCGCTGCAAACTGGCATTTTCCAATTTGAAGTTTGGCGCATTGACACTGGCCATTTGGTTACTGGCTTGAGGCCCCTGTTCCTCTAGATTGCCCTTCTCCGTACCATAATCCGCCTCTATCGGACCGATACTTGATGCCATGGCGCTGGCAGCCCAGGGATCTTCAACGGCTTCACGGCGAAAATATCCGCTGCCGTTGGCCATTTTCTGTAATAAAAGCCCTTTATTACCGCTGGGGCTATCCCCCAACATAAGTCGTTGCACCCCCAATTTGCCAAAAATGGCATACCCATCCTCACCCGTTTGCAGGGCAAAGTTACCCTGTCCCTTAAGACTGTTGAGTTGGGCGCACAAGGGCCCCAGGCCCTCAGGCAGCAAGCCACGCGATAAGCAGCCAGACAAGGATTCCAGGGAAAAATCCTGAATTGAGTAAGGTGTATCCGATGCTAAAGTGTCGATACCCCCCCACTTTAATTGACGCAGTCGCAGCCTCTCTTCTGCTAATCCCTCTAGCTGCATCTGTCCCAGATACATTGGCCCACTAGCAGCTCCCCATGGAATCGACTTTGACTGCGAACCAAAACGCAGCGCCACTTTTTCCTCTCCACGTAAACCAGTTAAGCGCACACAGTGATCGGGTTTACCCCACAATTCACCGGGCACACAGCCGCTGGCACTATTCACGGATAAACTGCCCACCGAGAGAATTCGGCTGGCCTTATCAAACTCCAGTGAACCCAGCCGAGCTTGCTGTGCTGTCAGAGGCTGCCTGTGGGGCTGGGCGACATCCACATAGCGCACCTGTTGGGCGCGACTGGGACCGGTAATTATTTTAAGCGGTTGATTCCAGTCAAACTTGGTAGGACCGGGGAGATTCAGGGTAGTGGCTCGCACACAAAAGTGGTGCTTGGCATCGCGTAAGTGCTGTGGACACCAATCGAAGGCGGTAGCGCCCGCACGACGCCAGCGCAGCCGTTTAATCGGACGAACATAATCAAAATCGCGGATAGCAATGGTTTCTGCGCGCCAGTCCTGCCAACGCTGATCGCTTCGCCGTAATATAACGCCTTCGCCATTGGCACGGCGCCACTGCGCCATAGCGACACGACCAAAATCAAATTTTAAATCCCCAGCGGCTTTCAGACGACGCGCTGCGGCACAGTGGCCGATCAGGCGCTGTAATCCGTGAATCGCATCGGCCCACTGTTGTGGCGGGCAACTGGAAAAAAACTCTGCGTGGAAGGCATCCGCTTCGGTGCGCAAACTAGGCCAACGAAAATCCCCAGACTTCAAGTGCAGATGCGCCAAAGTAGTGTTATATCGCGCAGACTTTCTCTCTCTGGCTAGTAATTCGTGTAATTCAATTCCAGCAGCGGCAATATCAACTTTTAGGGGAACATTTCCTTTGCGCCACAGCCCCAGGGTGAAATCCCGCGCTCTTATATCGCCAATGTAAACGCAGGAGGCTGTAGACCAGATGGGCTTGTGTAAATAGCAGAGTTCGCTATTACGAATTCGTGCCTGGTCGATTGCCAGCTTAAAATCCCTATCCTTGCGCTCAACCTGTGCCAAATCCCAGCCGCCCACCTCCCATTCTCTGCGCCATTCTCCCGGCACAGATTGCAAATCCATATAGGCGCCACTAATAGAGACTCGAGGCAGATTGGCGCGACCACGCAGCAACTGCCACCAACTGTAATCCAGCAGAATTTCCTGGGCGGAAAACCCTCTCCCTTCGCGGTTAATTGCACGCGCATCCACAAGCAACAAGCTTAAATCCAGCAGAGACACTCGAAAGTGTTGTGCCTGAAAATCCAGGCCACGCTCGACCATCCATGAACTGGCCTTATCGCGTACCAAGCCGGAAAGCACGAATGAAAAGCCTTCCAGCAATAATAATCCGCCAATCAACCACCACAGCAGGTGATGAAAGCGGACATTATGACGGGCAGGCTCTGTTGGCATTGGAAAAATCGCGCCGCGAAATGAGTTGAACGCAAGCTGCAACGACAGCCAAGCCCATAAAGTAAAGACCAGCCCCACAGTTTTTTTTACCCTGGCGTCGCGATTCGCGATAATGAAGGCTGACGTCGTGTGATCAGTCTCGCCGCAACTCACGCTGTCTAAAATTTATCCAGAAGTGAATTTGCGCGGCGGGAGAATTTGGCTGGCGGGCAATGGCTTTACCCCAGCAACTGTTGCAGAAATCAGTAGTGAGCAAAAATGCAGGAGCATCCTAACTACCAGGATATCGTTCTGGTCGGCGGTGGCCACACCCATGCCATAATGTTGCAAATGTGGGCAATGAACCCGCTGCCGGGTGCGCGCCTGACATTGGTTTCTCCACAAATCCAAACCGCCTATTCCGGCATGTTGCCGGGGATGGTAGCGGGCCACTATTCACTGGATGACACCCATATCGATCTGGCGCGCCTGTGTCGCGCTGCAGGCGCTCGTTTTATTCAGGCCTGTGCCCACCATATCGACGTAAAGGCGCACACGGTATCCCTGCTCGGGCGTCCACCATTAGAGTACGACCTCTTGTCCCTGGATGTCGGTGCCACCCCGGTGCGTGAGCTGCCCGGCTCAGAATTGGCAATCCCCATCAAGCCTATCGGACATTTTTACAACTTCTGGCAAAAACTGCAGAGACATGTACAGAAAAATCGCACATCTCTGCGCCTGGGTATTGTCGGCGGCGGTGCCGGTGGTTGCGAACTGGCCATGGCAATGGCTTATAGCCTGGAGGAGCAGATCTATTCCGGGCGCGTACAAATACACCTGATACACGGAGCTGATGAAATCCCCCAAGGCTATCCTTTTCTCGCGCGAAAATTAGTGGCCCGTGAGCTCGATAGCCTCGGCGTAGAGATACATCACAACTGGCCGGTATCAGAAATTACAGAGCAAGGCGTACGCAGCAACAATGGCGAGCTACTCAACCTGGATCAGGTGCTGCTCTCAACCAACGCTTGTGCTCCCCCCTGGCTGGCGGATTCCCAGCTAGCTCTGGACGATAAAGGCTTCGTAGTAGTAGACCGTAAACTGCGTGCCCAGGGACATCAGGAAATCTTTGCCGCCGGTGACGTAGCCAGTTTTTCCGCCGGGTCGCTGCCCAAGGCGGGGGTCTACGCAGTGCGGCAAGGGCCGGTGCTGTTTCACAATCTGCGCGCCACTCTCACCGGACAGCCATTGAAAAATTACCGACCGCAAAAGCGCTTTCTGAGCCTGTTGGCCTGTGGCGGCAAGCGCGCGGTTGCGGTGCGCAATGGACTTGCCGCAGTGGGAGCCCCCCTGTGGCGCTGGAAAGACCATATTGATCGCAATTTTATGCAGCGCTTTAGCGATCTGCCCATCAGCATGGAAGAGATGCCGAGCGCCCATCCTCGCGAGATACTCAACCAGCGCCAGGGCATCTCTCTGGCGAGCATGCGCTGCAATGGCTGCGGTGCCAAGGTAGGCCCTGAAGTACTACGCGGCGCCCTGGCCAAGCTTCCCATACAGCAATCTGAGTACCTACTGCGCGGACTTGGAGATGATGCCGCCGTGATGGACCTACCCGCCTCGCAATTATTAGTGCAGAGTTCCGACCAACTGCGCGCCCCGGTTGCAGACCCCTGGCTGTTCGGGCGGCTTGCCGCTTTGCACGCGCTTTCTGACCTGTTCGCTATGCATGCCCGCCCGGTGAGTGCGCAGGTATTGGCCACCTTGCCCACCGCGGCAGAAGAAATCACCCAACGGGACTTACAACAGCTGCTCGCCGGTACGATTTACGAACTCAACCGCCACCATTGCGTACTCTCCGGTGGCCACACTGCCGAAGGAGCGGAGATGCAGTTGGGCCTCACTGTGAACGGCCTGGCTGAGCGCGAGCAACTGCTGGAAAAATGTGGGGCTCACACAGGAGACTGTCTGATATTGAGTAAGCCCTTGGGCATCGGCACCATTCTCGCCGCCGAGGGGATGGGGGAAGCCAAAGGCCGCTGGCTGCAAAAGGCATTGGAGACCATGCTGCACAGCAATGCCGCCGCTTCTGGGGTTTTCGCCCAACACGGCGCCCACGCTCTCACTGATGTCACGGGCTTTGGTTTACTCGGCCACTTATTGGAAATGCTGAAACCCGATGGGCTCAGTGCCACTCTAATCGCCGAGCCGCTGCCACTGATTCCCGGCGCCCGTCAGTGCATTGAGCGCGGCTGGTTATCCAGCCTACAACCGCAGAACGCCAGTGCCTATTCCTTTGTGGAAAACCCCCGGGAGTGGCAATCCCTACCACACTGGGCGCTACTCACTGATCCACAGACCTGTGGTGGCCTGCTCGCCGCTGTTCCTGCCAGTAAGGCTGAAGCCTGCGTTCGCGCCCTACTACAGAGTGGCTGCAGCCAGGCCGCCATCATCGGAGTGATCAACACTAGTGGCAACCCCCAGCCAAAGGTACATCTACGTCGGGATGGCCACTGGCGGCAGTTAATCACTCACAATAGCGAGGCGGAACACAGCCAAGTGTAATCATTCCACTTTTATTTCTATTTATCATCACTTGTTCGGGCCTGTTGATATCACTGCCAATGCGGAGGATACTGGCAGCAAAACAAGCGCCGCTAACCATGTATTGCGGCGATAGGTCTTCACAGATTGGGGAGTCGGCTTATTAGTAATCGACAGGAAGACCACCCACCATGAAAAAAATTGTGATCATCGGCGGCGGCGCTAGTGGGCTACATCTAGCCACGCGGCTCGGGCACTATTTCAGTTTTACCCCGTTCATGGGAAAAAGACGCAACTCTCCCACAGCACAAATTACTCTGGTCGATAAGAATCGTACCCATATCTGGAAGCCCCTGCTCCATCAAGTTGCCGCTGGCGCATTAGACGCCAATATGGACGCCCTTAACTATCAAGTACACGCCCGCGCTAACGGCTATGAATTCCAGCTCGGCGCGCTACAGTCTCTCGACAGAAAGCGTCGAGTTGTCACTTTGGGGGCGGTGTTGGATGACGAGGGCCATGAGTTGGTGGCTTCCCGCGAACTGGAATACGATTATTTAGTTCTCTGTATCGGCAGCAAGAGCAACGATTTCCACACTCACGGCGTACGTGATCATTGCGTCTTTCTCGACAGCAGTGAGCAGGCACAGAAATTCCACCAGCAGCTTCTCAATCATTTTTTGCGCCTGGAAACCCACACTAAGAACAGCTTGCAGATTGCTATAGTTGGTGGCGGCGCTACCGGAGTGGAGTTGTCGGCAGAGCTGGTGGATGCAAGCAAGCAGATGGGCAACTATGGGCGAATCAGCTCGGACGCTATTGATATCACCGTAGTCGAAGCCGGGCCGCACCTGTTGCCGGCCCTGCCGGCGCGCTTGGGCAATAACGCCGAGCGCGAACTGAGTAAAATGGGAGTGCGCGTACTCACCGGTTGCAGTATCGCGAGTGCCAATCCCACGGGTCTCACCACCGGTGACGGCATGGAAATTCCCGCAGCGATTCGCGTCTGGGCCGCTGGGGTCAAAGCTCCCGATTTTCTCAACCGTCTCGATGGGCTCGCCACTAATCGCCTCAATCAAATAGAGGTGAAAACCACACTGCAAACTCAAACTGATCCAAGTATTTTTGCCATGGGAGATTGTGCCAGTTGCGTCGATGGTGACGATCAGCGGGTACCGCCGCGCGCTCAAGCAGCACAACAGATGGCCAAACTCACCGCCTCCAATTTGATCGCTTTGATTGAGAACAAACCCCTGGAACATTTTTACTATCGGGATCGAGGCTCCCTGGTTTCACTGAGTAAATACACTGCGGTAGGAAATTTGATGGGCACCCTGGTAAAAGGCAGTCTCACCGTAGAAGGGCGTATTGCAGGTTTTGCCTACCGCTCACTCTATCGCATGCACCTGGCGGCAATCCACGGCTGGCCAAAGGCGATGTTGCTTTATCTCATTGGACAGGCCAACCGCGCGGTGAGCCCTCGTCTTAAATTACACTGAGGAAACCAAAAAAGTTACCTCAATAAATTAAGCGGTCAATCTTGGCCGCTTTAACTTGGCCATCTGATTTATGCCTATCAACCGTAATATTTTTCTTGCTCTACATAACTAAAGCTTTCAGGCTTTCGATAAAATATTGATCCCCGTAAACTGTCCAATATATTTTTATGCCCTAATCACAGCAGCTTGGCGAAATTATTTCCTATGCAATATCAACGTATCGTGGTGCTGACCGGCGCCGGTGTCTCCGCAGAATCTGGTATCCGTACTTTTCGCGGGGCCGACGGCCTATGGGAAAACCAACGTATCGAAGATGTCGCTACCCCCGAAGCTTTTGAGCGCAATCCCCAACTGGTACAGCGTTTTTATAACGAACGTCGTCAACATCTAATATCTGGAGATGTAGTACCCAACGCAGCTCATCAGGCTTTAGCCGAACTGGAAAAAGAGTTCACCGGGGAGTTTTTGTTGGTTACCCAAAATATCGATGACCTCCATGAGCGCGCCGGCAGCCATCATCTGATCCATATGCATGGCGAACTGCTCAAAGCGCGCTGCAGCAGCAGCGGCCAGCTGTTTTCCCTGCGGGAGGATCTGTTGGTTAGCGATCACTGCGACTGTTGTGGACTACCAGGTACCTTGCGCCCTCATGTGGTGTGGTTTGGGGAAATGCCGCTGCAGATGGAGGCGATTTACGAAGCCCTGAGCCAGTGCGACCTGTTTATCAGTATTGGCACCTCCGGCAATGTCTATCCGGCTGCCGGATTTGTAGAATGTGCCAACCTGGCGGGAGCACACAGTGTGGAATTAAATTTAGAACCCAGCAGTGTGGGTGATGCTTTCACCGAGCACCGCTACGGACCGGCCTCGGCGATTGTTAGAGATTTTGTGCGCGAGCTGCTCGACTAGCGTATACACAACTAAGCGGCTACTGCGTTTGCGAAAGTTCAGCTACGTGATGTTGTCTGCTGTCCTTACCGTAGCGTTGTAACAGAGTGGTTACCTGGCCTCGATCACGAATAACAATATAGAGGCGATCGTATTCATCGGATTCTCTAATTGGAGCACCTTGTTCCCCTCCGAGAAGAGCCACCATTTCCGGCGTAGTATTGCTATGCCCAACGACCAAGATTCGATCGCCGGCCTGGTCCAAATCCACCGCAAACTCTTTTAATTTACGGTAATCATAGCTTTGTACCGGCAAACCTCGCTGTTCAGCCAATGGACGGGCAGTTTCCCTGGTGCGAGTAAAATCGGTGCTGTATACCGCATCAATTTCCACACCTTTGAGTATCCGCGCCAACTGCTCGGCACGGGCCTTGCCAGCTTTTGCTAGTTGTGGATCTTTGCCAGCATTAGGCCCCAGCTCTTTTTCCCCATGGCGCACCAAATAAATAACCTGGCTATTGGTCTGGCTATTGGTATTTGATGTCGCGCTTTCCGCCCAAGTGTTGACCCAAGGCGAACTTATAAAGCCAATGATTAGCAGACTGGTAATTCGGGTAAACACAAGAAGATACTCTCAATCCAATAGTGGTTGGAGGTTATGCAAAGGATATAGGGGTAGTAAACCCATATTCGATGAAATACAGGAGAATGCGTTTAAATTTTTAAGAAATGTAAAGAATTCCCTGGTGGAGATTATCCAGCACCAGTATTACCGGTGCTGGATAGGAAACCTGAAAGGAATTAGATCTTCCACTCTTTAACGGTTTCCAGACCGTATTCATCGATCCACTGGCTCAGCGCTTTAGGGTTGCGCTTTTTCTTCTCTACAGTGGCACCAGTATACGGATTGCGGTAGTGACCGGTTTCCAGCTTGGGCTCTGCAGACTTGCTCGCAGTAGCTGCAGCACGGCGGCCGCGACGGGGGCTATCACCCTCTTTTTTCAGGTGACGGGCAACGCGAGACTTAAGAGTCTGTACGTAATCAGGAGCGTCTTCATCATTCAGCTGGTCTACCAGCCACTCAACGACCTGGCGGCCACGTGCAACGAAGAATTCCTCTTCTTCCATCTGATATTCGGCAGCCAGATTAACCAGTGCCTTATCAAACGCGATAACGCCATCTTTTTTGCGTTCTGCCTGAGCCATTTGCTCCTGCAGTTCTTCGATTCTTGCCTGATGCTCGGCAATTTGCTGTTCGAGTTGTTCGTATTCCTGGAACATTCAATAAACCTCAACGACGGTTATTAAAAATACAGAGAAAACACTGTGGCGGAGGCCGACACAGAGTCGAGTCCGGTTATTCGAAATATCAAAATTGTTAACAGCACCACTAGCCGATTACTGGCGGTTAAGTGATGTTATATTCGGCATATTACGAATTAGCCGAATGAAAAACGAGATACCCTTGCACCGGTCGACTCCAGCGCTAGATATATTCGGCAAATGCATTATTAAAAGCTAGCCGACTTCAGCCTTTTCCGGTATTGAAACCGAAACACTGATTATATTTCTCGGCTGAGGTCGCGAATAATAATCTTTCGCCAACAAATATCAACCGTTTACGCTCTATCATTTGAATATAATAGGAATCTTCACGGTTATTGCTAACAAAATGTAACAAAGGCGTGGATATTCGCCTGAACAAAAGGATATTCAAACATCCCTATTTTGGCTATATTGTAACCGCAGTCGCCAATTGCAAATTATTGCGCTGACTTTTGTTATAGCGCTCATTGCCAAAAACCATTGGATACCTGACGCTCGCTATGTCCAATACCCATAATATTCATCACATGCCCACTTTAGCGGCTCTGATGACGCCGTTTCCCTATCACATCGATATTGATGCAACCGTTGAGGATGCCCTTGCGCTAATGGAAGAGCACAAGGTGCGCCATCTGCCAGTAACCCGTGCCGGCGATCTGGAAACGGTCATCTCCAAGGGAGATATCGAAAGGGCCAACGCCCCCGGACACCGACTGGAAGAGCAACAACTCTATGTCCACGACCTGTGCGCGCGCCGGCCCTTTATTGCCGATATCCATGATCCGTTGGATAAAATCCTAATGGCTATGGCCGATACGGGTATCGGCTCGGTGCTGGTCATGCGCGAAGGAGAACTGGTGGGTATCGTCACAGTGACCGATATACTGCGCTTTTGTAGCAACTATCTTGCGGAATTAGCGCAGCCTGTGGACGACTCCATCGCCTGAGCTTAGAGCGGCCATACCCACAGCAACATGGGGATACTTACAAGCACCACCAGTATCTCCAGGGGCAGCCCCATGCGCCAATAATCTCCAAAATCGAACCCCCCCGGCCCCAGAATCAAGGTATTGTTCTGGTGGCCCACCGGGGTTAGAAAAGCGCAGGATGAGCCGATGGCCACAGCCATTAGAAAGCTGTCCGGATTCACCGCCAGTTGTTCAGCGGTACTAATGGCAATTGAACACATCACCGCCGCAGTAGCCACATTGTTCATAAAGTCCGACAATGTCATGGTAACGATCAATATCAACACCAGAGCCAATACCGAACTACCCTGAGCCAAACTATCCAGCAGCACCTGTGCCACCAAGTCCGCCGCCCCTGTACTTTCCATCACCTCTGCCACGGCAATCAATGTGCCCAACAAAACAATCACAGAACCATCCAAGGCCTCGTAAATGTTTCGCAGCGGCACAACCTTGAGTGCCATAAAAGCCAGCACGCAGGTAGCAAATGAGACCGCTGCGGGGACCAGGCCAAAGGCTGCACCCGCAACTCCCAATGCCATAGCAAGCAGGGCAATGACTGCCTTCTCCTTGTTCGGCATGCCGATATCCCGCTGAGCCAGAGGCACGCAGCCCTGTTCCCGGGCAAACCTATTGAGATGATTATCCGGACCCATCATCAGCAGGGCATCGCCCGCCTGCAACGGCGTAGAACGCAGGCGCTTCACCGATCGGCGCCCCCGCCGGGAGAGGGCCAGCAGATTAATCTGGTAGTTGGTCGAAAGGTGTAAAAACTGAGTCGAGCGCCCCACCAAAATAGAATTGGGCATTACAACCAATTCGCGCAACTGCATTTCCTCACCGGTGGGGCCGCTCTTTTCCTTACTCTTATCCCGAGAATCCTCGTCCTGCAGCGGCTTTGCCCCTCCCAGCTGTACAACCACTTTCTTGTCTTTTTCTGTCTCAGCCCCACCAACCATGGTGAGTCCAAGCCTGGTAAGACTCGCTGCTAAGGATGCGGGCTCTGCCTCGATTACCAGAATGTCCCCGCTTTGCACCCGCTGCCAGGGCGCTACTGCCGCTACCCGAGCATCGCTTTGCACCAACCCGACTACCTGTGCATCCTCAGCCCCCAGTACCTTGCCAATTTCACCCAGGCTCTTACCCACTGCCGCACTCTTTTCCCCAACCAGTGCCTCAGTAAGGTAAGTCCCGGTATCGAAACTGGACGCACCCGCTTGGCCGCGACCTGGCACCAGGCGCCAGCCAAGCAGGCCGATAAAGAGCAGGCCAACCAGGGTCACTGCCAAGCCCACCGGGGTGAAATCGAACATGCCGTAACTGCCGGCCCCGGCGCTGTCGCGGAAACCGGAGACCACCAGGTTTGGCGGCGTGCCAATCAGGGTGGTCATGCCACCGAGTATCGTGGCGAAAGACAAGGGCATTAGCACCTTACCCGGAGCCAGGCCCTGTTTTTCCGCCATATCCGCCGCTACCGGCATCAACAGCGCCAAAGCCCCCACATTGTTCATAAACCCTGATAGAAGAGCACCGAGCCCAGTCAGGAGTAACATTGATACTGTGATATTGCCGCTTCGAGGCACTACCCGCTGGGCCAGGGCTCCCATAGCTCCGGTATTCTGCAGGCCACGACTGAGGATCAGCACGCAGGCCACAGTGACCACTGCCGGATGACCAAATCCAGCAAATGCTTTTTCAGGGGGAATTAATCCAAAAAACACACAAGCGAGCAGGGAAGAGAGCGCCACCATATCGTGGCGCCAAGGCCCCCAGATAAACAGCGCTATAGTAATCGCGATAATGATTAGAATAAGCAACTGATCTAGGGTCATAAATACGTATTTCCTGAATGAAGCACTCGTGAAGAATTCCACGGGGCAACTCATTCAGGGTATACAAGGATAAGGTATTGACGGAAATAAAGGCGCCGGAAGACCACTCTTTACTGATCGTTTAGAGGCATAATTTGCGCCAACCAAGTTCAATGGCTCGGTTTCAATGGAAGTCGAGAGCGATCTTCCAATAGTTTTATGGGCTAATAGGAAATCTATATTTCTTATTACGATTAAGGGAAAATTTTAACTGGACTTATGCTAATAGAGCAAAGTATAAAATTAGATAAAAATATTGGAATATCCGGAGATATTTTTTGATCAGGTATTTTAGTGGCGTTAAATTTCACCAAAAATTATGACATCCAAACCATAACGGATACCAAATTCTAGATAATTGCCCCCTATTGAAATTCTCACCCTATTATTAACCATATCTTTTCTTCTTATTTATTAATTGAGCTTAAAGGGCCCTGCCCTAACTTAACCCAAAGCGTTACATACACCTTCAGCTAATTACCCACAAGTATTCGCGACTAATGCTCTACTAGCTCCTAAATTATTGGTGGTGACATACCCTGGAGCCATTTTATTCGGTTAGCCGCTAAAGCGGATTGGCGCACAAACAAGCAAAAGCCTTACAATCGACCAAAGTTTCTTTGATTAACTCTATAAGAGCCTCAGAGTGGTCAGCCCTCATTAATGAGTGAAGCTCTCCACAGCAATATTGGAGACCCTCCTTGCGCAAAAATACTACGAATTACCGTGATCTATTCCTACACGATATTCCGCTGATGGATGTACGAGCACCGGTGGAGTTTCAGCGCGGAGCATTTCCCCATGCAGAAAACTACCCGTTATTAGACGACCAACAACGGGAGTTAATTGGTACAGAGTACAAACAGCAGGGGCAACAGGCCGCTATTGATTTGGGATGGCAACTAGCCACGGATAAAGTCGTAGAGCATAGACTCAACGCTTGGAGTACATTTATTCATCGCCACCCCCAGGGTTACCTTTACTGTTTTCGTGGCGGCCTGCGCTCGCGCACTACACAGAAATTATTGCGAGATGTGGGAATTGATTATCCACTAGTTGATGGTGGCTACAAGGCTATGCGCACCTATCTGCTCAGCAAGCTGGAAGGCCTGAGCCAAGAGCTGCCGCTGATCGTTATTGCCGGTCACACCGGCAGTGGTAAGACAGAGTTAATTCAGGGTGCAGAACGAGCACTCGACCTGGAGGGAATTGCCAGGCACCGCGGCTCCAGCTTTGGCCGTACGGGTTGTGATCAGCCTTCTCAAATTGATTTTGAAAACCAAGTGGGTATCGATTTACTCAAGCTGTCGCAAGCTACCGGACCAGTTTTTATCGAGGATGAAAGCCGGCTTATTGGCCGCTGTGCCCTGCCCCCAGTATTACAAAATGCCATGAAAAGCGCTCCCAGAGTCCTGGTGGAGGAACCGCTGGAGCAACGAGCCCGGCGTATTGTGCAAGATTATGTGTGCGAGGCCCTGCCGCGCTTTAAAACTGCTGACAATTCCTCCGCAGCGACATTGGGAGAAGAACTGCGCAACAACCTGAGTAAAATCCGCAAGCGCCTCGGTGGATTACGCCATCAAATATTGGATGCACAACTTATGGATGCAAATCGAGAATTACAACAGAGTGGGAACAGTGAGGCCTATATTCCACTGGTGATGTGTTTATTGCGAGAATATTACGATGGTGGTTACAACCACCTGATGGAAAAGCGTGACAGCCCTATCCTATTTCGCGGTAGTTTTTCAGAAGTGAAGGACTGGCTGAATCACAGGCGCGACTGTTAGTTAATAGCTAAAAATTTTAAGTGGATAATTTCCAGTAATGCATTGAGCAGAAAAGTAATTAATTACTCAAATGAAAAACACCGGGGAGGCAGTCCTAAGCCTCACTTATACCTTGTGCGCCAAACGGTTTAACTTGAAACGGCGCAATAAAATCCAGTCCCGCAATTTATGCGGTAACCAGCGCGCAAGCCAGGGCAACAGGCGGCTGCGATTGCCGATACGCACCAGTGTGCGCGGCCGTTTGCGTAGAAGTTCACGTACCAACTTGCGCGCCAGGGAACTAGCCAAAGTGGCGTTCTGTTGTGACTCCTGAGCGCGGGCGCGCACCACCTCCTCCTGGCGCTTATACATTGAATCCGGAGGCAAGAGACCGCGCAGTGATACTTCCGCGTGGCGACCGAACTCTGAGGCAATAGCCCCAGGTTGCACTGTCATTACGCGAATGCCAAAAGGTTTCAGTTCCAGGCGCAAGACTTCCGAGAGTGTGTGCAGGGCCGCTTTGGAAGCGCAGTAGGCCCCAGAGAAAGGGGTAGCCAAAACACCGGATACGGAACCGATATTACAAATTACAGCACTCTTGCACGAGCGCATCAACGGCACACTAGCGCGCGCCAGTGCCAGCGGTGCAAATACATTGGTGCGAAATTGATTTTCCAGGGAGCGGGTATCCAGCTCCATCAGCGGGCCCATCTGCCCGTAACCGGCGTTGTTGATCAATATATCCAGGCGACCGTAGGCGGCCTTGAGAGCGTGTAGCACCCGGTTAATATCTGCCTGGCTATTAACATCCAAAGCTTCGGTAGCGATGCCCAGGTCCGCCAGTTCCTGCAGGCTTTCCGGGCGTCGCGCGGTAGCGATAACAATAGTACCGCGGCGATGTAAGGCCAAGGCCAGCTCGCGACCAATACCACTGGAACATCCCGTAATCAGAGCGACTCTGTCTGGCGCCACATAGCCACGGCCAATTTGCGCAAGGCTCTCTGCGGCAAAGCTATCAGGAGATTTTCGAAAACTGGAAACTGGTGGTTTGTTCACGGGGACTGCTCCGTTTACTGGTTCGAATCCTCCGACACGGCCTGGGATTGCTCAATCAGGCCAATAATATTGCCGTAAGGATCGAGAAAACTCGCCATCAGTACGCCCTCGCCAACATCCACCACATCGCTGTGTTGTCGCGCACCCATGGCTCCAAGACGCTCGACCTGTGCGGCCATATCCGCAACCGCCCAGTAGGCGATCACCCCATCCGCGCGGCTGATCGCGCTGCGCGCATCCGGATTCAGGCCCAGTTCACAATGGCCGAGATGAAAACCCACATAGCAATCGCTATCGAAATAGGGTTCTTTCTGCAGCAGCTGCGCATACCAGGCACGGGCCTCTGCAATATCTGTTACACCGTAAATTACTGTACGCAGGCCGAGAAACTGCTCCATTAAGACACCCCGTTGTTTAATTTTTATCCGCTGGGTGGGGCACTATGGCGCAGCTTATTGCAGCTCCTGCTCCAATTGCTCCAGCAGGTCGATGGGTTCCAGCTCCACACCTTCCAGCTCATTGTTCCAGTTCAGCCCCACCAGCAGTACATCCTCGTGCATACCGGTGAGCCAGTCATCCATAAATTCTTCCAGGTCGATAGCTACCGCCTGATATTCCGCCCAATCGCCCTCACAGTGTGCCTGGGCAAATTCCCGCTGGGACCAGAAGGGCATCACTTCGGTCTGTGGGCGTTTTTCGGATTCGCACAACGCAAAGCCCTCTTCCCCCTGCAGCGCCCAGACGCAGCCCTGTTCGGCTGCCTCTGGCAAAAAACGTGCGCAGTTTTCTTCAAAATCATCAGTTAAGGGTTCGCTTTGCATAACATCTTCGCTTAATAAGTTTGCCAGCAGTTTACGCCAGTTTGCCCCCCGCACCAACGCAAAGACCACGGCTCTGGCATCAGGCAAAACTGCTTTACTTCCGTCCCCCAGGACTTTTTAAATGACATACAGGGACGGAATAAAATTGAATAAATGGCTTTAGGAATCCAGCTCAAATACCGCCATAGATTCCACATGGGACGTTTGCGGAAACATATCCATGACACAGGCCTGCTTAAGACGGTAACCCAGCTGAACCAATTCCCCGGCGTCCCGCGCCAGAGTCGCCGGGTTACAGGACACGTAAACAACTTTCTGCGCCTTGAAACGGGCGATACCACGCACCGCCTGCAAGGCGCCATCGCGCGGAGGGTCCAACAAAATTTTATCGAAGCCGCCGCTGGCCCAGGCCTTTTTCACCATTTCCTCATTCAGATCGGCAGTGTGAAAGCGCACGTTGTTCAGTCCGTTAAGTGCGGCATTTTCCTTGCCTCTTTGGGTGAGAGCGCCAACGCCCTCGATACCGATAACCTCCCCGGCGCGGCGTGCCAATGGCAGGGTGAAATTTCCCAGTCCGCAGAAAAGATCCAACACCCTCTCGCCGGGTTGCGGGTCCAATAACTGCACAGCACGACTCACCATCTGTCGGTTGACCTCGAAATTCACCTGGAAAAAATCCATCGGCTGGAAGTGCAGGCTCAGGTCAAATTCCGACAGACGATAACTGAGGTAATTCTCGTTATTCTGTGGCCACAGAGGCTGAATCGAAGCCGCATCATCAGGTTGTATATACATGTATATACCTGATGATTTAGCGAAGTCTTGCCAGCGCTGTCGATCCCCTTCCGATAAAGGCTGCAGGTGTCGTAACACTAAGGCCGCCACATCATCACCGACCGCCACTTCCAACTGGGAAAAGTGCGCACGCCCCTCGCTCTCCGCCACCAGTAGCTTTAACGCAGGAATATGTTGAGCGATAGAAGGGTGCAAAACATGGCACTCATCGATATCGGTCAAATCGTTGCTGCGCTTTTTGCGAAAACCAAAAACGAGTTTTTTACCTTTTGCCGATTTCACCTGGCGAATACCGATACGTGCCTTGCGTCGATAGCCGTAAGGTTCGGCCAGCAGAGGAGGCAAAATTTCCTCGGGTTCAATACCACCAAAACGAGCCAGCTGATCCAACAAGATTTTTTGTTTTTCGACAATCTGCGCATCGACCTGCAGGTGTTGCAGGGAGCAGCCCCCGCACAGGGACACATGGGGGCAGCGCGGTTCACAGCGCAGTGGCGAAGCCTGAATTATCTCACTGGTAACACCTTCATCGAAGCGAGCCCGATGAGTGCTATAACGAAAACGCACTTCTTCACCAGGCAGGGCGTTATCGATAAATACTGTTTTTTTACCCACACGGGCAAGACCGCGCATATCGTGGCTAAATTTTTCCACACAGGCTTCTGCCTGGGTGGGCAAAGATTTTTTTACCGTCTTACGCGGAGTGATAAAACGCGGTTTTCTGCTCATAGGAAATTACTGAATATTCAAAACATCTGAAATCAATGGGACCTGTCGGTAAAGTCTATACCGTGAGGCGGTGGCCATTATCGCGCAACCAGCGGCGCAGCTCCTTATAGCGAGGGCAAACACTCTGTACCAGCAGCCAAAAATCGCGGCCGTGATTATGGTGACGCAAATGGCTGACCTCATGGGCCACCAGATAATCCACCACCGGTTCCGGTGCCAGGCATACCAACCAGTTGTATTGCAGGTCTCCACGAATACTGCAGTGCCCCCACTTACTCTTGGTGCGCCGAATTCGCAGTGTGGAAAACTGCAAGTCCAGTTGTTCGGCCAAGCGCTGGGACTTTTCTGTTAACAGGGCCAACGCCTCGCGCTGGTAGAGACGCTGTAGGGCCCCCTGTAATTGCTGCGCTGTGGGGGTTGGCGATAAGGTATAGAGATGAATGGCCTCTTCGGTGATTGCCGCACCACCTCGATTAGACGCGCGCTCCAAGGGGCGCATTTTACCCAGCCAAGGAAAGTGCTCACCAAACTCAAACCGATATTGTGGCACCTGTGCCGCACGCTGGTTGGCAGCGAGCAATTGGGCGCGTACCCACTGGATATTTTCCTGCAAAAACTGATGGCCGTGGCGGGCAGCGCAGCGCTGAGGAATACGAACTTCCACGCCGGATTGAGCCAATACCAGACCCAGGCGCTTGCGCCTTGCCGAGCGCACCAAGCGGTAGGGAATATCTTCAAAAAAATATTCCCGCACTTCACTCATAAAAACCGCCTCAATAAAACCCGGTTAAGTTTACCCAGCGGCATGAGCCACAACTGCCATGGTAATTCGGGAGATACAACTCAGTTTGCCATTGGGGGCGTAAATCAGAATTTCCCACACCTGGCTGGTGCGCCCGATATGTACCGGCTTGGCCCGGCCAGTAACTTCACCCTCAGGCACAGGACGCAGATGATTGGCATTAATCTCCTGGCCAACGCAGTAAAACTTACTGGTATCCACCAGCAGGTTGGCACCGATAGATCCCAGGGTTTCCGCCAACACCACATTGGCACCGCCATGTAGAATACCGAACGGCTGGCGAGTGCGATGATCCACCGGCAGCTTGCCCTCCAGGTAATCCTCACCGATTGCGGTAATCTCCAGGCCCAGATAACCGGGCATACACTGGGCGGTGCCCCGGTTAATCTCTTCCAGGGTGGGAGTAACGTGCCAAATTGCCATGGGAATAACTCTCTTGAAAATCCAAACTGGGGTCGGGGGAAATGACTGAATTGACTTGCCATATCAGCCCACTAAATTCACCAGTAAAAAAAACCGGATGAAAAAAAGCCGCGCGGATAAAAACCCGGCGTGAAATAGTCTGGGCCGAAAAGGCCATAGCGGTGCAGTTCTAAATCCAACATGCGCAACTCCCATTTGAGTCGGCTGTGCTGGAAGTAAAGCGCACGCCTCTGCTTGTCGCTATCACTGTGCCTAAGGGCCTGATGTAGGGAGTAAAGCTCACGTTCTAAATTATCCCGACGCCACAATAAATCGCGATACTCTTGTGCTACGCGATAGTGGGCGAGGCCACGCTGATAACTCTTTAAAAAAATATCCGCGGTGGGCCCAGTGCATACGCCCTCATATTTTCGCCCCTGACGTCCCTGAGCGTAGCCATTTTCAGCGGTACAAAATTGTTCCACGCCCTCTTCGTGGCCCTGCAACCAAGCCTCGCTGTCCACATAGATTTCGTAACTTTGGCATTCCTTGGCGATATCGTACACCAGCGCCTGGGAGCGCCCGCGGGCGCCGTCATGTAGGCCTCGCTCATACCAGAGCCCACTGCGGCAATCCGCCTCGGAAATAACAGCGCAACCACTAATAGCAGTGGCCAGTGTCAACAGGAAAACACTCAGCTTTATAGGCATGGGAAGGGGCTCCCGATAGATTATTGTTTTGCCGGTACCACCTATCAGCCGAAACGTTTATCGGCGACGAACGGATTGGTCTGACGCTCCTGACCAAAAGTGGACATAGGACCGTGACCCGGAACAAAACGTACATCGTCACCCAGTGGCCACAGGCGCTCGGTGATCGAACGAATCAAAGTATCGTGATCCCCCTGGGGGAAATCGGTGCGGCCAATAGAACCAGCAAACAGCACATCGCCCACCAGTGCCAACTTGCTCGGACAATGGAAAAAGATCACATGTCCCGGGGTATGGCCAGGGCAGTGATGCACCTCCAACTCCTGGTCGCCGACAGTCACGGTATCGCCCTGCTGCAACCAGCGATCGGGGGTGAACACCTCCACTGAGGGAAAACCGAACATCTGCGCCTGCACGGGCAGCTGCTCGATCCAGAAACCATCGTCCTCATGGGGGCCCTCAACCGGCAACTGCAATTGTTTAGAGAGCGCCGCAGTACCACCCACGTGATCCAGATGACCGTGGGTAAGCAGGATTTTCTCAATGTTGAGCCCGCGCTCTTGCGCCGCCGCCAGAATTTTGTCGAGGTCGCCACCCGGATCCACCACTGCGGCACGCTTGCTATCTTCGCACCAGAGCAGAGTGCAATTCTGCTGAAAAGGAGTGACCGGGACCGTTTGAAATTGCAGCGACATGGTAAAACCCATCCTTATTCGGGAGTAGTGGCTAGATTCGGGAGTAGTAGCTAGTGCCGCGATTATACCGCGACTGCCCGCCGAGATCGCTGTGCGGATGCGTCTGCCTTCGGCTTGGTGTTTTGCAGAAGAGTGCTCAGGTCCTTGCCGAGCTGCTCCCACACCAATTCATTGCGCCAGTAATCCTCCGGTGGCAGTAGCTGCGAACCGGCCAGGGCATTGTCTGGATCGGACAGTGGCCTTGTCGCGTAATCCCGAAATACCGCTTGGTTGTAACTGGGGCTGAGAGGCTTAAGAGGCCAGCCGAGCAGGTCATCCGGATGGTAGAAATTTTTCCAGCGGAATTGATACCCGCGAGAGGTCGTAGCCACCGCCTGGATCTGATCCCGCTGCTTGGCCCCAAACCACAGCGGCGTGCCGGCCCCGAGGGTATACCAATGGCTGAGCGTTTTCAGGCGCAAAAAGCGCTCCCGCGCGGAGCCCTTGCGCACCTCGGCTGGCCCGCCATCGCGCCAGACACCGTGGTTAACGCTGGGCCGCTGGGCATCCCACAAATAGTTGGACAAGCTAATACAGCTGGCCGAATGACTGATAAGCAACACCGGAGCGCAATCGCCAGCGGCGGCTGCAGCCTTTTGTAGAGTTTGATAAATGGCTGTCTGGGTCCTCTCGTAGAGACCACTACGGCTATGGATATCCCCCAATTGTGCCGAGTTCTCAGCCAGGGTGTTGAGCAGGAATTTGCGCGCGCGCAGACTATCCACCTCGCACTTGCGCATATCTTCAAATACTCGCTGGGTATTACCAGGCAGTGCTTCCACAGTAGGAAAAGTATCGCAATGAAGGCGCGCCCAGTCGTCACCCAGGTTTTCCCTGAGCATGGAAAACAAGTGCTTTACACAGTTCCTGTGTGCGGCATCCACAGCCGGCGCTGCCAAAACCACAATATCGGCCATAACTCCCTCTTTTTTATTATTGCTGTCGAAGCCGCACCTACCTCCCTGACGGCATCAGTTATTCACCAAATTTTTTCGGAAATAACTCTGTTTTTTCATAATCCAGTGATCCAAGAATCCCCCACTGCGTACAAACGTTCGTGTATTACGGCAACGAATGTCAGCCGGGAAAGCAGATAACGCTGTCGGGTAGCTCTACGCCGGTCTCGGTGAACACAGGGATGTGTTCCTGACACCGGACACCGCAAGCCAAAAACTGGCCGCAGGGTCTTTTTCTGATTGTTTTGTCTCTTTGGGCTGGATCGGTAAGACTGATTGGATCCGCCAATCAATATACCGTCATAAGCAAAGCTTCTTCTAGTATTAGCCAAAGAGAATCCAGCAAGTCGTCCTATCCTCAGCGCAAATCTGTCACAAAAGCGCTCCGCTAGTGCATAATATCCCTGTATAAAAATCAGACATTTAAAACAATCCTGCCCGCAGCGATGCTTTTAACTTCCAAATACAGCCTGCCGGACTGCCCCGAGCATACCCTGGTGCGCCCGCGCTTACTGGCACTGCTCGACGACAGCCACAGCGACCAGCTGCTGCTTGTGACGGCACCGGCGGGCTACGGTAAAACCACGCTGGTCACTTCCTGGGCCTCGGCGCAGGAAAATCCAATGGCCTGGTATACCCTTGATCCCAGCGACAATGAACCGAGCCAGTTTTGTCGTTATCTGGTAGAAAGCGTGCATCGCGCTACCGGCAAAGGCGTACCGCAAACCTGTCGCTTATTGGCGGCGCCACAAAGTCCGGATCCAACAACTGTCATCAGTCATCTGCTGGGTGAACTGCGCAGCTTGCCCAGCGAACTGCGCATAGTGCTCGACGACTACCACCATATCGACAACCAGGCGGTGCACAGCGTCACTCGCTTCCTGTTGCGCCACGCACCACCAGGCGTCGGGGTCCTTCTCACCAGCCGCAGCCAGCCGCCCTTGGGGCTGGCCACCCTGCGCGTACAAGGCCGCCTATTAGAGCTGGGCAGCGATCAACTGGCCCTGAATACCGAAGAGATCGCACGTCTGCTGAAGCAGCGCTTGCCATTTAATCTCGATGGCGACCGCGCCGCTCAACTGCACCACCTGAGCGAGGGTTGGCCACCAGCGGTACAACTGTTCGCCCTGTCGGTGCGCGATCGCCAAGAAGTAGACCGCTACCTGACGGAACTGGAGCAGGGCCACAGCCATATCCTCGACTATCTGGCCGAAGAAGTGCTGGAAAGGCTGGAGCCAGAGCTGCGCGAGTTACTCGCTCGCACTTCGATCCTCACCCGTGTCAATGCCCAGCTGGCGGAACGCCTGAGTGGCCGCAGCGATGGCCAACAACTGCTGGAAGAGGCGGCGCGGCGCGGACTCTTCCTACAGGCACAGGACTCCAGCCGCCAGTGGTTCCGCTTCCACCCGGTATTCGCCCGCTTCCTGCAGCGCCAGCTCACCAATCGGGAGCAGCTGTTGCACCTGCACGCTCTCGCTTGTGATTCCTGGCAGGAAATGGAACAGCCGGTGGAAGCCCTGCGCCATGCCCTCGCTGGCAGTGACCGCGAGCGCCTGTGTCAGCTGCTCGATAGCCAGGGAGAAATACTGCTGCGCGGCGGGCAGTCGCGCTTGTTGCGTGATTGCCTGGAATGGCTCGGCAGTGAGGCGTTGCAGCAGAGTGCGCGCTTCACCCTGCTCTCGGCAAAAATGGCGCGGGAGAATTTTGAATACGACCAGTGCGAGAAAATGCTCGCCACCGCCGAGAGCTGGCTGCAGCGGCAGGACCCACAGCAATGGCGTCAGTTTGAAGGGGCTTTCGCCACCATGCGCGCCCAGGTGGCCATCGCTCGCGGCCAGACCCTACAGGCCAAAGAGTATGCCGAAGAGGCCCTGGGGCTTTTACAACCCAACCAACTAGGCGAGCGGATTTCGGCACTGCTTGTCACCGGTGAGACCAGTTTTTGCCTGGGCGCATTAGAGCCCGCCGCGACCCATATGTTGGAGGTGGAGGCCCTGGCCATCGCCGAGGGAGATATTCCCAGCGCCGCCTGGGCCATCTGCCAACAGAGTGAGATCGCCTTCGCCCAGGGGCTTCTACAAAAATCTGCCTCACTGCAGAAAAAGGTGTCCAACCTGGTGCAGAAACACCACCTCTCCACCCTGCCCATCGCCGAGTTTGTCTGCCGCCTGCTCGGACAGCTGCAGTGGGAAAAGGGGGATTTGGAGAGCGCCGAGCACTCGGCCCGGCGGGGAATGCAGATCAACCGCAAGGTGGGTGAACACTGGCTACTACCGGAATACACGCTGCTCCTGAAACTAGCCCAGGCGCGCGGAGAAAAAGAGGAGTCGCTGGAGTGGCTGACCCGCATCGACCGCTTACTCTCAGATGGGCGCTACCACCGCGACTGGGTTGCCAATGCCGATGCCGCACGTATTCGCACCTGGCGCGCCCTGGACAACCAACAAGCCATTGCCAGCTGGTTGGAGCAAGCTGCGCCAGTTGCAGACAGGCCCAGTAATCACTTTGAACAGTGTCACGGCCGCAACCATGTGCGCGCACTGATCGAACTGCACCGCTGGTCCGACGCCAATCGCCTGCTGAGCCGCCTGCAACAGGTCGCGGAAGAGTGTCATTTAGTCACCGATCGCCTGCGCAACCGTGTGCTGGAGTCCCACCTGTTGTGGCTGCGCGAACAGCACGGTGAGGCCGTGAAGGCCATTAGCGAGGCACTACTGCTGGCTGCAGGTAGAGGATTTCGCGCCAGCTTTCTACAAATTGGCAAACCCCTGATTGTGATTCTCAAGGCTGCGCTGGAACGGGGCTTGGATGAGGCATCCACCGACAAGGCCCAAGTACTGATTAAACTCGCCCAGCAACAGCCGGAGTTGGACGGTGGCATTCGTATTGAGCTGGACGACACTATTATTCGCGAGATTCTCGCCAGCGACGCGGTACCGGATTTTCTGCGTCACTCACCACTCACTCCGAGGGAGTGGCAGGTTTTAAACGCTATTCATTCAGGCCTTTCGAACGAGCGTATCGCCAGGCACTTCAAAGTGGCGCCGAGTACCATCAAAACCCATATCCGCAGCCTTTACCAAAAGCTGGATGTCAAAGACCGCCAGGAAGCGATTACCCTGGCCGAACAAATGCTGCGCTCGGTGCAGGACCGCCCATAGGAATAACTGCGAGTCGGGGCACAGGGATGTGCGCAAAACTCCACCGCAGGATTTCTGCACATCTCTATTTGAGCAGTTCCCGAAACTTGTTACTCCTGCTCTAAATCCCCCCGGTCAGCCCCTCCCCCCCTCTATGGGGAGGAGGAACGCGGCTCCGCCCTTCGCCATACTCACCCTATCCTTTCCTGAGTGGGCCCGCCCCACCCTTCGAATAATGAGACAAGGCAGTAATCCATGAGCGGCAACAGCACCGAGTGGTGGCGCAACAGCGTTATTTACCAGATTTACCCCCGCAGTTTCTGCGACGCCAACAGCGATGGTATCGGCGACCTGCCAGGTATCACCCAGAAATTGGATTACGTGAAGTCCCTTGGTGTGGACGCTATTTGGATATCCCCATTCTTTAAATCCCCCATGGTGGATTTTGGGTATGACGTGGCGGACTATCGCGATGTGGACCCGATTTTCGGCAATCTGCAGGACTTCGACCGCTTAATTGAGGCCGCCCATGCCCGCGGCCTGAAAGTTATTATCGATCAGATTCTGAGTCACACCTCAGATCAGCACCCCTGGTTCGAGGAGAGCCGCTGCAGCCGCGACAATCCCAAAGCCGACTGGTATGTGTGGCAGGACCCTAAAGCCGATGGCAACCCGCCCAATAACTGGGTATCTGTTTTCGGTGGTGGCTCCTGGCGTTGGTGTACCCGCCGCCGTCAATACTACCTGGCCAACTTCCTCAAAGAGCAGCCAGATCTCAATGTGCACAACCCCGAGGTGCAGGCGCAGTTACTGGCGGATATGAAATTCTGGCTGGATCGCGGTGTGGATGGTTTCCGCCTGGATGCGGTGAATTTTATCTTCCATCAACAGGCCCTCAGCGATAATCCTCCCCGCCCGCTTAAGCTGGATCAAAAAGGACTGCCGCCGGTCAATCACTACGATTACCAATGGCACAAGAACGACAAATCCCAGCCAGAAAACCTGGTGTTTTTACAGCGTGTGCGCCAGCTGATGGATCAATACCCGGGTACCGTTACCGTGGGCGAAGTGGGTGACGATAATACCCATAAGATCATGGCGGACTACACCACGGAACAGCGCCTACATATGGCCTATTCCTTCGATTTATTAACCGAGGATTGCAGCGCGCAATTCCTGCGCGAAACCCTGGAAAAGAACCGCGCGGTAATTGAAAAAGGATGGCCCTGCTGGTCCATTAGCAATCACGATGTTCCGCGCTCTATCACCCGCTGGAACCGCGGCCTTAGTCTGGAGCTAGCGCAAAAGCGCGCGCCCCTGTTCCTACTGATGCAACTTGTACTGCGCGGTAGCGTATGCCTGTATCAGGGGGAAGAACTGGGTCTGGCGGAAGCGGATATCGCCTTTGAGGATTTGGTGGACCCCTACGGTATTAACCTTTGGCCCGAGTTCAAAGGTCGCGATGGCTGCCGCACGCCTATGCCCTGGACCGATACCGCTGATCAAGCCGGCTTCACCAGCGGGAAACCCTGGTTACCGATTTCCCAGAGTCACCGGAACTTAGCCGTGAACCTGCAGCAAGACAGCCAGCACTCTATGCTCAACCAGTTCCGTGCATTGATCAAATGGCACCGGCAACTGCCCCAAAGTCTGGCTACCGCACAACAGGAAGTGCTCGATACCGGCAATGATTTATTGGTGTTCGTGCGCCGCGCAGATAAGGAAGTGTACCTAGTCGCCCTGAACCTAGGCGCCACTGAGGAAAGCTACGCTCTGCCACAAGAGTTTTTTGGGGCCGAGGATATTACTCCAGGCCTGTTTGCAATGGAGCTGAGAGAAAACACGCTGGTTTTGCCCGCCGCTGGCGCCGGTGTATTGCGAAACAATAATTAATTTCAGGCTTTAACAGCCCGTCAAAAAATTTTACCAGCTGGTGGCAACAACCACCGGCTGCCAATTTCAGAAAAACGGCAGTATCTCTCCCAGGGCTATAAGTTGGTTTTTCTGTCTCTCTGCAACGTCATTTATCCTTTCGACGTCTGCTTCTCCGCCGGCCCAAAGCCGGCTTTTTTTACTTTGCTTTATTTTACTTTGCTGTGCGCCTCATAGATCAGATTGCTTCCAGAGCTACCTTAGCCTGAGTTAAGGCAGTCTCTTTGTGGTCATCCCCCATATTCAGCCCTTCAGCATAAATGACCGTGACATCGTCAATGCCAATAAATGAGAGAAAATGTTTGATGTAGGGCACATGAAAATCAATCACAGAATCTTTATAGAAACCCCCAGATGTCGTGACCAAGACCACTTTGGTATCTCTAATCAAACCCTCTGGTCCATTTTCTGTGTACGTAAAAGTCACTCCGGCCCGCGCTAAGTGATCAAACCAAGCTTTCAGGGTAGATGGGCTACCAAAGTTATACATGGGTGCTGCAATCAGTACCGTATCTGCATTTTTGACCTGTTCAATAAGATTGTTCGAATACTCCGTTAGCGCTTTCTGGGCTGCACTTTTCTGCTCCTCAGGGGTGAAGAAAGCACTTACCATTTCACCGCTCAAATGCGGAACCGGGTTAAGACTTAAATCCAACTCGGTGACTTCAGTGGCAGCCTGTCGTGACAGCCAGTGCTTAGCCAGTGACCTGGAAGTCGAATGGTCCCCTAAGGCAGAGGCATAAACGGCAAGAATTTTGTGACTCATAGTCTCTCCAGCTAGTGAACAACAATGATGCGGAGACTATAATCTCTGCAAATTGGCAACTAAATTATCAATTTATGCAATTTATAATTGCATAAATGCAAAATGATGGACTGGAACGATCTTCGATACCTGATAGCCGTGGCAGATCACGGCTCCCTACAGAGTGCAGCCAAAGCCTTGGGGGTAAACCATTCCACCGCCTGGAGGCGTCTACAGAGCTTGGAAAAAGATCTTGGCTGCCAGCTTTTCGTGGCAGACAGGCAGGGCTATTTCCTCACAGACGAAGGGAATGCAGCTTTAGAACACGCCAGAAAAGCCGCCGAGAATATCAATGCCATTGCCTTGAATACCGGCATTAAAAACCTGGAAATGGAAGGCATTATCCGTATTACCTCAATCGGCTCTTACTCTTATGAGGTGATCCCAAAACTCTGTGCCGCCTTTCGCTTACACCACCCCAAAGTTGAATTTGAACTCATAGACTCGGCGGAACACCTATCACTGGAGAAGAGGGAGGCGGACATTGCCTTTCGTGGATCACCTAGCGCTCCGGATAACGTCATTGCCAAGAAGCTCTTTGATATCAACTGGCATATTTTTGCCCATCCAGACTTGGTTAGCGGTCCAATGACACTGGATGAGATTAAGCAGCAGAATATTATTGGTTATCGCGGTTTGAGTTTGCCGATTGGTCGCTGGAGTGAAAAAATATTTAAGAATAGCCGCAAAGTAATTTACTGTAATTCGGTAATGGCGGCGGCAGGTGCAGCCAATGCAAAACTGGGTTTTGCCATTTTGCCCGAAGGGGACCAAAAAATGGTGCAACCTTACAAACTAAAGAGAGTATTCGAGCTTAAAGAGTTCCAAAGCCATTTCTGGTTACTTTCTCATCCTCAAATGCGCAATTCAGCACGCGTTAAAGCCTTTTGGGACTTCAGCCTGGACACCTTTAAAAAAGGATGTCTTTAAGCTGATCAAGGTGAAAATTATTAGCTACGGGTGTCCATCAGATCACAGCCTATAATGTTCAATTAATATGGATACACCGCCCAATCATTCAATAATGATTAGCCGTATTTAACCCCAACTGTCGTTAACAGGCGGACCATTCGACGAGAAATTATTTTCAACAGGCGGAATCGATCCGTGCCAATAACCGGGCCAAAATCCGAAAGCGGAAACGCCAGTAAAGCCGACTTAAAAGGCTCCCAGGTTGACCTGCAGAAAGCCGATTTACCCTCCATTTACCAGGCACTCAACACCTCACCTCAGGGGTTAAGCCAGGCCGAGGCCGAGACACGTCTGCAACGCTATGGCCCCAATAGCATCCAGGAGAAAGAACAAAGCGCACTGCTCAAGTTTCTGCGTTTTTTTTGGGGGCCCATTCCCTGGATGATCGAAGCCGCTGCCCTGCTATCGGCACTTATTGGTCACTGGCCCGACTTCGCCATTATTATGGCGCTACTACTTTACAACGCCGTCGCGGGATTTTGGCAGGAGCACAAGGCCTCCAATGCCCTGGCCGCGCTCAAGGCCAGCATGGCGCCGCAGGCGGAGGTGTTGCGCGATGGTAGTTTTCATACCATTGACGCTGCCGATGTAGTTCCTGGGGATATTGTACGAATCAAACTCGGCCAGGTGGTACCCGCAGATGTGCGCTTTGTCGACGGCAAATCCATCAGTATCGATCAGGCTGCACTTACGGGTGAGTCATTGCCGGTCAGCAAAAAAATAGGAGACATCGGCTATTCCAGTAGTATCGCCAAGCGCGGCGAAATGACCGCCGTTACAATTGGCACCGGGCGTAATACTTTTTTTGGCCGCACCGCAAAGCTGGTAGCCGGTGCCGGCCAAGGCGCCTCCCATTCGCAAAAAGCCGTTACTCATATTGGCGATTTCCTGATAGTGCTGTGCCTGGTGCTGGCTTTGTTACTGGTAGGTACCCAGCTCTACCGTGACATAGTAGTGGCTCCCAGCTGGCACTGGTCGGACATTATTAATATTTTACGCACAGTCTTGGTGCTATTAATTGCCTCGATTCCCGTGGCAATGCCCTCCGTAATTACTGTCACTAACGCACTCGGTGCCCTGGCGCTATCCCGAAAAAAAGCCATAGTCTCGCGACTGGAGTCTATAGAGGAGCTTGCCGGGGTCGATATTCTCTGCTCCGATAAAACCGGAACGCTCACCAAGAACCAGCTAAGCCTGCACGACCCCAAATTATTTGTCGCCAAGAGCCCGGAACAGTTAATTCTCGCCGCGGCACTCGCCTCGGAAAAAGGTTCTAGTGATCCGATCGATCAGGCAATTTTTGCCGGCCTCAAAGATAAGAAAGCACTTAATAATTACCAGCTCAAAGAATTCACTCCTTTCGACCCAGTAATCAAGCGTGCCCAGGCCCAAGTAGTCGATGACAGTGGAAATTCTTTGTTTTATTGCAAAGGTGCGCCCCAAGCGGTGATGCAATTGTGCAAGCTCAGTGGTGATAATGAAAAGAAAGCCTCAGACTGTGTGCAGGAACTCGCCGCACGGGGTTTACGCTCCCTGGGTGTGGCGAGTTCCAATGATGGGAAAAGCTGGAACTTTCTTGGCATCCTCTCTCTAGAAGATCCGCCTCGGGATGATTCCAAACAAACCATCAGCCGGGCCAGGGAGCACGGGCTGCAGGTAAAAATGATTACTGGCGACGACGTCGCTATCGGCAAAGAAATCGCTGCTCAGGTGGGGATTGGGCAGAATATTTACGCCGCCGCCGATGTTTTTACCGACTCGGAGAATATGGACCACTTATCCAAGCAGGTGGTCGATTGTGTTGAACGCGCCGATGGCTTTGGCCGTGTTTTCCCCGAACATAAGTACGCAATCGTAAAAGCCTTACAAGAGAGAGGGCACCAGGTGGCAATGACCGGAGACGGTGTCAACGATGCGCCAGCCCTAAAACAAGCTGATTGCGGAATTGCCGTTAGTGGCGCCACCGATGCGGCCCGTGCCGCAGCGGCGATTATTCTCACCGCTCCAGGCCTCTCCACTGTAGTGGATGCTATTGACGAAGCACGCAAGATCTTTGAGCGCATTATTAATTATGTGCTCTTTCGGGTATCCATGACCCTGGATATTATGGTGGTGGTGGTGTTTGCCACTATCCTCTTCGGTTTTTCTCCCCTCACCCCAGTCATGATCGTATTAGTGGCACTGCTTGACGATATTCCCATTATGACTATTGCCTACGACAACACCCTGCTGCCGAAAGAGCCGGTGCATTGGGAAATGCGCGATTTATTATTGGGTTCAACCATTATCGGCATTTTTTCTATCGCACAAACCATGGGGCTGCTTTTGATTGGTATGGAATGGCTACAAAACAGTCAATGGCAATCCTGGATACCCCTGGATAAGTCTCAGATCCAAACGATTATTTTTTTACAAATTGTTGCCGGCGGCCATTTACTACTTTTTGTCGTGCGATCTCGCTCTGCCTTCTTCGCAAAGCCACTGCCCGCAATGAAGTTATTTATCGCTATTGTCGGTACTCAGGCGCTCACGGTTTTGATGTGTGGATTTGGTTGGCTGGTACCTGCTATTCCCTGGCGTATTATCGGGCTCGTTTGGCTCTATATGATTTTGTGGATGTTTATTCTGGATCTGGTGAAGAAGCTACTCTATCAACGTCTGCAGGATATTTAATCCAACCTGCATGGACAAATCATTTAACCTACCATGAAGAAATAAAACTATGAATTGCTTCGAGGCATTCCAGGTAAAATCCGGCAGCAAGGTACAGTTAGATAAGATCGATGCCAGTTTTAAAGATTGCTATAAAAATCGCGAAGAGGCCCAGCCAGTCATTGATAAATTAGATGAAAGAATTCGCGCACAGCAATATCTTATGTATGCCGAGCACAAGCGCTCCCTATTGATCTGCCTACAGGGTCGGGATGCCTCCGGTAAAGATGGCACTATTAATCATGTGCTTGGAGCAATGAATCCCCAAGGCTGTACAGTAACCAGCTTCAAGCAACCATCTAAAGAAGAAGCCGCCCATGATTTCCTGTGGAGGTGTCACAAAGTCACCCCTGCACAGGGACATGTGGCGATTTTTAACCGATCCCACTATGAAGATGTATTAATTCAACGGGTGCATAATATGGTACCAGAGAGCATCTGGTCCAAGCGCTACGATCATATCAACCACTTCGAACAATTATTAGCCGACCACAACACCCTGGTATTAAAATTTTTTCTGCATATTGATGCAGATGAACAACTGAAACGTTTTAAACAGCGTATTGATGACCCAAGCAAACACTGGAAAATCAGCGAGAGCGATTATACGGAGGCAAGCTACTGGGATGCCTACACCCAGGCTTTTGAGGATATCCTAAAAAAATGCAGCCACTCTCATGCTCCATGGTTTGTCATTCCCGCAAACCACAAATGGTTTAGGAATCTTGCGATTGCCTCCATAGTGGCAGATGCAATGGAGTCCTTAAAAATGACTTTTCCCAAGCCCAGCGTGGATATCAATGAAATCAAGAGGAAATATCACCAGCTGGACAAAAAGGAACTACAGGAAGGGCTAATAAATACCCTCCCTTCAAAAAACAAATGATCTTAATATATAAAACCACTTGATCAACAAATCAGGACATAATACTACTGCCTACTTGCACCCAATTAATCCTTTTTATCACCTAAATATTTAGTATTAAAAATTTTATCAAATGCATCATATACAGCAAGATGCAGCGTATCGCCATGATCCAGCTGTTCAAAATAACCGAAGTGTATATTATTTTTATTATTATCTAACTTATTGAATAAAGTTCTTGCCAGCCGTTCCATGACCTCCCCTTCTTTCCCCACACCTACATAGACCGACTTATCATCACAGCAATCTTTAGGAACTTTTTTCAAAAGAGACTCTCCGCTCCACCACAAGCTTGGACTAATAATGATGTAATTATCGAAGAGATCTGCACGTTTAAATAGAATTTCTGTAGCCAAAAGCCCCCCAAGGGACTGACCAATCAAAGTAGAATCCCCGTTTACACGATAATTGTTTTCAATTAGAGGCTGAACTTCTCTATCAAGAAAACCTATAAAACTATCCGAACCACCAGAGGTTGGAAACTCTTGCCTATCCAGCTTCTTAGCCGAGGGGAATGTAAAATCCCGTTTCCTGTCTACATTTACGACTCCAACAAGAATCGATTCCGGTAGCATATTAATCCAGGAAAAGGACCCAAATTGCAACAAACCAGCTATATGAACAAAATCTTCATTCATAGAACCATCTAAAAGATAGATTACCGGGTAACTTCTTTTAGTGTCGCGTTGATAACTCTCTGGTAGGTAAACATTCAACGTGCGCTTTTCATCTAAGATTGCAGATGAAAAGCTTATCGAATCGCCAACTATCAATGGTGACTTGTCAACCTCTACTCCCAAAGAAAAAGAGGAGATCAAAAATAAATACGCAAAAATCCAACATCTGAACATGAGCTCACCCAATATGTAATTTTATTTTTATTAATAAAAAATAAGGCTTACCCAAATTCACACCTATCAAACCAACAATGTTTAACTTTAAGCCAGCCTCAACCTTACTCGATATACTACATCTATACGGGGGAACACTTAACCACAAAAGCAACAAACTGAAAAGATATTGATGATGCAGAAATCACCTTCTATCTATAATTTTTCTAATCTTCCCTGATTTCTGACTAATTATACCAGGCTGCAGGATATCTATATTTAGTCTTGAAGCAGACTCAAGCCCAAGGAATATCATACGAAGCGTTAGATCAAAACTAGTCAACTCTCTATAAAACTCACCCACCAAATACTCTTTCTCCTGATCATCAACATTATCTTTAGCTTCAATTTTAAATGATAATTGATCGTGCCCATCAATCTTATCAATAATGCAATGGTAAAAGGAGCTGAGTCCAGGAATGGCTGTAACAATATTTTCCAACACAATTGGATATATATTTCCCCCATTGATTGTGAACATATTATCGCGACGCCCTCTGATGGGGCCCAAATAGGCTCCAGTTTGGCCACACTCACATGGCTCCTTATACATTTCAGCCAAATCGTGTGTGTTATAACGAATCAGAGGAAGAGCTTCACGTTTCAGCGCTGTTATTACTAATTCCCCAGTGACGCCATCTTCACATAACTTACCTGTATCTGGATCAATAACCTCTACATGAAAAAGATCTTCCCAGACATGTAAGTTATGATATTGGCATTCACTCGCTATTAGTCCAAATTCCGTATTTGCATACATGTTAATTAACTTGGCGTTGAATACCCCCTCATAGTAACTCCGAAAAGTCTCTGAAAATAATTCACCCACTACGAATATTTTCCTGATACTCAAAGACGCGGGCAATACGTTTTTTTCCAGACAGTAACGCTCTAGCCTCGGTAACAATGAAGGTAAGCAAACCATATAATTCAGCTTATCTTTTTGTAGACTCTGTAGCTGATGATCAATTCCTAGAAAAGAATCTGCAGGAATAGTGAGACCAAAAATTTCACTGGCAGCATGACAGATCATCCCACTAGGCCAAGGACCATAAGTCATTGCACATAAACATTTATCGAATGGTTCAACACCTGCAAGCAAATAGCTTCGAGCCTGAGAGATTATTGCCAGCTCAATATCTTTACGTGTATAAGGCACGCGCTTCGGTGCACCGGTACTGCCTGAAGTATGACAATAGCGAACAATATTATCATAATTCATACTAACTTCTGACATAGAAGTTGAGAATACTTCCGAACTTATAATCGGTAGCTTATATAAATCTTCACAAATTCTTATTTCCTCTATATCAATGTTATTATTTATAATTAGCTTGCGATAATAATCAGATTTTTCAAAGGATTCTCGCAATAATTGCCTCACCTGTTCATCTTTTAAACTCTGCCTTTCAATTTCAGGCTGACTATTGACATGTAAAAATTCAGCTCGCAGCTCATAATAATTCATAAAATCCACCAATTAATCACTTATAATACTTAATCGGTTTTTCAGCAGAAAAATGTACACGATGTAATTCTCGTCGTTGATTGTAATCATTGACGGCATAGTGTAAGACTTGGTGATTATTCCAAATAACCAAGGTCCCAGGACGCCATTGCACTCGACAATTGAATTCTGGTTTTTCTATATGCTGAAATAAATAATTCAAAAGCCCCATACTCTCATCGCATGTCATTCCCTCAAATTGCGAGGTGGTAGTTCGGTTTAGGTAGAGAAAAGGCTTACCGGTTACAGAATTTTTACAGACTGCTGGATGTATAGCAGATTCTAGTGGCATCAATTTTAGTGCTCGTTCTATACTTGAATCATCTCCATCTTTACCTTCTACTGATTTCTTCAGCGGCTGTTTTTTAAGCATCAACTCTGTCGTATGTATCACATTGAGTGAACCGACTAACTGTTGCATTACCGTTGACAGACTCTCATAAGCAAGCGTTGAACTTGTAAATAGGGTATCACCACCCCTAGGAGGAATATCAATACCGTACAATGCGATACCTTTTACCGGGTTGGAGTAATAGCCCTGATCGTGATGCCATATTCCTCCTGTATTTTTCTTTTCACCAGGCTCTTTAATAATTTTAGCAACTTGTGGATAACCCTCTGAGTGACCTTGAAAGAAGAAATAGTTCTGCTGAAGCTCCCCAAACAAGCTGCAGAACCTAACAAATGCCTGAGTATCCAGGTCCATATCTCGGATAACTAAAAGTTCATGTTCATGCCATAAATTTTTTAATGTTTGCTTAGTGTCCAGATCTAATTCAGAAATTTCTTTAGCGGAAATCTCAATACCAAAATTTCCTGTTAAATAGTTAAAATTCATAGAATACTCTCTAATTGAGATGTTGTATATTGCGGCCAATTCACTAATTTTAATGCTTCTGGCAAATCGCCACTTGAACGCATTATTGCTGCCCTAGCTGAGCAAAAAGTCGCTGCTCGAATAATTTCCCTTAAACTATCCAGTTGGTCACTGATATTATTGAGAGCTGTCATTCCGCAGGGAACCAAGTCCTGATTGTTTCCTTCACACGAGAAACTCATCTGACGCACAGGTGTTGATCTAGCTTTTATTTCCTGGAACAGAGCCGACGATAACTGATGAATTCCTTTACAGTGGTTAAACGATTCAACATTTAAATTATCCGGCAGCCCTCCATTCAAGCGATGATCCATCAAAATCAATATTTGTCGATCAAGCATTTCGGCTAAGCGATGGATAATTTCCTGCATAAATTCGGCAGAAGCTGCCAATCCAATCGCATAAAACAATCCACCATGCCATGGACCTGATTCAAGAATTAGAGGGTTATCTGCAACAGCAGTGGCTTCGGAACGAATTTTTGCCTCTGAATAATCCAATAGATCAAGGCAGTGGCCTAATATCTGGGGAGCACAGCGAACAGAATATCGGGCTTGTAATAAGCTTTTTTCACCCTCGATAACTCTTGAGGACCGCAGGTAATCACGTCGTAAATGGGTAAGTAATTGGCCAGCACGAGCATAACTACCGTGCACCTCTCCGTAGCTCAACCCTTCGGAGAAGTGTTCATCTCCTGCCCCTATGGCCATGGAGGTTAATGCCACAGATTTGAAACAATCTCTTAATAGCTTTCTTAGCTGATAATCATGTTCAATAGCCCAGGAAGCCATCATAGCATTGGTATTTACAAGCCCAATGACATCACGGGGGCCTCTTGGCCCTTGTTCAAACAGTGGTGAAATAGCATGGGCCATGGAAATCAAATCACCACTGGCTCCAAGGCTCCCTTTTCGAGGTACTCTCGGAAGCGTTTCACTGTTGGCCAGCTTAAGAAGCGCTTGATAAGTGGAAGGATGGATACCAGATAAGCCGTGCGCTGTTTTTAGAGCCTGTAACTTTAATGCACGCCTGACTACCGATTTCGGTAATGGCGCACCAACACCAACTCTTAAGTACTCCAGAAGATTGACTTGTGTCTCTTTCCACTGATTTGGATCTAAGCGATTGCGTTCATTCTCTCCATAACTTGTGTGCAAACCGTAGATAGGGTTTCCATCATCTCCAAGCTGTTCCTGCAGTAATGCATAGGAGTGCTTAACTCTAGAAAGGTCTATGTCACTCGCAGTAATTGGATTATGTAAGTATCCCCACTCATACCAAGCATGTAGAGGAAAAGTTAAAACTGAATTGAAATTAGTTTCATAAGTTACCGCACTACCATTCGCTACCGCCGGATAGCTTAGAGATGATGTAGACACCCTGACTCCAGAAATAATTTGAATACTAGGAAGGCGAAGAAATTAGCATGGGAGTTGAAACTTGAAAAATAGATGTCGTCGCTGGTTGCCATAGGCAATATCTATGGCAACAAAATAAATGTCGATGTAGACTCAACTTAAACACACTGGCTTTTTAAGTGGCTAAATAAGTTATACCTATGTTTCCACACGCTGATGAACTCAATTATTTTATTGAAGTTGCTAAAACAAAAAATATCTCAAGAGCTGCAGAGAGATTAGGGATTCGGCAGCCGAGTTTAAGCGCGGCTATCAAGAGGCTGGAAAGACAGCTTGGTACAGAAGTAATCATACGAGAAAAAACTGGTGTGCAATTGTCTCGTGCAGGGTTAAGACTATTAAAAAGTGCTCAACAGTTACTTGATGATTGGGATGAGGTAAAGTACTCAGCGCTGCGCGAAAACAAAGAAGCTGTTGGTCACTTCACTATCGGGTGTCACAGCTCCATCTCACTACATATGCTGCCTGAAAGGCTAGCCGGATTTATTGCTCAAAATCCAGGTATCGAATTAAGCTTCCAACACGCGCTTTCTCGGGAAATTGTCGAATCAGTGATCAGCTGGAAAATTGATATCGGCATTGTGGTAAATCCCGTATCCCATCCTGATTTGATAATAAAGCACCTCTGTCATGATATGGTAAGTTTTTGGCATAACCCTGAAAAAATACAGTCTAGGGACGTATTAATTTATGACCCAGCGCTGATGCAAACAGATTGGCTGCTAAAAAACATGGAAAAAAATAATAAATATAAACAATATATTACTTCCTCTAGCCACGAACTGATCACAAATATGACACTTGAGGGAGTCGGGGTCGGCATTATTCCTGGTCGAGTTGCTCAAACAATTGGAAGAAATCAGCTTCAATGGGTTAGTAAAGACCAACCAGGCTTCAAAGATGAAATCTGCTTGGTGTATCGAAGGGAAATAACCCATAGCTTAGGTGCAGAGAAGTTAATTAAAGAATTTAAACTTACAAATTATAAAAAATTTGGCTAACAGAAGATATATTTAAACTACAAAATTCAATTATTTTTGAACTTCATTTTAAGTTTATTCGCGATAAAATATTGCCAACCATACCGTCGCCTCATCAGAGGATGTCTCAATCACCCGGTGCTTTCTTCCAGCCTTTATCAATAAGCAATCACCAGACTTCAGCTGGCATATCTCCCCGCAGTCAAACTCCACCACACCATAACCACTCAGTACAAGCACCCATTCGTGTTCACTCTGATCATACCAACCTTCCTCCGGTGAAGACTGGCCGTATGAAACAATTCTTTCAATTCGTATAGCATCACTCTTTATGATGTCCTGGAAGTGCTCAACCTCAGTGTTTTTCGGGAGGTTTTCTAGAATATTTATCATATTTACTCCTGCCAGCTAGAAAAGTGATCCATTAGATAATCAATGGCCATTCTCGCTCGTATTGGTAAAAAGCGGCGATTCTGATACACAATCCAGCTACTGGCTCCGCGCCCCCAAAAAGGCTCCAGTACGGGCTCTAATAGCTGTGACTCTATAGAGCGGTTAAAACTGCTTTTTGGCATATAGGCAATACCTAGGCCTTTTTCACATGCGTTAACCACTGTATGGGCATTATTACTTCTCCAGCGTCCATTAACGCGAATAGACTCCTCGGTGCCTTCTATATCAAATATCCAGTTCTCATTATTCGCAACAATACAACTGTGCGACTTTAAATCCTGTGGGTGGATTGGCCTGCCGAATTGATCAAGATATTCCGTGCTGGCAACTGCCATCATCTGGCGTCCAGCCAGCTTGCGAGCCACCAGCCCAGAGTCCTCAAGGCGGCCATAACGGATCGCAAAGTCGATACCATCCTCTACAAAATTGGCCATTCGGCTGTTGAAATCGATGTCGATCTTTAAGTCAGGGTGTTGTAAGGCGAAATTCATCAGTGCTGGAGCCACATACTGTTCAGCAAATAAACCCGCGCAGCTCACGCGCAACGTGCCACTCAGCTCATACTGCTGCAGGCTTAGCTGTTCATTGGCCTGTTGCAGACCCACAACCAGCTCTTTACAGCGCTGGTAATAAACAGCCCCAGCCTGAGTCAGGCTGACCAAGCGCGTTGTTCTAGCCAGAAGCGCACTCCCCAGACGCTCCTCCAAACGAGCCACCTGCCGGCTCACATGGCTGGTACTGCACCCCAGCTGCTTGGCGGCCGCAGAGAAACCCTGGCACTCAGCTACAGCAACAAATTCGACTACACCGTCAAATGTATCCATACCCCACCATTATTGCTATTTAGCAAAAGTATTTCACAGAAATCTCATATTATCATCTTATCAGGGACAACCTAGAATCCTCCCCACTGAATGCTTAACACAGAGGAGAGATTCATGAAGAAAGTACTTATTCCCGTAACCAACCATGCAACCCTCGGGGAAACCGACCAAGCTAATGGCACCTACTCCCCTGAGCTGACTCACGTCGTGCATGTACTTAAAGAAAATGACATTGATTACGATATTGCCTCTATTAAAGGTGGCAAAGCACCACTCTACGGTACAGATATTGAAGGAGATGAGGTCAACAGCCAGGTATTGGCCGATGAAGACTTCCAGAACCGTGTCAACAACACTATTCCAGTAAACCAGTTGAATACTGCTAGTTACGATGCGGTGTTCTATCCAGGTGGGTTTGGTCTACTTTCCGACTTAGCAAGCAATGAGGACTTTGCCAAGTTATCTGCGGAGCATTATGAAAATGGCGGCGTACTTGCTGCCGTGTGCCACGGACCAGCTGGCCTGCTGCCTATCACTTTGAGCAATGGTGAAAGCTTACTGGCAACTAAGTCTGTGACTGCATTTACCCGAGAAGAAGAAATCGATTTTGGCACCATTGAAGATATCCCCTTTCTGCTTGAAGAGGCTATCAGCAGAAAATCTGCTCGATTTAACAAAGTGCAACCCTGGCAGGAATTTGTCATTGAGGATGGCCGTGTGATTACTGGACAAAACCCAGCCAGTGCACATGCTGTTGGAAAAGCGATCGTTAAACAGTTAATAAACTAGCCGTTAATAACGCATCAATAATGCTGGCGCAAACTGATGTTCCTGCGCCAGCTTTCCATAACCCTTCAGCTTCCATTGTGGGCCAACACAACTCATCTACATGAGCAGTTATAGCCTTAAAACCCCTTCCGTGAGGTTCCAGCAGTGCCTAGCTCAATTCTTTATCCGTCGCTTATGTTAATTGCCGGAATCGGCATCCCGGTGATGGCCACGTTAAATAGCGGTCTAGGTGTGAAGCTTGGCAGCTCGGCTCTCGCTACGACGATTTTGTTTTTTGTCGGACTGACCATCTCTATTATTTACTTATTTAAAACTGAAGGTTTCCAAGTAGCCGGTTTTCACAAAGATATCTCCTGGCACCTTTATCTCGGCGGGATATTAGTTGCTTTTTACGTACTCAGCGTCACCTGGGTTTCACCAAAATACGGCGTTGGCAATACTATATCCTTTGTGTTACTCGGCCAGCTCTTTGCTATGGCCACCATCGACCATTTTGGCCTCTTTGGTGCACAACAAACCAGCCTGGACCCCAAACGAATTATTGGATTTATTCTAATGATTACAGGCATCTTACTAGTGGTAAAACGCAATTCATAAATATATCTGGAGATCTGACAATGCCCAATCTATATGTAATGGCAAAAGTGAAGTCTAAACTTGGAGAAACACAGAAAGCTAAGAGCATTCTGACAAGACTGGCAGCGAACTCTGAAAAGGAGAGCGGATGTTTGAGTTATCAGATTTTATATTCGAGTGAGGAAACAGATACCTTTATGACGTTAGAGGTATGGGATTCAAAAGAAAGTGAAAGAAGGCACTGGGATGAGCCCCATTTAAAAGAATCATTAAAAGAGTTAGAACCAATTTTAGCTAAAGAACCAAGAATCGAAAAATATCAGCATACTTCCGATTAAAAACATACGATTTTCTCCAGCAGAGTAAATAATCATAGGCCCACAACAAAATTAGTGTGGGCCAAGGAGAATATTCAGAAAGTAACAGGAGACACTTGAATCATAAAAGGGCAGTACATTTATAAGTTTCATCAGCAGTGAAAAAAATCTATTCCCACTGAAATAAAAAACTATAAGGACCACTCCCCCTAAAAGCTTGTGTCATTACTGAGGAAAATTAAAAACAGGATTGGTGGTCAACATTTCCAACCAACTAACACGCTCTGCTCGATAAATCGTGCTATCGTAAACTTTTAATTCCCACGCAGTTTCCGCTGGGCTAGTCGATGTTACCTCTATCAAGTAAGCATTGCGATCACTCCCCGTACTGATATCCGATGGGCCACCGGCACATAGTAATATATTTCCACCGGCAAGCTCATCAACGTCACCCAATGATTGAGTATACTTGGGCGCTATGTATTCCCAGGTTTGCTCAGCACTCATTGTCGATGTATTGAGCAGAAACTTTACTGCACGGCTATTGTAGATATTGCCACTCAACTCAGCTTCATTTCTGTTATCGTAAATCAGAATTTCATGATTACTTGTCAACATTGGCGCATGCTGCGAAGCCATCCAGGAACCAGTATGTAGTGTAAAGAATTTATCCTTCAAATCGCTCTCAATATCTGAGTCCCTCCCCATTATCCAATTTACCGCACCAGACTGATGATCAATACTGACCACCCAGCTCTGAGAGCGGCTAGAAAGTAAAATGGAGTAATCCTGAGGAACATAATGCAGTGCATTAGAGTGGCTCCAGTCAAGGGCTCCGTTATCCAAAACCCTACTGGCCAAAGCACCGGGGAAACGGCTGGTATCCAAGTGATCAAATGCTGACCATCGCCAAACTGTGTTCCCTTCAGTATCGATTTCCAAAATGGCATCTCCTTGTAAAAAATGCTCACCAAACTGGCCAGTTTCGTTGGTTAACACCAACAGATTGCCATTCTCCAGCAAATGCACATCGTGGTGATAACTCGGCAATTCGAAAGAGGACAACACCTCTCCAGAGAAGGAGATTACTCGGGCCTCCCCACTGAGTAATAAAAGTAAACGCCCATCCTGTAGGTTTCTCGCTACTGGGGCACCAGTTAATGGAACATCACCGTGCAGATACCAAACAACCTCTCCCTCTTCATCAAATCCCCAGAAAGTACTATCCCTCTCCGCTGATGGCGCGAAGATAGTGATGCCCCCCTCGGACTTAACCGTTTTATTCAAAAGCTCAACAGCGGGGACCCCCTCAGGCACCGATCCTGTTTTAAACTCTACGATTTCACTATGAACAACCTCACCACTATCTAAAAGTGCAACCGCAGTAAATCGATAGGTAGTATCAGCGCGCAGGCCGACGACAGTTACTTCGTGGTCTGTGCCTGACTCACTATAAGCTGTACGTCGTCGGCTGGTATCTGCAGATTTAAACCTTATTGCCACTCTCGCCGCTTCCGCAGTAATCACGCTGGCATTCACCATTAGATGGTTCTCTGGGTGAGCACTGAGTACTAATTGAACAGCATCATCTTCCTGCGCAAAAACCTTAGGGACAATACCTGTTAAAAACAGTAAGAATACTGATTGAAAAACAGCCAACCTAATATATTTACTCATAGAGGGTCTCACAGTTTGTTATGAATACAACTGTTTAACGCAACCATTGCTTCCTGGTTTACAGAGAAATTGACTTTTCAAGAGACTGTAATCGATAGTAATGGATGATTATTGACTAAGCGCACCTAATGCTGCACTATGCGCCAAAATTGATAACTGGTACGCATTTACCAAACTTCAAAAAATGCATTACAGAATTTGATACTTCACCTCTCTGCCAATTCATCACCACAAAATACTCACCGCTGCCTACTTATCCAGGTAGGTGGTCTTTTATATTGATGTAAGGATATCCTTTGAAAAGATTTATTCTCAGCTCCGTTATCGCTCTTTCCGCATCCAATACTATGGCAATAGAAAACAGCTTCTACCTTAAGTCATCTTATGGAAAGGTAGATACAGATGTTTCTTCACAAGAAGCTCAGGAACTGTTCGGAACAAAACTCTCAGATCCTAACGGCTGGTCTTTAACACTGGGATACCGCTTCAATAATTTTCTTGCCATTGAAGGCGGCTATGCAGACTTAGGCGAGGCTGAAGCTAAGAAAAGTGATAATGATGTAATTCCTGACATGAACGGAACTTACTATTACGACTATAGCTATAAGGCCGTACTTAACGCCCAAACTAAAATGCTGGGCATGTTCCTCTCCACCGATGTCAGTAAAAATTTTTATGCTGGCATTCGTGCTGGATATCAAACATGGGATGCAGAATTAAAAAGAAAGGGAAATTTCAATGCAAAATATGAATGGAATGATGACTTCTCTCAAGTATTTGATGATATTTCTTATAATGAGAGTTTAGCTAATAGTGAGTCTACTGATGGTAGCGACCTCTATTATGGTGTTTCCGCTGGTTGGAACCACAACAACTGGAGCCTAAGCCTGGAGCACACTATTTTCGAAATGGATGAGCAAAAGCCCAGCCTCTCCTCCCTAGCGCTGACTTACAATTTCTAAAGACCGCTCTTACTTTTTTCAGCAGCCAAATCGGCTGCTGAATTTATCTCTAAAAAACTCTAAAGCTACTTTATCCCCACAAACAATACCTCAAACCAGCGCAAGTCCTCCGGCCCCAATTGAGCCTTTTTGGCCAGTCTCTTATCTCGATACACATCCTTATATACATGATAAACCGCTCGCTCGGTCAACTCGCGCCAGTGTTCGCTATTTAGCTCAGGGATTGAGCCATCAGCTAAATTGGGATCGGTCAATGGGTCGTGCTGGGCTTCAGTGGTTCTCAGCGCTAATTCCAATTCTTGCAGAATAGGATTGATCACCTTGAGGGTATTCGATTCGGAAAACTGCTTGGCAACATCTTCCTCTGCCTGACGAAGCATTTTTTTGCTCTGTAATTCCGATAGCTTTTCTCCGGCTGGGCGCAAGCCGAATTAATTGACCAGGCCTCTCATACCGGGCAGCACCGCCTTGGCTGCCAGCCCGGCACCGATCAGGGGATTAAACACTGCGGCAACACCCCCAACTAACAGCATACCAACGGTCAATTTTCTATCGAGTTTGTCGATATCATCCGCCAGTCTTTCGAGAGAACTCTTTCCAGAATTTCCCCTTTCCAGGGATAACTCTACGGCGCTCTCCACCATAAATTTACGTAAACTCCCCTCATAATGGGAGTTGGGAAAGTGAAATATTCGGCGTTTGGATAGATCATTTACCTCTGGGGCATCATCAGGCAAACAACGCATTGTGTGCAGAGTAAAGCCAGTTTGTGAGAGCTTATAGGGAATCACAAAGTAGTGCTTTTCATCGTATCTCTGCACAAAATTCTCACTGCGCTCCGCAGAAGAAAATATTGGCAGTCCGGCAACTACTTCTTGAAAAACTTTTAAACTGCCGGTGATTTCAGCTGGCACTTTACAGGAAAGGTCAACCAGGCCCTTCTTGCCTTTATCGAAATATTGTTTCATATCTATTGATTCACAGAGAAACCGAGAAAAACCTGGTCTGATCTGCAGTATCCGCATCCCCTCGGCCGTTCTCCCCTGTGAAACACCTCCCTATGCCCCCTATTAAAAGATTAACTTTCTTAGTAAATGATTACTTTAGCTCGCCTCAGTATAAATCCAGGCTTCTTTACCAGATTTCAATTTGGCGGCAACCCGCCGATAGGCATCCACTTCATAGGCATCAGACTGAGCAAGCTCTTCGGCAGAGATTTCAAAGACTGTACCCTCAACCGTATCAGAAGAATGCCCTGTGTACTTCAGTATGGGGTGAAACTCCTTGCCGCTAGTTTGCACAACCTGTGGATCTATAATTCTTATTGCAGAAAGCTGGTAACCAATTAAAGTATCCTCAGATCCTTGTAACTTACGGCCAAAAGTCTCCAGTTGTACATTCTCTTGCTGAAGAGTGCCGTAGGAAAATAAACGCTCCATAAATTAACCCCTGATCCCGCTAATGAAAGTTCACTAATGTGGCAAATCCGCTGATACTTTATCGGCTAAAGACCCCGCTGAAGAAATCTCTTTAAGATAATTCCTCAGATTGGAGCTCTAACGCCTATCAATCCCTTCGCAAACCATTCTTGCAAATGTCTGTGAGATTAATAACCAGCAATTCACTTATTCCTTTTTGATGTGACTGGCCCAAGACACGGACCTTACCATCCCTTGGACCTGCATTGGTGAAAACCTGTGCTAACCCATCCCGCAGCTGAGGCCGAGTATACGGGGAGCTGCTTTGGGGAAATCTCTGACCTGCGCCGTGCTTCTGATTGGGTGCTAGGGATACCGCACCCTGGCAGGCAATGGTCAGGCTCTAAATCCATGGTTGTTTACACGGCCCACTGGCAATAGAGAGGTGTGTAATGCATAACCGACCTTCGCTGCAAAACCATCAAACTATACCTACACGACAGAAATCATCCCTACAAAAAGTACAAGGAGCTCTACGTAAAAACGCTTCGTTCGCCGCTGCGCTAATGGTTGTTGGATCGGCAATATTGGCCCCCCTGGCCTATGCTGCGGATTATTCCAATCCCTATTCCCGCCAGGGCCCAAGGTATGTCGCTCATCAGGGGCATGGAGGGCATTATGACCGGCACTCCAGATATAGCAGGGATTACAGGTACCGGAGAGAGTATAGGGGACACTCCCGATACAATAGGAATCAAAGGAGCTACTCTCGATACAGCAGGAACCAAAGGGCATATTCTCGATATGGCAGATACCAACAAGCTCAACCACAAAATAGCCGGCATATGTGGTTTAAAGGCCATGTACAAGGTACACCGCGTATTGTGATCGACTTAAGTGACCAGATGGCCTACTTCTATAAGGGAGGACGTCTCGCCGGCATGTCCCCGGTCTCTACCGGGAAACCAGGCCATCGAACTCCTACTGGTAACTTTCGTATTTCACAGAAGAAATACAGCCACCGCTCCAACCTGTACGGTCACTATATAAGCTCTCGTGGCCAAGTACTGCGCAGTAATGTGGATGTACGCCGCCATCGCAAGCCTGCCGGGTCTCGCTTCCGCGGAGCCTCAATGGATTACATGATGCGGATTAATGGCCCAGTCACCATGCATGCCGGTTATGTACCCGGTTACCCGGCCTCCCATGGCTGTATCCGCATCCCCTGGCATATGGCGAAGATTTTCTACCGCCACGCCAGAGTCGGCACAAAGGTATCCGTTGTACCTTAGGTAAAATCTAGACACTTGTGAAAAGGCACCATAAAAAAGGCGGACTATTAAGTCCGCCTTTTTCTTTGCCTGGAAAAACGTCTGCTATTGAGAGGCCTCTGCCCCCTCCCGCTTTGCGACTTCCATACGGGTGAAATACGCATGCGCTGCACGGTTTACATGCCGTGCCAGCAGTAATGTGGAAACCATAGTGGGCACAGCCATTACGGCGTACATGCCAATAATAATGCTGTTGACCGCGCTCAGAGAAGCCACCGCACCCAATACAATCAGTATCATATAGAGCCCGGTATAAAGGCCCTGCCAGCGGCAGCCAAAAAGAAAAACATAGCACTTCATACCGTAATACCAGCAGGTGACGATGGTGCTAAAAGCCAGTGGTAGGACCATTAGCAGTAGCAAAATTGGACCAAACTGCCCAAATACCTGAGAAAATGCCTGTGCAGTCAGGGTAACGCCGGCAATATCCCCTTCCTGCTGCCAAGCGCCAGTCAGTAGTATCACCAGGGCAGTGCAAGTGCAGATAACCAGTGTGTCTACAATGGGGCCCAGCATGGCAACCACGCCTTCTCGAACGGGCTCACGGGTTTTCGCTGCACCATGGGCCAAAGACTCTGTGCCTATACCCGCCTCATTAGAAAATGCGCCCCGGCTCACCCCTACTGTGATTACCGAACCCAGAGTACCTCCAGCAATAGCTTGACCGCTGAAAGCATCAGAGAAAATTAGCGCAAATGCTGCCGGTACCTGCTCCCAGAAGCTGGCAATTACCACAAGGGTCATGCCCAAATAAAGCAGCACCATGCCCGGCACTACTCTTGCGGAGAATTTACCGATACGCTGGATACGACCGGCTATAACGTAGGCCGATGCAACAGCAATTAATAAGCCAATAACAAAATCAAAAGTGAGTGAACCTCCGGGCGCTACCCAACCCAAGGGCTCAGCAAAAGACTCGCGCAGTAACTGCGTGGTTTGATTGGACTGAAACACCGGCAACATACCGCAGAGTCCCGCCACGGCAAACAGTACCGCGAGCGGCATCCAGCGTCGGCCCAACCCCTCGCGAATAACATACATGGGGCCACCTTGCAGTTCCCCGGAGGCATCGCGACCGCGAAACATCACCGCCAGCGTCGCTGTATAGAACTTGGTAGCCACCCCCACCAGGGCAGTTACCCACATCCAGAAAATCGCCCCAGGCCCACCAATCGTAATTGCGATGGCAACCCCGGAAATATTGCCAAGTCCCAGGGTTCCCGAAAGCGCTGTGGATAGCGCTTGGCTATGATTCACTTGGCCAGGGTCATTGGGGTCATCATATCGGCCACTTAAAAGCCCAATACTGTGCCCAAGATGGCGATAGGGACGGCCACGAGAATAGATTAATAGCGCGAGGCCGCCACCAACGAGTAGCACTAATAAGGGGGGCCCCCAAACAAAACTGGCAAAAGCCTCTAATGCCTGATCAATAGCAGGGAATATCGACATAATTTAATTCATTTCCGGTGAGATCCGCCCAGTCTAGGTACGCTCACACCAGACTGTCAAAAAGCCGCCATAAAACTCTGCAGCCCCATAAATGCGAAAACTTTGCGAAAACCTGGAATCCCGGCAATAAAAAAGCCCCTAACAGGGGCTTTTCTAACAATCTTTTACAACTTTTTATCAAGCTGTAGTAGTTGCCTTTAATGCGGGCTCGGGTTCTGAACTCTCCCTCACCAGCGCCACCGATATAGCGCCAAGCAACATACACACCCCCGCCAAAACAATGATGTAAATTGCCTGGTTTTCGAAAACTGTTTTCAATATCAAGCCAGCTACCAGGGCGGAAACAATCTGCGGTGCGGCGATAGTGAAATTAAAAATCCCCATATAAACACCGGTCTTATCCGCCGGCAGCGAGTCGGAGAGGATCGCATAGGGCATCGCCAGAATAGCGGCCCAGGCAATGCCCACACCCACCATCGGTAGCAATAATCCCAGGGCGCCACTGGGTACGGAAACTTCTGTAATCAACAGATTCACCTGTGTGGGATCGCCCCCCTGGAAGAACAGGAAGCTGATGTATCCCAAACCGCCCAGTGCCAGCGATAGGGAATAAGTGAGCTTACGCCCCAGTACCTGAGACAAACGGGCCAGGACAATGGAGAAGATCGCTGCGAACAGGGAGTAAGCAGCAAAAATAATTCCAACCCAGTCACCGGCAGCACCCTTAGCGGCAGCGATATGTGCGGGAATTTCTTTGACACTTTCCAGATAGGCGGGATCAAACCACTTGGCTTCCACTCCCCAAACATGTTGAGTGATTGCTGGCGTGGTGTAAACCCACATAATAAACAGGGCAAACCAGGAGAAAAATTGCACCAGGGCCAGCTGGCGCATAGTACGCGGCATTTTAATTAGCAGTTGGAAAAAACCGATCAAACGCTTTGCCAGTGGGGCTTTTTGCAGTCGTTCCCGCTCCAGTTGCGCGGAGTCGAGACCTTTATAGGCATTGTACTGCTCTGGCGGATACTCCTTGGTACGCAGCACAGTCCACAACACACTGCCCAGCAGCACTGTGGCGCCGATATAGAAAGCCCATATAACGGAGGGCGCCACCTCTCCCGCACGGGCAGTATTTTCCAGACCGATCACATTAGTCAGGATGAATGGCAACATGGAGCCGAAGATGGCGCCAATGTTAATCAGCAAAGACTGTATCGAGTACCCCAGGGTGCGCTGCTCTGATGGCACCATGTCGGACACCAGGGCGCGGAAAGGCTGCATGGTCACGTTAAAGGCCGCGTCCATCAGGGCCAACATAACGCCGCCGAAAATAATTGGGGCCACTATCGCCACCACAATCCCGGCATTGGGCATAAACGCCATCCCCAGGGCTGCGGCGATGGCACCAAAAAGGATAAAGGGGTTGCGGCGACCGAAGCGACTCCAGGTCCGGTCCGATGCCGAGCCCACGATAGGTTGCACAATAAGTCCCATGAGCGGTGCCACTATCCAGAACAGCGACAGAGAGTGCAGGTCCGCTCCCAGATCTGAAAGAATCCGGCTGGCATTGGCATTTTGCAGGGAAAAGCCAAACTGCACACCGAGAAAGCCGAGACTGACATTCCATACCTGCCAGAAGGGCAGACGGGGCTGTTGAATAGGATTGGGCTCTGATTGGCTCATAGGGTCACCGCATCTCTCGTTATGCTTATTTTGCCATTCTGACACGCCCACCACAGACCTCCATCCTCCCCCCAGCGGGGAGGATGCGGGCCAGATTCTGCGCTTTAGGATAAACTCAGGCCCAGCGTACGCGTCGGGCCAACAAAAACCAGTGAATCCTAATCAAGCAACTGAAGTCCCGCGCGATGATCCTAAAACTCCCACTCCTGCGCCTGGTGTGCCTCGCAGCTACACTCTGCCTGAGCGCTCAATCCCTGGCCGCTGAACAGCGCAACTACCACGATCACACCATGAGCGAAGACTCACTAACTGTACAGACGAGTGAGGGCGAGGTCACCCTCACCCCGGTTGGTCCGTCAGCGCTATCGGTGCACTATCGCCGCGAAGGCCTGAAGCAGTTGCCCTCATTTGCGTTGGCCAGCGATTCTGCCGGCCGACCCGAGGCTACGCTGAAGCAAAAAGGGGACAAGCTCGTTTACCGCACTGGCTCGCTTACTGCAGTCATCCACAAGTCTCCCTTCCGAATCGAGTACTTGCGCGGTAGCGAACAAATCCTGAGTGAAGAGCGTGGCTTCTTTGCCACCGAGACGATGCGCGGATTCCGTTTCGCACTGTCGCCAGAGGAAAAACTGCTGGGCGGCGGAGAGCGGGTTATGGGGATGGACCGTCGCGGTCAACGCCTGCCACTGTATAACCGTGCCCATTACGGATACACCACCGAATCCAACCAGATGTATTTTTCCCTGCCAGCAGTACTGTCCAGCAACAAATACATTCTGCTGTTCGACAACTCTGCCACCGGCACCCTGGATCTGGGCGCAAACGAAGAAGATATCCTGCAATTTGAAGCCGTAGCCGGGCGAACCGCTTACATCGTGGTAGCCGGTGAGACTTATCCACAGTTGCTGGAAAATTATGTATCCACCACCGGCAAACAGCCCCTGCCACCCCGTTGGGCCCTGGGTAACTTCGCCTCCCGCTTTGGCTATCACAGCGAAGCTGAAGTCCGCGCAACCGTGGATAAGTTTGCCGAAGAAGATTTCCCCCTGGACGCCCTGGTGTTGGATCTCTACTGGTTTGGCCCAGATATAAAAGGTCATATGGGCAATCTTGCCTGGGACAAGGAAGCCTTTCCCGAACCAGAAAAGATGATGGCCGACCTTAAAAAACGCGGCATCAATACCATCCTGGTGACAGAGCCTTTTGTCCTCTCCACCTCCGAACGCTGGCAGGAAGCCGTGGCGAATAATGCCCTGGCCAAAAACCTGGCCGGAGAACCCAAGCGTTTTGATTTCTACTTCGGCAATACCGGGCTGATCGATGTCTTCTCTGAAGATGGCCGAGACTGGTTCTGGAATATTTACGACGGGTTATTGGAACAGGGCGTAGCCGGCTGGTGGGGCGACCTGGGTGAGCCGGAAGTTCACCCCTCCGATACCGTTCACGCAATCGGTATGGCCGATGAAATCCACAACGCCTTCGGCCACGCCTGGGCGCAATTACTGCACGAACGCCAAACGGCAAAATACCCAGAGCGCCGCCCCTTTATTATGATGCGCGCCGGTTTTGCCAGCTCCCAGCGCTACGGCATGATTCCCTGGACCGGCGACGTCGCTCGGGAATGGGGTGGCTTACAGCCCCAGGTGGAATTGGCTCTGAGTATGGGCTTGCTGGGCTTTGGCTACACCCATTCAGACCTGGGTGGCTTTGCCGGCGGTGAGAAATTTGACCGCGAACTCTACATCCGCTGGTTACAATACGGCGTATTCCAACCGGTGTACCGCCCGCACGCCCAGGAGCATATTGCTTCCGAACCGGTTTTCCACGACCGCCGCACCCGCGATATCCTGCGCGAATATGTAAAACTGCGCTATCGCCTGCTGCCCTACAACTACACCCTCGCCTTCGAAAACAGCCAGACCGGCATGCCACTGATGCGTCCGCTGTTTTTCGAAAACGAAAGTGATCTGTCTCTACTGGACTACAAGGATGCCTACCTATGGGGTCAGGATTTCCTCGTTGCCCCAGTCGTGGAGGAGGATGTGGATGAGGTCGCGGTAAAGCTGCCCGGCGGCACCTGGTTCGATTACTGGACTGATGAACAATATTCTGGCGATCAGGCCCTGGTAGAAGTGAACCTGAAAACGATTCCTGTGCTGGTGCGGGCCGGCGCCATTATTCCCACCATTGACGATGTCCACAGCAGTCGTGATTACTCCAGTAAAAACCTGACCCTGGACTACTACGCGCACCCATCAGCAGCAAAGTCCGAGCGCTATGTTTATGAAGATGATGGCGCTACTGCGCAGGCTTTTGAAAAAGGCAAATACGAGAAACTGCATTTCTCAGCTGACAACAAACAGCAGGGTTTAGCCTTCGTCTTTAATCGCGAAGGAGCCGGTTATACCGGTATGCCGGAATCTCGCACGGTCACTTTAAAGATCCACAACTGGCAACAAGTGCCCGTGCAGCTCGATATTAGCGGCGAATCCCTGCCTATTTTCGACAGTGAAAAAGACTTTGCTCAGGCACCCCGTGGGGCCTGGTACAACAAGCGCAAGCAGCAACTGCTGGTTAAATTTGACTGGCACAAAGAACCGCTGGATTTAGTGCTCAAAAATCAATAATTCAGCAAACCGCTGTTCACTGACAAAAAAATTTAAAGTCATCAGAAAACAATGAAGAAGTTACATTCCCTGTTTATTGCCAAACTCCTTTCGGCTTCCCTACTAGGTGCTGCTCTATTCGGCACTGCCGGCTGCAGCCAGGAGAGCAGCCCGGAAGAAATACAGCCCGCTGAAAAAATTGCGGAGAAAAAAGCTGTTATCTACCAAGTGCTACCGCGCTTATTTGGCAACACTAACAGTACCAACAAACCCTGGGGCACACTCGAAGAGAATGGTGTGGGCAAGTTCTCCGACTTTACCCCAAAAGCATTGAATGAAATCCACGCGCTGGGCGCCACCCATATCTGGTACACCGGCGCCCTGCACCACGCGCTCGTTGGCGACTATACGGAATACGGTATCAGTAACGATGATCCAGATGTGGTCAAAGGCCGCGCCGGCTCTCCCTATGCCATCAAGGATTACTACAGCGTAAACCCAGACCTGGCCAATAACCCAGCAGAGCGATTACAGGAATTCCGCGCACTGGTGGAACGCAGCCACGCGGCCGGCCTGAAAGTAATTATCGATATAGTGCCTAACCATGTAGCCCGCGCCTATCATTCTCTCGATAAACCCCAAGGCGTGCAGGATTTTGGAGCTGGCGACAACACCCAGGTCACCTACGCCCGCAACAACAATTTCTACTATGTGGTGGGCGAAGACTTCCGCGTGCCCGTTGCAGAAGACAGTTATCAGCCACTCAATGGCGAAGCCAATGATCTTGTCGATGGGCAGTTTGTAGAGAGTCCAGCTAAATGGACCGGTAATGGCGCGCGCAGTGCACAACCTGCCATGCACGACTGGTATGAAACCGTCAAAATTAATTTTGGCGTTCGCCCCGATAACAGCAAGAACTTTTCTGAGCTACCCCAGGAGTATGCCGAGCGCGACTACCGGGCCCACGCCCAGTTTTGGGCAGACAAGAAAGTCCCGGATACCTGGAAAAAATTCCGCGATATCGCCCACTACTGGCTGGACTTTGGCGTGGACGGATTCCGCTACGATATGGCCGGTATGGTGCCGGTAGAATTCTGGAGCTACCTGAATTCCTCCATCAAAATGCGCAACCCCAACGCACTGTTACTTGCCGAAATCTATACTCCAGAGCGCTACCGGGACTATCTGCATCTGGGCAAAATGGATTACCTCTACGATAAAGTCGGCACTTACGACGCTATTCGTGCGGTCATAGAGAACAAGGGCAGCACAGATAAAATCGCAGAGGTGCAGGCAAGCCTGGTAGATATCTCCTCTCATATGTTGCGCTTTATGGAGAACCACGACGAGCAGCGTATTGCCAGCCCACAATTTTCTGGCAACCCAGAGGCAGGTAAACCTGCAATGCTGGTGTCTGCCGCGCTCTCTCCAGCCCCTACTTTGGTTTACTTTGGCCAGGAGTTGGGAGAACCCGCCAACAAAGATGCCGGCTTCGGTAAAGCCAGCCGCACCACCATTTTCGACTACTGGTCAGTACCCAGTGTGCGCCGCTGGAACAATGAGGGCGCTTTTGACACTGCACTGCTGACAAAAGAAGAAAAAGAATTGCGCAGCTTCTACCAGCGCCTGCTTAATTTCTCCAAACAGAGCCCGGCCCTGCTTGGCGATTATCTGGACTTGCACAGCTACAACCGCAAACAGGATAGCGGCTATGGGGAAAAACAATTTTCTTTTGCGCGCTGGAATAAAACGGAAAAACTCTTGATCGTTGCAAATTTTGATCGAGAGGCCAGCAAATTCGAACTGCTGATCCCCAATGAGCTACTTAAACAGTGGAAACTGAAAGACGGCAGCTATGCATTAGAAGGGCAGATCAGCAATGCGAAGCAACAGCTGGTTATCCAAAATGGCCAGGGGCGAATAACACTTAATCTTCCCCCCTTTGAAGGCCATATCTTCAAGCTTGACAATTGACTAGCAAATACAGTCTTTTATTACAGAAAACCCGGTTCAAAGCCGGGTTTTCTGTATCAATACTAGATAATATTCACTGGGCTACCAGACTATAAATCAAGGTCTGATCATTCATCTGCACCTTATAGTTCCCTGTAACGGAGGTGTAAATATCAGAACCACCCTGCTCCAAAGTTCCATTAGCGTCACTATCACCATAGTTTTCACTCCAATCGCCACTCACATCAAACTTAAAACGTTGCTGGGATTGACCATCGAAGTTAACCGAAATTTCCCAAAGGTTGTCCGCCACTAACTGCATAGCCTCAGCTCCCCAGTTATTTGGCGTTCCACGAAAGTGTAGAGAGGCAAAATTAGAGGTATGGCTGCCGCAATCCACACAAGTCAGGGTATAACTGAGTGTTTTATCATTCACTTCAACAAGATAAGTACCAGACACATTGGTATAAATATCATTGCCCCCCTGCTCCAGAGAACCATCGGCATTGTTGTCCCCGTAATTTTCATCCCAGTTAGTGCTTACATCAAATTTAAAACGCTGGTTGCTACTGCCATCAAATACAACCGTAGTACGCCAGATATTATCTGCTATCAGAGTCATGGCCTGGGTGCCCCAGCTATTGGGCGTTCCCCGAAAATGCAGTGCCGTGAAGTTCTGTGCATAGCCTCCGCTGGGATCAGTCACAGTAATGGCCGCAGTGGCACTATCAGTCAAGCCATCGTTATCCGTTACCGTTACGGTTTCTACATAGGTTCCAGCGTTGGCAAAACTCAGGGAAGTACTAGCGTTGCTGCCACCACTACTCCAGCTATAAGACACTACACTGCCATCGGTATCGTTAGAAGCGCTGGCATCCAACGTGATACTTTCATTGACCCCAACGGTAACTGCTGAGGGAGTGACAACCGCAACCGGTGCCTGCTGTGAGGAAACTTCAGTTAGGCTGTAGCTCAGGCTCTGGTCGTTGACTTCGATTCGGTAATTACCGCTCACAGAGGTATAAATATCTGCACCGGTCTTATCCAAAGTACCATCGGCACCATCATCGCCGTAGTTCTCTGTCCAATCACCATAAATATCCAGCTTAAAACGCTGGTCCGCCTGACCATCAAAGTTCACAACTAATTGCCAGGTATTATCACTCACTTTTTCGAATGCTGTACTACCCCAGTTGTTGGCGGTACCGCGAAAGTAAAGGCTGGGAAAACCAGGTTCAGCACAATCGTCACAAGGCGTCGCCAATTGCCCACCATGAATTGCCGCGGCAGAGTTAGCAGCGACATTAAAGGTGGCATAGCCGCTACTATCTACAGTAATCACATCGCCACTGCACTCGTTATCGCCCGCCAACACATTGCAATAATCCCCTGCAGGCATGCCGGTGTAGAGCATCTGTTTCAGAGAGCCCCCCTCATTATTGATCACCACAAATCCTTTGTTGCCACGGCCAAAGGCAATCTGATTGTTGTCATTGTCCCACCAATTATTCATGGCGGTGCCATTGGTATAGTTACGGAAACCTACCATATTGGCGATATTACCCCAGCGATGCTGGCATACCCAGGCACCATTTTGACAGTTATTCGGGCCACTGCTGGGAGGGCCAATGTCGGTATCGGTAAAGTTATACCCGGACATTACCTTGGGGTAGCCATAGGGGTGAGCGAGCATAAAGACATTGGCCAGATTGTATTTGGCTCCATCGTGATAAGTCAGATTCCCACCGCCACCATGGCCCCGCTCGCGATCGTGATTATCAATAAAATGAACGGCATCACTGGAGGAGAGCAGTCCCCAGCTTTCACCAATAGTGGCAAGATTTTTAATCTGACCGTTAAAGTTGCTGGCTACATCCGTGCCATATTTAAATTCAGTAACCCGACCTAGAAAAGTATAATTGTAAGGCTGGATTTCTGAGGCCTCACCGGCAGCACCAATAACCTCTGAAAATACCCAGGGGTTTCCAGCTTGATTCACAATTGCCTGTAAATCACCGGGGGACATGTGCTTGACGGCATCAATACGGAAGCCATCAACTCCCATGCCTTTTAATTTACTCAGGTAACCAGCGAGTTTTCCCTGCACATAACTGGAGCCAGTATCCAAATCTGGCAAACCACTCAACCGACAGCTCCACACATGATTGGCATCATTGTAGTTATTAATGGTGCAATCGGAGTGATAGTCGTTATCAGAAAACTCCGGATGGTCCAGCAAGGTCCACTGAGTGCCTCCCCAACCGGTGCCACCGCCATTCCAGGCCGCCGTATGGTTAATTACCGCATCGGCGTAGACTTTTACACCTGCTGCATGACAACGATTGATCATGCTTTGCAGTTCCAGCTCAGTACCGCTGCGACTGGTTAAGTTGGTATAAGTCACTGGCTGGTAGCGCGCCCACCAGGTGGACAGGCTGATATGCTCATTGGGTGGAGATATTTGCACCGCATCAAAACCCTTAGGCCCAAGAAAGTTCTCACACTCACTGGCAATATCATTCCAGCTCCACTCGAATAAATGTACAAAAGCGGTACCGGCATTAACGTGGGCACTAGATAGTGTACCAAGTACAAGGCCTGTACTGGCCAGTAGCCTTTTTAGGGGAAATGGACTGTTCATTATTGCTTTCTCTTAGTCATCTTTTCGCTGTTATTTTTTAAAAGCCAGGTATCTGAGCCCTCAATCACACAAACAGCGAATCAAGGAGACTAGATTTCCTGGATTTGAATACCAAAGTCACCGGTTGAGAAATAGCAAGCTCTGAACCTGAGAAAGGTTCTTCCAACAAAGGTAAAAGAAGCCAAGGGCACAACAGTCAATATGAGGTTCAAATTGCCAGGCATCACGGCTAGGCTCAGCAGCCAGATACATCCAAGCGAAAAGCTGGTATCCGTGTGAGCAAATGACTGCCAGAGGATGACAGGCAAGGAAATAGATCAACCTAGTTATTGTTGTTATACCTAACTCAAAGAGTGCTTCTAACCTAGCGACTCTGACACAAGTGCCCACCCTCTCTGGGGTGTGACCTATTGCAGAGTAAAGAAATGGTACTAACGCACACATCCCCCTTCAGGGGGGCGTAGTAGTTTTATCTGCAGGGATTTGAACTTAGTGACATGAGAAGCAGTGCGGTGCTCAAAAAAACAACAGAATTAATTTTTGGTGGCGGCTATTAAGTTAATGATGAATCAGTGAGGATGGAGGGCTTAAAACCCAGCATTTAAATCAAGTGACTTAAGCTGGTAGAAATCAACTTATGATAGCCAAAGTAATTATAGCCCTAGTTATACAAGGTTTGTTGTAGTCTCAAGCAGTATAGGGCTCTAACCTACTGCTTGTAGACAGCCCTTCCTGCTTAATAATAACCATTGCTGTAGCACCTGAATAACTCAGATCCTTTTCACATAAGCGATCAATTTGACCAAGATTTTTAGCTCTTTGTGGCTGTTATTTCTGGATCAAGCCAGATACAAGAAAAAATAATTGAGATCAATATCTTAAGCCAACACGTGATTATTAGAGTAGTGGTTACCATGACTACCATCTAAAATATTAGATCAGTACCAATTAATTTAAGCTACTGATTTAGCTTACTTTTCAGAAACTGATCTAAAGCCACCTCTGAAATAGCAATCAGGATAATAGTGGCCGTTATGATCACCATATAAAAAATTAGGCTAAATTAAGCTCTTAAGAATATTTAAATGAAAAATAGCACTGTAGTCTTATTGGCCATTTCTTGTACCTGGTTTTCGCCACCTATCGTAGTAAATTCTTCTGCTCTGCAGATCGGCATGTGTCTGTCTGACTTGATGAGTGGAAAGAAGTGTAAGGATCTAGCCAAATGAATGTATTTTGGTATATCCGCACACAGTAGAATAAAACCATACTCTTTTCCGAAAGGAATGAGAATTGGCAAACCGTCAAAGAGCTATATTGATGATGCGATATTTCACATCAATACCCTACTACGAAAAGTGTAAAATTACTGGGACTAATTGGAATTTTTGATAGACCGGCGCGTGTCGTTTATGCTGTCGATTTAGCTTATACTTTACCATTCAACAGAAAATGGAATTAATCTAAGGAATATAAGTGACAAAAAAAACCTGCGCTTTACTTATCATATTACTTTCTACTAATAACGCAATCGCTGATGTACCAACACAATGGATTGCAAAATTATACTCTGAAGTACTAGGTCGATCTCCAGATACAAATGGGTGGAATCATTACATTAACATACACTTTTCTGAAAATACTTGTAACGCACCAAGACTGCGAGGAATTGCATATGGATTTTTGACCTCTGATGAATTCATAAATAAAAATTATAGCTATGAAGATAAAGTGCTAATTCTTCACCGTAGCGTATATAGTATGGAACCACTTCTTGGAAACTACCTTAGAGACCTTAAAAATCTAAATAGCGGAACATCTTGGAGTCAACTCGTTACGGATACTCTCAACGTTGCATTTACCGAGTCCAATTCAAGAACAGTAACTTTATGCAATAATGTACTGGAAGGATGGGGAACAAACCCTGTAATCCAGCCACCTACAACACGCAATAATTATTTTTCCGGCGGTACAAGCTCGGAGCTACAAAAATTATTGGATAATGCGTTACCAGGGTCTACTGTTTTTCTTGAAGAGCGTGCAGTAGTATTAGTTAATGAGCCAATAATCATCCCAGAAAACATTCATTTGACTACTATTGGTAACCCAAGCGCTGATCATTATGCTAAAATGGCAAGATTAATTAGAAATACTAACAGCAACACTGCCATGATTATCCCTTTGTCTGGCAGCACTTTATCCAGCATTTGGGTTGATGGGCAATGGGATCGCTACACACCAGATGGGCTGAAATTAAATATTCACGTAAGACGTTATAATGGTACAAACACTAGCGACAACATTACAATTTCAAACAACAGAGTTTCAAATTCATCAGGAGGTGCAAATATTTCCTCTTGGGGCTCAGCAGAATTAAATCCTTGCAAAAACTTAAGTATCTTAAATAACTTAATAACTTCCTACAGCGCAGAGCATTATTCAGGTGGAGTCTATACCGATGGAATTCGTGTTGCCTGCGAAGATACTTATGTTACGGGAAATCATATTATTGATGCAACCGATGTGGGAATCGTAGTGTTTAGGTCAGGTAACGCAACCCAACAATCTATTATTTATGCAAATAGTATTGTTAACGCTGGGAATTCAGCATATGGTGGAATTGTTATTGATCAACTATCGAACTTTGACTCCAATGCGAAGTTTAATTTTTCTGGCACCGATATCTCATACAATAAAGTTTGGTCAAGTCGCTCTTCACATTTTGGAGTAATTTTAAGTGTCGGAACTAAACCTTGGTTTGGGAGCAATACCGATTATGGAACAAGTGCATCAGTTCATCATAATACGACAGCAGGCATAAGAACAAATACAAATATGGGGATCTCAGTCTCCAGATTCTCGGACTCTTATATTCAATCAAATGAACTACTAATCGACGCACAACTTTTTAATGAGGGCTGCCCTGTAGGTAATATCGTTATTGATGAAGTTACCGATCTCGACATTCAAGGCGGAGTCACAGCTTCCAATATATTTAACTGCATGGGACATCAGGAAATCAAATAACAATAAGCCAACCAAAAATCTACAATTTAACACATGGAAATATTATTGATTGTGAATAAGCATTTATTTATTTATATTAGCACCTTATTATTCTTTACAATATATACGACTCAATCTATTGCAAATAATAATTCTTTTTGGCAGGACCTAAATCGAAATATAGCTGTCACACCCTATGGTAAGAAAGTTGCAATTTCTTGCCACAATTGTTACATAAAATCATCTAATGCAGGCGAAAGCACACAAAAAACTATTGGCAAAATTCACGAAGCCCAACTTTTGGGTGCAGATATGATTGAATTAGATGTTATCGAGCATAATGGCATAGTTAGAGTTGACCATGATAATACTACGGATGAGAAAGGCGCCCCGCTAGATACGGTACTCCTTGATCCAACACTTAAAAGTGGAGATCAAATACTATTTATTGAAATCAAAGAAAATTCTCAGGAAAGTGACATTGCTCAGAATCTACTTTCTGTTCTCGATCTTAGAGGCTATGGCTCATTTAAAAGACCTGTTTTTATTAGAGCATTCAACGATAGAAGGCATCACCTTAAGAGAGTGAACGAATTATTAAATGGTAAATTTTCACATCTACGGCCGTATATTAAGCTTAGCGAGCTATTCGGTAACCAAGAAGCAAATAGTATAAAAGGATTACAAGATAAAATACTCGCAGCTAAAAACAGTGGCTTTCATGGTGTAGAATTTGAGTATAGAAGCAAAAACATATACTCATTTATTTCTTATGCCAAATCCCTGAATTTATTAGTTAGCACCTATACTATACCCAAAATTTTTGGGGAGGTTTATATTGCTGCAATGAGGGAAGATGTAGATGTAATGACAGTTGATTACGATCTCGATAAGGCTCGCAAGGTTATCAGTGATAATAATGGGCTTCTTTTAGCTCAATGGTACAATCAGAGAGCGGACGGAGACACTTTACTTTATAAGAAAAATTCTATTGATGGTTACAATATAAGCGTTAATGCCTCTTCAACGATACCATTCGATGGTATACCTTATGTGGAGTATCTTGGCTTGGGAGAAGATCGTTATGGAACTTCTGTAGTTTTCAGAGCATCCGAACAAGATGCAATTACGTTTTATGATGCCGATAATAATCCAGGAGAGGGTTATTTTCTCGCCACTGTTGTCAATTTTGATCATCTTGATTTACCAGATGGAGAAACTAGTAGCCTAATCAGTAAAACAGACAATGGAGGATTTGGCTTAGAGCTACATAATCCACCAGGAATATCCACAACAGTGCTACGTTTTGCAGTAAGAGTAAATTCAAAGTATTACTATGCTAGTTATCCTGTGACGAACTTAAATGATACTGATGCTTATCATATCATTGGTGCATATGATGGCAATGGTCAGGTGCACTTATGGATTAATAATATCCATGTGGCTCAAAATGGGGAATGGTTAAAAGGAGGTGTGGTACAAAATAATAGCCCCATTTTGGTTGGCGCTGACCCACAAGGCTCAAAAAACAAACGGTTTTTTTCTTCCACAAAAATTCCCTTTATTTACATACAAAAATGGAAAGATCATTAAATACAATTTTTATCATATAAAAAATTACAAGCACCAACCACCCGCATAGCGGGTGGTATGGTGAAAGCCCTCAAAGGGGGCTTGTTTACAATTCCGCCCAGCTGCATCTGCTCTTGACGGCACTCTTCAGCTTCTTGATCCTTGAAGCACTCTCGGATCATCTGCTCATCCAGCCCTACTATACTGACGCAGTATCCCCGAGCTCAAAAGTGTCTTCCTGTAAAATTTCTCTGTACATACTTGTACTTCCGAATTATCTGGATCGCAGATTTCCCTTTCAAAAACTCAATACCCTTTTGACGGCATAAATCTCGAAATATCGCTCCGATCTCCCGTCTCAATGTTCCAAATAATGCTTTCTTTTGATATTTAGGCACAAATACCACGTGATACCTGCAATAATGCTTCACGTGAGCTTGGCACTGCCTATCTCACATCGGAGCCTAACCGGCTTTTGCGCATACCTCCATACCAGTTAAGTGGAGGTATGTGCAGATTAAGGACCCTCCTCAAGACAGCTTACTCTAGATTTCGATACGCTTTTGCAGAGAGTTCTCAAAGAGTCCACTTACCATGGACATGAAAAAACAATAAGTAGACCCAGTCTCGGAACAAGGGGGTAATTTTAATATGCAGTGAAATCAAATAGAGTTTGAAGAAGATGCAGTAAAAACTATAAAAAACAGGACTCCAACAAAAAATAAAATCATTTCCAGCCTAAATATGGCTAGCAAAAAAGTAGTCTGTCGTAAGTTCAACGGTTAGCAAATCAGAGAAAGAAAGCTCGGTAAAGCAGCCCGCTTTTTTTCAAAAAACCATCAACTTCACCAACCAGTACTTGAGGCACAGTATTTGATATGGCCAAATTTATTGAAACCTATAATCACCATAATCGGATAGGCGTAATGATCGAATTTGCTTGCTCAGATGACTGGGCTTTTGAAACCGATGAATTTCGTAAATTTTCTCGTGATATCGCTTTGCATATTGCAGCCAATGGTAAGACTCAAGAACCTTTGGTTACACAGTTATTCTTGAAAGATCCGTCTAAAACAGTGGGACACCAGTTTAAATTAATATCAAATGAACTGGGTGTAAAAATTAGTATAATCCAGTATGAGTACTTTGATGCCTCAAAAATATAACAATATTATTTTGCAACCGATAAAGGTACGGTTTGATTCTACACCTCACGTTAACACTATGAGTAGAGGCTAGGTGTACGCATGGATTTCTCAACAATAAAGAATGTTTTTATAGCTTCATTTACCTTTACCCAAACAGTCATTTTGACATTTATAGTACTTTCAATTTTTACCATTTATAAAGCTTTCAAAAACAGGAATAGAAACTATCGAGTAATTTTTAACTGCTATATCACAGCCATTATTTCGCAGCTCCTATTTATTTCGGCTGCAATATTATTCCTCACAGGTAAAATTCGTGGTGCTCGTGTGACTCTTCTACTACCTCTGTCAACAGTATTATCTTTCAAGGTGTTTACAGTTAACCCTATAAAGAGACGCTCTTTAATTTATACCTAACCAACAGATCAATTGCGCTTCAGTTGTCGGTTATGAGAGGCGCTGAGCAAAAGGTGACTTCGTGAGCCTAATTTCTACTTTCTGGACTATTGATACATTAGAAATTAATACACCATTGGTTGAGTCAAAGCCAGTAGAGCATAAAATCGGCAAGAAACCACTTCTTCCTTTTATCAAGCATAAGACTGAAATGGTCTTTCCATGGTTTGATGCCCTGAAAAAGTACGCACAGGAAGAAAGCACATATCAACACTCGGGGATGGTAATGATTGATTTTGACTCGATGCTCTCTGAAAAAGCCGAATCAATTTTTAACCTCTCACTACCGGAAGCAAGGCTGCTTTCGGAATATTGTGGTGGAAGTACTGCAATCATCGACCATAGGCATGCAAAAACTCTAGCTGAAACAATAGAAAACGTGTCGTTTTCAGAAAGTGACGTAACCAAATTTTATGATGCAGACAAAAAGCTGAATAATTGTAGATTCGACCCAAAAGATATTTTGTACGCTGGGGAGCACCTAATACTTTGGTGTAGTAAAGTGACCCCTGAAAAGCTTGGCATATTAGTAATTGGGTAATCACGATCAGTAGTTGTCTAAAAATCATAAGTAGCAGGTCGCTCACAAAACCATACCTCTACTTTAAGGGATATGATGCACGATGAGTAAATTCAAGTCGACTACCATCGCGATTTATGGCGGTGCTTTAGTGTTAGTAATTGGGCTCATTGCATTTGCGCTAAATTGGAATGTCTGGGGCGGCGGTATGCCTGGGTACAAGATATTTCTATTCCCAGGAAACTTGACTCTTGTATATGTTTGGCACCCACTGTTAACTGAGGAAATAGATTTCTGGCCGAAACTCTTTCTCCACTCGCTAGGTCAATTTGCAGTAGCATCTGTTATTGTTTGGTTAAATACTGTTACGATAAGAAAACTATTCGCTGTTCGTTCCTTGTAATGTGCAGAAGTAACTTTGACCTTACAGGCCTGTACTCACTGCGTTACAGTGGGTGTTTTACTCAAGTAGGGAAACATGAGAAAACTAATCTCCTCAGGTTCTCATCTGGAAGAGCCGATAGGCTTTTCCAGAGCGTGCCGAGTTGGAAACCTAATTTCTGTTTCTGGTACGGCACCTATCAAGGATGGCCAGACAGCTTACATTGGTGATGTGTATGCTCAAACGAAGTACTGTCTGGAGCTTTCGATGAAGGCCATACTAGAAGCAGGTGGAAAACCGACGGGTATAATCAGAACCCGCATCATGCTTACCGATATATCCCGCTGGGAAGAAGCAGCAAAAGCACATGGAGAGCTATTTTCTACAATAAAGCCTGCTTGCACATTTGTTGAGGTAAGTCGCTTTATAGATCTGGCGTGGCTTGTGGAAACAGAAATGGATTGTGTATTGGGCCAGATATAAAAATTCGCTGAAGTACGCTCCACCCGTCACTGAACAAGTTTACGACGCGTTAATATTACCCAAACCGCCACCTTATCCCTGTATTAAGATTTTATATGAACTGGAAAGCACTAATAGAATTCGGAGCCCCTAGGCAATCTCATCAGCCGCCAATTATCAACTTGCTGATAGCTTCAGGTATATTTTTAGGGCTAATTCCTTGGCTTGTGCTGGATGGAAAATTCCTCCTAACAAAGGGAAATTTCCGTCCAGAAGAAATTCTTTTAACAGTCAAAGATCAACCTGTCTTTTTTTGGATTCTAGCCTTCTTCGCCTTCATTTGCGGTGTTGTGTGCTTGCTGTCTAGCGTTGGAGATTACCAACTGAATGTTCGAGCACAAAAACTTAATAATCGCAGGCAGTAAATTGGAGTTCTTACTGGCTCCTTGAGGACTGCTCAGGCAGCACCAACGGTGAAAATTATAATGAGGAATGGAACTCTTGTATTAATTTGTTTGGCTCCACTTATAATAGTAGCCTCATATGTATTTTATGAGACAAATGACTGTATCTCTGAATCGAAGACTGAAACCATCTATAATCTTTCACTGATAAAAGAAAGCCAAGGAAATTCTCGCGAAGCTTATTACCTGTTCAAAAAATTGATGTATATGCTTGTGATAACTACGAGTTGAGAAGCAAAGCTCTCAATAAAGCCAAGTGCCTAAGAAAGTATTTAGACCATAGAACGGCAGCTAGTGATTCAAGTAAACCCATAATAATGTAGAACAAAGGCACTCACTGCTCTGTGTTCCACCTCTATACATTAACATTAATCTTCCCATTGTATATAAAAAGGATTTATATCATTGAGTATTAACTTACGAGAAATAACAAGAGATAACTGGGTCGATATGATTGACCTTGACATCAAAAAAGAGCAGGAAAACTATGTAGCTCTTCCATCAGAAGCTATTGCCGCATCCAAGTTTTATGATCATTATATCAATCGAGGCGTTTATCTTGGAGACAAGCCCATTGGCTTTATCCAATATTACCCAAATCATGAGGATGGTAAACCAAACGAAATTTTTATAGATCAATTATTGATTGACATCAGCTTTCAAGGTCAAGGCTACGGTTCAGAAGCAGTGAAACTCGTATTAGCAGAAATAAAAAAACTTGAAGGCTTTAATTCTATATCCATTTGTTATGTTGAGGGACATGACATCATGAAACCTTTTTTCGAGCGTTTTGGATTTAAAGTCGTAGATCAGGATGAGTTCGATGAAACGATTATGGAGCTCCATTACACTTAAGGGCACTTCTTCGATATATATTTCAGATTGCGGCAGGGTTCATATTTAGCAGGTTAAACTGCTTAATGATTTTATAAACTGTTAAGGTATGCTGACTAGCCTATCAGTGTCAGATACATATTTTTATTTATAAAATATACGATAAAACCACTATGTAGAAGACTTCATATTTTAAATTCTAGTAGTTAGTAGACCATGAATTTATCCAAAAAATGTATCATCACTGATGGCACAGTAACTATTAAGAGAAACTCTTACTATGTTATCTTTATTGTTTTAGCAGGATTAAGCTTGCTAACTTTATATATCGCTAATATCACGCTGGATCTTGGTCCTGAGTGGGTTGTTCTCTGTGTATCTCCTATATTGCCCTCCACCTTAATTGGCCTAAGGGGACAGCTCTTCCCTGTGCAGACAAAAATAGACTTTAATAGAGAGATAGTGTTCATGAGAGGACTAATCCCATGAAAATGGAAGCCCATGTGTAGATTAAAATGGGGCCTAAAAGACCTATATATTTCAAGCTATATTATGAACACTAAGCACACACCAGCCGCAAAATTTAATACACTCTGTCTCAAAGCAAGATTGCGCGAATATGTGTTATTTGAAAACACGGATGATTCGGCCATAAGAATGAAAGACAATATTTACGAGAATTCCCCCAATAAGAAAAGGCGTAAATAAACCCACATGGAATAACTTATCTGCCCACTAGCTAATCTCTGGAACACCTATAATAAACACCCCCAAGCACGCACAGCATAAGAAAAATACTGCCTGCGTAGACCATTACTTCCAGAGGGGTTGGTGTTGCTTCGTAACCAGCTATAGCAAAGAGTAGCTGTCCGGGGATTGAGTCCTCCCTTAATAGTTGGGAGCTATCCCAAAGGGGCTCTTGCCCAGGCAGTAAATTTGCTTGAATAAATAATTGCGCAGCCTGTAGGATCATTCCGGCAGCCAAGATGATGAGTAATATACAGGAAATCCCCAAAGTATATTTTGGTGGCAGGCTACATAAAAAATAATAAAGCAATGCACCTAAGCTATAGCCGATACCAGCACCTAGTAATGCACCGATTATTACAGAGGGTAAGAGTGGTGGGTGCAGCCAAAAGGAAGTGAGGTAAACATAAACTTCTGACCCCTCTCGCATAATCGCGAGTGTGACAGCCAGTAGCATAGTGCCCTGTATGATGGATAAATGGTATTGCTGCTTACGCCAGTTAAGTAACAATAAGGTGGTGACTATTATTAATAATATATAGATTATGATTAATATTCCGGCATTCACCAGCTCCTGGCCTGTACCATTTATTGCCTGGGAGACTCGCGCAAGGTTTTCACCATAGACGATTGCAGCCAATCCACCGAGTAATAGCGCGATATAAAACCAGCGGGCGCGAAGATCCAGTATTCGGGTAGTCGCCAATAGCACACTGAGCAGCAGCGCCACTTCCAACACTTCCCGCAGTACTACCATTACAGAGGTTAACAACATAAGCCTTTCGCTACTGTGCGATAATTTTTCCCTGAGCCGTTATGGGATGGAATTCACCAAAAAACAGATATTCTCCCGCGGGCAAAGGGCCAATAAATAGCACTGCCTTGCTATTGCCCATGATCACTTTTTTTCGGTTGAGCTGGTAACTCTCAAATTCTTCTGGAGAGGCATCTCGATTGTAGATCACCAGTTTAATCTCCGTATCAGCGGGTACTATCAGTTCTGAAGGGTTAAAAAGATGGTTGTGGATTTCTAATTTCACAGTGGGTTTATTGGTATCTGGAGCGCAGGCACTCAATAAAATTGAAACCAAGATCCAAATGCCAGCAGCCAAGGCACCACTCTTTTTCTGCTTGTTATAGTTTTTTCTTCGCCCTTGTAAGCAACTAAGCATCCTTGCTCTCCTTTGCTTTTTTAAAACGCACGGTTATTGAAAGCCCATGGCCAAAATGTGACTGGCCGAGTTCGATTGAAGCTCCGTGAAGGCGTGCGATATGCTGCACAATGGAAAGGCCCAATCCGCAACCGGGGGCAGTGCTCTGATGGCGGTCGCCACCCACTCGGTAGAACCGTTCAAAAACCCTAGGGTACTCTTTCTCTGGAATCCCCGGCCCGGAATCCTCCACTTGTAGAAGAATATCCCCTCTGATTAACCGGGTACTCACTTGCACATGACCCTCCTCAGGAGTGTATTTCGCCGCATTACGCAGGAGATTTTTTAAAAGAATAGTCAGTGCGAAGCGGTCGCCACGCAGAAATACCCTACCGCCCAGCAGTTCTACCTGTTGCTTTCTCTGGGCAAAGATCGGGTATTCCTCTGCCAATACCTCTCGGGCCAGGGCATGAAGATTGAGTATTTCAAAGCGCGCCGGGTAGTGTTCCGGTGTAGTGCGGAATAAATCCAGCATTTGCTCTACCAGGTGCGCCATACGTTGAACACTATCTTTCAGCTTGACCAGACTCTGGGGCATTACTGTTTGCCCTGCCCCCTTAAAATCACTCTCCAGATTATGCGCGTGTACCTGTATGGCGGCGATGGGCGTGCGCAGTTCGTGGGCAGCATCGGCGGAAAAACGTCGCTCGCGCTCAAAAGAGGCCTGCAGGCGCGCGAGTAACGCATTAATGGATTGCACCACCGGGAGCAGTTCCTGTGGGGGGCTACCCTCTGACAGTGGTGTCAGGTCTTCGGCGCGTTTACTGTGCAGGTCTTCGGCGAGTTTGCGCAAACTGGAAAGGCCGCGCCCCACTACAAACCAAATCAGCAACCCGGCAATCGGTAGGCCCAACAGTATCGGTAGTACTGCGGCAATCGCCAATTTTTCTGCCAGTTGGTAACGCAGGTCAGATCTCTCGGCAACGATAATCCAGTGGCCATTATCGGGAAAGTATTCTGCGAGACTGCGCCAACGATAGCCCGAGAAATTTATTTCCTTAAAGCCAACGGCAAATTCACTGAGGGGTTGCTTCGGGGCATCGGCGGAGCGCACCAGTAATTTCTTATCCTCAGACCACACCTGCATCACCATAGCCTCGGGCTGGGCCACCACCCGCTCGGCCCCTGTTGCCACCGGCATATCTGCCAATAACCTGGCGGAGGCGCTTAATTGGCGGTCAAACAGACGCTGCGCTTCCGCCATGGTATCGCGGTAGCCGTGCAGCGCCGAGACAAAATTGACCAGCATGATGATGCTGAGCAACGCGATCAGCAGAAAAATACGGATAGACTTCATGCGCCGCCAGCCGCTTCCAGTTTGTAGCCAACGCCGCGAATGGTCAGAATAAACTCTGGATAGATTTTTTTGCGTAAATTGTGGATATGCACATCCACAGTATTGCTGGAAACCTCCTCGCCCCAGCTGTACAGCTTATCTTCCAGCTGTTCGCGACTGAGAATATGGCCCGGGCGCTCGGCCAAGGCACGCAGTAGGCTGAATTCCCGTCGCGACAGTTTTATTTCCTGCCCAGCCCTAGCCACGGTATGGCTGGATAAATTAATGGCCACATCGCCAATCAGGATTTCCGCACTGAGACCGCTGCCACCGCGCCTTTCCAGAGCACGCAGGCGCGCCAGTAGCTCGTCTACCGCAAAGGGCTTGGTCAGATAGTCATCGGCACCGGCATCCAGGCCCTGCACTTTAGAAGGGAGATCATCGCGGGCGGTGAGAATCAATACCGGCGAGCGAATCGATTTTGCCCGCAACCGTTTCAACACCTCCACACCATCCAGGTCGGGCAGGCCCAGATCGAGAATAATCACATCCGGTATCGCCGCCTGTGCCAGAGCAATGCCCTCACTGCCGCGGGCCGCGTGATCAACGGCATAGCCCCCTCTCTGCAGGGCGGTGACCATCCCCTCGGCCAGGGATTGGTTATCTTCGATCAGCAGGATGCGCATTGGCCTGGACTCTTCAGCAATGAAAACAGGTAAGGAGAGCGCGGTGCAACGCCCTCACCCACCGCCAGAGCATAGTGCCTTTGCCGGGGCAGTGGGTGGCGCGGGAGCGGTTGTTGAATTGGTTGTTGAATGAAAAGGCCGGCGCGCTCAGAGCGCGCTGGGAGCCGTCTTATCCTGTACTGTTGGCGGAGTTTCCCCGCGGGCAAATTGGCGAACCAGGGACAGTTTCTTTGCCAGCGCGCTATCTACCAGAGAGGGGAGGAGCGCATTGACCTTGATAAACAGGCGTTCGGGCCAGCCGATAAAACGCCTGCGGCCACGTTTACTCTGTAGCAGACGCAGGCATTGGGCGGCGACAAATTGTGGCGAGTCGGACTTGTTACCGAGTGCCCGATTCAAGTCGTTGACTGCGTCACTGTTGAGAGGGGTATCCACCGCCCTGGGCGCCAGGTAATGCACACGTACCTTACTGTCCGCCAACTCCCGGCGCAGGGTTTCGGTAAAGCCGTGCAGCCCCGCTTTACTGGCACCATAGGCCCCAAAGCCCGGATGACCGATATGACCAAAGGCCGAGCCGATATTAATAATCGCGGCGCCTTCGCTGCGTTGCAGTATTGGCAGCAGGTCGCGAGTCAGCGCCATGGGCGCGATCAGGTTGGTATGCAGCAGCTGACTAAGTTCCGCATCACCGATATCGCTGAGTAGGGAAAAGGACGCGATACCGGCATTGTTGATCAACACATCCACACCAGCCAGTAATTGGTTGCAGCTGCGCACCAGCTCGACGCGAGCGGCCCGGTCACACAGATCGGCTACCAACACCTGGTGCCGGTCGCTGTGAGGTAGCTCCGCTTTTACCTGCTGCAGGCGCGCGGCATTGCGCCCCTGCAGTAGCAGCCGGTGGCCCTGCTCGGCTAGCAGACGACTGATGGCCGAGCCAATTCCGCCGCTGGCGCCGGTGACCAGCACCGTGAGCGTTTCTTTTGCTGTCATATCAAGCGGCCTCCTGCACGTTAAAGGGGTTGTCCAGTTCGCGGAAAATATCCCCATACAGGTGGTACATAGCCCGCGAGCAGTGCAGGATCGCGGCCTGGTCATCGGGATTATCGATGCGGTTCATCAGCCCCTTGAAGAAATCCACATGGCCGATATCCAGATCGCCGTGAGAAAGCAGATAACTGAACGCTTTGTTTGGCAGTCCGTGGGTTTTCTGAATGGCGCGCGCGGCTTTAGTGGCCACGGCGGTACTGGTGCCTTCAAGCACATGCACCATGCCGAAAAAGCTGAGAGGGTTGCCGCGGGCGATATTGTCATAGGCGTAGGACACCATCAGTTCGGTACTCAGGTTGGGGCGGCCGTTGCGCACCGCTTCCGCATCGCCGCCACAGGCGGCAATATCGTTGAGCACCCATTCCTGGTGACCGGTTTCCTCCTCGATATATTCCGCAACCGCTACGCGCAACCATTCCTGTTGCTGAGTCAGGCGACTACCACAGGCCATCAGCAGAGGCACCGTGTGCTTAACGTGGTGATAGGCCTGAGTGAGGAAGGCCACATATTCCTGCAAGGCAATCTCACCCCGTGCGGCGCGCTGGATAAAAGGTACCTCCATCAGAGACTGGCGGGCGTCGGCAGTTTGCTGTTCAAGAAGATTGTAAAAACTCATGAGGAGATACCTCCATAAAGGCTATCGATAGAATTTTGGAACTGCGCGGCGATACGATCGCGGCGCGGGCGGCCATTGGCGGTGAGCAGGCCATCGGCAAACGTTAATGGCGCCGGCAGTGCGGTCCAGGTGCGCACCTGGGCGTAATCCGGCAATTTGCGATTCACCGCCTGCAACCAGCTGTCGAGCTGCTCACGGCTGCTGCCGGGGCGTGCAAAAATCAGGGCGGCACAGTGGGGACGAGCGTCGCCGACCACCACGCACTGTTGCACGATCGGCTCCAGCAGTACCTCGCTCTCAATCCACTCCGGCGAGATATTGCGCCCAAAAGCGCTGATCAGGATGTTCTTGCAACGTCCGGTGATGTACAGAAACCCTTGTGCGTCTAACTCACCCAAATCACCGGTGGCGAGCCACTGGCTTTCACCACCCTCGGCACTATCCAGGTACCCCAAATAACGGGGACCAAGCACCATCACCTCGCCATCGCGAATGGCGATATCACAGTGAGACAAGGGTCTCCCCACGCTACCTGGGCGATCGGCGCCGGGTACATTCAGCGCAACCACCGAGCCACATTCGGACAAGCCGTAGCCTTCATAAACCGGCAGGCCAAGACTGCGCGCCTGCAACAACAGCCGGTCCGAGACCTTACCGCCGCCCACGGCGACAAAGCGCAGTGAGCTCGGCGGCTGCCAGCCGTTGCGCTCACTGTGTTCCAGCAGCGCTTTCAGCATTTGCGGCAGCAGGATCACACTGTGGGGACGATACTCATCGATGCAGCTCGCCAGCTGGGCTACATCCAGCCCCGAACTGCCACTGAGGCCCAGGCGCGCCGTAGTCGGCACCACCACCTCACCACCACGCAGCCAGCTACTGTAAGCCCCGGCCACGTTTTCCAGCAGGGTGGCCAGAGGCAGCAGGCACAGGTGCACACGGTTGCCCTGAGGCTGCAGTTGCCGTGCCAGTACATTGGCGGTGGTGAACTGGGTTCGGGCTGACAGGCAGACACCGCGCGGCGTGCCGGTAGAGCCAGAGGTAAAAGTAATTTTGGCAGTGTGTTCCGGCAGCGCCGCTGTCGCTTCCGCATGGATATCGATCAGGGCCATACCGGCCAACTCAGCCCGCGCCTGCCCCACCATTTCGAGCGCGGTAAAGCGTTCGCAGCTATCGCTCAACAGGGCCTGCATGCCACTCACGCGCAGGGTATGTGTCAGCTGCTGCTGGGAAAAGAAAACCGGCAGCGGTACCAATGTGATCTGCGCTATCTGGCAGGCCAGATCCACCAACAACCAATTGGGACCATTGTCGGCGTAGAGCCCCAGTATGCGGATATCGCGCGCCTGCAGGTCCTCGGCGATTTCCTCGGCGGCCGCCAGCAGCTGCCCATAGCTGAATGTGCACTCCTCGCCCCGCAGCGCCAGCTGTTCGGGGTGATTCACCGCCTGCTGGCGAATTTGATCTATCAGTTGCATAGATTGGCCCCTCCCGCCGAAGTTGTGAGCACAGGCGACATGGCCTGTGCCGAAGGGCGACAGGCCAGCAGAGTCTCGCGGGTGCGGGGATTTGCCAGCAGGGCGCGATGCTCGGCGACCATATCGATGGCGGTCACCGCCGGAGCCGACTCGTAATAACGACCCCATTCGTCCAGGTTATCCCCCAAACGCCGGCCGTCTGCTTCACATAAAACCGTCTGCCGACCCACTAATTTCTGCAATAGGCCACGCACTTCCGCAGTCGCGGTATAAATGGCCCAATGCACACCGGCGGCGGCAAATAATTCAAACAACATTAGGAACAGCATCTGGCTGCCACCGCGGCTGGTAGAGATCAAATTGCCGATTTCGACAATCTCCGTGCGTTTTACCGAGCCCCCACTGAAGGCGGCAATCTCCTGTTCCACCGGATGGTCGAGATACTGTTCCAGGAATAGAGATCCGCTATCGGCGCGGCGTAGCCCGAGGGCACTACTGAACGCGCTCTCCTGCCAGGCGGATAACAATAGCGGGGCAAACTGGTTCACCTGCGCACCATAGGTATCGGCAAACTTCTGCGCGATAAATCCCTGCACCCGGCTGTGGCCTGCCTGCCCTATACGGGTCAGATCGAAATCCAGTTTGCGCCGCCGCAGCCTGCGCTTGGGCAACGCACTCTGGTCCAGGTATTGATAATGTCTTTGTAGCGCCATTGAAAACCCTCTTTGGGAGTGTCACGGCGAGAGTCTACGGAGACAAAATTAAGGCAAACTTAAGAAACGCTGGAAAAACTCGCCATGTATCCCTCCCCCAGTCAGTGCTTGCCAAACCGTCGGCAGGTCTTGATCTGGCTCAATACGGACTTTCTCCTTTACTTCATCATGCGCCGCTAGCAAGGCCTATCTGGCGCGCTTTTCCTCGTATTGAGACGACAAATTCCCCGCGCCAGAGCCTCTCCGTGATAACTTAGACCCAGGAGTCAACTGCATAAGGCAGGGACCAGAAAGACCCATTGATCTGGAGGAAAGATGGAGCAGCAAAACACCGTATTCGTGGTCGTGGACCCCAACGATGACAGACATGTGGCCCTGGAACGCGCCCTGACCACTTCCCGCGGGCGCAAGCCCCAGCCCCGCTTGGCAGTGTTTGTCGCGGTGGATGGCGAAGCAGTAGATACCCGCGCAGTGAACGACCACCTATTCCGCGATGAATCCTGGTTCCGCGAGCAGATCCGCGAACCTATCTCCGAGGCCGGTCTCTCCTGCGAGATTACTGTGTGCTGGTCCAGCGACTGGCAGGCGGCCATTGTGCAGGAGGCCAAGCGCTGCGATGCGGAAATGATCTACCTGCCAGTGCACAAGAAATCCAGCCGCCGCTTTACCTTCGCTGAATCCAAATGGCGAGTGCTGAAAACCGCACGCTGCCCGGTGGTACTGATTCGCCCCGGCGCCAAGGCCGAGCGCAAAGTGGTGCTGGCCACCGTCAACTATCAGGCGAAGACCCTGGAGCAGCGCCAGCTAAACCGCCAGATCAGTGAGCGCGCCACCTATATTGCCGGCCACTACGGCGCCGAGCTGCACCTGGTAAATGCCTATCTGGACTCCATGCGCTACCCAGATCGCGGCGCACTGGCCAAGCTCGCCGATAAAACCGGCGTACCCACGCACCGCATTCATGTGAAGCAGGGCTATACCAGCGATGTAGTGGAAGCGGTGGCTAAGGAAGTTGATGCGGATCTGGTGGTAATGGGCACTCTCAACCAGTTCGGTGAAACCGGCTCGCTGTTGCGCGGAAATACCGCCGAGCGGGTGATCGGCCAGTTGGACGTGGATGTGATGGTGTGCAACCAATTCACCAACACGGAAGTGTAAATCCAGTTCGAAACTTCTGCGAAAAGCCCGGCAATCATTTGCTGGGCTTTTTCTTTCTTGGGCCGGTTAAAAACCAGGACTACTTTGATTTAGCTGAAAGCAGCAACAGATCCCCACCGGTATTAAAAGTCACACTGCCACCCTCAACTTTTGCATGCTCACCGGAATAGTAATCTGTTAACACCGTACCATCGGTAAACACACCTTTTACAGAAATGCGTTTCTCCCCACGGGGCAGCTCCATTGCCACCACCACCGGCTGCTCCCCGGCTAAAGTGCGTGCAAAGGTGTAGGGGTTATCGGCGAGTTTCTTGTGCACACCAGCGCCCAGGGCGGGGTGTGCTCGGCGGAACTGACCGAGCTTCTGCCAATGGGTGAGCAGTGCACGGGTTTCAGCTTTTTTCAGGTCACCCCAATTCATGGGGCTGCGCATGGCCGCATCGCCAAAAGCGCGGGCATCGGTCATGGGGCGCGCCAGCTCATCACCGTAATAAATTTGCACCGCCCCCGGTGCCAGCATCAGTTTACTGGCGGCAATGCGGGTCTGTTGGCGCTCGCGATCGAAGGAGTGGTGGTCGTCGTGAGAGCCCAGATAATTGAGCACCCCCAAGCCCTTTAACGCACCAGAATTCAATGCGCTGGAATAACTGGAGAAAATTTTCTCCGCGGGCTCGCCGGCCACCTGGGCAAAATCGAAGTTGATCAAACTATCGAAACCATACTGGTAAAAATCCACTTGTTGATCGCTGTAATCGTAAACACGGCCAACGGTGGGACCATAGTTATTCACACCAAAGTGATAAACCTCACCCAGCATAAAGAAATCGCGATCATCGAGTTTTTGCTGTGGATGTTTTGCTTTCCACTCAGCCAGAGCCAGATCCGCCTCTTTTTTCAGAATTGCCCAAGCTTCGGGCTCGACATGTTTTACCGTGTCCACACGAAAGCCATCCACACCGTATTCCCGCACCCAATCGGTCAGCCACTTGATCAGGTAATACTTGGGCGCGCGCGGATAGCCGGTACGTGCGAAAAATGCATCCAGCTCGCTCAGTTCCTGCTGCAGGCGGCCCTCGCGCTGCCACTTATCCACAAGCTGCGGCGGCAGTGCCACGGGCTTATCGCTCTCGGTGAGGATATCGGTGAGGTTGGCGTGGATCGCGCACTCTACGTTGCCGGCGTAATCAGACCAGTCGCACTGCTCGCCTTTGCGTAACCAGCTAGCGGGCCACTCCGGGTCCTTTGCGGTTATCGGGCCGGTGTGGTTGAGAATTACATCGAGTAACACACGAATACCGCGCTTGTGCGCGGCCTCTATCAGCTCCGCTAACTCGACCTCAGTGCCAAAGTTGGCATCCACTGCGGTCCAGTCTTTGGGCCAGTAGCCGTGGAAGGCATAGGTGCGTTTGTCAGCGTCATTGTGACCGTGGATATTCTCAATGACCGGAGACATCCAGATAGCATCTACCCCCAGATCGTTGAAATAGCCCGCCTCAATTTTTTCGATCACCCCGCGCAGATCGCCACCGGCGAATCCGCGCAGATGGGCCCCGTCATCCTTGCGCCCGTAGGGAAAGTCATTGCCCTTATCGCCGTTATAAAAGCGGTCCGGCAACATAAAATAGATGGTGGCGTTGCGCCAAAAGGGATCAATTGGCCCCTCGGCCGCCGCTGCCTGCACAGTTCCCAGAAACAGACCTATTAATAAGCTGGTAAATTTAACCATTGCTCTCTCACTTATTCGCCGCGCACATTTTCACCAGCCAACTCTAATCGGCAATGGGATTCCTACATCCTCCCAAGTGGGGGCGTAGCCAGTACTTGTTTTCGTCACTTTCGCAAACAGCAGACGCACAGGATTTTCGCAATAGGCAAAAAGCGAAGCAAATCCCCTTTGCGACCGGCTGCGGCGGAGAGTAAGGTAAAACCCAGACACCACGGAGAAACCGAAGGGCTTTGCCGTGGTCAAAGGGTCACATTCTGATAGCAGCAAAAGGAGGCAGGGAATGTCGGAACAACAGTCTAGGCATGGGTGGATCATCGGAATTATTGTGGTGATCGTCGTCGCCGCGGCAGCCTATTGGCTGTGGACTGGCGAGGAAAAAAAGAAAGAAGTTCCCCCTACCAAAATTATTGAAGAACCCCAAAGCACCCCGGAGCCAGAAACTCTGGAGCAACCCCAGGAACAGGCCACCACGCCTGAGCCTCAGGAACCCGCGCCGGTGGAAGAGCCCAGCAGGGAACCACCGCCTCCACTCAATGAGAGCGACAAGGCCGCTTATGACGACCTGATGAGCCTGGCCCCAGACAACGCCCTGTCGCGCTGGTTGGTAAACGATGAGGTGATTCGCAAATGGGTGGCTGCGGTCAACTCCGGTGCACGAGGAAACCTGATCCACAAGCACCGCCCACTGAAAACCATACGCGGCCCTATTGTTGTTACCGGCTCCTCGATAGAGGGCTACCAATTGTCGCCGGACAATTACCGTCGCTACGATAAGCCTGTGCGCCTGTTCGCCTCAATGGATACCGATACTGCAGTGGGCCTTTACCAGTACTGGTATCCGCGCTTGGCGCAGGCCTACGGCGAGTTGGGCATGCGCAATAAAACCTTTCACCAGGTGGTGATTGAAGCTATCGATAAGGTACTGGCAGCCCCTGAAGTTGAAGGTCCTATCAAGCTGGTGCGCCCATCGGTCTACTTTAAGTTTGCCGATCCCAAGCTTGAAAAACTGCCCGGTGTACAAAAATTGATGATTCGCATGGGCCCGGATAATGCCGCGCGAGTGAAGGAAAAACTCAAGGAACTGAAGCAAAAACTGGAGGCCATGCCGGTTCAGCAGCCAGAACAGTCCCAATAATCTCTCAAAGATCACCGGGCCTTTACAGAGAAGGGCTCGGTGATACCGACTCTTCCACTTCGTCGTTTATACCCCCACACAGACCAACCTCTTACTCAATATATTCTGTCTCAGGCATGGGGTATATTTATCGGCACACTTGGCGGTTAACGGAGTACCGCCGCCCGGCGCTGTTCCAAGATTTACAGGCAGCGCTTGAGAAGCTCAGGAGGAGCTACCGGTTTGCTGGGGCCAACCGGTAATTACCTGCATTTCAGCTTTAGCGCCCTCGGTATCCTAATCAGGGCTTTTTAGCGCCCATTGCAAAACTATTGAGGCTCACCTTGAAATATCGCTTCCCCGGTCAGCTGCTGGCCGCCGCACTAATCCTTGTCACCACACTCGCCCAGGCGACCCCGGAGCTCTTATTCAGTACTACTCCCGAGTGGGTGGAAATATTAGAACCAGTAGAGTCAAAACGCCCATCGCAAGGCAGTGTGCGGGTGCACCTATCCAACTCCCAGCTTCGTCACAGGGGAAAAGAGCAACAGTATTACTTTCAGATCGTGGTCGAACCCCTGAATCAGCAGGGGGTCAGTGAAATTGCCGAGCTGAACTTCAGTTTCTATCCGGCCTTCCAAAGGCTGCAGGTGCACGATATCAGTGTACAGCGAAACGGCGAACACCTTAATCGCTTGCAAAAGGATGGTTTCAAGCTTTTCCAGTCTGAGCAGGAACTCGCCAATAAACTCTACTCCGAACAATGGAATGCGCTGTATATACTGGAAGATATTCGCCCCGGTGATATTATCAGCTACGCCTATACCATTGAGGGCAGCAACCCGATTTTTGCCCGTAGTGATTTTGGCCGTTTGTACCTCTCCTGGCCCCAGGCAGTAGATCGTCGTTTTGTAAAAATTAGCAGCGACAAGAAGCTAAATTACCGATTTAACAAGCGCGAATATTCTGTCCAGCAAAGTCACCTGCAGGACAATCACACCTATACCATCGATCTGCGCGATGTGGCCGGAGTGCCGATGGAAAGTGAATATCCATATTGGCACGATCCGCTCAATTACTTCCAATACTCCAGCTACGACAACTGGGGACAGGTTAATGACTGGGCCCAGAACCTTTATCAGATCGATCGCACACTACCGGAGTCATTAAAAAACAAACTGGATAACTGGCGAGCGCAGCTGGGGTTGGAGGCGGCAGTCAGCAAGGCGATTGAGTATGTACAGGAAGATATTCGCTATTTTGGCATTGAACTGGGTATCAATTCCCACCAACCCAGAACACCCCAGGAAACTCTGGAGAAACGCTACGGGGACTGTAAAGATAAGGCCCTACTGCTGACCAGTATGCTCGCCCACTTGGGGGTACAATCCTATCCCGCCCTCGTGTCCTCCTCCCGCGGGCGGGATATCGGCAAGGATATTCCCTCCCCGGAGACTTTTAACCATGTGATAAACCTGATCGAACTGAATGACCGGGAATACTGGGTGGATGCCACGGCTTCAGGCCAGGGGATTGATATAGAGAGCAAAGGCTTTTTCAACTATGAATTGGCACTCCCTATTGCAAAGCATACTAACGCGCTAAAAACCGTAAACCCAAGCTCGGAAAGTGTTGCCAATCTAAGTGCTCGTATCGAAGAACAATACGATATCAATGCGGCAGAAAATCGTGCGGAGCTCCAGGTAAACTCCCGCTTCTCTCATCGTAAAGCAGAGCAGGTGCGCCAGTTCTTCCTCTCTGCAGACACAGAGCAAATCAAAAATAGCTACACCAATTTTATTGCCGGATATTATCCGGGAGTGAACACCAGCCCCGAGATCACCTACAAAGACAGCCTACAGGAAAACCAGCTAGTGGTATCCGAGCACTATCAAATTGGTGACTTTGCCCAGATAAGTTCCGCACGTAAGATATTTTCCCTGTATGGTTCCGCCTTGGTACCCTATTTATCCAAGCCTCAGCACCCCATTCGTCAGAGCCCGCTGGCCCTGACACACCCCGTGGATATTCAGCAGAGTGCAAGGGTGAATATTCAAGGGGAGTTGCTCTGGCAGGAGGAATTGGGCACAACCACGATCGATAATTCCTGGTTCAACTTCACTCGCAGCGCCAAACTGGAGAACAGTGCCCTCCAGGTGGTCTACAACTTTAAATCCAAAGTCGATCATGTAGAGCCACAGGAGGTGCCTGAATATTTAGCCGAGTTCAATAAGCTCGACAGAGCGCTGCAATATAAATTCTGGGCCAAAGGGGAAGCTTCTTCCAATCGCAATAAGAGCCAGGAAATGAAAAACCTGATTAAATCTTTGATCAGGAAGTAAGCCATGAAGAAGCTGCTTTTTGTTCTCACTCTATTACTGCTGGCCTCCTGTGCCTCACAATCAACAATACATACACCGGTCGATCCCTTACAGGACTTGACCCGACAAGTGGTACTCGCACCCGAATCTGTGCAATACCCCATTTATTGGAGCGAGTACCTAAAGTCTCCTCAATCTCTCAATTCACTAGAAGCGCAGGGGCGTTACCAGGCAGAAATGACTGCGCTAGAGACAGGCCAAAAAAGCTGTGCAGAGGTAAATTGGCAAGAAGTTACCCAGCTCAATAGTATTTCTCTGCTGCCGCACCTGAGTGCCACAGAGTGCTATGAGTCCATTGGTAATGACGAACTCGCCAGCTACCACCAAAATATTTTTAATTTTATTGCCAGAGGAATACTGTCAACGCGCAGAGGTGATACTTTCTATAGCGCTTATGAAGTGGCCAGCTGGGGCGATGCCGAAGACCTACTCAATATTTCCGGTTTTGAAATACTCGATAGCTATTTTGAATTTGCCGCGAGTCGCAGTGGTCTATACCGGGTTTACAATATACGAGACCCCAATAACGGAAAAGTCCGAAAAATTTATTTTGACAATAACCGTTTTCTACATCGCTTGCTCGATATCCAATACCCATTCGCGGGTCTCTCCGATGCCCTATATAAAAATATACTGCTACCTCTGGCAGATTCTGACTACTCTGCTCTACACGCTGTAGGCCAGGTTCAAGAAGCCGAAGGGAATTTCCAGCAGGCCGAACAAACCTACTTGAAAGCCATTGGCATGGGCTCGCTCACTGCCAATATCAGCCTTGGTAATTTGTGCCTTGAGGGTAACAGTACAAAGTTCGCAGTGGATGAATGCGCACAACTCTTTGTTGCCGCCGCAGACCTGGGGCTGCAGGAAGGCAAAATTATGCTTGCCTATATCACTACCATCGGCCTGGGAATAGAAGTAGACACGGAGTTGACCAGCCAGTTATTGGCAAGCGCAGCGGAAACCCTACAACGGGGCGAAGCCGAGTACGCAATGGCCTTGCTATTAGCATCTGATCAATACGATATGCCAAGAGCTGACTTGGCAGCACATTACCTGCAGCTTTCCGCAAAGCAAGGCTATGCCCCGGCACTACTAGAGCAGGCGGGCACCCACCTAAAAGATAAGCCTGGGCAACAGAAAATTTTCACAAACCTGATCAGCCAGGCGGCTAAAGAAAACTATCCTCCAGCGCAGTATTACTATGGCAAGTACCTGCTTGAAGTGGCAGACGAAAATCAAAGCCATCAAGGCATGTATTTTCTACAACAATCCGCAGAGGCCGGCTTTCCCGCAGCCTTATATCTAAGGGGAAAAATTAAAGAAAATGGTCTCTACCAACAACCACAAGATGCACTTTCTGCGCTGAAAGACATCGAAGCAGCAGCCCTTCGTTGGCACTTGCCTGCACAATTACGTATGGGTCTATTCAACTCCAGAGGAAAAATTGTACGAACCGATCACGATCGTGCCTATGGCTGGTATGCCCTCTGTGCAAAAGTAAACAATCTCGATTGTGTAACCAACCTAGGTTATGCCTCCGCTCTAGGTGTGGGTGTTAAACAGGATTACCAGCGCGCAGCTAAAATCTACCAATATGCCGCAAGCCAGGGATCCACAAGAGCCAGCTACAATCTTGGTTTACTCTACCAAAATGGTCAGGGAGTGGGCCAAGATCTACAGCAGGCTAAGACTTACCTGACGCAAGCCGCCGAAGCAGGTTCTGTCGATGCAATGAATGCCCTCGGGCTTTTATATCTTTCTCAAGATACGGATCAGCTGAATTATGCTGAAGCACTAGCATGGTTTGAGCGCGCCTCTAAACATAACTCTAAGTATGGTTTCTATAATCAGGGGCGCATGTATGAGAAAGGACTAGGCGTAGCCGCCAACAGTGAACGAGCCCTAAGTCATTACCGAAGCGCTTCCGAGCTTGGGCATACCGGCGCCTCCCTAAAACTGGCCAAAGCATATAGTGCGGGAGAGATCACAAATTATGACCTTAAAATGGCCCTGCATTATTTAAAATTGGCCACAGAACAAAGTGGCAACAAAACCATAAAAACGACTTTGCAAAAGTGTCAAAGATCACAATATTGCAACCAAATAGAAGTCGCAGAGTTAATAAGTCTCTTATCTACTGAAGAATAGTCACTCAAAACACATCTAGAATAAGTGACCAAAAAGAGTTTGATCACTTTACTCCCCTCTTAGAACATTATTGACACTCAAGTGAAGCATTGCATATTTCTTGCACATAAATTCAATTAAATGCATGAGTACAGACTCAGAACAAAATTTTATTTCGCGGAGTAATATGTGTTTTATTCATACTATGGATATCCAGAATTTACCCGTGTCATAGCTTTCCGTAGAAACCTCAAATATTTATCTGACTTCACAGAATAATAAGCTGGCCTCCCTATAATTCGGTCCGAATTATACCAAATGTAATCGAATCGATCGGGACAGACATGAACGAGTCATTAAAGTTACTTACAGCCATAAGTTTATCCGCTTTTCTTACAGCCTGTGGAGGGGGAGGGGGAGGCTCCGATAATGACAGTAACAATGGTGGCAACCCTGTAAGTGGTGATACAAGTACAGGCACTGATACAGACACAGACACAGACACAGACACAGACACAGACACAGACACAGACACAGACACAGACACAGACACAGACACAGACACAGACACAGACAGTGATAAGGATGCACCAGGGGTGATCACTGGCGGTGAAGGGATTGTCACTGAAGATATAAAAACCTCAGTTTCCGGCCAGTTGAGTGATAGCTCTAAAGCCAATCAAAATTTTGAGGAGTCAAACCTTCAGGGAAAGTATGGCAACCTCAAAGTTTCCTCAGATGGCAGTTGGAACTACTCTCTAAATAGTAAACTTGCTGATCCACTAAGTGCTAATGAAATTGCCACAGATAAGTTCACAGTTGGTTTTGGCAGTAACGAAGAAACCACAACCATAACCATATCCATAACTGGAACTGATGATCCCTATACATTTGATCCAGGTTCACCTCTCGCAAAAATGGTTGTAGATAGTAGGGAGCACGCTCAAGGAATTATGATAATAGAGGATATCGATGGCGATACTCCGAAATTTGTCGAAGGCACCTTCTCTGGCAATTATGGCGAATTTAAAGTTTCCAATAACGGAGGCTGGGATTACACTCTTAATAACAACACTAATAACTTGAAAGAAGGTGAAACAGTAGAAGATACCATCAAATTCCACTTAACGGATGGTGTAGAGCAGTCGGTTACATTTACTGTAGCTACTATAGATCCGACAGAGAGCAGCATTGTATTTATTCTAATGAACTTCTCCGATGGGGCTGCAACAGACCAGGGCGATCTTACTCATATAGCTAACACTGTATTCAATGATGTAGATTCACTCGATAATGCTTATAGAGAAAACTCTTTCGGACAACTCAAGTTCCTTCGCCATCGTGTCAAGGATAAGTCATTACAGCACTATTGTTACGGTGAGCAAGGCAAGGAAGAAACTTCACTGGATTGCATCGTCTTCGACATTCCCGATAGTGAAAATGGCGGAATCTTGAGTATAGAAAATGCTGTTGCCCGAGCACAGGCCGGCCAAGAAGGGGAGTATACAGATGGTGGCTTTGAATGGCGTGATAAGGCTTATCAATGGGCAACAGACAATCTTTTTGATGAGAATGGCAAACCCCTAAATCTGCGCAACTGGCGTCATCAAGTTTTTATTTACCCAAATGCATCTTACAGAGCAGGTCTTGTCGGTGCAGGCATCGCCAGTGTCGGAGGTGGTATGAGCCTGGTCGCTTCCTTCTCTGATCAAAATGTTATGGGACATGAATTAGGTCACAATATTGGCCTCAACCATGCAGGCCTCGACAGTAATAATGATGGAGACACTAACGACAGTGGTGATAGCGAATACGGTACTGATGGCTCCCTCATGGGCAACCGATCCCAATCAAGATTATTTGGCAGTGCTCACCGAGAGTATATGAAATGGTATGATCTCTTTCCTGAGTACACCAAAACTGTTGAGCAAGTTGTCCCCTCCTCCCAAGATTTAGAATTAGAAGCCATTGAATTAACAGCCGGAGAGCTATCCGGCTCTCTGCCTCAACAGCTGAAGATAGAAAGTGCTGGCAGCCAAAATGGCGGAAATCATTATTACGTCAACTATCACATAGCTCACGATATACTTAACCCACGATCACAATTTGAAGGTTCAGTAACCGTTCATTATCTTAATGGTAGAACATCCAACCATGTTGCTGTACTTGAACAACCAGGTGACAGCTTTACCGACTCAAAAATTGGGCTCTCAATTACATATAAATCTAAGAACTCTTCCAGTAAATCAGCTGTTGTTAATGTAAGCTATGGACAATAGTTTCTGAGCAACTTGATCTATTCCAATCAGAATGGTTATTAAAAGGATAAATATTATGTTAAGAATTTTTACACTGATCGCGGGGTTGACTCTCACTTTCTTTGCTCAAGCAGAAGAGGTTGTAACTGGAACCCTGGAGGAAATCATCTCTGAAGATTTTGAGACTGGGAAAGTAGAAAGACGCTTCGCCTTGAAAGATGAGCAAAGTGGCCACTACTATTTTATTGAAGTAGATGAATTAAAACGCAAGGGCATGAAATCTGGAGACCGAATAAAGATTCGCGGTGAGCGTGGTGAAAGACGTATGCTACACATCCGGGAAACACAAAAACTTAAAGCCGCAGTAGAGGAATAATCCGGATGGCTTACCCTAACAGCAAACCAGCGCTTGAGTTTCTTTTGCAAATTATTTTTAGATCGTGAAAGTGGAATCCTAAACCTAAGCACTTACTTCTTATCGATTTTTAGCCCTGCCTATTGCAGGGCTTTTTACACTTCCCATTAATTCAGCCACCATCTCCCAACGACAATAAATGAAGCTGCTGTAAATGAGATTTAAAATTAAGGGCGCAACGGCGATTAAAATCCTTGATCTCCTCAATTTTATACTTATGTGCGAGTTCATTCCCCGATCGTAATTGCTCCTGGCTCGGATAAACACCCTTCCCGGTCAACAGGCAATTCCAGGATACATTCGGGAAATAGACATCCAGTTTTTGATCCAGTAGTTCATCAGTAATATTCTTGCCTGCCATCCAGGACATCAAGATTGAACGCAGGGAGGGAGATATCTTTTCATTAGTGCCATTGGCAATCCAATAATCCGTATCTGTTCTCGAACTAATACGGTAGTGACAGACGATATAGTCCCGCACCGCATCAAAACGAGCGCTGATACGATTATTAAAGTCATCTCTATACTTATCTGTATGATCACCATTGTTATAGGCCTCTATAAAGCGCACAACAGTCTCCTGAACCATATCCAACGCCGTTGCCTCCAAAGGCTCAATAAAGCCCTGAGAGAGCCCCACCGCCAAGCAGTTCTTGGCCCAGTGTTGGGCAACCCGTCCCACCTTGAACTTTAATCTACGCGCCTCGACATCACTGTCCAACAACCCCAAGTGAGCACGAAATTCCGTTTCTGCCTTGTCATCGTCGACAAAGCGAGAGCTATAAACATAGCCGTTGCCATTGCGATTAGTCAGTGGGATTTTCCAGGCCCAGCCATATTTCATCGCAGTAGAAATAGTGTGCGGTGCATACTCCCTTTCCTGGTCCGTAGCAAATACAACCGCAGAATCGTTAAACAGACTATCAGCGCTACTAATAAAAGGAACCTTCAAGGATTGTTGTATAAGACTTCCACGGAAGCCGGAACTGTCCACATACAGATCCGCTTTGAGAACCTCACCATCAGTAGTTTTCAGGTGATCAATATTTCCCTGTGCATCGAGCATGGCGCCAGCCACTGTCGCCACCTTATAGCGAACGCCTTTTTTTTCGGCAACACCCCGCAGGAACTGGCCCAATAAACCAGAATCAAAATGGTAACCATAGGCAATTTCAAAAGGGAAGTTTTCCGGTGCGACTGGAGATAATTTTTGTCGGATCATCTCTGTGGCCAGAAAGAAGTGGTCCGGGTGTCCCTCCAGGTCAACCCCCTTCCTGCGCAGATAACTATTATGAAAAAATGCCGGGATAGTAAATTGGTCCGGCTGGCCGACAAAGGGATGAACATACTCGGTAAAGCCCGGTTTGACCGACCACTCCCTAAAGGTAATACCGACCTTGTAAGTAGCGTTACAAGCAGGCATCCACTCCGATTCGCTAACTCCTATAGTCTCCATAAAACCCTTTAGTGGCGGAGTTGATCCCTCCCCCACACCGATAATTCCAATATCCGGTGATTCCACCAGGGTGATTTCAAACCCTTTATTCTGCCAATGGGTCGCCATCAGATTGGCGGTTATCCAGCCAGCGGTACCCCCGCCAAGAATAATTATTTTTTTACATTGATTGCTCATGGCGACTCTCAAAAATTCGGCACCGCACTTATTGTCGGGCCCTTTAATATTTAAAAAAAACCGCCCGGCAAGCGTAGCTCAGCGGGCGGTTTCTTATCACACCTTCAGTTTTACACCGAAAGAATCAGCGATACTTAGTAGCTATAATTCAAGCCGAGGTAGAACTGACGCCCAAACTCAGTGTATTCACCGAGGACGCCATCTACGCCATAAGATTTCACATCAGCTTCATTCGTCAAGTTATTACCGGATAAAACAACATCAATACCATTATCAAAGGCATAGGATATTTGTGCATCCACAGTTGTATATTCACGAGCCGGAACTACTGTAGAGCTACCAGGGATTGGCATTACTTCTGTAAATTCGTCTCTATAGCGCACATTTACATGACTGCTGAAGTTCCCAACATCCCAAAATACTGTAGTACTCCAGACGTTCTCAGACAGGCCTGGCAAAGGCATTGTCTCGCCAGCGAGATTACCACCGGTAACCTCAGTCTCACTTTCTGTGTAAGAATAACTAGCGGTCATACCTAGCCCAGATAGAATTCCTGGGAGCTGATCAAAGGTTTTGGTACCAGCCAGCTCAATGCCGCGAATATAGCCACCCTTATTATTATTCACGTAGGTTTCAAATGCACCAGCTTCAAAGCCTTCCGGAACATCGATACCTAAAGATTCAAACAAGGCTGTACGCTCAGATTGGCTGTCGAGGTAAATATACTGCTTCTCGATCAGGCTCTCGATATCTTTCCAGAAGATTGCTGCAGTAACCGCGCCACCATCTTCAAAGTAGTGTTCATAAGCTAAGTCAAATTGATTCGCACGGAAGGGATCGAGGTAGGGAGATCCTTTGGTCCAAACATTATAATCATTCTCTCCCGCTGAGTTCCAAGAACCTGCACCGCCCTTTAGCTGACCAACCGGTGGGCGCCCCATAACTTTTGCAGCAGCGAAGCGAATGTAATCTTGTTCTGATAACTCAAAGTTTAAATTTAATGAAGGCAAGGTATCAGTATATTCAGGGCCATACTCGACATGACCATAGTCGGTGCTAGTCACACCCAGATCATCAGTGATCGCGGTACCAAGGCCATCACCTATTTTTTGGATACCCTTTGATTTAACGTCTGTTTCGACAACACGCACTCCAAAGTTACCGGTTACGGGTATACTTCCCAATTGGGTATCAATATTCGCCATCGCATAGTAGGCGAACACTTCTTCAGTTACTGCACCGGACTCAATGTAAGTCCAATCCTTACCATTACTGAAAGTTTTTACACCATGGTAGTTACCAGCACCAAAAATGCTTGACGCAAGACCATCCATGTCAGTGATAACGAAATGATCGGGAGCACCTTCAACGGATTGAACTTTTACGAAACCATCCAGCTCCTGTGGCATACATTCAATTTCTGAAAGGTTGTCTTCACAGTAACCGTTATACTGCCCATCGCGACTACCATACAGGAAGGTTCCACGGTCAGAATCAAAAGTTCTCTCAGAGTAACGAAGACCAGCTTCAATAGAGGCGATCGCTCCCCATTCCAAATCAAATTGGTAGTCCAGTTTGAAGGCTTCAACCTCGTCAGTGTACTCGTGAGGATACTCTTCATATCGAGAAAGACGCATGGTATCCAGGTCAGTAAAATCTACCCCAGTAAAAGCAGCTGAAGGTATACCATCACCTTTCATTGAGTAAGCAAAGCTTTGATTTGCCGATTCCTGCCAAGTCTCCAGTTCACCGCTACCGTCATACCCCAAATCATACGCATGCATGGACACAATCTGGTCCTTGCGAGTCTTGGTGCCTTCGCTGTATGAATAATCGAAAGTTAAAGTATGCTGATCAGCAAAACTCCACTCCAAATTCAAGCCAATACTGTCGCTGTCTGCCTGGGTGGATTGATCTTCAGAGCGCGCTTCAAACCAGGGACCAATAGTTGTATCGGTGACAGTTGCCGTGCCTGAGGTTGCAACTCCCCCATTTACCATTCCATTAAGGGTGTAACCATCGGTCTTTTCTAAATTGCCAACAGTAATACCGTGGCGAGTATCAATCCGTTCAAATTCAGACTTGAAATAGTCAAGCTGAGCCTTGAAGTTATCTGTAGGCTGGAATACAACACTGGCCAGATAGCCATCGCGAGTATCTGTACCTGTTCCAGCCTGCCATTGGTAGGCTCGAGGTACATTTACTTCCTCTTCATCTTCCGTAGTTCCAGTGAAATATCCGAGCTGATCGTCAGCACCTGCACGAGCTTTGGTAAAGTTGTTCGGCTGCTCAAGGTGGGAATAACCCAGGGCGACGCCCACCTTGTCATCCATAAATTTACCCATGTACGACAGCGTGACGCGCTCACCGAATTCGTCGGCACCGACATCGTCTGCTGCGTCGTTAAACGACATACGCACATTGGCATTAAAGTTGTGTTCTTTCTCGGCGTCGAGAGGATTGGCTGTTTTCAGCTCTACAGAGCCCGCTACACCACCTTCAATATGAGAGGCTTTCGGAGTCTTGTAGACCGCGGCCTGATTAATCAGCTCAGCTGGGTACTGGTCAAAAGATATCCAGCGAGTACTTTCGGTATATCCACTGGTAGAGGCCTGCTCACGACCATTCAGGGTGGTCTGCAGGAAGTCGCCGTTCATACCGCGGATATTTAGCTGTGAGGACTGACCGTTGGATCGCACGGTGGTTACGCCGGGCAAGCGGCCCAAGGCATCGGCGATTGATTGGTCGGGAAGAGATGACAGAGCGCCCGCATCTACCACATCGGCCACCACATCGGCGGCGCGCTTGGCTTCAACGGAGTCCAAAACGCTGGTGCGAATACCGGTAACTGTTACTTCTTCCAGTGTTTCCTGCTCCTGCGCATAGGCCCCAACCGAGGTGGACACGGAGGCCGCGATGGCAGCAGATAGCAAAGTGGGTCTGAGCGCCCCTTTACCTTTATTGGATAGACTCATCATCTTCTCCCTGGACTTATCGTTATGTTGAGACCCTGCATCCTAGGGCGGCCCCTAATCCATAACATCCTCCCCTGAGGGGGGAGGAGGTGGGAGAAACTGTGACTGCTGTCACGCGGCAATGCCGCTTAATTGTACGCGATAGAGTTAACGTAAAAGATACCTGACAGGAAAGGCGAAAAAGGGATTTATAGCTTCAACACTGTGAAACCTCCTGGAGGCCAGGGGTAAGGGGGTCCTGAGTATCCTCTCAACTATTTTTGTAGCGCCCCCGAAATGGTTGATCTCCTCTTTTCAGGGGCAAAATAGGCAAATCAGCCTTCTAACTGCACCGCAGCACCGATTAGAGCTTGGTAACCGGCATTCAAGGCATATACCGGCACGGCTTCCAGCCACGGTGCAACCCGACCCTTGTTAAGGAAGCGCTGTTCGAACTCACTTTCTGGCAGTAGCTCAGCGATCCGAGGCAGGATGCCCCCTCCCAGGAAAACACCACCGCGAGCCCCCATATACAGCGCAGCATCTCCCGCGGCACTGCCAAGGAAATTGAGGAAATCCAGCAGGGTTTCACGACACATAGGATCGGTATTATCCAGGCCACGGGCGCTCACATCCGGCGGTGTCAGTGCCTCAGGAGTACGGCCATTTAACTCACACACGGCTCGGTAAAGGTTCACCAATCCGCTGCCAGAAAGAACCCACTCATTAAAAACCGGACAGCGGCTCTTCATCAGGATCTGTAGCAGTTGCAGTTCGCGTTCAGTGGATACTGTCAGGTTGGCATGGCCACCCTCGCCGGCAAGCACATGATAGCGGCCATCTGCCTCGGCTAGGCCTGCCACGCCAAGGCCGGTTCCCGGACCCAGTACTACCATGGGCGCACCCTGTGGACGAGGCACATCCCTCAGCACGGTATAATCACTACTGGACAGGCGCGGTAGTGACTGAGCCAGCGCGGCAAAATCATTAATCAGCTCCAGATGGGGGAACTGAAATTCCTCGGCCAGGGCCGTTGCATCAATGCTCCAGCCCAGGTTGGTCATATAAACGCGCTTTCCAGAGGGAGTCTTCTCCAGCGGGCCTGCAGCAGCAATACACACTTTCTCTGGCCTGGGTTGATCGAGGCTATCGAGCCAATGCTGCAACGCAGCATCAAATCCTTCAAAGCGTTTGCAGTCCACTACTTTCAGCCCCTCTAGCTGATAGCCCTCTGCAATTGGCTTGGCTATCGCAAAACGGGCGTTGGTGCCGCCGATATCCGCTACGATACTCGTCATAGTTATCCCTGTTCAGATCCCCAAAAAAAAAGGAATATAAGTTACGGTGTCAGAGAAGATATTGCCAGCCCCAAAAGTATTCCTACCGGACCATTCAACCCAAAAAGAAACCGGTTAACCCAGAGAGCCTCTGACATATTTGCAGTAAAATACCGAGTAACCACAATAATTAGACTGCAAGCTTTTGATTGGTCACAGGAAAGAGCTTATTTAAGTTTAAGCAAAACTTTAGCGCGCCTCTGGGGCTACCGCCTTCAGCGATGCAGCAAAATCTCGCATCTCCTCTTTACTGTAGCGACTCAAAACCCGCTTTTGCGATGCAGGCTGAAATTGAATCCCCACCCCTTGGCGTCTCGCCACTTGCGGCCGTACCGGACGAGGGCAAAATCCACCACCACAATTGGGACAGACATTGCTCAAAATCTCCTCAACACAGGACTTACAAAAGGTACACTCATAAGTACAGATCATCGCCTCTACAGAATTAGGGGGGAGATCTTTATCGCAACTCTCACAATTCGGTCTTAATTCCAGCATTCTAGACTCCCTTTATTGGTTAGAAATTTTTGACAACAATCGTTTTCATTACTTACTGTTTATGTGGATAAATTTACCAATCCGAAATTTTTAGGTGATCCATATTTCGTCATATCAGGCAAAGAAAAAACCACCCTTTTTTTTGCAAAAAATACAGACTGCTTTCCCAACCGGGACAAATAAGAACGCTCAAAGAAAACCGCCAATATTATCGCAAATTTTGCAAAAATAATGGTATAAAAATGACAATAAATCGTCATAATCCGTCATATACGTGCGGAACGGAATACACAGCAGTTAATATTTCGCTTCCCGACCTAGGCAATCAGCTTCGTAAGGGTTAATCACAGTCGCACATAATCAAGAATAATTTCTAGTAAAATGTGTTTTTTTCAGAAAGAAAAAGATTTATCTAAACACTTCCCTCAGATTCCACAACCAGAATGCGAGCCTCACCAACAGGATGAGCTACATGTTCCGTACCCTCGGAAGCGTGGAATATATCACCAGGTCCAAGAAGTTCCGATTCGGTTCTACCTGCCACTTTGTAAAACATTTCTACTTGACCATCGAGAACAGCAAAGACTTCCTGGCCATCATTGATATGCCAAATATAAGGTTTATTAGTCCAATGCAGTTTAGTGGTAATCCCGTTCATATTTGCGATAAGTTGCGATTCCCAGGGCTTACTACCGGTAAATTTTCTGCTACGCACTATTCTCATAATGTTTATTCCAATATCGCTTTATAAAATTTCCGGAACCGTCATTGAGAGAGTCGGTAACTATAAGGCGGGTTCTTCAGGCGCAGGTGAAGTCATGACACCATTTTCATTAGCCTTTTTTTCTGCCAGCTCATCAACTCGCCTCACCCCAAAAGTCACTGTTGGTGGAATGCCCATCCCCAGATCGATGTCCGCAACACGATAATTGCATCCCCTGGCTTTGAGAATGGCATTCACCTTCTCCTGCTTCTCAACCGCTTTGATAACGGTATTGTCTATTACTTCATCACTGCTAAAAGCGGTTACGGACTCATTGACCCTTTCACCGAGTTCCTTGGCTTTATCAAAAATACCCATAATTTCCTATTCCTTCTCTATTCATTCGCGGCCGAAATCATAGGTTAAATATCTATTTTTAGGAACCGCAAGCAGGTAGCCCTGACTCCACCTCGGGGCAACAACAATCAAAGGTTAAGACGAGCTGGTCACTTAAGAGCAACCAGTTAAAAGGGGCCCATTAGTCAGCACCAGGCCTTTGTACAAAATAAGCTGACCACCTATTCATGGAGCGGCAAATCCGCTGGATTATTCATGCCAAAACCTATTTACCCCTATAATTTCGAGACTCTCCCCCTCTCGTCTTGCCCACCCCAGATTGATATGTCACTATCATTTTTTTGAGGTTTGGTAACGATAAATGAGTGGGCGCAAGCAGTTCGATGAGTCACAAGTACTAGACAAGGCCATGCGCGTTTTCTGGGAAAAAGGCTACAAAGCAACTTCCTTGTCGGATCTTGAATCGGCCATGGGACTGAATAAATCCAGTATCTACAACACCTTCCAAAGCAAGGAAGGGTTGTATGGCCGCTGTCTGGAACATTTCCACACCCAATACGCCTGCGATGCTATGGATACCTTGAACCACCCGAACTTCCGCACAGCCATGGGCGGCTTCCTGGAAATGCTTCAGTCTGGTATGGAGAGCTCTGAAACTCCTGAAGGCTGTATCGCTACTATGGCAGCAATGGAGGTGGGTGCCAGTGAAGGATTTCTCGCTGACCTGGTAGCCAAGGGTACCAATGATATGCTGAACCGGATCGAAACCCGTATGCAAAAGGCTATTGACGATGGCCAATTGCAGGCCGGTGTCGATTGTGCCGCCCTCGCCGCGATGGTTATGGCGGTAAACCGTGGCGTAGTGGCCCTGAATAAAGGCACGGGCAGTACCACAGCAGGCAAAAACAGTTACCAACAGCTATCCACAATTCTGGACCAGTATACACTTCCCTAAAAAAAGCCCACCCCAAAACTTCTTGCCTCTTTGGGGTGGGAATGGGGGTATTCCTGTGAGAATTAACTTTTAAAAATAGCGACGTAATTCCAACTGAAAATAGTCGTCGTTGCGCAAATTGTAGGTAGGGTCTTCTTCATCGGCATTACCGAAAAAACGCGCTTCTGCTTCCATTAACCAGCGATCATTAAGTCGGTGGGTCAGTTCCAGATTGGAAAAACGACTACCGTTATCCAAATCGGTGCTTACGGCAAATAAAAGCTCCGTATCCTGAGTATTATTGAGAGCGTATCGCGCACCTATCGCAATGTCATTTTGACTGGCCGTAGACCAAGGTCCGGTACGATCATCAAATTGATACTCCATTAATACCCCAAGATCTGAGACCGTTTCGCCAATACCATAAAATGTATATTCGAAACCACCGACAGCCGCTGTCTGGCGATCTTCACCGCGAGGTTTAAATGAAATAGCTTCAAACTTCCACAACCAATCTCCACGGGTAGTTTGAATGTCCACACCCGTCTGATCGATCTGTGCATAGTAAGGCGCAAGCAAGCCATCTTCCGTAAGCAATAACAATGGATCCCGATTAGTACCGGAAAAATGGCTGAGGCCCAGGTCCCAATCTCCAAGTACATGGCTGTAACGCAAGGCCCAATCTATATGCTTCTCCTCCCGGTCAGATTGATAGACCGCAGCATCCTCATCCACCAGCAGCGGCGCACGCAATCGCCCTTCCCGGCCAGCAAATTGACGCTCGCGAAAACCCAGTAAACCGTACACTTCCAGTGTTCCCCAATCACGCTCCATCAGGAGGTTAATCATGGGTTGGCCCAGCTTGTCTTCACCGTCGATATTTTCCAGTGCATCATCCTGGTTAATCACATCCACCAAGTGCACGGTTTCAGTAACTCCCCAAAATACTTTGCGCACCCCGGCGTAAAGCTCGAAACTATCGTAAGCTTTCCACCAGTAAAGCTCGCCGAGATCCGCGTGATTGCGATCGCTATCCTCACTGTCCCAGCGCCCAAAGACACTGGCCACAACACGCTGGTTTCCATCGTCAAAATCCCGGTAGTACTCGAGATTTAAAGACGCAGAAAGACCGGCATCACTTTGTGCTGAATCCAAAGGGGCTGCGGTGAATGCGCGGGCCTCCAGGCCCGCATAACCGCTCAACTCATCCGCTCCAGCCGTATGACTCAGCGCCGCCAATAGTGGCAACAAAATGAGTATTTTTTGGTTAACCATGGGCGCAATCCCTATTTCGCCCTGGAGAGACTATTTTTGGTGAAGTCGCGATCGGTAAAACCATTGCCAAATACCCAGTCGCCATACAACAACTCCGTGGATTTACCGGTCTGGTGATTAACCATTTCCATTTTATTGGCTCGCCAGTATTGATCGCCGTACTGGTTGTAGTCGGAAATTGTAAGGGTCTTCATCAGGTCCCCTTTTCGATCATAGTAATCCGTTCTCCATGCGCGGTACTCCTCTGTATCAACCCAAAGGTGTTGAATGGAATAACCAGATTTAGGATCAACCGGATCCAACTCCAGAACAAAGTGATCGCGGCCATCGAAAGACTCGTTGCGTAAATATTTGTAGGTGTACTTCTCCACCTCCTGTGAGGCGATATCTTCATAGGAGAATTCACTACCCATAAATGGGCCAGACTTGTTGCTGGAGGAAATACGCTTTACTCGCTTTAAAGCAGGTAAATAGAGCCACTGATCATCGGAGCCCACTTTATGGGTAAAGGACAAAAATGCTGTACCCTTTACATCCCGAGGGTTGTCAAAAATCACCAGGGATTTATCACCGTCGTTTTTCTGCTCCAGAGTTTTAGTGCGCATAGCCCGCACACTCTCCTCACCATATTTATTGCGCAGGGTCATTGTAAGGCTGTTGCTAAGATCACCGAATCCCAAGTCGCGGCGGTCCGCCTCCTTGGCAATTTCCAGACCTTTTTCTGCGGCCAGGTCCAGTTCACTGGCAGAAACAGAGAAAGCTGCCAGAGCCAGGGCACCTGCTAGGGCCCGTGTCAAAAACGGTTTATTAGAGCGGCTGGGTTGCATAGTTTTGCTCCTTATTTTCAATAGGGGTAATAGCGGGGTCGTATGCCTTGGCATCGAGCTTCATCAAGAGAATCGGAAGAAGTAGGAAATCCGCCAGCAAGGCCATCAAAATGCAAATTGCGGTCAGAAGTGCCATGGAAGAATTCATACCGAAGGAGGACTGGGCCAACACCATAAATCCGGCAATCAGAATGACTGAGGTCACAACTATCGCTACACCCACTGAAGAGAAGGCGTAACGCAGTCCGTCCTCCACGTTATAGCCTGCACGGCGCTGGCGCAGGTATTTACTGAGGAAGTGCACTGTATCATCTACCACAATACCCAGTGCCATACCGGTCACCATAGTGACAGCCACATTGACTTCAGCTACCAGTGCACCCCAGAGGCCAAATGCCAGGCCGGCCGGCAACAAATTGGGAATTAAGCTTAAGAAACCGAGTTTGACACTGCGCAGGGCAATACCAATCAGTGCAGAAATTAACACCAGCGCAACCAGAGTGCCCACCAACATGCCCTCCATATTGCGCTCGGCAATATTGGCAAACATGATCGCCGGACCTACGCCATAGGCAGTTACACCAATGTTTTTCTCCAGCCAATTACTGCCGGCATCAGCTACCGATTTGAGTTCTTTCGACTTGAGATTATCGAGAGTTACAATAATCTGCGTCGACGACTTAGCCACATTCAGCTGATTATTTAAATCCAAGCCATAGGGGAGAGACAGCTCGTACAGTAACAAATACTGGGCTGCCAATTCCTGCTCTTCAGGCAACCTGTAGTAGGCAGGATCGTCAGCATGCAGATTTTTGTTCAAGCGCTTGAAAGTATCGCCAATGGTATTGACATGGCGCACCCCAGGCTGGGCCTGCATCCACTCAGTGAAACGCTCCAGATTGGCAAGAAACTCCGGATTGCTAACACCATTGTTGTCACCGGATTCGATCGAGTAAATCAGCTGGTAAATACCAGAGAGGTTGTCATTGATATAATCTGAATCAGTTCGAAACTCCACAGACTCATCAAAGTAACCAACAAAGTCATCATTAATCTCATTGTTTGGAATCATTGCCAATAATCCCAACGAGACAATTACTCCCGCCAGTAGTATCGGGCGCTGACGGCGAATCACAAAATCTCCCAGAGTATCCATGGAGCGTCCAATTTTGGATTCACTGGCGCGACTTTTGGCCGGCAGTATCGCCATCAATGCAGGCAGTAAGGTAACCGATAAGAAGAAGGCCACCATCACACCCATCGCGGTAATATTACCCAGATCGTGGAAGGGAGGCGCATCGGAAAAGTTCATCGACAGAAAGCCAATGGCGGTAGTGATCGAAGTTAAGAACACAGGCCCCATGTTGAGCTGCAAGCTCTCTTTAATTGCATCGTGCTTGCTTAGTCCACGGCGCATTGCAGCAAACAGACTCACCAATATATGTATCGAATCCGCCACTGCGAGAGTCATAATAATGGTGGGCGCAGAAGCGGATGGCGGTGTCAATTTAACACCGATAAAACCGGCCAAACCCATGCCTGCGGCCATGGAGAAGACGATAACCAACAGCGCTGCAAAAGTCGCACTGAAGCTCCGCACCAACAAAAATACAACTGCAATAATCACCAGGTACATGAGCGGAACTAAGGTGCTCATATCTGACTGAGAGGCCTCAAAAAATGCATTACTCAGTAAAATAATACCGGTCGCATAGACCTCTACATCGTATTTTTCTTCAATCTCTTCCATCAATGCCTGTGCAGCTTCAGCCGCTTCAGGGGTTTCATGCATGGATTTTTGTGGAAGCTGGAAGGTGATATTTATCCCTGTAACGGAACCATCACTATTTACCAGGCGCTCCTTCAAGGTGGGATCTGCCAGCGCTACAGCCTTGATAGAGGCCAGGGTTTCTGCATCTAAATTGCTGGCATTTTCCACCAAGTCCTGTACCAGGAGATCATCTTCCTCGGCAATGGTGTGCTGGAAGTTGGTAATTGAATCCACCCGCAGCGCATAAGGTAACAACCAGGATTTCTCCGTCATCTCCTCTACGGCTGCCAGGGCATCATTGGAAAAGGCATTTCCGTCTTTAGGCACTACCGCAAACAGAATATTGTCATTCTTGGTGTAAGTGCGCTGGATTTGCTCATAAGCTTGTAGTTGAGGATTAGCTTCACTAAAGAATGCCCGGTAATCATTGTTGAAACCCAGAAATCTTGCTCCGCTTACCGCAAAGAAGGCTAACAGTAGTGCGCCAATGGCTACCAGCCATCGATATCGAATAAGCCAATCCGCATAACGGCTGACCCAATTCGAGGGTAATTGGGGGGATGACATTAAATCAGCTCCTTCAAACAACTTGATAGAAAATAATTAATCAACAACCTAAGCAAATGGGTATTTACTTACGGCCACAGAATCCCGTAGTAGCCAATATGATCAGCTACAAAATTTGATAAAAAGGCACACTAATGCCATCAGCCAAACCGTAAATATGGCCGAGACATCAATAAGAAATCATCACTTTATACGCTATAAGAACCACTTATTTTTAATTAGCAGTAATCAATCATTAAGCAGAGCTTACTCTCCCCAATACAGAGGCGATTGCCGAAGGGTTTCAGAGTTAAGAAAATATCTAATTTACGTCGATGTAAATCTAACAACAAATAGAATAATTATTTATATATGCCTAAGACATACAGATATATTAGTAACCTGCCTATTATTATCACTATAAATTAACTCGTTAATTATCCTCTAAGAAAAAAATAGAGCACTCTACAAGTTAAATCATTCTGATTTTTCCCAATCATTACTTTAATCGCGCATTAAGGTCCAAAATGATTGGTCAGCAATACCAATAATCTTGGACCCCGCAGATATTGCTCGATATTCCATTGTGCCTACTGAAACAGAGCACAACAGCTTGCCAAATCCATGACCAATCAGTATCACCCAGTCTCGTGAAAATCTTGAGAACCTCCTGTCATCCTCATTGCCCTGTGGTTACAGCTCTTTCCACAATCTATGCAGAACATCTTGAACCGTTCGGTTCATCATGTCAACAACGGAATTTCAAAATATGTAAAGGCAAACCAGCTCGAGGGAGTCGGTTGCGCAAAATCTGGGTTAGAATCGGGCGACGATAATGAGAATGAAGGAATTGTGCTGTGAAAAAACTGCTCCTGCCCATCGCAATCGGTGCATCGTTGCTGGCTACCCATACCTTTGCAAGCGACCCTAAGCCTCAGCAATTGCTGGAAAATACTGAGTCCAAAGTAATTGAGTGGCGTCGCCACCTGCACCAGAACCCAGAGCTGGGCAATCGCGAATTTGAAACAGCCAAATATATTGAAAAACACCTACGTGCACTGGGCCTTGAGGTTGAAACCGATATCGCCCATACCGGCCTTGTGGGCTTTTTGAGAGGCGGCAAACCGGGGCCAACTGTTGCCTTGCGCGCGGACATGGATGCTCTGCCAGTCACCGAGAGAACCGATGTGCCCTTCGCTTCCAAAGCCAGAACCACTTACCAGGGTAAAGATGTTGGCGTTATGCATGCCTGTGGCCACGATACTCATGTGGCCATGCTGATGGGCGCTGCCGAGGTCCTGACAGGCCTTCGCGATGAGCTGGCTGGAAACGTCTTGTTTATATTCCAGCCTGCAGAGGAAGGCGCACCGGACAATGAAGAAGGTGGCGCAGAGCTAATGCTCAAAGAGGGCATTTTCAAGAAGTACAAGCCGGACGTGGCCTTTGGCCAGCATGTCACTTCCTCACTACCCACCGGTGTCATCGGCTATCGCTCGGGCCCGCTTATGGCCGCTGCCGATGAGTTCCGTATTACTATCAACGGCCGCCAAACCCATGGTTCACGCCCCTGGAGTGGAGTGGACCCTATTGTCGCCGCTGCACAAGTCGTAATGGGCACCCAAGCCATTGTCAGCCGCCAGATCGATATCACTAAAGAGCCCGCAGTCGTTTCCTTCGGACGTATTGACGGTGGTGTCCGCAACAATATCATTCCCGACAGTGTCTATCTGAACGGCACCATCCGTAATTTTGATATGGATAACCGTGCAGAAATTTTCAAACGCTTAAAAACCACTGCTAAGTTAATTGCTGAAAGCTCCGGGGCAAGCGCGGATGTGGAGATTCTGGAGGGCTATCCGGTAACAATAAATAATGCAGAGCTGACAGAAATGGCCCTGCCTATTTTGAGGTCTGTTGTTGGCGAAAAGAACGTAATCGAAATCCCGAAAATTACTGGAGCTGAGGATTTCTCCTACTACGCTAATGAAATCCCAGGCTTATTCTATTTCCTGGGGGTAACTCCAAGAGATCAGGATGCCAGCCAAGCCCCAAGCAATCACTCACCGCTTTTCTATGTGGATGAAGATGCTTTGCGTAAGGGTACTGAAGCGCTGACCCTGTTAACTTTGGATTATATGGCAAACTATAAAAAACAGTAATTATACAAAGAGCCCCTCTTGGGGCTCACTTTTAATATTATCTACTCCTCAACCTCTAAGGTTATAGTTTTTTCAGTTGTTGCTCCATCATCATCCGTAATACTGAATTTGAAAGACAAAGTGGCGGGCTCTGCTGGTGTCATAAAATAAGCAGTCAGCTTGTCCGCATCAATCAATTCAACTGCAGGGCCAGATACCTGCTCCCATTTCTGGCTCACAATAGTTCCATCCTGATCTCTTGAAGCCCCACCGCTCAAGGTCGAAATTGTATTAATCTTAACACCGCCAACAGCCCCATATGCAACAACCATAAACGGTGGAATATTTCCTTCTACGATTACCGTAAATATACTCGTTACTATTTGGCCATTGTTATCTTCAACCTCCAGCTCAAACTCCAGAGTAAACTCACTTCCCGGGTTTTGTGGTGCTATAAAACTCGCACTACCATCAGCGTGAGTTATCAATTCAATACCCCTATCGGAGAGGGAACTCCAGCGATAGTCGACAATATGCGCACCAGGGACATCCCAAGAAATGCCAGGAACAAGTAAGACATTTTCACCGGGCTCAACTTCTTGAGTAGTGCTTATTACTTTGGGGGGAGCTGACTCAACATCTACGCTGACGGTCATTTGACTTATCGCCCCTCTGTCATCAGTGACACTCAATTTAAATGACAATACAGCGGGTTCTGCAGGAGCTTTAAACTTGGCAATTAAATTATTATCGTCTACTAATTCAACGGGTGGACCCGATACTTGCTCCCATTGTTGGCTCACAATATATCCATCTGGATCATTTGAATAGGAACCATCTAAAGTCACATTTGTATTCGGTTGAACCACTCTCATAGTTCCAGCACCAATATTTGGGGGCATATTCTGCTTAACAATTACAGTAAATAAACCCGTGGCTGTAAGGCCATCGTTATCCTCGACTTCAAGCTCAAACTTCAGGGTAATTTCTGCATCCCAAGGAATTTGGGGTGCTATAAAGCTTGCGCTACCGTCGGCGTGGGCTGTCAATTCTATATCCATATCGGAGAGTGAACGCCAGCGATAATCTACAATATGGCCGTCATTATCCCCAACCCACCCTTGAAGCAAGACTTCCTCACCTGGGTCAACGAATTGGTAACTCGAGATTATATAAGGGGCAGCTAAAACGATGCTTTCAACAAAGATAGGAACTATTGATTTACTCTTCAAACCACCATTATCTTCAACCTCAATCTCAAACTCAAAAATCCTCCAATATTTTTTATCCCCAGAAAATACTGGGGTGACAAATGAAACGGTTCCATCATCAAGATTTTTCAGTTCAACTGGCAAGCCTGATAACTGTCGCCAATGATAGTTAATAACTGAGCCATCAAGGTCATAAGAACTGCTTGCAGATAATTTAACCTCTTCACCAGAAACAACTGACGTTATTGGATCTAGCAAAACTATAGGAGCCAAATTAGTTCCAACACTAACCACCACTTTGCTAGCATTCTTTAGACCCTTGTCATCCTCAACTTCCAGCTCGAAAATTAACTCCTGTACAACTCCAGTAATTTCGGAGGGTGCGGTAAAGCTAGCGAAACCATTACCAGAGTCATCTAAGATAACAGGAGTACCGGAAATCTGTGTCCAGCGGTAAGCCACAATACTGCCGTCGGAATCTGAAGACAGAGTACCATCGAGCAATACCGCCGAATTACCTTCAGCAGTTTGATTTTCACCAGCGATCGCCTTGGGTGGCTGGTTGATATGCCCAGCACCACCTTTTAATATAACCAATCCCTGTAACGGATTTGCAACAACGATATCCGCAATACCATCCCCGTTGATATCTCCACTAGCCATACTCTGGGGGCTAGTATAAGTTGCACCAGGAATGGCAATTTGTTCACTCAAAGCCAAGGTACCATCATCTTGCTGCTGATAAATACTTAAGAACTCTCCACTGGCTGGCAAGACAACTAAATCAGCAAGGCCATCATTATCAATATCTTTTATTAAAAGCTCTCCAGGAGGACCTCCAAAACTGTGGGTTTCAGGTTGCTGTAATAAGCTATCTTCTCCCTGGTAATATACAGCGACTCTTGAATTATTCTGCCCCACACCAACTATTGATACTGAAATATCATTGCGGCCATCATTATTAAGGTCGCCAATGGCGATTCCTTTTATTTTAAAATCATAATTGACATCAGCATTTCCATCTAATTCAATACTAGTAATTTCATTCAACCTCAAAGAATCATCCGGCGCTAGAACAACCAATCTACTTTGGGGGGAACCGTTAGCAATTAGAGAAATATCTGTTATACCATCTCCATCCACGTCACCCAGTGCCACCTGCCCTGGACTTTCAATAGCTAGATCGCTAGCGGTACTCACAAAGGTAGGTGGCTCCCCTACTTTATGGGTTATTACAGCACCATTCTCTTCCCAACTAACTCCAAGGATTCCTTTATTATTATTGCCAAGGTCGGCAATTGCGACTCGCTCAGAATAGGAGTTATCCAAAGATTCCGCATATACTAAACCGTTCGCAGGATCTTGCAGGTATAGCTCAGTTACGCCGCCACCAACTCCGACAATAACATCTTTCAAACCATCGTGATCAAGATCACCTACGGTAATAGACTGAGGCAGACTTGCCTCTCCACCTGCAAGGGGGTAATCAATAGACTCAGTCAGGCCACCAAATTCGTCCTGTAGAAACACTTTTAGCTTAAAGTCATTTTCTGGATCAAAATTACTCGATGTAGTTAGTACAACATCATCAAGTCCATCATTATTTAAATCAGCAATAGCGATGGCCTCTGTTTTTGATCCATACGAGTGAAATTCTGTGGGCTGAAATTGAATTTCAGCACTCACAGTACCTGTAAGTAGAAATGTTACAGAGGGAAGAGCAAAATATTTTGTGAGTGATTTAAGCTTCACAACAACATCTCCTTGTGTAAATTAGCCTTTAAAAGCGGGGGCAATTTAGCACAAACTAGGATTATGAATATGAAGTGTTATCAACTTCGGAATAAACATTAAGGACAATCAATGAGAAGCAGACGCTGGTTCCAAAACCAGGTGTAGATTATCTTTATTGCTTACGGTGCAATATAAAATAAAAACAGAAAAAATATACTATCCATAATACACACTCGAAATAAATAATTTTTTAGCTCAATAACTCTAACGAAAGGTAAAAAAGTGAAAGCGAATAAAGACAAAAAAAGCGGCCTAGGCCGCTTTTTTATTACCAACAACTCAAAATGCTAAGCGCTTTCCGAACGCCCTCTACTGGGGCGGCGTCTCGGAGCTCTCTGTGGTTTTTGGCCATCACTGCGACCCGATTCAGCGCTGCGAGCCCTGCCAGTACCGCCGGAGCGATTTCCATTGCTTCCTTTACCTGCGGTGGCATTGCTATTGCGACCAACGGTTCCACGTCCTTCTGGTTTACCGCGACCACTTCCGCGATTACCACGGCGCTCATCGCTATTGCCACGAGCATCTCGTCCGCCCTCATTATTTCGGGAACCTACAGGGCGTTTACTGGCGCCAGGTTTTTGCTGGCCGCCACGCTTGGGGTTGCCAGAGGCTGGCAACTGATGATCTGGCTCAAAGTCCTCGATTTCCTCGCGGGGAATTGGCTTACCAATTAAGCGCTCGATATCGCGAAGCTGCTTAATTTCATCGGCACTAACAAGGGACATGGCTTGCCCCTGGGCGCCCGCACGTCCTGTACGACCGATACGGTGAACATAATCTTCAGGAACATTGGGCAAGTCGAAATTTACCACCTGGGGTAATTGATCGATATCGATACCCCGTGCAGCAATGTCTGTCGCAACGAGGATCTGCACCTTGCCAGCTTTAAAATCCGCCAGAGCCCGGGTTCTCGCATTTTGGCTCTTATTACCGTGAATAGCCGCTGCCAGGATGCCATCTCCTTCGAGCTGTTTCACCAGCCGATTGGCCCCATGTTTGGTACGGCTAAATACCAGTGCTTGATGCCAGCCATTCTCTCGAATCAGGTGACTTAACAGTTTTGTTTTTCGAGCCTTATCCACAGGGTGGAGCTTCTGTCGTACTGTTTTGGTAGTGGAGTTTCGCGGGCTGACATCAATCTCCAGCGGGTCCTTCACCAGACCTTTGGCTAGCTGGCGAATCTCAGGAGAAAAGGTTGCCGAGAAGAGTAGATTCTGACGCTTGGCCGGTAAGATCCTCAGCACTCTCTTAATGTCATGGATAAAGCCCATATCCAACATGCGGTCTGCTTCATCTAAGACCAAGGCTTCCAGGCGATCAAAGCGGATTGCCCCTTGATTGTGCAGGTCCAATAGACGACCAGGGGTCGCCACTAGAATATCGGCACCGCCTCGCAGTCGGGAAATCTGGGGATTGATCTTCACTCCACCAAAAACTACCGCATGACGCATTGGCAGGTACTGGCTATAGCTCTGCACATTATCAAACACCTGTGCGGCCAGCTCGCGAGTTGGGGTGAGTACCAATGCGCGCACCTGCCCTTTTCTGGCACGCTCTCCCTGGCTTAAGCGGTGCAACAGCGGCAATGTAAAACCGGCGGTCTTACCCGTGCCCGTCTGGGCTGCAGCCATAATATCACTGCCCTTCATTACCGCCGGAATGGCCTGGGCCTGGATTGGCGTGGGCTCAGTATAGCCCTGCTCTACAACGGCACGGGCAATCTCCTGGGCAAGGCCCAGATCTTCAAACAACATAAATAACCTCAAACTGCGCCCTGGGCGCAATCAAACACATTCGCACCACGAAGGAGCAAATAGAAAAATCGGAGTTGGCATCCAGAGCAAGTGAGGCTCGATGCACACAGCCGTCAATTCACCGGCCAGCCGGCGCGCGGCATTCAGTAGAGGGTTCCGGGAAGAATTTAGAAAAGTTCACGGGGGGATACCGGTAGATCACCGGCCTACAAATGACGCAGCTGAGAAAAATCAGCTGCAGCACTATAACATAATGAAACTGACTGTATAGTTCTCTCGGCTAAAACTGCTCTTCATAGGCATAGACAAAGGGGTTGTTGGGGACCCAGGCCAAGCGAGCGTAACATAGTTCCACGTTCGCAACTTGAGCGTCTATCTTTGTGATATCCAACCCCCGTTGCGAACCAAAGATGATGCAGCCAGGTGCTGCCGGGATACTCACAGCCATGTCAGAAAATAGCAATGTCAGTAATGAGCACCAGATAGAACTAATTACTCTCGGTAATGGGCGCAGGGTATCAATACGCCCCATCTGCCGCAGTGATAGCCAACTGGAGAAAGAACTGATAGAAGACTTATCTCCAGAAACCCGGCGAGACCGCTTTATCGGCGGCAGCTGTAAAGCCAGCCAAAAGCTGATTGAGCTACTCACCGATAACGACCATCAAGTTCATGAGGCCTTTATTGCACTCTGCACCAGCGACCATGCGCAGAGGGCCGTTGCTACCGCACATTACGCCGTAGATGCAGACGGGCTAGCCTGCGAGTGCGCAGTTGTGGTCCGCGATGATTGGCAGGGATTGGGGCTAGGTCGATTAATGTTAAAGCGCCTGATCGACTGCGCAAAAGAACAGGGCTTGCAGCGAATTTATTCCATTGAGTCCGCCGACAATAAACGCGTGCAGACATTTGCCCGTTCGATGGGATTTATTTGTAAAGCCGATCCGAAAGACTACACCCTATTAACTTATACACTCGATTTGCAGGCTGGCCGACAAGCCAACGGCTTTGATACGGCCTCCAGGGAGGCCGGAATTAACCTAAATTAAATACACTCTTAATATTCATGGCGGTTAGCAAAGGTTATTTGGCTGCCGCCATCCTCTAAAAGCCGAACAATTTCCTTTTGCAAGTTCACAACCTCCCCTTACCTTATCAACTTCACCCATAGGTGACCTTCCGGTCAGCATATTCATAGATCTATTTAACTACAGGCAAAGTCGATCGGGAACAACGCCAGCTGGAAAAGCTTTAAACTCTCCTAAAGCAATCAAAGAAAAAGTGAAACTTTGCTTACATAAATTTTAGAGAAATGAGCAATTGCCAAAAGTTGAATCAATTTAGCCTAACCACATGTAGTGCGCCGCTACTGATACAAACGTAATTCATGGCACTTTATTTTTTTGATTAACACTAGATTTTAGTGACAATTTATGCCTATTAAAATGAAATCAATAAAACTGCTTCTGACCATATCAATTTGTTTATTTATATCATCTTGCGCAGTGAACATCAGAAATTATATTGCAAGCTCAAAAAGCTTCCCTTACGACCACGTAGTTTCAAATGAGCAGATAAAATCATGGGGATTCCATAAAAATAACTACTGTGACAAGCTAAGAAACTTGTGCATTAGCTATTTCTTTGCTGCCCCCCTTGAAAAGGGTAAAATTAAATACTCCATAGAAACTGACTCTGGCAATCAAACCAGTCAAGTTAATCTATCTATAAATAAAGAAGTCCTGAACAAACATTATTCTGGGACCATCATTCTTTTACATGGATTCCGAATCTCAAAAGAATTCATGCTTCACTCAGCATTATATTTTCGTCTCCTTGGATTTCAGGTGGTTATTCCAGACCTACTCGGCCATGGTGAATCTGAAGGCCGTAAGGAATATGGCGTTGGTGATAGCGAAGTGATTAACAGGCTAATTGACGAGCTTATCCATAAAGGCCTGATAGAAAGTAAAAACATTTATCTTCTTGGTAATTCCATGGGGAGCCTTACTGCGGCGAGAATCGCTCAATCTCGACAAGATATCAGCGGCCTAATATTACAAGCCCCCATGTTGGAATTTGACCAGTCTGTTTATAATTATGCCCAAGAGAATTTTCCCCTACTTAGTAGAGCATTCTCTGAAAAAGAAATAAAAATAGGAGCGTCAATGGCGCTAGAGGAAGCCAATATAAGCCTACTGAAAACACAAATTGAACCTTTACTAACCAACACTCCTGTGCCCGTGCTTTTATTTGCTTCCAATACTGACCCAATTTCACCCTATGATCACTTTCAAAACCTGCATCAGGACCATATCAAAATAGTGCTCCTGAAAGATAGAAATCACCCGAGTATGGCGGTTATTGGGGAAATTGAGCATAGCGCTTTACAGGATTGGCTTCCCAAGGCAAGTAATATCACTATTCAATACCATTAAACCTGCTGGCCTAGTATAGGAAGTAGCAAGGCGAAACTCACTAGTTCGGCCTTGCTAAAAAAGACAATTAGCTATTCCTTGAAAAATATCACATTTCAGTTGAAGAAATCTTCACAAGCTAAGGGGCCGCTAAATTCTAAAAGCCCCTGAGGCATCTGGACAGACTCAACCAAATCTCCCTTTTTATACAAAGAGAAGTTAATATTAGCCTGCATGGATTTCATATACCTTTGCTCACCGCCAAAGATGATAACCGAAGGAAACAATAGTGGATAAAAGCTATTAATATCTGCTTGCGCCTCCATAACCAACTTATACTTTATTTTGTTTAGCTCAACTTTGAGACGACCAGCGCAAGCATCCAGCTCCCTCTTTACGGAGAGATTATTAAATGCTGGGTGAAAAATCAGATCATACTCATCTGAAATATATCGGCCTGCCCACATCTCGAAATTAGACTCTCCCAGTTTTGCTCCGGTAAACATATAGTAAAGTTCATCTGACAGGCCCATTGAATAGATCATTCCGGCACTGGATTCTTTGTCATACCATCCCTTATCCAGCTGTGCAAACCCCTGCCCTATTAGGGACTGACCTGCATCACTAAAGTTGTATTCAATAGGAGTCCCAACTGTATAGAGAAACCATCTTCCTCCAACTCCCGGCAGCTCTGGAATAATACCGAACGGTGTCTGACCTGGGTTTAAACCATGCCAATAATGATGATGCTCCCCGGCCCAATACATGGAAAAATTAAAGTCTGAGTGACTTACTCTAAGACCCTCCTCATCTGCCACAACGACCCCTGGAACCTCGTAATAAAAACCATCGGAGCCATCTGGATTAGACAAAATCACTTCGTCCCGGAAAATATCATATTTGACCTCAACACCGCTTCTAGGTGAAAACGCCAAGTGGATATAGGCTTTAGGTGCAGGCGCAACAAAATCAGGGGCAATATAGGTTTGGAGACTTATCTTGAAGTATCCAACATCCGGCACAGCAATATTGTAAAACCATTGTTCTGCCCAGGTTTTATCTGACGTAGGTGTATGGGCCCGGAGATCCTCCAAAGTGGTTGCCGATAGTAAGGAACTGAAAGATCCCATAAGAAATAAAACGAATACCTGAAATATTTTTCTATAAGACACCGTTTACCCTCTTTCTTAAACTAAATGAATAGAAAACCTCACAAATTCACTACAAATCTACAGAGAGGGCATACTAACAGCATGATTACGGACAAAGCTTGAAAACAAGCAGGCTATTTTTCAGGTTGAGAAGGTGCGCACAAAAATTCAATATTGCAAACAAAAGCTGGAAGCTCCTCAGCTAAAACTCTCATCGATATTCTTCATCTCAAGAAGCGGCGTAAAATACCTCTTTTTTCACTCAGGCAACGCCTAAACTGTTTGGCAATTTCCCACCGGTTACTGGTAAGGCAAATAATATGAATAAATCCATCCCTTCACGCCTTCCTCTATTCATTGACGGCGACTGGGTGCAGTCCAATACCAAGGAGTGGCTGGATGTGACAAACCCCGCCACAGGTGAGGTTTTAACCCAAGCCCCCTATACCACTGAGGCCGAACAACTCCAGGCAATCAACGCCGCCAAGCGGGCATTCATTTCTTGGCGGAACACCCCAGTTCCTACTAGAACACGTATTATGCTCAAGTACCAAGCTCTCCTGAAAGAGCACCAAGAAGCCCTGGCCGAGATTCTCGCAGAGGAAACCGGTAAAACATTTGAAGATGCCAAGGGGGATGTTTGGCGAGGCATTGAGGTGGTTGAGCATGCCGCCAATATTGCTACCCTGCTAATGGGGGAAACTGTTGAAAACGTTGCCAGTGCTATAGATTGCTATTCCTATATTCAACCCATTGGCGTCTGCGCCGGTATTACGCCATTCAACTTTCCCGCAATGATACCGTTGTGGATGTTTCCGCTAGCGATTGCCTGTGGCAATACCTTTATTCTTAAACCTTCTGAACAAGACCCCATTACACCTTGCAAACTGGCTGAATTATTTGAGCAGGCAGGAGCACCCAAAGGGGTTCTACAAGTTATCCATGGTGGTCGCGAGCAGGTAGATTTCTTACTAAAAAATCCGGATATTAAAGCTATATCTTTTGTCGGTTCCGTGCCAGTTGGGCGCCATATCTATCAAACAGGCACTCAATATTTAAAAAGAGTACAGGCCTTTGCCGGGGCAAAAAACCACATGGTAGTGATGCCTGATGCAAATAAAAATGCCACTATTAACAATATCATCGGCTCTTCTGTAGGGGCTGCCGGTCAGCGATGCATGGCTATTTCGGTTGTGGTATTAGTGGGTGAAGCGCAAAGTTGGATTCCTGATATACAGGATGCGATGGCAAAGATAATACCCGGGCATTGGAAGAATCCACAATCCGACTACGGCCCCTTAATTTCACCTGCTGCAAAGGAACGTGTGCTGGGTTATATCGAGACGGGCAAAAAAGAAGGGGCGGATTGCCTTCTGGATGGTTCAAAAATTACAGTGGATGGATATCCCCATGGTAACTGGGTTGGCCCTACATTATTTGCCAATGTTACTACCGAGATGTCAATTTACACTGATGAAATTTTTGGGCCAGTGTTATGTCTGGTGAATGTAGATCACTTAGATGATGCAATAAAACTGGTGAATGACTGCCCTTACGGCAATGGGACCTCCATATTCACTGCCAGCGGTGCAGCCGCACGTAAATATCAGCATGAAATTCTTGTGGGCCAGGTAGGAATCAATGTGCCTATCCCGGTTCCATTACCTTTCTTTAGCTTTACTGGCTGGCGCAGTTCATTTTATGGGGATCTCCACGCTTATGGTAAGCAGGCCGTGCGTTTTTATACCGAAACAAAAACCATCACAGCCCGCTGGTTCGATTCAGATATTGAACATGCCGAACAGGCAAATATGACGATACAGTTAAAGTAACTGCACATACCAATAAAATTTAATTTTTTGGATACTGCCATGAATAAAATCACAGCCTTCCTTGGTCTGGGGCATATGGGTGCCCCAATGGCTTTTAACTTAATCAAAGCTGGATTCCGTGTAAGAGGTTTCGATCCAGTAGAGGAGTTGCTTCAGAAATCTGTAGAACAGGGAGTTGAAAAATGTTCATCAGCAACAGAAGCGGTGAAGGGAGCAGATTTTGTTATTAGTATGTTACCCAGCAGTGCTGCGGTAGAGAGCCTTTATATTGAAAAAGATCATCTGCTGGAAGCTATCGAAGAGAGATCCTTAATTATTGATTGCTCCACAATTTCAGCAAGCAGCTCAAAACGCCTACTTAACGCCGCACGAAATAAAGGCCTTCATGCAATAGAGGCTCCTGTTTCTGGCGGAGTCAAAGGGGCAGCTGCCGCAACTCTCAGCTTTATGTGTGGCGGTGAGCACGAGGATGTAGAGCGAGCCAAAACAGTTCTACAGCATATGGGGGCCAATGTTTTTTTTGCAGGCCCTGCCGGAGCTGGGCAAACGGCAAAGATCTGCAACAATATGTTGCTGGCTATTCATATGATTGGCACCGCCGAGGCACTCCAATTGGGGGTGGATAACGGCCTTGATCCCAAAGTGCTAACTGAAATCATGGCGAAAAGCTCGGGCGCCAACTGGTCCCTACAAACTTATAATCCTTATCCCGGTGTTATGGATAGTGTGCCCGCTAGCAATCAGTATCGTGGAGGCTTTAAAGTGGGGTTGATGTGTAAGGATCTGGGGCTTGCTCAGCAAGCCGCCGACAATAGCAAAAGCTACACACCGCTCGGCTCACTAGCCAGAAATCTATTTGGCTTACACAGTCTGAAGGGCAATGAAGAACTGGATTTCTCCAGTATCCAAACAATTTTCAGGAAGGAGGCCGACCAATAGCTAGATTGTTCACCCTCTTTCCCGATCTAACTCATCTATCGATCCTGGCCTGTAGCGGCTATTTGCACTTCGCGGATATTCACATTCTGGGGCTGGCTGTACATAAACAACGCCGTACGAGCGATGTCCTCTGCATTAATGGCGCCACCTATGGAGGCCTTCCACTCTTCGTAAGCTTTGATAATCTCTTCAGAAGTGGTATGACTCAGTAGCTCTGTCTCCACAGCTCCTGGGCATAGGGCCATAATACGTACTCCGCTTGCGGCAACCTCTTCACGCACGGTTTCGCTAATCGCCGACACTGCGTACTTGGTTCCGCAATAGGCAGCATGATTGATGAATGTCTTCACGCCGGCAATCGAGCTGATATTGAGGATAGTACCGCGACCACGAGACTTCATATCGGCCAAAACAGCCTGCATGGAGTTCATCAAGGCGAGCACGTTGACATCAAACATCTCCCGCCACTCTTCAGCACTCTGGGTCTCTATGTTCCCTAGCAACATCTTACCGGCATTGTTCACCAAACAATCTACAGGCCCATAAAGAGTCTCAGCCTCCTGAATTGCTGCAGATAACGCAGCAGGATCGGTGACATCGACCTGTCTGCAGAGGGTGTTCGGTAAATTCATCGCTTCTAATTTTTCCAGACGACGCGCCAATAGCAACAACGGATGCCCGGCATCCGACATATGCTGAGCTATTGATGCTCCAATTCCAGAGCTGGCACCTGTTATTACAATCAATGGCTTAGACATACTGACTCTCTCTTCTGCAATCAATGATTAAAGACTTCGGGATAACCCTTTTGTATCGGCAGTATAGAATTTAGAATTACGTCTATTAACTCAACTAATGTGAAATCATTGTTTGGAATTAATGAACAATATCTCTTGGCGAGCCATACGCGCCTTTATTGCTGTGGCTGAGCGGGGCAGTTTTACTGCTGCTGCGGATCATACAGGTTTCTCCAAAGCTACACTCAGCCAACAAGTCTCCGAATTAGAGTCCACCCTGGGTGTTCAACTGTTACACCGTACCACCCGTAAGCTGCGGCTTACTGAGGTCGGTGAAGGCTATTACCAGCGATGCAAGCAGGCAATACAGCAACTAGATAGTGCCGCAGAGTGGGCAACACATGCCAAAGAGGAAATAAAGGGGAAAATTCGTATCAATGCGGTGGGTGGGATTATCGGCGAGGAGATCATTGCCCCCCTAGTCATTAAGTTCCAGAAAACTTATCCCGAAATACAAATACAGCTGGATTTTTCCAGTGTGCGTGTCGATCTCATTGAGGATCGTTACGATTTAGTAATACGTATGGGGCAGCTGCCAGATTCCACCCTCGTAGTACGCAAACTGCACAGTATCAAAACCCGCTATGTTGCGAGTCCGGATTTTATCAAAATGCGTGGCCCAATTCTAAAGCCCATGGACCTCTCGAAAGTACCCCTAATTTACGGCAGTGTTGATCAGTGGGTGCTAACGCGTGGTAAGACCAGGCATAAGATTGAGGTGGAACAGGGTATCAAACTGATCAGCGGCCGGGCGATGCACCTTGCAGCACTGGCAGGACTTGGTGTAACTCGCCTGGCAGACATCTACGTCCAAGCAGATATCGAAAAAGGTAAATTACAGGAAATTTTGCCTGGATGGTCAGAGTCCACCCAGCTCTCTATGGTTTGCCCCCCGCTGCGCCATCAATTAGTTCGCGTACGTAGCCTGATGCAATGGCTAAAAAACCACTTCTCCAAAGAGTATGGACAGCTACTGAAAAGGGAACCAGCAGAAGACTAATCAACAATAAAAGATATGAACCTATATACAGTAATGCTTACAAACACTAAGCAATTTCATCCGTCCTTTCCTGCTCTTTTTTCAAAATGTCTGCGGGGCTTTCAGCGCTGCTACTATACTCAGGTTCTACCACTTCTTGCCTTTCAGTATTAATGAACGGGTAAATACAAAAGACCAGTGCCAGGAGTACCCAAAAAGCCGTTGCCTGTGCCATAGGCACAGTTAAATAAAGCCAAAATACCTTTTCACCTTTTAGCGCTGCATTAATATAGACCGCTGAGCCACCAAACCCTACCAATACGGGGCTTATATAGGGAATAAAGTTGATCCAGTACCCCTTTAAATCCTTGGCCATACGCTCACACCAGCGAACCATAAAAGGCAAAGGAAAATTAGCAAGAATGATTCCCAGTAAAACTTCAAGAAGCCCAACATTCCAGCCCAAGAGGAAGGCCAGATAAGCAAAGACCAGTATATTCAGGGTAATGCAGAACCATAAAACACCACGAAAATAAGCCACGCTATAAATCCCTTTTAAGAAACCTTCTGATTATTGATCATATCACCATTAGCTCCCAGTATCCTTGAGAGAGCAAAAACCATAGAGTTAATCTTATATATTGAATAAAAATATTATTAGACTATCTAAAACGACCCAGGTAAAGATCCTTGCAGCTGTTCAATAGCATCCAGCTCTTCTTCTGTTAAGGCTTTATAACCCCGCAAATAGGGCCAACCATAGCCCCAACGGAATGAGGTTGGCAAGAATAGCGTCCCGTCAACTCTAACCCCTACCAGCATCAACAACGCAACTTCCCTCTCCCCAGTTTTGGCAACACAAACTTCTAGGTCACGATCAGCCTCTTGCCGCTGCGAATTGCTTCCCCCCTTCCAATAGGCATGATCATGGGCATAGCAGCAATCAAGCCATAATTCACTCTGTTCAAGAGTGCCATCAGGAAAGATACTGCAACCATCGGAATGAAACTCCTGTATCTCCACAGCGGACAAGGGAATCACTTTTTACTGACTGCATTGGGTAAAACTAAATCTACTGGCTTTCTAGAATTTACATAATCACGGAATTCAGGAGCTACATATTCAGATCGCAACTCCCATATCCTCTTAAAGGGAATCATCGATAAATATGCAGTATATTGACGAGTCATTGAGTCCCAGATAGTAAAATCCAGCCTGTTTGCCTTATATTGAAAATAGGCCTCCTCCCAAATTTTAAAAAAACGATATACAAAACCAATGATTCTCAAAGTGTCAGCACTAGATAACGAATCAAAATCCTTCATCGTCTTCGCAAAAACATCTGCCATCGGACCTTCACAAATTGCCGCCACAGCTTCTCGATGAGCAATAGATATCTCATGCATAGAAGCAATTTTGGATTCTTTATTCTGAACTCTTATTAAAGCAGCAAGATAGACTAAGGACGCGACAACTGCGAAGGCTCCAACAAGCTCGCCCACAGCACTTAATGTATCCCACACCATAATCCGACTCTACCCCATCGAATAAGACGGTAATTTAAATAACTTTAGAATCAACTCTTAGCTTTTACAGGTATACCAACAGATAACGCTCTACGACCAAAAGTATATAATCGCCTAACTTAGAACGTTTATTTCCTCTTTATAGGCGTCTGGAAGACTGGCGACCTTTAAGAAAACAAGAAGATGGTTAACGCATCCAAAACTCTAATATTGTTGTCATCTAACAGGTCTCACCAATCAGAAACAATTACTTATACGCCTGAGCACCCTATATACAACCAGCCAACGACATAACCTTTAAATAAAAGCAAAAATAGTCCCTCTGCCATTAAATTTCAGAGAGTTCAAATTAGTAAGTAAAAGTATCCACCAAGGATAAAGCGAGAAGGAAGAGGTGAAATATATCATCCTAAAAAAATCGCGGCATATTTGTTAAACATATTTCTATGCCGACAGAAAAAACAAGAGAGGAGAATGAAAGATGAGTTGTGAGCGAAATGACAAAGGCATCTCGCTCAGTTGCAGCTACCTAGCCGAGAATTTTCTTCACGTGTCTTCTAATTTTTCTGTGTACATTTCTATCATCAGCGATAGAACTCAGGAATTCCTTGTACTCACTTTTATTAACCGTACCTAGAGCTTTGCAGTACCAGGCAAGTGTATCGATATGTAGTTTGTCTACAGGCTGCCTAACATCCTTTTCTACTGCCTTATAAAACCACTCCTGAATTACGGTTTCAGCAGCTCCATCGCGGACAACTTCCTCAGCGGCAAACCGCTGCATGATCATATCGTTACTATTGAGCAAATTTAGTAAGCGTGTAGTATGCAAGCTATTAGTAGCTACATGGCCTTCCATATTTTGCATCAATGCATTGCGCTTTTGATAAAAACTAAACTTGGTCAGCACATGCTTCGCTCGATTTCTAATCGCACGATTACCACTTTCACGCATTATCTTATTGATAGTGGGTGAATATTTTGTATTTCCAGATGATGAAAGTGTACGTAATAAATTGACGATTTCACTAATCACTTGCTCATCGCGTTGAGCAACTGTCATATTCGCCTGGTGTTTTTCTAGGAGAACCTGTTCAGCCACATCAAATAAACGTTCATCACTTAATCCAGATCCTGTTATACGATTAGCAGCTTTGGATAAGGCTAAGTTATCTTCGCCTTTTAGTTCTGCTATAAAACTATCTATCTCCAGATTAAGTAAAGACTGAATATCTTTTGCCAACCCGGCTAAAGGAGAAACGAAAAAAATAAAAAAGATAAATAAATGGCTTAATTTCACAAAATACCTTCCATAGCGCTTTAAATTGTTGCCCTAGTAAACTAAGGCAACCTAAGAAAAATAGATCAGCGATTAATTAGGGCTTAACCCACTTCAGCCAGATTCCCTTTACTTTCCAGCCACTGCTTGCGATCCCCGGCACGCTTTTTAGCCAAGAGCATATCCAAAAGCTGATTGCTGTCATCGCCGGCATCAATATACAGTTGCACCAGGCGACGGGTATTGGGGTCCATGGTGGTTTCACGCAACTGCATGGGGTTCATTTCACCCAGACCTTTAAAGCGAGTCACCTGTATTTTGCCCTTTTTCTTTTCTGCGCTTATACGATCGAGGATACCCTGCTTCTCTGATTCATCCAGCGCATAGTAAACATCTTTACCGATGTCTATGCGGAACAGTGGCGGCATGGCGACATAGACATGACCGTTAGTTACCAGCGGACGGAAGTGACGTAAGAACAGAGCGCAGAGTAGTGTGGCGATGTGTAGGCCATCGGAGTCGGCATCGGCGAGGATACAGATTTTGTTGTAGCGCAGCCCTTCCAGATTGTCACTGCCTGGATCAACACCCAGCGCCACTGCAATATCGTGCACTTCCTGGCTGGCGAGAATCTCTGCGGAGTCCACTTCCCAAGTATTCAGGATTTTACCGCGCAGCGGCATGATGGCCTGGAACTCGCGATCCCGCGCTTGCTTGGCGGAACCACCAGCGGAGTCCCCCTCCACCAGAAAGAGTTCGGAGCGGGAGGTATCGGCACTGGAACAGTCCGCCAACTTGCCCGGCAGCGCGGGCCCCTGAGTGACTTTCTTACGCGCGACTTTTTTTGCTGAGCGCATTCGTTTTTGTGCATTACCAATGCACAACTCGGCAAGCTTATCACCCTCTTCCGTATGTTGGTTCAGCCACAGGCTGAACGCATCCTTGGCCACGCCAGAAATAAACGCGGTGGCCTCACGGGAGGAGAGGCGTTCTTTTGTCTGCCCGGAGAACTGCGGGTCTGCCAGTTTGGCGGAGAGTACGTAAGAGCATTGCCCCCAGATATCCTCAGGGCCCAACTTAATACCACGGGGTAATAAATTGCGGATCTCGCAGTACTCACGCATGGCATCCAGAAGGCCCGCGCGCAGCCCATTCACGTGGGTACCGCCCTGGGCGGTGGGGATCAGGTTAACGTAGGATTCGGCGGTAATCTCACCGCCCTCCGGCAGCCATTGCACTGCCCAGTCTGCCGCTTCGGTAGAAGCGGCAAAGCTACCCACAAAGGGCTCGACCGGCAAGATTTCCCAGCCTTGATTGGCAGCGGCGAGGTAGTCTTTGAGACCGTCCTCGTAGTACCACTCGTCTGATTCACCGTCCTGCTCATTAATAAAAGTGACCGTCAGGCCGGGGCACAATACCGCCTTGGCGCGCAGTAGGTGACGCAGTCGCACCACGGAGAATTTTGCGGAATCAAAATACTTGGGGTCGGGCAGAAAGCGTACACTGGTGCCTGTGGTGCGCTTTGCACAATTACCGACAACCTCAAGATCCGAGGCCTTTTCCCCATCTTTGAAACCGATTCGGTGCACCTTACCATCCCGCTGGATGGTCACTTCCAACACTTTGGAAAGAGCGTTTACTACAGAAACACCCACACCGTGTAGACCACCGGAAAACTGGTAATTTTTGTTGGAGAACTTACCACCAGCGTGCAGGGTGGAAAGAATCACTTCAACACCAGGGCGCCCCTGTTCCGGGTGAATATCCACCGGCATACCGCGACCGTTATCGCTAACCGAGAGCGATTGGTCTTTGTGCAATACCACTTCAATTTTTTTCGCGTGCCCGGCAAGCGCTTCGTCGACACTGTTGTCAATCACTTCCTGGGCGAGGTGGTTGGGGCGGGTGGTATCTGTGTACATGCCCGGGCGCTTTCGCACCGGGTCCAGCCCTGTGAGTACCTCAATATCTTCGGCGGAATAATTGGCCATAATGGTTATAAATTACTGCTGGTTAAATAGAAATTCGACAATGGGATCGCAGTAACGCGCGAAGCCCTGAAAGCTGTGATCGCCCCCCTCCTCGACAGTTTGACGCTGCCCTTGATAGAAAGACTCTGCATCGCGGTAATCGAGGGTTTCATCGCCTCGCTGTGCCAAAAGCCAATAGCGGCTCAGCAGTGGACTGGGTATCTCTGCTTCCAATTGCGCCATGGTATCAACGTCCGCACCGCTTAGGCGATACTCCTGCGACTCACCACTGTAGGGTTGTAACACCTGGCCGACGTAGGCCGGCATAAAGCGGGATGGGCGAACGGCCGGATTGATCAACACCGCTGGCAAATGGTAACGCTCGCCTAGGTAGGTACACCAGAATCCCCCCATAGAGCTACCAACCAACCCTATTGGGCCGCAGTTGTCTGAGTCAAAGAAGCCATCCAATAGGCGCAGCAATGATTGCTGAGCACTTCCTGGATAGGGGGAGACTTGTGGCGCACAGAAAATGATCTGTGGGTGATTGGCAGCCAACCGGTCCCGCATCAGCTGGCATTTAAAGGACTGAGGCGATGAAAGAAAGCCGTGCAGATAGATCAGCAGTGGCCTTCCGTTGAGATTTTGTGTTTGCATAGTCGGGGATTATAGCGCCCCACGGCAGCAATGGGGCTGGCCTCCTCACAGTTCCTGCTCTTCCAGAGACCGATTACAGCAGCGATCTGTTCAAGCTAGCAAAAGCCCGGCGAATATCCACACGCATATCTGACCAAAAGGTAACACTGGTGAAACGTTCCAGCCGTCCACCCGGCCCAGAGGAACCGAAATTCTCACCAATATCCCGCCGATCGCGAAAATGCATTACTGCGCTGCCGTTACGATCGTACAAAGTACCTACCAGCTGTGCGTAGGCGCTCTGCTCTGTATAGACACGCCAAGTCCAGGGAGATGGATCTAGCGGTGCAGCCAGGGAAAAATCTTGCAGTGACAGGGATAGGGTGTAGTCGGCTTCCGCCTGCTCCGACACTTGCTGGGCATTGCGCGGTTTTAGCAGCTTATTACTAAAGCTCTGCGCCAACAGTGTATTCAAACGCTGTAGATCCCTATGGTCCAGCTCGTAATCTTTTTCCCGATATTGGCGCCTGGGTAGGGAGGAGAATCGCTTGGTGTAGTCAATTTGAACCGGTGCGATATAAACCTTAGCACCACTGAGATCCAAGGCGAAAGCTGCCGCGACTTCATCGAGCTGGCTGGGGCGTGCTTCCAGACCATCACTACGATCCTGTAAAGTGGACTGCTGACTACAAGCCGTAATCAATAATAAAATTGCGAGGAGAGGTATAGAAAATAATTGTTGCATTTACAAGCTCCTGAATTTCCGAAAAATATCTATTCGGCGAGAGGCTCCAATCACATTATCTATCACCGTTAGGCTTCAAACCTCGGCAATTCTAGAAACCACACTTGAATACTTTATTGGCTCACCTTTCACCACGCTTTTCCCATATTCAAAAAGCACCGCTCAATACAGGTAATCTCATTGTACGGGGAGGATAGGGGAAAAACACAGGGGATTGGTTAAGAATGGTTTTATTTGGTTTTTTTGCTGAAAAAGAGAGGGGAAAATACATTGTGCTCAGGTCGCGCAAAATAGGAATGGTTGTTACCAATAGGCAGTGACCTGTTTGCTGCCTATTCCGAAAACATTGCATTCTTTACTGGGGAGCCAATAGCAAGGAGGAAGACTTGAGAGCTTTAGTGAAAGTACCGCTGCGAATTCGCAGCGGTTTGACTTAAATCAATAACCGGATGAGGCGAGATCGACACAATACTTGGAGATAGCCACCCGCTCCACACCGGTTTCGTAGGAGCCATCGCTATACAGTTCAAACCAGCGGTAGCCGGGCATCTCTTCGTCGACAGCGAAGGGGCCACTGCCGGGAGTAAACTGTACCGAAGTAGAGGGAGTGGCATGCAGACCGAGATGGCCTCGGTTGCTGTCAAACTGCTGGTGTACATGCCCCCAAACCAAGGCTTTTACCTGGGGGGCTTGATCAACTATTTGCAAAAATGTCTCACAGCCTTCGCGCAGCATATGGCCATCAATCCACTTACTCCCCACAGGGACCGGCTGGTGATGCATCATAATAATCACCGGGTGATCGCGAGTCTCCCAAAGGAGCAACTGAAGGCGCTCCAGTTTCGCGCTGTCCAAGCCACCACAAATCTGCCCTGTCACACTGGTATCCAACAGCAGCAGGCGCCAATCCCCCAAGGAGACCAAATCGATACAGCGATTGGGGGCCAGTTTTTTCATGCGGGCACTCACATCGTGATTGCCGGGCAGCCAGTACCAGGGCATGGAAAGTATGCGGGTCTTTTCTAAGAACCGGCAGTAGGATGCCTCAGAACCATTGGCGCTGATATCGCCAGTGGCGACCAGAGCCCGGGCATGGGGCTGCCTGCTTTGGAGAGAGGTCAAAACTTCATCGAGGGTGTGGCCGGTATCCAGACCCAATAATTGATAATCGGGCCTGCTGCCGATATGTGGATCTGTGATCTGGATAAGACGGTGCGAAGTCACCCCCAGGGGTGAATCCGACTTGTTGTGCTCGCGAATCACTTGCTCACCTTGTGTTCACATCCGTGTGTTCTGCAGCAGAATTAAAATCTCTGGCCATCCAACACCAGTTCAAATTCTGCACGACCATTTGCAAGACAGTACTCCAACCATTCACCAAGGAAGCGATTGGCTTGGGGTCTCTCATCTGCATGCTGCATACGGGGATTGGGATAGGCGGTATCCACTCCTTTACCACCCACCGGCCCGCGACCATTGGCTTTAATCACCTCCGCCATACACGCATCGTGGTAGAGGCGTACAGTCAAGTCGGGAGGTTCCAGCCATTGGCACTCGTTAAGATTTACCTCCGCCGCCAGAGACACCTCCGTGGTATATCTGGAGCGCTCCACTACTCTCAACACCAGAGTGCCGCCGGGCAACTGGTAGCGCCAAAGCGCTCTTTGTGAAAGCTCAGGCAACAATTTGCTCAAGCGCAGGTAGTTGGCGTCACAATCGGCATGATAAGACGGTAGATCGACTCGATACACCGCCCTAGCGTTGCCATTTGGCGACATTTTCAACTTCCTTTGCTGCCGCACCTTCGCTTCTCCCAGTAGAGCCATTATCAACACTCCAATTCATTGGCCGCCGTGACTCAGATCTCAGTTTGCTCTATACGCAGGTAACATTGCGTAACGCAAGTGACGGTCAGGCAGTTGGCCTGTGTTTTGTTAATTTTGCCCGGTTCAACTGCAGCCACTGCATACAAATAATGGTGGCCGAATTATCGATAGGGTTCTCTCCTGGAGCATAGTCCCCCGCCATGGCGGCGAGTACCGAGTCCCTGGAAAACACCCGCAAGCGGATATCTTCGTTTTCCTGCTCCAAACCAAAGTAACCTTCCGCACAGTTCAAGTCCACCAGCGCACAGTACAGGTGTAGCCGTTCGGAGCTCCCGCCAACACTGGGCATATAACTGTGGATAAAGTGCAATTCCTGCACTTTGAGCCCCGCTTCCTCCAATACTTCACGCCGAGCTACATCTTTTAGGTCTTCCCCGGCTTCCACCATGCCGGCCACCACTTCCAGACACCAAGGGCCTGCCGGCCGCTCTAGGGCGCCAATACGAAACTGCTCGGTAAGCGCAACAAGGTCTCGCTCAGGGTCGTAGAGCAATACCCCTACTGCCGGACCGCGTACAAACAGCTCCCGGGTAAAGATTTCACTCCAGCCACCACGAAAAAGGCGATGGCGCAGCCGTAGCCGCAACATGGAAAAAAATCCCTTATAAACCGTTTCCCTGGAAACAACTTCTACAGAATCTGCGGAAAACTCTGGGGACAACCCCTTTTGACTCTTCATTTTTGACATTAGTTCGCTGACCTTCTGCGCGAGTGGGGTCTGCATACTCGAACACTATATGACCGGGATGCAGCTGTTATACTCTGCGCCCACCGTACCAGCCTCTCTAGCAAGCGGCCATACGTAATATCTTCCTGGATTTTTTTAGAGACCGCACCACCATGAGAGTGCTCAATATCGCCTACCAGCAACTGCGCCGTTACGGTAAGACGCGGGTTAGCTGGGCACAGAAACTGACTTTTGGCCTGATCAAAAACGATCACTATACGCAGGTGTTCAGCGACCGGGATGTGGCAGCCTTCGAAGCGCCCTTCGGAATCCGCGACCTAGGGGTGAGCAAAGCCAATCGCCGCCTGTTAGAAACGATTGAAGCATTTGAGCCCGACCTGATCATCGCCGGCCACTGCGACATGATCAGTAACGACACCCTGAAGGCGATCAAGCAACAACAGCCCAATTGCCTAATCGCACACTGCAATAACGATCCACTGTTCGTGCCCAGCAATGTTGAGCGTATCAAACATCGCGCCGAAGTGGCCGATGCCATCTTCGTCTCCACCGGCCGTCGCGAGCTGAGTATTTTTGAGGGCATTAACGCCCGGGTTTACCATATGCCCAACCCGGTCGAACCCTCTATCGAAAACCTCAATAATGCCGAACGCACTGATCTGTCTATTGATCTGCTGTTTTGTAGCAACAGCAATAATTTCACCAAGCGCTTGCAAATGGTAAAAAATCTCAAGGATACCCTGGGAGATTCACTGAACTTCAAAACCTACGGCAGCTTTGGTGAAGCGCCAGTATGGGGACGAGACTACGATCGCGCACTCGCGCAAACTAAAATGGGACTGAATTTTAATCGCCAAGACACCCACTACTGGTACTCTTCTGCGCGAATGGCCCAGCTTGCCGGTAATGGTATTTTGCAATTCACCAGTGACAAGCTGCACTTCGACGAACTATTGCCCCCAGAGAGCGTAGTTTACTTTTCTGATGAGCAGGACCTGTTGGAAAAAATCCGCGATTTCCATGGTGATGATGCCAAGCGCCGTACTTGGGCAGCTAAAGCCCGGGAATTTTTCCACACCGAAATGAACTCGAAGCTTTACGCCCAGTACATTGTTGAGGCCACCAGCCTACAGCCCTTTAGTCACGACTACGCCTGGGCCCGCGATATCAACTTGGATGGCACGCTGAAATAACGGGCCACCGGAAGAATTACACAGAATACGTTGGATTTATGAGTAGCAAACCAATTCGAGTGGCACAGGTCCTCGCCGGTGCCGAGCACGGCGGTGCGGAAAATTTTTTCGTGCGCCTGGTGAGCGGTTTGAACCCGCGCACTGAGATTAATGAGAAAGCCTTTATCCGCAACCACGATCACCGTGTGCAAGCGCTGCGTAACAATGGGGTTGAAACCGAAGGTTTTAAGTTTGGTGGCAAACTGGATTTTCTAGGCCGCAGAGTTTATCGCGAGGCACTGAATAACTGGCAGCCGGACATCGTTATGACCTGGATGGGGCGTGCCACTATTATCACTCCCAACTCAAAAAACTATCTACTGGTCAGCCGGCTCGGCCACTACTACAACCTGAAGTACTACCGACACGCAGATTATTGGATCGGTATCAGCAAGGGTATTTGCCAGCATATGATTGATGGTGGTATTCCCAGGGAGCGGATTTTTCATATCCCCAATTTTGCCGATGAAACTCCAGTAGAACCGCTACCACGCAACAGTTTCGATACGCCGGAAGACAAGCCCCTCATCCTCGCTGCAGGCCGTCTGCACATCAACAAGGGCTTCGAAGTCCTGCTGCACTCTCTGGCGCAAATACCCAATGCCACCCTGTGGCTCGCCGGCGTAGGTCCCGAAGAGTCCAACCTGAAAGCCCTGTGCCATAAACTCGGTCTGGACCAGCGCGTGCGCTTCCTTGGTTGGCGCAACGACGTCACTACCCTGATGCGCACCGCAGATTTGTTCGTATGCCCATCACGGCACGAGGGGCTGGGTTCAATTGTGATGGAGTCCTGGGCACACCGATGCCCCATTGTCGCCACCAATTCCCAAGGCCCCGGGGAAGTTATCAGCGATGGTCATAGCGGCCTGATCACACCTATCGATGATGCTGATGCCTTGGCCAAAGCCATCCGCTCCGTGCTGGATAACCCAGAGTTGCGCCAGAGTCTGATCGAGAATGCTGCGGAAGTGTATGCGAATGGCTACTCGAAGCAGTTTATCGTGGATTCCTATATTGAACTCTACGAAACCCTGATGCAACGTGGGCGCCCCTAGCCCTTAGCAAAAATTGCAGACTGCCTTCAAAGTAATTTTTTGCAGCCCTGCCTGTGCGGGCCGCAAAAAAACAGGCCAGTAAAAAATAGTAACTGGTAGTTTTCTGATCTTTGAGGAGTTTCGCCGGCCAACGGCCGGCGATGAGGAGTTAGTTGGAGGGATTATAAAGAGCCGATAATTTTTCAGTTTACTGGTAGGCCTGAGGCAAATCCCTCAACAATTCATACACGCCCCGTGAGATCAGACGCTGACGCTGCTCAATACTGTCTGGGCGAGTCAGGAGTTCACTGGCCCTGCCCCCCCAAATTATCGCGCCGTCGGGGCGACCAATCCCCACACTCATAATTACCAGCGGAGCATCGGTGAGCGGCGGCAGCTCCACGACATCCTGGGGTGCATTGCTATCAAACTGCTTGTCCCAGCTTGGGTCTCGTGTATCGCCGGAAAAAAATTCATCAACCACAGCCACCTGATAATCCACGACCATGTCTGCATTCTGGTCCTGGGCCACCTCTCGGTAACCGCGCTGCTGTAATTGCGCCGCCACTGAGTTGCGCATCTCCTCGTCTAGCTCTACCAATTGTGCTGAGGCATCCGCATCATTGAGTGGCGTCACCCCCCATTTATAGGTAGAAAAAGCCACCGGTTGGGCCCCCGTACTCACCCGCTCCACTTGCATTTCCTGGCACCCGGCCAAGAACAGCAGAGTCATTAATCCCATGGTTATATAACGCATAAATGCTCCTTACCTTGTTATTTATTTGACCGGTTCCGAATAATTATAAAGCTCTATTTTGGGGCTCCACTTATACCACTTGGGTTCCGCCCGTGGGTAGAGTGGAAAGTGGCTACCGGATTCCACTTCGAACCCCATAAATGGCGGCTCGGGCGTGGCGAAAGCAATGCCCCCTTTAATTAGAGCCTGAGCAGACTCGGTATTAACATTAAGACCACTTTTCAGCCCAAAATTCACATCCACACCACTGGCGTTCCAAAAAACCGTATGCTCACGCACCAACGGGCGATACTCTGGCTCGATGTGCACAAAGATATATACCCGGTCCGCCCACTCTCCCAGCTCAAAGCCAGTAACCTCCCCCACTTGCACCTGCCGATAATAAACGGGGCTGCCGGCCACCAGAGAACCGCGCCTGGCTGCATCGAGTATTACCGTCAGGCCGGGTCGACTCATAGTTTCGGCAAGATCCTCCTTCGGGGCCTGAAGCTCGGCGTAGAACTCTGTCTCCGGCGGCCCGCCGCCGGGCTCCAGGGCGAGGTAACGACCGGTAATCAGTGTGTCCAGGTGCGCGACTTTACTGATACCAATTTGCGGGGACACCACCCAGATACGGGTGCCGGCACGAGCAAAATTGCCACCGCGATGGTAGAGCTTTGCTCGTGCCTGAACTTCACCAAGATCCCTGCCGAGGCGCAAGCGGGTTATTTCGCCAATTTGCACACCTTTGTAACGCAGCGGAGCCCCTTCCTTAAGCCCCTCAGCGCTGGGTAAATTAATACTGATTTCAATGCCCTCTTCCATCGCCGCTTCGCGACTGCGATACAGAGGGAACTGATCGCCATTTTGCGCAGGTCCACCCTTTTCGTACTCCCCACCCCGGATGCCAAAAGCAACACCACCACGCAACAAAGACATCAACGAATCCGCCTGTATTTTGATACCACTGCTCAGGCTCGCACTAGCGCGCAATCCACTGATATTCCAAAATCGGGCACCTGGCCTAACCAGGTGTGCATAGCGCGGTTCAATCACCACATACACTTCTACGCCTTCGCCATCTCTGCGCAATTCCATCCCCTGTACCTTGCCCACTTCGATACGGCGAAAATATACGGGGGCACCGCGCTGCAGTGAGCCCGGGTTGCGGGAGGTGAGGCGTAAATGCAGTCCAGGGACCCTAGGGTCCATTTGTGGTGCCGAAGCCCGCGCGGAAAAAGTGCGCTGAGAACGCTTCCCCCGACGCAGATCTACCTCGATACGGTTACCCTGAATTAATTCATTCAAGCCGCCGCTAAAATCAAAAGTGGGCGGCGCCAACCAGAAGCGAGTATTTTCACTGAGCAGGTCATCGGTCGCCGGGTCCATCAGGACACGTACTTCCATTCCATTCATACTCTTGTTGGCTTTAGCGCGACTGACTTCACCCACTTTGATGCCCTGGTAATACACCTTGGTACTACCGGGTGTCACATCGACACCTCGGTCAAAATTTAAAGTGACGGCAATACCCGCATCTGCGGCAGCGAAGTTTTTATATAACTTAAATTCTGTGCCATTGACCGCCAATGGCGACTGGCGCTGGGATTCCGGCGTGTAAAAACTGACACCACCGGCAAAAAGAGCGGCGAGAGATTCCAGGTTGATACTAATACCGCTGATCCCTCCTTCAATCGAAATCCCGGAGCTGTTCCAAAAGCGACTGCCACGATGCACCAAATAGCCGTACTCGCGCCGGATAAATAATTCGATACTGACTTCTCTACCATTTTCGTCGAGACTGTAATCGGCCACCTGCCCCACACGTAACTGACGGTAGTACACCGGTGAGCCCCGGCTGAGGGAGCCGAGCCGGCGGGATTTCAGTACCACGCGTAAACCGTCGCCGCGTATAAATGCCGGTGGACGATCCAGAGCGACAAACTCCCGCTTACGCTTGCCACTGCCGGACTCCACCGCAATGTAATTACCCGATAGCAAAGTCTCCAATCCGCTGATACCAGTAATGGAGAGCTCCGGCTTCACCACCCAAAACTCGGTGCCTTCAACCAACAGGTACTCGGCACTGCGGTTAAGACTGACTTCAGCCAAAACACCGTCGGCACCATTTAATTCTTTGGCATTGGGTACCAGGCGCACATCCTGCACTATGCCGATATCCACACCGGAATATTTCACCACCGTTTTGCCTTTCACCAGACCATCGCCGGAGTGAAATAGGATGCTCGCGTGCACATCCCCCTCAGCCATATCCTGGTAAAGTAACCAGGCGGCAATCAAACCCGCTACCAGTGGCAATATCCACACAAGCGGCAGGCCGCGACTCCTGCGCACTTGTCCCCGCTGAGGGCCTTCATAGGCGCTGGGTTCTATGGTGTCATTATCCACTGGCGTATTGTCAGCCATTCTCCGCCGCACTCCTGTGAGCCGTTTCCGGCTCTACCGCGGTTGCATACAGGTCGCCATCATGGGCATCCCATATTAGGCGCGGATCGAAAGAACGCGCCGCCATCATGGTGACCACCACCACCGAGGCAAAAGCGGTACTACCCGGCCCTGCTTCCACTCGGGCGATAAATCCCATGTCCACCAGCGCCGCCAGAATAGAAATCATAAACAGGTCCAGCAGCGACCAACGCCCGATTCCGGAAACCACTCGATATATTTTCATCGCTTGAGAGGGCACAAAATGCAATCGCAATTGGATCTGTACCAAGAGCAGTACCAATCCCAATAGTTTCATTACCGGCACGGCGATACTGGCCACAAAGACAATGAGAGCGATGCCCCACATACCGCTGTTATACAGTTGCATTACACCGCTGATAATTGTGCTGGGTTCACCGGCGCCAAGGTAAACAACACTCATAATCGGCAGGATATTTGCTGGAAGTAACAACAAGGCACCGGTGATTGTCAGTGCCCAGGTAAGCATCAAACTGCCATCAATGCGTCCATGAACACTCGCACCACAACGAGGGCAGCGGCAACGCCCTCCCCGGGCCGGTAAAATAATCAGCTGGTGACAGCTCAAACAGCTGCTCATTCCATTTTGGAGGGCTTTCTGCGGGGCACTCATGTGGCCGCCTCACGCAGGACACGCCGCAGCGCAATTCGCTGCCAAATGGCATTTTGGTCGAAACTAAGAGAGGAGAGGTTTGCCACTAACATCATGGCACCAAAGCAGTAGAGCCCCGGCTCCACATCCATTTTGCCCAGGTCTCTCAATTTAATTAATGCCACCAGAATACCCAGCATATAGACATCCAGCATGCCCCACTCTTTGATGTGTTGATACCAGCGTACGGCAAAGGCAACCGCTCGATCCAAAAGCCTCCAGGCACTGCCACAGCAAATAAATAACAACAACAGAAATTTGCCCAGGGGCGCCAGCACGCTGCAAAACAAAACCAGAGACGCCAGCCAGATAAATCCTGCTTTGTAGAGGGAGTGAACCCCGTTCAATAGGGTATTATCGGCACCAAAAGAGAAAATTGAGAATTTGAGTAATGGCAGGCTGGCAGAGGGAATAAATAACAACAGCCCGGTGAGACTCAGGGCAATAGTGTAATAGACACTGTGATTGCTATTGCGGTGCAGTGTGCAGCGACACCGGGGACAAACCAGCTTTTGACCGGGCGGTGCCAGACTGCCGGTCAATAACAGGTCGCACTCGTGGCAGGCACGCTGCCAGGGTATTGGCTCTTTGATGCGCAGCTGATCCATGTGCCAGAGGTCCTTGCCTTATTCTGCACAATTTTTGCCGCATCCAAATACTTCCATGGCGCGTCTATTGCAATGTAGGGGCATTGCCCTATTCAATGCTGCCCTGATACTGCCAGGCAGATACCGGTAAACGCACATTCGCGTCGGTTTAACGAAGATATACCAAAAAGCCGAAAGCGTCGCCTCGACGCTTAGACTGGCCGCGGGTACACTCTCGCGACTGCTAATTGGGGAGACTGGCAGCAACATCGGACCATGCGAGCCAAGGGAACCCACCGAGAACCAAAACTCGAGTGCCGCTCCAGAGAACTGACAGAAGCTTGAAGACCGCACCCGCCACAGGAAGTTGAAACAGATGAAAAGAAGTAACCGCAAAGTGCCGAAAGGCCGCCAGTTGCGTCCACTGAAGAAACTAATCGCCGCCACCCTGCTGGGCTTCGGCGCCATGCAGGCCCAGGCCGACACCCTGTGGGATATTTATATGCAGGCGCTGGATAACGATCCCCAGCTGGCTGCAGACCGCGCCGCCTACCATGCTGGAATAGAGGCAAAAAACCAGCTGCGTGCACCTTTGTTACCGCAGGTGAACGCTCAAATCCAGGCGGCGAGAAATCACGAGTATTATCAATCAGGTCAAGCAGAACCCGTTAATGACGATGTAGATGACGTTGAGAATGTTGAACTCATTGATTTTCTTCAAAAAGACACAGGCACCTTTGACGATAGGATTTACAATGCCACCCTGAGCCAAGCGATATTTGATGCCCCCGCTTGGTTTGGCTATCAGCAAGGTAAGAAACTAACTGAACGGGCCACAGCAGAGTACAGCGCCAACCAGCAGGATATGATGATCCGCGTAGCGACTGCCTACTTCGATGTATTACGCGCCTATGATGTGCTGGAAGCGGCCGTCTCTGAGGAAAAGGCTCTGGCCAAGCAGCTGGAACAGACCCAGCAGCGCTTCGAGGTGGGGCTGACGGCAATCACCGACGTTTATGATTCCCAAGCGGCTTTCGATAGCTCGGTTGCCCGCCGCTTAACGGAACAGGATAACTTACTCTCTTCCTTTGACGCCCTCTCTGTATTAACTGGCGGCTATCACGATGAGGTTGCTCCGTTAATAGAGAGTTTCCAGGTGGCGCCGCCGGTCCCGGCGGATCGTGCCGACTGGGTCGACTTTGCCCTGGCCAATAATTTCGACCTCAAAGCTGCGCGATTGAATGCCGAGGCAGCTCGCTACAGCGCCCGCTCGGCTGCCAGTGAGCACCTGCCTACACTTACCGGTTCAGTCTCATACAATAAATTCACCTCGGAAGGTGACCAAACCAGGAGGGCAATTTTTGATGGAGAATTTCGAACCCGAAACCGAAGTACGACATTTCCTCGCGATTTAGACAACCGCGATACTACCGTAGCAATTACCTTGGATATTCCCATCTATACCGGCGGCCTGATTAGCGCCAATCGCCGCGAGGCGCGCAACTTGTCCTTCCAGGCCCAGGATCTGCGCAATCTGACCGAACGCAACACTATTCAGTCGACCCGCACCCTGCACCGTGCGGTAGTAACCGATGTCTCCCGTGTGGCGGCGCGGCAACAGGCGGTGGTCTCTGCCAAGAGTGCACTGGATGCCACCCAGGCAGGTTACGAGGTAGGCACGCGTAATATCGTCGATGTACTGCTGGCCCAGCGTACCCTGTTTCAGTCTCAGACGGACTATGCCAACGCCCTCTACGACTACATCATCAACACCCTGAATCTCAAACAGGTGGCGGGGCTATTGTCACCAAAAGATCTTCAGGAGTTGGATAGTATGCTGAATCCGGCACACAATGTGTTCCGTGTGGGCGAGTCCAGTCCTCCCGGCACTCCAGCTCCTTCTAAGTAAGCACTTTATCAGTAATACTTCTACCAGTGAGTGGACTCTGAGCCACTCACTGATCTTCCAAATCAGGCATCAGAATCTCAATTTCATCCAGCAGACGTCGCAAAGCACCACTATTTTCCTGCGCCACCACTCTGGCATTCTGCCCTGCAGCCATACGTTGGCGATCATTTTTCAACCAAAGACCCAGCTGCTCAGCTATGCTCGCTGCATCTTTGACAATCACCATGCCGCCAGCATCTTTTAGCAATTGGGCAACGGTGGAAAAGTTATGCAGGAAAGGCCCGCATACCACCGGTATCCCCCAGGCTGCCGGCTCAATCATGTTGTGCCCACCCACAGGAACCAGGCTGCCACCCACAAAGGCCATATCACTCGCTCCAAAGAAGCTCAGCAGCTCTCCCATCGTATCCCCCAGGAGTATTTGATCACAGACAGATGGCACCCGGCCTTCACTGCGCCTAACCACCTGGAAGCCCCTTTCCTGACAGAGCCTTGCAACACTTGCAAAGCGCTGTGGGTGCCGGGGAACCAACACCAGCAGTAAATTTTCACTGGTCTTTAGCAATGCCCGATAGGCATCCAGAATAATTTCATCCTCACCGGTATGGGTACTGGCAGCCAGCCACACCTTGCGCCCCTCAGGCCCACGCCACTGGTGAGCCAGGGCCTGGGCCTCACTAACCAGTCCTAAACCGATATCCAGATCGAACTTGATATTGCCACTGGCCAGCACCCGCGGTGCCGGCAAGCCCAACTTAACAAAGCGTTGAGCATCCACATCATACTGAGCGACGACCTTATCCAGATTTGCCAACATCGATTGGGTAAATCTTGGAAACTTTCCATAGCCGCGCGCAGATTTCTCGCTGAGCCGAGCGTTGGCCAGCAGCGTCGGTATATTGCGCTTTCTGCAAAAGTGCAGGAGATTCGGCCACAACTCAGTTTCCACAATGACAAGCATATTCGGACGCAAAGCCTGCAGGAATGGCGTCAGACACTCAGGTAGGTCGTAAGGCAGGTAGTAATGCAGTAAACGGCCGCCAAGAATAGGGCGCAGCGCCTCAGTCACCCGCTCAGAACCTGTGGGGGTGCTCGTCGTCACCAGCCACTGCCACTGAGGGTAGCGAGCCGCCAGCTGGGTAATCACCGGTATCGCCGCCAACGTTTCCCCCACGGACACTGAGTGCACCCAGAGTAAAGGCGCAGAACTAAGACGCTTCGGCACTTTTCCCAGGCGCTCAGCAAGGCGCAGCCGATACTCAGGCTGGCTGCGACCGCGCCACCACAGACGCAGCAAAATAAGTGGCATCGCCGCTCGAAAAATAACGTTATACAGAACTCGCATCGACAAAAGTGCTTCACGGGGAGAAAACAAATACTGGCAAGACGTACCGCCAGCTGTACTGGGTCAGGCTTCACTGCATATAATGAGTTCCCTGCCAGGAAGCCAAAACCTGGCCATCATATCATTGGCAGAACATTTTCTTCTTGGTAACTCGGAGCTGGTCACTTGAAAGTTGTGCAACTACTGCCCGCCTTAAACTCGGGCGGAGTTGAGCGGGGAACCCTGGATTTTGCCCGTGCACTGGTCCATGCCGGCCATGAATCCATTGTCATTTCCAGTGGCGGCCGTATGGTGGAGCAGCTACAGCGTGAAGGCTCACAGCATATCACCCTGCCAATCCATAAAAAGTCCCTCACCAGCCTGCTACAAGTGCGCCCTTTGCGTAATCTGCTGCAGAAATTAAATGCAGATATCTTGCACGTTCGCTCCCGGGTACCCGCCTGGCTTACTTACCTGGCCTGGAAAAAAATGCCCGTGGACAAACGTCCCCGGCTGCTGAGCACAGCGCACGGGCTCTACTCGACCAACCGCTACAGTGCGATCATGGCAAAAACCGAGCAGGTTATCGCTATCTCACAGTGCGTAAACGATTACCTGCTGGAGAACTACCCTAATGACCTACAGAGGCCCCCTCAGATTGTCTATCGCGGGGTCGATACCAAAGAGTTTCACCCCCAAATTTGTCTCCCAGCTGACTGGATGGAGCGGACTTGTCTGGAGTTTCCACAGCTCCAAGGGAAACGCTGGTTGTTATTGCCGGGACGCTTGACCCGCTGGAAAGGTCAGGAAGATTTTATTGAGCTAATTGCTAAACTCGCCCCCTTAGACCCCCATATTCATGGAGTAATCCTCGGTGGCAGCGAAGCGAATAAAGCCCATTACGAAGAAGAACTAAAAGAAAAAGTACGAAATCTGGGGATAGAGGATCGTGTCAGCTTTGTTGGGCATCGCTCTGATATTCGCTACTGGTACAAGCAGTCCAATTTGGTTTTCAATCTCTCACAACGCCCGGAGCCATTTGGCCGCACCGTTATCGAGGCCGCCGCAATAGGCACACCGATTATTGGTTATGATATCGGCGGCCCGGCGGAATCCCTGCAGGCCTGCTTCCCACAGGGTCTGGTCAATAAAGGGGACAGGCAAATGCTCCTCAAGAAGACCCTGGAGATACTAGACACTCCTCAACAAAGACCCCAGCTCACAGAAGCCTTTACCTTAGAGCGACAAGCCGCCCACACCATGGAAATCTATCGCACTATGCTTAACAACAATAAGAGAAATATGGCGCCATGATAGATTTGAACAATCGTGAACCCTTCGCCAGTGGAGGCAATCGCTTTTGCTATCAGCATCCCCAGGAGCCTCACTTGTGCGTCAAAGTGATGCGCCCTGGACGCACTCAAATACTATTGGATAGGGCCCCCTGGTATAAGCGTGGACGCGGCCTGGATAGCTTTGACGATAACTTGCGTGAGCAGGAGGGCTATAGCCAAAGTGCCCTTCAACGGGATAGCGCCGGACTGTGGCAGCACCTACCCCGCTGGTATGGAATCCAGCAAACCAGTCTCGGCCCCGCCGCAGTGACCGATATGATCTTAGATGAGAGCGGAACTCCGGCACCTACCCTACGCCAATATTTAAACAAACACGGCCTGGATGAAGAGGTGCGTATAGCACTACAAGAGTTTGCCAGCTGGCTCTTGGAATACGGCGTACTGACCAAAAACCTGATCGCGCACAACCTAGTCTTACGCCGAGAAAACGGGCGTTTGCAGATTTACCTTATCGATGGCTTGGGCTGCGCCTCGTTCCTGCCACTACCGAAATTTTCCAGTTTCTTTGCCAGGCGTTATATCCACCGCCGTATCCAACGTATGTGGTTGCGCGTGGAGTGGGAAGTCTCCGATAAGAAGATACCCTGGCGAAAGTTTGAAGCCCGCGGCCTGAAAGGCTAATTGGCCAATAGTCCACAGCGGCGCAATAGTGCCCTGGCACATAAAAGGTACTGATCCAGAGGCTGGCGAGGCGGCTGCGCTAACACTTCTTCCAAGTGTTCACTGACGACCCCCTGATCGATCAACCTCTGTACCGCAGCTCGGACCTTATTGGACTTATCCCGGCCGGGAACCCGAATTACCCCCACCCTCGCGCGGCTCTGTAAGGACTCAAACAGCATGGAAACACTATCTTCGCTCACCCAAATCTGCTCAGTCGTGGCCATCTGCTCCTGAATCCAACCGGGAGGACATGAGCGCCAATCGATAAAGCAGGCATTGCCCTCGGACAAGGCTTCCAATGTACCACCTGGCGTTCGGCGGCTATTGGAAATCTGCCAATCAAGGGGTTGTCTTATCAATGGCTCTATCTGTGCCCGGATAGCCTGAAGATCCCAGGAGTAGTGTTTACTCGGTCCACCGAGCAAAATTAATCCCTTCCCAGCCTGAGGACCAATATCGGGTAGAGGCTCCGTTAGGGCACCCTGGCTTAGGATAATGTTCTCCAGAGGTGGTGGCCGATCGTGCTCCGGCACAATCGCAAAATCAAACCAGCCAAAAGGTAGCTGCGGACGATTTATCGACACTGCGCGACCACCGTAACGGCGGCGCGCGGCCAACATCGGCATACGGCTCTTGCGGCCGGTTCCAATTAGGAAATCCGGTTTAGGCAGCTGATCGAGTTGTTGTGCCCATCCCAGGAATATGCGCGAAGCGCTCAACTCTGCAGGGATATCAAAATTCTGTACCTGCCCAGCAAAACTTTTACCCAGGCCACAAACCAGTGCCGCACTCTGTTTCTCATGCGCCCGGTTACCATCGAGAAAACGCCATATCTTCAGCTGCAAAGCCAATGAACCCCTACCTATAAAAGGCCGCAAGCATAGCTTATTGCCCACTTGTCGGCGAATATGAGGGCACGGGATATGCCGATTGTGCCCCAAGGCCTAGGGGCAAATATCTGGTACACTAGCGCGCATATTTTTGGGCGGCACAGCCCCTCCAGTGACAGGAAATTGGATACTCATGAATGTAACGGTATTTGGCAGCGGTTACGTCGGCTTGGTTCAGGCCGCAGTTTTGGCTGAAGTTGGCCATAATATTTTGTGCATTGATATCGATGAGAAGAAAGTCGAGGATCTGAAAAAAGGGATCATTCCCATCTATGAACCCGGTCTATCCCCGCTGATTGAGCGCAACTTAAAAAATAGAACGCTGAATTTCAGCACTGATGCGTCACAGGGCGTTGAGCACGGGGAAGTCATCTTTATCGCCGTTGGAACCCCTCCTGACGAGGACGGCTCAGCCGACCTTCGCCATGTGCTGGCAGTGGCCGAATCTATCGCCACTTATATGAGCGACACCAAGGTGATCGTCAATAAGTCTACGGTTCCCGTTGGCACTGCAGACTTAGTGGGCAAAGCCATTGCCGATCGGCTGGCTGCACGTAATGCCGAAGATATTCCCTTCGAAGTCGTATCAAACCCAGAGTTCCTTAAAGAAGGTTCTGCAGTGAGCGATTGCATGCGACCAGATCGCATCATTATTGGTACTCGCAGCACCACCGCAGAGAATGCACTGCGCCAGCTCTATGCGCCATTCAACCGAAACCATGAAAAGATCATCACCATGGATGTTCGCAGTGCGGAGCTGGCCAAATACGCAGCTAACTGCATGCTGGCCACCAAAATCAGTTTTATGAATGAGATGGCACAAATCGCCGATCATGTGGGCGCAGACATCGAGCAGGTACGCCAGGGTATTGGCTCTGACCCCCGCATTGGCTACCAGTTTATCTACGCCGGTATCGGTTACGGTGGTTCATGCTTTCCCAAAGATGTGAAAGCATTGATTTCTACAGCAACTCAAATGGGGGTACTCCCGGGTATTTTGAATGCTGTGGAGGAGCGTAACCAAACCCAGAAAAGCTACCTGCTACAAAAAATTACCGAGCATTTTGGCGAGGACCTTAGAGGAAAAACCTTTGCATTATGGGGGCTTGCCTTTAAACCCAATACCGACGATATGCGCGAAGCGCCCAGCCGTATCTTGATGGAGCAGCTCTGGCAGCTCGGGGCAAAGGTTCAAGCCTTTGATCCTCAGGCAATGGAGGAGTGCCAACGGATATACGGTGTGCGCGAAGACATGCAACTCTGTGGCACTAAAGAAGTTGCGTTATCTGGGGCAGATGCCCTGATTATCGCTACCGAGTGGCAGCAATTTAAGGCCATTGATGCTAAGACTGTTACCAATGCGTTAAATAGTCCGGTTATTTTTGATGGCCGTAACCTCTATGAACCCCAGCACATGGCCGAGAGTGGCATGGACTATTATTGTGTGGGACGCCCGAAAGTATAAGTGCCCTACAAGAAGACATTGAGGGGCTTAGCCCCTCAGGTTCTCTCTTAGAGGTTCCGGCCAGGTTCAGACCTAAATTCACTCCTGCAGCGAAAAATATGGGTTGCAATACCAGCAACCACTATGCCAAAAATAAAATGGCCACTGGAGTAAAAAAGATAGGATTCAAAGCAATTCGCAATCAGCCAGAGAATCATAAAACCGATATAAAATAAGAAGAAGTCGCCAGGTAAAACACCCCTGCGCCAGCTTTTATAAGCCAATATGAATACCCAGCAATTGAGGACTCCCCATACCAACGCGCCCAGAACTCCATAGTTCACCAGTAAATCAAGATAACTATTGTGTAGATGCCCAATAGTATTTTTGAACTCCGATGGCATACCTTGCAGATTTTGAATAACGAGACGTCGACCTTTACCGCCCCAGCCAAGCAATGGGCGCTCAGCTATCCAATTCATCGCAGAGTGCCAGCTATGGATCCTGACACCGATACTAGAATAAGGTATCGACTCAAGATTTCCTGAAAGTAAAGCATCAATGGTGTTCCTCTCAAGCCCGAGGCGCTTGCTCACCACATCCCCAACTTTCACCCAAAGGGCGATCATGACCACACCGATAACCGTCCCCCAAGCTATTAGGCGCAACCAAACTCCCTTACCCTGCTTGCGAAGAACTATAACCACACAAACGATTAAGAGAGTGAATAGAGATACCGCTAAAGCAAACCAAATCGCACGAGTCTGTGAATAAAGCACAGCCAGAGCACATATACCAACAGCAACGGCCCAGGCTAAGCTCGATATGGATAACAGTCCTGAATATCTAAATAAGCGACGAGAGAAAACGGCTAGGCCCAACAGTGCAACACCAAAAAGAATGGCGGTATGCTGGGCATTATGGAAACCAAATTCGACTCGCTGTCCCCTAGCCCCATCTAACCACTCAGCAAATCCCCCTCCCGCTACCCAGGGAGCCAAAAGGAGAGCTAGTAGTGCCGTCAACCAGAGAATTAAAGTATTGCGAGTACTGCCGCCCAACCAGCAGGCTATGGCAGCGAATACAAACCACTGCCCCAGGCGGTGAAATTTCGGGGAAGACTCAGCCCATTCTGGGTATGCCATCAACATACCAGTCCAGGACAACATCTGAACTAATAAAGCAGCAGCGAAGAACCATCCGACTGGTGAGTTGAGCCAGTTTCTTCCGCGGGTAAAAAGTACCCAAAAAGTAAGAATAATAAATAGAGTTTTAGCGGTATCTGCAAAATCGCTCCCCAAAGGAAATAGTGCTGCATATAAAAGCAGCAGAGCACCTCCTAGCATTTGCAAGTTTGTAGATATATCGATCAGCTCATTGCGCTGCCAAAATTGAGCAAAAATGCCTTTCCAATCCTTCGCAAAGTTTTTAATTGGTAACACCAATAACTCCCACAGTCCTTAATGACTTATTAACCAGCACTCTATTAAACAAGGGCAAAGATTGAATTCGCTATGCAACGCTTTCGATTCACACCAAGTCTGTAATGGGCAGACACCCATTGAGTACAAAGGGATAATTTACTTGAACATTCTACGAGAACAACAAGCAGGGTACTACTTTCCCCTGGAGAGTGATCAGGGAGGGCACTCTAAAGTGCCCTCCACCTGAAGTTGGGAGGATCTGGACTTAGCCCAAATCTGGTGGGCTAGGCGACAGCAATATGGCTTGTGTCATGAAGGCCGGTGTCATCTACATCACTCAGCCAACCCCGGTGCGCAGTACTGCGACCATGCACTACATCAAAATAAAGTCCCTGCAAACGACCGGTGATTGGGCCGCGGCGACCACTGCCGATGGAGCGGCCATCGAGCATACTGATAGGCAGCACCTCTGCGGCGGTACCCGTAAAAAAGGCCTCATCGGCGATATAAACCTCATCGCGTGTAATACGCTTCTCCACCAACCGGTAACCGCACTCCCTAGCCAACTCAATCACCGTATCCCGGGTAATGCCATCCAAGCAGGAGGTCAGCTCCGGGGTATAAATAATCCCATCCCTGACGATGAAAAAGTTTTCCCCACTGCCCTCGGCCACATAGCCCTCTGGATCGAGCAATAACGCCTCTTCGCAACCGTTGCGAATCGCCTCCTGCAGGGCCAGCATTGAGTTGATGTAATTACCGTTGGCCTTCGCCTTGCACATGCTGATGTTGACGTGGTGACGAGTATAAGAGGACGTATTGACCTTGATGCCACGCTCCAATGCCTCTGGGCTCATATAGCTGGGCCACTCCCAGGAGGCGACGATTACGTGGGTACTAAGGCCCTCTGCACGCAACCCCATCCCCTCAGAGCCGTAAAATACCATTGGGCGCAAATAGGCGTGCTGGAGATTATTTTCCCTGACTACAAGACGCTGAGCCTCATTCAGCTCATCCGCTTCATAGGGCATAGGGATATTCATGATCTTCGCGGAGCGAAATAAACGACGGGTATGATCCTGCAGGCGAAAGATACTGGCTCCGCGATCGGTCTCATAAGCGCGCACCCCCTCAAAAACACCCATGCCGTAGTGCAGGGTATGGGTTAGGACGTGCACGCGCGCATCGCGCCAGGGAACCAACTCACCGTCAAACCAGATAACGCCATCACGGTCGGCAAAAGACATAGGGCAACTCCCACTAATCCTGAAAAACAGTTTAATCGGGCAGCAGGACCAAGCCGGTTTTAACCGAGTAATTGCTGCCAGTTTGTTAGAACGGTCTTTCTTTCCGCTGTGAAACGGTCATCGCTCACTGTCCCTGGCAGTTGTTGTAGTGCCAGGCGATGACCTTCAGATCGGTAGGCTTTGTAGGCGTCGATCAGATGCTCGACCTGTTTGGCCGGCATCAGGCCCGCGTCATTCAGACTTTCGAGAATGCGAATGTTATCGGTATATCGCACGATCGAGGGCGCAGTTTGCGCCCAGGCCAGAGCAGCATATTGAACCAAAAATTCAATATCGACAATACCGCCCGGGCCGTGCTTGAGGTCGAAATTTTGATCATTGCTTTTATCCAGGTGAGAGCGCATTTTATCGCGCATCCCAACCACTTCCTCGCGCAATTTCCCCTCATTTCTTTGCTCGCAAAGCAATTTCAGGCGCAGGGCCTCAAAGTCCTTGCAGAGCTGTTCGCTACCCGCAACCGGGCGGGCGCGCACCAACGCTTGATGCTCCCAGGTCCAGGCGCTCTCGCGCTGGTATTTTTCAAAGGCTTTCATTGAGGTGACCAACAGGCCCGAATTGCCCGAAGGGCGCAAACGGGTATCCACCTCATACAGCGGTCCGCTCAGGGTACGGGTTTGCAGGATATGAATCAGGCGCTGCGCAAGGCGGGTATAGAAGCGCAAATTGTCGATACTGGTTGCGCCGTCGGTAGCAAGCTGGGGGTCCGCATCGTGCACAAAAACAATATCCAAATCGGAGCCGTGGGATAATTCCAGCCCCCCAAGCTTACCGTAGGCGACAATGGCAAAGTGCATATCTTCAGCTGTGGCGCCGGCCGGCTGTCCATATTTATCCACCATTTGCGCCCAGGCTAGGCTGAGTGACTGCTGCAATATGCCTTCCGCCAGCCAGGTGAGAGAGTCGCTTACCTTCATCAGTGGTAATGCCCCGCTGACCTCTTGAGCGGCAATACGCAGACTCTGGCTCTGCTTAAAATAGCGCAGTGTTTCCATCTGCAGCTCCAGATCTGCTGGATCGACACGCAGCAGTTCGCGGCGAAGCTCATCGGCAATATCTTCAGCCGTGGCCGGTGCCAGCAGGCGGCGAGAATCCAGTAGTTCATCCAACAGGATGGGGTGACGCGCCAGCTGCTCGGCGATTCGTGGGCTGGCACTGCACAGTTGTACCAGCTGGCTGAGTACCGGGGGGTTCTCATTGATGAGCACCAGGTAAGCACTGCGGCGCAACACTGAGCGCACCAGAGGGAGTACCCGACCGAGCACCAACAGCGGCCTTTCCTGCAAACTGGCTGCGGCCAGCAACAAGGGCATAAAGTGATCCAGGCGCTCACGCGAAGATGCAGGCAGTGCCACTACCATTGGAGAGTGATTGAGATCCCGCAGCACCTCCAGAGCCTCCGGCGCCGGGCTAAAACCTGCATTCTCCAGAGTCTGCAGATTGATCTCTTCACTACTCTCATCGCCACAGCTACTCCACAATCCCTGCCACTCTTCCGCCACATGAGGCTCGGCAATCTCCTCCGGCGGTGCAATAACCGTGTCGAACTCTCGCTCCACCACATTGCGAACGCCAGCCAACTCCCTGGACAACTGATCCCAGTTGTCGCGGCCAAGGGCGAATGCGAGCCGCTCGCGTTCTGCTGGGTCCTGCGGCAGCGCTTGGGTCTGCTGGTCCTTATAAGCCTGCAAGGCGTGCTCCACCCGACGCAGCAGCAGGTAGCAGTTGCCCAACTCATCGGCGACACCAGGTTCCACATGGCCGTCAGCTTCCAGCAAAGGCAGGATTGTTAACAAATTGCGCTCTCGCAACGCCGGCACACGTCCACCGCGGATCAACTGGAAAGCCTGCACGATAAACTCCAGTTCGCGAATACCTCCGCGCCCCAGCTTGATATTGTCAATCAACCCACGGGCGCGTACCTGTCGCTGTATCAGCGCTTTCATCTCGCGCAAGGCATCAATAGCACTGAAATCAATATAGCGACGATAAGTGAATGGCCGCAACAGCTCCATTAACTCGGCGGCAACGCTTTGATCGCCGGCCACCGTACGCGCCTTGACCATGGCGTAACGCTCCCACTCGCGCCCCTGGGTCTGATAATAATCTTCCAGAGCGGCAAAATGGCTCACCAATGGACCGCTGTCACCGTAAGGGCGCAAGCGCATATCCACGCGAAACACGAAGCCCTCCGCCGTGATGGCATCCAGGGATTTAATCAGACGCTGGCCCAAGCGCTGGAAAAACTTCTGGTTTTCCACACATTGATCGCCATCGGTATGCCCAGGGTCGGGATAGGCGAAGATCAGATCGATATCCGAGGAGAGATTTAGCTCGCGCGCGCCCAGCTTACCCATACCCAGCACCACCAAAGACTGCGCCCTCCCACTTTTATCCCGGGGCTCACCATAACGCTGTGCCAACTGGCGGTGGTGCCACTGCAAAGCCGTGCTAATAGCGAGCTCTGCCAGCTCGCTGAGACGCAGACAGGCTTTGGGAATATCCCACTGACCGGCAAAATCGCGGAAAATAACCTCGGCGGTCGCTCGGTTGCGCAGCTGCCGCAGGGCCAGATCTAAAGTTTCATCGCTATCAAAGCAAGGCAATTGCAGGCCCAGATCATCCTGTTGCAGTAGTTCCAAGAGGAAATCCGGTTGGCGGCAGCACTGTCGATAAAAGAATTCAGAACCGATAAAACTACGTGCCAGTGTCAACCTAAGCGCTTTATCTTGTAGCAACGCCTCTGCCTCAGCCGCCAATGCCGGGCCCGCCGCCTCGCGCCAGTCTCGCCACTGACTCTGCAGTTGCGGGCGCAGGGGTTCGGGGCAGATGGCGCTATCAATCATGGGAAATCGATCCTTATTTCCAAATGTGGAATTCTGCAGGGGCAGCACTCCCGCCCCACAATTTTTAAACTCAAACTACCTTGGGAAAGTTGGGCCCAATTAAAAAGCGATATCCGGCGGCGGTGCCACACGCAATACTTCCGCCACCGTAGTCAGGCCAGCGGCCACTTTCTTGGCCCCCGACAGACGCAGACTGTTCATACCCTCGCGCATAGCCTGGCGACGCAGCTGTTGTAGGTCGCAATCGGGGGTGACGATGGTCTGCACCGCTTCGCTAAACGGTAGGATTTCATAGATCCCCTGGCGGCCCTTGTAGCCAGTGTTACGACATTCCAGGCAGCCCTCGGGGGCATACACTTTTTCCGGTAGAGGCGCTTTCCAGGGGCGAACCAGGGAATGCCAATCCGCCTCATTGATGGTGTCTTCGCGTTTGCACGAAGGACAGAGAGTCCGCACCAGGCGCTGGGCCATAACACCGAGGATGGTGGACTTAAGCAGGTAGTGAGGCAATCCCAAATCCAACAGACGAGTAACCGCCGTGGGAGCATCGTTGGTGTGTAGAGTGGAGATCACCAAATGGCCGGTGAGCGCTGCCTGTACCGCCATCTGCGCGGTTTCCAGATCGCGAATCTCCCCCACCATGATGATATCCGGATCCTGGCGCATCAGGGTACGGATGCCCGCGGCAAAATCGAAGCCGATAGAATGGTGGACCTGAGTCTGATTAAAACTCTCCTCCACCATCTCGATAGGATCTTCCACGGTGGAGACATTCACTGCACTGGTGGCGAGCTGCTTGAGGCCGGTATATAGGGTAGTGGTCTTACCCGAGCCGGTAGGGCCCGTAACCAGCACAATGCCGTTGGGCCGCGCCAGCATCGTCTGCCAGCGGGCCAAATCAGTGCCGGCGAGCCCCAGGTCACTATAGGAGCGCGCCAGTACCTCGGGATCGAATATACGCATCACCAACTTCTCGCCAAAGGCGGTAGGCAGAGTGGAGAGGCGCAGTTCCACCTCACTGCCATCGGGCCGCTTGGTTTTTATGCGGCCGTCCTGGGGTTTGCGCTTCTCCGCCACATTCATTCGTCCAAGGATTTTTAGACGACTGGTTACCGCCGCATTGACCTGATCGGGCAGTTCATGGATCGGATGAAGTACCCCATCGATACGAAAACGAATACGCCCCACCTGACGCCGCGGCTCGATGTGAATATCACTGGCGCGCTGATCGAAAGCGTGCTGTAACAACCAGTCGACGATATTGACAATATGCTGGTCATTGGCCTCCGGGTCTTTAAGGCTGCCCAACTCCAGCAGCTGCTCAAAATTATTCGCTGCAGAGGTACCCTGCAGTCCACTGGCGCCGGAAATGGAATTCGCCAGGGAGTAAAACTCCACACAGTAACGCTTGATATCTGCAGGATCTGCCACCACCCGCCGCACCCGACGCCCACTAGTATGTTCCAGCTGCTCCTCCCAGCCGTGGGTGAAGGGTTGGGCCGTGGCAACAGTTAACTCTTCTGCACCAGCCTCGACACACAAAATCTGGTGACGCTTGGCGAACTGGAAACTCATTACCTCGGTTACCGCGCTCACATTCACTTTGAGCGGGTCGATATGATAGAGGGGGTGGTCCGCACACTCCGCCAGCCAGGCACTGAGTAGCTCGTCGCCCAGTAAAGTGCCTGGGCTCTTCTGGCTGGCCAGATCGCAACTGGCGATATAGCTGAGAGGATGCATCTGTGCCTGCTCCGCAGTGCGCGGCGTGCCCACAATACGGTTCGCATCCAGCCTGCTCACGTAGCCCTGGGCAACGAGGTCCTCCAGTAATCCACGCAAATCCAGCAACCTGTCCGCCGCTCTACTCTCTGTCATCGGCATGCCCCCTTATTCTCATATGACGACGCATTGTAGCCCTATCAATCAAAGCCGACAGTGCATCGTTAACGCACTAATACCGAAGTGGCTCCGATTGGGGTACCATGCCGCCGTTTCGCACCCTGAGCAATGGAGCTAACCATGGCCCTGTCGAATATTGCCAATTTGTTTGGCCGCTCACCGATCAAGCCGATCGAGAAGCATATGGCTACGGCCCACGAGGCTTCAGCCGACCTGATCCCCTTCTTCGACGCCCTCATCAAAGGCGACCTGAAAGAAGCGGAGCAGATTCAATTGCGTATCTCTGCAGCAGAGAATCGCGCCGATGACATCAAGAGAGACCTGCGTCTGCACCTGCCAGACAGCCTGTTTATGCCTGTCTCCCGCTCCGACCTGCTGGAGCTGCTGCACGCCCAAGACGAAGTGGCCAACACAGCGCAGGATATTGCCGGGCTGGCGGTCGGTAGAAAAATGCAGATCCCTGAGAGTCTACAGTCTCTGATGACCACTTTTGTAGAGAGCGCCGTGGCCACTTCCGCCCAGGCCCTGCGCGCGATCAATGAACTGGATGAGTTGCTGGAGAGCGGCTTTGCCGGGCGCGAGGTGACCATCGCCAAGCGTATGACCGAAGAGCTGGATGAACTGGAGCGTAAGTCGGATAAATTGGAAGTCGAAATTCGCGCCTCCCTGTTCACTATTGAAAAAGACCTACCGCCGGTGGATGTGATGTTCCTCTACCGAGTGATTGAATGGATCGGCGAACTGGCCGATCGTGCCCACAGCGTGGGTAACCGTTTGCAGTTGTTGTTGGCACGTTAGGGGGTTCAACGTGGAAATTCTTAGTCAATATGGCCATATTCTGTTGATATTGGCCTGTGTCGCGGGCTTTTTTATGGCCTGGGGTGTTGGTGCCAACGATGTCGCCAACGCCATGGGCACTTCAGTCGGCTCGCGAGCACTGACTATCAAACAGGCGATTGTCATCGCCATGATTTTCGAGTTTGCGGGCGCCTATTTAGCCGGTGGTGAGGTAACCGCCACAATCCGCAAAGGCATTATCGATTCTGAAATCTTTGCCTCGCAGCCCGAACTGCTCGTCTACGGCATGTTGTCCGCCCTGCTCGCCGCCGGCACCTGGCTACTGGTGGCCAGTATCCTAGGCTGGCCGGTATCCACCACCCACTCCATTGTCGGCGCTATTGTCGGTTTTTCCGCAGTGGGTATCTCCCCCGATGCGGTGGCTTGGGGCAAGGTGGGTAGCATTGTAGCGAGCTGGGTAGTCTCCCCGCTGCTGGCAGGTACTATTTCCTTCCTGCTGTTCCGCAGCGTGCAACGCCTGATCCTCGATACCGAGGATCCATTTGCCAACGCCAAGCGCTACATTCCTTTTTATATGTTCGCCGTGGGCTGGATGATCGCTATGGTGACCCTGACCAAGGGTCTGAAGCACGTTCTCAAAGACGCAGATATCAAGCTCAGTTTCCTGCAGGACGCCGGTATTGCCGCGATTGTAGGTCTGTTGGTCGCAGGCGTTGGCGTCACCATGCTCAAGCGTATCAAGCGTGACACCTCCATCGAAGCAGAAAACCGCTTTGCCAATGTGGAGCGTGTCTTCGCTATCCTGATGATTTTCACCGCCTGTGCCATGGCCTTCGCCCATGGTTCTAACGACGTGGCCAATGCCGTTGGTCCACTGGCGGCGGTAGTCAATACCATCCAAGTGGGTGCAGTAACCGCCAAGGCTACCATGCCTTCATGGATTCTGTTGCTTGGGGGCCTGGGTATTGTGGTGGGCCTCGCCACCTATGGCTTTAAAGTAATGGCGACGATTGGCCGTAAAATTACCGAGCTAACGCCCAGCCGCGGCTTTGCTGCAGAACTCGGCGCCGCTGCTACCGTGGTTATGGCCTCCGGCACCGGCCTGCCCATCTCCACCACCCATACCCTGGTGGGCGCGGTACTGGGTGTTGGCCTAGCCCGTGGCATCGGTGCGCTGAACCTGCGTATGATTACCACCATCGCCGCTTCCTGGGTAGTTACCCTGCCCGCTGGCGCTGGAATTGCAATCCTGTTCTTCTACTTCTTCAAGGGATTGTTTGGCTAATTGCGGCTGCGCAATATCCATCAAAAAAAGGGAAGCTCAGCTTCCCTTTTTTATTTCAAGCGAACCGCTCTTGTTCTGCTACCTGGCCAGAGCCCCCCCTCATCGCCCCCTCATCACCCTCTCAGAAACTGAACTAAGCTGTCCCAGATCTATCCGAAACCGTCCCGCCTGCCGAGTAGCGATCACCGGCTGAGAATGAATATCGCCACATGACGACACGTGACACTACACATTGGACTGTTGGCACCTACCTGGCACAGCGCTTGAAGGATGTGGGTATCCGCCACTATTTTGCCCTGCCTGGCGATTACAATCTGGTATTGCTCGACCAGCTACTGCTGGAGCCAGACCTGAAGATGATCAGTTGCTGCAATGAGCTGAATGCAGGTTATGCCGCTGACGGCTACGCTCGGGCAACCCAGGGACCCGCCGCAGCCGTGGTCACATTTTCTGTTGGCGGGCTCAGCATGATCAACGCAGTCGCAGGGGCCTATGCCGAGGATCTCCCTCTGATTGCCATTTCCGGGGGCCCAAATACCAATTCGGAAGCCGAGTGGGAGTACCTGCACCACACTCTGGGCGAAGTGAACTACAGCTACCAGCGCGAGATGTACTCTTACGTCACCGCCGAGACCGTAATCATCCACCACCCCAAACTGGCACCGGCCGCTATAGATCGCGCACTGGATACCGCCATGTTGCGGCGCAAACCAGTGTATATAGAGGTCGCCGCCAATGTCGCCAATGCCCCAACCTCGGCGCCAATTCCGCGCGGCTTTGCCCGACGCCCTACCAGCGATCCCGACTCCCTCGCCGCCGCTGTGAAGCATATCGTCGATTTCTTAAATGGTGCCGAGCGCCCAGTTTTAATTGCTGGCAGCAGGGTGCGTGCAGCCAGTGCGCAAAAAGCCCTGTGCGATCTGGCCCATAGCTGTAAATATGGTCTCGCCTCTATGCCCGATGCCAAGGGTCTACTTCCCGAGACCCTTGAGAGCTTTATGGGTATCTATTGGGGCCCTGTGAGCACCCCTGGATGCAGTGAGATTGTGGATACAGCAGATGCTCTATTATTTGCCGGTCCCCTGTTTACCGATTACACAACAACCGGCCATCAGCTGTGCTTTCAGGGTGATAAAGCCATCCTGGTGCAACCTACTTCTGTTCAACTGGGGGACACCTGCTACAGCAATGTGCATATGAGGGATCTGCTAAATGCCCTTGTAGGACAACTAAGTGCAAACGATGGGGCCTTGAAGGCCTACCACAGGGTGAGCAGCCCTAAACATATCCCCAAACCCGGTAAACCCGACACACCACTCACCAGTAGACAACTGTTCGCACGAATACAGAAGCTGCTCGATCGCAAAAGTACCTTGCTGGTGGAGACTGGGGACTCCTGGTTTAACGGTATGGAGCTTTCATTGCCCGAGGGAGCACAGTTTGAGATTCAGATGCAATATGGAAGCATCGGCTGGTCTGTGGGAGCCAGCCTCGGCTACGCCCTTGGGATGAGCAAAGGGCGCCTGATCTCCTGCATTGGCGACGGCTCCTTCCAGCTCACTGCCCAGGAAATATCCACCATGATTCGCTACGGGGTTAGCCCAATTATTTTCCTGATCAACAATGGTGGTTATACCATTGAGGTGGAGATCCACGATGGCCCCTATAACACGATTAAGAATTGGGATTACGCCAAGCTGATCGAGACTTTTAGTGCAGGGGAAGGCAACGCCTGGGGGTGTAGGGTCACCACCCAGGGCGAGCTGAATCAGGCAATCACTGAGGCCAAGAAGCGTAGTGGCCTGTGCCTGATCGAAGTGCTGATCGACCGCAACGACTGCAATGTAAACCTACTGCGTTGGGGCAACCAAGTTGCCCGCAATAACAGCCGGGCGCATCGTAGTATATGACAGCACTCCAAACGGTGAGGGCAATGTTTTTGCCCCTCATTTTCGATTGAGCAAGCTTCATTGAACGCTACTCATCGCAGTAAGTGGCAACCACTTCCATTTATTCTTCGCCCGCGCAATACTCACCAGCCACTAGCTATTTGCCGCATATCATCCGTTCCCGAGAAAGCATTCCCATGCCTTTATTGATCCTTGTCACCCTGCTCTGGGCCTTTTCTTTCAGCCTGATCGGAGTTTACCTCGCCGGTCAGGTCGACAGTTATTTCTCGGCGATGACTCGGGTTTTATTGGCCGCTCTGGTATTTCTGCCCCTGTTACAGTGGCGACGCTCTAGTGCTCGCGACGCCATTGTTCTAATGACCATTGGTGCCGTACAGCTGGGGGCCATGTACCTTTTTTACTATCAGTCATTCCTGCTGCTGAGTGTGCCTGAGGTACTGCTGTTTACCATATTTACCCCTCTATACATTGCACTGCTTTATGATCTGATTGAGCGACGCCTATCAGTGTGGAATTTGGCCATCGCACTTCTGGCAGTCTGCGGGGCGGCCATTATCCGCTGGGACTCCCCCAGTGGCGATTACTGGTTAGGCTTTGCCGTGGTTCAGGGGGCCAACCTGTGTTTTGCCGTCGGCCAGGTTGCTTACAAGCAATTTATGCAGCGGGATCAATCTCTCCCGCCCAGGCAGACATTTGGCTGGTTTTTTCTAGGTGCAGCAGTCATTACGGTATGCGCATGGGCTTTTTTGGGCGAGCCCAGGTATCCACAAACCCTAACCCAATGGGGAGTATTGTTGTGGCTCGGCCTTGTGGCCTCCGGCCTCGGTTATTTCCTCTGGAATAAGGGCGCCACCCTAGTCTCCGCGGCGACTCTCGCAGCTATGAACAATGCCCTGGTACCCGCCGGCCTACTGGTAAACCTGTTAATCTGGAACCGCGATGCGGATATTCCCAGACTCGCTCTGGGTGGATGCGCAATCGCCCTGGCGGTTATCCTCAACGAGCGACGCAACAAAATAGGGGACAATTCCCATGGCGCCTATCGCAGTACCTGAGTTAAAGACCCAGCTTCGACAATTAATCGCCTGCCCCAGTGTCAGTGCCACCGATCCAGCGCTGGACATGGGCAACCGCCCGGTGGTGGAGAAACTCGCAGACTGGCTCGATACCCTAGGGTTCACAGTGGAATTGATGCCCCTGCCAGACAGCACGAATAAAGCCAACTTGATTGCCACCCTTGGCGCACATGAGGGCGCTGAAGGCGGCCTGATCCTTTCCGGACACACCGACACGGTTCCCTTCGACGATGGGCGCTGGCATTCAGACCCGTTCAGCCTGCAGGAGCGCGACAATCGCCTCTATGGCTTGGGGACCAGTGATATGAAAAGCTTTTTCCCACTGGCCATCGAAGCCGCCCGCAGCGTTATCGATAAACCTCTGCGCCAGCCCCTGACCATTCTCGCCACCGCCGATGAAGAGACCTCAATGACCGGCGCCAGAGAATTGGTCAAAGCAGGGCGACCGCAAGGACGCTACGCGGTAATTGGCGAGCCGACTGGCTTGCGCCCGGTTCGCATGCACAAAGGTGTGATGATGGAGGCCGTGCGTATCACGGGACAATCGGGGCACTCCTCCAATCCTAGCCTCGGTGCCAACGCCCTGGAGGCCATGCACTTGGTTATTGGGGAGTTATTACGTCTGCGCGGGGAGTGGCAGGAAAAGTACAATAACCCCGGATTTGTCGTCCCCGTACCCACCCTCAACCTTGGCTGTATCCATGGTGGTGACAACCCCAACCGAATTTGCGGCCATGCGGAGTTACAGTTTGACGTACGCCCACTACCCGGTATGTCACTGCAGGAATTGCGCCGTGAGTTAAATACAAGGCTGCAGGCATGTATCGACAACAGTAGAATTCATCTCGATATGGTTTCTCTGTTTCCCGGTACCGAACCCTTCGAACAGGATCCTAATTCTGAGTTGGTCAAGGTTGCAGAAAAGCTCACCGGTTACAGCGCCCAGAGTGTCGCCTTCGGCACTGAAGCCCCCTACTTGAAGAGCATGAATATTGACACTATCGTGCTTGGCGCCGGTGATATAGATCAGGCTCACCAACCGGATGAATACCTGGAGCTCGATCGTATAGAGCCGATGGTAAAAATATTGCGCAACCTGATCGGACGCTTCTGCCTCTAAACCATTCAGGCCGGCCTGGCTTCAGTTAAATTTTTATCCGCCCCTTACACAAGCAAATATATCGACAGACGGAAAGGTATTAGTGACCGACGAGAACGCCTCCCTCAACTGGTTCCGCCATGCGGCGCCCTATATCAATGACCTGCGCGGTCGCACTCTGGTAGTCGGCATTCCCGGCGACGGGCTCGAACACAGCAACTTTCGTAACCTGGTCCACGATCTGGCGCTGCTCGCCAGCCTTGGAGTCCGCCTGGTAGTGGTGCATGGCTGCCGTGCACAAGTCAACCGCGCCCTGCAAGAGCGCGGCATTGAGGGCCGTTTTCACGGCAACAAGCGCGTTACCGACCGGGAAAGCTTGGAAGTGATAAAAGCCGCAGTGGGCAGATTGCGCTTCGATATCGAAGCGGCCTTTTCCCAGGGGCTCCCCGACTCCCCCATGGCGCGCTCAGCGCTGAAAGTAATCTCTGGAAATCTGGTTACTGCACGCCCATGCGGCGTTCTGGATGGTGTCGACCTGGGCTGGACCGGCACAGTGAGGCGCATGGAAGTCAACACTATTGAACAGGCACTAGACCAGGGCGCACTGGTGCTACTATCCCCCCTGGGGACCTCTTTGACCGGCGAACTGTTCAATATTAATTACCTGGACCTAGCCGCAGAGGCCGCTAGAGTCCTGCGAGCCGAGAAACTGGTGCTGTTCCGCGAGCCGGCGCAATTGATGCTTGATGGTAATCCGATCAACGAGCTCAGTATTGTGCAGGCCGAGCAAGCCGCCACCCGAATACAGAGCAAAACCCTGCAGTGTGCCATTCAGGCCTGCAATTCAGGTATAGCCCGGGTCCACCTGCTCAGTTACTGCCAGAATGGTTCACTGATCCAGGAGCTCTTTCGACGTGAGGGCGCCGGTACCATGATCTACCGGGATAGTTATGAAGTGGTACGCCGGGCGCGAATCACCGATGTAGGGGGGATTCTCGGTCTGATTCGCCCACTGGAGAAGCAGGGCGTTTTGGTAAGACGCTCACGGGAAAAGCTCGAAGCCGAGATAGATCATTTCACCCTGGTGGAGGTCGATGGTACACCCGTAGCCTGTGCCGCACTCTACCCTATTGGAGACGACAGCGACGATACTTCTGCCGCAGAGATTGCCTGCGTGGCAAGCCACCCAGATTTTCGTGGCGGTGGGCGCGGCGCCAAGCTGATGCGCCACCTCGAACGCCAAGCCCGAGCGGTCAATATCCGCGAGCTCTATGTGCTCACCACCCAAACCGAACACTGGTTTATCGAACAGGGGTTTGATCAGGTCGGGGTGAGTGATCTGCCAGCCTCACGTAAATCCCTGTACAACATCCAGCGCAATTCACGCATTCTGCGCAAACAGCTCGGCCAGGACGGTACGTCTTAACTCTCTCCTATCGCAATACCTATCCTAGTAAATAGCGCAGTGGATCCGCACTGCGCGAAAACATCCCAGATATAGGCTTTTTTTGCTAAGCTGACGCTCTAATTTACACAGCCGGATGCTTGTACCATGCCCAGATATCGTTCCCGTACCTCCACCGCCGGACGCAATATGGCCGGCGCCCGTGCCCTGTGGCGTGCCACAGGTATGACCGATGCGGATTTCCACAAGCCGATTATCGCCATCGCCAATTCATTCACTCAGTTTGTACCCGGGCACGTACACCTCAAAGATATGGGGCAGCTGGTGGCAAGGGAGATCGAGCGAGCCGGCGGTGTCGCCAAGGAATTCAATACCATCGCCGTAGACGATGGTATCGCCATGGGCCACGATGGCATGCTCTACAGCCTGCCCAGCCGTGAGATTATCGCCGACTCGGTGGAATACATGGTCAACGCCCACTGCGCTGATGCCCTGGTATGTATATCCAACTGTGACAAGATCACTCCGGGCATGCTGATGGCTGCCCTGCGCCTGAATATACCGGTTATTTTTGTATCCGGCGGACCAATGGAGGCTGGCAAGACCAAACTGGCCGACCACAAGCTCGATCTGGTGGATGCCATGGTGATCGCCGCCACAGATACAGCCTCTGACGAAGAGGTTGCGGAGTACGAGCGCTCTGCCTGTCCAACCTGCGGTTCCTGCTCCGGCATGTTCACCGCCAACTCCATGAACTGTCTGACTGAGGCGTTGGGCCTCTCACTGCCAGGCAACGGCACCCTGTTGGCCACCCATGCTGACCGCAAAGAATTGTTCCTGCGCGCCGGACGAGAAATCGTCTCGCTGACCAAGCGTTACTACGAAGAAAATGACGAGAGCGCCCTGCCTCGCAATATCGCCAACCGCGCAGCCTTTATGAATGCGATGGCTCTGGATATCGCCATGGGTGGCTCGACCAACACGATATTGCATCTACTCGCCGCAGCCGAGGAGGGCGATATCGACTTCAACTTACAGGATATCGATCGACTCTCACGCGAGGTGCCGCAACTGTGCAAAGTCGCACCTAACACAGAGAAGTACCATGTGGAGGACGTCCACCGAGCCGGTGGGGTAATGGCGATTCTCGGCGAATTGGAATCTGCTGGTTTAATTGATGCCTCCCTGCCCACCGCCTACGGCGGTTCACTGGCCGATGCATTAAGGCAATGGGATATTTCTCGCACCGATCAGCAATCGGTGCATGACTTCTACCGAGCTGGTCCCGCAGGTATTCCCACACAGACCGCATTTAGCCAGGCCTGCCGCTGGCCAACTCTGGATGCCGATCGTCAGCAAGGGTGCATTCGCTCAGCCGAGCATGCTTATTCTGCTGAGGGCGGGCTGGCAGTTTTATTCGGCAACCTGGCCCCTAATGGCTGTGTAGTAAAAACCTCCGGTGTGGACGAGATACTGTGGCAATTTGAGGGCCCGGCCCATGTTGTCGAGAGCCAGGAGGAGGCGGTTGCCCATATTCTCGAAGGTAAAGTACAGAAAGGCCAAGCGATAATTGTTCGCTATGAGGGCCCTAAAGGCGGGCCCGGTATGCAGGAAATGCTATACCCCACCAGCTACCTAAAATCCAAGGGACTTGGGGAACACTGTGCCTTGATTACCGATGGACGTTTTTCCGGGGGCACCTCTGGCCTCTCTATAGGCCACGTTTCTCCAGAGGCTGCATCTGGAGGGAATATCGCGCTGGTACAGGATGGCGATTCAATCCGAATCGATATACCAGCGCGCAAAATTGAGATTGCCCTCAGTGAAGAGGAGCTTGAGAATCGCCGCCAGGAAATGGAAGGGCTCGGCCAGCAGGGCTGGAAACCCCAAAAAGAGCGCCCCCGAAAAGTCAGCAAGGCCCTAAAAGCTTATGCATTACTCGCCACCAGCGCCGATCGCGGTGCGGTAAGGGAAATTGATTAAGCAGATATACAGAAATTAAAAAGCGGCCCAAACGGGCCGTTTTTTTATTGTGCAAGTTTATAGGTGATCCGATTGCGAACACCATACCGCTCGACGGGGTGGCCATCTTCCACTTGTGGCTGATATTTAAACCGCTCTGCCGCAGCCTGTGCCGAACGATTAAATACATTGGTTGGATTGCCGGCGCTGTCATAGCCAGCAACAACACGCACATCGCGCACCGCACCGGTTTTGCTTATCGTAAACTCCACAACTACATAACCTTCTATACCTCTGCGTATAGCCGTGCTCGGATAACGCGGTGTAGCCTTATAAACAGGCACAGGCTCTCTCGATACGATAGCTGGATTATTACCAGTTTCAGTAACCGGAGGAGTAATCGTTGGGACGGTATTTATAGTCTCCACTTTTCTAATCGTCTCAGTACGCTCAAGCGGTGGAGGAATATCCTGAGGGCTCGGTGGAGCCTGATACTCCTGCTGGGTAACCACTTTCTTGTCGGTCATATCTATAGGTTGAATTGTCGGTAGCGGCTTGGCCACCGGCTCCACGAAATTAGTGGAGATCAACTGACTCATTGCAAAAATCAAACCGAGAGTAATCAGGGCTGCGTAAGCCAAGCCTTTGGCATAACCAGTAAGCAAATGGGTAGGGAAAAAATCGGGGCTGGAAAATGGCGTGCAAGCTCTATCCATAACACCTCTCCTATTGTTATTAGGGTGCGTAAAAGGCATCCAAGTGCCGAAATGGAAAAAGCTGATCAGCTGACTTTAATCATTAGCCAATTCACAAAAAAATGCAAATAGTTCGTAAATACAGGTTATAGCGACATTTAATATTATTGAAAGAGGAAACAAAGGCATAAAAAAAGCCGCACATTTCTGCACGGCTTCTAGAGGATTGAAAAGTAAAAAGTAATTAAGCAGTTAAATTGCTAATTGCTTTTCCCTCTCCTGCTCGCCCTTTACAAACTCCATCCACTGTTTAGCAAACTTTTGAGAACGCTCATCCTTCGAGGCTTCTTTGAGGCTCTTTATTGCCGCGTCATAGCGCTTCAGGTTGGCATTCGCCATACCCATTACGATATGTAGGGTATCAACACGCTTGATTTTGCCCTTCTGCAGGGCCTTTTTGCCCATAGATATGGCTTTCTCATTCTGATCCAGGTCCAGGTAGATCCCTGCCAGGCGCGAGTAGATTTCACCCTTATCAGACAATTGAGCTGCAGCTTCCAGCTGGGGAATCGCTTTTTGCAACTCCTGGGCCATCTGGTAAGCCTGAGCAAGCGTTTCCAAGTTCTTAGCAGTGCGAGGGATCTTCTTCTCTTGGATGCCTTTGGCAATCACCTTGGCACCTTTATAAGGCATTTCGTGCCCCATAAAGAGATACCCCATGTTCAACAGGTCCCGATCCTTCTCCAGCGCCCCTGCCAGATAAGCGGCTTCCATCATATGCAGCTGGTCTTTTTCACGCTTCAGTTCGCCGTACATGGCCGCCAGTGTCTTGTAGTACACGGGCTTGGGATAGTGCTGAACCAACTTTTCCACCACACCGGCTACTTTCTGGTAGTCATTGCGTTCGAAATAGATGTATTGCTGGAGACCGTACCAACCTTCCTTGGGCACTTTACCTTCTTTCTCATACATGGATACCGAAACATTGATATCCGCGAGTGCCTTGCTCTGATTGCCAACCTGGTTATAAGCCTGAGCACGCAATGCGTAAGACTCAGCAGTAATGCGATCGGAAACCTTAAACCATTTGTTCAGGTAATTAATCGCCTGTTTGTAGTCCTCGGTAACGAAGTAGAGCTGCGCAAGGGTAAATAAGGTACCCACTTCAAGAGCGACTGGCAGGTTTTTTTCACCCTGATTCAGCACTTTCTTAAAGTAGGGAATCGCCTCTTTGTAGCGTTCGGTACTGTAGTAAACCACACCAAAGAAATTGTACATCTGAGCTATCTCATAGCCATTGTACCGTTTCTTGCTCGCATCCATCTCTTGCAACGCAGCCAAAGCAGCCGCCCAGTCTTCTGCATCAGCAGCTTCTTGGGCTTTTTCCAACTTTTTATACGCGACTTCGCGCATAGCTGGAACTTTGCGGCTCTTCTGCTGGCTAGGCTTTTTTTGCTCCTGCGCCTGGGCAGAGGCGAAAGGTGCAGAAACACCCGCTGCTTCGAGCACGGTGACACTGATCGCTGGTGCCAGGATCAAGGGCATCGCTACTGAAGTGCGCAGCGCGAACTTGGACAAACTTTTGCTAATGCTTGTCAACTTCATAGTGCTTCCTCCTTAGTCCTTAGCCATATTAAAGCTGATCTTAGTCCGCACATTCGGGACTTCTGTCGGCTTGCCATCCACTACTCGTGGCTTGTATTTATATTTCAGCGCGGACTTGAGTGCGGCCCTGTTAAAAACAGAGGTGGGCTTACCATTCAGAGTAAAGGCTTCGATCACAATTGGATCGCGCACAGAACCATTGGTGGTCACCGTATACTCAACGATTACATAGCCTTCCAGGCCCCGCTGCAGGGCACGGCGCGGATACTGGGGCTGAACCTTAACGATAGGTAGGTAATCACCCTCACCAAAGCTAAACCCAGACAGCTTGACACCGCCAGACGCCTTGGGCGCAGAGATACTGATACCGCCATCAATGTCCGGCTCCTCAAACTCCGGCTCAGGCATTTCCGGCGGCGGAGTTTCAGGATCCTCCGGTTTCACCGGCTTGGTCGTGTCGTATTGTGTTTCAATCTTCTGCTCAGGCATCACCACATCGGCAACTTTGAACTGCTCCTTTTCCTCTGGAGCGCCCATATTTGCCTGAATCAGCTGATGCATGGTGAAGATGAGGCCAAAGGTTGTGGCTACTGCCAGCGTACCTGCCCCAAGAAGTCTTACCGGATTCATAGCTGTTAACTCTTTTCTGTCGCGACCGAAACTTTCTTGATACCAATCTTCCTGGCTGCTTCCGCAATCAGGGCGATCTTTTCAATACTCGCTTCCTTATCGGGCTGAATCACCAACCACCCCTTCGGGTTTTCCGAGTAGAGGCGCTCCAGGACAATTCTTACCTGGCGCTCATCAACTTTCTCTTTGGCAATCCAGATCTCATCACTATTGTTGATCGCTACCAGAATAGAGGTGGCTTTGAGTTCTGCGGTTGTCGCTTCCGGCTTAACAACATCAGCACCCGGTTCCTTAATAAAGGTCGCAGTGACGATAAAGAAGATCAGCATGATGAACACCACGTCCAGCATGGGCGTGAGGTCAATAGCGCCGGCTTCTTCTTCTGCCGTATTTTGTCTTTTGCTCATAGCAACTCTCTTAGCGAACTTTCTCGTCAGGGGCCCTCAGGGAGCGCCCCTGGCGAAAATTTCTGGCTTGGCTAAACCTTCACAGCAAATAAGCTGGCCTATTCGCTGATGTGTGCTTAGTGATCCATGGTCAGATGATCTTCCAACAACTGGGTCTCACGCTCGGCCTTACGGGCGAGGTAGGTGTTGGCGAATACTCCGGAGAGGGCCGCAACCATACCCGCCATCGTCGGGATAGTTGCCATGGATACACCACTGGCCATCTGCTTAGCGTCACCGCCACCGGTAATTGCGAGAACATCGAACACGTTGATCATGCCCCAAACCGTGCCCAGCAACCCGAACAGGGGTGCTAGGGCAACACAGGCCTGGATCATGTCCATATTGTCCTGAATCTTCTCGGAAACCCGGGAGATCATCGCGTAGCGGATCTGGTGGGAGGCCCAGGATTTGCGCTCACTGCGCTCTTCCCACTGGTCTACCGCACCCTGAACGTCACTCTTTAACGCTTTGTTAAAGTAGAAAACACGTTCAAAAATCAGCGTCCACATAAAGAAGGTCAGGCCGGCGATCAGGAACAGTACTGGCCCGCCCGACGCCATAAAGGCGTTGACGGCGGCCCATGCGTCGATTAATGCGTGCATGTTGCCGCCTCCTCTTATTTACGCTCGGCGTTTTCCGCCACGATACCAGCGCTCTGCTCTTCAAGAATATGCAGGACGCGCTTAGCACGAGCATTAACAATGGTGTGCATCAGTACAGTGGGGATAGCCACACACAGACCGAGAACGGTGGTGATCAAGGCAGAGGAAATACCACCAGCCATTGCGCGGGGGTCACCAGCACCAAAAATGGTAATTGCCTGGAAGGTTACGATCATACCGGTAACGGTACCCAACAGACCCAGCAGCGGAGCTACCATGGCAATAATCTTCAGCAGGTTGAGGCCGGACTCGATGGCCGGACGCTCTTTCAGGACCGCCTCTTCCATCTTCAGCTCGAGAGTTTCACCGTCGACACCTTTGTTCTCTTCCGCAACAGCCAATACACGACCCAGCGGGTTATTGGTGTTCGGGGTAGAAGAGCGCAGCTGAGCACTTACCTTGGCGCTCACGCCAGTCAGTACGATCAGGCGGAAGATAGCCAACAGCATGGCGAATACACCAACGGCAGTGATGATATAGCCAACGATGTCACCCTGGTGCCAACGCTCAACAATATCGGGGCTGTTGATCATGGCTTTCAGGTAGGAGCCGCCGGTAGGACCAGTCGGGTCGATACCAAAAGCACTGAAGCCTGCGGTAGAGGCCTGTAAACCTTCCGCCATCTTCTGGAAGCTGGCATCTGGCTGGCGAATCAGCTCGGCCAGCTGGTAGGCGTCGTTCATTTCCAGGTATTTGCCGCTGGAAACCAGGTTGAAGTTACCAACACGGACAACTTCCTGCTGAACCTGCTCACCATTGGGCTTGATCACGGTAGCGTTGAACTTAACTACTTTGCCGGATTCCACGGTTTCGCGCTGAACCTCAAACCACAGGCGCTCGATTTCCTCGATTGTCGGCAGCTTGGTAGCGCTGTTCATCTTGGCCAGCAGACCGTCGATAAATTCGGTACGGTTGGGGTACTGGGCGGAAACCAGGGAGGAACCGATATTCGCACGCAGATCTGCCGCAGTAGAAGACATATGGCCGAACAGCTCTTTCAGGGAGCCCAGGCGCTCGTCCAATTGCTGGCGTTTCTGATCTACAGCAACTTCCTGCTCCTGGTATTTCTTTTCCAGTTCAGCAGAGCGCTTTTCTTCTGCAGTGCGAGTGTCTTTAGCCTTTTTCAGCAAAGATTGCTGATTGGCCTTTTGGCGACGGAACTCAGCTTCACGCTGCTTGTGCTCTTTGGATTCAGCAACCTTGGATTGTTGAACCATTTTCAGCAGGTCATCGAGAGAAGCTGCTTTTTCCTGGGCGACAGCAGAGAAGCTGATCAGGCCAGCCGCTGCTGCAACTAGTACGCGTTTGGCGATAGAGGATTTCATTGCGCTGCCTCCGGAGCCGCGATCGGCATAGTCATGATATCGATAGTGGCCTGCTTCTTGGCGATTTTCAGACCGTTCATGAGAGCGCGGCGGTATTCGCCAGCATCGATCTCAACCCAGGCTTTCTGGCCTTTGTCATAGGCGAGGGAGATCGAGGAGTCGGTGGTCTGAGCCAGCAGGGCGATACGGCCGATCTGCAGCACGTTCACCTGGCGCTCTTGGCCATTTACGTTCAGGGTATCGCCGTAAGTGTCGATCTTACGCGCGTATTCCGCTTCGAAATTGTACAGCTCCAGTACCTGGCGGAATTTCTCCGCAACAGTAATATCGGAACGATCCATATTGTTCTTAACGCCTTCGAGGTTGGCCATACGCTCGTCCAGCTTGAACGGTGCGTCCAGTTCGATGAACTGCTCCAGGCCGTCCAGCATACGCAAAATCAGCGGCTGGATCTGACGTTCGATTACAGTAACGTTGGCAATGGACTCGTCCAGCTCATTGATCACTTCGAGCTGGTTGGCCAGCTGCTTTTCCAGCTGACGGTTGTACACTCGCAGACCATCGATTTCTTTATTGACCACCTTGAAGTCCTGCAGCAGGCTGCTGGTTTCTTCGGCAATCTTGTCGATGCGTTTTTGCGATGCCTGGGCCGCAGTGGTTTTCTGCTGGCCGACGGCGAGTACGTTATCGAGAGTATCCGCAGTGGCTACGCTGCCGTAGAGCGCGCCGGCAGACAGCGCAGTGGTCAGCGCCACAGCCATGAATCGCTTGGTTTTCATTAGACCCCCCAGTGGGTTCAATATTTCACAACATGGTCGCGATGAGATAGCTGCCACAACGCGGTGTCCTTTTGTTTTAAAAACATTGGTTAGAAGACAGCTAAGAGCCGCACATTGTAAACAGCCGATTTGATTATTCAAATGCCGATTGCCAGCATCGGCCCGCGTGGGTAGCAAAGTAACAACCGGGTAACAAGACCGGGTCGCTTGCACACATTGACGGCGCTTTTCCCTGTGTTGGCTGTCGCAGAATTTAACAGATTGATCAACTTTTAATCAAATTGTTTTTATTTAAATCTGTCGTACTGAACTAATGCGTAGTTATACTCATTCTTGTCGCAAGCAGGGTAACACTCTCGTGCAACTTCGACCCATGAGTCATTAACTTCAGGAAAAAATGCATCTCCCGCCACTTCAGCATCTACTTCGGTAACATAGAGCCGCGCGGCATAGGGCATACTGAGGCAATAAATCTGTGCCCCGCCGATCACCATCAGCTCGCTGGCCCCTGCTTCCTGTGCGTGCTTATCGCCAAGTTCCAGTGCGGCTTCCAAGGTGCTTGCCACCTCAACACCGTCGGCCTGCCAATCAGGGTTGCGGGTAATCACGATATTGACACGTCCAGGTAGCGGGCGGCCAATCGACTCAAAGGTCTTACGTCCCATCACCACAGGCTTGCCCATAGTAGTGCGCTTGAAGAACTGCAGGTCGCCAGAAAGACGCCAGGGCAACTCGTTATCTCTGCCAATGGCACCGTTACGGGCCACAGCCGCGATTAAGGCAATCGGGGTATCCACAGTGTCTCTCCTATTCAAACCGCAACTGGAGCCGGAATATGTGGATACGCCTGGTAATCCTGCAGATCGAAATCCTCGAAACGGAAGGCGAACAGGTCTTTGACATCCGGATTGAGGTGCATTGTCGGTAGGGGGTGTGGTTCCCGTTGCAGCTGCAGATCAACCTGCTCCAGATGATTGGAGTAGAGGTGGGCATCGCCAAAAGTATGAATAAACTCACCTGGCTCAAGATTACACACTTGAGCCAGCATCAACGTTAGCAAGCTGTAGGAGGCAATATTGAAAGGCACACCAAGGAAGATATCCGCACTGCGCTGGTACAACTGGCAGGATAACTTGCCATCCGCCACATAAAACTGGAACAAGGCGTGGCAAGGGGCGAGCGCCATGCGCCCTTCACGGGCATTTTCTGCCGGGGAGACGCCCTCATCGGGCAGGTCCGCCGGATTCCAGGCACTGATTATCAGACGGCGGGAATCTGGACGGGTTTTCAACTGCTGCACCAGCTCTTCCACCTGGTCAATTTTACGACCATCAGGCGTGGGCCAAGAGCGCCACTGGTGGCCGTAAACTGGCCCCAAATCCCCATCTTCGGTAGCCCATTCATCCCAGATTCGCACCTTGTTTTCCTGCAGGTAGCGAATGTTGGTGTCTCCCTGCAAAAACCACAGCAGCTCGTGAATGATGGAGCGCAAATGACACTTCTTTGTAGTGATTAAGGGGAAACCCTCTGCCAAGTTAAAGCGCATCTGGTGGCCAAATACGCTCAGGGTCCCGGTGCCGGTACGATCCCCTTTTACTGTGCCGTTTTCGCGCACATGGCGCATTAGATCGAGGTACTGCTTCATTTCTAACTAGGCTCCGCCATTTACTTGAGAACGGTTTTCTTTGTTTCCACCCTTGCCTCGCCCTTCGGGCAGCGGCTGGGTACGATAGCTCCAGACCAATAGAGCGATACCGGCAATAATCATCGGCAGACTCAAAAGCTGGCCGCGAGTCATCCAGCCGAACAAGTCGAAGCCGATATGACCATCTGGCTCCCTGACAAATTCCACCAGGAAACGGAAAATACCGTAGAGCAACACAAACATACCGCCAACGGCGAGGCGCGGGCGCGGCTTGCTGGAGAACCACCAGAGCACCGCGAAGAGCACTAGCCCTTCCAGGAAGGCCTGGTATAACTGCGACGGATGCCTGGCCAACAGCTCCGGGTCCTTGGGAAAGACCATTCCCCAGGGCCCTTCTGTTGGGCGGCCCCAGAGCTCCTGACCGATAAAGTTACCCAGACGCCCCAATCCCAGGCCGATAGGTACCAGTGGGGCGACAAAATCAATCAGCGCGGGGAAAGTTGAGCCAATTTTTCGGGCATAAATGACGGTGGCTAACATTACGCCAACCAGACCACCATGGAAACTCATGCCCCCTTCCCAGACTTTGAACAGAGAGAGCGGATTCTCCATCAACTGCGGCAAGTTGTAGAAGAACATGTAGCCGAGGCGCCCACCGACCACCACACCGATAGCGCAGTAGAGAATCAAGTCCTCCACTTCCGATTTAATAACTGGAGACCAGGGCCGAGTGCTACGCCGCAGTGCCAACCACCAGGCAGCAACGAAACCGAACAGGTACATCAGCCCGTACCAATGTACTTTTAAAGGGCCTATAGCAATGGCCACCGGATTGATTTCTGGATAAGTCAGCATGGGGGAATCGAGATTGTTGGCGAAGAGCGTATTATGGTCGCAAAGCGCCCCCCAGCGAAAGAGGCGCGCTAAAAGCCCATCTTCAGGAAAACACTATGTGTCTACTGTTGTTTGCCTACCGTTGCCATCCCGACTACCCGCTGCTACTTATCGCTAATAGAGATGAATTTTACGTCAGGAAGAGTGCCCCCGCCGAACCCTGGAAGAATGGGCCAGAGGGGAGACAAATAGTCGCTGGGCGCGACCTGCAGGCTGGCGGAACCTGGGCAGGGATCTCTGCGCGGCGGGTGGCCGCAGTGACCAATATCCGCGAGCCCGGAAGGGCAGAGCCCGAAAATGTCCTATCTCGCGGGGAAATTCCTTATAAATTCCTAACCGGCGATGATTCCCCCGAGCAGTTCGCAGGGGAACTCGAAGGACAGCACTATCGGGGCTTTAATGCGCTGCTATTCGCACTGGATAAAGCTCCCCCCCTCTACTGCGCGGGCAATAGGCATAAGCCCTTCGCTTTCTCTGCCGGAGTACACGGTATCTCCAATGGCGCACCCGATGCTCCCTGGCCCAAGGTGGAAAAGGGCAAGGCGGGGCTGGCACAAATTACACGGCAAATTGAAGGCGCCATTGGCCGGGAGAACTTTATTGAACCGGCCCTCAACCTTCTGCAGGACAGGGCCTCTGCTGCAGATGCGGAGCTGCCAGATACCGGCGTGAGTTTGTCAATGGAGCGCGCCCTGTCGCCAATATTTGTGCAGATATCCCAGAGAAAGAATCAACTGCCAGATGGGCAAGATTTAAGCGACACTCAGCAAGGCTATGGCACTCGTGCCAGCACCCTCATAGCAGTTCACCGGGATGGCCAGACCCAGTTATGGGAACAGAGCTTTTCCCAGGGCAATCCGTATGGGCCCATTCGCCACTTTTCCATCCCCTGAATCCTTTATCCCAAGCCCCTGAAATCTGTAGGGTTTTTAGGGGTTATTGAAAAAATTGGCCGTATCTAATCGCCCAAGCCCCGAAGCCATAGCAGACAAATTTCTGTCAATAACAGAACCATATCGCGGTAAGGGCTAAGATTTGCGTGCCTTCATCACAGATTACCAAGCCTCATATCCTCAGAGGAAAGAAACGCCAAGCAAATTCCGCATTTATTGCCATACTTAGTTTCACAGGCTGAGATTGGTTGAGTTTCGCGCAAGCGTGACGCCAATTGTGGTCTTACATTAGAGGACGTCGCGCGGGACGCATGACAAGTGCGAGTCAACGCTAGACACCTAACAGTCTCTGGATGGGCTCGCCATAGGTTCGGAAGGTATGAACGATCTGGCGTCCGGCATTATCCACAAGACAACACCGGGCCCCTGCAGTATCGCTGAGGTACCATGTCTTACTTCAACCCAGAGCAGCGCAAACGCAAATCACTACTGCCCCTGCTGGTGCTAGGCAGTCTCTGTGTCTCCATCCTCTATTACGCCTTTTCCGCTAACCAGAAAACGGTGCCAGTATTGCCGGAGAGTGCAGTACGCCCACATTTGGTGCACTGGCTGGAGGAAAACCCTGACGCATGGCCGGCCCAAGATCCCATTTTCAACCCGGCGGCAGTGCGCAGGATTTACCAGCGTACTAATTATCGTCTACTGTGGTTTGATAATTACAACCTGAGTGACAGCGCCAACGATCTCCTCAAGCAGCTAACAGCTGCCAGCTCTGGCAATCCAAGCAGCATGGTGGATTATCGTTACCACCTGGGGTACTTCGACCGCACCTTGCGGGACACTCCCCAGCGCCTGCAAATGGCCGCTGTACTGGATATTCTGCTGACAGACGCCTTCGTCTCTTACGCACAGGATACCCAGCTCGACAGAATCACCCCCAAGAGCCGTCCGCGCCGAGGAATTACACCGGTTCTGCGGGAGCACCAAGGATTTCGCATGGTCGCCTTCGGCAATGCCCCACAGCAGGCATCCAACGAGCCCAGCGGACGCAAGTACTTTCGCGGCTATGATCGGGCGCGCATGATCGGCAGTAAACCACGCAGTCGCTATTACTCCCGCGACTACAACACTGACAACGAACGCAGCTCTTCAAGGCCTTCCGACACTCGTCGCTATCGCACGCGCTACAACACATCCAGTGACAGTGGTTCCTCTGGAGCGACCAGGGGCGGCAGCAGGGTTTACTACAATCAGGGCCGCAATAGTCATCCCCAGGAAAGAACCAGGGCAGCTCGCTCAGAAAACAGTGAGGGGCCCTATTTCGAAGAAAACACGCCTTACGGTAGCGACGTCTATGCCCTGCGAAACGAGCTGGAACGCCTGCGCAGAATCTCCGACAGTGGCCGCTGGCGCCCGATACCTCCGGGGCCGGTGATGACGATGGGTGCTCGCCACCCCCATGTGGCCCGCCTGAGAGAATTGCTCACCCTCTACGGGGACTATCAGAGCCGCTATAGCTATGGTGGAGGAGACCCCAACCGCTTTGACCGGGGCCTGCATGAAGCGCTATTGCGCTTCCAGAAGCGCCACGGCCTTAAGCCTGACGGAATTGTGGGCCGCGGCACACGCAAGCGACTCAACTTATCCCCCTCAGCGCGAGCAAAAATTGTTGAGATGAATATCCTGCGCAGGGAAGAGCTTCCCGCCAGCCTTGGGGATCGCTTTATCCAGGTGAATATACCCGCGTACCGCCTCCAGTATGTGGAGAACAACCGGGTAAAACTGGCCATGAATGTGGTCGTGGGCAAGAAGAAACACGCTACTCCCGAGATCACCACCCGGGTCAGCAAGGTGGTATTCAACCCCACCTGGACAGTGCCACGCAGTATCCTGGTGAATGAAATTCTGCCCAAGGCACGCAAGAATCCTGCGGGCATGGAGAACATGGGTTACCGAGTCGTCAATGGCAGAGGGGAACACCTGCCGCTGACCGCTAGTAACTTGTCAGCCGCCGGTGCTGGGTCTTTCCTTATGCGCCAGATGGGTGGAGAGGAAAATATTTTGGGGCGAGTGAAATTCGAAATTCCCAATAAACACGATATTTACCTGCACGATACTCGCGCCCGCACTCTCTTCTCTCTCACAGACAGGGATTACAGCCACGGCTGTATCCGCCTGGAAAAACCCCGCCACCTGGCTGAGGCTCTTCTGCGCCCTCAGGGGGACTGGGACCAGTGGCGCATCGACCAGCTCACTGTCGGAGAGAAAACCACCGAGGTCGACTTAGTCCGCTTGGTTAAGGTCTATATCACCTACTGGACTGCCTGGGTGGACGGAAAGGGCCGGCTGAATTTTCGCCCCGATATCTATCGCAAGGATGGCTTGAGCGACAATCAATTTTGAGCAAGTATGGGGCGGCCTTCGGGGCCGCCCCTTAGCCTCCAATAATAACCCCCCATAGTCTTTTTCCTCGGCGCATAGCCCCGATCCATTCCTCAAAATTATTTAGGGCTCAAGAGTCACAAGTTACCAATGTGAGCAGGGTGATCAGTCTCTCTGATCCGATTTCGCTTACTGGGGTGACTTATGGGTGCTGGCTATCTCTCCTCCTTGCAGAGCAAATCAATCCACAGTGGCACCATGGCTTTTATATTGGCCCTTGTGCTGGGGATTGATAGCTCCCCGTCCTTGGCGAGCGCAGGAGCAGACCTTGATCTGCCTGTGCCAGGGAGAGATCCCTTTTCCCCCTATGGCAGACAGTACACTCTCCTCAGTGAGGAGCTGGCTCGCTACCAGACACTGGCCGAGGGGGATCATTGGCAACCCCTGGATGGCGGACAGCCAATTACTCCGGGAAGCCGGGGACCGAGAGTAGCTCAGTTGCGCAGCTTGTTAATGCTATACGGCGATTTCCGCCCCAGGGATTTTCCCAGCAAAGGCTCCAAAGAAACACTTACAGGTGACGTCTACGACAAGCCCCTCCAAGAGGCTGTGCGCCGATTCCAGCGCCGCCACGGCCTAAAAGGGGATGCCCTGGTGGATGAGCGCACCCGCAGTCGCCTCAACACTAACCCGGATAAGCTGGTTCGGATTCTGGCAGCCAATATTAAACGCTGGGAAAACCTCCCAAAGGATTTAGGGCCCCGTTATATCGTCGTTAATGTTCCCGAGTTCAACTTGCGCTTGATCGACGACGAGCGCGAGCAATTCCGTATGAAAGTGGTGGTGGGCAAGCCCAAGCACAAGACCCCACAGTTGTCCACGCGCATGACACGCCTGGAATTCAATCCAGTTTGGCGAGTCCCCCCCAATATCGCCTTACGGGAGCTTCTGCCAAAGGGCAGCTCGACGCTGAGTGCCAAGGGCTACCGCTTAATCAATCATCGCGGCCGGGCGGTACCTTTCACTCGTGGAAATGTCGCTGCAGTGCGCCGGGGCCAGGTAACCCTGCAGCAAAAAGGAGGACCGGGAAATGCGCTGGGACGGGTCAAATTTGTGATACCTAACCGTCACGCCATTTACCTGCACGATACCAACAGCAAGCACCTGTTCAAGAAATCTCAACGCGCTTTCAGCCACGGCTGTATACGCCTGGAAAAACCCCTGAAATTTGCTCGCATGATGCTCGCCCAACAAAATCGCTGGAACAACGCCCGCATTGAGCGAGCGCTGATGAGCGGTCGTACCCATGGCGTAGCGCTGAAAAACCCTTTACCGGTATATATCGCCTACTGGACTGCCTGGGTGGATGAAAACGGCCAGCTGCAGTTCCGCCCGGATATCTATCAACGGGACAAAGCCGGAAAAGGAGCCAATCGTGGCTGAGTATCATCAATCTGGTGGGAGTTCACTATGGCTTGGTATCCCCGCCATCTAGGGTTAGCTGCTCTCCTGACAGTGGCCATTGCCTCGGCCGCCTCAATAAGCGGCGGCCAGTCTTCCAAGGGTGCTGCAGCTCTGGATATTGCCCTTATGGGAGACCAACTGCGCAGCGAAGCCCTGCATTACAGAAACCTAGCCAAACATTGGCGCCCTATACCCCAGGGTGGCCCCCTGCAAGCCGGAGATAAGAACGAGCGGGTGCTGCAATTGCGAAAACTGCTCGAACTATACGGCGATTATCGTGGACAACCCGGCCCGGTATCATCTCCACAGAAGGACCCTATGCGTTTCGACAGCGCATTGCAGTCGGCACTTGAGCGCTTCCAGCGCCGCCACGGCTTGGTGCCAAGTGGTGTTGCCGAGGGAGAAACCCTCACGGCCCTGTCGGTTTCCCCCATCGAGAGAGCAGAACAGATGGTTAGAAATGCACAGCGCTGGGACAAGCTCCCCTCTCAGAAAGAAGGGCGCTATGTGCTGGTAAATGTGCCCAACTACCGCCTGCAATTGGTGGAAGATGGACGTATCAAGCTGGATATGAAAACCGTGGTGGGCAAGAACAGCAGCCGCACACCCAATTTACACACCCGCATTACCAGTGTGGTATTCAACCCCACCTGGACAGTGCCGCGCAGTATCCTCATCACAGAGTTACTCCCCAAAGCACGGCACAACCCTGCAGCCATGCACCGCCGCGGTTATCGGGTCATCCAGTATCGCGGTGGCAAAACTTCCCCGATCACCGATGAAAGCTTGCAGAGGGCCGCAGGTGGCCACGCCACCATGCGCCAGGTCAGCGGGCCAGATAACACCCTAGGTAAAGTGAAGTTCGTTATTCCCAATAAGCAGGCCATATTCCTACACGACACCCAGGCGCAAAGCCTGTTCACAGAGCACCATAGAGCTTTTAGTCACGGCTGTGTGCGCCTGCATCAACCCGAGGAATTGGCCTATAACCTGCTAGAAACCCAGGGGTGGGACAGGACCCGCATCGCCGAGGCCGCAACCGGGGACGAACCTCTAAAAGTAGCCATCAAACCCGCCCCTAAACTCTTTATCGTTTATATGACAGCTTGGATAGACGCCGAAGGGCGCCCTCAATTCCGCCGGGATATTTATCACAGGGATAAATAGGTCAATGCCCCAGGCGCCCCCCAAAAAAGTGCCCCTGCTTTAGGAAAAAACTGAATAGTCGCAAAAAAAATGATTTTTTAAGCATGCCCACTGAATGACAACGCTGTCTCCTGTTTCTAATGCTAATTCTCCCGCCAGCAGCTACGAGAACGCAATGGGAGTAGCATCCGTAAAAAAATTTACCAACGAAAGCCTTCAAATATTTCCTAATTAGCAGGTCACAATTTGTAACAAATGGTTATTTTTTGTACATTTTCCGCCGTACCCGGATGCGCTCAATCAAGGGCACACCGAAGAGATTTAACGACGAGGCGGAATTATGAAGAATCCATCCAGACGTCGATTCCTGGCAGTGACCTGCGCAACTGCGGCGGCGGTCAGCGCCGGACCGACTTTCGCGAAAGTAGGTAGCTCCCGCACCCTGAAGATGCGCAACCTGCACACAGGGGAGAAGCTGGAGGCCGCCTACTGGAGCAACGGAAACTACAGCAACGGTGGTTTGAAACAGTTCAATAAGCTGCTGCGGGACCACCGAGCTAACGAAGTGACCCGCATGGACCCGAAACTATTTGATATCGTGTATAAGCTGAAGGAAAAGTTCAATTACACCGGTACCATCGAGATTATCTCCGGGTACCGTTCGCCCAAGACCAATGCGAAGTTACGCGCTGCGGGTCGGGGCGTGGCCAAGCGCAGCTACCATACCCGCGGTATGGCCTTGGATATCCGCATGCCCGGTGTACCCCTGTCAAAACTGAGGCAGGCGGCGCTGAACCTAAAGGCAGGTGGTGTCGGCTATTACCCGAAGAGTAACTTCGTGCACGTGGATACAGGCCCTGTACGTCGCTGGTAAGCTTATAGGCATCTCACAAAAAACCCCGGCTATTGCCGGGGTTTTTTATTTCCTTTAGCCCTCAACGGCCGGTAAAGACACCGGCATCACATCCTTCTCTGATACTGGCACCTCTGTGGTACCAGTCATCAAACCTGCCATCCGCTCCAGCAACTTGCGCGCTTTGGCCAGCTGCCCAAGCTCTGCCAACTCGAATGGATCCTCCATCTTTAACAATAGGGCCTCAAAATCTGAAAAGGCCTCCTCCAAAGCATTGACCTGATGACGGTCAAGAAGTACCTCGGCCAGACCACCACCTCCGGAGGGGATCCAGTTAGACTGCAAGGTCGCCATAATTGCCAGTAGCGCCTGCTTCGAGTCTGCCGCGCGGCCACTTTCTACATCACTCTCCGAGCCCTCGGGGAGACGGCGCAAAAGCTGCTCATCAATCACCTGGGTATGTGCCGCGCGAATCTGCTGCAATCGCGCTACCGGTCCTAGGGCTAGGTACTCTCGGGATAGGTTATTGGCCGAAGTGGGCCAGCGACGTGCTAGCCCGGCCATATCTTCTTCAATCCCCTTGGCAATCAGGCTGGTTAGTTCACGGCGACGATTGGCCGCCAGAGCCTCCGGCCTCTCCCCTTCGCTAACTGCCACAAAGTCTTCCGCCATGCGCTCACTTGTGGGGCCCCAGAGCATCACCTCAAGTGCGTGAAAGCCGGTGCTCGCCTCTTCGTGTGCAGTGAGGCGATGTTGTTTGCGTAGGTTTGTCAAAGTCAGTTCGATAGCGGTGTCGTTGACGATGCCGCTATCGGAATAACCCGGCACAGTATCCAGATAACCTGGCTGGGCGGGCCAGCTATCGAGTGCCAATAAGAGCTTGCGCCCTTGACTGCGCAGGTCCGAGGGCGAAAAAGCCAGTTGGATATAGGGCAAAGTTGCTGCGAACTCGCGGTGCGCATCCAGCCAGGCGAGCCTGGCCTCCTCCAATTGCTCCTCATCGGGCTTGGCAAGCAAGGCATCGACAGCTCTCCGCAACGTTTCCACGGAGGCATGAGCGTGCAATACCTGAGCCTGTCCCGCCTGCCAGATTGCCAGCGAGAGATCCGAGGCCACCTTTTCATCAACCTGTTGGGCCTCTGGGGCACGCTTCTGTTCCTTTAAAGGCTGAGAGGTTCGCTGTTCGCAGCCAACTACGATAACCAGTACTCCCAGCAATAGGGCTGTGGCCAGAGACCGAAGGCAATATCCGTTCACTCACTTCCTCTTTTCATGTTTTCCAAGGTCGCACTTTTCTCTTGGCCAAAATCGCCATTTAGCCCTGATCGCGCAAGCTGATAATTGGCCATCCACGCACTTGCGCCTCTGCTCGCAGTTGGGCATCTGGGTCGACCGCCACCGGATGCTCCACTTCCGTGAGCAGAGGCAAATCGTTGATGGAATCGCTGTAGAACCATTTCTCCCTACCCGCGTATTCAGGGTTTTGCGCCAGCCATTGGCGCAGGCGCAACACCTTGCCAGCCTGATAGCAGGGCTCTCCCACGACACGGCCGGTGAAGTGGCCCTCGTGCTCTTCAGGCTCAGTCGCCAACAGGGTATCCACCCCCAGGCGGGCGGAAATCGGCTCCACCACAAAGCGGTTAGTGGCGGTAATAATCATGATGTGGTGTCCCTTGCGACGATGTTCACCGATTAGCTCTTGCGCTGCCGGTAGCCACAGCTCGCTGATCACCTCCTGCATAAATTCACTTTGCAGATTCTCCAGTTGACCCCGAGAAATTTGTGACAGCGGCTCCAAGGCAAACTCCAGGTAGGCAAAAATATCCAACTCACCCCGCTGGTAGTCCTGATAGAAGCGATCGTTGCTCAAACGATAGCGTTCGCTATCCACATGCTCGCGCTCCACCAGAAACTCACCCCAGGCGTGATCGCTGTCTCCGCCGATCAGCGTGTTGTCGAGATCAAAAATTGCCAAGTGCATCGCCAACTCCCCCGTAAACTATAGATTCGCAAAGGCTATTTCACCGCCAGGGTAAAGCAACCACCACTAGAGTGGCGGTCGATTTTACCGCGCACTCGCCCCTATCACACGGACTGCGTCACTGAATTGCTGTAAACCCACCTCTGTGGAACAATGCGGGACAAGTAAGTGCAGCGCACGGCCGCACACAAAAGTATTGAGGACGGTATTTTGGGCGACGGCAAACCGGCACCTGCCGGGCGAAGAAACCGCCGTAAGCCTGCCAAGCAGTCAAATCGCAGCGACAACCCCAGTAGCAACAATCGCAACCGGGGACAGGGTGGCGACAACAGCAGCAATATAGACTCAGAGGGCTTTCGCCCCAATGTCGGTATCATTGTGCTGAATGCCCGCGGTCAGGCACTGTGGGCTCGGCGGGTAGGTGGCAAGGACGCCTGGCAATTTCCCCAGGGCGGTATAAATCCGGGCGAAACTCCCGAACAGGCACTATATAGGGAGCTATACGAAGAAGTAGGGCTTACACGCGATCAGGTCAGTCTTATCACCTGCACCCGCGGCTGGCTGCGCTATCGCCTGCCACAGCGCCTGATCCGCCGGCGCTCTGAACCCCTGTGCATTGGCCAGAAACAAAAGTGGTTCTTACTGAAGTTAGAAGCCGAAGAGTCTTGCATCAGCTTCGACAACGGCTATAAGCCCGAATTTGACCACTGGCGCTGGGTGAGCTACTGGCACCCACTCAGTAAAGTGGTGACCTTCAAGCGCGAGGTTTATCGGCGCGCGCTGGCCGAACTGGCCCCACAACAAATTCAGCTGGAAAGGCGCTGGTTGCGCGAGCGGGGCGAGTAATTCCGCAGCATCAGCTGCGCTCCAGCACCACCAAGCCCAGGCTCTCCTGGGCCTAATTCATTCTCCGTTGACTGGCGAGGAAAGGCCATTGCTCGGATCTTTGCGCAGTATCGTTCAGGAAGTTAACTCCGCCAGGGACCTGCCGGCGGTGCTTGAAATCATTGTGCGGCGAGTGCGCGAAGTGATGCACACCCGTGTCTGCTCTGTTTACCTTCGCGACAAAGAAACCGGCAACTATGTCCTGATGGCCACCGATGGCCTGCTACCAAGTGCCGTGGGCCAGGTGCAATTAGCACCCGATGAGGGCCTGGTTGGTAATGTGGTCACCCGCGAAGAGCCCATCAATCTAGAAAAGGCCGAGGCACATCCCGCCTACCAATATTTTCCCTCGACCGGTGAGGAGCGATTTAGCGCTTTCCTGGGCACACCGATCATCCACCACCGCGCAGTGCTCGGTGTCCTAGTTGTCCAGCAGGAAGAGCAGCGACGCTTCGATGAAGGTGAAGAAGCTTTTCTCGTCACCCTCTCTGCCCAGCTTGCCGGGGTGATTGCCCACGCCGAAGCCACTGGCATGTTGGCTACCATCCGCCGGCAGCGCCAGGAAACCCACTTCTCCGGTATTCCCGCCTCGCCAGGTGTCGCCATAGGTCGTGCCCATATCGTCACCCCCAGGGCCAACTTGGCCACCGTGCCCTACTCCCTGTGCCTGGACATCGAAGAGGAGTTGATTTTGTTCCGGCAAGCGCTCACCTCCGCCAGAGAGGAGATTCGCGAAGTGGGTGAGCGCCTCAAAGACGAACTCAACCGCGAAGAACGCGCACTTTTCGATGCCTATATCAGTATGCTCGACGACGACTCACTCGCCGTAGAGGTTTGCGATCGTATTCAACAGCAGCTGAGCGCCCCCAGGGCCTGGGCCGAAGTCATGCTCGAACACGTACGCCGTTTTGAGGCCATGTCCGACTCCTATTTCCGCGACCGCGCCGCCGACGTGCGAGACCTGGGAGCCCGTGTTCTCACCCATTTACACCAGCAACAGCAGAGCGAGCGCGATTATCCAGACAACACCATTCTGGTTGGAGAAGAGCTCACTGCCGCGGTGCTGGCCGAAGTGCCGCGGGAGAAGCTGATCGGTGCTGTTTCCGTAAAAGGCTCCTCCAACAGCCATATGGCCATCATTGCCCGCGCTATGGGGCTGCCGGCGATTATGGGCGTGCAAGACCTGCCCTATGAAACTATCGACGATGTGGATATGGTGGTGGATGGCTACCGCGGCGACCTGCACATTCATCCTGGCGTAGAGCTCAAACGCCGTTACGACGAGATCGTCGCCGAAGAGCAACAGCTCGCCCACAGTCTGGATCACCTGGCAGAACTACCTGCTGAAACTGCCGATGGACACCGGGTTCACTTGCTGGTCAACACCGGCCTGATGGCTGATGTCACTCGCTCCCTAGAACGCGGGGCCGAGGGTGTCGGCCTGTTCCGCACCGAGGTCCCCTTCCTTCTGCGCGACCGCTTTCCCTCCGAGGAGGAACAGCGGGAAATCTACCGGGAACAACTCGAAGCCTTTGCCCCCATGCCGGTAACCATGCGCACCCTCGATGTAGGCGGCGACAAAGCACTGGCCTACTTTCCCATTGAAGAAACCAACCCATTCCTGGGGTGGCGCGGCATTCGCGTAACCCTCGACCACCCGGAAATTTTCCTGGCGCAGGTGCGCGCCATGATGAAGGCCAGCCAAGGGCTCAACAACCTGCGTATCATGCTGCCCATGATCAGTGGGCTCAATGAACTCGAAGCCGCACGCAAACTGATCGAACGAGCCTACCGGGAACTTCTGGAAGAAGATTATGAAATTGAGATGCCGCCGCTCGGGGTCATGGTGGAGGTGCCCTCGGCGATCTATCAGATTCGCGAATTAGCCGAGCGCGCTGATTTCATCTCTGTGGGCAGCAATGATCTGACTCAGTACTTACTGGCTGTGGATCGCAATAATAGTCGCGTAGCCAATATCTACCACGCCCTACACCCCGCAGTGTTGCGTGCTCTGCAAGAGATTGTCAGCACCGCGCACGCTGAGGGCACCAGAGTCGGCATCTGCGGAGAATTAGCAGGAGAACCCGGGGGCGCCCTATTGCTGGTAGCCATGGGCTACGACATGCTGTCGATGAACGCCACCAATCTACCGCGAGTAAAGGCAACTCTGCGCGCGGTACGCCAAGCAGATACCAAGTTACTACTGCAACAAGTGATCCAAATGGATTGTGCTGAGGAAATCGAGCACACCGTCGGCGCATTCCTACATAAAATAGGTCTGAAAGGCATCCTTCACCCAGCAAGTACCGAATAAACACCATCTATAAACAAAAAACCGCTGCCAATAGCAGCGGTTTTTGCACTCAGTGAGCGTGAGGAATTAGTCCTCAGACTCCGAGCGATAGGTATCGGCATCCAGCATATTGTCCAGCTCTTTCACATCGCTGGGCTTGATACGGAAAAACCAACCGTCATCGTAAGGAGAGGAGTTCACGGTCTCCGGGGACTCTTCCAGAGTTTCATTCACCTCTACGACCTCACCGGATACCGGGGAGTAGATATCGCTAGCGGCCTTAACAGACTCAACTACACCGGCCTCGTCGCCGGCAGCCAGAGTGCTGCCCACTTCGGGGGTTTCAACATATACCACATCACCCAGAGCGTCCTGGGCATGGTCACTGATGCCGATAGTAACTGTGCCATCCTCTTCCAATCGCGCCCACTCGTGGCTGGAGAGGTATTTTAATTCATTGCGGATTTCGCTCATGCTGTGATCCCTTGATTAAGCATCTGTATATATTGTCTGAATGGCGCTGACACCTGTGGTGCGGCGCTTAAATAACCGATTTGCCGTTGCGCACAAAGCAGGGCTTAACCACCTTGACCGGCTGCAGTTTCTTGCGGATTTCCACTTCGGCGGTATCGCCGACGCTGGCCGGTACCCGCGCCAGGGCGATGGAGTAACCCAGGGTCGGCGAGAAGGTTCCGCTGGTGATGATACCGCGCTCTTCGCTACCGTCCACCATCACATACTGGCCCCCACGCAGAACACCGCGTTCCTCGAGAACCAGCCCGACCAGCTTGTGTTCGATGCCCTTAGCCTTTTCCTCTTCCAGCACTGCGCGGCCGATAAAATTGCGGCTCTCCGGCGCCCAGGCGACGGTCCAGGACATATTGGCGATCAGTGGAGAGGTTTCCTCATCCATTTCATGGCCATACAGGTTCATACCCGCTTCGAGGCGCAGAGTATCCCGCGCACCCAAGCCACAGGGGGCAACGCCAGCCTCGGCCAAAGCACGCCAGAAACCACTGGCATCTTCGCCGGGCAGCATGATTTCCAGGCCATCTTCACCGGTATAGCCGGTACGCGCCACAAACCACTCGCCGCGGGCCACGCTCTGGAACACTTTCAGCGCATCAATCGCCGCAGTCCAGTCGATACCCAGGACTTCTTTCGTCTTGCTGAGAGCGTTAGGGCCCTGGATGGCGATCATCGCCAGCTGAGGCCTCTCAGTGAGAGTGACCTCAAAAGATTCCGCCTGCTTGTTCATCCAAGCCAGGTCTTTTTCGCGGGTTGCGCAGTTTACCACCACGCGATAACCGGGGTCGCGCAGGTAGACGATCAGGTCGTCAATCACGCCGCCCTTCTCATTCAGCATGCCGGTGTAAAGTGCCTTGCCGGGATTGCCATCGAGCTTGGCCACATCGTTGGCCAGCAGGTAGCGCAAGTAGTCGCGGGCGTCAGCGCCATCGACATCGACCACGGTCATGTGGGAGACATCAAACATTCCCGCATCGGTGCGCACCTTGTTGTGCTCATCCAGCTGCGAACCGTAGTGCAGCGGCATATCCCATCCACCGAAATCCACTATTTTGCCGCCCATAGCGACATGTGTGTCATACAGAGGCGTTCTGTTTCCCATTTTAAAATCTCAGTCCGTCAGGTTCCGAAGCGGCGTATTCTAGCGGCTTGGGTACAGACCTTGCCAGCAGGCAATGGCCTGCGACATATCTGCACAGAAGCCTAGCAGCCATCGGAATCAAAACCTGTAGAGCCCGCTGGAGACCGTCAAAGATTCCGCCGGGGCCACCGTCAGGGAAAGCACAAGCTATCAGATGTAGAAATTAGCTATCCCGCCCCTCTCGGCCATCACGACCTTCACCAGCCTCCTCAGTATCCTGCTCCTGCTGCGCAGATTCATCCACCTTGAGACCGTGTCTCTTTGAGCGCCAGCGCCACAAGCGCTTGGCCAGCTCCTGGCGATCCGGAGTTTTATCCGCTTCATCGACAATCTCTTCACCGAGCAGAGTCTCGAGAAGATCTTCCAGGGTAACCACCCCTTCCAAGCTGCCGTATTCATCCAATACCGCACTGATCTGCACCCGGCGTGACAGCATTTTCTGGAAGGCCTGATATATAGTGGCGGTTTCCGGCAGCATCAACATTTCGCGGCGGAACTCGGACAATTTGCGTTCGCCCTCCCCCTTGGCATAGGCGAGCAGTAGTTCCTGTTTAAGTACAAACCCCACCACACAGTCCTGATCCCGGTTTTCATATACCGGGATACGGGAGAAGCGCCCCCTTTCCACCTCCTCGTAGACCTCAGCCAGAGTGGCGTCCTCGGGCAGGGAAAATACCACAGTGCGCGGCGTCATCACCTCGCGTACAGAATGGTCGCGCAGGGTAAAAAACAGGTTGCGCAGAATACTGGACTCACGCTGCTCCAGCTGGCCCTCGGCCTCCCCGATCTCCGCCATAATCGCAAACTCATCGCGGCTGAAGCCCGTAAGGGTGGGTCCGTGCGATAAGCCCCGTGTGAGCCACTCGGACATTTTCACAAAGGGGTAGAGCAACCACACCAGTCCGCGCAACGCGTAGGCAGTAAATGGAGCCAGCTGACGCCAGTAAACCGCCCCTAGGGTTTTAGGGATAATTTCGGAGAACACCAGAATCAACAAGGTGAGGATTGCGGAGGCAATACCCAGATACTGGTTGCCAAAAACCGCTGCAGCCTGGGCACCAGCACCAGCGGCACCAGCAGTATGGGCAATAGTGTTCAGGGTAAGGATCGCGGCCAGGGGCGCATTGATATCCCCTTTCAGCTTGCGCAACAGAGGCCCCGCTTTGTGCCCTTCCCTCTCAAGAAGTCTCACATAGGGCGTGGTGACGCTGAGAATGACCGACTCGGCAATCGAGCACAAAAAGGAAAAGCCGAGAGCGATAAAAATATAGGTAATTAAGAGAAACATATATCCCTGGTTACAGCAGAATTAGAGCTGAATTCTTGCGCACTGTCCGTGACACAACAAGCCCAGAAAGCATCAAAGCCGCAATAAAAATGAATTTAACCGGCCAATCTTCCCTTGAGAGTAAGGCATTGGCCAGAAAAGCGTTTTATCCAGGACTTATTGCGTATACCTGGAGCCTCATGCCGTTACCGACAGAGGCTCCAGGACAAACCAAGTGGAGAGACAAGCCAACTCTCTCCAGTTCCCAGCGAGCTTTACTTCGTTACACTGGCAGAGGCTTCGGTGCCTCTATTAGGTGCGGCAAAGCGCTCAACCCACTCGCGCACCTGTCCGTACCAGTGCAACGAATTATTCGGTTTTAGTACCCAATGGTTTTCATCGGGATAGTAAATCAGGCGCGATTCAACACCGCGCTCTTGCAAAGTACGAAACAACTCGAAGGATTGGCCAACCGGCACTCTCAGGTCGTTTTGACCGTGAATGACCAAGCTCGGTGTCTTGAATTGAGCCGCATAAGTATGCGGTGAAATTGGGGGGTAAATCTCCGGGCTCTGCCAATATTCGCCAAAGCGAATCCCGTGTACCGAAAAATCTGCTGCCAGCATGGAGTAGAGGTTATACACCGGAGCATGAATTACCAGGGCATTAAATGGATGTTCGCGACCCAACAGAATACTCGCCAAATAGCCACCGTAACTGCCTCCCGCTGCCACTAATTGATCCTTGTCTATCCAACTCTGCGATTTAAACCAATCGGCTGCAGCGATAGTGTCGGTATACGGCCGACTGAGCCAGTCTGGATTGATGGAATCTGCAAATGCCTGACCAAACCCGGAGGAGCCATGGAAATTAAACCAGGCGGTAACATAGCCCCAAGAGGCAAAGGTTTGCGCATTCCAGCGAAAATGAAAGGTATCGGTGACGGCATTGTGTGGACCACCGTGGAGTAACAGCATTAATGGATACTTCTGATTACGATCAAAGCCCGGTGGATAATGCACCCACATCTGTATATCGGCGCCTTCCGCTCCGGTAAATGTCACCGACTCGTAAGTTCCCAGATCGATATTGGCAAATAAATCATCATTAAAGCTATCCAGCCGCTCCACTCCCCCATTTCTTGCATCAATACTGACCACCCTTGGCGGATAGAGAAAGCTTTGGTTAATACCTACCAGAGTGCCATCACTGGCAACAGACAAATTACTAAAGTCGGTCGAATCGGTGATTACTCTTGGGTCGCCATTGCCGACGGGCAGATAGTAAATTCGCCGAGTGCCCTGGTCGTCGACTGCGGCATAGAGACCACCCCCACTGGGTGCCCAAACCATACCATCCGTGGATCTATCCCATTCCTCATGTAAAACAGTGTTCTGCCTAGAGCGCAACCTGTGTACCACCAGGCGGCGCGTATCACCATAAAAACCCGATATAAGCTGGCGATTAAAGGCTAACAAACGGCCATCCGGTGAAAACTTTGGATTGAAGTCTGGCGCCTCATTGGCCAAGGTCAAATTTCTGGCTTTAGGGGAACCAGGCGCCAGCAGGAACACATCGAAGTCTGGGCGAGTACCACTTTTCTTGGAATCGGCCACAATAGCGAAGTGTGACTCGTCGGGCGATACGTCATAACTTTCTGCCCCCTGGATCCAGTTGGGAAGCTTTAAACCCGTCCTCAAAGTCAGATTTTCTACCGCACCGCCTTTGGCTGGGATTCTGAATACATGTGCCTGCCGCTGCTCATCTATCCAGCTATCCCAAAAAGAAAAAGGCAATGCATTCCAGACATAGGCAGACACCTTTTTCTCTTTTTCTTCCTTAACTCGGTCAGCCATTTCTTCCGGCGCTTTATCCGGCCAAATACGCGAGATAAAATAAAGGTGGTCCCCCACCCACTTTATCGATGAGACACCAGTCGGTACCTCACTCAAACGCACCGCCTCTCCGGGAGCAGCCATAGGCAATATCAAAATTTGCTTGATATCGTCATCACTTCGTTTGCCAATAAAAGCCAAATGTTTACCATCTGGGGAAAATACCGGCTCCGAAACACTGAGCCCAACAGCCGTTAATGGCCTCTGGATATCACCATCAGTAGAGAGCAACCACAAGCGGGTTTCCCCCTTATCCTGTTCAAGATCAAAAGTTGTCACAGGGGCTACTACCTGTTCACCAGAGGGAGAAATCACTGGAGTTCCCACGCGCTTTATTTTCCAAAGCACTTCGGCTGACAAGCGCTGAGCCTCTTCAGCTCCAGCAGCCATTGTTAGTAAAAGCGAGGATATCAGTACGAAAATACATCTCATAAGAGTTCCTTCCTGGATTTATTGATATTTTCGGAGGTATATGGGGAACGCTTAGGGCAAGGCGGCGAGAGAGAAAATACCGACTCTTAATCTCAACATTAACAGTCCATGCCTAATGCTGAGTAACAATGCAGAGAGATATTTTATGCCTTTTATGTCAAACGCACCCTGGGGAAGATAGAGTACGCAATTATCCACTGGCCCACTATTCCGACCAGCTCTCAGGCCACTCAGCTCGTCTCAATCAATAAGGAAATAAAGGCTGAATCAGACCAATTCATTGGAACAAAGATTGGGTACTTTTTGTTAATTTTTCCATCCTGAGCCTGAATTCAGATAAACATTAACGATCCCAATAAGACATTTCGATAACCATAAGAGATCGCACTACGCGATAATGGCTTATCATCTCGCTATATTTAAACTATCTACGCGGTGGCAAATCTTCGCGGACCTCCTAATGCGCTGTACACAAGAGCAATTATTAAGCCACTGAGTAACCCACCGATATGAGCGGCGTTAGCTACCCCAACGCCAGTTAATAGAGTCACAACACCCAGAGCGCACAATAGCAGCCACACCAGGGCTACAGTGAGAATTCCTGCAGGTATATCCCGCCACAGAGGCTGAAAACGCTGTAAAACCAAGGCGAAACCGACCAAGGCATAAACGACGCCAGACATACCGCCAAAAAGAATCCCAGGCTGCCAAAAATACTGGGCCAGATTGGAGGCGGCGGCGCCGAGCAGCACCAATACAACAAATAAAATACTGCCACCACGGGCCTCTATTGGCCTGCCCAGAATCCAGATCCCCAGGGCATTAAACAGTGCATGGGGCAGGGAGAAGTGCACAACTGCTGGTGTGAATATTCTCCACCACTGCCCCCGCTCTAAATGCCAGGCCAGTGAGGATTGTGAAAAAGAGTCCGCAGTATTTGGATCGGGGTAAATTAATAAGCCACTGGATAAATTATTAACCTGTAAAAACCAGCCGAAAAAACACAGCGCAATTAATAAAAGACTGAGTGGAGTCCTGTCCAACGGAAAACTTGGCAGGACAGAGACCGCATCACTGTGTTTTTTACCGGGATTATCTCCTGTATTTCCAAGCTGGCTGTCAGTTGCAGCCGCAGAGGTTTGCACCCCTTCACTGCCAGACTCTCGCTCCTCTGCCCTCTGCATTTGTACCTGATCGAGATCCAGCTCACCAGAATCCCAACGCTGCAGTAGAGGCTTAAGCATTTCTGCCAAACCAGCATCCGGGCAGAGTAGTAACTGCTGATTTTTTTCCTCGGTGATACGCAAAGGTAACTGGTGGCGCTGGATAAACCGCGCCAGCGCACCAAGATCCTTGGAGAGGGGGAAACTGTAAACAAAAATCCACTGACTCAATTCGGGAAACCCTTAATTCCGGCTTGTGCTACGGAGGTAAATTATCAGCTGGCAGGCAGGCTGCTCTAACGGTTTTATTGATATACCCATCGGCCAGCTTTGGTCTGGCCGATGGGTAATTTAAGACAGGTCCGATTTAAACCGCCATAGCCCGCAAGATAATACGCTTCTTTAGCATGGGACTGGCGTCCACCATACTCAAGCCGGTATTACGCAGCCAGCGCCAGTGCAAATCTCCAGCACCAAACAGGGATTTAAAGGCGCTCATGGCCTTTAATGTCGAGGCATTATCTCCACGGCGGCGGCGTTCATAGCGCGCCAATACCGAGGTATGTGCCGGCTCCAGGCCGCGTGACAAAGCGCGATCTATTTCATCGGTGAGTACGCGTACGTCCTGGAAGCCCAGGTTAACCCCCTGCCCCGCAAGTGGGTGAATACTGTGAGCGGCATCCCCAACCAGCACCGCACCGGGTCCGTGGTAGCGCTCTGCATGGCGCGCGCGCAGGGGGAAAGAGAAACGCTCACTGACGGATTCCACTTTACCGAGGCGGCTCTCAATGGCCTTTTCAAGATTGAGGGCAAACGCCTGATCATCCAGCATCAGTAATTCACGCGCGAGAGAATCATCCGCCGACCAAACCACGGCACAGTGGTTGTCGTCTCCGAGGCCGGCCATCGGCAAGAAGGCCAAGGGGCCGCTTTGCATGAAGCGTTGCCAGGCGGTGTGTCGGTGGGACTTCTCACAGCGGGCTACACAGACCAGAGCGGTCTGGTGGTAATCGGTTTCCTGGCAGCGGATGCGCAATAAATCACGTACCTTGGAACGAGCCCCATCAGCGCCGATCAGCAGGCGTGTTTGCACTATCTCAGCCTGCTCGCGCAAACCTTCGACCCCATCATCAGACTGCTCGCCCCGCGGCTGTAAATGCCAGAGTCCACAGTCGCGCCACCAGCTCTCCAAGCGGAAGCTGTTAACCAGCTCAACATTGGGCAGGGCCTCTAGCCGCGCGCATAAAGCGGCGACGATAATATTGTTCTCGACGATATGCCCCAGATTGGGCAATTGCACATCGCGGCTGTTAAAGCGCACCGAGCCAGTGCCATCAGCATCCCAAACGCGCATCTCCACGTAGGGGCAGGCCCGTTGCGCGGAGATATCCTCCCAGGCTCCAACCTCTTCGAGCAACTCACGTGACGCCTGGGTAAGCGCCACAACCCGCGGCTCGTAGCTATCGGATTGCTGCACAGTGGTCTCTGGAGAAGCCTCCAACAGCGCCAAGCGCATATTTGGGTGGCGCACAGCGAGCAGTGCTGCCTGAGCCATACCCACCATTCCCGCGCCGACAATGGCAAAGTCCAAACGGTGTCTATTCATATCTAGCCAATTCCACTGTTGTGCCAAATTTAACGCCCATCGCGGTGCAACGCTTGAAACCCCGCCATTTTGGCTTGGGGTTAAAGCCCAAATCCTGCCGCCTGCCCGGCAAACTGCTGCCGCAGTGGCGGTACCAGTGTAAGGCCAAGCATCCCCAGTTGGCGTACTACTTGTTGGAAAGGGTTAGCCGAGGAAAACAATGCCGGGATTCGGTCACTGAAACCTACGGTTAACTGCTGGTCGAGCCTTCGGTTTTCCCCATAGGCCGCCAGCCACTCCAGCTGCCCCACTGCGCCACTGTGCACTTGCGACCGCACCAGTGACTGGGCCAGGGCATAACAATCGCGCAGGGTCAGGTTAAATCCCTGACCCGCCACAGGGTGCAAAAAGTGGGCACAATTACCCAACAAAACCAGATTGCGACGCCACTGCTCACGAGCCAGAGAAAGACTGAGGGGATACCCTTGTAGGGCCCCAGCTCTGATAAACCGACCGGCTCGCCACCCAAATTGCTGTTGCAAGCGTTGCAAGCGCTGCTGCTCTGGCAACGCACAAACTACATCGGCCTCCTCTTCGGCACAGGCCCAAACCACAGCGGCGCGGTGTACTCCCTCACGACGAGGTAGAGGCAATAACGCCATGGGGCCGGATGCAGTGAAGCGCTCATAGGCAACGCCATTGTGGTCCCGTTGTAGAGCAACAGTAGTGACCAACGCCCTCTGTTGGTACTTTACTGTGTCAATTTCCATGCCCAGCTGCTTGCACAGCGGTGAATCGACACCGTCAGCAACAACCAACAGGTCACATTTCAATACCTGTTCCGAACCGCCATCCACGGCTGTCCAGCGCAAGTTAGCGCCCTCATTATTCATGCGCACCGAAGTTACCCGAGCTGGGGAGATAAGCCTGACCGCAGTGTCATTTAGAGCATTGTGCAGGATGGGCCCCAGCGCCGCATTTTCGATGACGGCTCCCAGCATTCCAGCAAAACTGGCCTGCTTCTGTGCGCCTGCAGAGAGGGCCGCGCCAAAGGCATGGCCGCGATCACTCACCTGGATACATTTGATTGGAGCACTGTACTCCCGCAGTGCCGGCCAAAGACCCAGCTGCTCAAACAGCTGCAGACTGCCGGCAGCAATCGCTGTGGCGCGGGTATCAAAGCTGGGCAATTGCACACTAGCTGAGGCATTGGGCAGAGACCTCTGCTCCAATAACTGGACGCTGAGGTGAGGACAGAAATGTGCCAGCATCAGTGCCAGACTGGCACCGGCCATACCACCACCAACAATGGCCACATCTACCCGCTCTAGCGGCTCACTCATGGAAACCTCTCCTTACCCAGTGGTCTGAATAGCTCTGCCCACTGAATAATAAAATCTCAAATTAAATTAGCGGGTCAGTAAATCCCGCCCATGGCGCATGGTGTACTCAATGTCTGCCACGGCTTTTGGAGCACCCTCAGACAAAACCCTCACACCTTCGGCAGTGAGCGCGACATCGTCTTCAATACGAATCCCCATACCGCGAAATTCCAGAGGTATGCGATCATCGTTTGCCGGAATATAAATACCGGGCTCTATAGTCATCACCATGCCCGCTTCCAACTGCCGCCAAACGCCCTGTACCCGATAGTCGCCCACATCGTGGACATCCATACCCAACCAGTGCCCAACACGGTGCATATAAAAACGCTGATAGGCACCCGAATCGATCAGTTCACGAAAGTCTCCTTGCAACAGCCCCAAGTCCAGCAAGCCGCGTGTGATTACCTCAACACTGGCACCATGAGGCTGATCCCAGTGGTTGCCGACACAAACCTGCTCCATTGCTGCCGCCTGCGCCGCCAGGACAATTTCATACACTGCTTTTTGCGCATCACTAAAACGGCCATTGACCGGATAGGTTCGGGTAATATCGGCGACGTACCCCCGGTATTCACAACCCGCATCGACCAATACCAAGTCACCATCGCGCATCCGTGCCTTATTGCTGCAATAGTGCATAATCAGGGCATTGCGACCGCTGCCGACTATTGTCGGGTAGGCAGTTTCCCGGGCACCAGCATCCATAAAGCTATGTAAGAGAGCCGCCTCCAACTGGTATTCGTAAAGTCCCGGCTGGCAGCGCACCATGGCGCAGTGATGTGCAGCAGCGCTAATTTCCCCTGCACGGGCCATCAAATCCAATTCCCGTTCGCTCTTGAGCAGACGCAGCTCGCGCAACTGATAATCCAGGTCAAGCATTTCCGGCGCTCCCTTGCTGGAGGGCGCCTCCTGTATCGCCAGTAGATAAGCGCGCAGCCGTCGATCCAAATGGGCATAGCGCCCCATAGGGAAGTAAATACGCTCTCGCCCTTCCATTAATCCGGGCAGAATATCGTCGAGGTCGCCGATGGGAAAAGCATCCGAAAGACCAAATTGAGCTACTGCGCGTTCTGGTCCCAGACGTGGCCCATCCCAAAGTTCCTTTTCTTTATCGCGCTCGCGACAAAACAGCAGGGTGTCTCCCTGATTGCGGCCAGGTAGAAGCACCAGTAATGATTCCGGCTCATCGAATCCGGTTAAGTAGAGAAAGTCGCTGTCCTGTCGAAAAGGAAAGTAGGTATCGCGGGAGCGCAGCTGTTCCCCAGCCGATGAGATGATCGCCAGGCTATCCGGGGCTAACCCCGCCATAAGCCGGGCGCGTCGCAGGGCATATTCCGCCCCGCTAATCAGCGGATCTTTTGCGCTTTCGCTGCCGCTCATCAGTGGACGGTGGGGCCGCTGCCGGAGTGGCTGCCGCGCACTTCGGTAAATATGTTGAGCACCGCAACCCGCACATACTCCTGCAACTCAATTAATTGCTGTTCAGCTTCTTCACTCTCTTCAACGTGATCGGCATCCACTTGGGAGATAGCTCCAATATCTTTGAGCGCCTCTTCACTGGTGGGCTGCATCTTTACTTCTGCTCCACCTATGCCAAACCCGTGTAAAAAACCCTCACACCAGTGCCCCAGGGCCAGAGTGCGGCTGACAATATCTTCATCGTCGCAGAGGAGCAGCTGAAAAGAGAAATCCGATCCACCCAGCTGCTTGCGGCTTTCCTCCGCCAATTGCAATAAGTCCCGATCCAGATCTGCGGGTACCGCCTCAAGGTCGAGCAACTCCGCCAGTTCTTTTTGCCAGCGTTTTTTATCCGGTTCGGCGCCAGCAGCCAACACGCCACAGGTAAAGCCGTGTAACTCACTCGGGTCCACCTGACCACCCGCGGAGAGAATGGCATTGGCGAGCTGCTCAAATCGGTTGTTTTCTGAAGTCATGATTACCGCACAGTTTTTCTTAATCGGGATGGATTCGATGCGCTGCGGTGGCAGCAGCAGGCATGAGAATCGGGGTTCTAAGGACAATTTTGTGATTGTCCACGCAGGTGGAGCGATTGACCCACCATTTCGCCGGCAATATAGTAGCGGAATCCCTCGCAGTCTGTCGTGTTGCGAACTCAGACGTAGACCTCAAACGCAGGAAATATGGATAAGCTGCAAGCGTTAGAAAGCACCGTGGATTCACTGATCGCCCGCTGCCAACAGCTGGCAAATGACAATCGTGAACTGCGCCGGCAGGAAGCCGACTGGCTGCGCGAACGCCAGCGCTTAATTAAAAATAATGAGGCCGCCCGTTCGCGGGTTGAAGCCATGATTAATCGTCTCAAAGGGCTTACGCAAGAATCCTGATGGCAGACTCTGCATTAACTTCTGAAACCGTCACCGTTTCCATTCTCGGCAAAGAGTACCGCGTTGCCTGTGCCGACGGCGAGCGTGCGGGACTACAGGCTTCCGCTCAATTACTTAATGAGCGCATGTCTCGAATCCGAACCACCGGCACCGTTATTGGCGTAGAGCGTATTGCCGTGATGGCCGCGCTCAATATTGCCCACGAACTTATCCAAGCGAAAGCGGAATTAAGCAGTATTCCCCTACAGAAAGAAATCCTGGAACGGCTTCAAAATAAGATGCAAAACGCCCTGGGGGATACCGACCCAGAAAGCGAGGCCCAGTCATAACTTTGCCAGCAGTGCCACAAAACATCCCAATTTGCGGTTAACAGCCCCCCTTTCAACAAGTTATAATTAGTACATACCCTGGGGTGTTGGCCAGCAGACTATGTCCTTGAGCCGATAATCTTACCCTGGTGGTTTCCAGCGGGTGCTGGTGTGCAGGTCCGCCATGTAGCGGAAAGCCTTATGTACCCCGGAGACTGCCACCTTGAACCTTACGGTTCAAGGCTCCGTCTACAGCCGCACACTCGGGGTTTCCATTTCTTTTTCTATTACTCCCCCAATTCATGAGCGAAAATAAAACGCAGCTGCGACGGCGTATGCGCGCGGGGCGGAGGCAGCTTAGTGCCTACCAACAGCGTCTGCATGGCCGCTCTGCCATCACTTTGCTGAACCGAATTCCGCAGATGAAGCGCGCCCTCCATATTGGTATTTACTGGCCAATGGATGGTGAGTTAGATGTTCGCCCTCTATTACAACGCTTTCCGAAGAAGCGCTTCTACCTGCCAATACTACCGGTGGAACCACACCCACACCTGGGCTTCAAGCAGTGGAATGGCAGCCCGCTACCTTTTCGAAACCGTTTCGATATTCCTGAGCCAGTGCGAAGCCCCAGCCGGGCCGCAGGCATATTAGACCTAGTGCTGGTACCACTGGTGGCTTTCGATCCCAATGGCGCCCGTCTGGGGATGGGCGCGGGTTTTTATGATCGTACCTTTGAACACAAACAATTGCTGCCCGGTAGTGGACCACTGCTAATTGGCGCCGCCCACCAATTGCAATGTGTGGATCAGCTGCCAACGGATAACTGGGATATTCCTCTCGATATGGTGGTGACAGAGAAGCGTATCTATCGTTGCCGGTAATTCGTGAGCAACAACTCTCTGACAAACATCACATAATGCCAAAGTTTTTGAGCACTCAACGGCCTATAAAAAACTAGCTAGGCGCAAAAGCACAACAAAAAAGGCCGGACACCATAGGTATCCGGCCTTTTTTGTTGTGCTTGGGCAGAGCGCCCCCCCGGCATCAGCCTAACGGGTAACCACTCCCTCTTGCAGAGCAGCTGGCGGTTCTTTTTCCGAGGCAAATACCTCGGTCAAACCACTAGTACTCAGCAGAACGCCCGCGACAAAGACAACCACGGCGATTGTCAGCGCATCGGCTTTCATTGGGACCATCCTGTACGATCAATTTTTTTGTTATATGCGTTTCACCCCGCTTATGACCTAAGCCATAGCAAAAGTTCCACGACAAAAGAAGATACTGAACAATCGTCGGAATAGTAACCGTTTATTGAATAATTTCTGCGTTTTTTGTCGCATTTTTGCTCAAGGGGGTTCGACAAAACTTAAACCCTGGTCTACTCAAAAAGAAAGTGAAGAGATACCTTTCTCGCCATGCCCCCAAATTGGGATCAGCTACCCAGAAAGAAGCTGTAAGCGGGATTTTCAGTTTCATCCCAAAAGGGAAACTGCAGTTGCTCCAACAGATCCAATAACTCCTCGCGCTCAGAGGGCTCAACCTGCATACCCGCCAGAACCCGGCCGTAAGCGGCACCGTGATTGCGGTAGTGAAACAGAGTGATATTCCAACGGCCCGCTAATTGCTCGAGAAATTTCCGCAGCGCACCGGGGCGCTCCGGAAACTCAAAACGGTAGACCACCTCGTGACACAAGCCCGGAACTCTCCCACCAACTAAATGGCGGATATGTAGTTTGGCCATTTCATTATCGGTGAGATCTGTCACGCTATAACCTTTGCGCTCCAACTCTTCTACCAACTGGCTGCGGTCGCTGCCGGCAGAAACCTGCAAGCCGACAAAAATATGCGCCTCACCATCGCCTGCATAACGGTAATTAAACTCGGTGATAGCACGGTCCCCAAGATCGCGACAAAAGCGCAGGTAGCTGCCCGGTCGCTCTTCAATACGCACGGCCAGCACCGCCTCGCGTTTCTCACCAATTTCTGTGCGCTCACTGATATAACGCAGCCGGTCAAAATTAATATTGGCGCCACTACACACCGTCGCCAGAGCCACATTGCGGCCACCACTCTGCTCTGCATATTTTTTTAAGCCGGCCAAGCCTACTGCCCCGGCCGGTTCGGCAATTGAGCGAGTGTCTTCAAAAATATCCTTGATCGCCGCGCAAATTTCATCGGTACTCACCGTGATCACGTCATCCACTGTTTCGCGTAACACACGGAAGGTCTCCTCGCCAATTTGTGCCACCGCAACGCCATCGGCAAACAACCCTACCTGCGGCAAGCGGACACGCTCACCACTCTTCAGGGCCGCTTTAAGACAAGCCGCCTCCTCTGGCTCCACGGCATAGACACGGGTCTCCGGCCTCACATATTTAATGTAAGCCGCCATGCCCGCAGCAAGCCCGCCGCCGCCTACCGGGATAAAAACCGCCTCGAGATTACCCGAATGCTGGCGCAATAACTCCATGGCTACGGTGCCCTGTCCGGCGATTACATCCGGATCGTCATAAGGATGTACAAATACCAAGTCGCGTTCATTCACCAGCTGGCGGGCTCGGCTGGCCGCCTCATCAAAAGTATCCCCGTACAGCACCACCTCAGCACCGCGCATACGAACGGCACTGACCTTAATTTGCGGGGTGGTCTTTGGCATCACAATAGTCGCGCGCACCCCCAATTGTGCGGCACCCATTGCCAACCCCTGGGCATGATTACCCGCAGAGGCGGCAATTACTCCACGCGCACGTTGCTCCGGGGGCAGTTGCAGTAACTTGTTATAGGCGCCGCGAATCTTGAAGGAAAAAACCGGCTGCAGGTCTTCCCGCTTGAGCAAAATTCGGTTGCCCAGACGGTGGGACAACTGGCGCATTGGCTCCAAAGGCGTCTCAATGGCGACATCGTAAATGCGCGCGTCTAAAATGCGCTTGATATAGGACTTGGGCATGGCGTGTATCAACTGCCGTTGCGGTTAATTTCTGTGCGCGACTCAGGCAAGCGTAGTAGCAGGAGTGGGCGGTCATGGAGCCGCCGCAAGCGCAACACCGGCAGGCCAGTCTAAGCCTTGATCAGCATAATTACCATTTTTTTAGATTTATTGCGCTTTTTTTTATCGAAAGAAATAGATAAAGCAGAAATAATTGCACAGGAAACTATCCAGCGTATGACCCAGGATGAACTGAAGCAGGCTACTGCTCGCGCCGCCATCGACTATATCTCCCCGCGCCTGGAGGCCGATTCCATCGTCGGCGTCGGCACCGGCTCCACAGCCAATTTCTTTATCGACTACCTGGCAGAGATCAAAGGCCAATTTGACGGCACCGTCGCCAGCTCTGAAGCCTCCGCACAGAGACTCAAGGCCCACGGTATCCCGGTCTATGAACTGAATAGCGTAGATGGCATGCAGTTTTATGTGGATGGTGCCGATGAGACTAACCCCGCCCTGGAGCTGATCAAAGGCGGCGGTGCGGCCCTGACCCGCGAGAAAATTGTCGCCGCCTGCGCTGAGGAATTTGTTTGTATTGCCGATGACAGTAAGTGGGTAGAGACTTTGGGCGATTTTCCCCTGCCGGTGGAAGTCATTCCCATGGCCCGTTCGCTGGTAGCCCGCGAGCTGGTAAAGCTGGGAGGAGACCCTGTCTATCGCCAGGGTGTGATTACCGATAATGGCAATGCCATCTTGGATGTGTATAACTTGAAGATCGAGCAACCCAAGGACCTGGAAGACGCAATCAACAATATCACCGGCGTTGTCACTAACGGAATCTTTGCCAAGCGCCCAGCGGATGTACTACTGCTCGGCACCAGCTCTGGAGTGAAAACCATCACCGCTGGATAATCTAGAGACATTATGGAAAACAAGAATAAGAAACTGCTGGCGGCACTGTTGGGTGCCGTGACACTGAGCGCGGGCTGTGCCACAAGCCCGCCGAGCAACCTCGATAATATCTGCTCTATTTTTCGTGAGAAGAAGAGCTGGTACCGGGAAGCCAAGGCTGCCGAGGAGAAATGGGGATCACCTGTGGCCGTTATGATGGCCATTCTGCACCAAGAGTCGCGCTTTGTGCATGATGCGCGCCCCCCGCGCACCAAGATCCTCGGCTTTATTCCCGGTCCTCGGCCCTCAGATGCCTATGGCTACGCCCAGGCACTCGGCAACACCTGGCGCGGATATCAACGTTCCAGCTTTAACTATGGCGCCGATCGAGATGATTTTGGCGACGCCATCGATTTTGTTGGCTGGTATAACAATACCAGTGCGCGCCGCTGCCAAATCCGCACTCGCGACGCTTACCACCTCTACCTGGCTTACCACGAGGGGCACGGCGGCTTTAATCGGCGTAGTTTTAAAAATAAAGCCTGGCTCAAGAAGGTTTCCCACAAGGTTTCGGCAAAAGCGCAGCGCTACCAGCAACAACTCAACAGCTGTGAGCAGTCTCTGCCAAAACGCAGGAAGTTCCTCGGCCTGTTTTAGCCCTGAGCCACCGCCGATAAAAATTGCTGCGGTGGCGGGGAATGGCGCCACAGCCGCTCTGAAACTGACTACCCTGAAACTAATGTCTCAGAGTTGATTGCCAACGCTTTCAATTACCGATGGATTCCGCAGCAACACCCAGGCATTTGAGCAGTGTGACTGGGTATTGCTCTGTAGAAGCAAAAGCGCCCCCCAACTTTCAGGAGTGCCCAATGAAATTCCCTTTTAAATATCTCGCTCTTTTCGCCTTGTTGCTCACAGTGCCCTTTGCGACCGCCCAGACAGCAACTTCACAGGCCGAGGCCCCAAAAGTCTCCTTCAGTGAACCTCAGCTCAAGCAGTTTGCCGATGCCTATCGCTCAATCGTGATGTTGAGCCGGGAGTATGCCCCCAAGCTCAAGGCCGCTGCAGATATCAAAGAGGCTGAAGCCCTCAACAAGGAAGCGCAGGGCAAGATGGTCGCAGCTATTGAAAAGGCAGGGTTATCAAAGAGTAAATATCAGGAAATTGCCAGCAGTATTAAATCTAATCCTGCCCTACTGGAAAAGGTCAATAAAATACTGCAACAGGGACATAACCAAAAACCGCAGTAATTCCGACACAATATCTCACTGCACCGCCAATCTGCTCAATTAACAAATAATTGGATTTCGTCGCCGGCCACTGGTCGGCGTAACTTTTCAATTGTGCATACGTGTTTGTGCTAATTCCGGTCAGCCGGTTTTCAGAATAAATAAGATGCTTTATTGGTGAGTATCCGCGAAGAAAAGGCTATTCGATGCTGACTCCCAGCACCCGACAGATCACCGATAAGTTGCTTTTTACCCAATTGCGGTCGAATGAGCCCCAGTCGTGAAGCCGGTAATAGCCATCATTATGGCGCACCCCCTCCTGAATAAACTCCACCTGTGTGCCGTGGCCTGGTAACCCCTTGGCAATAATGTCCTGAACCGTGCGTCGCGGCCACCCGGTAGCCTCTTCCAGGGCTGGATTGTTGGGGCGGGGAATCTGTTCAATCAGATAGGCGATCAACATACGCCGACAAATAGTCGGATTCAGCTGGCTTTCGACGGATGCTGACGGCATCGGGCCACTCCCTCATTGGCATGTTTAGATTATTCTTATCTTATCTGACTTTTCAGTCTAATTTATAGCCACCCTACGAGACACTTTATCCAAAAGCTGATCATTGGGTTTGTTGGACCATTTATACTCCCTACGCCTGGAGAAAAACATAGCCAAATACTGGAGGACTTGCTCCTCACGCAAAGAGCGAAGAAAAGTGATATTGCTACGACCACTTACACTCTATCTGATAAGTGGTGGCGATAAATCAATGAACATACGTCTAACTTCGTGGAAAAAGCTGCAATAGCTACAGTTTTCATTAGCGCTCCTTTACCGTGCAGCTCGCCTGAGTTGCCCTTTTCTTACACCCGCTGGGGATAAACCTGACTTTCACGCTCGCTTTGCGCATAATCTCTGCTTGCACGTAAAAATTACACCCAGCAAACAAGATCACGTTGAGGGCTGAGACAGTGGAAAGCGAGACTCCCAAACTCCGCGATGCGGACCCAGGTATCCTCGCCGCAGTAGTTCGCGCCCAGCTGGTGGGCGCCCAGGCAGCGGGGCTGGATTGCCAACAGTTGCTGCGGGACAGCGGGATAGATCCCGCCCATCTTGAAGATTCCGACAGCCGCATCGGCCGTGAGCAGATGGCCAGTCTACTGCGCCTTGAGTGGGATTTATTGAATGATGAGTCAGGCGGGTTTTTAGCCCGCCCCTGGCTACCGGGTACTTTTGCCATGATGGGCCACGCCTGCATCAGCTGCCCCAACCTGCGGCGAGCTCTATTGCGCTCAGCACGCTTTATCAGCATGGTCAGCGACGACCTGCATATCAAGCTGGTAGAGGATGGCGAAGAGGCCAGGCTGATCATTCATCACAGCAACGAAAAACAGTTGCCTAATCAGATTTTCGTAGAGTCCATTGCCGTTATCTGGCTGCGCTTTTTCAGTTGGCTGATCGATCGCACCATTTTGCTCGAACGGGTGTTATTGGCCTTCCCACCACCGGATTACAATGAGGACTACTGCGATATGTTCCCGTGCCGGCATTACTTCAACCAGGCTGAAACCTGCCTGGTTTTTAATACCCGCTATTTACAAATGCCGCTGGTGCGGGATGAGCAGCAACTGGCAGACTTTTTATCCAGAGCACCGGAGTGCCTGCTCACCCAATATAAATCTGACCACAGCTTTACCGGTCGTATACGCCGTATGCTGCAACAACAGAACAGTATTGAGAATCTCTCCCTCGACGATGTGGCTGCACGCCTGTTCACCTCCCCACAAACGCTGCGCCGGCGCCTAAAAGACGAGGGCAACAGCTGGCAAGACATCAAAGACTCTGTACGCCGTGATATGGCCGTGTACCAGCTAAAACAGCAGGAAACCGCAGTGGCAGAAATCGCCGAACGACTCGGCTTTTCTGAACCCAGTGCTTTCAATCGCGCATTTAAAAAATGGACTGGCCTCGCCCCCGGCGCCTACCGCGAGAAATTTCGCAGCTGATTGCCAGTATTAAATTTCCAACATTAATGGGCGTTTTTTATCGCTTCACAAAATAAATAGCCCCACAGAAATGTAGGGCTATTTGCTTGCCAAGATTGTGAAAATATCTATTCGGTATTAACCACTCGTACACTAATACGCTCATTGTTCATCGGCTGCGGTGTTGTTTGCCCTGTCTCACTTTCCTGCACAGGTTTAGCGGATCCCATACCGGTGGCCGTCATACGATTAGCCGCAATCCCCTTTTGCAGCAACAGCTCCCGCACAACATCCGCTCTCTCTTGCGAAATTTCCTGCTCTTTAATTTCATTGCCCTCCCCTTGTACATGCCCTTCAATAGCAACCGTAAGCTGTGGGTTTTCCTGCATAATTTGTGCAAGTGCATCAATATCTGCGGACTGGGGATCAAGAATTTTTGCCGTGCCTTTTTCAAACTTCACTCGCAGAATAAATTCCTGGTTCGGGTCCCGATCAAAGCTCTTCAAGTAATCCCGCAAGTTACTAGAGAATTTATCCGGACCCAACTGAGCCTGGGCGCTATTTTCATTGGGAGGAGTATCGCCAGCAGGCTGTGAAGGCGCCTCCATAAAGGCTTGCTCCTGTGGAGTCTCAAAAGGTTGGCCTGCCGCTTCCTCCTGCCTACCCTTGTCCATGCACATATTTAAGGCATAGAGGGCAATTAGTACCACTAATAACGGAAAAAACCAGCTGCTAAAACTTACGGGCTTTTTCTTTTCCACATGGCCATGCAGGGCTTGTTCCCGAGGTTCCTGAGGCTTGGCATGGCCATGGGTAACCAGGGCGGCCCCCAGATTATCAAACCCTTTTACATCAAGAGCATCCAGGAGTGCATCAGGGACCTTGTTGCGTAAAAACTCTCTCTGACCAATTAAAAATGAAGCCAAGTCAGAGACGTCCATTTTGTTGGCTTTTACCTGAGCGCCTAGCAGGGCCATCACCAGTGGCAGCACCAACTTTAATAGGTGGCCACCTTCATTACCCGGCAGTTCTGTAGTGGCTACTTTGCTCACTTCTTCGACCCGGGTACCAAATACTTTTTGCAGCATGGCATCACCGACTGGCAGTGAGGCTTCCAACTTTGCCTTATCTGCAAACTGCTGCAAAACACTGGGGAGATCCGCAACTTCAGTGTCCGTAACCATATTGAACAAGTAAGCCATACCAGTTTTACTACTGGCTTTATTCAGCATGCCTGCAAGAACAAATGCAATTCCAGTATCCAGTGCTGACTGACCTTTCTCTGCCGGAAGGTTTAGTGCAGATGCCAGGGTACCGATACCCGAGGTGCCCAGTTGGCTCGCCGCCAGTTCCAGTAGATTCTCTGCCATAGTCAATCCTCACTGCCAGACAACCGCAAGCTAAAGCCACTCTTTAAATGGTGTTGATGGTGAATCAACCCAGATAAAGGCTTTTTCCTGTGAGCCAAAACCCACAACTAAATTTTTCGGTGGGGCTATTGCGGCTTAAATACAATCTAATCGGCTGCTATTCGCTGGCCGAAAATAAAAAATAAAGCGCCTTATTTGAGTGTACGGCACACCACTCATCGAGTTAGTTTGATTTGGAATAAGTAAAGTAAAAAAATTCGCTGCATTAATTACCTGAGCTGACAACCACGTCACCCCCCCTGGCGTCTTTCATCATTGCGCCGAAACCCCACACAACTATGGTTGTACCCACAATCAAAAATAAAGAGGCCATAACCGTGCCCAGTGAAGCCTATATCTACGATGCGATCCGCACCCCGCGTGGCAAAGGAAAACCCAGCGGCGCGCTGCACGAAGTCAAACCCATCACCCTGCTCTCCAACCTGCTGCGCGAATTGCAACAGCGCAGCCAACTGGATACGACCAGGGTCGATGATGTGGTAATGGGGTGCGTAACACCTGTCGGTGAGCAGGGCGCTGACATCGCCAAGGTCGCCACACTCGGTGCCGGTTGGGACTGGGATATTGGCGGCGTCACCTTAAACCGTTTTTGTGCCTCCGGTGCCGAAGCTGTTAATTTAGCCGCCGCCAAGGTCCGCTCTGGCTGGGAACAGCTTGTAGTGGCCGGTGGCGTTGAGTCTATGTCGCGGGTGCCCATGGGCAGTGACGGCGGTGCCTGGGCTATGGACCCACAAACCGCCATAGAAACAGGCTTCGCGCCCCAGGGCATCGGAGCCGACCTAATTGCCACGCTGGGGGGCTTTTCCAGGGAAGATGTGGATAACTTTGCTCTGCAATCCCAGCGCAAGGCTGCAAGTGCCTGGCAACGTGGTGCCTTCAACAAATCCGTAATCCCCGTGCGGGACCAGAACGGCCTGTTACTTCTCGATCGCGATCAGTTGGTGCGCCCAGAAACCTCCATGGAGGGGCTTGCCAATCTCTCCCCATCTTTTACCGCCATGGGCGACCTCTGCTTCGATAGCGTAGCGATTTCCCGCTACCCCCAGGTGGAAGCTATCGAACACGTACATACCGCAGGAAACTCCTCAGGCATTGTGGACGGCGCCGCCGCCATTCTTATCGGCAGTGAGCAGGCCGGAAAAGACCTGGGCCTGACACCCCGGGCACGTATCGTCTCCGCCGCAGTAGTCGGCACCGAGCCCACCATCATGCTGACTGGACCCGCTCCCTCCGCTCGCAAAGCCCTCAGGGCTGCGGGCCTAAGCGCCCATGACATAGACCTGTACGAAGTCAACGAAGCCTTCGCTGCAGTAGTACTGCGCTTCCAACATGAATTGGATATCGACCCGCAGAAGATCAATGTAAACGGTGGCGCTATCGCTATGGGTCATCCTCTCGGCGCCACTGGTGCCATGTTAATTGGCACCGTGCTTGATGAATTAGAGCAACGTCAGTTGCGCTATGGCTTGGTCACCCTATGTGTAGGTGGCGGTATGGGCGTGGCAACTATTATCGAAAGGGTCTAGGGGGAAAATATGAAATCTATACGCTTGGAAAGAGACAGCGATAACATTGTCCACCTGATTATGGACAACCCCAATGCCTCCGCCAATGTAATGGATCGAGATTTTACAGACTCACTACAGGCCGCGGTGGAGGAGATAAAACAGTGGGACTATGCGGGGATTATTGTTCGCTCCACTAAAAAAACATTTTTCGCCGGTGGAGATCTCAAGTCCCTCTATGCCGCAAAGACAAGTGAGGCTCAGGAGTTTTTTAACTCTTGTGAGGCCCTTAAGGCAAACTTGCGCTGGCTAGAAACTCAGGGCAAACCTGTTGTAGCGGCAATCAATGGTGCCGCTCTCGGCGGCGGCTGGGAAATTGCCCTCAGCTGCCATCATAGGATCGCCTTAGAAGAGAACTCAGTAAAAATAGGGCTACCGGAAGTCACCCTTGGGCTGCTGCCTGGTGGTGGAGGCTGTGTACGTATGCCCCGCTTGCTAGGTATTCAAAATGCACTGCCCTTCCTGCTGGAAGGTAAGCAGGTAAAAGCCAAGCAAGCATTGGCAAGTGGTTTAATCCATGAGACAGCCCAAAATACCGGAGAGCTGCTCAATAAGGCTCGGGACCATATCCTCAGCAACAGTGAACAACCGAGCCTACAGCCCTGGGATCAACCCGGTTACCGTATGCCCGGCGGTGACGCCAAAAATCCTAAAAATGCCCAGCTGCTGATGATTGCCCCCGCCATGCTGGAAAAGAAAACCCACGGCTGTATGCCCGCTCCTGAAGCGATACTGGCGACGGTTATCGAGGGCGCCCAAGTGGATTTCGACACTGCCACGCGTATCGAATCGCGTTACTTTGTCGACCTCACTTGCGGTCAAGTAGCAAAAAATATGATCGGCACCTTCTGGTTTGCTCTTAACGCGCTGAAGGCCGGCACCTCTCTCCCACCAGCCGCACGCGAATCGAAAACCACAGCCATCAAAAAGATCGGCATACTCGGGGCCGGTATGATGGGTGCCGGCATTGCCTATGCCTGTGCCAGCAAGGGCATTGAGGTGGTGCTGAAAGACATTTCCACCGAGGCAGCCTTAAAAGGTAAAAACTATGCAGAAAAGGCACTGCAAAAACGTCTGAAGCGCGGCCGAACAGACGAGGCACACGTACAGACTATCCTGTCTCATATTCACCCAACAGATAATGCCGCCGACTTGAGCGGTTGTGAGTTGATCATTGAAGCAGTGTTCGAGGACCGAGAGTTAAAAGCCGAAGTTACCCGCGAGGCAGAAGCCCAACTGGATAGCAGTGCTGTCTTCGCCTCCAACACCTCCACACTACCAATTACCGGCCTGGCTCAGGCCTCTGCTCGGCCAGATAACTTTATCGGCCTGCATTTTTTCTCCCCGGCAGACAAAATGCCGCTGGTGGAAATCATCTGTGGTAAGCAAACCAGTGAAGAGACTTTGGCCCAGGCTTTCGCCTTCGTTTTACAAATCGGCAAGACGCCGATTGTTGTTAACGATAGCCGAGGCTTCTTCACCTCTCGGGTCTTTGGCTGCTTTACCAATGAGGGAATTGGCATGCTTGGCGAAGGAATAAATCCCGCCACGATTGAAAATGCCGCATCCCTGGCCGGATTCCCAGTAGGGCCTCTAGCTGTGAGTGATGAGGTCTCTCTCACCTTAATGGGAAAGATTCGCCAACAGACAATTAATGACCTGCAGAAGGAGGGTAAAAGTGTCCCCACACATCCTGCAGAATCTGTAATTGATCATATGCTGGAACTTGGCCGCGCCGGCAAGTTGGCGGGTGGCGGTTTTTACAGCTATCCAGAAGGGGGTAAGAAACACCTTTGGCAAGGCCTGCAGCAGGAGTTTCCAGCGGCCAAACAACCCCCTGTTGAGGATATCAAGGAGCGCCTGTTATTTATCATGGCCATAGAGACACTGCGCTGCTACGAAGAAAAAGTGCTACGCAGCGTGCGAGAGGCCAATATCGGCTCAATTTTTGGTATTGGTTTTCCTCCCTGGACCGGCGGAGCCCTGCAATATATTAACCAATATGGCGTTGAAGCTTTTGTACAGCGCGCCCAAAAACTTGCCGAAACCTACGGGGACAGATTTTCTCCCCCGGAAACATTAATAGCACTCGCCGAGTCCAGAGAGGAGTTGAAGGATACCCATTAGTCACATAAAGACTACGAAGTCGCCGATGAGCGAGAAGATTCAGCAGAATTAACGGGGCTGCCACGGCCGGGCAGTCCCGCAATTGCACAAATGCGAAGAGTCTACAATTCCAGATAATAAAAACGAATGTTGGAGTTCAGAATGATACCGAGAACCGTTTACAACGAAGACCACGAGCATTTTCGCGATACCGTGCGAAAGTTCCTCGAAAACGAGGCCATCCCCTTTCACAGTCAGTGGGAGAAAGATGGGCAGGTCGATCGTGCTCTTTGGAATAAGGCCGGTGAAATGGGCTTTCTCTGCCCTCAAATCTCCGAATCCTACGGCGGCCTTGGACTGGACTACGGCTATAACTCTATTATCGATGAGGAAATCGCCCGTGCAGGTCTTTCTGGCATCGGCTGGGGGCTGCACTCCAATATTGCCGTGCCCTACATTATTAATTACGGCAGTGAAGAGCAAAAAAAGGAGTACTTACCTAAATGTATCAGCGGTGAAATTGTAACGGCCATCGCCATGACAGAGCCCGGCGCGGGTTCCGATCTGCAAGGAGTAAAAACAACCGCAATCAAGCGTGGCGATCACTATCTACTCAATGGTTCCAAGACATTTATAACCAATGGCCAGCACGCCGATCTGGTTATCGTTGTTGCAAAAACAGACCCCAGTGAAGGGGCTTCCGGAGTAAGCCTATTATTGGTTGATGCCAAATCGGAAGGATTCAAAAGAGGCAATAATCTGGAAAAAATTGGCATGAAGGCTCAGGATACCTCCGAGCTTTTCTTTGATGATGTCAGAGTACCCCAGGAGAATTTACTGGGAGCTGAAGGCCAAGGTTTTGTCTACCTAATGCAGGAATTACCACAGGAAAGACTCAGTGTAGCTATTTTTGCCATTGCCAATGCGGAAGCAGCATTAGGGTGGACTATTGACTATGTACGAGACCGCAAAGCCTTTGGAAAACCTATAGCCGCGTTTCAAAATACACAGTTCAAACTGGCGGAACTGGACAGTGAACTCTCTGCCCTCAGAGTCTTTGTGGATCGTTGCCTGGAACTCCATTACGAGAAAAAGCTTGATGTAGCCACTGCAGCAAAAGCCAAATTACTCGCTACCGACTTCCAATGTAAGATGCTGGATGAGTGCGTTCAGCTCCATGGTGGATTCGGCTATATGTGGGAGTATCCTATTGCCCGCTCCTGGGCTGACGCCAGGGTACAACGTATTTATGCAGGAACGAATGAAATCATGAAACTCATTATTTCCCGTGAAATTCTCCGTGACAACTAAGCGCAATAACCCGGCGGCCTACACTACCGCCGGGTTCAACCTGCCACTGTATTAATAAGAGAACAATTAATCGCCGATCCAATTTACGATTTCATCTACACCAATCTCTATTTGCCATCAACTAATAAATAAAACTCTTCCACAAAATTCGTTCATACTTGTCATATAAAAGATTAATTGCATGTTTAATTTCTGAAAATTTCTTTACGTAAACTTCCAAACAATAATATATAAAATAAGCAATGAATAAATCTATCACCTCCCTGCAAGGCCTACGTATACTCGATTTCACCACCCTGCTTCCAGGTCCATACGCCACTATGTTATTAGCGGACATGGGTGCGGAGGTTCTACGTATAGAATCGCCGAATCGTCCGGATATGCTTAGGGGGCTTCCTCCTATGATCGACAGTGAAGATCCCGTTTCCGCAGCTCATGCAACAATTAATCGCAACAAAAAATCTTTGGCTTTAGATTTAAAAAGCCATGAAGCAAAGAAAATTATTGAAAAACTACTTTCTGAATACGACATTGTCATTGAACAATTCCGCCCAGGAGTCATGGATAAGCTTGGTTTTGGCTATGAAGACCTCAGTGATATACGCACAGATATTATCTATTGTTCAATCACCGGATACGGACAAGATGGCCCTCTTAAAATGCGTGCTGGGCATGATATCAATTATCTTGCACTCTCAGGGCTCGCCAGCTATTCCGGTCGGCAGACCAGCGGACCCAGTCTGAGTGGTATGCAAGTTGCCGATATTGCCGGTGGATCCCACCATGCAGCCATGGCAATTCTTGCCGCCGTGTATCACCGCCAACAAACAAGCAGCGGCAGCTATATCGATATCAGTATGACCGACTGTGCCTATGCTTTGAATGCCATAAGCGGAGCCAGTGCTCTCGCAAATGGTGGAGATCCTAAGGTGGAAATGGAACTGCTTAACGGTGGAAGTTACTATGATTATTACCGTACAGCCGATGACCGCTATCTATCCGTTGGTAGCCTTGAACCTCAGTTTGCCGAAGCTTTCTTTCAAGGAATTGGGCATCCGGATTGGATGGTTCGGGTACTAGAGAGCGATCAGCAAGAGAGCTTGAAACAAGATATCTCCGAGGTTATACAACAACGTAAGCTGAGTGAATGGATTAATATTTTCTCTGATCTCGACGCCTGCGTTGAGCCTGTTCTCAACTTTAGTGAAGCAACAGAAAGTAAATTGTTCAAAGAGCGGCAAATGGTTGTAAACGCAAAGACCAAAAGTGACAGCCCTCTCCTACAGATCAACACGCCCTTCAAGTTTAATGGAAAGAAAAATATACAACACCAAGCAGGCTCCAAACTGGGTGCCGATAGCCGATCCCTACTGAGTTCACTAGGGTTTAACACTGAGGACATTGACCGACTAATTGCTCAAAAAATTATCGTTTAGACCAACTCAAAAAACTGCCAGAGGAATAACTTGATCCAGAATCGCCGCTGTGAAAGGTATTCACTGAAGAACCGCTAAGCCTACAATTCAAGTCGTATTTACATCCTTCGGAGATCTTGAGGTTTTGATCAATTGTAAATGGTAGCAGTCAACTTTAAGGACTCTTAGGGTTTATGCCCCCTATGCTATTTCTCACTTAAATAGCGTCAATCAATAGGCAAAATAAAGCAACTATAACAATCCTAAACAGTGAACACATACAGTACACTATAATCATAAAATAAATGACTTTGGCGTAAAAGCGTAACTTCAATCTGCGATGAACTACTAAACTTTAGAAGTTATGAGACCTGAAAAGCATACAAATAGCTTTACTCTTAACCAAATATAACCTTTTGACAAAAACTGTATTCCAAAAAGGCTTTCCTTTTGAAAACGCTACGATTAATACTCGGCGACCAGCTCAACCATAAGCACTCTTGGTATAAATCAAGCAGTTCAGATATTTTCTACCATATTGCCGAGATACGACAGGAGACAGATTACGCCATTCATCATATTCAAAAAGTGGTTGCCTTTTTTGAATCCATGCAAACGTTTGCCGAGTGGCTGAAATCACATGGTCATCAAGTCATTTACTATCAGATTGACTGCAAAGAAAATCGACAAAATCTTAAAGAAAATATTCGACAAATAGTTGCTCAGCTAGATATTCAGAGATTTGAATATCAACTACCTGATGAGTATCGCCTTGAAGAGCAACTAAATACAATAGTTCAAGAATTGCAGATAGAGTATAAGGCCTATGACACAGAACATTTTCTAACCACCAGAAACTACTTGAAGGATTTCTTTAAGGGAAAAAAAACTCTCTTAATGGAAAGCTTCTATCGCCATATGCGCAGGGAAAACAATATACTTGTCGATAAAAAGGGGGATCCTGAAGGAAACCAGTGGAATTTTGATAAAGGTAATAGAAAAAAATGGAGTGAAGACCCTCAAATTCCCCGACAATACCTATTTCGAAAGAATGTGGAAAAAACACTTAAACGTATCCAAGCCGCAAAAATAAAAACCATTGGTTCTATTAACGCCAAGCATTTTACCTGGCCAACAAGTAGAGAAGATAGCCTCAAAGTCCTTAACCATTTTTGTAAATATCTTTTACCACACTTCGGCGATTACCAGGATGCGATGGACCCCAACGAGGCCTACCTTTTTCATAGCCGCCTGAGTTTTTCTCTTAACTGCAAATTACTATCCCCCAGTGAAGTTATCAATCGCACTATTAATCATTGGAATTCCAACAAGAAGGAAATTCATATGAATCAAATAGAAGGGTTTGTCCGGCAAATTCTTGGCTGGCGGGAGTATATGCGCGGTATTTATTGGCAAGAGATGCCAAACTATACGAAGATCAACAAACTACAAAATCATAATTCGCTGCCCAATTTCTATTGGACAGCGCAAACGGATATGTACTGCCTTAAAAGCGCTATCAAAAACAGCCTTGAGCATGCCTATGCCCACCACATTCAGCGTTTAATGATAACTGGTAACTTTGCTCTTTTAACACAAACCGACCCAGACCAAGTAGATGCATGGTATTTAGGGATATATATCGATGCTATTCAGTGGGTAGAGTTACCGAACACTCGCGGTATGAGTCAATATGCCGATGGCGGACTGGTCGCAACAAAGCCTTATATAAGCAGTGGCTCATATATCAATAAAATGAGCAACTATTGTGATAACTGCCGATACAATGTAAAGAAGAGAGTTGGTGAAGATGCATGTCCCTTCAATAGTCTTTATTGGAATTTTCTCTTAGAAAAGCGCAAATATTTTAAGAAAAATCCAAGAATGTCTATGATGCTCAGCCTCTTAGATAAATTGAAAACGAAGGAAAAAAAAGATATCCAAGCTCAAGCCAATAGCTTCATAAATTCTTTAAGCTGCAATTAGAAAATCCTCTCTTCTGCTCCAGCCAAAAAGCTAAAATAAAATAACCTCGCAACCATCAACACTTCAGGCAGTACTTTCACTTATGAGATGGTTTTCAAAAACAACTAAACAATAAAGGCAGGGAAAGAAAGGAAAAAAATAATAGGAGGTAAAAAATTTAAATTAACCCAAGATACAATACAAAAGACCATACGTATGGTACCTCGGGCTAACTCAATGTGTGCTAGCTGTGATCCATAACACTATTTAAACATCAGCTCTGGATTCACCATAGTTTTCATTTCCAGCACATTACCGTTCGGATCTTCGATAAAGAAGGTTTCCTGTTCGTACTCACTGCCAACGAAGCGACGATATGGCTTATCCAAGTACTCCAGGCCAGCAGCTTCGATACGAGCTTTCAGGGCTTGGAATTCATCATCCGGCAGGTGAATACCGAAATGGGGAACAGCTACCGCTCCCATATCAACCTTATGGCGTACGTTCGGCAGCTTCTCTTCACTCTGATGCAAAGTAAGCTCATTGCCCCAGAAATCGATATCTACCCAGCGCCCTTCTTCGCTGTTTCCAGTTTTACAGCCAAAAACGCCACAGTAAAATTTCTTGGCTACCTCAAGATCCCCTGCGGGGATTGCAAGGTGCAAGCAATTGGATTTCATAAAACCTCCCACTCCCGGCCGCTCTTCTTCATCCCGCTGATTGACATATAATCACAAGCCAACACCCTGGGGGATAGATTTCTCAAGCAACCAATTGGTACATACGGGGTATAGCGACCCCAATTTATTATTTACGCCACCAGGGCCGATCAAGGGCTTCCCAGATGACATCCGGATAACAAAGCAGCTGCCAGAGCCCCGAGAGACACATATTGCACCTATTTATAGGGCGGTTCGTGAGTCTCTCCCACCTAGTGCTCAAAAAAACAACAGAAGGCGTAATCAGGTCACTACTAACCGGCAAGCCTTGAAATATCCTCCTAATTGAGCGCAGTACTTTAACACATGTGTTGCTGGGAAGAACTGCCTCTGATTAATAACGAAGTTACTGACAAGTCACTCCTACATCAAGGCTCACTATTAAAAGAAAGCCTTACATAGAATCTTCACGATGCACCTTAATGGTGCATGCTAGTAGGATGACCCGTGCACAAGGTGTACTCAGCTCCGCTTAATACAGTTCCCTCCAGGTCTTTCCACAACGCTTTGCCTTACAAACTCTTGCACCTTATTAGTGCTCCCTGTACCGCCTGGCGCCCTATTTGCAGGCAGCAAGTATTGGTCCACAACCTTTCCTTATTAAAAGTATCGGTTCAACGTAACCAAAAATCAGGCCAGCCCTTCAATAGGCCTTTTTCCCGGTTGTAGGCTTACCCAACCGCTAAAAGGTATTTAGTTTTTGTTTTTAAAAATTTATTAGTACTTCATTGCTTTAAGGCTACTCACCTAGAGGCTATTGCTGAAAAAAAATACTGGAAAACACTCGGTAAACTCGGGTATATTCCGCGACTATTTTTTAACCAACTGCCGACCCAAATGTCGGCCGCCAGTGCGGTTTCCGCCTGTCGCTGTAACAGAGGTAATACAATGAAACCAACCAAGCCCCTGCTACTACTGGCCTCCGGCCTGTTGTCTGTAGCTGCCCAAGCAGAAATGACTTGGAGCGATAACAGCCTCAGCCTGTTGTATGGCCGCGACTATGAAATGAACTACAGCCTGACCACCGATGATTCCGAGCGCTCTGTAGTGACCTTTGAACACGCCAGTGGCCACAGCTGGGGAGACCTGTTTATCTTTGCCGACTATCTGCATTCAGAAGATGGTTCAAAGGAGCTCTATTCAGAAATTTCTCCTCGTCTGAGCCTGGGGAAGCTCAGCGATCGTGAACTGGCTTGGGGGCCGGTAACCGACGTATTAGTGGCAACCACTGTAGAGCTGGGCAATATGGATGACCCCGATCACCTCACAGCCACAGGCCCGCATTTCACCAACGTTCTGACAGGTCTCGGTTTCGACCTTGCAGTTCCGGGTTTTTCTTTTGTCCAAGTAAACGCCTACCGCCGCGATAACGATGACAAGGCCAGCAACGAGCAGCTGACCCTGGTTTGGGCCATGCCATTTACCCTGGGAGACTCCAGCTTCGTATACGACGGTTTTATCGATTGGACCAGCGCCGCAGAAAATACACACCCAAGTATGAACTTTACCTCCCAGCTCAAGTGGGACGTTGGCGCCAATTGGGGTGAGCCGAAAGCCCTGTATGCCGGTATTGAATACGTGCATTGGAATGACAAATTTGGGTTCAAAGATGGAACCTTTAATACCGACTCCAACGAGCGCAATGTTAACCTGCTAGTAAAGTACCACTTCTGATATGAAACCCTCTGATATCCAAACATCAGCGACCCCAGGGTCTGGTATTCCCCAGGCGGGCAGCGACGCCTCTTTATTGGAAAAGCTGTTCAAGCTGTCTGAGCGTCAGACAAATGTTCGCCGGGAAGTGATTGCCGGTGTAACCACTTTCCTGACTATGGCTTACATCATTTTTGTAAACCCCAACATCCTGGCGGCGGCTGGTATGGATAAGGGCGCCGTGTTTATGGCGACCTGTCTTGCTGCTGCGATCGGCTGTCTAATCATGGGGCTGTACGCCAACTACCCCATCGCACTGGCGCCGGGAATGGGCCTCAACGCCTTCTTCGCCTATGTAGTGGTGGGCGAAATGGGCTATAGCTGGCAGGTTGCCCTGGGTGCAGTGTTTATATCAGGAGTAGTGTTCCTACTGCTTAGTATCTTTAAGTTGCGGGAATGGATAATCGACAGTATTCCCACCTCCCTGAGGCAGTCCCTGGCAGCCGGTATTGGACTGTTCCTGGCGATTATCGCCCTGAAGAGCTCAGGGATCGTGGTTGCCAGCCCCGCCACCCTGGTGACCCTGGGGGACCTTAAGTCTGTTGAAGCTATGCTGGCTGCTCTGGGCTTCTTTATTATTGTGGCTTTGTCCTACCGCCGTATGCTCGGCTCGGTAATGATTGGCATTCTCGCAGTTACCGTTATTGCACTGGCTATTGGTAAAGTAGAGTTCACCGGCCTGGTCTCCGCACCACCGAGCCTGGCGCCCACCTACCTCGAACTGGATATCGCCGGGGCATTTGAAGTGGGTATGATCAGTGTAATCTTCGCCTTTCTGTTCGTAGACCTGTTCGATACTGCCGGCACTCTGCTGAGTGTCTCCGACCGCGCCAAGCTTCTCGATGAAAACGGTAAGTTGCCGGGCATGGGCAAAGCCCTGATGGCAGACAGCTCCGCTTCTGTAGTCGGTTCTGTTCTGGGTTCGTCCACCACTACTTGTTACGTTGAGAGCACCGCGGGTATTACCGCAGGCGGACGCACCGGTCTGACTGCAGTGGTCTGCGCTGGTCTGTTCTTGCTGGCCACCTTCTTTTCCCCGCTGATCGGGATGATTCCCGCTTATGCGACTGCCGGGGCTCTGCTGTATGTCGGCGTCCTGATGACCTCCGGTTTGTCTTCCATCGACTGGGATGACATCACCGAAGCCGCTCCGGCGGTGATTGCGGCAGTAATGATGCCGTTATCATTCTCTATCGCTCACGGTATTGCTCTGGGCTTTATTGCCTACGCAGTCATCAAAACACTGAGCGGGCGCAGTAAAGACGTCAGCATCAGTGTCTACGTGTTAGCGGCTCTCTTTATTGCCAAGTTCGCCTTTTTCTGAGGGGTACACAGATGAAAAAGCATTTTATCAGCGCACAGCAACTGCTGATTGATTCCTACGCGCTTGCCGAACAAATCTATCAGAGCGGCTTCCGCCCTAATTACATCGTTGGTGTATGGCGTGGCGGCGCTCCGGTAGGTATCGCGGTACAAGAATTGCTTCATGTGATGGGTGTGGATGCGGACCATATCGCAATCCGAACTTCCTCCTACCTCGGTATCGGCGAGCGCGACAAGAAAGTCCGAGTGCATGGTCTGAACTACCTGATTAAGCGCCTTGAGTCCCACGACTCCCTGCTGATCGTTGACGATGTGCACGATTCCGGCCTGAGTATTGAACAAACAATTGAAGACCTGCGCGCAGCCTGTAAAAAGAACACGCCAGAGATTCGTATTGCAACGCCTTACTACAAGCCGAAAAACAACAAAGCGAAGCGCGAGCCGGATTACTTTATCCACAAGACTGAAGAGTGGCTGGTATTCCCTCATGAGATCGACGGCCTCACCCGGGAAGAAATCCTGGAGAACAAGCCCGAACTCGCCCCTTACGTTGACCGGATTGCTACCGCAGTCTGATCCTCTTTGTTACCGGGGACTCAGGTCCCCGGTACTTCCCCTTCTTTATCGTTGAGTTGTCAGTATCCTTACGACTCCTCTCTCTCCACCTCTTCCGGTCTAATAACTACGCTAGAACCGAAAAGCTACAATCAAGCCCCATACTTCAAACCTTTCTCAAAAGCCCCCACTTATGCAACTAAAGTTAGTTTTAGGCAATTTATTAAATAGAAAAGTTGGTCCAGAATTAAGAGGGCCTTGAATAAATTCACAATGTATCTTTAGGGCTTCAAGTGGTAACAACGAACTATTTAAAGATTGTCTAAGATAACTGTCCCAATTGTCGGAAAATAAAAATGAACGACAAACTTGCAGGGCTCAGCCAAACACAACTCGATGCACACTGGATGCCCTACACCGGTAACCGGCAGTTCAAACGAGACCCACGAATGATTACAGCCGCTGATGGGTGCTATTTCACCAGTGCTGATGGTCGCCAGATATTCGATGGCCTTTCAGGCCTGTGGACCTGTGGCGCGGGTCATAATCGAAAAGAAATCGCCAAAGCCATTAACCAGCAGTTGGAGACTCTAGACTTCGCCCCCTCCTTTCAGTTTGGCCACCCCGGCTCCTTCAAGTTGGCGGAACGAATCACTCGCTTAATGCCGGAGGGCCTCAATCGGGTATTTTTCACCAATTCCGGCTCTGAAGCAGTGGAGACCTCGCTGAAGATTGCCCGTGCCTATTGGCGCAAAAGAGGACTGGCCAGCAAGACCAAACTGATTGGTCGAAGTAAGGGATATCACGGAGTGAATTTTGGTGGAGTTAGTGTCGGCGGCATCGGAGCCAACCGAGCCATCTATGGTCCGGCGCTCTCCACCGCTCACCTTCCCCATACACTACTGCCGGAAAATCGCTTTAGTCGCGGACAGCCTGAAAATGGGGCACACCTTGCCGAATCACTATTAGAAATTATTGAGCTACACGATGCTAGCAATATTGCCGCTGTCATCGTTGAGCCAATGGCTGGCTCTGCCGGTATTTTACCCCCACCAGAAGGCTACCTACAGCGACTTAGAGATATTTGCGAGCAACACCAAATCCTACTGATTTTCGACGAAGTAATCACCGCATTTGGCAGACTGGGCACTGCTACAGGTGCAGAGCTTTTTGGCATAGTTCCAGATATTATCAATATCGCCAAGCAACTCACCAACGGAGTCATCCCCATGGGAGCCACGGTGGTGCAGCAAACGATCTATGAGACGTTTATGCAGCAAGGAGGAGCCGACTACCAGTTGGAGCTGCCCCATGGATACACTTATTCAGCGCACCCAGTAGCCTGTGCAGCAGCACTTGCGACCTTGGATCTTCTAGAGAGAGATAACCTTTTCAAGCACTCAGCAGAGCTTGCCTATCTTCTGGAAGAATATATACATCAGCTGAGCAACTTGCCTCTGGTTTACGATATCCGCAACTGTGGCCTAGCCGCCGCGCTAACGATTGAGAGAGCCCCAGGGGAGCCCTTATTACACCCATTCCGCATTGCCTTAAAGATGTGGGAGAAAGGCTTTTATGTTCGCTATAGCGGAGACACCATTCAATTGGGCATGCCATTTATTACACGCCGTGAAGAGATTGATGGACTGGTAAACGCCCTCGCTGAGTCTGTTCTTGAAGTTGCTAACGGTCAATAGCGTTTTTATTCTGTTAGCGGCTTCCCCCCTTGCTAAACAGCAATTCACCCCATAAGAACAACCCCTTAACGCTCAAGCCCTGCTAATAAAATAATCCCGAATCTACATGGGATATAATTTTGAAGACTAACCCACTTTAACCGCTTTTTATTTGGGCCATTTCATCTATTTATTGTATAGCACCAATAGTAAGATTCTCGGTGCATAAATTGCGGACCAATATAGAATCATAGCAATAACAACTAACCGATCGGTGAGACCACCATGATCAATCAAACCAAGATTAAAAGATTAAGACTTATTACCACTCTCTTGTGCAGTATCATGTTCGCTGCCTGTGAGCAAAAGCCAGGTAGTACAGAAGCCGCACAAACTTCTACAACAAAACCTGTAACAAGAGCGGAGATCGCGGGGCTATCTGAGAAATATGCAAAGCTGAGAAAACAGCAAATTGCAGAGGTAGATTACCAACTGAGTATTCATCTTGATCGCAACGGAGAAAGTTTTTCCGGCACAGTTGTAACTGAAATTGAATTCAACAAACCCTTACAACAGCCTCTAACTGTCGATTTCTCTGGAGGTACTGTTGAAACTGTACAGGTGGATAACCAAAAGACTCCTTTCAGTTACAATGGACATTTTATTCGTATTGATAATACACAGCTGCCCAATAAGAAGCATACAATTACAATAAATTATCGACATCCTTATTCAAATAATGGGTCGGGTCTATACCGATTTAAAGACGCTATAGATGGTAGAGTCTATTTATACACTGATTTTCAACCCTATGACGCCAATCGCCTTTTCCCACATTTTGACCAACCGAACCTTAAAGCTCGATATACACTAGATGTCACAGCGCCAAAAGAGTGGATAGTAATCAGTGCGGAGCGGGAACATAGAGTAGAGCACGAGGGTGAAATAAAGCATTGGTTTTTTCCACAAACTCCAAAGTTCTCATCCTACATATTCTCATTACACGCTGGGCCCTACCATATTTGGGAGGATAACGCCAAAGGTATCCCTCTACGCCTGATGGCCCGTCAGAGCCTGGCACAATATGTTAAAACCGAAGACTGGTTTACCTTCACTAAGCAGTCCTTTGCATTTTTCCAACCCTATTTTGGAATAGATTACCCCTTTAATAAGTATGATCAGATCCTGGTACCCGACTTCAATGCGGGTGCCATGGAAAATGTGGGAGCAGTCACTTTTAATGATGCCTACGTATCTCGTGGAGAAAAAACCCAGGCCCAGCGTATGCGCTTGGCCAATGTTATTGCGCACGAATTGGCACATCAGTGGTTTGGCAATCTAGTGACCATGAACTGGTGGGACGATCTTTGGCTAAATGAAAGTTTTGCCACTTATATGGCCAACCTATCTTTAGCAGAGAACAGTGAATTTTCCAATGCCTGGGAAAATTTTTATCTTGGTACTAAACAGTGGGCTTATTACTCCGATCAAAGGCCCACTACTCATGCCATCCAGCTACCAGTAAAAAATACCGAAGAAGCTTTTAGCAATTTTGATGGTATTACCTACGGTAAAGGGGGCTCTATACTCAAACAATTACCCTATTTCCTCGGTAAAGAAAAATTTCGTCAAGGCGTTAGCAGTTACCTGAAAGAGTTTTCTTACAAAAATTCTACACTTGATGATTTTATTAATCATCTGGGCAAGGCCACCAGCATCAATCTGGAGGAATGGCAACAACAATGGCTTTATCAAGCCGGTCTTAACACTATTGAAGCAAGTTTCGAATGTGAAAATGATCGGATTACCGACCTTAGTCTGACACAGACAGCTCCAGATGATTACCCGACGCTACGCGAACAACGCACTCAGCTCGGTTTCTATCGTATGGATGAGGGGATTATGAAACGCTATGCCACCCTGTCGGTAAGGTACAGCGACGCATTAACCAAAGTAGAGAGTGCTAAAGGGTTATCCTGCCCTCAAATTCTCTATCCTAACGAGGAAGATTGGGCTTTTGCCAAGGTAACTCTTGACTCAATCACACTGAAAAATATGGCTCAATACCTCCATGCCATTGAAAATCCTTTCACCCGTCTTATGCTGTGGCAAAGCCTATTCGACAGCGCCTATGATGCAAAGCTCCCCCTTGATGAATACATCAGTTTTGTTATTAATAATGGTGTCGTCGAACAAGATATCAGTGCTATTCGACTCAATGCGCGCTATTTAAATTATGTCCATAGTTATCTAAACCAAGTTCCTATTGATCAACAGCGCCGTAGTAAAATTCTAAAAACTATGGAGGATTTTGTGTGGGAGCGGCTACAGCAGGCACCTGCAGGCAGCGATCAACAAAAGACTTGGTTTGAGCTATTTACCGAAATAGCTCATTCGAACAGTGCGCTCAACAATGCCAAACTATTACTGATGGGTGAACTCTCAGTTAAAGGACTGATCTTAGATCCGGATATGCGCTGGGATTTAATTCACCTGCAAAATCGCTATTTATATTCTGATTATGAACAAGCTATTGCCCGTGAACTAAGCAAAGATAGCTCAGACAGATCAAAACTGAATGCCATTGCTGCCGAAGTAGTAAGACCTTTACCAGAAATCAAACAAAAATGGTTAGAAAACTTAATTCAGCACAGGGATAACTTCAAGTTGAGTGAACTGCGCAAGGCCTCTTATTCTCTATTTAAAGATGAACAAATCTCCCTATTTAATAATAACAGCGAAAAAATCCTTTACGCACTGGAGCAAATTAATAATGAGGATTCCTCAGAGCTAATCAGTAGCTATACCAATATTTTTCCCCTAATGTGCTCAGATAAGGGCGCTCAAAAAATAAGCACCACTCTTGAAGAAAACCCTCAATTTAAGCCCACACTGGTTAAAGCATTAAAAAATCATCTCTACACCAGTGAACGATGCATCAAAATGGGGCAAGCTTTACTCATCAAGAATAAAGGATAACATTGGATTCTATTTTTATAGATGCCCTGTAGAGCGCACAAAAAAATAAAAGAATCAATACTATAAGAATATTTAAGGGCCTCTGGGCCCTTATTTATTGAACTCGCCTTCCAATGGATAAATGCCTATAAAACAATGAAAACAATTACTACCCAACATAATTTAGCCCTGCATAAATTAAACATCAATGGTATCTATACTTAAAATAACAAAGGCATCTCTATGTATATAGCGGTTCAAAAAGACGATCTATCAGATGGTACCGTCGTAGAGTTATTGGCGCAGCACCTAAAAGAAATGCAACAGCACTCCCCCCCTGAAAGTGTGCACGCCCTCAAACCAGAAGAGTTAGTTGATCCCAAAATCACCTTCTGGAGCGCAAAGATCAATGGCGTTCTAGCAGGCTGTGGCGCCCTCAAGGAAGTCTCCTCTACTCTGGGAGAAATCAAGTCAATGAAAACCAGCCAATCTTTCCTACGCAAAGGTGTCGCTAAAGCTGTATTACAGGAGATAATAAATGAAGCCAGAAGACGAGGTTACAGTGAGGTAAAGCTTGAAACTGGTAACAGGTTAAATTTTGCTCCAGCAATAGCACTTTACTATCAAAATGGCTTTAAATCCTGCGGGCCATTTTCCAACTATAGAGAGGATCCACACAGTCTATTTTTTACAAAAAAACTTAGGCTGTAAGCAAGCTTTACCATTTAATTTAAGGGAAGATACAAACATATGCCTTACTTTAGAAGAGATTTTTTAAAAATTATCGGAGCGGCACCATTTATACTAGGTGGAATGGAGGGGAAAGCTGGAACAGGGCAATCTTCCCATAAACTACGATTCATTAAACTACCAGACTTAAAAACAGCCGTTCAGGAAATATACCCCTCTGTATTCTTTGAAGAAATCTATATTTCAGGTGGTTTTATTCCATCATCTAATTCCATGTTTTATGGTCTAGCACCTACAGATCGCACCTATATATTCTCACCCCAAACCAAAACTTGGCGAGATGGTCCACCACTTCCAGAAGCTATACACCATCTAGGTATGGCTGCAAACTCCAAATATCTTTATGGCATTGGAGGTTTCAATGGAGTAAAAAACAATGCTTGGCAGGCCAAGGCTACTGTTTATAAGCTGTCCAACAGTGAAGATATCTGGACCTCTGGGCCCCGCTTGCCCGCTCCCATGGCCGAAAGCATCTATGCCAACACATCAAAAGGCATCCATGTTATCGGTGGAAAAACACCTAACGACCAACTTAAAAATAGCGATACGAAAAATCATTATATATTGATAGACAATGCCAACTGGGAAACTGCAGCTCCGGCGACTATCAGCCGAAATTCCGCAGCAGGTGCGGCATTAAACAATAGAATCTATGCTATTGGTGGGCGCCAAGCTAGCAATGGAAATAATAAGGCTAGGAATCTCTCCTACGCGGAAGTCTATGATCCCAGCTTGGACAAGTGGAATAAAATACGACCGCTACCCCAATCACTTGCCGGGCTAACTGCCACACCATTAAAGGGAAAGATAATAGTTACCGGTGGAGAAGCCTTTGGCCCCAACGGTTACTGGAAAACAGGCTCTGCATTTAACTCGATCTGGTCATACAACCCAATTAGTGATCAGTGGAGAAAAGAAATCTCTCTCCCTATGGCTCGCCATGGACACGGTGCTGTTACAATTAACGATGCCATTTATATTATTGGCGGAGCCGCTAAAGTTGGTCCACAAGAGACCTTAGCGTCGACTATAAAAATGAACTGGAAACCATAACCCCTAGATTTGTAATTTTCCGTATAAGCTTGGATTAATTATGCTTAAAAAAAGAGAATATCCCTTTCTACCGTCACAAAAAGGCCCTTATGTACATTCTGTTATCCATGAAAATACGCTCTACATTTCGGGCTTGACCGCACAGGGAACCACTTCTCAGAAAAAAGAATTTTTAGATCAAGCCCAAGAGGTACTCTCTCAGATAGATAATATCCTGGAATACGAGGGGCGGAACAAGTCTGATCTCATTAAGTTAACAATCTTCATAAAGGACATCGAACAGACCAGTAACCTGCGCAAAGCGTTATTTCAGTTTTATGACGGAAACTTGCCAGCCTGTTCACTAGTAGAAGTTTCTAATCTGATTCACCCTGACCTAAAACTAGAGATTGAGGCAATAGCGGCTATGGTATAAGGCCATCAAGGCTAGAATCACCATTCGCCTCCCCGAGGAGGCCCATTACGCTCTACACCGAGATAGCCTATATATCTATCCCGTATCTCCCGCACATACTTAACCGGCTCCCGACCCCGTACATAGCCAAAGCGACTCTGACGATAGTATTCAGGCTTGGATAACAACAGCATGGCCTGTTCTACATGGCCAAACCATTGATTGGGATCTAATTCCATGCGCTGGGCAAGGGCTATAGCATCACGTACATGGCCATGGCCGGCATTATAAGCAGCCAAAGTAAAGTATATTTTTTGCTCCTGCGAAAGCATCTGTGGGAAGCGTTGATCCAGCCAATCTAGATAGGAGACTCCCGCACGGATGCCATTCTCAGGCTCATAAAGATTATCAACCCCTAATTGGCGAGCAGTACGCGGGAGCACCTGCATCAGACCTTGAGCCCCGGCAAAGGAACGGGCGCGGGGATTGAACTGGCTTTCTTGGTACATCTGAGCAACCACCATGCGCCAGTCACGATCCGTTTTATCCGTATATTTATGGACTATAGGATCGTAGGGTGAAAGTGAACCACTACTACTGCGCAGGCGATTTTCCTGATGGCGAAGAATACGCTTTTTCTCTTTAAAGTACTTATTGTAAGTAACATTAAAAAACAAATCGCGATCGTGTTTATTTAAAAAGTTATTTAATTTTCCCAGCAGTTGGCTTTGATCTGCACGCACAGCCCAGGCTATTTCTCTGACACTGGGCAATTCAGCCACCACCCTAAAATCATCGCGATAAGTGCTCTCGATCGCAACCAGATGAGAATCTGCAATCGTATAGGGAAATAACCCCTGAGCAACGGCATCGATTAAATATTCGGTTGTTGCACCTAGCTGCTCAGATATCTGAAGTGGGGCGATTCCCTGCTCCTGCTGCAATACCACCATCTCTGAGAGACTCTCACGGTAGCTGGTTTGCGGGTTTACAGCCACCATCTTTCCCGACAGCATTTGCTCTAAAGGCACATCTCCTTGCAGGGAGATATCTTTGCTTGGAGCAATCAGCTGTTCAGTCACCTCAAGGTAGGGGCGCGTAAAAACGAGCCCCTGCTTACGGCGCATCTCGGTAATCGTCAGTGACGAGGCGATCATATCGCCCATACCTGCCTGCAGGGCATCTGCTAAATCCATATCCGCATCGGGCACAACCATACTGAGGCGAAGCTTATGGTCACGAGCAAATTTTTTCAGCAGGTCATAGTCGAACCCCATCAATTCCCCACGCCAAATAAAGTAAGAAGCTGGATGATTACGGGTCAGTACTCGCAGAGTGCCATCCGCTAAAATACCCTCCCAATCCCGCATCATTTTATTGGAGTTTTGCCCGGCCAATACCAGTTCTGCAGTCAGGAATTCATTGAGCTCACGTCGTAGCTCTATGGCATTGAGACGCACTGCCCAGGCAATATCTCTGCTGGATTCCAGCTGATCACTGGCAGCGAGCTGCGGATAATCGGGCAAAAGCGCATCGGCCAAATTACTGTCCATCACGGTTGCCTGATACTTACCTGCGACAACAGCATCTAACAATGCGCTGTTTGCCACCGCACCATCCAGGAGCGTGACCTTATAGGCCTGATCTGTATCTTCACTCAAGGTTTCGGCATAGGCACTGCCACGGCGTACGGCTACCTCCTGTAGCGGGCTATTCAAATCGCGAAGTGTAATTACTAGTTCATTCACCGTTTGTAGCGGCCGTGTGAACGCCACCTGCGAGCGTCTTTTGGCCGTGCGGGAAAAATTAGTGGCGATCACATCACCTCGGCCTTCTGCCAAAGCGGGGACCAAACCGGAAAAGTTATCTACATAAACCCACTGGGGCCTTAGGTTGCGGCTGTAGGCAAATTTCTCTGCAAGCTCCCGCCACTCTCCCTGCGGCAAGCCAGAACGCGGCAGGGCATCCTCTTCAGGGCCTCGGGTGGCAAGTAAGCGCAAGATGCCTCGTTCCTGTAAGGCGGGTAGGTCTCCGAGTTCCGGGTAGTTCGCAAAAACAATTTCAGGTTCTTTAGTGGGTTCAGCGACGACCTGTTGGGGTTCAACCTGCTGTGATTCTACTTGTTGAGAAGAGCGCTTTTCACAGCTTACTGAACACATAAGAGCGACGATCAGAAAAGTTATCGCGACTATTTTTTTATGCACAGTTCAACCTTATTTCAGCGAAATTGTTATTGTTATCTATCCACTTTTGGACTAATTAGCGAATTAGTGCGGCGTAGAGTATTACTCTCGCCGCAAGGCGTCGGCGTCTATAGGTATTTAAAAACAAATTCTGACTTCTGTTCGATGTCTTTCAATAGTTAAAAAGCACCGGGTAAGGCGTCATCGTTATAATGTTAGTAGTTAAGTAGTACTCCCCCTTTATCAGGAAGAAACCCAACATCAGTAACAATAAGCCAAATCGTACCAGTTTTCCGCAGCCTCAATAAAAAAAACCCGGCAAACCAAATTGCCGGGCAAATATACGTTGGCGACTATGGGTTGTCTCTTACATCAAGTGACAGCCCCTCTATTATTCTGTGAGCATCTTATTGTTATTAGCTGGATTTAGGCTTGCCCTGTAGCTCCGCCAATCTCATTTTTATTTGTCGGTTCTCCTCCTCATCCGGGAGTTCGAACATCAGCGGCTTTGCCACCCGGGCAAAGTATTCCGCATTTTTCTGTTGATAGAGTTCTTCTGCCAGCCACTGAGCAATATGGAGCTCCCGCGGTGCGCGCTTATAAGCTTCTTCAAGCTTGGATAGATATTCCTCACGGGGATAACTCAACATTTCCATAGCCATGGCCAGACCAAACCAGTGAGAAGCATTCTGAGGCTCTTTATTCACCAGGTAGTCGAACTCTTCACGGGCCTTTTTCAGGCTGCGTAAATCGCGGGCATCGTTGGGCACCGTGGCCTGTTGATTCACCGTCAGCCAGGCGTGGGCACTCAGGTACCAGGGTTGCCGGCGATCCTTTTTTGGCACACTGGCAAGCAAATGACTGGCCTGCGGAAAATTCCCTATACGCAGATCCGCACTCGCCTTAATGGCAGCCAGCTCAGTGCTGTAGATGCCTGTGTGGTAGGAATAGGTAATCAGATCGTCGAGGGCTTGTAGGTTGTAACCAGACTGGGCAATAAAGTTCGCCAGTACATTTACTGCTTCCCGCTTTTGCAGGCGCTTCACTCGAGGTGTCACCTCTTTAAAATCAGCAGGGATATCACCACTGACCACCTCATATTCCCCTGAGTCAAATGCGGCTACATACACTTTTTCAAGCTCTTTTACCGACATTCCCAGGGCTTTCTCCAGTGATTTCACCGGATCTGCACCATCGTTGTAGTCTTTGACAAACTGCTTAAATTCTTCCGCCTTATCGCCCTCCATCATTAACCAGTGGGACAGCAACCAACCGCTGGCATAGATATCGGCTTTCTCCTCGGGGTCGGTATCGTACACCGTTGCACGCAGCAGCCGGTCGAGCGGCATCAAGCCGGCATACATCAGAGTCTGAGCGCGCTCCTGGGGAATTTCGCCCAGTTCATAACGCCCCTTTTTAGGGAAGGACATAGTCGCCATAAATTCGGCAAAGCCCTCGCTATACCAGTAGGGGAAATGCGTGGTATTGCCGTTATAGCTAAGGAAATGGGTATATTCGTGAAAGAGAAATTCACGGGCCTTAAGCTGTTTTTTTACACTGCGGCCATCCAGGTTCACCAGGGCATAACTGCCCTCGGCGGAGGTATCAAACAGGCCGTTGGTCATCTCCGCCAACTCAGCCCCAACCAGACCCGCATAGGTTTTGCGGTCCCCGGCTGCATAAATTGTGAGCTTAGGGACGCTAGGGTCTACCTCCAACAGCTCTATGGCCACGGCGCGATAGCGCTCCAGATCGGCCACCAGGGTTTTTACCGCTTTGGGGTCGCCATCGGTAATAACCCGAAAGTTTTTACTGTCTACCTGATACCAGATCTCCTCGCCGAGGTAGCGGGATGCAGCATTGGCAGACAGTGAGAAAACGAAAAAAAGTACTAAGAAAACAGCTGAGCGAGAAACCATAGTTCAGGCCACCGAGTCATTGTTGCCGAAGCCCTCCGTGGCCAAATCGTAGAAGCACACATTACCGGTTTTTATTGATCAAAAAAAGATCAATATGAATAAGAAATGAACTTTTTAGGCGATTTTTATGTGACCACCTGGACAAAGTGAATTTAAAAAAGTCGATATAAAAACCTAATGGGGGCAGCGACAAACTACGAGACAAGCGTCTCATTTTTTAATCAAACAGCATACAAATACGCGGCCGGGTTCTATATATTGCGCTTCTGACCAATGTATTAATCATGGTCAAAAAATAAAAATAATTTACTTTGACGAGAGAAAAAAATGAAAACTACACCACTACTGGCGCTGCTTGGCGGCGCTATGATGTCAGCGCATGCCTGGTCGGCCCCTGAATATATTTCCGACCTGGATATTACCTCTTTCGACGGAACGGTACTCGATGCCAACCTGTTTGTGCCGGAAACCCCGGCACCAGCGGAGGGCTACCCTACCGTGATCTTCACCAACAGCTGGGGCTTGGAAAAACGCCAATACCACTTCCAGGCCAAGGAGCTGGCTGAAAATGGATACCTGGTTTTAAGCTACTCCACCCGTGGCTTTGGCCACTCCGGTGGACTGGTGGACGTGGCCGGAGAGAACAGCATTGCCGATGTGGGTGTGCTGATTGATTGGCTCGAATCCAATTACTCCGTGGGCAAACTGGGAATGGCTGGTATTTCTTATGGTGGCGGTATTTCCCTACTAAGCGCCGCGCAAGACTCCCGTATTGATGCGGTTGCTGCGCTGTCCGGCTGGGCCGATGTAGTTGAAGCGCTTTACCCCAATGAAACCGTTAACTTGGTCTGGGGTAGCTTACTTGTCACTACCGCCTTCGATAAAGAAGCTGAACTTGAGCAAGTCTGGGATGACCTGCGCAGCGGCCAGAACATGGAGCAAGTTATAGAGTTCGGCGCCAAACGCTCGGCAATAAGCTATGTCGATCAACTAAATGAAAATGGTACAGCAGTACTAGTATCAAATAACTTTGCCGATTATCTTTTCAAGCCAAACAGCATGACAGACTTCTTCTCCCTACTTGAGGGGCCCAAGAAACTGATGCTAAACCCTGGTACCCACGCCATTACCGAGACACTCTCTGGCAACGATGGACACATTTGGTCTACCAGCTTCCGCTGGTTCGATCACCACCTGAAGGGCAAAGACAACGGAATCAACCGCGAACCTAAAGTGGACATGACCGTGCGTATCAGCAACAAGCTGGAGCACTATGAGGACTACCCAGTAACCCAAGAGAGCACCACCTGGTATCTACAACCGCGCTTTACCATGTTCAATAGCGGCAGTATGGAGAGCGGTAAATATGATGGCTGGAGCTGGAGTAATGAATTCCACGGGGGCTGGGATACCTTTGCTGGTACCGGTATCCCATTGGTTTCCGATGCCTTAGAAGGTTTCGGCATTCCGGTGTACGCACCTATGATGGCAATCAACGGTTACTATGCCATCGAATACAAGTCACCAAGGCAGTCTGAGACCCTGAAAGTCCGCGGCGCACCAAAGTTAGAGATGTGGATCGAGCCCAGTAAGAGCGAGGTCCAAATGAATGTACACCTCTACGATGTCAATTTCTTTGGCCTTGGCCGCCTGATCACCCACGCACCAATTACTGTGCGCACTGATCAGCCAGGTAAGAAGCAAAAAGTGGAGGTTGAACTGTTCACCACCAGCTACGATGTGCCTGCCGGTCACCGAGTAGTTATGGCTATTGATACTCAAGGCCCTATTTACAAGAAGCCACAAGACACCAACTACACCATCACTGTGCCCTATAGCAGCAGCAAGGTTTCCAGTTTAACTGTCCCACACCTGTAAACTTTTACAGCCATCACCATGCCCGGTGCTTGATCGCCGGGCATGGCATTCCCCCTGGATCTATCTCAACGCCCACAGCCCCACGTAATTTTCCACCAAAGCGGTACAATGGCCTTTTTTTGGCCAAGTACCCCATCGCTCTATGAACAAGAAGATACCGCTCGCCCTGCTGAGCGCGGCGCTGTTATCAGTAACAGTCGCCGGGTGTAACCCGGCGGAAAAGGCCCCGCAGAAAATCGACCAGGAATCCAGCGCTCAAATGACAGCCCTGGACATCAGAGAAGCCCCTGAGGGCAAGCTTCCCCAAGGGGTAAAGCCCAGCGCCTACCACCTGGACCTGACTCTCGATCCTCGCAAAGATACTTTCAGTGGCCGTGTCGCTATCGACATTCAGCTGGACCAGGCCGGCAACCATATCTGGTTGCACGGCAAGAACCTGTCGGTAACCAAAGCCACTGCGCAACTGGCAGACGGGCGTGAGGTGCAAGCCAGCTACCGCGAGGTCCTCGACAGCGGCGTCGCCACGGTTGAATTCTCCGAGCAACTGCCGGCCGGCAGCTTCACCCTGCAGCTGGATTATGCCGCGGACTTTGATCGCAATCTGGCCGGCCTGTTTAAAGTGGAAGAGCAGGGCAATGCCTATGCCCTGGCCAAGTCTGAGTCCATCCAGGCGCGCAAATATCTGCCCGGTTTCGACGAACCCGGCCTAAAGGCGCCCTTCTCCATCAGCCTCACTGTGCCCGAGGGCTACGCCGCTATCAGTAATGGGCCGGAATTAAAACGCGAGACTGTGCCGGGCGGCATGGAGAAAGTGACTTTTGCCACCACTCCCCCTATGTCCACTTATCTGCTGTCCCTCTCGGTAGGTCCCTTCGATGTGGTTGAGCGCGCAGCTATTCCACCGAGTAAGTACCGCAAGAACCCTATCCCCCTGCGCGGTTTTGCGCGTCAGGGCCGCGGTGGCGATATGAATTACATCCTCGATATCACCCCCAAAATGGTGGAGACCTTCGAGAATCAACTGCAGCGCCCCTACCCCTTTAAAAAGCTCGATATTATCGCCGCGCCCCAGTGGCCCAGTGGCGCCACCGAGTTGTCTGCAGCCATCACTTATCGCGAGCAACGCATTCTGGTGGGCGATAACCCCGCTCCCGGCGCACGCCTGGCTCTGGTAGAGGTACACGCCCATGAAATCGCGCATATGTGGTTTGGCAATCAGGTGACTCCCCCCTGGTGGGACGACCTATGGCTAAAAGAGGGCTTCGCCACCTGGGGCGAACCACTGGCCCTGCGTATTATGGAACCCGAGGGCGGCCACGACCTGAACGCCGCCACCTACGCAATCGGCGCTATGCAGTTGGACTCCCTTGCCAGCACCCGCGCCATTCGCGAGCCTGTTAGCGACAACAACAATATCCGCAACGCCTACGACTCCATCACCTATTCCAAGAGCCTGGGCGTTATCAATATGGTGGATAACTACTTCGGCGCGGAGAAATTCCGTCCGGCCCTGGGCCGCTATCTGGAAGCTTTTAACGGTGGTGAGGCAGACTCCCCTTCTTTCTACAAAGTGATCGGGAAGGAAACCAATACCCCGGAACTGACAGAGACTTTCCGTAGTTTTGTCGAACAAAAAGGTGTACCGCAACTGGAGCTGGCCCTGGACTGCAGCAATCCGGCCCAAGCCAAACTGCATGTCACCCAGAGCCGCTACAAACCCCTTGGCTCACCTATTGCTACAACCGCACAACAGTGGAGTATCCCCTTCTGCTTTAGCAGCGACAGCGGCACCCAGCAGTGTCAGATACTGACCGGTAAAGAAGAGACCCTGGAACTCGCTGCAGGCAGCTGCCCCAGCTGGGTAATGCCCAACGCACAGGGCAGCGGCTACTACCGCTGGAACCTGCCCGAGCCCCAGTGGCAGGCCCTTACCGAGCACTTCACCCAGTTCGCCCCTACGGAGCAACTTTCAATTATCGACAGCGCCTTCGCTGCCTTCGAAGCCGGTAAGCTACCTGCTCCCCGCTTGCTCGACGTTGTGCGCCAGTCAGCGAAAGCAGACAAGCGCCAGGTAATTACCATGCCTCTGCGCTACCTGCGTAAGTACCGCGATAATTATCTCGACGATGCCGAGCGCTTGGCTTTCCTAAACTTTGCCCAGAACCTGTATCTGCCACTATTGAGCAACAGCGCGAGCAGCGAAGATGCCGACCAGCAAATGCTGCACAGCGCCCTGCTCGGTTTTATGGCACTGGTAGCAGAAGACCCGGATACCCGCAAACAGTTAATGGAAAAGGCTACAGCCTTTACCGGCTTTAACACCGAGCGCGATCCCCAGGCATTGAACTCCGACCTGTACGAAGCCGCCCTGACCGTGGCTATCCAGGATGCCGGAGAGGACTTCCTCACACACCTGATTCAAGTGCGCACCGAGCTGGATGATCCGCGCTTTGAAAACGCCAGTGCCAACGCCATCGGCAGCAGTAATAGCCCCAAGCAAATAGAGACTATCCAGAAGTTAGCACTCAGCGAACAGATGGGTCCGCGGGAGTCTTTTGCACTGATTCGCTACGCCCTGGCGCAGCCGCTGGTGCAGGAGCAACACTGGGCTTGGCTGCGCAATAACTTTGTTCAGGTTGTGGATAAAATCCCCGCGCAGATCCGCCGCCATACACCCGCATTTGCCAATGCCTTCTGCGATAAAAAACAATTGGATGAATTGCAGCAGCTATTCGCCCAGCACGGCAAGCTGACGCCCGGCTACCAGCGCAGCCTGGCGCAGACTGAAGAGCGTATTCAGTTGTGTATGGCATTGCAGGAAAAAGGCCAGTCGCTGATGGAGGCTCTACCAAAATCGGTAGAGCTGGCAAATAAATAAACCGCTATTTTTTGTTATTTATCCCGTACAGGGTGAGGAGATTTCCCCACCCTGTACACGCTAAGCCTTCCAACCAATAACCGGTGCAGACACCCGAATATTGCACCGATACCCTTCGATAGCTTTTTTTTAGTTCTCGCTTTTGCTGTGCTTGCGCAGGCGGAATGCCAGCCAGATCATGGGCAGGCCAAAGATAATGGCATAGGCCCCGATTACCCATACCAGTGCCAGGGCTCCGGCTCCAGGGCTGACCAAAATTGCCAGGCCAAAAATTACTGAGAGCACACCGATCGCAATCAACAACCACTCGTTGTCGATTTCCTTGCGCAGTCGGATCGCTCCAACAATTTCAAATATTCCCCGCACCAATGCCCAAGCACCGATAAAAATCACCAGTACCAAAGCGGTTACCTGGGGAAACATAAAAGTCACAATACCCGCAGCCAGGCTGATCAGGCCAGACACAATCAGCCACCAAAGAGGAGTGCTCGCATGCCGCCCCATAACTGCCGCCACCAAAGAAAAAATACCATCGAGCAGGGCATAGATACCAAAGAGCAATACCAGGGTGAGTAGTGACAACCCCGGCCAGATAAATGTCAGCACACCGAAGATTACCGCGATAACACCGCGCAACAGCAGTAACCACCAGTTGGCGGAGAGCACCTTCAATATGGGGCCGGCGGGGATAGGAGAAGTATCAGTGGACATAAGCAGTCCCCGGGTTACAGATCAGCATTGAGTGAAGCGCCAGGCTGTGAAGCCTTGCAGAGCCGAACATATTTTCCCTGGAACCAGCAAAAATAAGAGAGCGGCGGCCCACGGCCGCGACCAAATAGTCGACTCTGCAAAGACTATGATCGCGCCGCAGGCCGCTAATTTCAGTGTAGCCCTTAACGACAAGCAGGCGCAGAAATCTTGTGAACGGAAAAATCAGGCAAGCGAATAGTTAGAGAGCGGGTGCTTAGCATGGATGGGTTTTAGCGGGAGAAAAAAGGAGCGGAAAAGGAGACAACCGGCAGCCCTAAGGCTGCCAGCGGAGGGTATGGGTCAGGCCAACTCGCCGATCACACCGCGCAGTTTATCCACAATCGCATCGATCTCGTGTTTTTCGATAATCAGCGGTGGGGACATACACAGGGCATCGCCGATACCACGCGCCATTACCCCAGATTCCCAGGCCTTAAGGGAAGCCTTGCCTCCGAACTTACCTTTAAGGTTTTCAGGGGCACGTAGCTCGATAGCACCAACCAGACCGTAGTTACGCACATCGATCACATTGTCCATATCCGCCAAGCTGTGCAGGGCATTTTCCCAGTGCTGCCCGATTTCACCAGACGCGCGCGTGAGCAGACCTTCACGCTCGTAAATATCCAGAGTCGCCATACCCGCAGCGCAGGCCACTGGATGTGCGGAATAGGTGTAACCGTGGAAAAATTCCACCATACCTTCGGCGGCTGCATTCATAACAGTGTTATGAATTTCGTCTTTTACAAACACCGCACTCAAAGGCACCGCCGCATTGGTAATACCTTTTGCGGAGGTGATCATATCCGGAGTCACATCGAACTCGATAGAAGCAAAAGCGGAACCGGTGCGGCCCCAACCGGAAATCACCTCATCGAAAATCAGCAGCAGATCGTGCTTGTCACAGATCTCGCGCAGGCGCTTCAGGTAACCTTTGGGTGGCAGTACTACACCACCGGCACCAGCAAACGGCTCGACAATGACCGCAGCAATTTGATCCGCACCGTGGAAAGCCACTAGGCGCTCCAGGTCTTCCGCCAGCTCTATACCATGCTCCGGCAAACCGCGACTAAAGGCGTTGCGCTCAATATCCAGAGTGTGACGCATATGGTTCGCTTTCACCGGCTGGCCAAAGCCCTGGTAATTGGGAGCGATACCGCCCACGGAAATACCGCCGAAATTCACCCCGTGGTAGCCCTTTTCGCGACCGATAAACATGGTGCGAGTGCCCTTGCCACGCGCACGCTGGTATTGCAGAGCAATTTTCAGCGCGGTCTCTACGGCCTCGGAACCGGAGTTACCGAAAAATACATGATCCAGGCCATCGGGAGTGTGCTTCACCAAGCGCTCGGAGTATTCAAAGCCCAACTCGTGACCAAAATTGAAGATGGAGCTGTAGTCCAGGGTTTTCGCCTGGTGATAAATAGCTTCGGCAATTTCTGTGCGGCCGTGACCGGCATTACTGCACCAGAGACCGGCGGTGGCATCAATAATCTGGCGACCACCTTTTTCGGTGAGGTAGATACCCTCGGCGCGCTCAACAATCCGCGGGGCAGATTTAAAGGTGCGGTTGGGGGTAAAGGGCATCCAGAAAGCGTTGGTTGGCATTTCAGACATAAACTATATCTCCGCAAGTTCCCTGAAACTTCAAAATATTTACGTTGGGGAGCCAGCGACTCCCACGAATTTTTTCAGGCGCTTGTGCAATTTCAGACAAGCGCACGGCACTGCCGTTCGAAACTAAAAATCAGGCGCCGAAGCAGCAGTATTTGGTTTCGTAGAATTCGGCCATGCCTTCGACACCGCCCTCGCGGCCGATACCGGATTCTTTGTTGCCGCCAAAAGGCGCTACGGTAGTGGAGAAAACCCCAGTGTTACAGGCGATCATGCCGTAATCCAGCGCTTCCACCACACGGTTCGCGCGGCGAATGTTCTCGCTCATCACATAGGCAGCCAAACCGTAAGGGGTATCGTTGGCACGGCGGATCACATCGGCTTCATCGGTAAACTTCTGTACTGCGGCGATGGGACCAAAGTTCTCCTCCTGAGCCACCCGCATAGCATCTGTGACACCGGTCAGCAGGGTGGGCGCGAAATAGTTTTCTCCATTGGGCAGCTGCTCACCGCCAATCTCAATTTTCGCCCCGGCTTCTACCGCACCCTGTACCAGGTCCTGTACCCGATCCACCGCGCGGCGATAAATCATCGGCCCCATGCTGACACCATCTTCAGAGCCATGGCCGATTTTCAGTGCGGCCACTTCGGCACGCAGCTTTTCCACAAACTCATCGTGTACCGACTCGTGCACATAAATGCGATTGGTGGCCACACACACCTGGCCGGCGTTGCGGAATTTGGTCGCCACGCAGGCCTGCACCGCCGTCTCCATATCCGCATCGTCGAATACGATAAAGGGCGCATTGCCGCCTAGTTCCATGGACATCTTCTTCACGGTACTGGCGCACTGCGCCATCAGCAGCTTGCCCACGGCGGTGGAGCCGGTGAAGGTAAATTTAGCCACGCGCGGGTCCTGGGTCAGTACCTTGCCGATGCCCGGTGAATCGCTGCCGGTCACCACATTGATGGTGCCCTTGGGAAGACCCGCCTCCTCTGCCAGCTGGCACAACGCCAATGCGGACAGTGGAGTCTCTAGTGCCGGCTTGATCACCACAGTACAGCCGGCTGCCAGCGCCGGTGCCGCCTTGCGGGTAATCATGGCGTTGGGGAAGTTCCAGGGGGTGATGCAGGTCACCACACCCACCGGCTGGCGGATGGTGCTCAGGCGCATCGCCGGATTGTGTGTGGGGATCGTCTGGCCGTAGGCTCGGCGACACTCTTCAGCAAACCACTCGATAAAAGAGGCGCCATAAATTATTTCCCCTTTGGCCTCCGCCAGCGGCTTGCCCTGCTCGAAAGTGAGGAGACGCGCTAAATCATCGCTGTTATCCATAATCAGCTGGTACCAGCGCTTGAGGATGGCAGCACGTTCACCGGCGGTGCGTCGGCTCCACTCCGGGAAGGCGGCGCTCGCAGCTGCTACCGCCGCCTCTGCATCCTCCGCTGAACCATCGGCCACTAAGCCCAGTACTTCGCCATTGGCCGGATCGCGCACCTCTGCGGTGCCCGCAGCATCCCGCCACTCTCCATCGATATAGTTCTGAGACTTCAACAGGTTTGGATTCGCCAGTTCCACCGGAAAACTCCTGATAATTTACTGTTATTAATGGTATTGCGGCGATTCTGGCCGCAGCAGCCCAGGGAGAATAGTAGTATTTTTCGAACTAAAGTTTATATTTATCAAACTTAAGGGTGAAGTGGCTTGTCCACTCCAATCCCCACTCCGCGGGCAGTGCCTAAGCTACGGCAAACTAACTCAAATAACACGGGATAAATCGGCAGATGGGCAAGACAAAAAGCGCCTTGGGCGGGCGCCTCAGCGATATAGACCTTCGCCTGTTACGAGTTTTCCGTGAAGTGGTGCGCGCCGGTGGCCTGGCGCCTGCAGAGGTGGCGCTCAATATCGGCCGCTCCACCATTAGCGTACATATTTCCGACCTGGAAGCCCGCCTGGGTATGCAATTGTGCCTGCGCTCCCGCGGTCGTGCCGACTTCAAACTGACACCTGAGGGGGAGTCACTCTTCGAGGCCATCCTCGAATTGGATGGCCATCTGGAGGCCTTTAAAAGCCAGGTGAATGCCATTCAGTCTCACCTCACCGGAAATCTGCGTCTGGTGATGCCAGACGATGTGCTGGAGATACCACAACTGGATTTGCCGGCAACCATTGCCCACCTTCGCCAACAGGCCCCCCAGCTACACCTGGAGGTACAACTTGCCGCACCCCAGGAACTGGAGCTGGAGATACTCGCCGGCCGCGCCGATGTGGGGATTAACCCCTTGCACACACGTCGACCAGGCTTGGAATACCAGCCGCTATTCCACCACCAATCCACACTCTACTGTGGCGCCCAACACCCATGTGCCCAAGCGGATCAGGTCAGCGAGGAATTACTTACCCAGCAGGAACTGGCAGCCCCCAGTCATGCCGTGCTCTCTGGCGCGGCTCACCTTTACCGATTATTTCCCAACCGTTCCACCGCTAACCATATGGCCGCAAGGCTAGCGATGATTCTATCCGGCTGTTTTGTGGGCTTTCTACCGGATTATCTCGCACAAAAATATGTGGCGTGCGGCAAGCTGAAGCCGCTATTGGCCGAGCGTTTTCACTACCGCATTCAGAATGCTGCAACTTTTAAAAAAAATGCAGCAGACCACCCGGCTGTGCAGCTATTTTTGCGGGCTTTAGTAATTAAAAACTAACTATCGGCAAAGCCACAGTAGCCTAAATTGGTCTAGGTTACTGCTGCCCAGACGAAAGACCTATAAGCCATTAATGACTGGCAATAAACCCAAAGGTTTGCACTGTTATAAAAATGCAGCATATATACAATAACTGCGTGTCAAAATGAATCACATGGAAGCTTTATGATCGACTTTGAAAGTTCACCCATATTCAAACTGAAGCCTATTGATATCTCCGAGGCTAGAGATGATTTCAATAAATTTTTAATTGAAGGTGAATCTATCTTCGCAGGGTTCAAAACCATTCGCGATCAGGTGGTTTTTACCAACAAAAGAATTATCGCAGCCAACGTCCAGGGAATTACCGGCTCCAAGGTCGACTACACATCACTGCCCTACAGTAAAATACAGGCGTTTTCTGTAGAAAGCTCTGGCACCTTTGACCTGGACTGTGAAATCGTGGTGTATCTCAGCGAGGTGGGAAAGGTCAAATTTGAAATCAAAGGGTCTTTTGATCTTATCCAATTTAATCAATATATCAGTATGTATGTACTGGCTTAACAATATTGAAGGACGTCACAATTTAGGCCTTCAATTTTAATGTTAAGTCGGTATATTTATGCCACCACAGATTTTATACACAAGAGAGGGAAGTTCATGTCACACATGTGGTTAGAAAGTTTGATTACCGAGAATGCACAGCAAGGGTTTGAATTGGCCATGAAACTATCCAGAATGGGAGTGAAATACACCCAACCTTCGGATGAGGTCAGAGGCAAGTTGAGAGCTTCCTACGAGGAAAACGCAGATAGCTTGATCGCCTCATCCCAGGTAGTTGCCATCAACTTTCAGACAGTAGCGGCCGCCAATAACTACTGGCGCGGTTAAGAGATTTCAGCGCTTTACATTGAATTTGAAAATTAGCTAAAAGTTCTGTAAAGCGCCTCTCCCCTTTCCTCACCATAAATATCCAGTCAAGCTTTACCTAAATAAAACCAGTCCCCTGGCTGATATTCAACAGAATTCACTATAAACATCAAGAAACACCAGCATCCCCAATTCTTCAATCTATATTGCAACTATTCTTTCTTTTGGATGCCCGTGGCAGAGAAACCTTGATCTAGACATTGGTATAGATATCGATAAAGGTAAGGCTCAATTGAGCGGATCACATTGCCATTGGTACCTATCTCCTTTTGGAATATGGAGTGGTAATAGACATGAGTGAGCAAGAAGAACGACTTGTTACGGTCTGGGAAACCCATACAGCAGCCGAGTTTGAGCTAAAGGATGCTGATGCTGCTATCGCCACTATGACCGACAACCCTGTTTTAATTCACGTCCCGGTAAACACAGGTGCAACCGGAAAGGAACCCCTGAGGAACTTCTATAGGGATATTTTTATACCGCAGATGCCGGCCGATGTTAGCCTGGAGCTACTGACTCGCACAGTAGGAAAACACAGAGTTATCGATGAGTTTATCCTGCATTTGACACACTCCCTGCGTATGGATTGGTTCGCTCCAGGTATCGAAGCCACGGGAAGGAAACTGTCTGTTCCCCATGTTGCAGTAATTGACTTTGACGGCGATAAGATCAGCTCAGAACATATCTATTGGGATCAAGCCACTGTACTTAAACAAATGGGATTTTTGGATAACCAACTGCCAATTATTGGCAAGAGTCAATGCGAGCGGCTACTGAATGCCAATGCCCAAGCTAACGAGCTCATCCCATAAAGTATAAAAGCTAATAAACGGTAATCCTTAGCAGTATTGGGCTTTCTTCTAGTGCGCTCACCTCTCTTTCGCCAGCCGGTGAGATTGACCACTCTATGCCAGCCATTGTGCTTCATTCAAATTTTTGCCCTAATGCATCTATAGAAGCTCTCTACCGCGTCAGAGTGGTATGGGCATATCAAAAGGGGAAAGATATCGCCTTTCTGGGTGCCGCCTGGCAAGGTTTTAGCCCTGGTACCTGAACAGCAACTGCATTAAGTCCCCACAATAACTCTCGAGGAAGTAAGTGTGCGAACCCTGGGCAATTTCTTATGGTTTATTCTTGGCGGAGTCTTTATGGGACTTTGCTGGTGGTTTTTTGCACTAATCGCCTTTGTCAGCATTATCGGTATTCCCTGGGGTAGGGCCTGCTTTGTAATGGGCATGTTCTCATTCTTTCCCTTTGGACGTGAGGCTATTTCACGCAAGGAGCTGACCCTAAACGAAGATATTGGGACCAGTGGACTTGGCTTGATCGGCAATATCATCTGGTTCCTATTTGCCGGAATTTGGCTGGCGATTGGTCATTTGGTACATGCTATTGCCTGCTTTGTAACCATCATTGGTATCCCTTTCGCCATTCAACACTTAAAGCTTGCAGGTATATCCTTATCACCAATTGGAAAAACGATTGTAGTGACAGAAGTAGCCCAAGCTGCAAGGATGAAAAATGCTGAGACGATAGTTTCAAGAATGAGAGGAAACATCTAGCCATTTAAGAGTAAGGCCTTTCTGATAAATGGTTTCAATGAGACAAGGTGATCAATGAACCTTTAAGCCATTAGTACCAGATAGCTTTATTTAAATAGCAGACAATAAATTTATTGATACTGCATCTCCCTGTGATTCTACAGCGTCTTACAGTGAGTGACATAACAATCGTCACTCATTTTAATGAACACAGGGAGTATAACAATGAGAAAACTTACCTTAATTTTAGCTGGTACATTTGCTTTAGCTGTCAACTCTATTGGCTACGCCGCTGAAAATCCCATAATACCAGAGCAGGACACACCAGCAGCCCAAGTAATGCTATTTGGTGTTTTTCATTTTCATAATCCTGGATTGGATTCAGTAAAGTCAGAGGTAATCAACGTACTGACCCCCAATAACCAGCGCTATTTGGAGCAACTTACTAACAAGCTTGCAGATGAGGGGCCCACCCATGTATTAATTGAATGCCCGCCGACATATCAAAAAACAATAAATCGCAAGTTCAATTCTTATAAAAATGGCAACCATGACCTCAGCGTAAATGAGAATCAACAACTGGGATTTCGTATAGCGGAAAAAGCGGGACTGGACAAGGTACTTTGTTATGACGAAAGAAATGTTCATTGGAAAGGTGCTGAACTAAGAGATTATATGACCAAAGAAACACCGGAGAGAAAAAGAACTCATGACAAACTCATAGAGAAAATCGGCAAGGATACGTCTCTCAGGCACAGCACTTTATCTTTAGGTCAATTACTGCAATTCCATAATAGCTCAAAGGAAGATCAAGATAATATGAATCTCTATATTATGGAAAATGATATAGGTGCAGGTAAAGGTTTTATTGGGGCCGATGCAGCAGCAAGCTGGTGGCACCGTAATTTTCGTATGTACGCTAATATACAGGCCAAAGCCCAGCCAGGAACTAAAGTAATTGCTATCGGTGGCTCAGGTCATACTGCTATCCTAAAGACCCTTCTAGAGGTTGACAAAAGTCGCCGGGCGTGGGATATCAATAATTACCTCTAGAATTCCTACCTGGCTTATTTATCACTAACAATTGAGAGTAATACTCATTCCAATCCATACCCTTGGATATCACACTACATATAGTGCGATATCCAAGCTTAGCAAAAAATAAACACACAAGAAATTTTAACTTTAGTTTTCCCTCCCTAACTACGTGTAAGATAGTTTATTTTCAGCTCAGGAATTACCATACAAAAACAAGATTACATCCACCTTAATAATCATACCTATGATTTTGCTATCAATATTTCTATCTAGCTTTTGGAATAAATTCTTTCTCTAGAGCACTCCGATCCCACCCTCCAGTGCTCGCTGCAGCTTCATAGGTACTCTGCAGAAAAGCCAATAATGTTTCATCTGGTGCAGTAGACTTCCTCACCTCATCATAAGGAAGGATAAATTCAGACAGCTCCTTTGAATAAAACGCAGAATCCGGACTAACCTCTTGACCCGAAAATTTATCAGATGCAGGATACGTATAAGAATAAAATGCAGCATCTTTATAACCTCCTCCGCCGGGCCAAAACCCAGCACTACTGACTTCATGAGAGTATGCCTCTTGAGCAGCCCAGTCAGGGAAATTTGGAACGCCTCCAGGATGCAGAGGTGCCTCTCTGCCAGAGAAACGTGTAACCGCTAAATCAAAACTTCCCCAGAAAAAATGTACAGGACTGCATTTCCCTATAAAACGGGAACGAAACTCTTTAAAAACTCTATCTATTTGCACTAGCGCCTGCCAAAAACGGGTTGCAAACCTTGAGTCATAATGACAATGATTCCTATCCTCTTCAAAGGGGATACCATTGGCAATCTCACTAGGTGTGGTATAGATTTCAACTGAAAGACCAAGATCCCTCATTACATTTATAACCGCCATATAGAAATCGGCAACGCACATTGGCGTTAACGGTATGATACGCCTGCCACCATCACTGACCAATATTGAAAGTTGATGCTCAAGAAGATCAAATTCAATAGAAAAAGCTCTTCCATCATAGGGGATCAGAGAGGTATTCAATCCCCTTGCTGATATATAAAAAGGCACATGCCAGGAGTGATTTGTCCAAGGTGTCTGAACCAAGCGAATCTTACCAATGATCTGTGTCCACAGATGTAATGTGGCCACTGTGTCTGACCAATCTTGAAAGTGAAGTTCAGGCCAATCTGAATTCTTAGAACGATTTGAAGGCATCTTCATATTTCACTCCGATCACTCACAACAAATAAAATAAAAGGCTACTGCCTCAGCAAAAAAATAAGCAGCATTCGGAAAAATCCACAACAGTAACATTATCGACACCAAATGATTCTCTACATGCCAACATAACTTACAAATACATTATTAGTGTCACCAAGCAAATTCCCACGCCTTTGACTTGCAAACTACACTCTTCAGTCGAGAAACTAATAAGTTAATCGCGTTACCCCAAACATACCAACTCTAAACAACTGAATACCTGTCACGCATGAGCCGCAAAAGCCATACTGTTCTATTAGTCCCCGGGATTTTTGACCGGGGTACCTCTCTGTTAAAAATGCAACGTATACTTTCTGAAGCAGGCTATAACACACATTACATTCACTTGCGTTACAACTCAGGTTGGCACGGTATGGAGCATTTATCCGCTCAATTAATGGCAAAGATGGAGAATATACTTAAGGGAGAGGAGACTTGTACGTTGATAGGATTTAGCATGGGGGGAATTGTCGCGCGCTATTACCTACAAGCCATGAGCGGTATTGATAAGGTGCATAAATTTATCTCTATTGCCTCTCCACACCATGGTAGCTATTGGGCAAATTTTCTGCCATATAAAGGAGGGAAACAGCTACGCGTGGGTAGTGACTTCTTAAAATCTTTAAACAAGTCAATACACCTCTTGGAACAAACCCAACCTGTCTCAATTTGGACTAAATACGACATCACCATAATGCCACACAGCAGTGCCCAGCTGGGAATTGGTGTATCTTATGAGGTTCCGGTTATCTTACACAGATTAATGCCAATGAGTACTAAAGTTATTTCATTGATGAAAAATGAAGTCATAACAGGTATGGAGTAAATATATTTTATGAATAGCCTCATTAAGAAATTCTAAATGCTTAATATGCCTAGCCTACTTTCACAGGCAATTAACTATGAGTAATTCAGATAAAGAGACCGCCAAGCCAGAAAGTGCCATCCAGAATTATTACCGTAAATTCGAAAGCTTTATTGCACTACTTCTCACCTTTATCATTATTGTAATTGTTATTATCGCCATTAGTCGTCTTGCCTATTCTGTATACTCCATGCTATTGATCGGCATGAAAGATCCTCTTGATCACAAAGTATTCCAGACTATTTTCGGTGAGATTATTACCTTACTGATTGCACTGGAGTTCAGCCACACCCTGCAATATGTGGTAACCAAGCAGCAGAGTATTATTCAAACTACCGTTGTAGTCTTAATTGCTATACTGGCGCTTGCGCGTAAGTTTATAATTCTGGATCTGGATAAAGTCAGTGCGGGAGAATTAATCGGGCTGGCAGCTGCAACTCTAGCACTAGGATTAACCTACCTAATACTGAAAAACAAAAGAAGTAATTACTAATTTTTACAGTATATTAGTCACTTTAAATTGGGCGAAGTGCTGATTCACCATTCGCCCAATTAAGACTGGATTTATATACTAGTTATCACTCTCACGTAATGCATGATGTAACCGCACCGGCTTTGTTTTGCGCTCTTTCTTACTACGTAGGCGCAAATTAAGCATCTCCACTGCCATCGAGAATGCCATGGCAAAATAGATATACCCCTTGGGTACATGCACATCAAAACCTTCTACCACCAGGGTAAGTCCAACCATAATCAAAAACGCCAGCGCGAGAATTTTAACCGTGGGATGACGATCGACGAAGTCACCTATTGGTTTAGCGGCTACCAGCATAACCATTACCGCAAGAACAATGGCGACAGCCATAATGGAGATTTCATCCACCAGACCTACGGCAGTAATCACAGAATCGAGTGAAAATACGATGTCGAGAATGGCAATTTGCAGAAGCACCATGCCAAAGCCGGCGGTCCCCAGTGAGGCCGAATCAGTCTCAGCACCCTCCAAGCTGTTGTGTATTTCATGTGTGGCTTTAGCGATCAGGAACAAGCCGCCTCCCACTAAAATGATATCGCGACCAGATATCTCCATTGAAAAAATACTAAACAGCGGCTCTACCAGCCCCATAATCCAGACGATGGAAAACAATAATGCTAAGCGCATTACCATAGCAAGGGTCAGGCCAATAAAACGAGCCGGTTCGCGCTGATGGGGCGGAAGGCGCCCAACGAGAATAGAAATAAAAATAATATTATCGATACCCAGAACTATTTCCAGCGCTGCCAATGTAGCCAGAGCAACCCAGGCTTCCGGGCTGGCTATCCACTCGAACATAAAAATTCCTTATCCATTAATTATTCTGAAATGTTCTTCCCGTAACTAGGGGAGGCCAATATGGCACAGTCAGCGCCAAACTTTATCTTTTGTAGTCACCTGACTTCTCTACTAACTCAGTGTTCAGAAGAGAGTGTCAGGGAGTAGGCCATATTAAGCTACTCTATTCGCCTTGACGCAACCAGATCATGGCCTTATCTTCAGAATCAAATACCTTATACTCACCGCTGATAAACCAGCTCCCCACTTTACTAGCTATTTTCATCCAGCGCTTCTCAGAGATTACCGCAATCCGATTAAACTCACGGCCATGAGATAACCCTAACTTTAAATCGTCCCAAGCAGCGCGCGGCTCCCAACCCTGTAACTCCTTGGCATCCATTAGACAATCAATCTTGGGGTTTTCTACACCGGCAATAGCAGAGTTGAGCATGGGTACCATGGTCTGGTAATCCTCATGCGTCAGTTTTCCGCGAGCTCGCAGAGTCAAAAAGAAGTGATTGCCTTGTTGCTCCAAACCGATAGAAACACCGTGAGGTTGATCGCTCATAGGTCACCCTTAACTGACGTTTTCTACACAGGATAAGTTAGCTTTCAATACACACTCTAAATAAACACTTAGAAGTCGTTGCGCCAAAAATTAATGCTTTATTTTTATCAGGCTAAGAACATTACTTCTGCTTGAAGGAATACAATTTGGACACATGAAAATAGCTATTCTTCACAGGCTACCGGCCGTGATTTTCCGCATTGCCAACAATAGTCAAAGGCCGCCCCGTTCTCTTCACCACAGCTGGGGCAGGTCCAGCCTCTCTGTTCAGCTTCGGCATCCTGTAATAGCTGACAGGCCCGCTCATAATCTCGGTCTCGCTCCAACCAAAGTTCCGCCCAAGCTTGGTTCGGGGCCAGCTCTCCAGATGCACCCTGGGCAAATTCATTTTTCAGTTTGACCGCTATACCGGCAACTTCCAGGCGACTTTTAACCAGCTCCACCAGGAGGCGGTTTTCATGGGTATAAATGAGTTTCATGAGGTAAGAGGCCCTGCTCCAGAACCCCCAGAATACCCACAACCAGTAGATGAACCCAATAGATCAGCTCTATTCCTCTGTCGCAGCTGTGCAATCTACATGTCGACAATATTCTTCATGGGGGACCGTGATGATTTCCAGAACACTTTCTACGGTATTCAGTGCTGCCCGGCTATTAATAAGTACCCGCCCGGAACGACTGGCAATATATTCCAACACAGCCCTCCCCCTAGTACTTTTGTAAACCGCCAAAAGTTGCCCCTTTTCCACCGCATCGCCATGCCGGACAAATACTTCCATCCAATTGCCAATCAAACTGTGGACCTGTGTGGTGCGCATTGCCTGGGCATATATTCGCTCCACACTGACTAGCCCCGCAATTTCTCCAAACCTGGGGGCCTCCGCTGCCCGTAGAGGTGTTATTCCGCTGACAGCCAGGATAACGACAAACAGGCAGATTTTTCTCAAGCCAATTCTCCTCAAGCTGGTTTTTCCACAGACTCCAGCCCAGTTTATGGGCCATGTCGCCGAAGGCATTTTTAAAAGGCGATAACTTAGGTATAGCTGACTAAATAATTCACGCCAGATTGAATAGCTAGGTGACAGGAAAATAAAAGGAGTGATAAATAAACTAGCGAGGCAAAGAAAGAGCCACTATTTGTGGCCCTTTTGTAAATTTATGCTACTAAGATGCAGGAAGAGTGAATCTAGCTGAGATCTATCCAGGTGGATTTTAATTCACAGTACTTATCCAAGGCGTGCAGGGACTTATCCCGGCCGTTGCCCGACTGTTTAAAGCCACCAAATGGGACAGTGATATCCCCGCCAAAGTAGTTATTGACCCACACAGAGCCCGCATAGATATCGCGGGCCATACGATGGGCGCGGCCCAAGTTGTTGGTCCAGATACCCGCCGCCAGCCCGTAGATGGAATCATTGGCTATGGCGAGCGCCTCCTCCTCTGTTTCAAATTCGATCACCGACAGTACCGGGCCGAAAATCTCTTCGCGGGCGATGGTCATTTCGCCAGTCACATTGCGAAATACGGTAGGCTCGTAATAGTAGCCACCGGCCACCTCATCCACCGGCTGACCACCACATACCAGTTGCGCGCCCTGCTCCAGGCCCTTGGCCACATAGAATTCAACCGTATCGAACTGACTGCGATCGATCAGCGCACCCATTGCGGTATTGGGATCTTGTGGGTGGCCGGGCTTAAAGCGCTCAGCAGCCTTGCTTACCTTTTGAATAAACTCATCGGCGATGCTCTTTTCTACCAGCAGGCGTGAACCCGCAGTACAAGTTTCCCCCTGGTTATAGAAAATGGCCAGTGCTGCTGCATCGGCGGCCTTATCCAAGTCGGCATCAGCAAAGACAATATTCGGGCTCTTTCCACCCAACTCCAGGAAAGTACGCTTCAAGTTTGACTGACCGGAATACTCGGTGAGGGTCTTGCCTACTTCGGTGGAACCGGTGAAGGTGAGGCAGTCGATATCCATATGCAGGCCCAGCGCCTTACCCAAGCTACTACCTGGTCCCGGTAATACATTCAGTACGCCATCGGGCAGACCTGCTTTCTTGGCCAAACCAGCCAATTTAATCGCTGTCAGCGGGGTATTGGAGGCCGGCTTCAGAATCACACTATTGCCAGTGGCCAACGCCGGCCCCAACTTCCAAGCGGTGGTGGACAATGGGAAATTCCAGGGCACGATTGCCGCCACCACCCCCAGCGGCATGCGGGTTACCAGACCAAGCTCACCCGGGCCTGTAGGAGCAACTTCATCGTAGATCTTGTCGATGGCCTCACCACTCCAACGAATAGTGGTGGCTGCCCCGGGAACATCCACGGCCATGGTATCGCCAATGGGCTTACCCGCATCCAGGCTCTCCAACAGGGCAATTTCCACTAAGTGTTCTTCGATCGCTTCGGCAAATCGCACCAGAATTTTTTTGCGCTGCATCGGCGGCATTTTCGACCAGACACCGGACTCAAAAGTCTCGCGTGCCACATTGACTGCCAGATCGGCATCCTGTGGACCGCAGCTGGCGATCTGCGCCAACTCTTCACCATTGGCGGGGTTATAGGTGGCACGAGTTTCCCCAGATAGAGCATCTACATACTCGCCATTGATAAAGGCTCGGCCTTCAATCTTGAGTGAGGCCGCCAGAGCCTGCCACTCCTGCAGGTTTTGCGGGATATTATTTTCTTCTTTCATGGCACACCTCGTCTGAGACTATTAGTTTTTTCAGGTTATATCGAAAATGTGATCACAAATCAAAGGGGTTGCTGGCATCCGGCTTATTGTGGCTTGGCAAGTACATTAAGGGGCCCTAAGAGGCAGGCCCCTAAGTAGAATTACACGACCTCAGTCTCCACCTGTAACCAATCATCCTGTAACTGCATCATCAGCTTGTCGCCGTGATGCAGCTCACCGACGCCCGCTGGGGTGCCAGTCAACACCACGTCGCCGGGTTCAAGAGTAAAGTAACTGCTGATATAGGCCACCAAATCGAGTATCGGGGTGAGCATATGCTCAGTTTTACCACACTGACGTTGCTCGCCGTTTAGCCACAGCGAATAACTAAGCTTGTCCCAATCCGGCAACCAGTCCAATTTGACGAAAGAAGAAAGGGGGCAGGAATTATCAAAGCCCTTGGCCTTTTCCCAGGGGTGCCCGGCTTGCTTCAGTTGTGCCTGTAAATCACGCAAAGTGAGATCCAGCGAGAGACCCAGCCCAGCAATTGCCGGGGGAACTTCTGTCGCATTGGCGTCGGTCAATTTCTTACCGATCAGCAGTGCCAACTCACCCTCGAAGTGACAGCTGCCACGTCCCGTGGGCAGGTGAATAGGTTTGGCCATTTCTACTGCCGCAGTAGCCGGTTTGATAAACAGCAACGGCTCCTCAGGTACCGGATTATTCAACTCGGCGGCGTGGTCGGCATAGTTGCGCCCCACACAGATAATCTTGCCCAGCTTGTAAGGAACTTCACTGCCACAGGTAAATTGGTGTTGGTACATAAATAAATAAGATAGTTAGGATAGGAATTTCGAATAAAGCGATATAACCAGCATGTGCTATGATCGCGCCTTCGCCTGACTTCGGCACCTCTTAGAAGTGGCAAAGCACTTTTTACATCGCGTTACCCGCACTCAGTGAAGAGATAGTTTATGGCTCCGCACAATTCCGATCAAAGAAAGTCCCTGCAAAAAGACAAGATTCGCATCCTGCTGCTGGAAGGTGTACACCAGTCGGCTATTGATCTGTTGGCCTCCCGTGGCTACACCAACGTAGAGTTTCTAAAAACTTCCCTGCCCGAAGATCAGTTGATCGAGAAGATCGCGGATGCCCATTTTATCGGTATTCGCTCCCGCACCCAGCTGACCCGCAAGGTGCTAGAAAATGCCCCAAAACTGGTTGCCGTTGGCTGTTTCTGTATCGGAACCAACCAAGTGGACCTGCAAGCGGCCACTGAGCTCGGTGTTGCCGTATTTAACGCGCCTTATTCCAATACCCGCAGCGTGGCGGAGCTGATTATCGCCGAGACCATCTTCATGCTGCGCGGTATCCCAGAGAAAAATGCCGTGTGCCATCGCGGTGGCTGGCTCAAATCCGCAGTGGGCTCCTTCGAAGCCCGCGGTAAAACCCTGGGGATTATCGGTTACGGTGCTATTGGCTCGCAGGTATCAGTCATGGCTGAGGCCATCGGTATGCGGGTGAAATTTTATGATGTCATCACCAAGCTGCCGTTGGGCAACGCCAGCCAGGTAGGCTCCTTGCAGGAGTTACTGCGCGAGTCTGATGTCGTTTCCCTGCATGTACCCGAGCTGCCCTCTACCAAAATGATGATGGGTGCCGAAGAAATCGCACAAATGAAGCCCGGCGCCATATTGCTAAACGCCTCCCGAGGCACCGTGGTGAATATTGAAGCCCTGGCAGAAGCCCTCAATAGTAAGCACCTGGCCGGTGCCGCTATCGATGTATTCCCAGTAGAGCCTCGCGGCAATGACGATGAATTTCTCTCCCCACTGCGCGGCATCGACAACGCCCTGCTGACTCCCCACGTGGGCGGTTCCACCATGGAGGCCCAGGAAAATATTGGCACCGAGGTGGCGGAAAAACTGGCGCACTACTCCGATAACGGTACCACCACCAGCTCTGTGAATTTCCCCGAGGTGGCACTGCCAGGACACGCCGGTACCCACCGCCTGCTGCATATCCACAAAAATGTCCCCGGTGTATTGAGCGCCATTAACCAGGTGTTCTCAGATAATGCCATCAACATCTCTGCCCAGTACCTGCAGACTAACGAGACAGTGGGTTATGTGGTGATTGATGTGGATGCGGCTTACTCGGACCTGGCGCTGGAAAAACTGAAGAATATCCCCGGCACCCTGCGCTGCCGCGTGTTGTTCTAGCTCCCTAGAAAGCCCTCTATGGACGGGTGTGCGACTCCTCTGCCACCCGTCTTTCTGCGCCCTCGGCTGATCGATAAAAGGATTGATCCACCATGGCGCTCACTTCTACAATAGCAGTTCCTATTCTGTTGGTTCAGTCCCACACGCACCCTCTCGCGTGACCGGGCCCAAGCCAACATCGCATTTTCCATAGCAGGTGTTCCCTTGCGCAACAACGATACCGCCACTACCGGCTTTCTCGCCGGCGTTGCCGCCTTCCTTATTTGGGGGCTGGCCCCAATTTACTTTAATCAGCTACAAGGCATTCCCGCAGCTGAGATCCTCGCCCACCGCAGTATCTGGTCCTTCGCGCTGGCGCTGCTGATTATGTTACTGCTGGGCAAATTGCCCGATCTTATCCGCACTCTGCGCGACCACAAGAAAATGCGGGTGTTGGCCCTTACTACCGCACTGATTGGCGGTAACTGGCTGGTATTTATTTGGGCTATTAACAATGGCCATCTGCTGGAAAGTAGTCTCGGCTACTACATCAACCCATTAATCAATATTGTCCTGGGGGTTTTATTCCTAGGAGAAAAATTGCGGCGCCTACAATGGTTGGCGGTGGCGCTTGCCGCCATGGGTATTGTCCACGAACTCTGGCAGTTCGGCCGTGTGCCGGTCATCGCCCTATTCCTGGCTGGGTCTTTCGCCCTCTATGGGCTTGCGCGCAAACGTGCGCCGGTGGAAAGCCTTACCGGGCTGGCCATAGAGACCCTGTATATGTTGCCGGTAGCCTTGATCTACCTGCTTTGGAGCGCCAGCCCCACCAGTAACTTATTGAACAACGGCTGGGAACTAAACAGTCTGTTGGTACTGGCCGGCCCCGTCACCCTAGTGCCACTGCTGTTATTCACTATTGCTGCGCGCAGGCTGAACTTATCCACGGTGGGATTCCTGCAGTACATCGGGCCCTCACTAATGCTGGTGGTCGCCACCCAAATGCTTGGTGAGCCATTTAGCGAGGGCAAACTCACTACCTTTATGTTTGTATGGATGGGTCTAGCGCTCTACTCAATGGATGCCCTGGCGCAAAGACGCAAACTCCATTTGCAGGGCAAGGCCTCACTTTAAGGATAAGCTTCGCCAGCCCAGTGTGTGAAAATGGCGGCTACGGATAAGGATTAAGTACCGCCATGCACCAACCCCCTCGACTTTCAATCGATAAGTTGCCGCTTGGCCGGCAGCAGTTACTTACGGTGCTAATCGCCATACTGGCTTGGACCCTGCTCCTAGGACTTTACTGGAAAGGTACTTATCCAGAACTGCTGGTGCGCACCAGCAGTTCCGCACTGGCCGCGCTGCTGTCTTACAGACTGTTGGAACATTGGCCCCAAAAGTTACCGCAATCATTACCGCACTGGTCCCTTCAAGTTGTTGGGGTAGCTCTATCCATACCCTTGGCCTTACTGACCGTCTACATGGGCACAGCAGAAGAAGGTGGACCCTCATTTTGGCAAAACCACGACCAGCACCTGGGCTTTCTTGCCATTATGGTAACCGGTGTATTGTTTGCCCCCTGGATCGCCATGTCCGCCCTATTGCGACAGCGAGATGAAATAGTACGCGAGCAGGCCAGACAATTTGAACGTGCGCGGGGCGCACTGGAGCGGCAGGCACTGGATAGTCGCTTGCGATTGTTACAGTCCCAGGTAACGCCACACTTCCTTTTTAATACGCTCGCCAATGTGCGCGAGTTGGTGGATTCCGCCTCTCCACAGGCACCAGCACTACTGGACAGCCTGATCACCTATCTGCGTGCAACCATTCCACAGTTGGATTCAAGCCAGAGCACTCTTGGCCAAGAACTGTCCCTGGTCAAAGCTTACCTGTCCCTGATGAAAATGCGCATGCCCGATCGCCTGCATTTTTCTATCAATGCCGATGAAGAGGTTCACTCACTACCCTGCCCTTCTTTGGCCTTATTGACCCTTGTTGAAAATGCCGTTCGCCATGGCATAGATCCCAGCGAAAGCGGCGGTGAAATAAAAATACGTGTACTCCTACATAAAGGTATGTGCAGGGTAAAAGTTCAAGATACCGGGGTGGGCATGCAAGGTAAAACCAGCGGAATGGGGACAGGACTTTCAACATTGCGAGAACGTTTACGCCTTACTTTTGGGGAAACGGCTTCGCTGGAATTATCGGCCCTACAACCTCGGGGAATACTCGCAGAAATCCACTACCCTATCGCCAGGAAACAACACCTATGACACTGTGCACTGCTACCGCCCTGGTCGCCGATGATGAGCCCCTACTGCGTCAAGCCCTTATTCGCAAACTTGCCGCCCAATGGCCCGAATTGGAAGTTGTGGCGGAGGCGCGCAATGGCCGAGAAGCCATAGAGTTATTTGAACTCCACCAGCCGGATATTTGCTTTCTCGATATCCAAATGCCGGGTATTTCCGGCGTTGAGGCAGCACAGGAAATTGGCCGCCGCGCCCATTTGGTCTTTATTACCGCCTACGATCAATATGCCGTGAAGGCCTTCCAGCAAGAAGCCCTGGATTATCTGGTTAAGCCTGTGGAAAACGACCGACTAGCCAACACCGTGTCTCGTCTGCAAGAACGCCTGCAAATGACAAGCTCAGTAAAAAACAGCCTTCAGTCGTTGGAACAAATTACCGAGCAGTTTCAAAAGACGCAACCAAGCAATTATTTGCGCTGGATTAAAGCCTCTATTGGAAACACCCTGCGTTTAATCGCGGTAGAGGATATCCACTATTTACGTTCCGATGAAAAATATACGCTAATAGCCTGGAGTGAATCACATGGGAAGACATCTGAAGCACTGATTAAAACACCCCTAAAAGACCTTTCTGCCCAGCTGGACCCACAACATTTCGTACAAGTACATCGCTCAGTAGTCGTTAACTTTAAAGCCATTCAACATGTCATCCGAGACGGAGATACAGCTCAAATACATTTAAAATATTGCCAGGAAGTTTTGCCTGTCAGCAGACGCTATATGCACTTATTTAAGCAAATGTAACCAAAGCAAAGACTGGTTTTATACCTCGGTAATTAAAAGAACTTAAAAAGATAAGATCTGAAGTCTAGGGATGAACAAAATGGAAGTTTTATAGATCCGGGCTTACTCTTGGTTTATCTCCAAGATCAACGATTGGCAAAAAAATGCAGAAAGTTTTCACCAAACTTTTCCTGGCCATTCTACTCTTCTCAATTCTGTCTTCTCATTCGACAGCCAAACAACCTGAATCCCTTCGTCACTATCCTCCCTATGTGGAAGACGATGGCAAGATGCATGTTTACTTCTGTGGCACCGGAACCCCGGACCCGGCCTATCAATGGCTGCGCCACCCTGCCTGTGTAGCAATACGCAGTAGTGGAAAATTATTCCTAGTTGATGCGGGTGAAGGTACGACAGCGCGTATCGGCCAGCTGGATCTTAACTTGGCTCAAGTGGACCCTATATTTATTACTCACTGGCACTCCGATCATTTTGGGGGTCTGGCAATGGTGATTAATGAATCTTGGTTTGTAGGCGCCAGCAAACCGATCAACGTTTATGGGCCCTACGGTATTTTCAACATTATGGAGGGGATCAGGAAGAGTTTTGGACCCGATATTCTCTTTAGATCAGCAAATAGACAAGGGATACTCGATCCCGTTTTAGCTGTTGCCACTCCACACCTAATAAACATTGCCGGAGATCAATCGGAAGTTATTCAGGAAGTCTGGCACCATGGAAACACTACGGTTTCTGTCTTTGCCGTACATCATGAACCCGTATTTCCAGCATTTGGCTATGAGATACGTTTCGGTCCCTGTAAAGTGATTATCACCGGAGATACCCATGTATTCGATGGCCTGGAAAATATTGAACGTGACGCGGATTTATTAATTTCTGAAGCCCTCAGCTATGCTCAATACATTAGTAAACTCAAGCAAACGGGGAACAATCGCAGGGCACGACTTCGCTATAAAAAAGCGGATCAAATCATTCATTATCACTCTAACACCCTGGATATTGCCAAAATGGCAACTAAAGCTGGAGTAAAATCTGTAGCTTTGACTCATCTTATTCCACCCCCGGTAACGGAAGCCGATAAAAAGGAATTTATTGCCGGCATGAGCAACTATTACACGGGCCCTATCAGAGTAATGGATGACTTAGATAAAATAACACTTGAAGATAGTGGACGCGGACAATGTAGGGTGGAGTATCCATCAGACAGCAAGAACAATAAAGCAAGTAAAAAACCCACAATTAAGCAAGACATACAACATAAGCAATCAACAGAAAATAGCGGCTCTAAACTCTAACCTGAAAATCATATGGAAACTCCTTATGAAGTCTCTTCAAACTATGATTCTTGTATCTGCTTGCCTAACACTTCCCTTAAGTGCTAAGGGAGAGGCAGATATTGGTGGTGTAACGTTCGAAAAATTAGTGGCTTCAAGCAAAGACTGGGAGGGGCATAAACTCCCTGAAATGAAACCGGGTCAACAAGAGCTAACTATTGTTCGCGTAAAAATCCCCCCAGGAAAGCAAATGCCAGTACACAAACATCCTGTTTTAAACGGTGTGTATATTGAGAAAGGCACGTTGACTATTGTTCTTCCTGGACAAAAAGAAACACTAACTCTCGGAGAGGGAAAAGCTTTTATTGAGGTCACCAATAAATGGCATTATGGTCGCAACGATGGTAGTGAACCAGTAACTATCATTCTTTTCTACTCTGGCCCTGAAGGGGAACCAACAACCATTTTCAAAAATCCAGAAGAAAAAATAAATTAAGGCAACATAAAAAATAAAATTTAATGGCTACTCACATTAGCCTGTCTCGTTAGCGCACCAAGAATCGCCAGCACACTTAAGGCTGGCGATTCTATCAAATCAGAAACTTTACCCCACCCGATGTAAGGCACAAATTTTATTTCCTGCAGGATCACGCAAATAGGCAATATACAATTTGCCAGCTACACCCTCACGTATTCCAGGAGGATCTTCACAAGCAACCCCGCCATTAGCAAGACCTGCTTGATGCCAAGCATCAGCTTCTTCAGTACTCTTTGCACTAAAACCTATAGTACCGCCATTGGCATGAGAAGCTACTTCCCCATCAATAGGCTTGGAAATAGCAAAGACACCGGTTTTAGTGAAGTAAAAGCAGCGACCTTTTTCATCAATAACACCTGGCTCATACCCCAGAGCACCTAAAACAGCATCATAAAATGCTTTAGACCGCTGAACATCATTAGCACCAACCATGATATGACTAAACATTACACCCTCCTGTTCAATAGTAAATGACAAGACAACCTGTAAGGTTATCTAGGTAGTAATAACTGAGTTCCTCTTACTCCACGTCTTCTCCAGTATGACTATCATCTACCCCGACTAAAAATTGGTCAACACTTTATCGCTGCATACTGCCATTCAACGCTCTCATTCAGCATTCCGTCAATCTCCAGATAGCAACACTAATAGCCTAAACATAAACTCTCGAACAAAAGGAGGCATAGAGGATAAATATTAATCAACTATCAGAAGATGAAGTTTAGATTAAATGCTAGAGGGGAAAAGTCGATATCAGCTGTTATAGGCAACATGAAATCATATAGGGCAAGCGAAGACGAAGAATATGTGGGCTAATCTGAAAACACAATGTTAATGGCACCATCTAATAATATCCTTATTGCATGATAATGCTCTATGTATAGGACTCAAATAACGTTTTTTAGGAAAACAAAATGACTCAAATAAAGTATGCCAAGAATTGAAACCAACTCAAGTAAAGAAGCAGTCGTACATAAAGTCTAGAGGACATCATGAGTAACAAAAAAGAAACACGAAAAACCACAGTCAGTTTATCTGAACCTTATGTAAATGTGAAAATTAAAATATCGGCTTTGTGGGCATCAGTATTATTTTGTTATATTTATGGAGATTTCTTTGGACTGTTCAAGATAGGAAAAATTGAGAGAATTATAGAGGGATTTGGCCCATTCGGTGCAGTTACTCAAGGTTCACTGCTTTCAGTGGCGATAATAGTATCAATACCATGCATTATGGTTGCACTAACCTTAATGCTAAAGCCGAAGATTTGCCAATGGCTTAATATAATTGTTGCCACAATATTTATTATATTCTTGGGTGCCACAATGCTCATGTCATCATGGTACTTCTATTTTTATCTAGGCTTTATTGAAATCACTCTTAAGTTAGTAATTATTTGGCTGGCTTGGCAGTGGCCTAAAGAAGAACATTATAATAAGCAGAATAATCAATAAGAACGCAAGATAGAAAATATAATTCCACCTCAAACTTTTCATACCTTGATTTCAACATGCTTGACCTGGACACATCGATCCAGGTCAAGTAGGCAGAACCTTCATACAATCGCCATCAACAAGCACTTTAACTATCACCAATATAGTTGCTTTTCTCAAAAATAGGGTATTTCTTCAACCTTATATTTCACTTCAGATATTATAGGCCTTACTAAATTTTTTAGCGCAACTCCAAAAAAATTACTTTCTAAAAATTAACAACTCATTCAATTTTTTTCAGAATTAAAATACATCTACAACGGGCCTTTCTGTTTAAGCCACAAGATCCCAACAACAATCCATCATAATTTTTCAGCCATGGAATAGTGTCAGTAGACTGCCGACACCGCACAGAATTGTAAATACTTATGATTTTTCCTTAAGAGCTGAAATAAAGTACATATTACTTGAGAAAGAAATTCGCCTCTCTCGACTCTTTCCCCCTCAATCATTTTCTTACCCTTGTTCACCTCCCTAATTAGCGGAGAAATCCTTTGGTAAGAATCTCCCTCTCACTTTGAAAAACATGAAACATGTGATGAAAGGCTCAATCAATAGAATTACCGAGCCCAATAAAGCCTCTCAAATTAATAATATGAGAAGATCAGAGGAAAATTAGCATAGATAAAATTGGGGAATGAGAGGCCTTTTAGCCTATCTATTTAACCAGTCATCCATAGCAGCCAGTATCTGATGCCTATAGGGCTGGGTTTCATTGATCATTTGGTGGCGGGCACCGCGAATTAATACTCGGTGGCAATGCGGAAAACGATCGCGAATTGCGCGCATATCATAGCGCCAATCCACCGTGCCATCACCGGTGCCCTGTACCACCAAGATCTTGCGTGGATTGCGTGCGCTTTTGGGGAAAGTCTTGATCCAATCCACCATGGCGCCGAGCCAACACATGGAAATTACCCTGGATTGCAGGGGGTCGCGCAGGGCCTGGCGCCGGGAGAATTCGGCATCGTGGGTATTAATCGTGAACTCTCGACTGGGTTCACTAATAAACAAGCGTCCAAGATAGTACTTCCATTTCACCAGAAGCCAATTGGCCGGGCGCACCAGAGGAGCCAACAGAAAAACCTTATCTAGTGGCTGTCTACGACTGTATTGCAAGTGCGCTAATAAGGCAGCACCACCAGTACTTTGCCCCAGGGCGTGCCAAGGCTTGGGTAGTTTCCCTTCGGCAACCGATAAAAGACGATCAAATACCTGGCGGTATTGCAGGAAAGTCTGAATAGCCACCCGCTCGCCGCTGGAGAGTCCGTGACCAGGAAAATCGAAAATCACCACATTGAGATTGCGCTCGAGGCCAAAACGAATCGCTGGTCCATAAATACCGGTATGATCGAAATAACCATGGCAGATAAACAAGGTACCGCGTGGTTTTTCAACCAGCCAATATTGGGACACCAGCTCAAAGCCCGCCGCAGTAAAAGTGCCGACACCGGTTTTATAGGAGAGAGGAAAATGTAAGTCGTAAAAATTTCGGTAATCTTGCATCTCAGTCAGCAACGGTGCCGTATCATTGGCAAAGTCCAGCTGCGGCAGCTTTTGCCGCAAAGCCGAGTAGTCCGGGCGCTGAATTACCGGGCTACTTTCGTAGGTGTTGATGTCTTGCAAGGTTTCCATTGAACCAATGGTACTGCATTTTCACTGGGTGGGAAGAGACAGGCTGAGTGAATAATGACTTAAATATGAAAAAGGCGGACACAATGTCCGCCTTTCTTCACTGCAAAATAAGTAAGCGCTTACTTGATTTGCGGTTCCAAGTCGCCAGCGGCATAACGCTCACTCATGGCATCGAGGCTGAGCGGACGAATCTTGCTGGCCTGACCGGCGGTACCGAAGGCTTCGTAACGCGCAACACAAATTTCCTTCATAGCTTGCATAGCAGCCTTGTAGAATTTGCGTGGATCAAATTCTGACGGGTTCTCGGCCAGGAAACGACGGGTGGCGCCGGTGGAGGCGAGACGCAGGTCAGTATCAATATTGACCTTACGCACACCGTGCTTGATGCCTTCGCAAATCTGCTCTACCGGCACACCGTAAGTTTCGGGGATTTCACCACCGAACTCATTGATTACCGCCAGCCACTCCTGAGGCACAGAGGAAGAACCGTGCATCACCAAGTGGGTGCCTGGGATACGCGCGTGGATTTCCTTGATACGATCAATAGCAAGGATGTCACCAGTAGGCGGGCGGGTAAATTTATAGGCACCGTGGCTGGTACCACAGGCGATTGCCAGGGCATCCACCTTAGTTTTTTGTACAAAGTCCGCAGCCTCTTCCGGGTCGGTCAGCAGCTGATCATGGGATAGCTTGCCCTCAGCACCAACACCGTCCTCTTCACCGGCCATACCGGTTTCCAGGGAACCCAGGCAACCCAGTTCACCCTCAACAGAAACACCACAGGCGTGTGCCATATCTACTGCGCGCTGAGTAACATCAACGTTGTATTCGTAGGAAGCCGGGGTTTTGCCGTCCTCACGCAGGGAGCCGTCCATCATCACGGAGCTGAAACCCAGTTGGATAGAACGCTGGCACACTGCCGGACTGGTGCCGTGGTCCTGGTGCATTACCACTGGAATTTCCGGGAATTCCTCAATGGCGGCCAGGATCAGATGACGCAGGAAGGGCGCACCGGCGTATTTACGCGCACCGGCGGAGGCCTGCACGATTACTGGGGAGTCGGTTTCCTTGGCCGCCTCCATAATCGCGCGCATCTGTTCCAAATTGTTTACGTTGAAGGCCGGTACGCCGTAACCATGCTCGGCAGCGTGGTCCAGCAATTGGCGTAGGCTGATAAGAGCCATATTAAATTCCTTTCTCGTCTACTCGTCGTATTTGTAATTTTTTGCTTTTATTGCCTTCCACATTTAAGAGGAGGGCATTATTGGGTACTCAGTCTTCGCCGCGGGACTCCAGGATGGCTACCGCGGGCAGCTTCTTGCCTTCAACATATTCCAAGAAGGCACCACCGCCCGTGGAAATATAAGATACCTTATCGGCAATACCATATTTATCCACAGCCGCAAGGGTGTCGCCGCCGCCGGCAATAGAAAAGGCATCACTATCGGCAATGGCCTTAGACAGATGTTCAGTGCCAGCGCCAAACTGATCGAATTCGAATACGCCTACAGGGCCATTCCAGATAATGGTTTTCGCGCCCTTAAGAATCTCCGCCAGCATTGCAGAAGATTGTGGACCAATATCAAAAATCATATCGTCTTCAGCCACAGCATCGGCGGCCTTGGTTTCCGCTACAGCTGCTTCGCTGAATTCCTTACCGGTCACAACATCAACGGGCACAGGAATATCGCACTTCTGCATCAAACTTTTGGCGGTATCCACCAAGTCGTGCTCACAGAGAGACTTGCCCACCGGCTTGCCGCTAGCGGCGAGGAAAGTATTGGCGATACCACCACCCACAATCAGCTGGTCTACTTTATCCGCCAGACTCTCCAATACGGTGAGCTTGGTAGACACTTTAGAACCACCCACAATCGCAACCAATGGACGGGCTGGCTCAGCCAGTGCCTTCTCCAGAGCATCGAGTTCGGCTGCTAGTAATGGACCGGCGCAAGCGACTGGAGCAAACTTGGCCACACCGTGTGTGGAAGCCTGAGCGCGGTGCGCAGTGCCAAAGGCATCCATTACAAAAATATCGCAGAGTGACGCGTAAGCTTTAGCCAGCTCTTCGCTGTCTTTTTTCTCGCCGGCATTGAAACGCACGTTCTCCAGCAACGCCACCTCGCCCTCAGCCAGCTCGACGCCATCGCGCCACTCTTTGATCAGGGCCACTTCGCGACCGAGTAGTTCACTTAAATGCGCAGCTACCGGAGCCAGGGAGAATTCATCCGCATACTCCCCCTCTGTAGGACGGCCCAAGTGGGACATCAGCAGTACTTTGGCACCAGCATCAATGGCGGCCTGGATAGTGGGAAGCGCCGCGCGAATACGGGCGTCAGAAGTTACCCGACCATCTTTCACCGGTACATTCAAGTCCTCGCGAATTAGTAGGCGCTTACCCGCAAGCTCCAGATCTGTCATCAATTTGACCGCCATTCGCCAATCCTCTTCTACTTCGATTAACTGAAAATGTGGGCGCGGAGTATATCAACTGCGCCGCACCACTGCCGACAGTTAAACAAGGAAAAACATGGCAGTTTTAATGTCAGAGCCAGAAAAGATCGAAATTCACTCTAAGCCTGTTTGGCAGAAGCACCTGTAGACACCTAATGCCAAACTTATAGCCGCGCTCATATAAACTCCTAACTCCATACGCGAGCTAGGTATTTGGCAGAGAAGCTGCACGAAAGACTCAACTAGAACCTATGGCTTGAGAGATCCAGCCTCATCCTTACGACTCGTGTTCTCTTGCCTCTCTGCTCTGTAACCCATTGATGCAAAAGTTCTTTTCGCTGAAAAGCCACACCGCTAGAATCGCCGACCCCATCGAATAAGCACTACTACACAAGACCCGGCGTATACCACGGTAGCGGCGGGGCACATATGGAGATTTCTTACCTATGGAACAATCCGACAGCGATATAGTCTTTCAAAGTTACGGACGCTGCTGCAACAATGAGGAATTCTTTAAGGACTTTTACGATCGCTTTATGGGCAGCTCCGCGGATATTCGCAATCTGTTTGCCAATACAGATATGAAGGCCCAGCGGCATTTGTTGCGTAACGGCATTATGCAATTAGTGCTTTACTCCCGTGGTATGTCTGACACCAAACTGCGCGCCCTGGGTAAAAGCCACGACCGCACTGGCTATAATATTCGCCCAGAATGGTACCGCCTGTGGCTGGATGCCCTGATAGCCACCCTACGCCAACATGACAGTGCGTTCTCCCCTGAGATCGAAGCGGCATGGAACCGTGCCATCACACCAGGAATCGATATCATTCGCCAAGCCTACTAAGTCATTAGGCTTTTTATTGGGAGCCACCTACACGTAAAGCAGCGTATTTGCCAGGTGCTCCCTCGCCCGCTATAAGAACTCAGTAATAAAGCTCAATTCATCGTGCATCAATATAGGTCTACAGCAGACCCACTAACTCTTTAGATCGTATTGCACAGGTAACTCCTCCATGAACTAGTGTCGTATTCATGGAGAAAGCAGCAAACAATTAGCCAATCTGTTTTCAGAAAAAATTTTATAATAAGAAACCCATAAGAGACTCAGCGTTAATTGCCTGCCACTCAAAAGCGCCCCCAATACCGATTATTAGGATTATTCGACAAGGAAATACTATGAAAATTGTACGAAAGTACAGTGTACCCCTGACACTGATTCTGGCTATATCTGCCTGCGGAAAAGCACCAGAAAATAATAATCACGAACAAAACTCTCTCAGCTCAGCATTAACCTCCACAGCAAGTGCCACAGCTCCGCTTTCCATCAATTTCGAGAAATTTACCCTGCCGAATGGCCTGCGCGTTATCGTTCATGAAGATCGCAAAGCTCCCATTGTTTCCGTGGGAGTCTGGTATCACGTTGGTTCCAAGGATGAAAAACCTGGGCGCACAGGCTTTGCCCATTTATTTGAGCACTTGATGTTCAGCGGCTCAGAAAATTACAACGACGAGTATTTCAAACCTTTTGAGCAGGCCGGTGCCACAGGAATGAACGGCACTACCTGGCTAGACCGTACCAATTACTTTGAAACTGTACCGACCAACGCACTGGACATGGCCCTTTGGATGGAATCCGATCGAATGGGCCACTTACTGGGAGTGATTACCCAGGAAAAGCTCGATGAGCAACGCGGGGTGGTACAGAATGAAAAGCGCCAAGGGCAAAACCAACCCTACGGCAAAGTTTGGGAGCGTATGCAAAAAGCGATCTTTCCCGCCAATCATCCCTACTCCTGGACCACCATTGGCTCGATGGAAGACCTCAATGCCGCAACCCTTGAGGATGTGCATGAATGGTTCAAACAATACTATGGTGCAGCTAATACCGTATTGGTCCTAGCTGGCGATATCGACGTGGAAACGGCCAAGGCTAAAGTGAGCCACTACTTTGGCGATATCCCCGCCGGCCCTCCCCTAATAAAGAAAAAGGCCTGGATTGCAAAACGGGATCAATCCAGCCGCGAGCAAATGTTCGACCGCGTAGCCCAGCCCCGCCTGTATAAAGTCTGGAATACCCCCAACCTCACCCACGAAGACGCCAATGCTATTGCTCTAGCCGCAGCAGTGCTCGGTGACGGCAAGAATTCACGCCTGTATAAGCGTCTGGTTTACAAGGACCAAATCGCCACCAATATCAGCGTGGGCCTGCATGAATTCGAACTCTCCTCCATCTTCCCTATTACCGCAGACGTCAAGCCCGGTGTAGCGCCTGCTAAGGTGGAGGCCGCCATTGAGGAAGAGCTGGAGAAATTCCTTGCCGAAGGACCAACCGAGGAGGAGCTGGCCAGGGTAAATATGAGCGAATACGCCTCAATGGTGCGCAGCCTCGAGCAAGTCGGAGGCTGGAGCGGTAAAGGGGTACTCCTTGCCCGTGGCGAGCTCTATAAAAACAGCCCCAATGCCTATCTGGATGCACTGAGTGAGAAACAAAAAATCACCCCACAAAAGGTTCGTGAAGCTGCACAGAAATGGCTGTCCAGTGGTGATTACAATCTTGAGGTTCTGCCCTTCCCCGAATACAAAGCAACCAAAAGCGGGGCTGACCGCAGCAAACTACCTGAGACGGGCAATTTCCCCAGTGTACCCTTCCCCAAGTTACAAACAGCCGAGCTTTCTAACGGACTTAAAGTAGTCCTGGCTGAACGAAACTCTGTACCTGTCGTGGATCTACGCCTGCAGTTTGATGCCGGATATGCCGCAGATCAAGGCAACAAATTGGGCACATCCAGCTATGCGATGTCCATGCTGAAAGAGGGCACCAGCAAACTGGATGCACTGCAGATCAGTGCGAGAGAGGAAATACTGGGTGCTCATATTGGCGCAGGAGCCGACATCGACACTTCTACCGTGCGCCTCAATGCCTTGAAAACCAACTTAGATGACTCCCTAGCTCTATTTGCCGACATTGTTATGCACCCGGCTTTCTCAGAAGAGGAAATTGAACGTAAACGGTCGCGCTGGATCGCTGCTATTCAACAAGAAAAAACTCGTCCAGTACAAATGGCGTTACGCAGCTTACCGCCATTACTTTATGGAGAGGGCCATGCCTACGGCGTACCATTTACCGGTTCCGGTACAGAGACTTCTATAGAGTCATTAAATCGTGATGACTTGGTGGACTACCATAAAACTTGGCTGCGCCCAGACAATGCCACCCTAGTTGCCGTTGGTGATATCACCCTCGAGGTATTAACACAGAAATTGGAACAGCATTTTGCCGATTGGAGCGCACCAGAAAGTCCCCGGCCCCAGAAAAACCTTACACGAGTAGCACATCCTCAAAAAGCCAGTGTCTATCTAATTAACAAGCCTGACGCAGAACAAAGTATTATTATTGGCGGCTTGCTGGCGCCCTCCGAAAAGATTGCTGAGCGCGATGCGATGCATATGATGAATGATATTTTTGGCGGCACATTCACCGCTCGCCTAAATATGAACCTGCGCGAAGATAAGCATTGGGCTTATGGGGCTTATTCCTTTTTAACGGGAGCGAAAGGCCAGCAGCCATTAATGATCTATGCACCGGTACAAACAGATAAAACCAGAGAATCCCTGCTAGAACTGCAGACTGAGTTGCGCAGTTATATCAGCAACAAACCAGCTCAGGAAGAGGAGTTGCAAAAAGTAAAAAATAAAAGTGTCAATGAGTTACCAGGCAGCTTTGAAACCATTAAAGCTGTTTCCAGTGCAGTTTCGAGCATAATCACTTATGACCGCCCTCTGGATTATATGGATAGCTATGCAGAAAAAATCCGCAATGTAAACCTTCAGGTAATACACAAATTGGCCCAGGACACTATTAAGCCAGATCAGTTTATCTGGGTGATTGTTGGTGATAAAAGCAAAATAGAAAACGGTATTCTTGAACTTAACATTGGTCAGATTATTGAAATCGACACCAATGGCAATCCGATAGAAAAAACAACCCTGAACTAGCCCCCTAATACTGACCAGGCACACAAAAGTGTGCCTGGCTTCTAATTCACACACCTTTAAAACTAAATTTAAATACTTAAGTATTATTTTTTATTTTTATACCCGCCGTAAAGAAACGTTTTCAAGTGAAAACCTTTCAATGAAAAAAACGCCAATTTTTAACCAGCTATTAAAAATATATTTTTTTAAATAAAAAGCACGTTTTTGATTCCTCAAAAACTAAAAGGTTGTTATTTTTCATGACGGGGAAAGGCGGGATTTGCTTCCCGTAAGGATTTCCTTTTCCCAAAAATAAAATAATATCTGTTAAGGAGTAACTCATGAAAAAGGCCCTTTCGATATTTGCCAGCGGCGCCCTGGCATTAAGCCTAGCGGCATCTGCCACTGCCGAAGACAAGCGCTATATCGTTACATTCAAAGAAGGCAAGGGGGAGTCCGTCAGGTCTCTGGTTCAGCAAAACGGCGGCCGTAAAGCGCTTGACGTCCGCAACCATAACGCTATGGCCGCACACCTGCCGTCAAAAGCATTAATGGCACTACGCAGGAACCCCAATGTCGCCTTTATTGAAGAGGATCTGAAACGTTATCCACTGTCTCAGGAAGTACCTTACGGTATCCCTATGGTACAGGCAGACCAACTCAGCGATTTACAAGCTGGCAACCGTACCGTATGTATCATTGATTCCGGTTACGACCTGGCCCACGAAGACCTGTCAGGCAATGCCGTTACTGGTAGCAACGATCCAGAGGGTACTGGCAACTGGTATGAAGATCAAAATGGCCATGGTACCCATGTAGCCGGCACTATTGCCGCCATGAATAATAACGCTGGCGTTGTGGGGGTAATGCCTAACAGCAATATCAATCTGCACATCGTCAAAGTATTTGGTGCTGATGGCTGGGCTTACTCTTCATCCCTGATTGCCGCTGCAGAAGATTGTGCAGCGAATGGTGCAAATGTAATTAATATGAGCCTCGGTGGTGACAGAGCTAGCTTCTTTGAGAGACGCGGTTTCGATAATCTCAATAAACGCGGCATTCTCTCAATTGCCGCCGCTGGTAATGATGGCAATACCCGCCATAGTTACCCGGCCTCTTACAACTCCGTTGTCTCCGTAGCAGCGATTGACAGCGGCAAAAACATCGCAGGTTTCTCCCAGCAAACCAACCAGGTTGAACTCGCCGGGCCTGGCGTGCAGGTATTGTCCTCCATCCCCACTGGCAGCGGCCAAGCAGCCACCCTGGAAGTAGCAGGGGCTGAAGTCGAAGCCGCAGCTATGACTGGTACTCCCATTGGGACGATTACCGGAGCCTTGGAAGATTGTGGTACCGCTGAATCTGCCTGCGTAAGCGCAGCAGGTAAAATCTGTCTAATTCAACGTGGCAATATCAGCTTTGCTGATAAAGTTCTGAACTGTGAAGCCGGTGGTGGTGTTGGAGCGATCATCTACAACAACGTACCCGGAATGCTTTACGGTACCCATGGTGGCGTGGAGACTCATATTCCTTCCGTAGGTATTTCCGATGCGGATGGCAGCGCTTTATTAACCCAGCTGGGTGCCAGTGCCACTATCGAGACCGAAGCACAGGATTACGCCTACTTTAATGGCACCTCCATGGCGACCCCACATGTCGCTGGTGTAGCTGCTCTAGTTTGGAGCCACTACCCGAACTGTAGCAATAGCGAAATTCGCACAGCCCTGCATGTTACCGCAGAGGACCTGGGTGATGCTGGCCGTGACAATGCCTATGGTTATGGCTTGGTTCAGGCCAAAGCCGCATTTGATTACCTGGCGGCCAATGGTTGCACCGGCTCCATGTAATTCTGATCAAACCTTCTCAGATGGGGGAGCTTATTGCTCCTCCTTTGGGAAGGATTCATCCTCTGATTAGAATTAGCAGTCAGCAGCTGAAATAATATGGCCTGTTATTGCGGGAACAGCCAAGTGTGCTCTGAGCTATAGCTTTCCAGAAATAGAAGCTCTAAATACTTACATAATGTTTAATATTTTATAAGTATCCAATTTCCCCAACAAAAATCTGCTCGCCAGGTTATAAAAGGCCAGAAGTTGCTTCTAGCCTTTATCTACAAACACTATTTACCAGCCACCTGCTTTACTTGATCATTAAGAACCGCGTGTTGCATGCCGATGGTCCCCAATGCCTCTACAGGCAAAAATACCTTGTTGTTTGACTCAGCCATTTTATCTAGGACTTCCAAGGTTCTATAAGCCAGATATTTATCCGTCACCGATTTGGCAAGCAGATCATTGACCTCTTTCTGTCCAATCGCTTTTTCACGGGCAATGGCACGATTCATTTTTTCCCTCTCCAAATCGCGCTCCATCTGTATCTTCTGAATCTGAAATTGAGCTTTTTCCTGCTCTATGAGTTCACGGCGCTCGGCCGCACGCTCTTTAGCCTGAGTAATGACCTTAGGAAATTGTATATCCGCCAGTCCCAAACGCTTAATCTTTATGGGTGTGCCTTTTAGGGCTTTGGATACCTCATTAAACAGCTCGTGGCTCAGAGACTCTCGGCTTGAAGCAATCTCATTGATGGAGTACTTGGCTACAACACGGCGTACCACATCTCTAATTACCGGCTGTGCATAAGTACCATAAACGCGATTTACCGAAATATTGTCATTGTCAGGCGGAATACGATCGAAAACACTATCGATAGCCTCTCTACTGATGGCACCGGTCATACGTACATCAAAGCTCATATTAAGCTGATCTTTGGGCATAAAGACTTTAAATTTTTCCAAATGACCAAAGTCTGCAATTGTCATTGTGACCAACTTGTCACAATAAAACATACACATATCCAAGCGAAACTTGGAAGGCGGTACCACTTCGGGCTTGTAGCCACTCTCCGTTAACACCTTGCCAACATGTGCAGGCGGCACTTCTACCCGCTCACCACAAGCGGACAACATAAAAAGGGAAGCCGCCAGGCCCGCAACTGAAACAAAACGCATTTTCAACACCAATCAATAAAAAAAACAAGATATTGCATTTACTCACATACAACAAGACAGAGAAATTAAGTGAAAGATGTTACAATCGATAAAAATTTAAATCTGATTTATCGAAATAAAAAATATGCAATTAGAATTTATAACCGCAACACTATTTAATCTCGGCATCAACCTAATCTACACAGTTTTGGCTCTTTTTATTGGAATAATCGCCTTAATAACAATCGACAAAAAACTGCTACGTACAGTAGACATCGAAGGTGAATTGAAAAATGGCAATATCGCAGTTTCTATCTTTGCGTCCACAATTCTGATTTTTGTTGCCATCATTATTTCTTTCGGATTGAAAGGGTAAAAACGTGTATAAATGGATTGTCCCCTTGCTTATTTTCTCTGTGCTGTTAACACTGCCAGAAATTCTACGCAATACAATTCAAGAGCCTGAATTAAAACCTTCGTCGGAGCAGCCCCTCAATTCAGCAAGTAGGGCCTATGGTTCTACTAACGCTGACACCATAGATCGCCAAAATGGGGTGGTAAGAGTAGTGGGTACCAGCTATCCACTATCGGAAGAAACAATCCAACAGGTAGTGGCCAAGCGTTCTCTTGAGGAGAGCGCACAGGTTTCCATCTGGAACTGGCAAGGGCTGGAGGCAGTCACAGCTACTGCAAGAGGGCTGGATAAACAGCACCATTTTGCCAATAGCTACCTGGTGGGCTTCAAGCCTTTCCAAACCCGCAAGCTTTGGGTACCGCTATATACTTTGGCGATGCAAAAGGAGTATCAGTACGACCATCTGCAATATGCCGGACTTTCCGATATCTGGCAGACATCCCGTCAGGCTTATTATCAAAAGCGCGGCGACTGCGAAGATCATGCCATCTTACTGGCCGACTGGCTGATTGAGCTGGGCGTGGACGCGCGAGTAGCACTGGGGACACACAAAGGCCAGGGACACGCCTGGGTAGTTGCCATCTTGGATGGCCAGGAGTACCTACTAGAAGCCACCAGCAAGCGGCGTCAGACCAGCTGGCAAGCGATGCCATTGGCAGCCCTGGCAGAAGGTTATGAAGTAGAGTTCCAGTTTAACCGCCATTTCTTCTGGGCAAAACGCAATTCCGCCTCTACGAGAAAGTATCGCGGCAGCCACTGGATAAAAAAATCTCAGTTCATTCGCAGCTGATCTTGCCTGGGATCACCCGGTAATTATTCCGGGTGATCCCAGGCTTAATCTCAAACGCAACAAGACTCAGATTGGTGAGCCCGGTGGCATCGCTTTAATATCCCCGGCTTTTACTTCAAGTTCACCGCGCATAAAAGATTCAATGCGTTTGGCTTGGAAATAATAATGGGCATTGTATCCCTGCGAATCATCACCAAATAATTTTTTCTGTCCAAGCGCCAGTTGGAATTTTGCCAGCTGCAGTTGTGCTTTGGCTCGTACCGATTCGGCAGCTGCACGATCACCAGCAAGCAGCATCAGCTTCTGGATGTATACATGGTTGATACGCTGGTGAATTGTCGCGTGTAAACCGGAATACTGTTCATTATCCAGAGCTCCCGTGGTAAGCCGCTCTAATAAACTATCGAATGCGGGAATTTCACTACTACGTGCATTCTGCTGATCCATACGTGCCGCCCGCTGTGGGTCCATCAGGATCGACAGGGTGTGACCCGCTGCTGCTTCGGCCAAAGCCACTGCGTCGAAGGCGACTCCGGTGTGAGAGGGGAAACTCTCCCTGGTGCGTTCATAACCATAGGATTTGGGGGGAATTAGCTGAAGAACCTGTTCTGACAATGCCAGAAATTCTGGCGACAGAGTTTCAACTAGCGCATCCATGGCTTGCTGTTGGCGCTCAGCCGGTACTAGCGTGTAGCTATTCTGCTCAGCGCCGTTATATAAGTAATCGTAATCCAGCCCACCAATCAACTTGCCCACAGCTTCGGCCTGATAGCGATGCCCGTAGTAAACTGGCACCAGGGTCTCCTCCAGGTCAGAGCGAGGCGCGGATTTGGGATTTGCCGCGCGAGAGAAATTATCCAGAGCATGGCGGCGCAGCTCGGTTAAACGGCTGAACTCTTCCAGGGGATCCCTGCCGTTATCCCATAAATGGGAGGCTGCATGAGCATTGTTTATCGTGCGGGAATCGGGGTCAGAAATAAAGCGCAGCTTTTGCTTCTCCGCTTCTTCGATGATGCTATCCAGATAGGACTGTTCCTCCCCGCTGTTTCCGTATCCATAGCGAATTGCTAACTTATCCCAATCGCCAATACCAGTGGCATATGCCTCGGAGAAATCCAGCTCGGTGCCCAACAGAGCAATCAGCGGCGCCGGATAATCCATCACGGAAGCGCGCTCTACGGCACTCGCGGCAAAATTATGCGCAAGACCCAGGGTATGCCCCACTTCGTGAGCAGACAGCTGACGAATTCGAGCTAACGCCATCGCCTGCAAGGCCTGAGTATTAGCAGATATATCGGAATAGGGCTGCAAAAGCCCCTGGGCGATTAGAAAGTCCTGGCGTACACGCAGGGAGCCCAGAGTTACATTACCCTTGAGAATCTCGCCGGTACGGGGGTCAAAAACAGAATACCCATAGGACCAACCACGGGTGGAGCGGTGTACCCAATTGATTACGTTGTAACGCACATCCAGCGGATCTACACCTTCCGGCAAGATTTCCACGCGGAAGGCGTCCTTATAACCGGCTGCAGTAAAAGCCTGGTTCCACCAACTGGCTCCCTCTACCAACGCGCTGCGTACAGGCTCCGGCACACCGGAGTCCACGTAATAAACAATAGGCTCAACCACTTCATCACTACCCGGTTTTTTCTCCAGGCGGTGCCGGTAGATAAGGCGCTGATCCAGAGGCTGGTCAATTGCCGTAGCGTAATCACGGAAAGTGAAGGGGAAATAACCGCTGCGGCTGTGAAATACCCGCGGCTGGTACTGTTTATCAGGAAGCTCTATTAGGGAGATATGCTGACGCAGCGAAACCAGGGTGGGAGTTGGCACCACTTCACGCAAATACTTACCTGGCTTGCTACCAGAAAAAGTCAGTTGAGCCTCAAACTCACTGTTCTTGGGGAAATTTTTGGTGCGGGGCAAGTAGATTGCGGACTTGGACTTATCCACAGAGTAATTGCCTTGCTCCGCCTGTTTCAAGCGAGCACTAATACCGTGCTGATCGCTGAGCAGGAAAGGCGTAAAGTCCACCAGGGCAACGCCACCCTCCTGTGCCAAGGTTTCAAAACCCCAGAGCACAGAAGAGGCAAAAGCCTCCTCCACCGCGCGGCGTTCTGCCAGGTTTTCTGATTCAGCGCGATAGTTGGCGTTCACTTGGTGCATTAGCACCCTGTTACCCACACGTTGGAACTTAACCAAACGGCTCTCGCCTATCTGATTGCGGTCCAGACCCACAGGGTTGGATCCAAGCCCCTGGGCCAGACCGGTGAGAAGCAGCAGTTCACGCTCAAACTCATTAATCTGCAACAGCACCCGACCGCTGTTTTCATCCCAATAGAAATCGTGATAACCACTGTACTTGCGCATATCCGCCGTGTACTCGGCGATATCTCCAGACCGAGCCACTGTGCTTAACAACACTAAGCACAGAGCCATCAACTGCCTGCTGAATGACATTTGCCATCCCCCAATTCTTAATTATTTAGAGCCAATACCCTGCAGCACCATCACCGCATTGAACCGCGGCCTAGGGTAGCACTTAGAGAAGTCCCGATCTGTATAAAAAATAACCTGCAATTTTTTCCTATTCTCTGCATCTATTCACAGCCCCTACCTCGTCTCAATGGGAAAGGTACAATACAGAGATATAAATATGTGGAAGCCACTTGCGATATCAGCCCTAATCAGCCTGGGTGGAGCCAGCCAAGTTATGGCACTTGAGTCCATTCATATCGATACTGACAACTGTGAGTCCACCCTGGATTACACCGTAAAAGTGGGGTCCGATTTTTTCGAAATACACGAGGATAGCGATAAGCAGCAATTGGTGTCTTTTCACTCACCTGCACAGCTAATAGTAAATGGAGACATGATCACCCTGGATGATCAACAACAAGAGCTGTTACAGGAATATCGCCAAAAACTGCATGCAGCCGGCCGTGATACCTTGCTAGTCACTTTAGAGGCCGTAGATATCGCTATGGATGGCTTATCTATTGCTATTAGCGCCCTGGCCGGGCCAGATCATCCAGAAAATCAAGAGCTTAAGCAGTTCTCTGCAGATTTAATCCAGCGCACCGAAGATCGTCTCAATCGCGAGGGAGAAATCTACTATCTCGGCGATACTGAGATTGGTAACTTTATCGACGAGACGATTTCCAAAGAATTTGAGCCCCGCATCGAACGCTTGGCCAAGGATGCCGCAGGAACTATTGCCTGGCACGCACTCAAGGCAGCCTTCACTGGCGGTCAGAGTATTGAGGAGCGTGTTACCGAGGAAGCGGAAGAACTACTGGAACAACGCGCTGAGCAAATTGAACACACTGCGGAGCAGCTATGTGCTTCCCTGCAATCCATCGACCGACTGGAATCAAAAATTCACCTGACAGTGCCCGCATTGGGTGATTACGACTTGGTTAAAATAAAATAATTCTACCTCTTTTATCCCCCCAAACCTGGCCGCTATGCGGCCTTTTTTTATCTAAGGAAAACTCCCTCGATTTGCTTTAGGAGGTAAAGCTGGCCATCATCTAATGATAAAGCACTTGAAAATATTCTGTAGGTAAATCCAACTTGAATATCCCATTAAAATTATTTTTTATGCAATAACCAGTCAACACTCAACAGTAAAAATATAAAAGTAATATTCGGCCAGTAAAATTTTTAAGCAATTATGAATTGAGAGCTTGAACTCCACCATATATTGGCTTCCCCCGCCCTCAAATCATATTAACTTTTACTCTTCACTAATTTGAATTAGTACTTACATCCAAATAAGTAGGCAAGCCTTCCTGACCAGCATGGTCTACCGCAATGATTTTATATCGATAAGTAGCATCCTGCTCCACATCAGAATCCCTATAGGATAATTGACGTGTTTTATCTATAAGTTCCTCTCCACGAAAGATCTTATAATGATGCACACCACCATTCCTGATGGTTTCATTCCAGGACAAATTTACCTGCCAATCAGAGACCGTATATTTGAACCCCGTAACTTGAGCGGGCGGAGGATGGTTACCATAAGTACAGGGTACTATATCCCTACCTAAGCCATCGGTACATTGATCAATATTCTTATTTTTCTTCTCAGAAGCATTCCAGTTTTTGGCTATTCCTCCGGTACACATATTGTCTACACAGAAAGGAAGGTCATAATTAAGACACGTCCTGCAAGTTTTAAATCCATATCCATCAGTGAAGGGAATGTCACCTTTATTCAACGAAGGAAAGTAATTACAGACCAGTACATGTGCGCCATCGTTGTAGGCAGGATTATTAGAACCAACAATACTATCGCATTCCGCTACAGCACAGCCTACATAGCGGGTTTCTCCATGGCATACCTGGGCCCAATGTCCGCATGTTTCATCATGACAAAATTTCATATCCCAATCATAAGAATTACTTTCAGCGTACCAGGATTCAACTGAACCAGCCCATGTTTCAGCGCTATATTGCGATGCCGGCGGATTGAAAATATTGATTGAAACATTCTCTCCAATTTCAATATTACCTGCTGGCAACACAAAAGAGACTTCATCTTTAACTTTATCGAAAGATTGCCTAATTCCCTCCGCTTCATTAAAGTGTCCAAAATAACACGCAGAAGCTCTCTCCTTCGCCATCTTGGCCAAAGCCTCATCCCAGAAAAGTGTCTGCATATTACCGGAACTCTCTGGGCCGTTACCCTCTCCAGCTTCTCCCATAGCACACCTTTGGCGATACTCATTGTGGGTATCCAGCATTACGCGCTTTTGCTCCAATGAGAGCTCAAAGGATCCATTGCCATTAGGGTCAACAGTAACAACAGAAAAATTAACAGATTTTTCAGCACCATCAGTTAATGTGAAAGTGACGGTATCTGTGACCGCACCCCCTGAACTGAGACTCTGCGCTGTGTCATTCAAGGTATATTCCCAGTCACCGACGTCGGTAATACTAAAATCACCATAATTCCCAGCAATGCTACTCTCAACAAATCCTGGGGTATTGCTGTCGACATCTATGATTCTCAGAGTACCCTTGGCTTCTTCACTGCTCCCCACGAGTAAAGTAGCAAGAGGGGATTCGGGGCTAAAAGTGTAAGCATCATCCGCACCTGTCACCTGAATAGTAATTAATGTGATGTCATCACCTATTCCAACACCAACCATAAATTCATCAATTGCCAATTCATCAGCGCTTAAGGGGTCAGCCAGGCCCGCATCCAGGGTATAGCTCCAGGTACCATCAAGAGAAACATCAAGCAGACCGTATTTTCCCCATTCATTAAGCTTTCCAAAAGTTTGCTCGGCATCAACGCTATCAATCAACTTGCCAGAGGTAGAAGTCTCATTATCCTCGCTAACGCTACCTTCACCGCCACTAATAGTATCGGGACTAGGGTCGGGATCGGGATCGGGATCGGGATCGGGATCAGGATCAGGATCAGGATCAGAGGTCCCACCGCCATTATTATCAATAACCCCAGGATTATTAACTTTCTCACTATTAGAGCTGCCTCCGCCCCCTCCACAGGCAACCAGAAATGCGGATAAAGAAATAGCTGTGATCAGCTTAAATAGCTCACTCATATCAGTCTCGGTGAATATAGTTGTGCTTGGTATAAATCCCGGCGGATTATATTAATGATGGCCCTCTATTCTGTGAAATCTATTAGATATTATTGTTTCAATATTGGCTTAACTTTGTTTCCAATTAACGAACAATAGAAAAAGATAAATCACATGAACGAGAAAAAAGAACGCTACTTAATAGAGATCCCACCCACACATCTTACTCATCAAATGCACACTTTTAAAACAACCAAATATAAATAGATAGAAAACTTTTAGCTTTTAATTAAACCCTTCAATTTATAAACTCATTTGGCAAACAGATATCATATAAGTTTCAAAGAGCTTTCACTTTCAAAAAGAAAACAAAAATGATACATACTCACATTATAAAGAAAGCTTAGACCTCATAAAAAATTGGCACTTATTTACCTTTAACTTACTTAACCTAAGGCAAGTACTTTCTCAATTTATTCAGGGAGCATATCCAGACAACCAGAAGGCCTCTCTTATCCAGCATGGTCTACAGCAATTATTCTATAGCGACAGTTTATATTATTTCGCTTCTAAATCACTGTAACTTAGATGGCGAGTTCTGCCAGGAAATCCTCATCACGAAATATCTTATAGTGATGCACACCACCATTCTTGATATATTAAATCCAGGGTAAATTACCTTGTTGTCAGCTAAACTATATTTAAATTCAGTCACTTGTAGTGATGATCGCCAAGGGTTATAAACAATCCAAGGTACAACACCTCCATCCAAACCATCGCCATAATGATCTACAAAATTATTTTTTCTGAAACATTCCAATCTTTGGCTTTCCCCCTGTACACATATTGTCAACGCAAGAGCAAACAGCATAATTCTGGCAGATTCTAAAATCTTCACAGCTTAAACCATTAACTAATGGGATACGGTGTCTTTTATCTACCAAGGAAAAATAATTACACACCACAACATGTGCGCCATTGTTATAGGTAGGATTACTAGAAACAACAATATTATCGCCTTCCGCCACAGTACGGCCCGCATAGCGGATTCCCCCATGACAAAGCGGTGCCTAATAACCACGTGTCTCCGCATGACAAAATTCACTATCCTAAACATATCCATAGCTTTCATAGCACCAATACTTTACTGAGCCAATCCAAGTCTTGGGCCATATTGCGATGGGGGAAAATTAATAGGATTAACTGAAGAACTTTCGCCAATTCCAACATTGCCAGCAGCTAGCACAAATATATTTCACCTTTAACTTTTTATTTATTCTTATCAAAAACTGAACTTCAGCAGGTAAACAATCCATATGAATATTTAATCTACCATTAAAATAAACATAAATTCCAGGTAGGCACCCACTAAACTTTTAGTTGTTTTTCACTTTAGCAAAAATCACTACAATCCTTTGATAAATTTAATTGCATCATCGGCACTGGTTTTTGCATTTTCAACATGAACCATATGCCCAATATTTTCATAAGCTATCAATTGACTGCCAGATATTTTACCTAAAAAATAGCGACCCACCTCCAAGGGAATAATGTGGTCATCCGCACCCCAAATAAACAGAGTGGGAGTCTTGATATTTTCAAGACCGTTAAGTGGTTGAAAATTTACAGTGGCATTAGCCACCAAATTAAGAACTGTTCCCCGGTTTTTTTTATAACGGGAGAGGAGGTAGATACGTTCCACCATTTTTTCAGGCAGCGCCGCTGGGTTGTAGAAAAACCGTGCTTTTAACATTCTTCTAAGCAACCCACGGCTACCCAGATGAGAGACAAAGCGTCGCCCCCAGTGACTAAGTACAAATCGTGCCATAGCCGGAGGCATTTCCAACCCCTTGCCACATTGGTAACCACCCGGTGCAATCAAGATGGCAGCCTCTGCAGCATCGGGATGTTCAATCAGGTACCGCAATACTGCGTTGCCTCCAAAGGAATGGCCAACCAACACAAACTTTTCTAAGCCCATTGCCTCAATGAAGCGCCCAATAAAATCCGCCAGGTGTTTGGGGGTATAGGTGCCCCCCGGCAAGGGATCTGTGAGCCCATGGCCAGGGAGATCCACCAATATCAGGTGGTAATCCCTAGCCAAAACTTTTGCCCACTCCCCCCAACCCCCTAAGGAATCACCACCACCGTGAAAGCACAACAGCAACGGACGCCCCTCCCTGCCAACTTCCCGATAATTCACCGAGAAACCATCGGCAAAAGCCAACTGGTTGTAGGAAAAATTGGACAATTCATTACGGTTCAGATTTGGGCTAAAAAAAGCGATCCCCAGTAACCAGACAAAAATCAGTAAAAGTATTAAAACAATCCAGAATGTCATACTCACGACAGGGTCTCCCTGGCCCGTGCTGCTTGTCTATAAAAACGGTGTGATCTGATAAAGCATCAATTCATCGAAGTGAAAGTCAGTCCTTTAAGACTGGTCGAAGCAACAACCACATAAAGGTGCATCAATAAAATCATAAATAGGCCACCGGCCAGGGTAAGCCAAAACCGGTTATAGCCCAGGCGACGCATAGACAGAAACCAGGCGCCAAGATTTACTAACTGCAATACTGCAGATAAGCCAGCCAGCAGTGCCGCTTCGGTATAGGCCAACCAATTGAGATTAAATGCAAGAGAGGGAGCCTGAATAATCACCGCTGCGGCCCCCAGCAAGGCTGCAGCCAAGCCAACATTGCGCACCGAATCGAAGGTGATTTCCAGTGCTCTTGGGTAATCGCTCATCTGCTCCATGCGCCAATGTTCTCAGTTCAGCCCACTTTAAAATTCATGGGCCAACCAGAAGGATAGACTGCATTCAGCAGTGGAGTTCTGAATCCTCTAGGGAAAACGAGCACAACGCTTAGTCAGTATTGCCACCGCACAGAGTGGCAACGCCCAAAAGTTGATCTCTCCAAGCGGGAATTAGAATCACTTGGCCTCAAGCACCTGTTCCATTGCTCGACGAATAGAATCCAGTGACAAAGCAATATCCTCTGCCGAAGTTGCCCAGGACGAGACACTGAGACGTAACGCCACTCTACCCTGCCACACAGTAGTACCAAACCAACACACACCCTCCTCCTGCACTATACGCACAATCTGTTGCAAAGCGGATTCATCATTGATACTGGCCACTACCTGATTCAGCACTACCTCATTGAGAATTTCAAAGCCTAATTTGGCCAGTCCATCAGCAAACTGACGGGCAAATCCACAGCACCGCTCCACCAGAGCGGCCACCCCCTCGCTGCCCATCTCCTGAATTGCCGCCCAGACCTCAACACCTCGGGCACGGCGGGAAAATTCGGGAACCATATCCTTCGGTGGCACCTGAACCCCAGCCTGTAAATATGGCGCCTGAGTAGTCATAACACGATGTACCATCTGGGCTTCACTACAGATAGCAACACCACAGTCGTAGGGTGTATTTAGCCATTTGTGCCCATCCACCGCCCAGGAGTCCGCTAACGCCACTCCCGCAGTCAGGTGCCGCTGTTTGGGTGATGCCGCCGCCCACAAGCCAAAGGCGCCATCTACATGTACCCAGGCCCCGGCCGCCCTGGCCATCGGGATAATTTCTTTAAAGGGGTCGAAATGACCAGAGTTCACGTTACCTGCCTGCAAGCACACGATGGTGGTTTCATCCAGCTCGGGAAAAGTGTCCACTCGCACACGGCCCTGATTGTCACAAGGAGCCTCCACCAATTGATTCTTGCCAATACCGAGAATCGAAAGGGCTTTATGCACTGTGACATGTGATTCTGCAGAGACGACAATCCTCAGTGGTGGGGCTCCGGCGAGCCCCGTTCTCGCCAAATCAATATCCATTCTCTCATATTGACGGTTGCGCGCTGCAGCCAAACACACCATGTTTGCCATAGAGGAACCAGTGGTAAATCCAACACTACTTTCTTCTGGTAACTCTAATAATTGCAGCAGCCACTGGGCGGCTATTCGCTCCAAGTAAATGGCCGATGGTGCCGATGATTCGAGTACCGCTACCTGGTCCCAGGCCGCATTCAAAATAGAGGCCCCCATTGCCGCAGGTGTGGAACCTCCAACCACCAAACCAAAAAAGCGACCACCGGTACTCGCCACAGTGGCGGGGGAGGCGTAATGATGGAGATCTGCAATCACTTGCTGAGCATCCTGTCCCTTGTTAGGCAGGGAGGAGTTTAATCTTTCCAACTCAGCCAACTCCAAAGATGATGGGCTGACTCTTTGTCCTCGAATACCAGAAATATACTCCTCAGCACACCGCGCTGCCTCAGATAGAGCTTTCAACGATTCTAAATTACTGGTGACTTTATTGTTTCCCATCTATCCACCTCATACTTCCTTTTATCAAATTTCTTCAACATTCTTAGGCGACAATGGAAATTTCGCAACAAAAATTAAAAATATCGATCAGATATAAACCGTTGAAAGAACTTCAACGCATATCTAATCAAAGTAGGCATTCTATAAATAATTTCTCGAAATAAAATCCCAGGTTTGCTCACAAAGTAACTGATGCCCAGCCGGGTTAGCATGGAGACCATCCTCAGAAAGCAGTGGAATAATCTCAAGTGCGCACCATAAACTTTCAAAATCCAGCACAGGGACTCCCTCATTAAAGGCAACTTCTCTAACCACCTGACTATAAAGCTGTGCATCTTTACGAAAGAAATAACTATCACTGTTACGGTAAGGCGTTGTTCTCTGCTCATCGAAAGGAATACCTGTCATTACAAAGCTGGGGGCAATCGAATTAGATGCTTGCAGTAGCTCTAACATCGCTTGACGAAAAAAATCTAGAGTTACCGTATTCTGTGCTTCTGCTCCACCAATGCGACAAATATCATTAAAACCGGGGTAAAGCCCTATTAAATGTGGCCTTCTCACAGAAAGTTCCAATGATACCCGCTGAGTAAGCGATACAACATTTTCACCAAATATTCCCAGGGCGTAGACTAGGTTTTTGGGATTCAAAGGTTCGAAGCGGAAACGAATCCTTTGCACAAAACCGCCCAACTCGGTATCACCTCGACCATAGATAGAACTGGAACCAATAAAAGCGATTTTTTGGGGTACTCTTCTATTCACAAGAATAACCTATAAGGTAAATTAACTTATATATATTCGCTAGAGGTCATCACCAATAAAAAATAGAGCTCCAACAATATATGAAACAAGGTCTTAAAGAGCCGCCATTCAAAATAGCATTAAATTTATCATTTAACAGGCGGTTAATATACCCACTTACCGCCTGCACCAAGATTCAACAATCAAATGATATTCGATAGTTATGCAGGAATTTCTTAAGCCCAAGGCTCGAGAAATCAATCACACGAGAATCCACCCTCCTTCGTGCCCATTTTTTTCGAAATGCATCCTCTAATATCCATTGACCCAGGGTGCCAGCCAGATGATTGCGTCTCTCACTCCAGTCTAGACAAGACTTGCATAATGGACGCCGAGTATTTTTCAATCCACCAATATCAACACCTAGATTACGGAAAAATTTCTTGCCGCTTTCAGTCAATTTCGTACTCTGAAACTCTTCGATGATGACACTTTCTGCCATTAGAGAGTCGTATAGGGCTACGCCGAGACTTCCTGCCAGGTGATCGTAACAAATTCGAGCTTTCCTAACATCGGGGTCTTTAGGACCAGTATCAATACTTCCTTGCACCGGAGCACTACTGATATTGAGTAGTTTCTCTAGTAACTCTGCTACCTCATAATCGCGCAATTGAAAATACTTATGACGCCCTTGTTTACGCACCACCAGTAAACCCCCTTCGGTGAGTTTGGATAAATGCGTACTCGCTGTCTGAGCACTGATATCAGCTTCACAGGCCAACTCAGTTGCCGTCAGGGCTTTGCCACCCATCAGTGCCATTAGCATTTTCGAGCGAGTCTTATCACCAATCAAACCCGCCACCAGAGATATATCAGGCTCCATAGACACACCAGATAGTTCGTTGTAGATCGAAGCATAAAAAAATTAGTGTCATAGAATGCAATGAATTCCAAACAGAGGCAAAACCTATGACGATCACCTGTTTTATCGAGTATCGTATTAATCCCTATCAGCTCGATGAATTTAGACAGTATGCGGAGAACTGGGGCAAAATTATCCCTGAATGTGGAGGAGAGCTAATAGGCTATTTTCTACCCTATGAAGGCACCAATAACCGTGCATTTGGCCTGATTAGTTTCGATAGTCTGGCGAGCTATGAGAAATATAGAATACGACTGAAATCATCGGAAGGTGGCCATGACAATTTTCTATTTGCTCAAAATCAACAATTTATCCTGGAGGAAAAGCGCTCATTCCTTACAGCAGTTCCATCTACTTATATACGCTTGAGGGGAGGATAAACTGGTGATCGCGGTAATTTTTGAAGTTAAACCTAAAAATGACAGCAAAGAAGTCTACTTTTCCAAGGCCCGGGAACTGAGAAAGTATCTCAAAAATATAAATGGATTTATCTCGGTGGAGAGATTCCAGAGCCTCAACAACCCAGACAACTTTCTCTCACTTTCTTTTTGGCGGGACGAGCAAGCCGTACAATCCTGGAAGTGCCAGAACCAACATCGGGAAGCTCAGAAATTGGGTAGAGTCAGTTTCTTTGATCACTACCGGATACGGATTGCCACAGTAATAAAGGATTACGATATTCATCGAGCCGATGATCAGTAATTGGCTCTTTTCTTCCAAATTCAACCACTATCCTCAATGGGGGAGCATACTCTCCCATTGAGGGGGTTTTAAAATATCAAATGCGCACAGTCCAGAAGAGACGAATAACATTCGCAGAGAAACTATAGGCAGGTTCACTTCCCGGAGTAATAGCCGTACTATCACCATGCACCGTAACATCGAGGAAATCCTCGTAGTCAAACAGGATATGATCCCAATATAGGTTTATAGTATTCCTGCGATTAAGCAGGGACCAGCGTTGTGGCAATTCATAAGATACACCTATACCAAGTGCTAGCGTGGTATAGTTACTCAACTCTTTGTCACGTGCTCGAAAACTGGTAGCTTTCGAATAGGGAAACAAGTCGCTATAAAAATCGGCACTGGTTTGCTGGTAATAGCGTATCTTACCTTCAAGGATCCATTCATCCTGCTCTTCTAGCGGGTGAGTGTAACGAAACTCGATATTATCCGCCGTTATTCCCCAGCTATCCGCATAGCGGCGATACTCACCTTTTATTGATGCACGGTAAGGCAATCGATATTTTAATCTAATAGCTGCCGCATCACTATTTCTGGTCCTTGGATAGTCCTCAGGTTGATAACTAAATCCCTGCGGAACTGTTGGATCAAGAAAACGTACAGTCCTATAAGGATTATTCAGATAACCTTCATCGGTAACCGTCTCTATGCTTAATTCAGCAATTAATTTTTGTGTAAGAATCTGATTCCAGCTCACCCCATAGCGACGGTGTTGGGCTTCATCAGAAAAATACTCATCATCATTGCGAAAAACTTCATCACTACCATAGCTGACACGCAGATCAATAGTACTTAGGTCGCCAAAGAATCCTTGACTAATGCCAAAGCCAACTGTTTGGGCCTCATAATCACTCTCCGAGCTATTGGTATAGCCTAAATTGATGGTGGTTTTATCCACCAAATAATCCACCCCGAGAGAGTACTGATCGCGCCGTTCAGTATATTCACTTGCAGTTGCCTCAACATCAATAGAGGCCCCGGAAATCATATCTACATAGTAATTTGCGGAAAAGGAAACATTGTTGCCGATATTCTTACGAATTAACACTGAAGGGCCATCAATGGTCACCCCTCCACCACTATAGGCATGGTACAGATTATCAGCTCGCTCCTCAGGTAACACGGCAGCAAAAGCGTAAGTAGGCAAAAATAACCCTACTGTAAAGAAATAACGTAACAACTTAGTTACAACCACATCCGCCTCCACTACCACCTTCGGCTCCCCTGGCCGCTTCGCGGGCTTCATAAACATGGTTCATATAACTGGCGGCGACTGGATCTCTCTCAAAACCCATAATCGGGTCCGCCAGATATTGACGCTCATAAGGAGCCACCCAGGGCGTTACTGTGCAGCCACTGAATAGCGATACCGCCAACAGCGGCAACAAGTAGCGCAACATTCTATTACTCCCGGATTAATTCCTTAATGATTTTCTTATAAGCTGCCTCATCGCCATCTCGATAGCCTTTATGGATATGGCGAACATTGCCATCTCTGTCGATAAAAACAGTACTCGGCATAGCATCAATACCGTACATTTTGCTCACCTCACTGGTGCTATCGAATAAGATGGGGAAGTCCACGGGTATTTTTCCCAGTAATTTCTCTGCATCAGATCGATGTGCATCTACGTTTACGCCCCAAACCTGGAATCCAGCGGCGGAATAACGCTCATGCAATTGATCTAGTAAAGGCATTTCCTGACGGCATGGCCCACACCAAGATGCCCAGAAATTCAGCATAATTACTTCACCGCGCTGCTCCGCCAGGCGCAGGTTCGCGCCTTGGTTAGAAGCCAGCGTAAAATCTCGGGATGGTTCTGCGGCACTAATACCTATCGACGATATTAGTAATATAAAAGCAGCAACGAGTCGTAACATATTAAAAATCCTTATTAACTATTCTTTTAAAAAAACTAGAAAAACACAGTAAAACCTAATTGGGTAGACAAATTATGAGTGGATTGTGCCTCCCCAAATAATTCATGTTCAAATACGTGATCACGTACATCGAAGCGTAATGCCAACCAATCATTGGCCAACAAGCGCACTCCAGCACCGAAGTTGTAGGTAAAATGCTCTTCATCTGCAAAAGAGGTATTGCCGGCACCACTCACCAGATAAAAATCCGTATTGAATGCCCAATCATCTGAAATGAAGTACTCTCCTTGGAAAATATTCCAACCCAGAGAAAAATTGTAATAGCTGAGTTCCCGTTGCTCATCGGTCAACAGAGGAGCAGCACCACTTAAACGCTCAAAGCTGGACTCACCCAGCTCAGTTTGCGCATAGGTGCCTTCCATAAAAATATCTTCAGTAATATGGTAGGAAACAGAGGTGCCATAGAGGGCATTAGATCCAAAGTCTTCTACATTGATGACTCCGGCAAAGATGCCCAATTCAATATTTTCACTGTCGATCAGTGCATCACGTACCTCTCGACGCTCCAAGTCTGAAACGACAATATCTGCAATAACGTCTTCACCTTGCTGGGCGACACAGGCCTGAGCACTGAACAGCGCGGATAGGGTTGCAGTGCCTACAGATATACGTCGAAACCAAGTTTCCACTCGACTATCTCCTGATTATTTTCCCGCGAGGTGAGCAGGTAGTGGTTTGTGTATTCCGCTTTTATGGCAAAGCGGCGCGATAGATACGTTTTTATGCCTATGCCTGCCAGCATTACTGTGTCCTGACGATCTTCCGTAGCAATAATGGTTGCGTTAGGTGATGTGATATTTAGACCTGCACCAAGTAGAAAATAGGGGGATAATCGCCAACGCGGGAACGGCTGATGCAGTATTGCCATTTGATAAACCTGGCTATCCGAAAATTCACCAACTGCCTGAGTAGCACGCAATTCGGTAGCTAAATTAGCGGTAAATTGGTAACCGATTCTTGTCGCCAAGGAATTAGCTCCGGCAAAATCGCCATAGGATAAGCCCAGATAAAAGAAACCCGCTTGCACATTTCTAAAATCGGGAAGGGAAACCCGCACCAGCTCACCCTCCTCACCATAAATGTTTTGCAAATCCGCAACTCGTACCCAGCCAGTCTTATTGTGCGCAGTCAATACCTTTACCCAATCGGTGCGGCGTTTAAGCAGCCAAATTTTTTCACCATATTCAGCCACATGAAAAATCGGATAACCGCGGCCAGGGCCTCGATACATATTGATAAATGCATTACCAACGGTAACTTGCTCTGCGTCATCCGGTATCTTGCTGACCACATTAATCGCAGTTGGAATTACCGCTTCTGATTTTTCCTCTACCGTGAGAAATGCCTCTGAGATATCTCCCGAAGATTCACCGACTTTCAGACTCTCGATCGATTGTGTTTCGCCAACTTCCTCTGCAAATACAAAGGAAGAAAGGAAGTTGACTCCAAACAGCAGGAAAATAAAAAGATAATTCTTTAAAATAGACATGGATCAGTCAGCCGGTGCCGCAAAAGGATCGTTATAGTACTGAGCGCCGATATCCAGCCACTCTGCAATTAAACGTAGTTCAGCCGGATTTAAGAGTCCCGTATGCGCACCACCAGTCGAAAAGATAGGAAAAAAAGCACTTTCTGCCGCAGTTTCAGCCATGACAGAAGAAGTAGTTACAACGATCATCACCGGTATAGGATTTCCATTAGCATCGAGAATCAAGTTACCATCTTCATCGGTTTCAAATACCGGGTTGCCCTGATTATCCGTCTCCTGCCTCAGCCGTGGAGTTAAAATTCCACCGACAAGATCCAATATCGGGCTATCAACTAGTAGTTCAGCATAGGAGGTAAACCAAGCATCGTTCACAGAAGACGCGCTTGCGGTCAGATCCAGCTGCGCGGCGGGAACTCGTGTAGCACCAGCCGCATCTACTGGTGAATGGCAGGCAGTACAGGTATTATCACTAATTACCGTACCGGCATTATCCACAACTTGACGTGGCAGATCCCAGATTGGCTGAATGTGCTGCTCGTAATGAATAACACTGCGGCAACTGCTCCCCCAATTATCCAGGCAGGCTAATGGAGCGGGGATTTCAGTCAATAAATCAGCGTAAGCCAGAGAAATATCAGTGTCTTTAACGCGAACTGCTGGATCGGTCCAGACATCAGAAAAGTGTATATCCCCTTTTAATCCAGCTTCTCCAACAATCCGAGCCAATAACTGCGCCATGGTTTCACCCATTTCCGCCAGTAATGCAGGCTCGGTATTTATAAATGGCGCCGCTGAAGTAGGAGCCCCACTCCAGGCAGATTCCAGCTCCATATCAACGCGACCATGAGCAACTTCACTCTCACTGGTATGGCAGCCCACACAGCTGCGTACCTCACCGGGTCGTAACTGCAACCAGTTATTGTGTTGTTCAAAAATTCTCTTACCCTCGGCATCTATCACTGAAATTGCAAAGGGAGTATCGGCAGGTATTTTGACCCGTACCGAACCATCCGGTTGAATAGGCGTATAGCCCAGGATTTCACGCATACCCTGACTGCGATTGCGACCAAAAGCCGAACCGTCAAAGTCCAGGGTGTCGTCATCTGGGATCGCTACAGCTTTTACAATACGGAGAAAACGTGCGGGACGCTCATCGGCAGTAGTCATAGCAGGATCAGCGAGCGTTTCTATTCCAGCAATATCCTCACCATCAAAATCGTAGACGCTACGGATATCCAAAATACCCACAGATTCCTGCACTAGATCGCCATCTACGTCTATTCCAGGAATTGGGTCGGGAATATAAGCCGGCTCCGTGCGGGGCTCCAGTGTCACCCCCTCGGAAATCATTTCACCCTCTTCCGCGACGATAATAGGTAGTTGAGTACCTGCCACGTAGTCATAAATCCACAGGCCGTAAAGAGGATCAGCTAATACCGGTTCCTCTTCTTCCCCTAAATTTTCTGGGCAGGGACGTAGCAGTTCCGTCTCTTCCTCCACAATGCGGCATTCACTCCAAGATACCAACAACCTGCTGGTACCATCGTAGAAAGGCCAAGCTGTGGAGAATGTGCCATGGGGAGAGAGGGTTCCATCAGTTGTGACCTCAGCAAAGGCGATAGAGGCCTGACCAACCAGGTCTCCCTCTCCGCCGGCTTCACTGTAGGCTTCGCTGTAATTGATTCCATCAATAGCCACCAGATCGCCGCCATAACTTACTCCCGAAGGCGAACGTAGGTTGACCAGTAAACGGCCATCTGGCATTTCACGCGGCCTGGAGAAAGTAGCTAGTGAATTTTCAGTGCCGGTCTCTTGGCTGTGATAACCATAATGAAAAGATAAGTCACTACCATCTGGTTTAATGGTATATAGGCTTAAGCGGTCTACACCGGCGGCATTATCCCAACGATTAAACAGGATACGTCCATTATTCAGTACTGTGGGATTAAGATCGTGGCTCTGATTGAAAGAGATCTGACGAATGTCACTGCCATCCGCCTCCATCACATGTAAAACAAAAGCGGGCTCATCCTGATCATCTGTCAGGGCAGAAAATTGTGGCTTATTATCATCCAATAACAAAGCGCGAGCACGACGCTGGCGACTAGAGGAAAATACAATACGTCCATCTGGCAAAAATGCCGGGGCAACATCCTGCCCTTCCTCTGCAATTAGATCGGACTGTATGACTCTATTCAGCTCTTTGGTTTCAAGATCATATAACCAAATATTCCAGGTAGGCTGTTCATCGTCATCAACATTTTCTAATTCTGGTGCGCGCATCGCAAATACCAAACGCTGTCCATCTGCGGAGGTATTGAGATCTTTAACATCGTAATCACCGGTAAAAATTTCTGCGGTAATTACTGTCTCTGCAGCACTTGCTGTAGCACGATCTTTCAGAATCAGTTCAGCACCGGGGAAAAAATCCTGGGGCTGGTATTGGTTATCTTGCTCTAGGGCTCCTTCATCATCCTTATTAAGCTGGCGACGCACGAAGGCAATAGGGTAATCCACCACTACAGGATCTTCCGCCTGCTCCCCACTACTAGAGGAACCGCCACCACCACTACAAGCAGCCACCAACAGTAGTAGTGGCACTGCACGCAAAGATTTCATTATTTTTTTCTACCCAGCATAGGCACCAGCAACATGCCGGTAATATTTGCAGAAGGCCCTTCATTATTTCTGTGTGCGGTTTTTGCCGCCGAGGGTAATTCTCGCAAGTTGCGCACAAAAAGTTTGCCAACTGGGACGCAAATATTAAAAGTCATTCTGACAGTCCTGAAATTCGCTTTTAGTATGCCTTGACATACCCCACTGACCCCATCGACAAAATAAACCAATGAAAAATAATTCGTCTCGAGCGCGTGTGATCCAGCTCACAGTGGTAGGCGCAATAATCGGGGCCGGCCTTTGGAGTGCCCCAGCCCTTGCGGCCCCTCAGGATCAGGCTCTGCAAATTCACAGCCGTATCACCGGCACCATTCCCTCTGAAAGTGTATTGCTGGATATGGCCGAGGACATCGCCAATGGCGATCCTGCCAGTGCTGCCTATACGGCAATGCAACACGATGACTTTTACAATGTGACCCTGAAAAATCTGGCCACACCTTGGACTAACGAGGAACAGGATGTGTTTGCGCCGTTAAATGATTACAGCGCAACCGTTATTGGTATGGTCCGGGACGATATGGATTTTCGCCAATTACTGTCAGCAAATATTCTGTATACCGGAAATGTCTCCGGGCTGCCAAGTTACAGTACCAGCAACAATAATCACTACGAAGCTCTGGAAGCTGGTGGTTATTCCCTGAAAGAAAATCTCACCAGACAAAGTCAGTCTTCCCTTAATGGGCTTCCGGCCGATGCTACTGCCGGTGTGATTACCAGTCGTGCCGCAGCAAAGGCCTTTTTTAGTGCTGGCACCAACCGCGCCATGTTCCGTTTTACCATGCTCAACCATATGTGCCGGGATATGGAGCAGGTGCAAGACAGCACACGTTCACCGGATCGAATTCGCCAGGATGTCAGTCGCAGTCCAGGGGGGGATAGCCGGGTATTTCAAAACAACTGCGTCAGCTGCCACAGCGGTATGGACCCTATGGCCCAAGCCTTCGCCTATTACGATTATGTCTACGATGCAGACAATGACCCAGAGGGCAACAACGGGGCACTCGACTATAACGGTGCAGGAGATACAGATCCGGAAACCGGCAGTCGCGTGAAAGCTAAAAACCACATTAATGCGGCAAACTTTCCCCACGGATACCAGCTTCCCGACGATCGCTGGGACAACTATTGGCGTGAGGGCCCCAACCTGCATCTTGGATGGAATAATGCCCTATCCGGTAGCGGTAATGGGGCAAAGTCTCTCGGTGAGGAGTTGGCCAACAGTCGTGCTTTCGCCAGCTGCCAAGTCACTAAAGTATTTCGCCAGGTGTGTTTGCGTGATCCTGAAGATGCCAATGATCGTGCACGTATAGAAGCCATCACTAACAACTTCAGCAGCTCCGGTTACAAACTGAAGCAGGTATACGCCGATACTGCGGTTTATTGCGCGGGAGATTAATAACAATGAAAATTTTTAAGAACCTGCAAATATCTACCCTTTTATGTACAGCAGCATTCCTTGCCGCCTGTAGTGGCGGCAGTGGCAAAGATACAGAAGAGCAGCCAAATACGAACCAATCCAATAACGGCACCAGCTATTCAGGCCCAGCACCGGAAACTGAAGATGTCAAACAGTACAAGCGCTATATCTGGGATAACCTGGCCGAACAGAATCGCTGTGGTAGTTGCCACGTAGAGGGCGCGCAGAGCCCCCATTTCGTACGCGGTGACGATATTAATGCAGCTTACGATGAAGGTCGTGAACTGGTAAACCTAAGCCTCCCGGAAGAGTCACGCCTGGTAACCAAGGTGGGCGGCGGGCACAACTGTTGGCTCTCCAGCGACGATGCCTGCGCTGAAATTATTACCAATTATATTGAAGAATGGGCCCGAGCCAGCGGCGGTCTCAGTAATACAGTCACACTAACTGCCCCAATTGAACGCGATGTGGGCGCGAGCAAGAGCTTCCCTGCCTCCAGTAGTAACTTCGGCACTACCGTTTACCCAGTATTGCGTAACTACTGTGCCAGTTGCCACAGCGAAGATGCCGCGCTCACACAAAAACCCTACTTTGCTAGCTCTGATTTGGATCTCGCCTACGAGGCGGCGAAAAGCAAAATGAACCTGGATACCCCTGCGGATTCACGCTTCTCTGTACGCCTGGGTAGTGAATTTCACAATTGCTGGGATAACTGCTCCAGCAACGCAGCGGAAATGACGGCGGCTATCCAAGCCTTTGCCGACAGCATTGCCCCTACTGAAGTCAATCCGAATTGGATCCTTAGTAAGGCTCTGCTTCTCACCGATGGTATTGTCGCCAGCAGTGGTGGCCGTATAGAAAATAATGCAATCGCCCTATATGAATTTAAAACCGGTAGTGGCACTACGGCTTATGACACTTCCGGGGTAAATCCAGCCATTGATTTGGCGCTTTCAGGCGATGTGGAGTGGATTGAGTCCTGGGGTTTGCAGCTTAAAGGTGGTAAAGCCCAGGGCGCTACGGCAACCAGCCGTAAGTTATACGAAACTCTCACTGCCACCGGCGAATACTCTATTGAGGTTTGGGCTGCACCAGCCAATGTCACCCAGGAAGGTCCCGCACGTTTGGTTACCTATTCCGGCGGTGACGATATTCGCAACCTCACCCTAGGCCAGGCGCAGTACAGCTACATATTCCAGAACCGCAGTGACAGTACCGATGCGGATGGAATGCCAGCTCTGATGACTGATGATGCAGACCAGCTGGTACAGGCGAGTTTGCAGCACGTGGTCGCGACCTTTGACCCGATCAACGGCCGTAAACTCTTTGTAAACGGCGCAGATACTGGGGAAATGGACCCCAGCGAAGCGGGGCTTTTGAGCACTTGGGACGACACCTTTGCCCTAGCGGTTGGTAGTGAAGTAAGTAACGGAAATAGCTGGCAGGGTTCTATCCGCATGCTGGCGATTCACTCTCGCGCACTCTCTGCCGAGGATGTTGCCACCAACTATGAAGTAGGTGTCGGAGAAAAATACTTCCTGCTGTTTAAAGTTGAAGAACACACCGGCATTGCCGAAAGCTACGTAATGTTTACCGTTCAGCAGTTCGACAACTATGCCTACCTGTTCAGTGAACCTACCTTTATCAGCCTGGATGAAAGTGTCGATCCGAAAGGTATCGCTATCGAAGGCATGCGTATCGGTATTAATGGTCGCGAAGCGGAAGTGGGCCAGTCTTGGGCTAACTTATCCGCCGAAATCGATGATAGTTATGTTCCCCTGCAAGGCCAGAAGCTGTCGAGGCTTGGCACCATCATTACCCTCGATAAAGGCCCCCTGGAAGATGAGTTTTTCCTAACTTTCGAGCGTATCGGCAACGCTAGCTTTACTCGTGTAGAGCCCACACCTGCCGAACCACCGGAGCCAGCAGATCTGGAGGCCCAACCGCGTATTGGCCTGCGCCGCTTCGAGCAGATTAACGCCAGTCTCTCTCGCGCCACCAGTATTTCCAGCGCCCATCCGGATGTGATGGAAACCTGGGAAGCCGTGAAGCGCCAGCTACCTATCTCCAGTGATATCAGCGGATTCCTGGCTGCACAACAAATGGGTATCACCCAACTTGCCGTGAAATACTGCAGCACCCTGGTGGATTCCAATGCGCGCGGAGGTTATTTCCCAGGTTTTGATTTTAATGCTCCTGCCAATACAGCTTTTGACAGCGCTAGTAAACGAGCACTGGTGATTGATCCATTAATGGAAAGCCTATTGGGTCACGAAATGACCTGGCATGACGGCAGCCACTCGCAGCTGTCTAGTGCACCAGACCTGGGCACCGTAGAAGCAGAATTAAACAGCCTGATCAACACCATGACTGCCTGTGGCAATGGTTGTGAAGCAGATCGCACCGAGACCACGGTCAAAGCCGTATGCGCCGCCGCCATGGGCAGCGCTATGATCCTGATTCACTGATTAAAAAAACGGGCTGCCGCCCAGGTACGGTTTTAAACACCGTACCTGGGAAGATTAATCACAGCCTAGACAAGATTGTCGAAAGAAAATTTTCAACAATCTGCTAAAAATTTAAAAAATAATTTACCGGCACATCGGATAAAAAATCCGCAAAAAACTATGAGCAAGAAAAAACATTTTGAGCTGGACCAGCCCCTACGCCACCCGGATCACCACCGCCCGGTAACCCGTCGTGATTTTCTCGCCCAGGGCTTCCGCGCGGGCATGGCGACAGTATTAGGTGGCTCTGTATTCAGTATGTTTGCCAACCCACATAATGCCCACGCAGCTCTGTCCGCCGACCTGGAAGACCTGCGCAAGAGTAACGGCGGCCCCTGTGATGTTAGCGCTTTTGGCGCCGGTAAAATTCCATTTATCTGTTTCGACCTCGCCGGTGGAGCCAATATCGCTGGCTCCAATGTATTGGTAGGCAAACAGGGTGGTCAGATGGATTTTCTCGGTACGGCCGGCTACAACAAACAGGGGCTGCCGGGCGATATGATCCCCTCAGCCGGAGAAGGATTTGTTAACACCGACCTGGGCCTTGCTTTCCATAGCGACAGCGGCATGTTGCGCGGTATCTTGGAAAAAGTGAGCTCCGGCACTGCTACCGCTACCAACGGTGCGGTGATCCCGGCACGCTCGGAAAACGATACCGGCAACAATCCTCACAACCCCATGTACGGAATCAACAAGGCCGGGGCCAATGGTTCCCTACTGGCCCTGATCGGCTCTCGCTCCAGTGATTCCGGTGGTAACTCCATGGCTCCGTCGGCAATGATCAACCCTGAAGTTCGCCCAACCAAAGTGGACAGGCCTTCTGATGTTACCGGCCTCGTAGATGTGGGCGACCTGGTGGGCCTGCTCAGCCAGGAAGACACGGTTGCAGTGATGGAATCTATGTACCGTATTTCTAATGCCAAGCTGGGCAAGGTAAACACTCGCGTGGGAGCCGATGCGATTATCAAGGATATGGTGCGCTGCGGTTATATGAAGAGCGCCGACCTGGCGGACCGCTTCGGTAATCCCGCCGATCTAAACCCCGAAGCCGACCCGGATATTGTCGGTCCCTCCGGTATTTTTACCAGTGCTGAACTGAGTGGGGATGGAGAATTCCGCAAAACCGCTTCAACGATGAAACTAGTGGTGAATGGCTATGCCGGTGCCGGCACTATCACCATGGGCGGCTACGACTACCATACTGGCGACCGCGCCACCGGCGAGATGCGCGACCTGCGTGCCGGTCGCTGTATTGGCGCCTGCCTGGAGTATGCTGCACGTCGCAACCAGCCACTGATGATTTATGTCTTCAGCGATGGTTCGGTTTTCTCCAACGGAATGATCGACGACTCTGTCGAAGGTCGTGGCAAGGGTGTGTGGACCGGAGACAATCAGCAAACCGCTGCTTCTTTCTTCCTGGTATACAACCCTGCCGGGCGTCCGCAATTACTCGGTGGCAGCGTCGACGAGCAGGCAAGGCATCAGCAGCTGGGTTATATGCGTTCCTCCGGGGACGTGGAAACGTCTTCAAGTCCCGCCGCCAACAACGTTAATCTACTGGTAGAAACGGTAGTCATGAATTACCTGGCTTTACATGGTGAACAAGATAACTTTGAAAAAATCTTTCCCAACCACGGTCTCGGTAGCGTTACCCTCAGGGACAGCATGACCGCTTTTGCCCCCATAAGATAATGTGATACCGAGATGTTGCGTTTTATTCGATCTCTTCTGTTAGGTGGTGCCGCCCTCTGTGCGGCACCAGTATTGGCCGAGTGGCACTATGCCGAGCGTGCAATCATGGGCACTGAAGTCCATCTTCAGCTCTGGCACGAGAATGCCAGTGAGGCTGAATACCTGATCGAAAAGGTAATGAAGGAATTCCATCGCTTAGATAACCAGTTGTCACCTTACAAGCCAGAAAGTGAACTATCCCTCGTTAATCGCGAAGCAGGCAAAACCGCAGTCAATATTTCCGATGAGCTGCTTTCTCTGGTGGATAAGTCCCTCTGGTTCAGCCACCTGACCGGTGGAGCCTTTGATATCAGCTACGCTACTCTCGGCAAACACTATGATTTCCGCAACAGAAAACAGGCAGACTCCGCCCTTACTGACTCTCTAATTGAGGCGCTGAACTACCGTCACTTACATTTGAATAAAAAGTCCAAGACCCTGCGTTTTGGTCACAGCGAAACAAAAATTGACCTAGGTGGAATTGCTAAAGGGTATGCTGTGGATAAAGCCATTCAAATTCTCGAACAGGCTGAAGTCTGCTGTGCCAGTGTCAGCGCCGGTGGCGATGCACGTATGCTAGGCGATAAACGCGGTGAACCTTGGCTGGTAGGCATTCGTCACCCGCGAGAAAAAAGCAAAAGTGCCGCAGTAATCCCCCTGAGCGACATTGCCATTTCAACTTCCGGTGACTACGAGCGCTTTTTCATTGATGAACAACAAGAGCGTATACATCATATTTTCAATCCAAATACCGGAAAGCCCGCAGACACAGCAGTTGGAGATAGCGATAAATTAATCAGTGTCAGTATTATCGGCCCAAGGGGTTTTGATACCGATCCACTTTCCACCAGTGTATTTGTGCTGGGTAAGAAAAAAGGACTGGCACTCATTGATCGCCTGCCCCAATTTGAAGCAGTGGTTATCGACAGTAACAAACGTCTGTTCTTCAGTCAGGGACTGGCTAATCCACAATAATCGTTACAACGTCGTAAAAAATTTGCCAACGGGATCACACCAGATAGCTGCGCCCCTGACATAATTTGCGCCCATTACACAATAAAGCCAAAAGCAAGCGAAAGGCCTTCCATGGGACGCGTTCTCCAGTTGTTTATTTTCTCACTCGCCCTCTTCACAGGCGCAGCGTCTCAGGCTCAGCAAGAGTCTTTTTCTGCTGAAAAGCTGGAAAATCTAAAGCGTGATGTTATTAAGTTAAACCGGGATTTATTAATCCTGGAAGAAGACCTGCTCTACCCGGCACAAAGCCAAGTGGCTTTTTATGTTTCTGTGGATGTCGGTCACTATTTTCAGTTGGACGCTGTTAAATTACATATCGACAATAAACTCACAGCCAGCCACCTGTATACCGATCATCAGCGCAGTGCTCTTGTACGCGGTGGTATCCAACCCCTGCACAAAGGCAACCTGAAATCTGGTAACTACACCATTTCCGCTTTCTTTACAGGTCTTGGACCAGAGGGACGCGAGTATAAGCGGGGCGCTACTCTAGAGTTGGAAAAGACCGATGAGCCCGTTGTTATCGAATTGCGCATCTCAGATAAAACCGGCAAACAACAGCCGGACTTTGAACTCATTCAATGGCCCACGCCCTGATTACCCATGAGCTACCGGCCCCTCTCCCGCATAATATCCCTCAGTGTCGCTTTGCTAGGTGCCAGTTTACCTACTTATGGCACCGAGACCGAAGTTACTTCGGAAGAAACAGCGCCTCAGGAAAAGACGCAATCCGAAGACAAAAAGTATCGCCAAGCTCAGGATATGTCCTACGGGGCAACCCTGTATGAGTACTTTCAAGGCAATAATTTCGATTCCCTCAGCACCCTTCTTGTCGCCAAGCAACGTGATTCAATTAAAGTTCACCGCGACAGTGCTGCGTTGATCGAAGGGGGAATCAGCCTCAGTTTTGGTCTGCATCGGCGCGCTGCCGAACTTTTCGAACTACAGCTTCAAACCGGCAACCAAGATACAGATTCCAAACTGCACCAGGCAGCCTGGCTGAAACTGGCAGAGCTGAACTATTTGCAGGGTGACTTTTCCTTAGCGGCAAAAAATCTGGAAAAGTCTGGAGCCATAGATTCCTCTACCCTCCCCCTTAACCTGGCCTTGCGCAGTGAAGAAATCTCCACAGCCCAGGAATTCCTTAAAAGAGCCGATCTGCCGCTGTCAGAGCGCCTACTCGGACACATCAATCTAGGCGCAGCCTTAGCCCGAAGAGGAGAGTTAGTTGCCGCCGCCGAGGAATATCGCTTCGCAAGCACACTGGCGACTGAGCAGGATGAACCCTCAGAGGATATCCTGATACTCGCGGACAAAGCGCATATCGGCGCTGGCTACGCTATGGCATTGTCAGAGCAGTTTTCCCAGGCCCAAGCTGAATTTTCCCAAGTGCGCCTGCACACCCCCTGGGCAACCAAAGCTCTGCTCGGGCTCGCTTGGTCTTCGATCAACAGCGAGCAATACCAGGAGGGGGTAGATGCCCTGCGTTTTTTATTGGCAGAACACCAACACAGTCCCGCCGCACGGGAGGCCAGGGTCGCCCTGCCCTATGCCTATGAAAAGCAGGCTGAACGCAATAAAGCCCTAAGCGCCTATAGTGATGCAGCCACATATTTCGAGAGCACATTGCAGCAGCTGCAGCACTTACAGCGGAAGCTGTCTTCAGAACCGCTGGCGGACGCCAGTCAATTTAGCCAGTCACAACGCTACGGCTGGCTACAACTGGCTCAAGCCGCACCCTTACTGCGGGACAACCAGCATTTTCTCTTACCCATTTTACAGAGCGATCAATTCCAACTGCGCCTGTCGGAGCTGCGCGACCTGCAGCAGATGGATAGAGTACTCTATGACTGGTCACAAAAAATTCCACAATTGCATTCATTGATCGAAGAGCGTCACCAAAGGCGCTCCGGCATTATCGGGCAGTACCAGAGCGCAGAGTTTGACCAGCAACTGCAAATCGCCAAGCAACACTACCGCAATCTCAACGATGCCCTGGCCCAAATAGAAGGGGAGCGTGACGCACTGACTCTGCTCGAAGCTACCAGCAACGGGGAGGGTGGCAATAACAGTGAGATATTCGAGATGCTGGAGATACTGCAGGGCGCTGAGCAACGCTATCAACTACTGCGCAGTAACGGTAAGGGGTCCGACTACCAGGGCGAGACCCTGGCTAAAGCCCGTGGCATTTTATTATGGCAAGCCAGCGAACAGTATCATCACCGCTTGTGGCAACAGCGCAAAACTCTGCAACTACTCGAATCCAGCTTGCGCAATGGTGAGAAGCAACTAGGTAAAACCTCTGTAGAAGTGGGCCGCGCACCGCAATTGACCCAGCTAACAGAGCGTCTGGCTAGCACTGCGGCGCAATTATCCGGCCAACGCGCAGCCATAGCCAAAACGGCTTCAAAGGTCGAGGCTGCCCTACGCCGGGATATTATTGCTGAGCTGGAGCGAGAGCAGTCGCGGATTCACAGTTACCAGGCCCACACCCGCCTCGCTATCGCGCGCTTACAGGATGCCTCCATGCTAGAGGCCGCCAGCCAGCCTCCGCCAAAAAACCCTGAGAAAAATACTCAGGTGGAAACGCAAGATGGCGAAAATACTCACGAAAAAGGCAAAGCCACAGTAGAGAAAATAACTGAGGAAAAGACCGCAGAAGCTCTATTGCCCGATAATGAAGGGGGGCAGAGTGAATAGGTTTGGTTCCAGAAGCTTTTCCCTGCGCCTGCTCACTGCCGCTATCTGCTGTATCAGTACCGCCTGCAGCAATCAGTCCGCACTGACACTTGCAGATCTGCCCACGGCCACGGCTGCTTCCACTGAAGAACCTGTATCAGCTCCCCCTGAGTTGATATCGGTTGATCTCACCACTCTCGTGCAGAGCTATCAACAAGCACTGGCCAGCCAGCCAGACCCGCAGATTCGCACACAGATTCGTTTGCGCCTGGCCGATCTGGAAATGGAGCGACTGGAGCAACATCAGGCGGATAACCCGGAAGTTTCAGTCGGTTTTGCCAGTGCGGTGCAGCACTACCAGACACTCGCCAAAGAGAGCCCCCGAGACGACTATATTCTCTATCGTCTGGCGCGAGCTCGTGCTATGGATGGCGAAATGCCAGGCGCATTGCAAGCACTGGAGCGCATCGCCCAGGGCGCACCTGAGTCACCGTTTATGGGGGAGGTTTTATTCCGCCGAGGCGAAGCGGCTTTCAATCGCAAGGAATATTCGGCAGCGGCACAGGACTTCCGCGCATTGCTGGAGAAGGGCGAAAGTCCATTTTCCGATAATGCCCGCTATATGCTCGCCTGGTCAGAGTTTAAATCCAGCGATTACCGCCGTTCCACGGAGATATTTCTCGAGTCTCTGGATATTCTGCAGCAGCGTGCCAGCGAAGCAGAGTTACCTCTGGGCCAGAAGCGCCTGCGCGAGGATAGCCTTCGTGGCCTGGCCCTGAATTTTAGTTATCTGGGCGGTGCCGAAGCTATCGAGTCCTTTAATCCCGATGGCAAACCACGAGGTTATCAGCACCTGCTGTACAGCGCTCTGGGCAATTGGTATCGAGAAAAAGAGTTATTCCGCAACAGCGCGGATACCTATCTGGCTTTTGTTAAGCACTACCCCAATAGCACTGAAGCGCCATCATTACATTTGCAAGCTATTGAAACACTGCAAAATGGCGGCTTACACGATGAGGTGCTTCCAACCAAGCGGGAATTTGTACAGCGCTATGGTATTCGCAGTGAGTATTGGCAGCAGGCAGAGACAAGTCAGCGCGAAGCCCTGGCACAGTCACTGCGCCCCTGGCTTGAGGAGTTAGCCCAATTTGACCACGCGCGCGCGCAGGAACTTGCTCAGTTAGCGACCAAGGCACCGGCTAATAAAAGTAAACAAAAACAGCAGCTCAAAGCTCAGTCTCGCAAAGCTTACCTAGCGGCAGCGGAACTCTACCGGCAGTTTTCACAGACTTTTCCACAGGACCCCCGCACTCCACCAATGGTTTTCCTGATGGCCGAATGTCTCGAGCAGGCTGGCGACTACGCTGGAGCCTGGCGCGCATACAGCCAGGTAGCCTGGGAATATCAAGACAAGAAGCATGGTGCGGAGGCTGGTTATGCAGCCATTCTTAGCTCGGCACAAGTGCATAAAGAAACACCGGGGCAGGATGCCGAGCAAAAAATCCTGTGGCTGGATCGCAACATTGAGGCCAGCCTTAAATTTGCCCAGAGCTGGCCGCAGGATAAAAGAGCCTTACCAGTACAACTATCTGCCGCAGATAAGCTGCTACAACAGTCACGTTTTGCCGAGGCTATTGCCGCCGCACAAGCTGCAGATAAGTGGCAGCCACCAGCGTATAAAGCTCAGCAATTAAATATCGCGATGATCCTGGCTCACAGTCACTTTTCATTGAAAGATTATATGGCTGCGGAAGAAGCCTATACCCGTGCGCTGAATATACAGCCTAAGGATAGCCATTTGCGCGAGGACACACGCAAGCAACTTCAACTTTCCATCTATAGGCAGGCAGAGTTGGCACTTGCGCAACCAGCACTCACCGAGGATGGCAGAGAGATTCCCAGTGAGGAGGCGTTGCGCCACCTGCTGCGAATCAGGGAGAGTGGACGCAGCGAAATTGCAGCCACCGCCCAGTATGACGCGATCAATTACCTGATGGAATTACAGCAGTGGCAGCGTGCCAGTGCTGAACTCGCAGACTTCCGGAGTTTCTATCCTGCACATCAGCTGGCACCTACCCTCGCCGCCAAGGCGGTCGTTATTTTTGAAGCCTTAAAAATGCCTGCCGCTGCAGCCGGCGAATTACTGCAACTTGCCCAAAATGATCCCGACCGAGAAGTACGTCGCCAATCCTTATTCCTCGCGGCGGAAAGCTTGCAAAAAGCAGGTGAGTATCAAGGTGCCATTGAGAGTTACCGTAACTACAACAAGCTCTGGCCAAAGCCTGCTGAACAACGTCTGGAAGCGCAATATCAGTTAGTGCAACTGTACGCGCAAACCAATCAACCTAATAAACAGAATTATTGGCTACAGCAATTAGCAAAAAATTCAGAAAAATCCCCTCGGGGCCGCTACCTGTCCGCCTATTCCCAAAGCGCATTGGCAGAGCAGAGCTATGAAAAATTCGCTTCATTAAAATTGCACTTGCCGCTAAAAACCAGTCTCGCCAATAAAAAGCGCGCGATGAAAACCACCGTGGCCGATTATCGCAAGGTTCTCGAGCTGGAAATTGCAGAGTTCACCACCCTGGCCAATTTCCGTTTAGCTGAAGTTTATCGGCAGCTCAGCCATGACCTGATGGAATCTCAACGCCCCAAAAACCTGAATGACCTTGAGTTGGAGCAGTACGAAATCCTACTGGAAGAGCAGGCCTTCCCCTTCGAGGAAAAGGCGATAGAGCTGCATCAGGCCAATATTCAGCGCACCAGTGATGGAATTTACGACGACTGGGTCAAACGTAGTTTTGCCTCACTCGGCGAACTGTTACCCGCACGCTACAAAAAACCGGAAGCAACCCTGGAGTGGAGCCATGCACTGCATTGATTTGCGCAATTGCCCCAGTGGTATTTTTCGCCTCACAGCAACACTACTGATTCTGGCGACACTCAGCGCCTGTGGCAGCCTTCCACTTGGTAAAAATGCTCAACAGAAGGACGCCTCAATTGAGCATGTAATTACCGAAAACCCCTATTTGGCGAATGCCAAGCGGGTTCCCAAAGAGGCCAGCGTCGCTATGGCTCAGGCACACGAGAGCTTTAACAACGGAGATAGCTCAACCGCAGTGCAGCAGCTACAGCAGGTCATTGAACGCTGGCCAGAGCTCTCTGGCCCCTGGCTAAACCTCGGGATAGTACAGCAGAAAAGTGAACAGGCCGAGCATGCGGAAAATAGCTTTCGCAAGGCGATTGAGGTCAATGACGGTAATGTATTTGCCTGGAATCAGTTGGCTGCACTACTACGTGACGCAGGCCGTTTCGAAGAGGCCGAACAGTGCTACCTGCAGGCGCTGAACCTTTGGCCCGACTTTAGCGATGCGCACCGCAATCTGGGTATTCTCTATGACCTCTATCTAAACAGGCCGGAAGAGGCATTACAGCAATACCGTTTGGCCCAGAGCAGTCGAGAACAAGGAGACAAATTACTCGACGCTTGGATATTGGAACTGGAGCGTAGACTCTGATGCGAGATAAATTAATTATTCTAATGTCCATAATTTGCGCCTGCTTCACCGCCCGTGCGGATGAAATTACCACACTGGAATCCACGGTAATCGGTAGTCAGGAACAGCCCAAAGTGCTGTATATCATCCCTTGGAAGCAAGCCGACAGCCTACAGCGCCTTGATAGTTCTCTGGCCCAAAATTTTAATACCGTTTTCAAGCACCAGGAGCTCTCAGAATTCAAACGGGAAATTCAACTGCTCAGTGCCAAGCCGGTTGTTGAAGAAAAAAATGAATAGAAAAAATAATAATACTCATCAAGCACCACAAACTAATGTAATCGTGCTTTTTTGCTGAAACTCAGTACTCCAGTGGAGCAGGGATAAGCCACCGCAGGTATTTCACTTATCAGGAGTTTATTGTAGAGCCCTCATCCGACTCCACAATATTCATCATCATGCCCAATGACCATGGAATGGCCGTTTGGCAAAAAAATATCGCTAATTAAACACTTACTTCTGTGGAGACACTCATCATGGAATTTACTCAGGCGTTATTGCGCTTTTTCCAGACTGGCGGCCCTTTTATGTATCCTATTGCCCTAGTGCTGGTTATCGGCCTCGCTATGGTAGTGGAACGCTGGATTTTTCTTTCCCGCGCTAAGAGCGCCAATCGCCGCGCTTATCTGCAGGTATTACCGCTACTGCAAAAACGCAGTTATCAAAATGTATTACAACTGGCCCGAGACAACGATGCTGCGATGGGTCGCATTGCCGCCGCCGGTATTAATACCCTGCAATTCGCCAAGCGCGAGGAAAATATTGCATTGGCAATCGAAGAGGGCATCCTCGAAGCAGTACCGCGCCTGGAAAAGCGCACCAACTACCTGGCTACCCTGGCCAATATTGCTACCCTACTCGGTTTATTAGGCACCATTATGGGCCTTATCGCAGCGTTCACCGCTGTAGCCGCTGCCGACCCTGCGGAAAAAGCCACTATGTTGTCTACCAGTATCTCCGTAGCAATGAATACCACCGCATTCGGGCTTATCTCAGCAATTCCCCTTCTGCTATTTAATTCCATGCTACAAAACAAGACCAATGAAATTGTAGATAGCCTGCAGATGGCCGGAGTAAAGTTCCTAAACCTGTTGACTATGGGCCGCCCACAAAAAACGGAACAGCAGCGCGCAGTGAATGCCTGAGGGCTCTCGCCATGTTGAAATTAAATATTCGTCGCCGTGGACACGAGGAAGCAGAGCTGGACATCACCTCTTTTATGAGCCTGATGACTATCCTGGTTCCTGTACTGCTGCTCAATATGGTGTTTTCCCATATCTCAGTTTTAAAACTCAATCTTCCTGGCATCAGTGATGGAAGCAGTAGTGCAACTGAACAGGAAAATCGACAGTTGGAACTGGTATTACGCACCGCACATGTTGATATCAATTACCCGGCAGGGCAACTAGTCAGGCGAGTGGAGAATATCGGTGGTGAACCAGATATGGAAACGGTTTCCCTGATACTGCAGCAAATAAAGCGAAACTTAAGGGAAAAATCCATCGAGAAAGACGACTTGGTCATTCTCTCGGAAAAAGGTACATCCTATAAAACCCTGGTGGCAGCTATGGATACCGCACGCAGCTATCGAGCAGTAGTTGCCGCATCGGTCGTCGATGCCGAGTTGTTTCCACAGATTTCCCTGGGCGATGCCCCCCAGCAAACAACCGTAGTGGGGAAATAAAATGATGCTTAACGCAGCCGCCAAATTACAGGAGCGGCGTCAGCGACAGAAACGACAGCAATCGAAGCTCAATCTGGTTTCTCTAATGGACATTTTCACCATTCTGGTATTTTTCCTGTTGGTGAACTCCACTAGCGATGTACAGGTTTTGCAAACAGATAAAACCATCAAGCTACCCAAGTCCACTTCTCAGCAAAAGCCGGAAGTTACTACGGTCGTGAGGGTCAATAATCAGCAATTATTCGTTGGTGATCGCATGATCGTGGGCATTAACGATATTGACGCTGGTAAGGAAAATATCGAGCCCCTCTTGAAGGAACTGGAGTACCGCGCCGAACGCGCCGGTGAACTCAGCGACGAGCAAAAGCAAAGGGGACGCTCGGTCACCATTATGGGTGACGAGCAGGTTCCCTATGAGTTGCTCAAACAGATTATGCAGACCTGCGCCCAGGCAGATTACCGCGATATCTCTTTTGCTGTTGAGCAGACAGCACCAATAGATCCCGCGGGGGTGGAAAGCTGATATGAGCACTGCAACCAGCCGCTATGCCCCCTGGCAACTACAGGAAACCCTGTTGCCCTGGTCCGCTTCCAACCAGGAAGACCAGCGCTTTATAAAGTTCCTGCGTGCAGGGCTTATTGTCTTCGCCGTTTGCGGTTCCATCGTTACCTTTGCTCCAGTGCCGGAGCTGACCCGGGAACAGGCAGAGCGAGTGCCACCACAACTGGCCAAGGTTATCCTGGAGAAAAAGGAGCTCCCCAAGCCGAAGCCCAAACCCAAGGCCAAACCGAAGCCTGAGGAAAAAAAACCCGACGCAGAGAAACCCAAAGAAAAACCAGAACCTAAAAAAGTCGAGAAGGAAAAGCCGAAACCGGCTCCGAAACCCGAGCCCAGTAAAGTAGAGACACCCCCTGTTGCCACTATACAAAAAGCGCGGGAAAAAGCGGCGAGCAGCGGCATCAATGCCCTGGCCGACGATTTATTAGATATGCGTGAGAGTTTTGATACGGGTGAAGTTACCCGCGGTCAGCTCAGTGCCGGCAGCGCCACTGCTGCACAAACACAGCGCAATATGATCAGTGACAAATCCAAAACTTCGAGCGGCGGTGTCAGGGCCGGGAGCATCAGCACTGACACGGGAGGCGTATCACTGGCGGGCCGACAAACCACCCGGGTTGAGCAGGCTCAGGCGAAAGGCTCCGCCAAGCAGGCGGCCAGGAGAGTCAGAGGTGAGAAGTTGGCGCGAACTGACAATGCCATTCGCGGCATAATGGAGGCCAACAAGGCGGCAATCAATGCGATCTATGACCGTGCCTTACGCCGTGATCCCACCCTACAGGGTAAAATTACCGTGCAGCTGGTGATTGAAGCAAACGGCACTATTTCGTCCATCAAGTTGATTGAGAGTGAGCTGAACAACCCCGCCCTGGAGCGCAAGCTGCTGGCGAGGATCCGCATGATTAACTTTGGTTCTGCGGATGTTAAAGCCACAACCCGCAATTACTCCATCGACTTCCTGCCATCCTGATTGGGGTTTTGGATAAATGACATTGGCACAGCGGAGCAACCCTTTACAGCTTGCTCGCTGTGCCAATTTCTCTTCCGCACTGATTAATTCAAATCTGCAGCGTATTGTCGCAGTAGCTGTAGAGGTACTATCTCTAGAGCTTTCACATGGGTACGCTGTAAAAAAACTCTCGGTGCCCTATCCTGCTGCTGGGCCTCCAACCAGCGGGCGGCGCACAGGCACCAGCGGTCTCCCGGAGCCAACCCCGGAAACCCGTACTCCTCAATCGGCGTACTCAGGTCGTTGCCACGGCTGCGGGAAAATGCCAAGAACTCATCATTTACTTCCACACAAACCGTGTGGGAGCCTTGATCCTCTTGGCAGGTGTTGCAGCAGCCGTCGCGAAAAAAACCGGTCATTGGTGCCAGGCTGCAGGGAATAAGTGCATCGCCAAACACATTAACCGAACTATCCATCTCCATTATCAGCCTTCCCCCTCGGTGCCATTGAGTAATTCGATATCCACCAGCTGCCAATGCAGCCCATTGCGCTGCATAATCAACCGCAGTTCTGCCCGGTTGGCCTCCCCGTAATCCGCACTCAGGTGGTTAATATCGGTAAAACGCCATTTGAGACGTCTCCAACTGCTCTCAGGCTTTTCTTCAGAATCTTGCCGGGTCTGCGGATAGGAATCTGCCTGGGGTGCTGTGTCCTGGCCAAACAACTTTCGTTCCATCCCCTGTAAGTCCTCACCGCCACGCAACAGGGCTGCGACCCCCTCTGGGGTTACAAACTGTTGCATTAATGGCCCCATGACAAAATTCGCACCGGCGGTTAGTAGCTCATCAAATTCCTGTGGAATTGAATTGCCTATAGAAGAGCGCAGCTGTTCCTGTAAACGGACTCTTAAATTGTCACGTAATACCGGAAAGTCTACGTAGCGTTCCAGAGTATCGATGCTCTCTCGCCTTTTTTCTGGCTCTTGCGCACCCGCCATTTGCGCCGCACGCTGCAGCTGTTCCATTGCATAAAAGGGCAGTGCCACATATCCAGCTGTGATAACCATTATTATCACAGCCCCCGCCCATAGAAATTTCTTCATTATTACCTTTCCTCTTTACGTCTAAGGGGAATTTTATGCTGAGAAAGATTCATCACCTAATTTGCCGCTGTACTGGCGTGGCATTGTTCCCACAACGCGCCTGTGCGATATTCGTCATCAAGGCTCTGCACATCCCAATCCGCTAACTTTTAATAAGGAAAACAAACAGGATGAGTGATATTTATCAGGCCCCCCAGGCAGAATTGGCCGGCAGGGAAGAGAGTAATGACTTTGGTTCTGTTGAAAAGGGGCTTGCCGGAGATTATTCCTTTTCAATTGGCGATGCCATCAGCGAGGGCTGGAAACTCTCCCTAAACAACCTCGGCACCATCTGGATTGGCCTGATACTCTATTTTGTGGGTGTTTTTGCATTAGCGTTCATACTGTTCTCGCTCTTTGGCCTCTCATTATTAGGCGCCTTTGATATTGGATCATTCCTACTTTTGACTCTTGTAGGCCCTATGGCATTAGTGGCGCTGTGTGCTCCTCTAATGGCAGGTATGGCCATGACGGGAATTAAGATTGCACGAGGAGAAAAAGCGACCGGGACCGAAGTGTTTGCCTACTTCGATAAAATCATCCCCCTGGGACTCGTATCTATTCTGACCTACATACTGATCTCTATAGGCTACACCCTCTTTATCATTCCAGGCGTTTACCTAATGGTTGCCTACATTATGGCTCTGCCACTAATTGTCGATCAAAATATGGGGGCTTGGCAGGCTATGGAGGCCTCGCGCAAGGCAATTACTCACAACTGGTTCACCTTCTTCGGTTTCTTGATTCTACTCATCGCTATTTATTTGGTAGGAAGCTTTGCTTTCTTAATCGGCTTGATTTTTGCTCTGCCATTGATGTCCGTGGCCTACGGTATCGCTTATCGCCAAGTGTTCGGCAGCTCTAGCAAAGCTTGATTTATTGATTACTCAACAGGAGTGGTCGCTTGCTGGATACCACCTACAACGTCGAAACCCCTGAGGGTATCGATCTGCGTGCACGGGCTGCAGGGCCTGTGCCGCGCATCCTCGCCTTTGCCGTGGATGTGTTTTACCGCACCCTAATACTGACCGCTCTGGGTATAGGTTTGGCCTTTGCCGAAGCCGCCGGTATAGGAATCTGGCTGGTCTGCTCCTTCCTACTGGAGTGGTTCTACCCGGTGTTTTTTGAAGTGCTGCGCGGCGGCCAGACACCGGGTAAGAAGGCCTTCGGCCTGGTGGTAGTCAACGACAATCTCACCCCCATCTCCTGGGGTGCTTCCATAGTGCGCAACCTTTTGCGCTTTGCCGACTTTCTCCCTTTCGCTTACGCCACCGGCGTTATTGCCATGACCCTCGGGCGACACTTCCAGCGTCTCGGTGACTTGGCCGCCGGTACCCTGGTGATCTACAAGGACGAGGACAAGGTGCCTGTAGCCCTGCCGGATACAACGCCTCTTCCACCACCGCGCAATTTCAAACAACAGGACCAGCTGGCCCTGATCAGTTTACTGGAACGCCACGAAGACCTGAGCGAAGCGCGCCAACAAGAGCTGGCCAATTTGCTCGAACCCGTTACCGAGAAGAGAGATAGCGCTGCACTGGAATACCTGCGCTCTGTAGGTAGTTGGTTATTGGGCGGCAGGGGCTGAGGGGTTATGAGACAGAGAGATTTTGAGAATCGCTACCGCGACAGCTGGGCACAGCTGGAAGCCTGGCTGAAAAGCGATAGCAAAAGCACGCAGGCGAGCGCCCTGGATCTTCCGGTCGTCTACCGGGAGCTGTGTCAGCAACTGGCGGTGGCCAAAGAGCGTCAATATACCAGCCGCCTGATCGACCACCTCAACAAGCTGGTTACAGCGGCCCACCACCGGGTTTACCGCCAGCAAACTCTGCGCCGCAAAGGTTGGCTGCACTATCTGTTGGCCGGATTTCCCCAGGCGGTGCGCGCCAATGGCCGCGTAGTGTTGTTGGCAACGGCACTGTTTTTACTGCCCGCCCTAGTGATGGGCATCGGCACCTACAATAACGACGCACTGATTTATGCGGTGATGTCGCCAGGAGACGTATTATCCTTGGAGTCAATGTACGATCCCGGCAACCGCGTGCTGGGGCGCGAGCGCGGCTCCGATACCGATCTGGCCATGTTTGGCTTCTATATCAAGAACAATATCGGCATTGCTTTCCGAACTTTTGCCGGGGGCATATTGTTCGGACTCGGCTCCATCTTTTTCCTGGTCTTTAATGGGCTATTTATCGGTGCGGCTTTTGGGCATATCACGCGAGTGGGATTTGTCTCCACGTTTTACCCTTTTGTGATCGGCCACGGCGCCTTTGAGCTGACCGCCATAGTACTGGCCGGCGCCGCTGGCCTGTTGTTAGGGCGCTCGCTGGTAGAGCCGGGACAACACCGCCGTTCTGTGGCACTGCGCCTGGCCAGTGTCGAGGCCATGAAAATCATGTACGGCACTTTCCTGATGCTGGTGATCGCCGCCTTCCTCGAAGCCTTCTGGTCCTCCAGCGCTACCACGCCCATAACAATGAAGTTAGGTTTCGGCGCCCTGCTGTGGCTGCTGGTATTCGCTTACTTCGCCCTGGCTGGGCGCGGGGATTCCAGCCATGCAAATTAAAAATATGGCGGTAAGGGCACGCCTGCGCTCACCCTGGGAATCCATCGATCTGGGTGTCGCCCTGGCACGCAAGCACTGGCTGCCGATGTTTCTGGTCTGGTTGTTGCCGGCAGCTTTGGTACTGGGTGCCTTAGCCTGGTTCTTCCCGGCTCATCCCGGCTGGTCACTGTTCGCTCTCTGGTGGTTAAAACCGGTGTTTGACCGCCTGCCGCTGTTCATGATCAGCCGCACTCTGTTCGGCGCACCGGTATCTGCACTGGCAGCACTCAAAGAGTTTTTCCGCCACAACCGCACCGACTGGCTCGCCTGGATCACCCTCCGTCGCCTGAGCCCGACCCGCTCTTTTGATATGCCGGTCACTGTACTGGAGCAATCCAAAGGCACGGCTCGTAGCGCGCGTATCAGTGTATTGCACCGCAAACACTCCGGTGCGGCCACCTGGCTGACCTTGACTGGTATTCACCTGGAATCCTTCTTCCTCATCGCAGCCTTTATCTTGATTTATCTGTTTATTCCCGAGCAGATTGTGGCAAATATCCAATGGATTCCACTGATTCGCGGGGAGACCCTGGCGCTGGAATGGGCATCCAATATTCTCTGTTTACTTATTATGGCGGCGGTGGCGCCGTTTTATATCGTCAGCGGCTTTTGCCTGTATATCGGCCGGCGCATCGAGCTGGAAGGCTGGGATATCGAGATTCAATTCCGCGATTTGGTCGAGCGCTACCGAGACGCTCAGCGGGCTGGTAAAAAGACCGTCACTAGCACCTCCCACCTAGCCACCATGTTGTTACTGTGCGTCCTGGCCGGCACCTCCTTGGCACCGGCGCCACAGGCCTATGCGGAAACGTTGCAAACCCCAGCTCAAGCGCAACAACACATTGACGAGATTCTCGCCGGAGAGGATTTTCACAGCATTGAGCAGGAGAGCGGCTGGCGCCTGAAAAAAATTGAAGAAGAGCGAGGAAAAATTCCCGAGTGGATCATTGAGCTATTCGAATGGCTATTCAAATGGCTTATGCAAAACTCTCAGGAGGCTGATGATTCCTCAGACATCAACTGGGGAGCACTGCTCGCCAAGCCCATTGAGTTACTACTGTGGATTGGCGTGATTGCCGGCTTGCTCTATCTGGGGTGGCGCCACCGCGAAGCCATCCTCAACAGCTTGCGCTGGCAACACAAACCGAAAACAAAACCGGTAGCGCTAGAAACCCTGTTCGGACTCGATGTACGTCAGTCCAGCCTGCCCGACGACGTATGTGCGGAAGTAATGCGCCTGTGGCGGACCGGCGATCAACGCGCCGGTCTCGGCCTCCTGTATCGTTCCACCCTGTCCCATTTAATTGAGGATTTCCAGTTCCAGTTTGGCGACCACCTTACCGAAAGCGAGTGTGCCCAGCTGGTAAGCCAGCGCCAGCGATCACCACAGGAAGCGCTGCGCCCAGTCAGCGCCCCACTGAGCCAGTTTGTGCAGCAACTCACCGGCAGTTGGCAACAGCTGGCCTATGCTCATCGCCCCCCCGCCGATGAGCAGCTGGGCGGCCTGTGCCAACAGTGGCAGGAGGTGTTCGGCAATGACCGTTAAACGTCTAGTAATTGGCTTCGCCCTGCTGCTCTGTGCGGCACTGGTATGGTTATTTCTCACCTTTTTTGAACGCTACACAGAAGAAAAGGATCGCGGTTGGGGGCCTGAGGCGCGGCGTAATCTGTTTCTGGCGGCCGAGCACTACTTGGCGCAAGTAGGGCTGGAACCGCGCCAGGCAGAAAATATCTCCGTCCTGAATGGGCTGTCCCCAAATGCGACTCTGTTTATCGCTAACTCCAGCCAAGCTTACAACTCCCAGCGGGTTGAGGAGCTACTGCAATGGGTGGAAAGCGGGGGGCACGCCATCGTAGTGGCACGTACTGCAGGGTTCGATTCCGAGAAAGGAGGCAGTGCCGAACGCGACTGGCTGCTGGAAAACCTGGGTGTCTCCATCGTAGAAGGCCACGAGGAATATCGCTTTGAGCATCCCCTGCAGCCACTGTTGGGCGAAGATGCCGAACTGAGCCCGGAGCAGAGCCCCGGTGAGGCCATGCGCGAATACAATCGCAAAATCGACGAAGCCGAAGAGCAGGCCGAGACCAAAAAGAAAAAACCCCGCAACCCAGATGTTGAACCGGAAGACTTGATCACTCTGCCTACCGCCGGTGGGGCTGAGATTCAATTACATTTCGACGCAGGCCAACTGCTCTATCACGAGGGGATCGATAACAGCAGCGCTGAGGGCGCACCGGTATTCTTCGCCAAGGTATGGCGCGAAGACGAAGCCGTGCCTTTTATGCAATTTGAGCGGGGTCAAGGGGTTATCACCCTGCTGACCGATAACACTATCTGGCAATCCCACCGCATCGGCCATTTCGACCACGCCTATTTCCTGCAGCTTTTGGCCGGAAGTGGCGATTTCGTCTTTCTGACCCGCCCTCGTTTCGACTCCCTGGGTTTTTTAGCGAAAAAGTACGCTTCTGAGTTTTTTATCTCCGGCCTACTCGCCTTGCTCGGCTGGCTGGTTCTACGTGCGCGCCGCTTTGGCCCGTTGCAACCTCCGCCTGAGATTGCCCGGCGCTCACTCTTGGAGCATATCTCCGCCTGCGGCCACTACTACTGGCGCGACGACCAGTGCGAACGGTTACTGCGCGGCCAGCGCGAAGAGCTGCTGCGCCGGCTCGGCGCTGCGGACGCCAACGCCAAGACCAAGCGCAAACTGTGCCAGCACCTCAGTGATGCCACCGGCCTCAGTGAAACCAAACTGGTCGCCTGCCTTTGGGGCACATCGGCGACCAGCGAAGAAACCTTTACCGAACAAATGCGCAATCTGCAGCGTATAGAGGCAGCCCTATGAGTGATACCACCCTGAACCCAGAACCAAAAACCCACACCGAGGCACCGGACTGGCAGGCTGCCTCAGCCCAACTGCAACTGCTACGCAACAATATCAACCGCCTGCTGATCGGTCAGGAGCAGGTCGTCGAACAGGTGTTGGTGGCCTTGCTGGCTTCCGGCCACGTATTGCTGGAAGGCGTACCCGGCCTTGGCAAAACCCTGTTGGTGCGCACCCTGGCCAGCTGCTTTGGCGGTCACTTCCGCCGCATCCAATTCACCCCGGACCTGATGCCAGCTGACGTGACCGGCCATGCCATGTACAACATGGGCGAGAGCCGCTTCGAAGTGCGCCGTGGCCCGGTGTTTACCAATCTACTCCTGGCAGATGAAATCAACCGCGCCCCGGCCAAGACCCAGGCGGCCCTGCTCGAGGTGATGCAGGAGAAGCAGGTCACTATCGACGGCAAGGCCTTTGCCGTACCCAGCCCCTTTATGGTGCTGGCCACTCAGAACCCCATCGAGCAAGAAGGCACCTACCCACTGCCAGAGGCAGAGCTGGACCGCTTCCTACTTAAGGTTCTGATCGACTACCCCAGCCTGGAAGCCGAATTGCAACTGGCCGCTGCTGCCAGCAGCGGCCGCATAGAGAAACACCTGCGGGAGAAAGCTGCCGGTGAGATAACCGTGGAGCAGTTGCAGCAACTGCAGGCCCTGGTGCCCCAAGTAGCCCTGGACCAGCAGGTATTGGACTACGCCGTGCGCCTGGTGCGTGCCACCCGTGAAGCCAACCAGCTGCGCAGCCCGGCGGGTCCCCGCGCCAGTATCGGCCTGTTGCAGGCAGCGCGCGCCAGCGCCCTGCTGCAGGGGCGCGAGTTTGTCCTGCCAGACGATATCAAAGCCATGGCGACCCCGGTCATGCGTCACCGTGTGAGCCTGTCCCCGGATATGGAAATCGACGGCGAGACCACCGACAGCGCCCTGGCCATGATTATCGATAGCGTCGAGGCGCCGCGACTGTGACACAAAGCGCCGTCGCCACTGAAGTTCCGAGCACAAAGTCCAGTCTCGGGCGAGCAGGCCCCAGCCGCCGCCTGGTGAAACTACTCGGTTACTGGTGCCTGGCCGCTCTGGCGGTGAGTGCTGCACGTATCTGGCTGCCTCAATCCGCACAGCTGCTGCAGACCCTCTGGTGGACCGCTGGCGCGCTGTTAATCGGCGCGGCCCTGCTGGATTTCCTCACCGGCCGCAGGGTTCTGGGCCTGGAGGGCGAACGCAAACTGCCCGGTAATTTGGCCCTGGGCGTGCGCAACAGTGCGCGATTGAAATTGCACAATCGCGGCCAGCGCAGCCTCACACTATCGGTGTGCGACAGTGTGCCGCAACAACTGGGCAGCAGCGGGTTACCGCGCCAGGCGCGGCTGGAGCCAGATCAGGAAGTTGCCATTGAGTACACCCTGGTGCCACACCGCCGTGGCAGTGCCGAATTCGGCCGAATCGAAGTCCTCGCCGACTCTCCCTGGGGTCTGTGGCAGACCCGTGTATGGCTCGGCAGTGAGCAAACCGTGAAGGTCTACCCCAACTTTCTCGGTATCTCCTCCCTGCAGGCGCTCTCCACCGAGCAGACCCTGCGCCACCTCGGCCTGCATCAGCAGCAGCGCCGCGGCGAAGGCATGGATTTTCGCCAGCTGCGCGAATACCGCCAGGGCGACAGCCAGCGCCAGGTAGACTGGCGCGCTAGTTCACGCCTGCACAAACTGATCAGCCGTGAATACCAGGACGAGCGCGATCAGGAAATTATTTATATGCTCGACTGCGGTCGGCGCATGCGCGCCAAAGATGGCGAACTGAGTCACTTTGATCATGCCCTCAATGGCTTGCTGCTATCCGCCTATGTGGCGATAAAGCAGGGCGACGCCGTGGGTCTGCAGGCCTTCGCCGCCGCACAGGACAGCTCTGGCGGGCAACTGCCACCGGTAAAGGGTGAGAGCGCTATCAACCTGTTGCTAAACAATGTCTACGATCTGCACTCCGGCACTGGCAGCGCGGACTACAGCGGCGCCGCCCAGCAACTGCTGGGTGCCCACAAGCGCCGCGCACTGGTGATCCTAATTACCAACCTGCGCGATGAAGACAGCAGCGAACTGCTCACCGCAGTGCGGCTGCTCACTCGCAATCACTTAGTGATGGTGGCGAGCCTGCGGGAGACCGCCGTAGACCGAATGGCACAAAAGCCTATCGGGGATTTTTCCGAGGCCGTCGAAGGCGCAGCCGCACGGGATTTTCTTCGTCGCCGTGCGCGCCTATTGCAACAGTTACAAGCCTGTAATGTACTAGTGGTGGATTCCCGTCCGGAGCTTTTGCACCAGGCGCTGGTGGAAGCCTACTGGCGTTTGAAACGCAGCGGCAAAATCTAACCGGTAATGAAAGCCGGGAATTCAAAGTATTTGATGTAAGAGGTAACCGAAGAGTGATGTTAACGATGTCCTAAAAAAATAATCCCACAGTATAGGGAGCTTAAATTGACCATGTCCCAAATCACTATCGAGCGACTCAGCAGTGCCGAAGTAAAGACTTCCCCTTTCCCCCATTTCTACCTAGAGCACTCCCTGGCCTCCGATGAGGCCAGCGCCCTGATCGCAGACTTCCCTCCTCTAGACAAAGGCGGCAGCTTCAATATCGAGGATGTCAAAACTTCGGAACGCCTGCGCAGTTTTGTCGAACAATTTGGCAGCACAGAGGTGCGAAGTATTCTCGGTGAAAAATTTGCGCTGGATCTATCTGATAAACCGATGATGGCCACCCTGCGCGGATACTCCCGAGCCAAAGATGGGCGTATCCATACGGACTCCAAAACCAAACTCATTACCGTATTGATCTATCTGAACAACGACTGGTCTGCGCCCACTGGACGCCTGCGTATCCTGCGCAGCGGCAAGAGCCTGGACGACTACAGTGATGAACTACTACCGGGACCAGGCTCTCTGGTGGCCTTTAAGGTAACGGATAATTGTTGGCATGGTTACCCCAGTTTTGTCGGCAAACGACAGGCGATCCAAATCAATTTTTTAAGCGGTGATAAAGCGAAGAAAAAACATCAGTTTTTTCATGGCATCAGCGCACGCTTAAAATCTCTTTTGCGTTAAAAAAATCGGATAATAGTTTTATCCGAATGCGACTGTACAAATTAATTAACTTGCAAACAGAAAAATTTGTTATCGATAGTGGCACTTTTTACAGCCAGCGGGTAATCTGTTGCCACTTGCCTTCGGGAATTTATTAAGTCTATCCCGGTAACTTCAAGAACCTTATTTATGAGTCGCCCGCGCACCCGTAAAAACCGCCCTCACCTGCCACAGTGGCAGGCACTGCTGCTTTTACTGGTGTTTCTCAGTGCCCGTGGTTTGGTTCCCGCAGGGTTTATGCCCGCCGCTTTTTCTGCGGGCACCCCCTACGATTTTTGCCACGGCGACAGCCGCAGCGCTCTGTTATTAAATGCCCTGGCCAGCCAGACTCAGGACCATCATCACAGCCATGGTAGTGGGCATAGTGAGCACAGTGGACACAACCACGATGCACTGACCGCGCATTCTTTTGCCGACAATCACTGTAATTTTTCCGCCGCTGCCAGTCTTGTCCATGTACCTGCATTAGACCTGCATTTCGCCAGTGAGGGGAATATTCTCCCCCTTTTCAGCAACGGCATTAACACCGCTCTTTCTTTATACTACAGCCGCCCCCTTATCCGCGCCCCTCCAGTTTAAAACCTCGGTTTTCTTATTTTTCAAAAACTAAATAGTCGAGGCCTGTTTCTGCGCTTCGCTGCACTACCTTTGCCGGTAATTTTTCTGGTTGGGATATTGCAACAGCCGTAGACCCGCTTCACTAAAAAAACTGGAATTCCCGCTGCTTAGCCGGCGGGAATAAACCCGTGCGCGCTATTTTTACCGCGCTCCCCATGGCCGTGCCTGACCTTCGGCCCAGAAACGGATAAGTCACAATGCGAAAAGTTAAACTCCAAAAGAAAAAGCCATTACACACACCACTGAGCCTGGCAATTATTGCTGGTTGCACCTTTCCATTTTCCCTAATGGCCAGTGAGGGAAATGAAAAAAAAGAGGGGGAAATGGAGCAGATGGTGGTCACCGGAGTAAAAACCGAACTGCCGCTCAACCTACTGACGGACCCGAAAATGCCTCGACAACCCCTACCGGCTAACGACGGCGCCGATTACCTAAAAACCATTCCCGGCTTTTCCGTGGTGCGCAAAGGCGGCACCAGTGGCGATCCGCTGTTGCGCGGTATGGGGGGCTCGCGCCTGGGCATGTTATTGGATGGTGAGTCTCTTATGGGTGGCTGCCCCGGCCGTATGGACCCACCTACCGCCTATATTTTCCCCGAAAGCCTCGACGAAATAGAGGTGATTAAAGGCCCCCAGAGCGTCACTCACGGACCGGGCAATTCCGCCGGGGTAGTGCTGTTCAACCAACAACGGGAGCGCCCGAGCGAACCCGAATGGGATATGCATGCGAGCCTGCTTGGCGGCAGTGCCGATCGAAAAGACGGGCTCTTTGACCTGGCGTACAAAACCCCAGAATTTTCCCTGCGCGGTTCGGCAACCTCTGCCTCTGCGGATGATTATGAGGATGGAGACGGCAATCGGGTGCACTCCGGCTACGAGCGCTGGAGTGGCAAAGCCAATCTGGCCTGGACCCCCGATGATGACAGCCGCCTGGAATTCGAAACAGCTTTTAGCGATGCCGAAGCGGCCTATGCCGACCGTGGAGTAGATGGCAGTAAATTTGCACGCGAGAGCTACAAAGCCAAATACCGGCGCAGCAATATCGGCGCTCTGCTGAATACCATCGAAGTGCAGATCTATTACAACTATGTCGATCACATCATGGATAATTACAGCCTGCGTAATCCCTCGGGAATGGCTGCCAATCCAGTCGTCATGAATTTAGACAGCGAAACCATTGGTGCCAAGCTGAGTCTGCAGCTGAGCCCTGCGGATAACTTTGAGCTGACAGCAGGCCTGGATACCTGGGAAAACCGTCACCGCGGACGCATGAGCATGAACCAGACGATGGTTGATTACCGCCAGCGCAACTGGAATACGGATGCGGAATTTTCCCAACTGGGCATTTTCTCTGAAGCCAGCTGGCAATTCGCTCCGGATCAACGCTGGATCGCCGGCGCCAGACTGGATGACTGGGAAGTGCGCGACCTGCGCGAGACAATTTCGTTATCGATGATGTCCTCGGTCGATAACCCCACCGCTGGTGAGAGCCGCTCAGAACAACTGCCCAGCGGTTTTATACGCTATGAATTGGCGCTGCCAAGTACCTCCACGAGCTCTGCCACCCTCTACGCCGGGCTTGGCTACAGTGAGCGCTTCCCGGATTACTGGGAAATATTTTCCCGCGAAGCAGCAGATTCCTATAGCGCACTCAATATAGAGTCAGAAAAAACCAGTCAACTGGATATCGGCACTATCTATCGCACTGAAAAATTGTCTGCCAGTATTTCCGCTTTCGCCAGTGATGTCCGCGACTACCTGTTAGTACAGAATGATTACCAGAAGGCTGCGGTGATGTCAGGCATGGGCACCATGCCCTCGATGGGCAATGCAATGGATATGGGGGAGCCTGGGGATAAGCGTACCGCTGCGGTAATTCGCAATATTCAGGCGCGCACCTGGGGACTAGAACTAGATGCCAGCTATCAATTAAACGAAAACTGGCGCACCGAATTTACGGTCACTTCAGTGCGTGGTGCCAACGACACAGACAATACCACCCTGGCCCAACTGCCCCCACTGGAAACACGCCTGGGGCTGCACTATGAGCAAGCTCAGTGGTCGGCGGGTATTCTGTGGCGGGCTATTGCCAGCCAGGATCGCGTCGATATCGGTAAGGGTAACATTATCGGACAGGACTTTGGGCCCACAGATTCCGCCGACGTACTGTCAATTAACGCAGGTTGGCGCCCAAGCCAGCGGCTGCTATTCACTGCAGGGGTCGATAACTTACTAGATGAAACCTATGCAGAACATATCAGCCGTGCAGGTGCGGAAATTCCCAACTTCCCACAGTTGGATAGGGTTAATGAACCCGGTAGGACTTTATGGATAAAAACCATTTACCGTATTTAAAACACGATGACTAATTAACTGGTCTGAAAAGCCGGACATAGTATGTTAAGCGGGAAACACCTTAAATTTTCCGCTTAACATAAATTTATAGTTAAAAGCGATAGGAAAAATTAAGACTTAAAGTACGTAAGTGCCCAAGGTTCACACGGTAGACAGAATTAATATCGTTGTAGTTGTATTCTATGGAAGTATCAAAATCCTGGTTCCACATAAACCGATAGCCGACCCCAAGATTCCAGAAAGAGTCGTTGCCACTGGCATCGATCACATGATAATAATGGCCGTCGTAATACCAGTCTTTTTCCTTGTCATAAATATCATACAGGTGCCACTTGTCTTTATTGTGATACCAATAACCATATTTACGCACATCATTCAGATCAACATCGGCATAATTCCACCCCGCCATCCAGTAGAGACACTGAACGTAACAATTCAGGGTAAAATCCACTTTAAAATTGAGCCCCACCTGATTAATTCGCACGTGATTATCATCAAAGCGGGAAAATTGTAAATTCACCTGCCAAACACCCACGGCGGGTGTCACGCCAACGCTGACATAACCAAAAAAATCCCGCTGATCATTGAGCTGCAATTCCCCTGAACCCAGTCCCAGCGTGGTAATAATTCGATATTCACCCGACTCAATACCATCGAAAGGATTATTCCATTCGACTGCAGTGACCAATGGTGATAACAGTAAGGCCAAGACACATAACACCGTCTTCATTACATCCATCCTTGCAGCACGACGCTTTTTAATTCATCCCCCTTACCAAAGCTTAGCTGTCATGGTTATCCACCTCAGAAACTTATCCGAATCGAATGCCAAATTTATATGGATAATGATCCTTAAAGGCTTTCCACATCAATAATGGCCCAGATACCACCGGCAAATGCTGGGTTATCCCGCAAATTGTCGACGTCTTGAGGCTGCGGCATCGGCTCTCCAGCTTGCCGTAATTCTTCCAGGCGTTGAAAAATAGTCTCCGCCATTTTTTGTAGAGCGGCATCCAGAGTTTCGGCATAGCAGTGACAATGCGGCAGGTCGGGTGCTATGGCACCAAAGCCGGCGTATTCAATGTTGTGAAGCACAACCGGATAGCGCATTAGAAAATTCTCTTATACATTGGCTTTCCAAAGCGTAGACGGGTTTCAAAACTGCGAACGAAATATGGCAAGGAAAATCAACAAATTCCCCAATAAAATAAACCCTGCGCAACCGCACCTATTACTTCAGAATAAACCGAAAGCTGAATAATTAATTTTTGAATTTATTGTCTAGGTTGGAGCTGAACCTCATTGCGAGGGATTGCATTATTTAACCAGAATGGTTATTGGAGGGGCGACGCCAAACACCCTAACCACTGCGACATTTAAACCTTATCAAGGTGCGAACGACGAAAAATTTAGCGCGGCATTCTTCCGAGAAGTGCCCTACGGGAAAAAATCATGCCGTTAAGAGTGCGCCATAGGAATTTTTGATTTTCTGCCTCCGGCTCCACCAGGGCATCCTGCTGCCGCTGTAACCAGGCAATCTCCTGTTCCAGCTGCCTGCGTAAACAGCGGGTTTCACTCAGATCTGAAGCTTTGCGGCTCACCTGAAGAGGCATAGCGCCGGCCTTTTGTGCTGGTTTTAAAGGTCGATAAAAATAAATAGAACCCCCACCGAAGTGGGGGCATGGCAAGCTTAGTTCACTGGAGACTCTGCATTTAGCAAATCCTGCCAATTGTAAGATGCATCACCGATCACATAGAAAAACGGATTCAGCAAAGAATCTTTGCTGTTATAACGCAGCAGCTTGAAGGAATCGTCCACCACTGTGCCACCGGCAGCTTCAACCACCGCCTGGGCCGCGGCTGTATCCCACTCACAAGTGGGTGCGAGCCGCGGGTAGAGATCAGCGGCCCCTTCAGCCACCAGACACAGTTTGAGAGAGCTACCCATGTTTTTACAGACCACCGCACCCAATTTGGATTCGATACGCTCTACCAGTTGATCTACGGCGCCGGCACCATGGCTGCGGCTAGCAACCAATTCCACTGCATCGCCAGCTTCCAGGCGCGGCTTCAGCGGGCGCACATGAATTTCTCTATCGCCGGATAGCGTGCGCTTAAAGGCACCATCACCCTTGCCACCAGCATAGGTGATATCCAGTACCGGCACATGCACCACCCCCAGCACAGGTTCACCATTTTCAATAAGGGCCACATTAACGGTGAACTCACCAGTGCGACGAATAAATTCCTTGGTGCCATCCAGCGGGTCCACAATCCAGTACCGCTGCCACTGGCTGCGCTCGGCAAATGATGGCATTTCCTGCTCTTCCGATAATACCGGTACACCATCAATCAGCTGCGCCAGAGCAGGGGCTAAAATTTTGTGTGCCGCTAAATCCGCGGCTGTAACCGGCGAGTCATCCGCCTTGGTGTCCACCTCCAGCTCAGCACTGCTGTGATAAACCTCTAAGATAGCTTCACCGGCGTTTTTGCAGATTGCAATCACCTGCTCCAATAATGCCTTATTCATTAAAACTCCCTTATTTTTCAGGTGTGGTGAGTATAAAGTCTCAGGAGGGGAAAAGGTCCTTCACCGACAAGTAGCGCTCACCGCTGTCATAACTAAAAATCAATACGCGGCTACCGGGCGCAAATTCGCCCTCACGCTTTTTCAGCGCAGCCAGGCTCGCTCCAGAGGAAATACCCACAAAAATCCCCTCCTTCAAAGCGCACTTACGCGCCATTTCAAAACTGTCTTCTCCATTTACCAAAATGGTGCCATCCAGCATTTTGGTATTGAGTATCTCGGGAATAAAACCAGCACCAATCCCCTGCAAGCGGTGCAGCCCTTTATCACCACCGCTGATCACTGGAGAATTTTCCGGTTCAACGGCAAAAACCTGCAACTTGGGAAAGGATTCCTTCAGTACCTCTCCACAACCGGTGATGTGGCCACCGGTGCCAACCCCAGTAATCAGGTAATCGAGCCCCTCGGGGAAATCTGCGAGGATTTCTTTGGCGGTGGTGTCACGATGCACCTGGGCATTGGCACGGTTACAGAACTGCTGCGGCATCCAGCTGTTTTCATGCAGCGCCAATAGTTCCTCGGCTTTGGCGATAGCCCCGCCCATACCCTGCTCCTTGGGAGTAAGTACCAACTCAGCCCCCATAGCTTTCATCACCTGGCGCCGCTCCAAAGACATGGATTCCGGCATGGTGAGAATCAATCGATACCCCTTAACCACAGCCACCATGGCCAAACCGATACCTGTGTTGCCGGAGGTGGGCTCGATAATCACACCACCGGGCTGTAAAGCACCGCGGCGCTCTGCATCCTCAATCATCGCCAGGGCAATACGGTCCTTGATGCTGCTGCCGGGGTTAAAACGCTCTACCTTCATCCACACTTCGATATCTGGGCGAAACAGATGATTGATACGCACATGCGGGGTATTGCCGATGGTTTCCAGAATATTGGCTGCCTTCATTGATGAAGCTCTCCTTTAATGGCTCTCACGGCAGACAGGCAGTCCACCGATTTATAATTTCCTGTGCGCAGATAGTAACCCAGATGTACGCCGCCCCAAGAGACCCACAAGGAAATCCCTCTGCAAGTAATCGCCGCCAACACAAGGAACTGGTTTCACACGGAGCTGTGAATTCATGGCGATCCGGTTGGTGGTAACACGTCTTTGTGCCACATTTAGTGACTGGCTTCTTTCCGATAAACATAAAACCAAAAATAAAGGCGCTGCCATGAATCCGAATATGACCTCCGATGCCCATGATGCAACTCATGCAAGCCTATTTATGCCTGTAGCATTTATATTCTTTGCCGCTCTTTTTATGCTCCTCGACAGCATGGCAATTCAAGGGCTGTGGATGGCTTCGCTGAAAGCGCTGCCAATCGCCATTCTCGCCCTGATGGCGATGCGGCACCTGGATGGGCTCACTCGCACTCTGACACTTGCGGCCCTGACTTTTTCCGCACTCGGCGATGTACTCCTGGAAATGAGATTTGCCCACCAGTTTATCTTTGGCCTGGGTGCTTTCCTGGTGGCACAACTTCTCTACGCGGCCAATTTCCTGCGTTTTGCCGACTTCCGCAAACGCCGCAGTCTGATACGTATCTTGCCTGTTCTGCTGACCGCAGTGGGACTGGCCCGCTGGATACTTCCCGCTGCGGGGGAGCTGGCGCCAGCAGTGCTTCTTTACTTGCTTGCCATTGTCGCCATGGCCCTAGGCGCCGGGGCTCATCGGGGCAATTCCGGGCTGCTATTCGCCGGTGCACTCACTTTTATGCTGTCCGACGCATTGATCGCTGTGAATAAGTTCATAGCACCGCTACCTCTAGCCGACACAGCAATTATGCTCAGCTATTACGGTGCTCAGTTTGCCATCCTGTACGGCATACGCCGTGCCCAGGCATAATGCCCACCTTCATACTGGGGATATTTTGGGAAGGCTACAATTTGGCTTCCCACCCCCACCACAGAGAGGTAGACAGGCCCCATGCTCGACTGGCGAAGTATCGACACCGTACTGCTGGATATGGACGGCACCCTGCTGGACTTGCACTACGACAACCATTTCTGGCTCGACCATCTACCCAAACGCTACGCCGAAGTACACGGTCTCGATCCCGAGCGGGCCCAAATAGAGCTGCAGCGGGAAATTGATGCACGCCGCGGCACTCTGGAGTGGTACTGCCTGGACTTTTGGGCGGAAACTCTGAAGCTGGATATTCTCGCGATACTGCGCGAGATCGAAGAGCGCATCGCCCTGCGCCCCCATACCGAGGCCTTCCTGCAGGGACTGCGACAACTGCGTAAGCCCACCTATCTGGTCACTAATGCACACCGCCATGGACTCGACCACAAACTGCAAATTACCGGCCTCGAGCCATGGTTTGACGACATCATTTCCTCCCACGATTATGGACATGCCAAAGAGAGTGGAAACTTCTGGCACGCCCTGCGCGAGGAGGTGGCCTTCGACCCGGAGCGCACGCTGTTTGTTGACGACAACCAGAGTGTGTTGGCCGCCGCACAGGACTATGGCATCGCCCACCTGTTGTGTATCCGCCAGCCGGACAGCCGCGGCCCCAAACGGCAGATCAGCGACTTCCCGGCGATTCATCACTTCGATGAAATTATGTCACTGCAACGCAGTAACAAAGCGCAGTAACAATAAGCCCGCATAACCCGGGCCCAAGTTTATATTGATCAACAGGATTCGATGGAAAAAGTACGTATCGACAAGTGGCTCTGGGCCGCACGCTTCTTTAAGACCCGCAGTATCGCCAAACAGGCTATCGAAGGTGGTAAAGTGCACGCCGATGGACAGCGGGTCAAAGCCAGCAAAGATCTCACCGTTGGCGCGCTTTTGAGTATCCGCCAAGGCTGGGACTTGATTGAGGTGGAGGTTATTGCCCTCTCCGACCAGCGTCGCGGTGCCGATATCGCCCGCACCCTGTACCGCGAGACCGAGGACAGCATCGCCCAGCGCGAAAAGGAGCGCACTGAACGCCAGGCAGCCAATGCGGGGATTCAGCGCGAGCGACCCAATAAAAAGCAGCGCCGCCAGATCCACCGCTTCCTGCGCGAGCAGGAGTAGGCTCAAATGACAAAAGTGGTGAAAATTCCGCCATTTTTGTCTATAGCTGCTAAACTGCCCCCACTTAACCCGATAGAAAACAGCCACGATGAAACGACTGATCGCCATCTCCCTGCTGCTTCTGCTCGGAATGCAGACGGCCCTCGCCGATAGCCGCGAACACGAGCAGCTCAAGCGTTCGATAATCAAAATTTACACCACTGCTGCCGCCCCGGACTACTTCAATCCCTGGGCGTTGCTTAACCCCAAGCAGTTATCTGGCTCCGGCGCGGTTATCCGCAACAAGCAGATCCTCACCAACGCCCACGTGGTGGCCAACGGTAGCTTTATTCAGGTGCAACGCCACGGCGACGCCAAGAAATTCCGCGCCCGAGTGAAGTTTGTCTCCCACGACGCCGACCTGGCTCTGCTCACCGTGGATGATGACAGTTTCTTCAAAGACACCCGCCCACTGACACTGGGCACACTGCCGGACCTGCAAGAAGAGGTCACCGTGTACGGCTACCCCATTGGCGGCAAGTCCCTGTCGATCACCCGCGGCGTACTGTCCAGGGTGGAACACCAGTACTATGCCCACGCCGAGAGCTATCTGATGGCCGGCCAGATCGACGCAGCCATTAACCCCGGCAATAGCGGCGGCCCGGTCATTTCCGGTGGTCGTATCGTCGGTGTGGCCATGCAGACCAACCAGAGCGCCGAAAACCTGGGTTATTTTGTGCCTCCCAGCGTAATCGCCCATGTACTCGAAGACGCCAAAGACGGCGAACACCAGGGCTTCCCCGAGTTGGGCCTGGTGACCCAGAGCCTGGAGAGCCCTTCCATGAAGAAGGCTGCCGGTCTTAGCGAGGACCAGGACGGCGCAATGATCGTCAAGGTATTTAGCGACTCCCCCGCTGCTGAAATTTTCCAACCCGGCGACGTGTTGCTGGAAGTTGATGGCTTCGAGGTTGCCGCCGATCGCACCGTCGAATGGCGTGAAAACCAGCGCACTAACTACCACTACGCGGTGGACCGCCATCATGTCGGCGACAAATTACCGGTGCGCTTTTCCCGCAATGGTGAAGAAAAAAGTGCGCAAGTGGCCCTGGCAGCACCGCCACCCTCCCGCGCCCTGGTGGTGGGTGAGCAATTCGACCAGCAGCCGCGCTATTACATTTATGGCGGCGTGGTCTTCGTGCCTCTGAACATGAACCTGATCAAGCGGTGGGGCAAGAGCTGGCATTCCAAGGCGCCAATCGATTATCTCTATGCACGCAACCAGTGGAGTGACGAGAGCCGCCGCGAGCTGGTGGTTGCGCTCAAGGTCCTGCCCGCCAACGTCAACCTGGGTTACCACGATTGGAAAAACTGGATTATCGATTCGGTGAATGGCCACAGTGTCGCGGACTTCGACGAGTTTGCTCAATTGATGGAAACCAACAAGGAAAACTTTGTAGAGCTGCGCGATCGCTCCGGCTATCGTATGGTGCTAGATCACGCCGAAGCTCAAGAACAAGAGGCAATGATTCTGCAGACCTACCATATCCCCCAGCGCCACTCGCAGGGGCTGTTCAGCAGACTGGCCAATAAAGAGGAGTAAGGCCCGCTGTGTGGGCTATGGAGAAGCCGTGAAACAACTGAGAGGAATCCTAGTTGGCAGCCTACTGCTGGCTGCCAGCGCCAACGCCGGTGAGCTCTATCGCTGGGTCGATGCCGATGGCAGAGTACATTTTAGTGATCGTCCCCCGGCCGAGGGTAAGGCCCAGGATATTTCTGGGCAATTGGGCCCAATCAATACTGCTAAGGCCACTCGGGTTCAGCGGAGTCTGATCACTTCAAAAGCCAGTGCCCCAGAACGGGAGTATCAGCAACGTCAGCAACAAGAGCAACGCGCACGCCAACAGGAGCAACAACGCATTTGCACGAAAGCGCGCCAACGCCTGCGCTCACTCAACGGGCGAGTGGCCTTTATCGACAATGATGGCAAAGAGGTGCGTTATTCAGAGCGAGAGCGGCGGCAAATGGCCGAACAACTAAAGCGGGAAATCGCTAATCGCTGCGGATAACCCTTTCCCCCCAGCCTTCACAATCAGGTGCCGGCGCCACAATTACCCACGCCGGCTACCATTTAGACATATCCACCTCTAAAATCCCGCGGTTTTAATACCGAGGCACTCGATCTATGTCCGATCAGCTGGAACGCTTTATCTTTTCCCAACACGATATTCGCGGGCAGATGGTGACCCTCACCGACGCCTACCGCGAAGTGCTCAAGCATAATCCACTGCCTGCACCGGTAGCACATTTGCTGGGAGAGTTTCTCGCAGCCGCCTGCCTACTCTCCACCACCCTGAAATTCGAGGGCATATTGAGCCTGCAGGCCCGCGGTGAGGGTGATGTGCCGCTGATTATGGCCGAGTGTACCCACCACAGTGATCTGCGCGGCATTGCCCGTGTCGCCGGTGGCGCCCAAATCAGTGAAGAGGCCGGCCTGAGCGATATGATCGGGCCTCGCGGTGTCATCGCTATCACTTTGGAGCCCAAGCGTGGTGAGCGCTACCAGGGGGTGGTCCCGCTGGAAAAAGAGAGCCTGGCCGGATGTCTGGAGGATTACTTTGCCCAGTCGGAACAACTGGAGACACGCTTCTGGCTGGAGTGCGATGGCAGTAACGTGGGTGGTATTATGCTACAGGTACTGCCCGGCAATAATGCCGCCAGCGCTGAGGATAACAGCGACGCCTGGGAAACCGCCCTGCACCTGGCAAATACCGTGACCCCTCAAGAGCTGTTCGACGTGCCCCACGACGAGCTGATTCACCGCCTGTTCCACCAGCTGAAACCGGCTACCCTGGGCACCGACAGTATTCGCTTCAAATGCAGTTGCTCACGGGAGCGCAGCGCACGCGCCCTGGTCTCTCTCGGTGCTGAAGACGTGTACAAATTACTGGAAGAGCAAAATGGCGAAATCGTCAGTGATTGCCAGTTTTGTAATGCCCAATACCGCTTTGATCGCGAGCAGGTAGAGTCACTGCTCAATGCCCCACCCCACACCCTGCACTAGGGAAATTATTGCCAGTGCTGAGCTGCCTCAGCTACTGGCAATTCATAACTTAGAACACAAAAATTCACGAAATCTATAAGGTAAAAATACTACATAGATCTCATGAATCAAAAACACCTTAATTTGGGATGACAGCGCTGTCAAAGCGCAAAAAGTGACCGTGTTTGCTACCCGCTTATTTTGAATTTTGCCATAATGCGCCCCCCAAATTTTGCCTGGCTGTCTAATACTTGGACGGCTCCTATTTTTTACTATCCAACATTCACGGGTAATCGACGAATGGCACAGATCGACGACACCGCGCTGGTTTATAAAAACCTTTCTCCAGCAAAATTGGTAGAGCTGGCTCTTAAGCGCGGCGAGGGTAAACTTTCCGACACCGGCGCGCTGGTGGCTGAAACTGGTGCCCGCACCGGCCGCTCCCCGGCGGACCGCTTTGTTGTAGAAGAGCCCTCCACCGCCGATAGCATCGCCTGGGGCAATGTGAACCGCCCCTTCCCACAGGACAAGTTCGACGCACTGTGGGACCGCGTAGAGGCATTTGTAGCCGGTGACGACACCTTCGTGCAGCACCTGCACGTCGGCCAGGACGAAGACCACTACCTGCCGGTTGTCGTAACTACCCAGACCGCTTGGCACAACCTGTTCGGCCGCAACATGTTTATCCGCGCCGAAAAGTACAACCCCAAGGCGAAGGAAGAGTGGCGCATACTGCACGCTCCCAACTTCGTTTGTGAGCCAGAGCGCGACAGCACCAACTCCGAAGGCTGCGTCATCATCAATTTCGGCCAGCGCCGCGTGCTGCTGGCAGGTATGCGTTACGCCGGTGAGATGAAGAAGGCGATGTTCTCCGTGCAGAACTTCCTGCTGCCGGAGAAAGACGTGATGCCAATGCACTGTGCCGCCAACGTTGGCAAAGACGGCGATACCTGCCTGTTCTTTGGCCTGTCCGGCACCGGCAAGACCACCCTGTCCGCAGACCCTGAGCGCTACCTGATCGGTGACGACGAACACGGCTGGAGCAAAGGTGCAGTATTCAATATGGAAGGTGGCTGCTACGCCAAAACCATCGACCTGAGCCAAAAGAATGAGCCGGTAATCTGGGACGCTATACGTTTCGGCGCTATCGTTGAGAACGTAGTCACCAACGAAAATGGTACCGCCGACTACTGTGACACCAGCCTCACCGAGAACGGTCGCTGCTCTTACCCGCTGGAGCACGTAGAGATGCGCCAGCTGGAAAACCGCGCCGGCGAGCCGAAGAACGTCGTCTTCCTCACCTGCGATGTATCCGGTGTACTGCCCCCAGTATCCATCCTCTCCAAAGAGGCTGCGGCATACCACTTCCTGTCAGGTTACACCGCGCGCGTAGGCTCTACCGAGCTTGGTGCAGAGGCCGGTATTCACCCGACTTTCTCCACCTGCTTCGGCGCTCCGTTTATGCCGCGCGCCCCGCGTGAATATGCGGACTTGCTGATGAAGCGCATCGAGGACTTCGGCTCCAAGGTATACCTGGTAAACACTGGCTGGACCGGCGGCTCTGGTGACAACGGCAAGCGTTTCCCGATCCCTGTAACCCGCGCAGTAGTTGCGGCTATCCAGAGCGGCGCACTGGAAGGTACTGCCACCGAGCATCTGGAAACCCTGAACCTGGATATTCCTCTGGAAGTACCAGGCGTCGACAAGTCCTACCTGAACCCGCGCGAAGCCTGGGAAGACAAGGCTGCCTACGACGACCAAGCCGGTAAACTGGCCAAGCTGTTCGCCGAAAACATTGAAAAATTCAATGTCAGCGATGATGTGAAAAACGCCGGCCCCAAGGCCTGATCGGCTTGATATAGCCTTCTTTTAGAGGCGCAAAAGCCCCGCCACCGCAAGGTGCCGGGGCTTTTTTTGTTTTCCAATCCCCCAGTAAGAGGTCGATTTTTGCGGCTATAGTGTTTAAAGAAGCGCCGACGAAATAGGCGTCGGCACGAAGACTTTCATGTCTCAGGCATATTTCGGAGCTGTAGCCGCACCCCATGACTGAAGGCAACTCTTTTACCCGCTTCAGGACACTCTACCCCCACCGGCCGCCCGGCCGGCGAATCAATTTTGTGGTGGTCGCCAGCCTGACGCTGCTACTCGCCGCAGTGTTGGCTGCATTATGGCTGTGGCTATGGCTGAAGTCGCAGGAAAAACCCTATGTCGAAACCCGCGGTTATCGCATCGCCAGTGAAGAGAGCTTCAATCATTTCTTACGCAATGGTGAAAACCGCACGCGGGTACAGGCACTCAGTGACTACCTAGAGAGCCAAGGGGTAGGCGAAGTGACTGCAGTGAGCAACCTCCTGCGCCAGGGTCGCGAATGGCTGGAGCTCGAGAAGCCACCATTCGCACTTCCGCCGCAGGGTGAGTGGGCCAACATGGTCTCCACTTTGAAACTACTGCGCGATGAGATAGTGCCTTTAATCGGTCCAGTGGCGGTAATTTCCGGCTTCCGTAGCGACAGCTACAACCGCGAGCTGGAACACACCGACAAATCTCGCCACCGGGCATTCTGCGCCCTCGACCTGATTCCAACCTCCCACATTAGCCAAGGTGAACTCGCGGAAGAACTGCAAGCTCTGCATGCACGCCTGGGCCCGGAGAGCAATTTCGGCCTGGGTCTCGGTAAAGAGCTGCTCTTCCATATCGATACCTGTGGCTACCGCACATGGCAACTGGTGGATTGAAGCATGGCTATACAAGACAACAGTGATCGTCAGACAGGCAATACCCGAAACCAACGGCGCAGGTTAATACTTCTGGGAGGGCTACTGCTCATCGCCATTATTATTGTGCTGTTATTCACCTCGGAGAAAACACGGGATCTGGGAGAACGGCTCATCAGTCCTATCGAACTCCTGCCGCTGCCGGGGATCCCCGAAGTTTACGATATCCAGGGCTACCCAGCTGCCTCCGAGCGAGTGTTCAGCCGCTTCCTAAAACAAAATGCAAACCAGGCTCTGTTCGACAAGTTAAAGAACTTTCTACACATCAACCGAGTGGACCAGGTAGTAAGCCCGTTTGAGCTCCTGCGCCAGGGCAGCGACTGGCGGGATCTGGATGAGCCCCCTTTCGCCATTCCTCCAGTGGAAAACTGGGGCTCAATGATTTACACCCTCAGGGTGCTGCAGCGGGAGATAGTACCGCGTATCGGCCCTGTTACAGTGGTCTCCGGCTGGCGTACCACCAGTTACAACAGTAAGGCCGGTGGCTCCAAAGGCAGTAAACATTTGCGCTTTTGTGGCCTGGACGTAGTGCCGCAAAATAAATTTACCCGCGAGCAGTTGGTTCCTGTCTTGAGAGATATCCACAAGCACAAAGGCAAGGAATGGAATATGGGGCTGGGAATCTATAAAGGTATCCGCTTTCACGTTGACACCTGCGGTTACAGGCGCTGGTAAATCCCCCCTGCTTCTGCTTAGATAGATCGCAAATTAGGCGCCCGATACCACAGGGCTTTGCAGAAGTAGAGGGAATCCCAGTGCAGGAAAAATTAGAAAGGCGCTCATTTATTCTTTCGCTGATACTAGTATCAATAGCTTTTTTAGTATTGATTAAGCCCTTCTTTACGCCAATTTTTTGGGCTTGTGCCATCGCTCTGATCTTTTATCCCGTATACCGGCTGTTGATGCAGCGCTTTCCCAATTCCCCCAATTCTATGGCTCTGCTGACGCTTTTTATGTGCGTCATATTGTTGGTAATACCGGTGTTGGTGGTGGCCACTTCTTTTATCAATGAAGCAGTGACCCTCTATCAAAAGGTACAGGAAGGGCAAATTGATGTCTCTAAATCCCTGGAGCAAGTGCGCAATGCCTTCCCACGAGTGAACGATATGCTCGAGGGTATCGGTGTAGACATCGATGAGGCAAAACAGCGCCTTCTCGGTGGCGTGATGAATGCCGGCAGCTTTATTGCAAAAAATGCCATAGAAGTTGGGCAGAACACCGTTAACTTTTTTGTCATGCTCGGCCTGATGCTCTACCTCACCTTCTTTTTGATTCGCGATGGCGACAGGCTGGTCAATTTAATCATTCATGCACTGCCCCTTGGGGATGAGCGCGAGCATCTACTGCTGGCCAAATTTGCCGAAGTCACTCGCGCCACAATTAAAGGCAATCTGGTTGTCGCGATTACCCAGGGCAGCTTAGGCGGTATTATTTTCTGGGTCCTCGACCTGCCCGCGCCACTGCTTTGGGGCGTACTGATGACCCTGTTGTCGCTGTTACCCGCCGTTGGCGCAGCACTCATCTGGTTTCCCGCAGCGATCTATCTGTACGGTATCGGTGAGCCGGTTAAGGCGACCATTCTGTTAGCTTATGGGTTTACCGTTATCAGCCTGGTCGACAACCTGCTGCGCCCTATTCTAGTGGGGCGGGACACCAAGCTGCCAGATTACCTGGTGCTATTTTCCACCGTGGGCGGCCTGATATTGTTTGGTATCAGTGGCTTCGCCATGGGCCCCCTGTTAGCAGCCCTGTTCCTGGCTTTCTGGGAAATTTTTATGCGGGAGTTTGTCCATCCGGAAGATATGCTGATGCCCCCTAAACCGGAAAGCAAAGATATGCTGATGCAGCATAAAAAAGATAATGCGTAATTAGGATTCCCTTATTATTGGTGCGCTGCGAGAATCCTGGACCGGTCTTCTCACAGCGCACTGAGACACTGGTTGAGCTTACTCATCGGTCCCTAATCCAACATCTGCGCGCCTTCATTAGCTCTTTTCAGGTCCGCAATCAACAAAATCATCTTGGCAAAAGTCAGCGCCATAGCCAGCACCACCCGGTCCGAACCAGCACGGCAAGTTACCAACTAAAAACCAATAACAAGCATTGCTAGTACAGTCATAAACCACAGCAGTGCGGGAATTCTCACTACGGCAGCCCTACCACCAATCAGATGCGGTGTAGCTCGCAAATAGTCGGCCTTATAGCGTCTGATAATATGATTCTGTACTAACTGCCAAAACTCTCTGAGAACCTCTTCACTGCGCACAATATCTACCGTACTTACCGGGATAAAGGGATAAAATCGCGAAGGTCTAGATACTCTGCAATCAACTCACGCGCGCGATCACCTTCATCCTGTTTCCAAAAAATCCCATTCAGATAGACACGCCTGAGGAGATTGACCTCCCGCACTAGCAACGTCATGTGCTCATTAAAACGATCCGAAGTCATATTGAAGGAAAAGGCTAAAATAAACGCCACAAACCTTGGGTAGCGGCAACAACATCGCTGTTAGGGGATTCTATGTCGTCGAGAATATTGGATCCCCAATAGACACCCAAAGCCAGGGTGAAGAACACTAGCCACACGGTAAACAGGTAAAGCAGCGACAAGGAAAGTCCATAAGCCTTATCGCACAAATGCATAAGACTTCCCCCTCCATATCAAAAAAGTCTGGCTCACACAGTAGGCAATACTCAGTCACTCTTGGCAAAGATGACAGTTACAGAGGGTCCTCACCCTGCAAGCGTCATATAATTGTTGGAAGCACACAGCGGCAATAGCATAGACGCCACTTTTGCCGGAGCGGATGACCCTATGAAATATTGGCTTACCCTAATTGTCGCCATAATACTCAGCGTACCGCTGATGGCGTTAGAGGTCGGGCAAAAAGCACCCGACTTCTCCTTAAAGGGCACAGATGGAAAAACCCACTCGCTACAGGACTACGTTGGAAAAAGTGCGGTAGTAATCGCCTGGTATCCCAGAGTCTTTACCAAGAACTGCACAATTGAATGTAGATCCTTAGTTAAAAACGGTGAGCAAATTCGCTCATTTAACGTTGCCTATTTTATGGCTAGCACCGATGAACTCGATGAAAAAGTCCGGTTTGCCAAGTACAATTCTGCTGACTTTCCCCTACTAAGCGACCCAACGGGAGAAGTCGCCAAAGCCTACGATGTCTTAATACCCTTTATAAAACTCGCCCGGAGGGTGAATATATATATAGGTAAAGATGGCACCATTCTGAAAATAGACAGAGATATCAACCCCGCCACTACGGCTGAAGATATCGTCAAAAACCTAGAGAAACTCGGCGTGGAAAAGGCAGAAAGAACAGAACCCTAATTAATTTATTTGCCAGGGAAGCTCCGGATTGCTTATAAAATCCGGACCATAATAACCGGCCGTTAATAATTCACTCGATAATTAGGAAACTCCAGAGCAACACTGCTGCCCCTTAGAATCATAAAGTCAGTTTTAATACCTCAAAAGACCCCAAACTAATTTTTTATAAAAAACCAACTAGATAAAGCTCAATACATTCAAGCAGCCTTCAGCTTAACACAATCATCACATATCTAAGACTGCCACCTATTTGGCTCCCTCATCACCCCCCCACTTATAACTCTCAGATTTAGCAATCCATAAAGACACTTTTTTCCATAATCTCCCCATACCCATAGTTCAGAGGAGTGTTTTTAACAAATCTTAGAATCCATAGTAAAGACTTACAAACGGCCACTACACTGAAACACCTACTAACGCCATATCCAACTACATCAATAGAAGCACCGCCGTACCAACCTCAAAGATGAATATTTAAATAAAAAATGTATTATGCGCAAAATTTTTCACGACCAACTGGAAGTCTATGTATGAAAAGGATAACCAACCTCTACAGAACACTACTTATTTCTACGGTATTAATTAGTGCATGCAGTGGAGGTGGAAGCAAAAGTGGCGATTCATCTGAGCCAACCCCAAGTCAATCTACACCATCCACACCTTCAACCGGGGGCGACACCTCAGGCCAGCCCTCCTCCCCATCAGCAATCACTCTACATGGTATTTTCACCGAAGACTTTAAGGACTTTCCTGTCATAACTGTCACAATTGGTGAGAAAGAGTATATTGCCGACCAAAAAAATAATAATGAATTTAGTGTTGAAGTCGACTCTAGTCACGAAAATGAACTGGTAACTTTTTCGGCCAAGGGTTCTATGCCCAACGACTGGGATTTCGAATTCCGCTCATATGCCGGATCATTTACAGACATAAAAGATAAAGCCATTAATAATGAAGTAAGTTATTTAAATAATAACCCTGCATTTGCAGTAGGAACTTTCACTGGTGTCATGGCAGACCTTATTGACTTGGCAAACAATGGAGAACTCATTACTTCAGTCGAGGATTTAAAAAAATATACTTTCGAAGTCCCACTGGATGAAGCCATACAGCTAGCCGCCTATATGAAGGCCACTATTTCTAGCGCCACAACAGATAAAAACGACTACTATTTTCCTGTTGATAAATACTCTAACAACAAAGATTTCATCAAAGACTTTCAATTTTCCATACAGAAATCTGAAGATATAATTAATCAAAGCAAAAATACTCATGATATCTATTTAAAATCTATCAATCATTTACTAGAAAACAAATATTTCCGAGATCCAAGCTACAAACTCAATGCATCTGAAGAAATAATTTTTACCACAAGAAGAACTGATACAGATAGAACCCTAAAAACCGGGCTCATTGAGCTAAACACACAATACCAAACTAGCGGATCAGCATATTTATCGGAAGCGGGGAAGTTTACTCTAAGCACGGATGAATTTGGCAATATAAGCGGCTCTCTCATCGGAGACTCTACATGGGAATACTATATAGAAGAGAACTGCGTAAATATGCGGGATAGAGAGTTTGAAGCAAAACATGCTTTCACGACGCCTTATAGTCAGATAATAAAAATTGACTTTAAAGGTATGTGTGAAGGCCCAGATGGGGACTACGAAATTACCGAGAGCAGATACTTTCATGTAACTGACACTAAACTAACTTTCCCTTGGGATTCCTTGCCAGAGGAATTTTATGCAGCCTCTTATCATCCAGAAACATATAAAAACTGTGACTGCGACATATTTCCTGCAAAATTCACCAATAAAACTGAGAGCACCGGAGAAATAGTTTATGGCGTATCTTCAGAAAATAGTGAAAAGTATTCATACACCTTTGGCGAAGATCTAAGAGTGAAGTATGAGGGAGGCACTGAAATCCGCTACATTCCGCTAGGGGCTTTCAACAAAGTACTTAGATTTATTGGTATAGGCAACAACACTCAAACCAATAAAAAGAAAGTATTCTCTGGATTCATGATGGAGAAAAAATCTAAAAACATACCCACTCCTATAAGGCTTGAACATAACGCTCCCTTTCTCAATGACTACAACTATGCACTAACCTATAAAGATAACGGAATTTTCCATATCGAAACCTTGTATCAGGAGCAACCGCTGACAGAATCCAAATGGAACATCGGTCGACTCATAGGTTCATGGAAGAAAACTCAAAATGACACTCTTTTAGCAAAACACTACTATGACCCATCACTGGAAACTGAAAGCAATGAAAGTTTTCCGTATCTAGCCACTTGTGAAGGACAATCTGACGAATGTGTTTTATGGAGAGAGAGACACACAGAATTACTAGACATCGATGAGAATTTTTATTACATCCGAGTGACCCAAAACGCTCTATATTCCATCCCAGATGCCAGTAGGACAGACTACCGGGGCGGCTATATCGGCCGATTTAAAAAAACCAATATAGAAAATTAGTTTCGTCAAGTACTTTAAGCTTGTTGAATCCCAGGACTTGTAACTATTGAGTCCTGGGATTTAGCCACAATTACTTTCAAATTAAAATCAGCAAGAATCTTGTATATTACCGACCTTAGGACGATTAATAAGAATAGGAACCATCAACTTAAGCAACACGGATATTACGAGGCCACTACCAATTTGATCGTCCCACTCTCACAAACCTCAAATCACTCGATAACAAAAGAGATCCCAAAACAACACTGCTGTCCCTCAAAATCATCGAGCCACTTACAAACGCTAAGGGTTTCCTCACCCTTGCTGGATTTCACCACATGCTCAAGTAAATAATCTGGCTTACCGGAATTAAAAACGCGAATATCTGCCGCCTTCAATGCTGAGGCATTTTCTGCCCAAACCAGCTGGTCATCGGTCTTTCCCGCTACATCCTCACCAGCCAATTCACATATTTTTCGATTTCCCCATAAATACTGCTCATCTCTACTTTTTACCCAGAACAGAAACGGCATACTATCGAGAACACTTAACTCATCAGCAGTCATAAACTTTCTCCAGGCTTCTACCAATACATTTAAGTGGAATAAATAAATATTGGTAGAGAAGCCAAAAAAAGTATGTACTTATTCAGCGATTAAGATTTAAAAGAAATATCCGCTTAATTATTTATAAAGCTATTCCTTAAGTTAAGCGCTGAGCAATTCTTAACTTCCATTAATTTCCAACTCCTTTAACTTCCTCGTCAGAGTATTGCGCCCCCAACCCAGTAGATCCGCAGCATCCCGCTTGCGTCCAGCGGTGTGCTTTAGGGCGATTTCTATCAGGGCCTTCTCGAAGGCCGGTACGGCCTCACTGAGAATTTCCTTGCGCCCGGCGCTCAGTGCCTGATCGGCCCAGATACGCAGGGCTTTTTGCCAGTCCAGTGGCGTTTCGATTTCATTACCCTGCTGATGCAATTCCTGCGGTAGGTCTTCAATATGCACTTCACGGCCGGAGGCCATCACGGTAATCCAGCGACAGGTATTTTCCAGCTGGCGCACATTGCCGGGCCAGTCGAGACCGGAGAGGTATTCCTCCGCATCTTTGCTGAGAATTTTCGGCTCTACGCCGAGATCGGCGGCGGCGGCATTAAAGAAGTGACGTACCAACCGTGGAATATCCTCGCGCCTGTCCGCTAGGCGCGGGATATGAATCCGAATCACATTCAGGCGGTGGAACAAATCCTCGCGGAATTTATGCTCGCGCACCAACTCCTCCAGGTTTTGGTGAGTGGCGGCGATAATACGCACATCCACTTTTACCGGTGTATGGCCGCCTACTCGATAAAACTCACCATCTGCCAGCACACGTAACAGACGCGTCTGTGTATCCGCTGGCATATCGCCAATTTCATCCAAAAACAGGGTGCCACTGTTAGCTTGCTCGAAGCGACCTGCCCGCTGAGCGCTGGCGCCGGTAAAAGCGCCCTTCTCGTGTCCGAATAGTTCCGACTCCATCAGGTCTTTGGGAATCGCGGCCATATTGAGGGCAATAAACGGCTTGTTACGGCGCGGGCTGTGATTGTGCAGGGCCTGAGCCACCAGCTCCTTACCGGTTCCCGATTCACCGTTGATTAACACGGTAATATTGGAATGAGAAAGGCGCCCAATAGCACGAAATACTTCCTGCATAGCTGGCGCTTCGCCGATAATTTCTTTGTTGCTTGCGCCATTATCCGGCTCCGAACGCTCTTCCTGGGCTTGCTCCTTGGCGTGCGCCAGCGCGCGACGGGTAACCGCTACCGCTTCATCGATATCGAAAGGCTTGGGTAAATATTCGAAGGCCCCACCCTGATAGGCAGCCACGGCGCTGTCGAGATCCGAGTGTGCGGTCATGATAATAATCGGCAGGCCCGGCCGTTCCGCCTGGAATCTCTCCAGTAATTTGAAGCCATCGGAGCCCGGCATGCGGATATCGCTGATCACCACATCTGGGGAGTCACTGTAAAAATCGTCCAGTGCGCGATCACCACTCTCGTAGCACTGGGTCTCAATCCCCTCCCGTGACAGCGCTCGCTCCAGTACCCAGCGGATTGATCGGTCATCGTCAATAATCCAAACGCGATTGCCCATTCTCTAGGTTCCTGTATTGGCTGATTCGGTAACAAGTGGCAGATAAATCTGGAATACACTGCGGCCCGGTCGGCTGTCGCATTTAATTAAGCCACGGTGTTGGTTGATGATGTTTTGCGAGATAGACAACCCCAGTCCCGAGCCTTCGGCGCGCCCAGAAATCATCGGAAAAAAAATACGCTCGCGGATTTCCTCGGGAATACCGGGGCCGTTGTCTTCTATTTCTATACGGCAAACCAGCGGGCAGTGGCGCCGACCAATCGTGAACTGGCGCTGTACCCGAGTACGCAACACCATTTCGCCATTGGTGAGACCAATACTTTCATCGATGGCCTGCATGGCATTGCGGGCGATATTCAACAAGGCCTGGATCAACTGCTCGGGGTCTGCCGGCACATCGGGGATAGAGGGGTCGTAATCCCGGCGAATCAGTAGTTCACCCCCACATTCGGCCTCGACCAGTTGTGCCACCCGCTCTAGGATCTCGTGCACATTGCTGGGCACCAGCTGTACCGGCTGGCGCGGTCCAAGCAAGCGATCAACCAGATTGCGCAGGCGATCGACCTCTTCAATGATGATCTGGGTGTACTCCTCGAGGGAGGCATCGGGTAGTTCACGCTGCAGCAGCTGCGCGGCACCGCGAATCCCTCCGAGGGGGTTCTTTACCTCATGAGCCATACCCCGCACCAAATTGCGTGCGGTCTCCTGGGTACTGAGCAACGCATCCTCGCGGGCGATGCGCAGCAGGCGATCCATCGGCTGCACTTCCACCAGCAACACCCCCAGCTCCGGTACGGGGCTGACGGAGTAATCTACGGTGCGCGTTTTTAGGTTGTGCAAGCGCCAGTGGGCGCGCCGCACCGTGAATTTTTCCCCTGTGAGGAGCGCATTGTGCAGTGCTTTTAGTGCGACATTAGATTCCCTCACCACCTCCTGCAGAGGCATACCCTCAACCCGTGCATTGGAGGCAGCCAACAGATCCTCGGCGGCATTATTCAGGTAGCAAAGCGATAACTGGTCATCCAGTACCAGTACCGCTGAAGTTAGGCTGTCTAGTAGCTGACGCAACTGGCGATCATTGAGCATTCAATCGTTTCCGCTTTTCATCGAGGGGCCGGGACAATCTCCTATGCCCGGCGCGATAACCCCTTGTATCTAGCCAGTGCAAAAAGCAAACCAAAATGGCGCACGGAATTAATGGGAGGCACTGCCCAACCTACCCGGCCTTAGGGGTTTTAAACGATTCAGCTGACACATGCACCGAAGCACTTGAGATAGCTTACCCCTATGCGCACCATTTTAGTGCGTAGAGCAAAATTCAACCAGCAAGGATAAAAACGGCGACCCCCACGAAAAAAGAAGTTATCGGTGAGGGCCTTGAGGGCGGGGCAAATTTAGGGGCTGGGCTGGGCTTGGGGAATACCCGGCCCAACCGGGGCCCTGGGGGCTTGCGGTGCACGCGGTGCCGAGTTGTCAGGCAATCTGCCACCCGGACGTTTCACATAGAGAGTAACCACCTGAGATTGTGCCAATACCTGGCCCTTGGAGTCGGTGAGTACCGCCTGCACAGTATGAGTGCCGCGCTCGAGCAGGGAGATATCCAGGCCCGCTCCAGAAGAGCTGCCCTGCCAAGGTTTGCCATCTACCACCGCAAAGAAACTCGCCCCCTCTGGATACACCGGTTGCACGTCTACCTGTAGTGGAATAAAGCGCTGTCCCGGCGGGATGGTGGCGCCATCCAGGGGACTCACTATCTGGATAGAAACCGGGCCTGTATAGCCCTCCTTGCCGGTGTCAGTCTCATCTTTTGGAGACAATTTACGAGTTGGCAGAGTTCGCGGCAGGGCAATGGGCTGAACATTGATGGGAGCCAATTGCACCTCCTGCGCCTGCCCATTGGGTGGTGGCGTATCGCTGAAAGTCACCTGACCATCGGGGCCGACGACTTTGTAAATAGTACTGGAGGTATTCCCACCATCAGTGCCGGCAAAGGCCACCAGGGGAACAGCAAGGAAAAGGGCCTGAAGCAGTTTCATATTTTCCATCACTCATTCAGCCGCGAAGCGGTAGCCCAATACGCGGGCCGCAGTCTCAAAGGGGCGGGCTTTTGGGTCCAAGAGATACAAAATCGACCATAGACGGCAAAAGCAACCAACCCAATCAGTGTACCTCCAATAAAAAAGCCCGCACCAGTAGGGTGCGGGCTTTTCGAGAACGGCTCGACGGCATCGGCGTGATGCCGCTCGCCATCACACGGAGTAGTACATATCAAACTCGACCGGGTGCGTGGTCATGTTCAAGCGCTCTACTTCTTCGCGCTTCAGGTCGATGTAGGCATCGATGGCGTCGTCGGTGAATACACCGCCTTCGGTGAGGAAGGCACGATCCTGATCCAGAGCATCCAGGGCGCCTTCCAGGCTCGCCGCAACGGTCGGGTACTCGGCCAACTCTTCCGGCGGCAGATCGTAGAGATCCTTGTCGGCGGCATCGCCGGGGTGGATCTTGTTCTTGATACCGTCCAGGCCCGCCATCAACAGCGCAGCAAACGCCAGATAAGGGTTAGCGGTCGGATCCGGGAAGCGGGTCTCGATACGCTTGCCCTTAGGAGAAGTCACGTAAGGGATACGGATAGACGCAGAGCGATTGCGCGCGGAGTACGCCAGGATAACCGGGGCTTCGAAGCCAGGCACCAGACGCTTGTAAGAGTTGGTGGATGCGTTACAGATCGCATTCAGGGCGCGTGCGTGCTTCACAATACCGCCGATGTAGTACAGGGCAGTCTCGGACAGGCCTGCGTAGGCATCGCCGGCAAACTGGTTAACACCATCCTTAGTGAAGGACTGGTGCACGTGCATACCGGAGCCGTTATCGCCTACCAGCGGCTTGGGCATAAAGGTCGCGGTCTTGCCGTAGGCGTGGGCCACATTGTGTACGGCGTATTTGAGAATCTGCACCTCATCCGCTTTCTTGGTCAGGGTGTTGGCGGCAACGCCGATCTCACACTGGCCGGCGGTGCCCACTTCGTGGTGGTGTACTTCAACACGCAAACCCATCTGCTCCATAGCGGAACACATAGCGGCGCGCACATCGTGCAAAGAGTCAACCGGGGGCACCGGGAAGTAACCGCCTTTCACACCGGGGCGGTGACCAATATTGCCCTCACTGAAGTTATGGCCGGAAGACCAAGCCGCCTCTTCGGAGTTGATCTTGTAGAAGGCGCCACCCATTTCGGCACCCCAGGTAATATCGTCGAAGACGAAAAACTCGGGCTCTGGGCCGAACAGTGCGGTGTCACCCAGACCGGTGGACTTCAGGTATTCCTCGGCGCGCAGCGCGATAGAACGCGGGTCGCGCTCGTAGCCCTGACCGGTGATCGGGTCGACGATATTACAGCGAATAATCACGGTGCTTTCGTCGGTGAAGGGATCGAGGAAAGCGGTATCGTCATCCGGCATCAGGATCATGTCGGACTCGTTGATGCCCTTCCAGCCAGCGATAGAGGAGCCATCGAACATCTTGCCCTCTTCGAAGAACTCGTCGTCAATCTCTGACACGGGCACAGATACGTGCTGCTCTTTACCCTTGGTGTCTGTGAAGCGCAGGTCTATCCACTTAGCTTCACTCTCATTAATCAAACCGAGCGTTTTCGCTGACATTGCTGTCCTCCAGGTCTTGAAAAGTATTTGGTCGCTATGCCTATACTGCTGGCATTCGCTCTTTACCTGGCGTGAAATAAAGCAAAGAGTGTGCCAAATTAGGGCAGTGGCGTCGCAGCGGCGGCTGGTGCCGGTGCGGGCCCCAGTACTGGGCCGACTGGGGCAGGATAGATGTATTGTGGCTGTGCAGCCATAACTAAATGCACCACAATGGCACATTTATACTCCAGCTTGCTCGCAAACAGTGCACAACCAACTTGCGTCCGGCTAGTTTATAATGCCGCACCTTCTATCAACATGCGGTACCCCACGGATTCCCATGCACTTTGTCGTCAAATTTTTTCCCGAGATCACCATCAAGAGCAATCCGGTGCGCAAACGTATGTCGCGCCAGCTCAAGGACAACCTACAGCGCCTGCTGCGCCAGCTGGACGACCGTATCCAGGTGCGCAAAGACTGGGAAAAGATCGATGTGATCGCCCCGGACGCCGTGGCCCACCTTGGCAGCCGCATTGAAGAGGTACTCTCTCACACCCCCGGCATTGCCAACTTCTCTCGCGTGCGCCAGTTCCCCCTGGGCGACCTGCACGATATGTACGAGAAGACCCTGTCTGTATGGGGCCCCGCCCTCAAGGACAAGACCTTTTGTGTGCGGGTAAAGCGCACCGGCGACCACGACTTCAAATCTCTCGATGTGGAGCAGTACGTAGGCGGCGGCCTCAACAAGAATACCGGGGCGGCCGGGGTGAAACTGAAAAACCCGGATATCACGGTCAAGCTGGAAATCCGCCACGACAAACTCAACGTGATCGAGGAACAGCACCCCGGCCTCGGCGGCTTCCCCCTGGGTACCCAGGACCCGGTGCTATCGCTGGTCTCCGGCGGTTTCGATTCCACCGTGGCCAGCTACCTGACCATGAAACGCGGTATCCGCACTCACTTCCTGTTCTTCAACCTGGGCGGGCGCCAACACGAACTGGGTGTTAAGGAAGTGGCCTACTACCTGTGGAACAAATACGGCGCCTCCCACCGGGTGCGTTTTGTCACCGTGCCCTTCGACGAAGTGGTGGCAGAAATTCTCGAGCGCGTAGACGACTCCCACATGGGCGTGATTCTCAAGCGTATGATGCTGCGCGCCGCAGACGTTATCGCGAAAGAGCTGGAAGTGGATGCAGTAGTAACCGGTGAGGCCATCGCCCAGGTTTCCAGCCAGACCCTGAAGAATCTGTCAGTAATCGATAGCGTCACCAACACCCTGGTACTGCGACCACTGATCACTACCGATAAGACCGATATTATCCGTACCTCCCGGGCCATCGGCACCGAGGAATTCGCCGCAAATATGCCCGAATATTGCGGCGTGATTTCGGTAAAACCCACCACCCGCGCCAAGATTGAAAAAGTAGAATCCGAGGAAAACCGCTTCGACTTCACCATTCTTGACCGCGCCATCGGCAACCGATCGATTCAGAATATTGACGAGGTCATCGAAGAAGTGGACGGTGAAGCACCGGAAGTGGAAATCCGTGAGGAAGCCGGCAACGCAGTAATCATCGATATCCGCCACCCGGATGAAGAAGAAATGGACCCGCTGGAGCTAGAGGGCGTCGAAGTAGAGACTATCCCCTTCTACCGCCTCAATAACAGCTTCGCCAAGCTGGATCAGGAGCGCGAGTACCTGCTTTACTGTGCGCGCGGTGTGATGAGCCGCCTACATGCCTCTCACTTGCTAGATGAAGGCTTCCGTAATGTGGGCGTATTGCGCCCACAGATCCCGCACCGCCCCGACGGCATCAAGAAGTAATTGCCCGGCGCGGGCGGCAGATTCGCCCGCGCCCTCCCTGCTCTCTTCTTCTGGTCGCCATTCTGAACGCGACCGGTGATTTTTTACTCAAAATCACTCCCAATTGTCATGCGGCCCCCCTATAATCGCCGCCTTTGGCCGGAATGCTGCTGTAGAAACCCCGCAGGCCCCCGCCCCGATTTACCAAGATTTAACGCCCAGAGGCCCCCAGTGATAGAGAATCTGCGCAATATTGCGATTATTGCCCACGTAGACCACGGCAAAACCACCCTGGTGGACAAGCTGCTGTCCCAGTCCGGCACACTCGACCGTCGCGACGAAGGCGCCGAGCGGGTCATGGACTCCAATGACCAGGAGAGAGAACGCGGCATTACCATCCTCGCCAAGAACACCGCCATTCGCTGGAACGACTACCGCATCAACATCGTCGACACCCCAGGGCACGCCGACTTTGGCGGTGAGGTAGAGCGCGTACTGTCCATGGTCGACTCCGTATTGCTGTTGGTAGACGCAGTGGACGGCCCCATGCCGCAAACTCGCTTCGTTACCCAAAAGGCATTTGAGCAGGGCCTCAACCCCATCGTGGTGATCAACAAGATCGACCGCCCCGGCGCACGCCCAGACTGGGTGATGGATCAGGTCTTCGACCTGTTCGACAGCCTCGGCGCCACCGACGAGCAACTGGACTTCCCGGTTGTTTACGCCTCCGCTCTGAACGGCATCGCCGGCCTAGACGATACCGATATGGCCGACGATATGACGCCGCTGTTCCAGATGATCGTGGACAAGGTTGAGCCGCCCAAGGTAGACCCGAAAGGCGCCTTCCAGATGCAGATTTCCGCCCTGGATTACTCTAGCTATGTCGGTGTTATCGGTGTTGGCCGTATCACCCGTGGCACCCTGGCCCCCAACCAGCAGGTGGTGGTACTGGACCGCGAAGGCAACTCCCGCAAGGCGAAGGTTCTGCAGGTGATGGGCTACCTGGGCCTTGAGCGCACCGAAGTGGAACTGGCCAGCGCCGGCGACATTGTGTGTATTACCGGTGTGGGCGAACTGAATATCTCCGATACCCTGTGCGACCCAGACACTCCGGAGGCCCTGCCGGCCCTGAGCGTGGATGAGCCCACCGTGAGTATGACCTTCCAGGTGAACGACTCGCCTTTTGCCGGCCAGGATGGCAAGTTCGTTACCTCGCGCAATATCAAGGAGCGCCTGGATCAAGAGCTGATCCACAACGTAGCCCTGCGCGTTGAGCAAGGTGATTCCCCGGACAAATTCCGCGTATCCGGTCGCGGCGAACTGCACCTGTCGGTACTGATCGAAACCATGCGTCGCGAAGGCTTCGAGCTAGGTGTCTCCCGTCCGGAAGTGGTGCAGAAAGAAGTGGACGGGGAGATCCAGGAGCCCTACGAAGAGGTGGTGATCGACGTTGAAGACCAGCACCAGGGCCCGATTATGGAAGAGCTGGGTCTACGCAAAGCCGAACTGACCAATATGGAGCCGGACGGCAAAGGCCGTGTGCGCCTGACCTTTATCGTGCCCTCGCGCGGCATGATCGGTTTCCGCAACCAGTTCCTGACCCTGACCAGCGGCTCCGGCATCATGACCAGCATCTTCGACCACTACGGCCCGGTAAAACAGGGGGAAGTGGCCAAGCGCATCAACGGCGTACTGGTATCCATGGTGAACGGCAAGACTCTGGCCTACGCTCTGTTCGCCCTGCAGGACCGTGGACGCCTGTTCCTCGGCCACGGCGAAGATATCTACGAAGGCCAGGTTATCGGTATCCACTCCCGCGGCAACGACCTGGTGGTAAACCCCACCAAGGGTAAGCAGCTCACCAATATTCGCGCCGCCGGCACCGACGAAGCCCTGACCCTCACTCCGCCCATCCGCCATACCCTGGAGCAGGCGCTGGAGTTTATCGAAGAGGACGAGTTGGTTGAGGTGACTCCCAACCATATCCGCATACGCAAAAAAATCCTGCAGGAAAATATGCGTAAGCGCACGAAGAAATAATTAAAATTTTCTTCAGTTTAAAAAGGGCCCTATAGGGCCCTTTTTTATTTTTCACACTTGGTGACAACCTACACCGAAAACTTAAGCAATCTAGAAAAAATACTTTATCCGGGCAGCCAGCGCTTATTGCTATTTATTTTTGGAAAGCGCTGACAGCGATACCTAGGCAACTGCCCTTGGGTATTATCCAGACCAATACCATTTTTATTTTTTTTGCTCACATCATAAAAATTAATTCTTAAATAACTCTAATAATTCGACCATCACCACCAAGTATTTATCACATTACCCCAATGTGATAGAAACTGATTTTATCCTGTAAAAAGCGGTTTACATCTTGATTCTTTCACTTTTCTTGCACAATTTATCGGGAAAAATCAGTTAGTTACGATGGTACTCTCATTTTCAGATGGAACTTTTATCCCCCGGTTTTTTTCCAATTTCCTCAACTATAAAGTTTAGTTCTATAACGCTAAGTTTCATCATAAATAAGGCCCATGGGAGGTCACTGTAATGTTTTCTTTCCTGCAATCTCAGGATCGAACAGGGATGTTGGAGGGGGGCCGCAATGAGCGCGGACTCGGATTTAAAAAAGTAGCAACACTTGCTGCGGCGCTCGTGTTGAGTGCCAATGTCAGCGCTCAGGAGACCAAACGTGTTTCGGCCTATTGGGCCGACTGGGAGTATTGGGCCGACGCCTCCTTCACCCACGACAATGTGGATTTTTCCAAACTGACTCATGTGCAATACGCCTTTGCCTGGAACGATGAAGAGGGCACCATCTACTTTACTGATCCCTATGTCTTTTACGGAATGGGGGCTCAATCTTTCTCCGGCGGCGCCGGCAATGGTCCGGTCAAGTGCTCACCGCCGTTCTGGCATCCCTACAGCCAGTACGATGCAAGCAAGCAGGACGCAGTCTGCCAGAGCTGGAACGATCACGAATCCGGTTTCGTAAAGTCGGTACACGACGATGGTGCCAAGGCGATTCTCTCCGTAGGTGGTTGGACGCTCTCCCATAAAGTCTCTGAGATGATGGAAAGCGCCAGCACGCGTGCGGCCTTTATCGAAAATGCGGTAACCCTGCTAACCGACTGGGACTTCGATGGTCTCGACCTCGACTTCGAATATCCGGGCTATGCACCCAACGGTGGCCGTTCGATCGACAAAGAGAACTTCACCACACTGCTGAAGGAGCTGCGTGCGCGCTTCGATGAAGTCGAAGCCGAGACCGGCAAACGCTTGGAGCTAACCGCCGCCGTCGCTTGCGGCCCATCGATTGCGCAAGAGGGCTACGATTTCGCCGAGGTCGGCGCAACACTCGACTACGTCAACCTGATGACCTACGACTTCGGTGGCGACTGGGACTCGGTAGCTCAGCATACTTCTCCGCTGTACCCCTATGCCGGCCAGGTCAACGAAGGCTTCGACGCGGACAGCTGTCGCAACATGTGGATGACTGAAGGCAATATCCCCTCAGAGAAAATCATCCTGGGCATGTCCCACTACGGCCGCAGTGTCGCCGGCGCCACCGCGATCGGCGAAGCCGCATCGGGGCAGGATGTCGCTCACTGGGGTTCCGACACCGAGACGCGTTACTACCAGATCGTTGAGAAAATGCAGAGCGACGCATCATTCCAGACCGCCTACGACCCAGAAGCGGTAACTCACTATGGGTGGTTCCCGGATGGCGGCTTCATTTCCTTCGAAGACACCACCTCAATCGCCGAGCGGTCACGTTACGTGGTCGAGCAAGACCTGGGCGGTGTAATGATCTGGCAGCTCCGGGGCGGTATGCTGCGCGAGAATAACCAATACCAATACCCACTTCTGGATGCGGCGCTAGAGGTCTTCGGGCAAGGCGGATCGAGCTCTGGGGATGAAGACAACGGAGACACTGGAAGTACTGGCGACACGGGTGACACTGGAAATACCGGTGATACCGGGGACACCGGAGATACGGGTGACACCGGCGATAGCGGCAACACAGGAAATACTGGAGACACTGGCGATAGCGGCAGCACCGGAAACTCTGCCTGCGAAGCGTTTGAGCAGCCCTATGCTGGCGATCCAGGCTATGCGGTCGGTGATGTTGTTGTCTTCGAAGGTGTCGCCTACGAATCCACTCATGCGCCAAACTGGTGGTCTCCGAGTGCGGCACCATCGCTGTGGAGTGAAACCACCTGTCAAACAAGCGGCGGCGACTCTGGCAACGATTCCGGTACAGGGTCAGACGATAACAACGGCACCAATAATGGATCTGGCGACAATACAGATAACGGTTCCGGTGACAACACAGACGGAAATTCTGATGGCAACAATGGCGATGAGGGCTCGGCAGATTCCTGCCCAGTGTTCCAACAGCCCTACGCGGGTGATGCGGGCTACGAAGTTGGCGATAAGGTAACTTTCGAAGGCCAGGTATACGTCTCTACCTTCGGACCCAACTGGTGGTCTCCGGCTGCAGCGCCGCAGTACTGGGAAGCGAGCTCCTGTCAGTAAATATCTTTAAGATTTTACTTTTCCAGGAAATAAAAGGGCCTTCGGGTCCTTTTATTTTTTACATAAAATATTCAGACCTTTTTTCTTAGCCCTCCCTTTTCAGACCTCAGCTTCCAACCCTTTTCTTCTCCGTACTCTGTTGCCTAGGCACCATTAGCCCAGCTTTTCAGCCAATCACGGTAGTGCCTGTAAGCTTCAGGATTAAAATTTTCAGAACAACTATTCATAAATCCATGAGAAAACTGTGTTTTATGTAAAGTCATCATCGGTATATTGGAGAGTTCGCGGGAGAACTCCAAAACATTAAAGGAGGGCTCTTTATTTGCCAGAAAAAAGTCTACACTTCGGGTTGGCCTCTCATTGAGAAGATAGCGAACCCTGGAACCATAGAAGCAGGCTGTTTTTTTAATAAATTCAGCTTGATCACTACAGGCTAACATCCAAGCGACTGTTGCTCCCACACTAAATCCCAGCAGATTATAACTATAACGCTGCTCTTTAATGTAACTGCTTACATAGGAATAGTAACTTTCCAGGCCGCATTCGTTGATAAAATATTTATATGCGTCCCCCTCGATCTCAAAGTTCATCTCACTACCGGAGTATGGATCCAGGATTGTATAATCCTCAAAAGTTCGCAAACAAAGGGCGTCCAAGGCTTCTGTCCGCCCCCAAATATCAGAAACAACAATTACCTTCATTAACATTAATACCTTGTAGTTTTTACAATTTCCGAAGCAGCTGCCTTCCCTACAACAATAAATTAAAACTAAACCCCATGAAGATACTTAAATTTAATGAAAGCACCAAAGAATCACAGGTACTCGCTATTCACTATGCTAAAAAACTCGAAAATGACCTCCTTCTAGAGTTTGTATCATCCAGAAAAGAAATAGAGTCTTCTGAAGAAGCCACTCAAATAGCCCAGGGATTTTGGGATATGACCGACTTGGCAATTGAAGACCATGCCAGCAATAAATCTATTGAAGGCGTTGACAATATCGAGTTCTGGATGCACAAACTTTTTAACAAAGTGTACGGTTATATGGTTAAAAATGGTTACAAAATCCAGTGGCAAGAAATATCTAACAAGAGATAATCGATCATCAGTGTCACTTAAACTGACTTAATCGCCAGCCATCCAAATTTGCTGCAGGGTATAATTTCAGCCTCAGGAATCAACTTAGAAAGTTGTACCCTGCTATAATGAGAGGACTCCACACCTTTGTCTGTCAGAATGGAATTCTCTGAAACCCGCTTTATACCAAAACCAATTTTCTGATAAAACACCACTCTTTCTTCGATAGATTGTTCTGAGAAAACGCTGACAATCAATTTCCCTTTACGCTGGCATACACTCTGCATTACTTCGATGACTCTACTCGCTGGGTAAATATTACCAACCGTGTTATACATAGATATGGCGATAGAGTACCTACGCTCCGATGTAAATGTCTTGGCATCTGCAAGTAAAAATTGGAGGTTTCTTATTCCTTTACTCAAATTTCGTGCACTCGCAATATGCCCATGGTCATTATCTATTCCCAATCCGAGTTCAAGACGACCGTTTAATAGCCTGAGATGACGACCATTACCGCAACCAAAATCTATAAGCGTTGATCCCTCGGAAACCAGATTTCTTAGAAAACGATTCTCCTCATCGAGATAATTACCCAAATCAGAGTATTTATATACCTTGCGAATAATGTCATCAATTTCGTATGGAACCGACTTAATTGCCATGCAATAACACATTAAAATAACTTCACTGCTTTTATTTTAAGGTGTCTATATCACTTTTCTGAGAGCTACAGATACACTTTACTTTTACTTGAGAAAACGCTTCAACCCTGTATCAGGATGGCAGCCCTGATAAAAAGCCCGCCCCTTGCCATGCGGCACTACTGCCACTTCGTGACTCAACAAAAGTTGCATCCCAGAGGCGAAGCGACTCGCATAACACTGCGCAGCCGCATAAATAGCTTTATGGGTAGGGTGGTGATGTACCCAGTTTTCCAAATCCGCCAGGGATGCAAACCAAGCAATAGTTTCGGTGTCCGGCCTGCCCAGTGCAGGATGCTCATCATTTAACAGGCGAGCACTAAGACAGCGCGATTCTATTGGGTTTGACTGCAAATAATGCACCCCCTGTTCATACTCGGAACACAGAGATTCCCGGTAGGCATGCCGCTCCGCGGAACTGGCTGCCGAGTACCCTTGAACTGTACGAATCATACATAAATTACCGGGAAGAGATATTTCTGTATCTGACTGTTTCCCAACCGGTATTGCCCGCAGGGTTTGCAGTTGGCCCGGAAGCCCATCATTCTCCGCCGCACTAATTCGATCCCGCATCGCACCCCAGTAAGCGTGTTCATGCTGCTCACAAATATCAAAGTGGCGAAAAATCCCCCAGTCAGCCACAGGTGTGGAGGAAGATACTTCAAAGTGTGAGCGTGGAGCGGCTAACGCCTCATACCAAAATCCCGACTTACTCTGAATAATTTCCCGTAACTCAGTAGCTTCTTCCCCAAGCCATTTCCCCATTGATTCATCGTTGTCCCAATAGGCTATAGCAATATCGTTATAAGCTCCCTGAACATCGATGTGTCCCGCCCGCTCAATGTGCAGCAAGCCTTTAGCACTGGATAAAAACCTGGCCAACAATCGGAATAGCGAATCGTCACGTTGTCCACTCGCAAACTGTAAGCCAACCTGGCACTGGACATACCAATGGTTAGAGGGAAGCTCTAGCTCCCATGCGGGGTAGGGAGGCTTGAAATTCACGGGGCGATTTTTCAAGCTTTATTCTCTCCTCGCGCTCAGCTTTGTAAGTGCCTAACTTCTAGTTAAGGAACAACTTCTTCAGCCTTCTTCAAGGGCATTGTGAAAAGGCCTAATTAGCCCTTACTAAATAAGCACGAAAGTACACTTTTGTGATCAGGTAATCTCACACCGTGTAGAAACGCCGCTCAACCCTCTCCCACTCTCCAAGAGCGGCGGGAGAATGTAAACAAACCGTCAGTTGATCAAATTCACCGGAATACTCATTGAGAACTTCCAGGGCCTGGTGTGCGGAAATGGCATGGGGAAATCGATTGGTACCCGCACCCAATGCGGGAAAGAGAATACGCTTCAACCCCTTCTCCCTCGCAAGGCACAATACACTCTCATAACAGCGCCGTAGCTGGCCAATGGCCAAAGCGCCCCATTGATCACCACTGCTCCACTGCGGCGTAACCGTGTGCAGCAGATAATCCACCGGCAGATGATAGGCGTTGGTTAGCCGCGCCTCACCAACGGCACACTTCAGTTGCCTACCACACTGAGTCGCAAGCTCAACGCCACCCTGTGCATAAATCTGCGCCGAAAGGCCGCGCCCGCGAATAAGATGTTTGTGCGCGGGGCACACCAGTGCGTCCCCACGTAATGTCAGGATATTGCCCCAAGTCAGATGAATTTGTGTCACGGTTTCTCAGTTCTAACGTTTGCTTTACAGATACTGTAGCTCGCGGCTTTGGTCATCGGGCGAATCCTCCTATACTCGGCGCAGCTTCACTCTGCCGGTGAATTAAGTGACAGGAATCGCGCTTACGACCGACGGAAGTTGCAGTCTGTACAGGAACAGAGACGACTATGAACTCAGGGTATAACAAGCATCACACCGCACAGGACACACCCGTGGCGGAGCTGGAGCGCATCGACCTGCGCCGCCGTATCATGGCCTCCTCCTACATGTTAATTTTTGCCATGGCGGTAACCGGTGCTATGGCGGTTATTGCCCTGAGCGCCGCCGATATTCTGCAGGCCACGACCCTTTCCGCCGCCGCAGTAGTGATACTCTGCTCCTATGTCACCATCAATGTGATGGGCCCCAGCCAAAAAACACCGCTGCTGGTAGGCATTCTTTTATTGGTACTCTACTTTTATCTGCTGTTATCCGGCGGGGTTAACAACACTGGCCTAATGTGGGCGGTGATGTTGGTGCCAGGGTTTATCAATTTATACGGCTATAAGACCGGCACAGTGGCGCTGGTCGCCATCGGCCTAGTTACCGCGACGGCTCTTTTCTACCCGGACTTCCCCGGCCTGAAGGCGGAATATGACACCGCCTATCGCGCACGTTTTATTGCGGTTTTTGGCGCTCTTACCGCTCTCACCGCACTACTCGACAGCAGTCGCCACCACACCCAACAGCTACTCGAACGCCTCACCGGTGAACTGGAAAAAAGCGCCTCCACCGATGCCCTCACCGGGCTGGCGAACCGCCGCGAGGCCTACCGGGCTATCCACGATATGGAACGGCGCAACAAGGAGTTACAAGGCCGATACGTGATACTGATTGGCGACCTGGACAACTTTAAAAGTATTAACGATACCTACGGCCACGGCTTTGGCGACCGCATTTTGCAGGACGTAGCGAAAATCCTCGGGGAAAACACCCGCGCAGAAGATGTTGTTGCACGCTGGGGCGGAGAGGAATTTCTGCTGCTGTTGCCCAATACCGATGTGCGCGGTGGCAGGGTGCTGGCAGAAAAACTGCGTCGCAAGGTCGAGGCCCTGAGCCGCCGCTACGTACAGCCGGTAAAAGTTTCCATCAGTTTTGGCGTGGTAGAGGGGAGCGGCAACCCTCACAACCAACTGCTGGCGGAGGCAGACAAGCGTATGTACCGGGCAAAGAACAGCGGCCGCAACCGGGTAGTAGCCGCCTAGGTCAAGCGATAAGGTCGCGCAAGAAGAAGCCTACGGCGAATGCCAGCGCGGCGGCACCGCCTCCAAATACCAGGGTCTTGAAGCCCGCCATCCAAACCTTTTGGGAAAATACCAGGCCCTTGCACAGACCGATGGCAAAGAAGGTTAAAGCCGCCAGAATAACGCTGCTGTAGAACTGTTGTGACGAGTTCAGTGGCGAGAGAAGGTAGGGCAACAGCGGCACGGTGCCCATGCCAATAAATGCGAAGAAGGTCACCAAAGCACTGCCCAGAGGTTTGCGTTTGGTGCGGCTGATACCGTATTCCTCCGCCAACATGGTCTCAATCCATAGCTGGCGATTGGCGGTAATGGTAGTGACGATCTCGTCCAGCACCTGCCCGCGAAATCCCTTGCGATGGAATATCTGGCGAATCTCCTCTCGCTCTCCCTCGGGTACCAGTGCGATATGCTCGCGTTCGATACGTGTGGCCGCCGCAGCTTGTTCACGCTCCACGCTGACGGCCTCGTAATTGCTCACCGCCATACTGAAACCATCCGCAATCAGATTGGCGAACCCCATAACTAACACCACCGACTCGGAAAAACCCGCACCGAAGGCCCCAGCCACTATGGCAAAAGTGGTAACGCAGCCATCGATGGCCCCCAGAACAAAATCGGAGACCCGTTGAGATTTCGGCTCTCGCCCCAGGCGGGCGTGGATCCGTTCTGGGCGGTGCTCCTCAAGCAACTCGCGCCGGGACATCGCTCCCTTTTGCTCACGCCCCGTCAAAGCAGAGGCCCAGCAGGAGCACCAGACCGGGATTTACAGCGGAGCTATAAAAGCCGGGGACTCGCGTATTCATACCACGCATAAACACCTCATAGTCCCCTGTCCTATTTCTGCTCATTGCCTTGGCCCCGGCCAATCCAGTTTATTTCACAATAAAACTGCCCCTATCGACACCGGTATTTCCGGTTTTAGCGTCATAAGCGTAAACCAGAATTTCGTAGACGCCGGGTAAATCCGTGGCGAAGGGCGCACTAAAGGAATTCATAGTGTCCTGGATTTTCAGTGGCACTGTGGCAAATTCGCCTCCATTTCGCTTCACTATCGCAGTAACTTCAATCTTGCTGCCATCCCATAAGCCACCATCGGTGAAGGAACAACCACACATCATCACCACATTGGCGCGGATCTCGAATGGACTCTTATCCAAACCGGTGTAGAGGTGAGTCTGTGGGCTGAGCAGGTCCACCACCATGCCGGGGATTTCCACAATCAAGCCCTCGCCTCCAATAGGCTTGCCGGGCACCAACCAGGTCTGGGTCTGCGCCACCACGCGGGCCTGTTTTTTGATGTAAGGGGCCAAAACCTCAATGGTAAGGAAAACTGGCTCACTAATATCCAGATTAGCGGTGAATTTAGCCGCCCCCTCGGCGATAGGCACATAGCGCTCACGCGGGGTCTTCATAATCTTACCAGTATCGCCGGTGCTCCCTTGAGTCAGGCCCTGTGCGAGAATTTCCCCAGTATCTGCCGCACGGATAATGACCATGGCACCCCCAATGGAGGAACCGATAAATTTGGCATCCTTGGCTTTGGCACGCACGGTAATTTCGGTAGAAACCGCCTTAGTATCCGTCTTAGCCCAAAGTGGAACAGCAACTAATTGGGCAATTAACAAACATAAAATAATGATAATTTTTTTCATACACAGCCTTTTTTAAGTTCTAATTCCTTCCATAAGCTAGACACCTTACTTTCAACAGGTGATATCAAAAGACATTCTCCTCTTTGGGGTCATATAAATCAAAACCAAACGATTTTCATATTAGGTATAAATTTTACATTACAATAGTTCCGCGATGAGAAAGGTGCATTGCTTAAGGACTAGTTACTGAACAAACATGGTTTCCTTTTATGTTGAAACTGGCCGGTCAGCTAACCAAAAGACTATTCTTTACCTTAACAACTTTATCTGGAGCCTATGCTCTTACGGCCTACATTTATAACAAATGCTTCCCTCAATCAGTCACCTTTAACAGAGAATTTATCTCAAAAAGATTTGTTAGAAACTTAGATCATCTGCAAGATAAAGACACAATCAAAGTACTAATCATTACGGGCGGGGGCGTTCGCGGACTTATCCCCCTCTATGTCCTGCAATATATCGAAAAAAACCTAGGAAAACCGATTAATGAAGTATTTGATGTTTTTGCCGGAGTATCCACTGGAGCCGTTATAGCAACTGGAATCAACATCCCAGGTAAAGCTATTCCAGACTACTATGGGAAAAATATTTCTCACCTAGACTACCTAATCAATATTTATAAAGATGAAACGACTTATATCTTTAAATCCCCCTGGTATCACAAGCTGCTCACCGGGGCTGGGCTCTTCTCACCAGCCTATTTCGGCCGACGCCTACATGAGATCATGGAGAAATACTACACAAAAGATTTAAAATTTAATGATTTAGATAACTACGTTATTATTCCAACATTAAACATAGATAGCGGAGAAATCTTTTTATTCAAAAATCGAGGAGATGCGGCTCTAGATTTACCCACAAACAGCCTATACCAACTGGTAACAGCTGCAGCTAGTGCCGAGACGGCTTTCCCTCCAGTCTCTTTTGAATCGATGAAGTCCAACTTCCAATCTTCCTTCAAAATTTACCCAACAGCTAAAGAAAAGGATATTTGTTGTGTATTTGCAGATGCGGCTATAGCTATAAACAACCCGTCTAGTTTAATTCTAAGAGACATTATTCATGAATTCCCAGAAAAAAAATACTACATACTGGTCATGTGCTCTGGATACCCAAAACTACTAAGCTCAAGTATGAAGTACCACTCGCTGAGAAAATGGGGGCGCATTCACTGGGCTCATGATGCTTTAACCAACATACAGCGCTCTATGGATAAAAACCAACTTTACACTTTAGAGATTGCCAAGATTCTTTCCCAAAAGGGGCGTATCGAATACGATTTTCTCAACGTAGATATTGACCATCCTTTCGTGGGCATATTCGACTATGACTTATTGCATCACCTAAAATATTACTCAGAAAAATTAATCAAAGAGAATAAATGTAGCTTAAGAAACATTATCCGACACCTCAACCGAATGGATTAACGTCGTCCTTAAAAAACCTAAAAAATCTGAGAAAATCTTAAGTCAACCTAATAATTCTGAGAAAACAATTCTTTAACTCCCTCCAACCCACATAGTTCACTGTCAAATTTTCCCAACAGTTTCAGCTGGAAATTTACCCAGCAGTTCCGATGTGCTCTTAAGGTTTAATGAATAATGAGAGCTTTAATTTTTTCTCTTTGGCCAAACAATTAAAAAATGGGAAAGGCAAGAGTCACCCTCATAAAAAAGCCGGGCAATGCCCGGCTTTAATTCAATAACCAAGTTAGCTTTTAAGCGCTCTTAATTGAGTCCACCCAAGCAGCCACTCGGCTCTCCAGGACTGGTACCGGCAGTGCACCGCCACCCAGTACGGTGTCGTGGAAACCGCGGATATCGAATTTTTCGCCCAGCTGCTCCTCAGCCTGCTTGCGCAGTTCCTGAATCTTCAGCATCCCGATCTTGTAGGCGGTAGCCTGACCCGGCCACACCAGATAGCGGCGTACTTCGGAGCGCACGGCTGTTTCAGGAATCGCAGAGTTTTCCAGGAAGTATTCTACCGCCTGCTCCTCGCTCCAACCCTTGGCATGCATGCCGGTATCCACTACCAAGCGGATGGCGCGCCACATTTCTGCGGTCAGATGGCCAAACAGGTTGTAGGGGTCCTCGAATGCACCCATCTCCTTAGCCAGTTTCTCAGAGTACAGGGCCCAGCCTTCTACATATACGGTGAAGTGCGCCTGGGTACGAAACTGTGGGATATCCTCCAGTTCCTGCGCGATTGAAATCTGCATATGGTGGCCGGGGTTACCCTCGTGGTAAGCCACAGTTTCCATATCAGTAGTGGAGTAGGCGCTCATGTCAGACAGGTGCGCATAGTAGATACCTGGGCGAGAACCGTCTGGAGTGCCCGGGTAGTAGTGCTGGGCACCACCATCCTGCTCGCGGAAAGATTCCACCCGCTTAACCACCAGCTCAGCCTTGGGCAGCAGGCCGAAGTAGTCCGGCAGCTTTTTGGTGATGTCGTCGAGGAAAGCTGTGGAATCATCCAAGTAACCCTGGCGGCCTTCGTCGGTATTGGGGTAGTAGAACTGACCATCTTCACGGATAAAGGTGAAGAACTCCTGCAGGTTGCCATCGTAGCCCACCTGCTTCTTGATGGTCTCCATCTCGCTGCGAATACGCGCTACTTCCTTCAGGCCGATATTGTGGATTTCATCGGCGGTCAGGCTGGTAGTGGTGGTATTTGCCAGGCGCTGGTTATAGTAGGCCATACCATTCGGCAGACTGCTGGCACCCTGAGGCTCTGCAGAGGCCTTCTGCACATCTTTCTCCAGCCAGGCAACCAGGGTCTTATAGGCTGGCAGGAACTCAGTCTCCAGGGCCTTGCGCGCGTCTGCGGTCAGCTTATCGGCCTGCTTCTGGTCAATCTTGCCGGCTTCCAACAGTTCAGCGACTTTGCCTTTGGCTCCGGCCCATAGGGGGGCGTCCTCACCATCGGTGAAGGGGGCACCGTCGATCAGCTTGCTGGACTGCTCGATCGCGCCCTCGTAAGCGAAGCGCGGTGGGCGAATGCCCTCTTTGGCAGACTGCTCAGCGCGCTCGCGCAGCTGATTGATAGCCCGGGAAATACCGCCGATACGGGCGATATACGCCTGCATATCCTCGATATTGTCCACCTTGTGGAAGTTCAGCAGAAAGTTGGGCAGCTGCGACTGCACGCCGCCCATCTGCTCAAAAATATAGCCATGGCGCTTAAAGGGCTCGGCGGCTTTGGCCTGCTCAAACTGGTAAACCCAGATATCGTAGGAGGTTTTCCCTTCTTGACTCAGCTTGTCGTAGTCGAAGTTCTTCTTCAGCTCTGCAACGGCTTTTTCCATCCAGGCCAGCTGGCGCGCCTCGGCGGCTTCGCTCATATCGTCGATCTGGTCGTACTGCTCCTTGCGGCCGAGATAGGACAGCTGCATGGGGCTGAACTGCAGCTGCTCTTCGTAACGCGCATCCAGCCATTCGGTCAGACGCTTGGTCTCAGCCACCGCATCAACGGTTACAGGGGCCTCGGCAACGGCACTTTGAGCTTTGTCGGCATTCGCTCCTGCTTGAGCGCTGTTATCGCCCTGACAGCCCGCAAGGATAGCGACAGCCAGCAGGCTGGGGATCAAAGGGTTGTTCAGCTTAATCGGCATTTTCCTATCTCGGTCAAAAGTTGTACAAAAAAACGCCGCTAACTTTGACACGAAATCTTTGAACTGTCGATTCGGGCTCTTTCAAACGCTATATCTGCGCGTCGAGACGAGCAGTCTTGTGAGGATTCCGCCTAAGATGGCGGACCATTGGGACTCTGTGTTATGTCTTCGGCTCGGGGGAGCTAGGATCGGGCCACTCGGGCTTCTGCACAATATGCAGCTCCCGCTGGGGGAAGGGGATCGTTAAACCCGCGCCCTCCAGGGCGGGTTTCAAGCGCTTCATGAGAGTCCAATAGACATCCCAGTACTCAACAGTCGGTGTCCAAATCCGAACTTGCAGGTTCACCGCACTATCCCCCAGTGCGCGAACCGCGAAGCTCGGCTGCGGCTCCGATAGAATTCGCGGTTCATCTGCCACTAGTCGGCGCAATACTTGTATACCCGCCTCGATATCGTCTCCGTAGGCGATGCTCGCCACTATTTCGACACGACGAGTCTGATTGTGGCTGTAATTAGTGAGGGTCTGCCCCCAAATGGTGCTGTTCGGTGCTGTAATTCGCAGGCCATCGCTAGTATCCAACGCAGTGGTAAAAAGACCCACCTGACGCACTGTGCCCATGGTCTGGCCAAACTGAATCACATCGCCGACACGAAAGGGGCGCAAACTCAGCAAAATAAAACCGGCCGCAATATTTTGCAGGGTATCCTTTAAGGCCAGTCCCACCGCCAAACCGGTAGCACCGAGTAAGGCGATCAGACTCGTGGTATTGATCCCAAACACATCCAGAACCACCAGCGCCCCGACAATATAAATAGCCCAGGTCGCAATATTGCGCAGCACCGGCACGAGTGTCACATCGAGCCGGCTGGTTAATCGATTTATAGCGCTTCGCGCCAGGTGGGCCACCCCCAGAGTCACTGCAATAACCAGCACTGCAGCCGCAATCCGTAAAAAGCCAGCAGTGAAGAGAGGCCAGTAACTTTCACCAATACCATCAAGGCTCATAGGGGTCCTCCTGTTCATTGGCAAATGCGCTGATAAAAAAGATCGGAACCGGCTAACCACAGCGGTTATTTGCTTTCTAAAGTAGTCCCGCCGCCTCGGCTTCATCCAGGCAGCGCTGACGCGCAGGGCAAGTGTGCAAATGGTCATTAACCATACCCGTGGCCTGCATATGGGCGTACATAATGGTAGAGCCAACAAAACTAAAGCCGGCTTTTTTAAGCGCCTTGCTCATCACATCAGATTCCGCTGTACTGGCCGGTACCTGCTTGAGGGAACGGGGTTTATTCACGATCACCTTGCCGTCGGTAAATTGCCAGAGAAAGTCAGAGAGCGTTTGCCCTTTCTCTCGCAGTGCCAGAGTTGCGCGAGCATTTTTAACCGCAGACTCCACTTTGAGACGGTTGCGTATGATCCCCGGGTCCTGCAGTAACTTTTCAATCTTACGCGGCGTATAGCGCGCAATTTTTTCTGCATTGAAATTATCGAAAAGACGGCGATAGTTTTCCCGCTTATTTAATACGGTTATCCATGACAACCCGGCCTGGGCCCCCTCCAACAGCAGAAACTCAAACAGGGTGGCCTCATCGGTTACCGGGCGACCCCATTCCTCATCGTGGTAGCTTTGATATAGCGGGGTGGACAGGCACCAGCCACAGCGTTTCTCTTCCATAATAGGTTCCTAAAACTTATTTTCCTTAATCTCAAGCAGTGACGGCGCTCGGTAACAATACCGAGCACAGCCAGCAAAAAGGAGAGGACTAGTGCTATTGGGCTCCGGAAAAGAAATAGTGCTGAATCAATTGCAGAACCAACAACAAGGAAACCAGGATAAAAATAATATTACTGCGATTCACTTTATCTCCAATAATTTTTGCTCTACTAACCAGTCGCGACATTCGCACAACATGGCATCCAATGTCACCTCTGATTGATAGCCGAGTTCGCGTTCTGCCTTGGAGCTGCTAGCTACAACCCGGCGCGTCACCAGGGTGGCCTTTTCCGGGGTAATTACCGGTTCCTTACCACTCACACGCGACCATACATCAGAGAACCAGGCGATAGACTGAATAACGAAGGCGGGAGTTGTACGCTTGGGCACAGGCTTGTGCAGCAGCTCGGCTATTTTGCCAAAAAATTCCAGAAAACTGGCATCGGTGCCGGCGAGGATATAATTCTCTCCACAGCGACCCTTTTCGACCGCCTCGATATGCGCCCGAGCCACCGCCCCGGCATGACAGAAAGACCCCCAACCCGGCGGCACGCCAGGCAATTGGTTTTTATCGATTAGAAAAAATGTCTGCGCCCAACTACTGGTGTCGAATTTCCCCACGATTGCACAAGGATTGAGAAATACCGCATCCAATCCCTTGTCGATCTCTTTGCGTACCGCTATTTCTTCACGCTTTTTGGTATACAGATAATGATGGCGGGGATCGTCTGCACGCTTTTCGCTCTCTTCGGTGATCGTATCCTTGTGGTAACCGTAGGCGGAGATCGAACTGGTCACGATCATACGGCCAACACTTTTCTCCCTCGCAACCTTTGCAATATTCGCCGCCCCCTCCACATTGTCCTTCCACTGCTGTGCATTGCCACCGCGCCACATACTGGTATTGGCCGCCATATGGAAAAGGGCATCGACATCGTCAGGAATAGCTGAGCGCAGTGAGTCTGAATCGTTCAGGGAGGCCTCAACCAGCTCCACCCCCATGTTGCGCAGCCTCTCTGTGTTGGAGGTCTTGCGATGCATGGCGGTTACCCGCCAGCCATCGGCTTTCAGTTGCTCGACAAGGTTGGCACCGAGGAAGCCGCTGCCCCCGGTCACGAATGCATGTTTCATAGATCCACCGGATGATTATTTTTTGTTATTCATACCCAGTGATAGCCTCTGCCAAGACTTCCGCACCCCGGGAGGGTAAACCGCAGGCAGTACTACAATCTCGACAAGGTGGGCTGTGCACCAACACTGTTGCTGATGCAGCCCCAGGGTTAAACCCAATCCGTAGTGTCTGAACGGGGGCACCAACACGGCCCCCACTATCTACACATTGAGTCGATGGGAAAGGTTACTCGATTTTCATTCCCAGCTGGTGGGCGAGGAAGCTCCATTGGTTGGCGAAGTCCTCCACCTGCATCCACACCGGCTTGCCGGCACCGTGGCCAGCCCGGGTCTCCACCGCGAGCCATATCGGCTTTTCACAGCCCTGATCCCGCTGCAGCGCGGCCGCAAACTTGTAGCTGTGCCAGGGCACTACACGATCATCGCGGTCGGCGGTGGTGATCAGGGTGGCAGGGTAGCAAGAGCCCTCACGGGTATTATGAACCGGGGAGTATGCATGCAACGCCTTAAATTCCTCGCGGTTTTCGCTCAGACCGTAGTCACTGGACCACTGGCGTGCGTTGGCGGAAGCGGTGTGGTAACGCAGCATATCGAGCACACCCACTACCGGCAGTGCCGCGGCAAACAAGTCCGGACGCTGCACCAGGGTCGCGCCGGCGAGTAATCCACCATTGGAGCGCCCACTGATACCCAGCTTCTCTGGAGAGGTAACTTTCTCCGCGATTAGCCACTCGGCTGCGGCGATAAAGTCATCGAAGACATTCTGCTTCTGGGTCTTGGTACCCGCCTGATGCCAGGCATCACCGTACTCGCTACCCCCACGCAGGTTGGCCAGCGCCAGGGTACCGCCCATATCCAACCAACCCACAAAGCGGTTGTAAAAGCGCGGCAACTGAGCGGAGTTGAAACCACCATAACCATACAGCAGTGTGGGGTTGGAGCCATCGCGCTTCATACCCTTCTTATGCACCAAGAATAAAGGTACACGGGTGCCGTCTTTGCTCTTATAGAAGTGCTGGCTCACGGTTAAGTCAGAGAAGTCTGCAGCGTATTTCGGCTGCTTAAATATTTTGCTTTCACCGGTCTGCACATTCAGGTGATAAATACTCGGTGGGGTAATGAAATTGGAGAAAGAATAAAAGGTCTCCACTTCATCCGGCTCACCGTAAAAACCCTTCACAGAGCCCACGCCGGGCAATTTCAGCTCGTACTGCTTCTTACCATTGGTGTCAGTCACCAGCACTCGCGACTTAGCATCTTTTAAATAGTGCAGCACGAATCGGTCGCCAATATAGCTGGCACTCTGCAGAGCGCTGCCTGCCTGCGGCACTAGGTCACGCCAGTATTTCCGTTGTGGCTTCGCCAGGTTGATCGCAATTATCCGACCCAGCGGTGCGCCCGCACTGGTCTCGAAGAAGAAGGTACTGCCCTTATTACCGAGAAACTGATAGAGGCCATCCCAGTCATCCAGCAGCTTGATGACTTTGCCGCTGTCATCGCGTAAGTCGCGATAGTAAAAGCCGTTGGAATCATAACCATCGAAAATGGTGAACAGCAGATAATTGCCATCATCGCTTACCTCGGCATCAGGGTTGCGAGTGGGATGGTCGGTAATACGGTATACCAATTGGTCGCGCTCCTGGGAGTCTCCCAGGCGATGGAAATAGACAGCGACCTGCTTGCTATCATCGGCACTGCCATCCTTGTTGAATGGGTAACGACTGTAATAGAAGCCCGATTCATCTGGGGCCCAGCTGGCATCACTGAACTTGATCCCAGTCAGTTGCTCCTTTAGGTCCTTGCCGGTCTTTAAGTCGCGAATACGGTAGTCTGTCCAGTCCGTGCCACCATCCGAAATTCCATAGGCCAGGTAACGCCCCTTGGGGCTGACCTTAAGTCGTTTCGCTGCGATGGTGCCATCCTCACTCAAGCTGCGTGGGTCCAGCATAGGCTTGCCATCCTGGGCAAGCTCCCCGGCGCGGTAGAAAATGTTCTGATCCCAGTCGCCGTTGTTGTAATCGTAGTAGTAGTTATCGCCTTTCTTATAGGGCACCCCATAGCGCTCGTAGCGCCACAATTCAGTGAGACGATCGTTGATCTTCTGCCAGCCTGGCAGATCCTTCAGGCGAGGTAACGCATGCTTGTTCTGTGCCTTGACCCACTCCTTAACCTCTTCATTAGACATATCCTCCATCCAACGAAAGGGGTCGGATACCTCAACACCGAAGTATTCATCTATGTGCTCAATAGTCTGACTCTTTGGGTAGGTTTCCACCGCCTGCACAGCGGCTGTGGCCAGAGCCCCAACCAGGAGTGCCATTAACTGTTTCTTCATACGGTATTCTCGGTTTCTCTGCATGAATCAGTCCGCTAATCTAGGCGATTTACTCGCAGGGTTCCAGAGAGACAGAGAGGTCTGAGATGAAAGGATTAATCCAACGGGTCAGCCACGCCCGCGTAGAGGTGTCTGGCCAGTCGGTGGCTGCTATTGAGCACGGTATACTCTTGCTGTTGGGAGTGGAGTCTAAAGACAACCGTGAAAGCGCAGACAAATTACTGCATAAGGTATTGAATTATCGGATTTTTCCCGATGAAAACGGCCGTATGAACCACAATGTGCAACAGGCCGCTGGTGGGCTCCTTGTCGTGAGCCAGTTTACCCTAGTCGCTGAAACTGAACGCGGCCTTCGACCCAGCTTCAGTCGCGGCGCCAGCCCACAACATGCCGAGGGCCTGTACGATTATTTTCTTGAGCGTGCTAATGCCGAATTTACACCGGTAGCCAGCGGAATCTTCGCCGCAGATATGCAAGTGTCTCTTCTCAATGACGGCCCGGTTACCTTTATGCTGGAAACCTAAAGTCCTTAAGAGTTTCATTCGCTAAGTCTGAAGTGCCGGGGCAAATCCTCGTAAACTTATTAAGTAAAAACTGCATTTTTATAAAATCGTCTCACTTGAGAGATTCCACCACCAAGGAGAAAAACCGCATGCGGTTAACGGTAACAGAAGATATTTATCTGGAATTTCTACAGGAGAAAGATTCCCAGGAGCTTTTTTATCTAATAGAAGATAACCGCCCACTTTTGGAAAAATATTTGTACTGGGCAAAGTCTGTACAGGATATGGAGTCGACCAAACAATATATTTGCCAGCGTATTTATAGCAAACACAATGGCTCTGCCTGGTACAAGATCATTTTTAATGACCAACTCTCCGGAATAATCGGTGTCAAAGAAATTGATCAGAAAAAAAAGAGTGCCGAAATTGGCTACTGGCTCTCGGCTCACTGCCAGGGCAAAGGTGTAATGGCGAAAGTTGTGGCGAGGATTTGCGAAGAACTAAAAAGACAAGCTGGTGTAGCCCAGATAAAAATACACTGCCTTTCTGAAAATACCGCTAGCATTGCGGTTGCAAGACGGGCCGGTGGAATCCACAGTAGCACCATCCCCGCATACCTTACGATCGATGGAAAGTCCCAGGATCTAATGATCTACACCGTCGCCCTCTAACAACATCCACCATTAAAAAATATTATATAGAATTTACTCGGGCTGAATCGTTACCGGACTCCACTCCAAGCCATCAGCCCCCTGACCAGCCTTAAAAATTCTCTTGATTTCCCACTTGTCGGTATCTATTTCGACCACCTTCCCGTCTCTCTGTGATCCGGCATATAGATACTTACCATCGGGGGTAAAGAGTAGTGAAGCCGGTTCCCGTGCAGAGGCAGCGCCTAAGTCAATACTCTTAAGCTCTTTGCGGGTTGCCGCATCGTAAATCACCACCCGGTTTCCCTGTAGATCCGCAACTGCAACCAGCTTCCCTTCGGGATGGAAACTTATGCGAATGGGAAGGTAACCAACATCAATGACATCCTCCTTTTTTAAACTAGCCGTGTCAAAGATAAAAATATTTTTTGAGCGATTATTACCTATCCATAGCTCTTTCCCATCGGGACTGACCCATACCGCCTCAGGACCATCACCGGCCGGAAGAGTCTTTTTTAAGGTCATAGTGTCCGTATCGATCACGCTGAAAGTATCCGAGCCACGACTGGTGACATATGCAGTTTTAGTATCCGGAGATAAAGCCAGTAGGTGGCTTCCTATCTGGTCTGTTGATACAGAACCGAGTACCTTGCCCGCGACAGTATCAACCTTAATCACATCATGAGTTTCTTCAGTGGTCACGATAAGGTCATCACCACTTCCCAGCCAAGCAATACCATGAGGGCCCATATGCGGGCTAATGTCGATAATGCTCAAGCGTTTGCCCGTAGCCACATCAAAGACATTTAACTCTTCGCCAACGTAGCCATCTTCCAAATAGGAAACCACCACAACCTTTGATTTATCCGGGGACAAAATAAGTTCATGTGGAGAGCCACCAGTTTCCGTTCGCTTGATTTCCTTCCCATTTTCCAAGTCAATAAAGCTGACTGTCCCTTCATATTTATTGCCCACTATTAGGGTACTCGCAAAAGTGAAACTACCCAGAAACAGGCTCAGGAGAATCAAGCTAGAAAGAATCGACCAGCGCATTAGAGCACCTCACCACTTGGTCCCAACTGCAAGTTATTCACACGGCACAACTATTTAGGCGCCTATGACCTGTCAGTATAGTTAAAAGTGCAAGACACCCTCTGGCTAGGGCCTAGAAACAGGCTCTGACTGTATAGTTTTATAAGCTCTAGTGTTATTTGAGCTAATTGCTAACAGAATCCATGGATAGAGCTGTGTATAACTCAGGGATATCCACGCTCAGGCCCCTGTTTCCGCGGGGGCCTTTTCAACGGGTAAAAAAACACCAGCCATTTATCCACTTTCCACCGCTTGGCGTTATTAACAGAAAGTCTGGATAGACTTGTGCATAACTGCGGTATATCCGCGCCAGGCCCCGTGGTTGCACAGGTTCATTAAAACGTGCAAAAAATCACCGGTATTTTTATTGGTATTTCTGCGCCGTTTTTTCAACGCAATGATTTTTCTAGATTAAAGAGTACTTTTTAATTTCAGGTGTTTTTTTGGTGGTGCTTGAGGTGTAGATTAAATAAAGCGCGTTATTTTTTTTGCATTTCCATTTTTTCCTTACAGAAAAAATTTAAGAAAGTGCTTTATTTATAGGAGGGAAGGCTCCTCGGAGCTTTTTAGAGTCTGCGCTTTTTTCATTGCCTTTTACCGAGTTGGATTTTTCGGCGGGAGTGTTGCGAGTAAAAATTCGATTGGGATTTTTATTTTTTCTGTATTTTGAATTTTATTTTTTATTCTCTGTTTTTATTTTTTTACGCATTCAATTTTTTTTGCACATAAAAAAAGGGCCACCCTATTGGGTGGCCCTTTCGGATTAGAAGCCTGACGATGACCTACTCTCACATGGGGAAGCCCCACACTACCATCGGCGATGTTGCGTTTCACTTCTGAGTTCGGCAAGGGATCAGGTGGTTCCACAACTCTATTGTCGTCAGGCAAACTGGCTTGGGTTGGCGTTGGTCTTATAAGCAATCTGCTTGGCCTGCCGTGTTATCGCTGTTTGCCTCGGTCTGTTGACCGGCGATAACCCCAAATAAGTCGGTAAAACAATCTGTAGTAATACACCGCAAGCGATCATTGTGTGTCTTTCATTCCACAATCCGCTAGCTTAGCTAGTCGTTAGTAACCATCTCTGTTGTATGGTCAAGCCGCACGGGCAATTAGTACTGGTTAGCTCAACGCCTCACAACGCTTCCACACCCAGCCTATCAACGTGGTAGTCTTCCACGGCCCTTTAGGACTCTCAAGGAGTCAGGGAAATCTAATCTTGAAGGAGGCTTCCCGCTTAGATGCTTTCAGCGGTTATCCCGTCCGAACATAGCTACCGGGCAATGCCACTGGCGTGACAACCCGAACACCAGAGGTTCGTTCACTCCGGTCCTCTCGTACTAGGAGCAACTCTTCTCAAATTTCCAACGCCCACGGCAGATAGGGACCGAACTGTCTCACGACGTTCTAAACCCAGCTCGCGTACCACTTTAAATGGCGAACAGCCATACCCTTGGGACCGGCTTCAGCCCCAGGATGTGATGAGCCGACATCGAGGTGCCAAACACCGCCGTCGATGTGAACTCTTGGGCGGTATCAGCCTGTTATCCCCGGAGTACCTTTTATCCGTTGAGCGATGGCCCTTCCATACAGAACCACCGGATCACTATGACCTACTTTCGT
>NZ_CP174341.1:907500-910000 GCF_052468275.1 Microbulbifer mixtoriginis (SeqCode) | reverse complement strand
GTGGATCCAGTGGCAAGATTTTGCAGAAGCTCTAAAAAACCTAAAGGGGAATGGTAAAGATCTTTTTTGGAGATGTATTTTTTTGGAGTAAAAACCGACTAATTTATTTAGAGCTATTTTTGCAAGCTACTGGAAACACTGGACCTACACTGCATGGCGAGCAGCGCTCGTCAGCCTGCGGTGCATGGCTCCGGATTTACGAACGATTCACAGAGCAGTGCAGGCACGCGAGATAGTGAAAATATTTTACCGTAGCCAAAAAGAAACCCCGGTAGCGCAACCGGTGAAGGATTCTTTTTTAGAAACCGGACAGCTCGTATCGATTTAGCCTGCTGAAGGCAGCTCGGAGGGTGAGAGCCACAGGCTCGAATCAATATGACTTTGCGCGCAGCGCGTCTCTCTTCTTTCCCTTTCTTAGTTTTTGGTTTTTTAATTTTTCTCAGCCATAAAAAAAGGGCCACCCTATTGGGTGGCCCTTTCGGATTAGAAGCCTGACGATGACCTACTCTCACATGGGGAAGCCCCACACTACCATCGGCGATGTTGCGTTTCACTTCTGAGTTCGGCAAGGGATCAGGTGGTTCCACAACTCTATTGTCGTCAGGCAAACTGGCTTGGGTTGGCGTTGGTCTTATAAGCAATCTGCTTGGCCTGCCGTGTTATCGCTGTTTGCCTCGGTCTGTTGACCGGCGATAACCCCAAATAAGTCGGTAAAACAATCTGTAGTAATACACCGCAAGCGATCATTGTGTGTCTTTCATTCCACAATCCGCTAGCTTAGCTAGTCGTTAGTAACCATCTCTGTTGTATGGTCAAGCCGCACGGGCAATTAGTACTGGTTAGCTCAACGCCTCACAACGCTTCCACACCCAGCCTATCAACGTGGTAGTCTTCCACGGCCCTTTAGGACTCTCAAGGAGTCAGGGAAATCTAATCTTGAAGGAGGCTTCCCGCTTAGATGCTTTCAGCGGTTATCCCGTCCGAACATAGCTACCGGGCAATGCCACTGGCGTGACAACCCGAACACCAGAGGTTCGTTCACTCCGGTCCTCTCGTACTAGGAGCAACTCTTCTCAAATTTCCAACGCCCACGGCAGATAGGGACCGAACTGTCTCACGACGTTCTAAACCCAGCTCGCGTACCACTTTAAATGGCGAACAGCCATACCCTTGGGACCGGCTTCAGCCCCAGGATGTGATGAGCCGACATCGAGGTGCCAAACACCGCCGTCGATGTGAACTCTTGGGCGGTATCAGCCTGTTATCCCCGGAGTACCTTTTATCCGTTGAGCGATGGCCCTTCCATACAGAACCACCGGATCACTATGACCTACTTTCGTACCTGCTCGACATGTCTGTCTCGCAGTCAAGCGCACTTATACCATTATGCTCATTGCATGATTTCCGACCATGCTGAGTGCACCTTCGTACTCCTCCGTTACTCTTTGGGAGGAGACCGCCCCAGTCAAACTACCCACCATACACTGTCCTCGATCCGGATAACGGACCAGAGTTAGAACCTCAAACATACCAGGGTGGTATTTCAAGGACGGCTCCACAGTAACTAGCGTTACTGCTTCAAAGCCTCCCACCTATCCTACACAAGTAGGCTCAAAGTTCAGTGCAAAGCTGTAGTAAAGGTTCACGGGGTCTTTCCGTCTAGCCGCGGGTACACTGCATCTTAACAGCGATTTCAATTTCACTGAGTCTCTGGTGGAGACAGCGTGGCCATCGTTACGCCATTCGTGCAGGTCGGAACTTACCCGACAAGGAATTTCGCTACCTTAGGACCGTTATAGTTACGGCCGCCGTTTACCGGGGCTTCGATCAAGAGCTTCGCCGAAGCTAACCCCATCAATTAACCTTCCGGCACCGGGCAGGCGTCACACCCTATACGTCCTCTTACGAGTTTGCAGAGTGCTATGTTTTTAATAAACAGTCGCAGCCACCTGGTCACTTCGACCGGCCTCAGCTTAGGGAGCAAGTCCCATCACCAAAACCGGCGTACCTTCTCCCGAAGTTACGGTACCATTTTGCCTAGTTCCTTCACCAGAGTTCTCTCAAGCGCCTTGGTATTCTCTACCTGACCACCTGTGTCGGTTTAGAGTACGATTCACTATTGCCTGAAGCTTAGAAGTTTTTCCTGGAAGCAGGGCATCAACCACTTCACCCACTAAGTGGGCTTCGTCATCAGTTCTCAGCCTTAGGGACCCGGATTTGCCTAAGTCCCCAGCCTACAACCTTAAACATGGACAACCAATCGCCATGCTGGCCTAGCCTTCTCCGTCACTCCGTCGCAGCAATAGCGAGTACAGGAATATTAACCTGTTTCCCATCGACTACGGCTTTCGCCCTCGCCTTAGGGGTCGACTAACCCTGTCCCGATTAGCGTTGGACAGGAACCCTTGGTCTTCCGGCGGGGAGGTTTTTCACCTCCCTTGTCGTTACTCATGTCAGCATTCGCACTTGTGATACCTCCAGCAGACCTCCCGATCCACCT
>NZ_CP174341.1:122500-902500 GCF_052468275.1 Microbulbifer mixtoriginis (SeqCode) | reverse complement strand
AAGCGCACGGCAATATTGCTTTCACTGATACCAAGCACTTCTGAAATTTCCATATAGCTTAACCCCTCTAAACGCAGGGTCAGGGTTTGACGTAAGCCCAGTGGTAGTTTTTTAACCGCAATTAGCAGCCGCTCTGACTTACGCTCTTCCGCCAGGCGCTCATCGGGACCCGCTTGATTGTCTGGCAGCGTCATCAATTCCTCCTCACCCGCATGTTGAGGTTTTCTTCTTGCTATTTCGGTTACACAACGATTGTGAGCAATGCGATAGACAAAGGTTTTTAAGCTGGCATCCCCTCGAAAGGAAGGCAACGCTCGCCATAGCCCCAACCATATCTCCTGGAGCAGATCCTCATGTTCTGCAGTAGTGCGCACATAGCTGCGCGCTATTCGGGAGATACCCTCGGCATACTCGCTTATCGCCTGTTGAAATAATTGATCCCGTAAATCCACCGGCTACTCCATTTTTTTGTAATGATTACTGTACCGGCGACGCCAAAAACCTTACAAAAAATTTCGTCTACATCTTCAATCAGTGTCGATATCTTCGTTTGATCCGATAACTCGGATTTACCTCAGGCCTTACATACCGACACAAGCCAAGACAACTACACTTGGTCTGCAGAATTTCTGAGGACACACTTATGAAGGCTCTCTATACGGCAGTCGCCACGGCGACAGGTGGACGTGATGGACAGGCGGCTTCGTCGGATGGCGCCCTAGACGTAAAGCTCAGCATTCCCAAAGAGCTGGGCGGGGATGGCGGAAGTGGTACCAACCCAGAGCAATTATTTGCCGCAGGCTATTCGGCTTGCTTTATCGGTGCAATGAAATTTGTTGCGGACAAGGAAAAGGTCGCTACACCGAACGATACCAGTGTGCGAGCTGAAGTTGGCATAGGACCCAGCGGGAAAGGCTTTGGGCTGGGAGTTGATCTCTATATAGAGCTACCGGGCATGGATCAGGTGGTAGCTGAACGCGTGGCCTTAAAAGCTCACGAGGAAGTTTGCCCCTACTCCAATGCAACCCGCAATAATATTACCGTGAGGCTGCATATTACGGTTTAGAAGCATAAGGCTGCCAACCCCTGGCAGCCTTACAGGCCACTTTACCCTCTTACTCTTGGCGAGTTGAGCGCGCGGCCCCATTGGTTATTTGGAAAACCAACCTTGCTGCAGTGCGCGCACCATGATCTTCAATATCGAAATAGGGATTAAACTCGGCCATATCCGCCAAGCAAACCTTGTTTGAGTCCAGAACGGTATCCAATAGCTCTTCGAGTAATTCCAGCGGGACTCCACGCCCAGAGGGGGCACTGACTGCAGGCATTACTGCTGCTGGTAATACGTCCAGGCATACTGTGAGGTACACAAAGTCCACCTTATTGGTAAAGTCCCGGATCTGCTGTTTTATTTTATCCAGGTTCCAGCTGCTAATTTCTCGATCGCGAATGACTTCTGCACCCAGTTCATCGGCACGATTGTAAAGCGCTGGCGTATTGGCATTATCGGCAGCACCGACACAGAGATAATTGAAAGGGCGGCCATTGATCTGGCACTGTTCCGCAATTTGATAGAAAGGTGTACCCGAGGAACCCTTGGGTGAAGGAATGCGCAAATCCAGATGGGCATCAAAATTGATAATACCCAGGGTCTTTTCCCGGTGTAGCTCGCGCATCCATCGCGCTATGCCCTGATAACTACCAAACGCAATTTCATGTCCCCCCCCAAAAACCAGGGGAAAGTGTCCGTAAGCCAGCAACTCATTGATACGCGCACCGAGTAGTGCCTGTGCGGATTCCAAATCCTCACGATCAACGCGCACATTGCCGGCATCATAAAGAGGTAAATCAAAGGTGGCGGGCAGATTGGCAGTCGCCAAGCGTAGGATTCGCGGCCCTTTCGCAGCGCCAATACGCCCTTTATTGCGACGCACACCTTCATCCGAGGCGAAACCGAGGATGGCAATTCCAGGGGGGTTATCCAGTTGCAGCGGCGAAACACGTTGGTGCCAACGCTCCCCGGCGCGACCGTCCTCGCTGTCTGTGCGGCCACTCCACAAGCGCATATCAGCCAGCTGTAACATCTTTACCTCCCAGGAAAATCTGTGCGGGTTTCAGCGCGCCAAATTCATAGGCCAGCTGATCTGGGGTATCCATCGGCCATAACACCATATCTGCGCGCAATCCGGGCCGCAGTACTCCGCGGGAACAGCAGAGCCCCAAGGCGCGCGCGGCTGCGCGAGTCACCCCAGCCAACGCCTCCGCTGGGGTAAGGCCAAATAGGTTGCAGCCCATATTCATCATTAACCGCAGAGAACCGATAGGGCAGCTACCGGGATTCAGATCGGTGGACAGGGCCATACAAACCCCCGCCTCGCGCAGTTTCTCTACCGGCGGCATCTGGGTCTCGCGCAATGTATAAAAAGCTCCAGGGAGCAAAACTGCCACGGTACCGCTTTCAGCCATGGCCAGCACATCCGCATCGCTAATATATTCAATATGATCTACGGAGAGGGCGCTGGCTTTGGCTGCCATCTCAGTGGCGCCAGTGCGTGCCAGCTGCTCGGCATGCACTTTAATTGGCATGTCCAACTGCTTGGCGGCTTCAATCACCCGCTGACACTGCTCTACCGTAAAGCCGATGGTTTCGCAGAACATATCCACCGCATCGGCCAGTTGCTCGCGCGCAACTGCCGGCAATATCTGCTCGCAAATCAAATCGATATATTCATCAGCACGACCATCATATTCCGGCGGCAGGGCGTGAGCGGCCAAACAGGTGGTAACGATTTCCACCGAATTGTGCTGCGCCAAACGGCGAGCGGTGCGAAGTTGCTTCAACTCCGTATCCAGATCCAGGCCATAGCCGGATTTGATCTCGACAGTGGTGGCCCCCTCGGACATCAAGGCGCGAAGGCGGGGCTCCGACAAACGGTATAATTCCTCAGCACTGGCGGCACGAGTGGCCCTCACAGTGGAAATAATGCCACCACCAGAACGGGCTACTTCTTCATAGCTCTCCCCGCCCAGGCGGCGCGCAAATTCTCCGGCGCGGTGACCGCCGTAAACCAGATGGGTATGGCAATCGATCAGGCCCGGTGTCAACCACTGCCCCTCACCGTCGATCACCTTATCTGGAGCACAGGCCGGTAACTCACGACGCGGCCCCAGCCAGACAATCTTGCCGCCGGTTACCGCCACTGCGGCATCCTCTACAGCACCGTAGCCCCCGGCAATCGAAGGGTCCATGGTAGCGGCGTTCACATTCGTAATCAGTAGGTCACAGCGTTCTGTCATAAGCTTCTAGCGGCGCGCTTTTCCTTCTTTAACCATAGATGCCCAGTGCAATACCGAGCGGGATTTGGGCAGTCAGCATACAGACCATCGCCCCGGCTTGACAGTCATCTTTAAGACAACCATAGTAGCTTCTATTATTTCTTGTATATACAACCATATACAAGCCATAAAGGCATTAAACCCGAGTATGAATACTGCAAGCGAACCCCGCTACGCGGCGATCAAGCGCCATATCCGGCAAAACATCGAAAACGGCAGCTGGCCTGTGCATTTCCAGGTGCCCTCAGAAAATCAGCTGGCACAGGAATTCGGTGTCAGCCGTATGACCGCCAGACGCGCTTTAAGTGAATTGACCGATGAGCGGGTGCTGATGCGCTCCCAGGGACTCGGTACATTTGTGGCCGAACCAGTACCGGCTGGCTCCCTGTTAGAAGTGCGCAATATTGCTGATGAAATTTCAGCACGCGGCCACAGCTACAGCAATCGAATTTTGCTGGCACAACATTGTATGGCTAATGCCGAAGTAGCCCGTGCCCTGGAAGTGCCGGAACAGGCCAAGGTTTTTCACACCATTATTGTGCACTGTGATAACGGCGTTCCCATTCAGTGGGAAGAGCGCTTTACCAATCCGGCCCTGGCTCCCGAATACTTACAACAGGATTTCGCCCACACCACGCCAAACGCCTATCTTTCCAGGGTCGCACCATTGACCGAGGCGGATACCACGGTTGAGGCAATCGCAGCAGAAGCTTCTATTGCCTATGCACTGGAGATCGCCACCGGCGATGCCTGCCTACAGGTGTGGCGGCGTACCAAAAGTAGCGCCGGCACTGTGAGCTTCGCCCGCCTGGTGCACCCGGGTAAACGCTACCGCCTGGGGGCACAGCTGAGATTCTAATTTCTGCATGTATCTCATACGTCCCGGCAACACTGGATTGCCAATCATAGGGCGCAAGAATTTTTAACAAATAATTTGAGAGGAATGTATGTCCGCTGATAAACGCCACGACCCCAGCCGCAAAATCCGCGCGCCTCGCGGCAGTGAGCTCAATGCCAAAAGCTGGCTCACCGAAGCTCCCCTGCGCATGTTGATGAACAACCTAGACGCCGAGGTAGCTGAACGCCCGGAAGACCTGGTGGTGTACGGTGGTATCGGCCGCGCCGCGCGGGATTGGGAGTGCTACGACAAAATTGTCGAGGTGCTGAAGCGCCTGGAAGACGACGAAACCCTGCTGGTGCAGTCCGGCAAGCCCGTCGGAGTCTTTAAAACCCACGCCGATGCACCCCGGGTATTAATTGCCAACTCCAACCTGGTACCCCACTGGGCCAACTGGGAACACTTTAACGAGCTGGATAAAAAAGGCCTGGCCATGTACGGCCAGATGACTGCCGGCTCTTGGATTTATATCGGCTCCCAGGGCATCGTCCAGGGTACCTATGAAACCTTTGCCGCAGTCGCACGCAAACATTTTAAGGGAGAAGCGAAAGGCAAATGGATTCTTACCGGCGGCCTCGGCGGCATGGGTGGCGCTCAGCCACTGGCGGCGACCATGGCCGGATTCAGCATGATCGCAGTAGAGTGCGACGAAACCCGTATCGATTTCCGTTTGCGCACTGGCTATGTAGACAAAAAAGCCTCCAGCCTCGACGAAGCCCTGCAAATGATTGAAGCCGCGATGGAAAAAGGCGAAGCCATTTCCGTTGGCCTGCTGGGCAACGCAGCAGATATTTTCCCGGAAATTGTAAAACGCAATATTCTGCCAGATTCGGTTACCGACCAGACTTCCGCTCACGATCCTTTAAATGGCTACCTGCCCCAGGGCTGGACCATGGAATACGCAGCGGAGATGCGCAAGAAAGATGAAGCCGCAGTAGTAAAGGCAGCCAAACAGTCTATGGCGGTTCAGGTTGAAGCCATGCTGGAGCTGCAAAAGCGCGGAGCCGCAACCCTCGACTATGGCAACAATATTCGTCAGATGGCTCTCGAGGAAGGTGTGGAAAATGCCTTCGATTTCCCCGGTTTTGTACCCGCTTATATTCGCCCTCTGTTCTGCGAAGGTGTCGGTCCTTTCCGCTGGGCGGCCCTGTCCGGCAACCCGGAAGATATCTACAAGACCGATGCCAAGGTTAAGGAACTGATTCCCGACAATCCGCAGCTGCACAACTGGCTCGATATGGCCCGCGAGCGGATTCATTTCCAGGGACTGCCCGCACGTATCTGCTGGGTGGGTCTGAAAGATCGCGCTCGCCTGGCACTGGCATTTAACGAGATGGTAGCCAACGGTGAATTGGAAGCACCGGTAGTGATCGGCCGCGACCACCTCGATAGCGGCTCTGTAGCGAGCCCCAACCGCGAAACTGAAGCCATGATGGATGGTTCCGACGCTGTCTCCGACTGGCCGCTGATGAATGCCCTGCTGAACACTGCCTCCGGCGCTACCTGGGTATCCCTGCATCACGGTGGTGGCGTTGGCATGGGCTTCTCCCAGCACTCTGGGGTGGTCATTGTCTGTGACGGTACCGAAGCTGCGCGCAAACGTATCGAACGGGTTCTCTGGAATGATCCCGCCACCGGCGTAATGCGCCACGCCGATGCCGGTTACGAGATCGCAAAAAAATGCGCAAAAGAGCAGGGCCTGGACCTGCCTATGCTGAACGACTGATTTTTTACCGCAATAAAAATACCGCCAACGGAAATCTTTTACAGCCCGAATAACTTTGATCGGGCTGCGCCGCCGGCGCCTAACAGGGTGTTGAAAAAGCCAACAAGCGACTTTTTCAAGCCATCTTTGCAGCACATGTCCACAAAGATGGGCACTCAAATCAAGCATTTGCAGTGCTTGATTTTGCGGCAGGCGCTTTCGCACCGCCCGTGCAGGCTGTTTTTCAACAGCCTGCTAAGCAGTAAATATTTTTTGGTGAATGAATTTATGTATCAATTGGAAATCGATCCCGGTCAATTGAGCCTTGCGCAACTGCGCCGCGTAGCCCGCGAGTCGGTGCAGCTGTCCCTGGCGAAAAGCGCCTACCCCGCTATTGAAGCCTCTGCCCACACTGTTGCCCAAGTTATTACCGAAGGGAGAACGGTATACGGAATTAATACCGGTTTTGGTTTATTGGCCAACACCCGTATTGAAAAGCACGACCTGGAAAACCTGCAACGCGCTATCGTACTGAGCCATGCCGCCGGTACCGGCAACTTTATGAGTGAAGCCACCGTGCGTCTGCTGATGGTCTTGAAAATCAACTCGCTCGCGCGCGGCTTCTCCGGCGTGCGCCCGCAGGTTATCGAAGCTTTAATGCAACTGGTCAATGCCGGTGTATACCCCGCCATCCCTGAGAAAGGCTCTGTCGGCGCTTCTGGCGATTTGGCGCCGCTGGCTCATATGAGCGTGGTACTTCTCGGTGAAGGGGAAGTATTTATCAAGGGCGAGCGCAAGAGTGCTCACGAAGGCCTCAAAGCCGCGGGGCTTGAGCCCATTACCCTGGCCCCCAAAGAAGGCCTCGCCCTGCTAAACGGCACCCAGGCTTCTACCGCCTTTGCCCTGCTCGGCCTGTTCGCCAGTGAAGACCTGTTCGCCGGTGCCCTAGTAACCGGTGCCATTACCCTGGAAGCCGCCAAGGGCTCACGCCGCCCTTTCGATGATCGTATTCACAACGCCCGCGGCCAACAGGCTCAGCGCGACGTAGCGGCAATTTATCGGGACCTGCTCGGTGAAACCAGCCAGATCGGTGATTCCCACCAGTTCTGTGAAAAAGTACAGGACCCCTACTCCCTGCGCTGTCAGCCCCAGGTAATGGGTGCCTGTCTGCAGCAGATGCGCTTCGCTGCAGAAGTATTGTTGGCCGAGGCAAATGGTGTTTCCGATAACCCGCTGGTATTTACCGACGAGGAAAATCCGGATAGCTCCGACATTATTTCCGGCGGTAACTTCCACGCGGAGCCGGTAGCGATGGTCGCCGACAACCTGGCGCTGGCATTGGCAGAAATCGGCTCCCTATCAGAGCGTCGCATGGCGCTGTTGATCGACAGCAACCTATCCGGCCTGCCACCCTTCCTGGTGGAAAATGGCGGGGTGAACTCCGGCTTTATGATCGCCCAAGTCACCTCAGCGGCGCTTGCCAGTGAGAACAAATCCATGGCGCACCCCGCCTGCGTGGACTCACTGCCCACCTCCGCCAACCAGGAAGACCATGTATCCATGGCCACCTTTGCCGGCCGTCGCCTGCGGGATATGGCCGACAATACCTGTGGCATCCTGGCGGTGGAGCTACTCGCTGCCTGCCAGGGACTGGATTTCCGCGCGCCGTTAAAATCCACGGAAAAACTGGAGGCCGCCAAGGCAAAACTTCGCGCCCGAGTACCTTTCTATGACAAGGACCGCTACTTTGCCCCGGATATTGAAGAGGCAAAGCAGTTGCTGAGCAGCGGCGCCTACCTGGAATCCATTGATCCAGCCCTGCTCCCAAGCAGTCATTAATTTCCTTTAATTTCTATAAATTAATTTTTATAGAAGATTTCGTTACTAAATACCGGGGCCTAAATCCCGGTATTTTTTTCTCTGTCTTTGGTCCGCCAGCAACAGCGACTCTAAAGTAGCTGTTTGTCCACGGTCGCGATTTAAAACAAAAAAATCAGTAAAGAGACAAGCTTTTCTTTATCAAGTACTGCTAGAACAATTTTTTTTCTTTGTGAGGAAATTTGCGCCAAAAGTGCTAGGCTGACAATTAGACGTTTTACCCGCCAAAAGGTGTGGAGGTCTAGATGAAACCGCTGTCGCTTCGGCTGCTCCGCCACTCGGGCTACGCGCTGGCTATTGCCACAGGGTTTGCCCTGTCAGCCTGTAACGGGACAGGTTATCCCTGCGGAGGAGGCTATGACTGCTCAGCCAGTTATTACGGATATAGCCCATATTACAGCAAGTCATATTACAACCTACGGGGCCGCTATGCCCACTGCCACCCCGATGGAACCTGCCACAACATGCAGCATTGCAACTTTTACTGGGATGGAAATTTTTATCGCCTGAGGCCGCCCGCGGTGGTGAACACGAGTTACCAGGTAATTGATCTGCCGGATCCGCCCTACCAGGCCAGGCCCTACTGAGAAAGAAATTCTGTGTGCATCCATTTGGCACACATAAAGGGGCTTGGCCCCTGCCGGGCCTCTCCGGGGGGAACTTTCGCTTACCGGAGATTGCACTATGAATAGAGCTGTTAAGACGGCTTTTATTGCCGTCACGGTATGCACGGCCCTAACTTTAGGTGCCTGTGCAACCGATAGTTACTATAGCGGTGGCTACTACGGCGGTTACTACAGAGGAGGGGGAGTGGCCTACACCTCTTCCTTTGTTTATCCTTACGCAACCCCGAACTACTATCCCTCCAGTAATATCTATGTCTCTTACCGCACACCGGTTTACCAATATTACCGGGCAACCCCGCGCTATGGCTATTATTATCGCGGTGCCTATTCCTATTACCGCGCACCAGGTTATCGCGGCAACCCCCGCTACCGGGCCAGGTACTTTTATCGGGGGCTTCCCTACTACAACCGCTTTAACTCCCCCGGTGCTGCACAAATCCGCTATCGTGCCCAGCACCGTTACTATCGCGGCGGCCACCGAGGATATCGCAGCCACCGCAGCTATAGAGTGCGTGGACACCATCGCGTCCGCGGTGGATATCACCATAGAAGACGCTAGCGTTTAGCTGCTATTAATCCAGCCTTGAAATAGCTGAAATCCAGATATTTCATTTTGCCCGCAAAATGCCGGTACAGATCAATAACATTACTGGTATTTTGCGGACTCACCAATCCACAAAACAACATCAATACAAATTTTAAATGGGTCCGCTAATAACTTTGAATTAATCATTTAGAAATATTCGATTACTTATTTGCACGCAAAAAAAGAGTGATCAGAAAAATCTCTCTTCGATAATTCACATCCACTCCACAATAGTGACCGACGAGTTTACTCACTGGGTACCAACGCCTGTTTTATCTTTAGCCATTCAACATCTCTGTCGCTACTTTTTGCAAATTGGCGTTCTTTTCCTCACTTTGACAGCTATTACCACTACCCTGAGTTAAGAAAACGAATCCTGTAAACCTTGCGAGGTAAGTGCAGTGCAGAAACTCCTGCCGAAACTGCTTGCTGTGACACTGGTAATAAGCATCACCGGCTGTTCCACAACTAAATCACAGAACACCCCAAAATCTTTATCACTCAACGGAAAAAAATTTCACTGCGTTGAACAGGAACTAGAAACAAAAACTCTAGTGCGCTGCGCACGTTCCGGCTAAAAACGAATTTATTAAATACCAGAAAAATACAGATAAAAAAGTAGGGATTTCGATTTAAAAAATAAAAATTGAATTTTCGCCCAGAGCGGAAAAAATGCTTACTCAACTCTTACGACCCGTAGGGTATCGGTCTGGCCGCCGGCATCTTGTCGATAGCCACGGGAAACCAAGACAAAATCCCCCGATTTTAAAAGACTGCGCTGCTTCAAATGGTCGATTGCCTTGTGGTCACGGGAGGGGCCATCCATACCCGCCACCGCCATTAAAACCGGATCGACGCCGCGATAAAGGGCAACCCGGTTACAAACTCTACGGTGCCGACAAAAGGCGTAAATCGGAATGGCTGCGCGAACCCTGGACATCAAAAGGGCTGTGTTGCCCGTTTCTGTCTGGCAGATAATAGCCTTGATATCTCGACAGTGATTGGCAATGATGATGGCAGCCATGGCGATACAGGCATCCCCGGCAGGGTAATTGCCACGCAAACTATCCGAAGGGCGCTGTGTTGCGCGGTGTTTTTCCGCCCCAATAATTACCTCGTCCATGTGCCGAACAGTCTCCACCGGGTAGTCCCCGCTGGCGGTTTCCGCCGACAACATTACCGCATCGGTGCCATCCAACACCGCATTGGCGACATCACACACCTCCGCCCTCGTAGGCACAGGGCTGGAGATCATCGACTCCATCATCTGTGTTGCCGTAATTACCGTGCGATTCAGATAGCGAGCAAAACGAATTAAATGTTTTTGCACCCCCATCAATTCCGCATCGCCAATCTCTACTGCCAGATCGCCGCGTGCCACCATGATGACATCGCTCGCCAGAATCAGCTCCTGCAAGTGTTCATCAGAAGAGATTGCCTCGGCCCGTTCAATCTTGGCGACAATCTGGCTGCTACCCCCCGCCTGCTGTAGAAGCTCCCGCGCCCTATGAATATCCCGCGCATCGCGAGGAAAGGACACCGCCAAGTAGTCCAGCTGCAGATCGGCGACAACTTGAATATCGCACAAATCCTTGTCCGTTAATGCGGGCGCGGTGAGGCCACCGCCCCGCTTGTTAATTCCTTTTCGATTGGAGAGCCAGCCCCCATCCTGTACCTCAGTGATAACCGCACTGCCATCAATTTTCTTGATCTGCAGACTGAGTCGCCCGTCGTCCAGTAGCAGGGTATCTCCTGGGCTGCAGTCCTCGGCCAGCTCGGTGTAATCCACCGAAACCCCGGCGCTGTTGCCCTGCTCCCTTGGCCAAGTGGGGTCCAGAGTAAACTCGGCACCAGTGCTGAGATGCACACCGCCATCGGTGAACTTGCCCACACGAATTTTCGGCCCCTGAAGATCACCCAACATGGCGATATGACACCCTTGGCGAGCGGCCTCTGCCCGAACCTGCTCAGCGCGGCGGCGGTGCTCGTCGATTTCACCATGGGAAAAATTCAGGCGCACGATGTTCACCCCGGCGGCGACCAGTTGCCCCAGGGTGTCCCCCTTATCGGTTGAGGGACCCAGTGTTGCGACTATTTTTGTCCGCCGGATCATGCCGCACCTAGCCTCGTTTTACTGCCCGGATAGCACTCGCTTTCACAGGTGAAGCATAGCTTGTCACACCTGTCGTCTCTCAACAGAGGCCAGCGACTAAGCTTTGCATAGAGCGGGTTATAGGCTAAAGCGACAGGCCCGTTTGAGATTGTAGGTGCAAGGGTCAGGGAGTAACTCGCCGATGAGCAGGTTGGTGCAACTGTGGCTGCTAGGGGCCCTACTGGTCATTGGCGGATGCCTGTCGAACAGTGCGGAAGAAGCCCGAGTTGTGCAGAGTGCGGGAACAGCAAGTTCAGTCTGCAATAAGAAGTGGCAGCTGGTACGCCTGCGTATTAACGGCGCTGCGGTACCGATCCAGAAGCCTGCAGATTTTACTTTCGTGTGTAATCTCGATGGCAATGTGATGGGGCGCAGCGGTATTAATACCTACCGTGGCGAGCTGCAGATAACTGAAAACGGCCTGATGTTGTGGGACAGTTCCAGCTTCGCCTCGACCAAGATGAGCGGCCCGGAGATCCTACTGCAGCAGGAAAATACCTACCTGCGCGCCCTGGCCGGTACTCGCCAGGCATTTACCAAGTCCCGCGGTAAGCGTTTGATCCTTCGCGACGCCTCTGGCGATATTTATATTGAATATGTCAGGGCAGGATCTTGAACACCACCACAGACCACTGATAGCTTTTACGATTAAATGTCGCAAAAACAATGAGAACGACATCATGCCCCGATCTCACTTACCCTTGCAGCTTGTGGTCCCAGCCGTATTGAGCCTGCTTTTTTCCGGGTGTATGTCCTTCAGGGAGCCCGCTCCCCAGCTCACCAAACAGCCGGCGTGGTCTGCCTGTGGGCACGACTGGATACTCTCAAACCTCCGAGATGGCGAGAACACCTACGAGTACACGTTACTGTGGAAAAAGTTCTGGCGCGAGCGCCCATTCTTTACCTGTGATCGCTTCGGCTATGTACGGGGCAACGGGGGCATCAATCCCTATCTGGGGCGCTTTTCTCTCGAGAGCAGCGGCGAACTTTCCTGGCCCAGGTCGCCGATTATCTCCAGAGTGGGAAACCGCCGCCCCAGTGATGAACTAGAGGCCGATTACCTGAAAGCCCTGCGCAAAACCCGTTTTCTCGAAGTGGTGGGTGACAAGCTGATCTTGAGCAGTAATGACAAATCCACACGGCTCGAATTTAACCGGGTCGATGACATTATGCGTTGAATTCCCGATACCAATGCCTGTAGCGCAGCCATAAAAAAGGCGACCCATAGGGTCGCCAATATTACAATCAAGAAGAATCAAAAAGATGAGTCAGATGCGCAATCGCATTGGAAAGCCTCGGCGCGCATCATAGTTCTTACAGATGACAGAAAAATGACATAACGGACCTCAAAAGCGCCGCTGATGTCTCTCCAGATTCTCCTGACGCTTGCGCTCGCTTTTGCGCAGCAAAAGGTAAGTAGCGCCCATACCACCATGTTGTTTTTGCGCGCTGTGGAATGCCAGCACCTCATCCAGTTGCGGCAGCCAGTGATAGATGCAGCTTTTCAAAAGTGCGGGCTGCTTGCGGCCCTCTCCCTTGCCGTGGGTAATAAGCGCACAGCGCACATCCGCCTCGACACAATCACGCACAAACTCCACAACGGCGCTGCGCGCCATTTCCACCGAGTGACGATGCAGGTCGAGACGTGCATCCACCGTGTACTTGCCCAGGCGCAGATTGCGATAAACACCGTTCTGCACCCCATCGCGCTTGAATTCGATAGGGTCCCAGGGCGCCACAAGCTCAATATACTCACCGGAAAGGGGGTTCATTTCGCGCTCGGTCAAACGCGTCGCAGCAGCACGGCGCTCGCGCAAGATACGCTCGGATGGCTCGCTCTCCTTGCGCAAGGTAACGCGGCGCTCCTGCACCAGCGGTTTCACGTCTCCCAGCTCACCGAGAGCGTCTTTGAATAGCTTGCTGTCGCCGCTCATGAAATACCCCCGCCAGCGTCAGTCCAAAAATAAATCCTTAGTCAGGTCCCCCGCATTATCGGGGTTGTGGGCATAGTCGGTAAAATCTTTTACCCCGCGTTCCACCAGAAGTTCCTCATCGATCAGCTGACACCCGCTCAAGGCGGCTTCCTTGGTGATCAGTACTTCGTAGGCAGCATCGGCCATAATCGCCGGCCTGCGGCTCTGTTCAAACATCTCGCGGCTACCCACGGCAAACTCAATAGCGGCGGTAGCCACCAGAGTGCGCGGCCACAGAGTATTAACGGCAACCCCCGCCTCGCGCAACTCCTCCGCCAATCCCAGGCTGAGGATAGTCATGCCAAACTTAGACAGTGCGTAGGGCGCAAAAGGCCCCAGCCACTTAGGCTGTAGGTTGAGCGGTGGACACAGGCTGAGGATATGGGCGCTATCCGATTTCTTCAGGTAGGGAATCGCCAGGTGCGCCGTCAGATACACTGCACGGCTGTTGATGTCTTGCATCAGATCGTAACGCTTGGGCGGGGTGGACTCGACATTACTCAGGTTGATCGCGCCGGCGTTATTGATCACTGCATCGATACCACCAAACTTGTCGGCTGCCTGCGCCATCGCTTCCTGCACCCGCTGCTCATCGCGCACATCCACCTGCAGGGCCAAGGCCTTACCGCCAGCGCTCTCCACCTCCTGCGCTACAGAGAAGATGGTGCCGGGTAGCTTCGGGTGGGGCTCTGCGGACTTGGCCGCGATCACAATATTAGCGCCATCAGCCGCGCACTTGAGCGCTATAGCACGGCCAATACCGCGGCTAGCGCCAGTGATAAAGATGGTCTTGTCCTTAAGCGCCCCTGTGTTTTCTGTCAGGGTTACAAACTCTTCACTCATTTTTTTCAGCCTCCGGGGCAGTCACTGCCGGACTGTAAATTTCCTTGAAGATCGCCGGCATGCGCTTCGGTCTACCACTGGAAAGTTCGATGCATACCAACCGCCACTGGGCCCGCAATACCAATGCTCCATCAGCGGCGCGAAAGACTTGAAAGTGGCGGGTCATATTCAGGCGCCCATCCACCTCGGTGAGCCAGGTGCCGAATACCAGTTCATCCGCCTCTTTCGCCGCCAGTATATAGTCATACTGCCCATGACGAATGGCCATTCCCCGGTCGAGGTCCTGGTAATTTATGACATCCAGACCCAATGCGGCACTATGGGCCCAGGCGGTAGCCTCGCACCAACGCACATACTCGGCATTATTGGCATGGTGTAATCCATCCACATGCTCAGCACTTACCCTGACTCTGTGGATAAAGGGATTGGGTAAATCCCATTGCATAGGTAGCCCCCGCTGGATCTCATAAATGACTGGTATTTATTTTTATTTATCTCGCTAAGTGGGCAAATAGCAGATATAAAAAAAGGCCCCTGATGGGACCTTTTTTGCAAGCTGACCGGATTATGCGTCCGCGTTAGCCTGTGCGCCTTCCGCTTGTTGCTGCGCCTGATTCAGGGCTTGGGCAAACAAGGCGTCGAAGTTGACCGGCGGCAGCATCAGAGCCGGGAAAGAACCCTTAACAACCGCGTTGTCGATCACTTCGCGAGCGTATGGGAACAGGATCTGTGGGCAGGCAGTATTCAGGGCCTGAGCCAACTGCTGACCTTCCAGTCCCTTGATACCGAACAGACCGGCCTGCTTCACTTCCACCAGGAAAGCGGTATCTTCTTCCAGCTTCACGGTGATAGTGAGCGTCAGTGCCACTTCGTACAGGTCTTCTTCAACCTTGGCGGTCTTGGTGTTCAGCTCCTGATTTACCTGGGGCTTCCACTGTTTCTTGAAAACCTCAACGCCCATGGGAGTCTCGAAGGAGAGATCCTTCAGGTAGATGCGCTGCATCGCGAATTGTACTTGTGGAGCCTCTGCGTTTGCCGCGCCGTTTAATTCTTCAGCCATGTTACTGCCTGTTTTTATAAAAAGTTTATTGATGCCTTCCGTGAGAAAGACTCCCTGTATGAGCCTTCAGATTGGGGCCTGCAAATACCGTTTCAAGGCCCGGACCGGATTAATAGCAAATATAAAGAGTCGCGTGAGGCACGCGGCGTCAACCTTTATCAGCCAGCTGACTTAAGCAAGCCGTTAAGCTTACCGCTGCGCTCAAGGGCCATCAGATCATCGCAACCGCCCACATGGAAGTCGCCGACCCAAATCTGCGGCACCGACCGGCGCCCAGCCTTGGCCGCCATCTGTGCGCGCAGCTCAGGTTTATTGTCCACCGCAATCTCGCGATAGTTCACACCCTTGCTGTCGAGCAGCTGCTTGGCGCGAATACAGTAGGGACAAAAACGGGTGGTGTAGATGACTACATCCTGCATAATAAAACTCCGCCTAAAGCCATCTATAAAACTACTGAGCTAGCCCTTGCCTTTGACCAGGGGCAGATTCTGATTGCTCCACTCGCTCATACCGCCCTGTAGGCGACGTACCTGGAAGCCCTTCTGCTTAAGTAGGCGACCCGCAGGACCTGCGTGCTGACCCATTTTATCGGCGACAATCACCACTTTATCTTTAAAGGGTTCCAGCTCGGCGAACCGCTCGGCCACTTCCCCGTGGGGGATATGCAGTGCATCGACAATATGCCCGGCGGTAAACTCGCTGCGATCGCGCACATCCAACACCTTGGCCCCATCACTGTTGATCAGCCGAGTCACTTCGTGCAGGGAAACCGGCACGCCCGCCTTGTAACGCTCGCTCAGAACCAGTGCATAGAGCAGTGCCACGAGCAGACCGACCAGCAGCCATTGCTCACTTAAAAAAACGAAAAAATCCACTCCGCCCCCAAAATCCATCGTGGTTATCGTTACGGCGCAGCTGCGCCAAAGCTGGCGGGAGTATACACGATTGTGGCGAATTTCTAACCAGCAAAATCATACTCCAACGGCATGGATATAGACTCAAATGGACTCACCCAACACTATTCGACGTAGTTAAACGATGGCCGAACGGGTTAAAATCCGCGTCCGCAATCCAAACCACCCGATAGAGGAAATCCGTCGCTATGGCCGCTTCGCAAGCCCCGCACAAACGCCCCTTGGTCCTGCTGATTCTGGACGGCTTCGGCCACAGCGACAATGCCGAGTACAACGCCATTCGCGCCGCGAAGTCTCCAGTGTGGGACAACATCTGGGCGACGCGCCCCAAGACCCTGATCCAGACCTCCGGTATGGCGGTGGGGCTGCCCGAAGGGCAGATGGGTAACTCCGAGGTGGGACACATGACCCTGGGAGCCGGCCGTGTGGTTTACCAAAATTTCACCCGTATCAATAAGGCCATTCAGGACGGCGACTTCTTCCGCAATACCGCCTACACCGCTGCGGTAGATAAGGCCATCGCCAACAACGGCGCGGTACATATTATGGGACTGCTGTCCGAGGGCGGCGTACACAGCCACGAGGACCATATCGTCGCGATGGTGACCCTGGCGGCCCAGCGCGGAGCCCGCGCCATTTACGTACACGCTTTCCTGGATGGCCGCGACACGCCGCCGCGCAGCGCCGAGCCCTCCATCGCGCGCCTGATGCAGGTGTGCGACACCGTCGGCAATGCCCATATGGCCACTTTGGCAGGCCGCTATTTTGCTATGGATCGCGACCAGCGCTGGGAGCGCACCGAATCTGTCTACGACATGCTCACCCTGGGTACCGCAGAACACAAAGCCACTGACGCCCTGGCGGGATTAGCCGCCGCCTATGAGCGCGGTGAAAATGATGAATTCGTTGCGCCGACAGTGATCGGCGAGCCCGCTCCCATCAAAGATGGCGATACTCTGATCTTTATGAACTTCCGCCCAGATCGCGCACGCCAACTGACCCGCGCCTTTACCGAAGCAGACTTCAGCGGCTTCGAGCGCAAGGCCCAGCCCAAGCTGGCAGACTTTGTCATGACCACTGAATACGCCGCTGACATCCACGCAAGCTGCGCTTTCCCACCGGAAAACCTGGTGAATTCCCTCGGTGAATATCTGTCTGCCCAGGGCAAGACCCAGCTGCGCATTGCCGAAACCGAAAAATACGCCCACGTGACTTTCTTTTTCAGCGGCGGCCGCGAGGAGCCGTACAACGGCGAAACCCGCGAGCTGATCAAGTCTCCGGACGTAGCCACCTACGACCTGCAGCCGGAAATGAACGCGCCGGAAGTAACCGACAAGCTGGTCGCGGCGATTGAGAGCGGCGAGTACGACACCATTATTTGCAACTATGCCAACGGTGATATGGTCGGCCACACCGGTGTTTTTGAAGCGGCAGTAAAAGCGGTAGAAGCCCTGGACCAATGTGTTGAGCGTGTCGTGGATGCAGCCCTGAGCGCCGGTGGCGAAGTGCTGATCACCGCCGACCACGGCAATGTAGAAGAGATGTTCGACACTAACTCCGGCCAGGTCAGTACCCAGCACTCCACCCTGCCGGTGCCTTTTGTATACATCGGCGAACGCAATGTGCAAATGTGTGACGGAGGCAGTCTGGCGGATGTGGCGCCAACCATGTTAGCGTTGATGGATCTGCCACAGCCGGCGGAAATGACCGGCCACAGTTTGGTAAAAATGGACTGATGAAAACTCTCGTACTCTTCCTGATTGCCCTGCTGTCACTACCCGCCTGGAGCCAGGCGGAAGCGGACCAGCAGGCACGCCTCGCGGAAATCAAGCAGCGCATCGACTCCCTGCAACAGGAGCTCAACCAGGTGCGCGGCCAGCGCGACCAGTTGCTCAAGGATCTGGAAGAGAACGAGAAAGATATCTCCGGGCTGTACCAGCGCATAGACCAGATCAAGCGGGATATGCGCAGCCGCACGGACAAGCTGCGCGAACTGCAGCGAGAGCAGAAGCAGCTGCAAGAAGCGCGACGAAGTATGCAGCGGCGGGTCGAGCAGGAGATCGCCGCCGCTTACCGACTGGGCCGACAAGAACAGATCAAGCTCCTTCTCAACCAACAAAATCCACAGAATATCGCCCGCCAACTTCGCTACCACGATTACTTCCTCCAAGAACGCAGCCGCGTTATCGACAACTACCTGCAAACCCTCGCCTCGCTGGAAACGGTTTCCGCCTCGATCGAGCGCGAGCGCAATAGCCTGCAGGCGGAACGGGCACAGCTACAGGAGCGCCAGGACAAATTGCGCAGCGCGCAACAAACACGCAAGCGCACCCTGGAAAAACTCGCGGCGCGGCTCGCCAATGGCGGTGGTGAACTCAAGCAACTGCAAGGGGACCGAAAACGCCTGCAGACCCTGATCGATGAAGTCGGGCGCGCGATCGCCACCCTGGTAAATCCGGACCAGCACAAACCCTTCGCAAAGCAGCGGGGAAAATTGCAGTGGCCGGTCAAGGGCCGACGCGCCAATGCTTACGGACAGCGCCGCGCCAATGGAATCAGCTGGAAGGGGGTGATTATTCGCGCCGCCGAGGGGGAGCCTGTGCAGGCAATCCACCGCGGGCGCGTCGTCTTTTCCGATTACCTGCGCGGCCACGGCATGCTGGTGATTGTCGATCATGGCGATGGCTATATGAGCCTCTATGCACACAACCAATCCCTCAGCCGCAATGTCGGTGAGTGGGTGGAGAGCGGTGACACTATCGCTCGGGTAGGCAACAGTGGCGGCCTCACCCACAGTGGGCTTTATTTTGAAATACGCCATCGCGGCCAGGCCCGCGATCCCACCGGCTGGTGCCGTGGCTAACACTTTGCCGCTCTCTTCTGCGACGATACGCCCATTTTTTCCCCTGACGCCGGACTTGTGCACCAGCGCAAAAGGGAGTTGTAAGGCAGTTGGGCTTTTCACGACTAAGCCTGTGGCACAGTAGAATTTGGCGGCGCATTAGAATCCCTGCCAATCTCTGCGGTCTACACTTTCGCAAAGCAGCGAAGAAATAAGGCAGAGGTCACAACAATATGTTCATCTCCAAGGCGCTCACCACATTTCTCGGAGCCGCCGCCCTCACAGCCCTGCCGTTAATGGGTCTCAGCGAAGGTGGCCAACAACCCAATCTCGCCACCGAGAACAGCGGGCGCCTCCCCCTCGAAGACCTGCGCAGCTTCGCCAAGGTGTTCGAACAGATCCGTCAGGGCTACGTGGAAGAAGTGGATGATCGCACCCTATTGGAGTACGCCATCAAAGGTATGCTGCAAGGACTCGATCCCCACTCCTCCTACCTGGACCGCCGCTCTTTCGACGATCTACAGGCCAACACCACCGGCGAATTTGCCGGCCTGGGGATTGAGGTGGGTATTGAAGATGACCATATCACTGTGATCACCCCCATGGATGACACTCCCGCCTCGCGCGCGGGTCTCAGAGCCGGTGATGTGATACTGCGCCTATCCGGCAAATCCATGAAGGGGGTCGGCCTCGATGAGGCGGTGGAATGGATGCGCGGCCCCAAAGGCAGTAGCGTCACCCTGACTATCGCCCGCAAGGGCCGCAAACAGCCCTTCGACGTCACCCTCAAACGGGACACCGTGCGCGTGCGCAGTGTGCGCAGTAAGGTGCTCGATGAAGGCTACGGCTATCTGCGCATCAGCCAGTTTCAGTTGGATACCGGCGCCGATGTGGCGGAAGAGCTGATCAAACTTCAAAAGAAAGGGGTGCTCAAAGGCCTGATTATCGATCTGCGCAACAACCCCGGCGGCGTGCTGCAGTCTTCGGTGGAAGTGGCCGACGCCTTCCTTGAGGAAGGGCTGGTGGTATACACCGAAGGCCGCAATGAGGCCGCCAACCTGAGTTACTCCGCCGAACCCGGCGACCTCACCGAAGGCGCCCCGCTGGTAGTTCTGATCAATGCCGGCTCCGCCTCAGCGGCGGAAATTGTCGCCGGAGCCCTGCAGGACCATCGCCGCGCCGTGGTGATGGGCACCGACAGCTTCGGCAAGGGCTCGGTACAGACCGTGATACCTATCAATAGCGAACGCGCTATCAAACTCACCACCGCGCTCTACTACACCCCTAATGGCCGCTCCATCCAGGCCCAAGGCATCACGCCAGATATTGTTGTGGAAAGGGCCAAGATCACCCGTTTGAAAGATATGCAGCGCCCCACCGAGGCGGACCTGGCCGGCCATTTGAACAATGGCAACGGCGGGGCTGATCGCACCTCGGAAGACCGCGCGCGGGAACGGGAAGAGGGAGAGCGCGACAACTGGATGGATCGCGACAACCAGATCTTCGAAGCACTCAATGTACTTAAAGGGCTGAATCTCTACGCTCACAGGGACCGGGGTCTGCGCGAACGCTTTGCCCGCGCAGATAAACAGTAGTAACTGGCGCGCGGCGGGCTCAAGCCCGCCGCCAGCGCATCCGCCCCAGCAGTGACATCCAGCCTTCGTCAGCCCGCAGGCTAAACTCGCATCTCTATTCCCGCTTCCTGCATAAACGCCTTGGCTTCGGCGATGCTGTATTCTCCAAAGTGGAAGATACTAGCCGCCAGCACCGCATCGGCGCCGCCCTGCAGAACACCTTCGGCCAGGTGCTGGAGATTGCCGACGCCACCGGAGGCAATGACCGGCACTGGCACCGCCTCGCTGACCGCGCGGGTCAGGGCCAAATCAAAACCGTTCTTGGTGCCATCTCGGTCCATACTGGTGAGCAGTATTTCCCCAGCACCCAACTCCGCCATCTGCCGAGCCCAGGCCACAGCGTCTATGCCGGTGGGCTGGCGCCCGCCATGGGTGAATATTTCCCAGCGGTTCTCCCCCACCTGTTTGGCGTCAATCGCCACTACGATGCACTGGCTGCCAAAACGCTCTGCGGCCTCACGCACAAACTCGGGGTTTTTCACCGCTGCGGAGTTGATCGCGGTCTTGTCTGCGCCGGCATTTAACAGGTTGCGGATATCCTGCAGGGTACGTACACCGCCACCCACGGTAAGTGGAATAAACACCTCGTGGGCCATTTTTTCCACGGTGTGCAGTAGGGTGTCGCGCTGCTCGTGAGTAGCGGTGATATCGAGAAAGGTAACTTCATCCGCACCCGCCTCGTTGTAGCGGCGGGCAATCTCCACCGGGTCGCCGGCATCGCGGATATCGACAAAATTAACGCCCTTTACCACGCGCCCGGCATCGACATCGAGGCAGGGAATAATACGTTTCGCCAGTGCCATTACTTGCTCCGTTGATCGCAGAGCTGCTGCGCCGCGCGCAGATTCAGCTTGTCCTCATAAATCGCCCTGCCGGTAATCGCGCCGTAGATCTCACCGGTTTCCAACAGCTGCTCGATATCCTCAATGCTGCTGACACCACCGGAGGCGATTATCGGCACCTGTACCGCACGAGCCATTTCCAGAGTGGCCTCGATATTGACTCCCTGCATCATGCCGTCGCGAGCGATATCGGTGTACACAATGGAGCTGACACCACAATCCGCGAAGCGCTTGGCCAGCTCGGCGGCCTTTAGCTCCGACACCTCGGCCCAGCCCTCAGTGGCCACCAGGCCATCTTTGGCGTCAAGCCCGACAATTACGTGGCCCTCGAATTCGCGGCAGGCCTCCTCGACCAGTTTCGGCTGTTTCACCGCGGCGGTGCCGATAATGGCCCAGGTCACACCGGCATCCAGATAGCGCTCAATGGTATGCAAGTCGCGGATGCCACCGCCGATCTGTACCGGCAATGTGGGAAATTGCTTGGCAATGGCAGTTACAGCTTCACCGTTGACTGGATTGCCGGCAAAGGCACCATTCAAGTCGACCAAGTGCAAGCGCTTGGCCCCTTGGTCCACCCAGTGCTGGGCGGTAGCCAGGGGATCATCGGAAAATACGGTGGCGTCGTCCATCTCGCCCTGGCGCAGGCGCACACACTGGCCGTCTTTTAAGTCGATAGCGGGAATTACAATCATGCTCTGTCTTTCGTCGGCGGTAGTTATTGATGTCAGGAAAGGTCTGCTGGGCTTAGGCCCGGCCATTCCAGCTGACAAAGTTCTTTAGTAATTGCAGGCCAGTTTCGGCGCTCTTTTCCGGGTGGAACTGGGTGGCGAAGATATTCTCACGCGCCACCGCAGCCGCCAGGGGGACACCATAATCGGTGCGCCCAGCCAGATCCCGATTATCATCAGCCGGCACATAGTAACTGTGCACAAAGTAGAAACGGCTGCCATCGGCGATACCGGCCCACAGTGGATGCTCGCGGGTTTGTTGCACCCGGTTCCACCCCATATGTGGAACCTTTAAACGTTCATCCGCGGCAACTCGCGGCAGATCCTTGCCAAAAAACCTCACCGGTTGCGGGAAGATATCCAGGCAATCGATACCGTTATTCTCCTCGCTGTGGCGCATCATGATTTGCATACCCACACAGATACCCAATACCGGTGTACCCGCCGCGATAGCGTCTTTGAGCAACGGCGCAAAACCGGCTTCAACAAATCCCGCCATACAGTCGCGAATGGCGCCCACTCCCGGTACCAACAAACGCTCCGCCCCCTGGGCCTGCTGCGGGGTTTGCGCCAGTACCACTTCGGCTTCCGGCGCCACCTTATCCAGAGCACTGGCAACCGAGTGCAGGTTACCCATGCCGTAATCGAGGACCGCAATCTTGCCCATCACAACACCCCCTTAGTAGAGGGCATGGTGCCAGCCATGCGCGGGTCCAGGGTGAGCGCCATGCGCAGGGCGCGGCCGAAGGCCTTGAATACCGTCTCTACCTGATGGTGGGCGTTGTGGCCGCGCAGGCAATCGATATGTACTGTTACCAATGCGTGGTTGACGAAGCCCTGGAAGAATTCATAGAACAACTCGGTATCAAAATTACCGATGCGTTTCTGGGTAAAAGGCACATCCATCACCAGACCGGGGCGGCCGGAAAAATCGATCACCACGCGGGAGAGAGCTTCATCCAGGGGGACATAACTGTGGCCGTAACGGGTCATCCCCTTCTTGTCCCCCAGAGCCTGAGTAATAGCCTTGCCGAGGGTAATACCGATATCTTCCACCGTATGGTGGTCATCGATATGGATATCCCCATCACAATGAATATCCATGTCGATCATGCCGTGGCGGGCAATTTGATCGAGCATATGCTCGAGAAAAGGAACGCCGGTAGCAAACTGGCCGTGCCCCTGGCCGTCCAGATTGACGCTGACTTGAATCTTGGTTTCCAGTGTGTCGCGGGTGACGCTAGCCTTGCGCATCGAAAGCGTTCCTTTTATGAGCAATAAGACAGAGGGCGCAGATTATAAGATGAATGATGCCCTCTGTGGTTCGCTAGTGTCAGATGAAACTTGATTCGTAACCGTAAGCACCTATCATGCGCGGTATGGTTACCTTAAAGCGCCGAAAATCCCATTACTGGGCCAGCCTGTTCCTGCTACTTGCATTAGTAGCAGCTCAGCCGCTGTGGGCGGAGCACTTCCATCTTGGTAACAGCCAGGTGGAACTGTGTGACCTGTGCTGCATGCATTCGCCTGCAGCACTCGGCAGCGAGCCACTGCTCGTTCAGGCTGAGCCCCAAAGTCACTACAACCGGCCCTCTGCGCTAGCAGCGCGCGATCGCCAGCCGGAGCGCCAGAGCGCGCGCGCCCCTCCCCTGTCCCTGTCTCTCAGCTAACCCTAAAAAAACCAACAATTTATTTTTGTGGATGCCCGCGCCTGTGCGCGTACGGCAGCATCCGCCTGTGACAGGACATAAAAAAACAAATGATCAAGATCAATACTCTGGCCCTGGCCATTGCCAGCCTGGCTGCGCCCACTATTTACGCCGCTGAATACAACTCGCCCTTGGAAGAGGTCAACGTTACCGTATCGCCGCTGGATAAACCCGCCGATGCTGTGGCGGCACCAGTTTCTATTCTCTCCGGCGACGCACTGCGCAAATCAGCAGCCGCAACCCTGGGCCAGACTTTGCAAAACCAGCCCGGCGTCGCCAATGCCTCCTTCGGCAGCGGCGTGGGCCTGCCGGTTATCCGCGGCCAAAGCGCCAACCGGGTAAAAATACTCAGTGACAACCTGGATGTGTCCGACGCCTCCAATACCAGCGCCGATCATGCCGCCAGCATCGAACCCCTACTGGCCGAGCGCATTGAGATACTGCGCGGCCCCGCCGCCCTGCGTTACGGCAGCGGCGCCGTGGGCGGTGTGGTGAATATTACCGACGGACGCATTCCCACCGCCGTGCCCGAGAAAGTGGAAGGCGCGGTAGAGCTGCGCCACAACAGCGCCGACAATCAGGATGCCTCGGTATTTCGCTTCACCGGTGGCGCCGGGCAGCTGGCCTGGTATGTGGACGGTGTCTACCGGGAAAATGACAATACCGAAATCCCGAGCCTCGCTATCGTTGAGCACGATGAACATGAAGAACACCATGATCATGAAGAGCACGCCGGAGAAGAAGGCGAACACGAAGAGGCCTTCAACACCGATGGCTTCGTGGGCAACACCAATGCCCGCGCCCACAGCTATAGCGGTGGCGTTTCCTGGATCACCGACAGCGGCTTTATCGGTTTCTCCGTAAACCGACTGGAAAACAATTACGGCATCCCCCTGGGCACCCATGAGCATCACCATGACGATGAGGACCATGCGGGTGAAGACCACGATGATCACGACCATGATGAACACGAGGAGCACGCCGAGGCCGGTGAGATCGATGCGGTACGTATCGACCTGGTGCAAACCCGCTATGACCTAAAAGGTGAGCACCGCTTCGACGGCGATTACTGGGACAAACTGAGCCTGCGCATCGGCTACAACGATTATGAGCATGTGGAGCTGGATGCCGGTAATCCGGGCACCCGCTTCACCAACGAGGCCTGGGAGAGCCGGGTTGAAATAACCCACGATGCCGGCAACGGCTGGCGCGGGGCCTACGGCCTGCAATTGACCGACAAAGACTTTGCCGCAGTGGGTGGCCACGCCTTTATCCAGCCTTCACGCACCCGCAGCGCTGGCTTTTTCACCATGAAAGAGCGCGAGTGGGGTAACTGGCACCTGGATCTGGGTGCCCGCCTGGAGCGAGTGGATATAGATCCGGAAACCGCCAGCGACCGCGATTACAATCTGATCGGCGCCAGCGCGACGCTGCAGTACTTCCTCGCCGAGCACCAGCATATCAGCTTCGGCGCTACCCACTCCGAGCGCGCCCCCGTGGCAGAGGAGCTGTTTGCCGACGGAGCGCACCTGGCGGAATCCCGCTACCTCTTGGGCAACAACCAGCTGGATAAAGAGAACGGCGTTAACCTGGAACTGGGTTATCACCACCACAACGAAGCCGCCAACGGCTGGCACGCTGCGCGTATTGAGGCCAGTGTGTTCTACAACCAGATCGGTGACTATATCTACGCGCTAAACACTGGCGGTGAGGAAGAGGAGCTGCCGGTCTATGCCTATGCCAACCGCGATGCAACTTTCTACGGTGCCGAGGCCTCGGTGACCTTCCCCTTACAGGGAGGCCACTATGTCACCTTGTTTGGCGATATGGTGCGCGCCAGCTTCGATGATGCCATCGCCGGCGAAAGCTCCGATGTACCACGTATGCCGCCGCTGCGTATGGGCCTGGCCCTGGGGGCCGAGTACGATCAGTGGGGCTGGGAGTGGCGCACCGTACAGGCGGCAGACCAGGACCGCGCCGGTGCCTATGAGGAGCCCACCGATGGCTATACTCGTATGGATCTGAGCGCCGAGTACAACCTCAATATCGGCGGCAGCGACGCGGTGCTCTTCGCCAGCGCCCGCAACCTGCTCGACGAAGAAATCCGCAATTCCACCTCTCTGCTGCGCGACTATGCCCCAGCTCCAGGCCGCAGTATCGAAGCCGGCGTGCGGTTTATTTTCTAAGCCACAACTGCTTCAATGGCTCCGCGGCGCACCCAGCTCCGCGGGGCTGCATCTCCTACACTTCCCGGATAGGCTCTCGGTGAACACCTGTGGGAACATCAACCCCCACCGCGGCGTCTGAAGTATTAATACACGCTCGACGTACCTTCTAAAAAAACACAGGGACAATCCACTCCATGGCCTGGATCAAGCGCACATTTATCGCTCTATTGGTCGTTTTCCTGCTACTCGCCGGCGCTGTCGCCTGGCTGCTGGCCGGCCTCGACATCAATCAATACAAGCCGCAACTGGAAAAACTCGCCGCCAAACAGGGCATTTCCCTGCAACTCCAGGGCGATATCGGTTGGCAGCTGTGGCCCAAATTGGGGCTGCAACTAGATGATGTCACCATGGCGCCATTGCAGCTGCCGAAAGAGACCCTGGTGCGCGCCGACAAAATCGCCGTGGGTGTGGCCCTCAAGCCACTGCTGCAGCGCCGCGTGGAAGCCGAGGAAATCGTGCTGGTGGCACCGCAGATCGAACTCTCCGTGGACAAAGAGGGGCGCGGTAATTGGGAGCTGATCAGTGAGGCTCTGGAGGCAAAGAAAAAACAGCCACCCAAGCTGGAGATTCCCAAGGAAACGCAAGAGTCCGCCGCGCAACAGGTTGAGCTCAGCCTGGATAAATTGCGAATTGAAAAAGGCCTGCTCTCTTACAGTGACGCCCGCAGCGGCAAGGCCTACAAGGTTGAAAACCTGAGCATAATCGCCGACAACCTGGTGCCCGGCGGCGAGCCTGGGCGACTCAACGCCGATGCCAGCGTGACAGGCAGCGACTTACGTTACCCGCTCAAACTCAAAATGGATAGCACCCTGGCCCTGGATGAAGGCCTCAACGGCCTGCGCCTGCAACCTCTGCAGCTGGTGCTCACCTCCGACAACAACGCCAAAGCCACGATGCACCTGCGCGGCTATGTGCGCCGCGACAACGGCAACCAGCCCTGGCGCGTGCAGATGAATCTAAACGCCAGCGCCGATCCCTTGCGCCCCTGGCTGGAGCTGACCGGCAGTGAAGTAGTGACCCGCGATAGCGCCGCACTGCAAAAGCTAAGTATCGAAGCCAGCATCGAAGGCACCGAACAAAAGATCAACCTGACCCCTCTGCAACTGCAACTCGACGGCACCACCTTTAACGGCAACGCCCAGCTGCGCAATGCGGAGATGCCGGGGTTAGATCTGAGTCTGCGCGGTGGCGCTTTCAATCTGGACAACTACTTGCCACCCGCCGATGAAAAAGGTGGTAAGCAGGGCGAAAAAACCAGTGGAGAGTCAACTACCAAGGCGCCCTCTACTGAAGCCACCGCACAGAGTGTGGAGTCTACCCAGACCCCAACTTCCGCGGAGACCCTGAGTGCCCAACAGACGGAAAAGAAAGCCACCACCAAAGCCGGTACCCAGCAGGTATCCGCCGAGCCCCTACCTCTGAGTGATCTGCGCGGCTTTAACGCCAATATCAACCTTGCCCTGGACCAATTACAGGCCGCCGGCCTACAGCTGGACAGCCCCGAAATTCTGCTCACTGTGGATAACGGTCTCTACCAGCTGCAAAAACTCAGCGCCGACCTCTACGGCGGCCAGCTCAATAGCAACGGCCAGTTCAATGCCCGCGCCCAGACCGCAGAGGGACAGGTGCGCGGCGGCCTTGTCGGTGTGGATATCGGCAAGGTCCAGAAGGCGCTGTTCCCCAATGAAAAAGTGCAGGTGGCCGGCGAAGCCAGTGTCAACTGGGACGGGCAGACCAAGGGCAAGACCTCCACAGATCTGCAGCAGAACCTGCGCGCCGCCGTCAATGTGTCCAGTAAAGAGCTGTCCATAGCGCCGTTCAACCTGGAGAAGAGCATGTGCCAGCTGTTCAGCTACGCCGAGAATACTCCACTGCCAGAGAGAAACTGGCCCGCCCAGACTGACCTACAAGATGTGCGCGCCACAATCGCGGTGAAAGGGGACGAAGTAAAAGTGACCGAGATTCTCGCCGGCATCGAGAATATCGCCATGACCGGCGATGGCGAGGTGGACCTGAAGAAACAGGACTTCGACTTCGCCCTCGGCCTCGCTCTAGTGGGTGAGAGCACCTCCGCCGATGGCTGCACCGTAAAGAACAAACGCTGGCGCAATCGCCCGCTGCCACTGCGCTGCAAAGGCGACTTCGACGATGTGGGCCCAACAACCTGTAAACCCGACAGCCGCCGCCTCGACGACTTGGTGCGCGAAGAGCTGAAATACAAAGCCAAGAAAAAATATGGCGATAAGGTGGAAGAAAAAGTCGACGAACTAAAAGAAAAACTTAAAAATCTTTTCGGCCGTTAATGTAAGCCGCACCGGGTTTCGCCCGGTGCGTAACCCCGCCCCCAATATTGCACGCTATTCCATCTCCGAATCCTCTCCAAAGCGCCAAAGCCACGACAAAAATACCGCGCTAAATTGCAGCAACCAATGACCGCGAAGCGCATAGAGTGCGAATAAACCGTTAAAGGACGGGGTTAGTGCGATTTACTTAACTCGGTCCCTAGCCGGTGCCGGGAGCTGTCATCAGGTGCTTCTACATCACCCCGGCCATCTTTTACTTTTATTTATATTTTTTCCCATTGCGCGACAATTTCCTTATTACTTGCACTTTCTTTTCCCAAGATCAGTACAAGCTTGATCGGCCATATAAAGGGAATAACAAATGCCATTAATGCAACGAGCGCAAGACAATAAATCCAAACAGGTGATCACCAAGCTGGTTACTAGCGCTGCGAAAAACACACCTGCAGAGGAGGCCTGGGGTAACCACCACGTGAACTGCTATGCCTGGGCCGCAAACTGCGAGAAGCCCCACAGGGGCAAGCCAGACCCTGGCTCCAACTCCGGCTATGTCGCGGGCTTGGACAATGACCGTCTGATTGAGGGCGCCAAACGCGATGGGATGGCCTATGTAGCCAACGCCCCAGCAAACAATCCCCCGCCTTTCACCAAAGGTTATTACTGCGTTGCCCTGTATAAGTCCACAACCGACCACCACTGGTACCGGCGGGACCCGGAAACCGGTTACTGGACGCACAAACCAGGCGCTCACGGAGTGAAAAACTACGGGCCCGGTTTTGTGATTCTGCCCAAGCAGCTGGAGACTGCAAATCATAACTATGGTATGGCTGCCACAAATTATCACTTTGTCGGCTATTTCTATGTGCCGGAAGAGGGTATTCAGGTCTAATCGCTAAGCGAAGATCGTCACAGTGCTGCTCAGCCTGAGCTAGACCTGAACTAGATAAGATGGGCAGCTAGGCCTGCCCTCACCGAATTTTCACCAGGGCGGTCCACCCTGTGTCCGCAACGCTAGTGGAAGCTCCCCCAGGCTATTCGCAGCCGGCGGGGGGCTTCTAGCAGAGACAATTTCTGCTTCGGGCAGATAGTAATCTCCTCCGCTCAAATTCCAACTGATCAATGCTGATCTGATAGCGCGTTTACCCCTCCATTGGCCGCACAGGCGGTATCCCTCTCGTTATAACCCGCTAGCGCATCGACCCGCTGCCACAGCGCCGCAAGGCTGACTTTGAAGATATAGATACGGCAACACCCGGCATAAGTCGCTTTGAAGACCCTGTGCACAAAAGAGCTTCAATACAACACCAAGAAAAAATATGGCGATTGGGTAGAAGAAAAGGTCGACGAATTGAGAGAAACCATGAAAAATCTCTTCAGCCGCTAAGGCTCAAAGCAAAGTGCACCAAGGTTAGCCCGCGCACAGCCCAAGGTTTCCATCACAAACATCAGCCCGCAGTATCTCCATGACCCCAAAGCAGTTCCAAAACGCCGTTCTCAAATGGTTCGACAAACACGGGCGCAAGGACCTGCCCTGGCAGCAGAATATCAATCCCTATCGCGTGTGGGTTTCGGAGATCATGCTGCAGCAGACCCAGGTCAGCGCGGTGATCCCCTACTTCGAGCGCTTTATGCAGAGCTTTCCCACCCTGGAGATCCTCGCCAACGCGCCGTTGGATAAGGTGCTGGCTCACTGGAGCGGCCTCGGTTATTACGCCCGCGCGCGCAATTTACATAGATGTGCACAGACGGTGTTGCAGGAACACGGTGGGGAATTTCCACAGGATGTAGAAGCGCTCACTGAACTGAGCGGCATTGGCCGCTCCACCGCAGGCGCTATCGCCAGTATCAGCATGGGACTCAGAGCACCGATTCTGGATGGCAACGTAAAACGGGTACTGGCGCGCTTCCACGCCGTGGAAGGCTGGCCGGGGCAGAGTGCCGTGGCCAATCAATTGTGGGAGCTGGCCGAGACCTACACCCCGGACAAACGCGTTAACGATTACACCCAGGTGATGATGGATCTGGGTGCCACCCTGTGCACCCGCAGCAAACCCCGCTGTGAAGAGTGCCCGTTAAAGAAATCCTGTGTGGCCCACGCCCAAGGCAATCCGCAGGATTACCCCGGCAAAAAACCGCGCAAGGAAAAACCGGTGCGCAGCGCCACCCTGTTACTGCTGGAATACCAGGGCGAAATTTATCTAGAGCAGCGCCCCGCCAGCGGCATCTGGGGCGGCCTCTGGTGCCCTCCCCAAGCAGAAGATGCCAAGGCTTGGCTCAAACAACAGCGTTGGCGCGCCAGTGAAATACAAACGCTGCCGCTGCTGCGCCACACCTTTACTCACTTCCACCTGGATATTACCCCGCTGTGGGTACAGCTCGACAAAGTCTCCACCCAGGTGGCGGAGAGCGGCGCCGGCTGGTATAAACTGCGGCAACTAAACCGCGCCCGCGCGGCCCAGGAACTGGGGCTACCCGCCCCGATCGTAAAGCTGGCAAAACAACTATTGGCGCTGCAGGCACCCCTGCTCGCCCCAACTACGGCCGACTAGAACCAGGAGGAGTCCATGTCCAGAACCGTATTCTGCCGCAAGTACCAAGAGGAATTGGAAGGCCTGGACGCACCGCCCTTCCCCGGCCCTAAGGGCGTCGATATCTTCGAGCATGTTTCCAAAAAAGCCTGGCAGGAGTGGATGTCGCACCAAACCATGCTAATCAACGAAAAGCACCTCAACATGATGGAACCCTCCAGCCGCGCCTACCTGAGCGAGCAGATGATGAAGTTCCTGAGCGGTGAAGAGTACGACGCAGCCGACGGCTACGTACCCCCGGAACAGCAGTAAACGGGCCCCGCAAAGCCTCCCCGCAAAAGAAAAAAAACTTTTTACAATCAAGGGGTTGACTCAGCCCCGCGATAAGGCTTTAATACGCGCCTCGCGACGCAGGGGAAGCCCAGCAAGATCGCAAAGCCCGGATAGCTCAGTCGGTAGAGCAGGGGATTGAAAATCCCCGTGTCGGTGGTTCGATTCCGCCTCCGGGCACCATATTAAAACCCGCGCAAGCACTCGCTTTCGCGGGTTTTTTATTATCTCTACCATGTTCCAATAAACGCCGAAAATCACTAAAGTGTCCACATAGAAATTTTTTGGCCCAGAGCCGTTCCCCCCGGTGGGCACAATTGCCCCGCTTCAGCTTTAGTGAACCCCGGCTTCAAAAGTGTTCCAAAGTGTTCATTCTGTGAAATCCTGGTTAGCTCTTAAGCCCGCACCAGCTCACGACCTCATCCCACATTCAATTTCATCAACTAAAAGAGTGCCCAAAATCGGCAGGCGTGGGGAGGAGTGACCGGCAGCAATTTTTGCTGATCAAAAAACAACCTGCGACTTCTTCCAGCTCAGCAATTGCGCTTTTTTAAAGGTGTTTAATTCTGAAAAGCCTTCGTGGTAGCTTTAAAAAGATGACACAAGCTTGTGAACATATTTGAAATCTTGGCACAGTTAACCAATTGTATATACACGGGTATCTGTAACCGCTTTAATTAAATATCTTTCAATAAAAATGCTTTGTGCTAACAAGGAAATGAAAAAGTAACATTTGGTGTAAAGGAGACCATTTTGTTAAAAGTTCACGTTTGGCCCCCACACGGTAATATGGTAGGACACACCTCATTATCGTTCGGAAATAACTACGTTAGTTTCTGGCCAGAAGATGAAGCAGGGAAAAAAGATTTAAAAATTAAAACAAGCCAGCCCGGTCATTTTATGGCTGCGCTGCAAGAAGATATAGTCGCAGAAGGAAATCGCCAACCTATCACTGTAACTATTTTAAAATTTAATGAAGAAAAGCTATCACGTTTTATTGCAGATCTAAGGTCAAATATTCCCAGATATCAAATTGCTCGTTACAACTGTTCGAATGTAGTTTCAGAGTGCCTAAAAGTTGCCTGTAACACTCCCCCCAGCTTTCATCCTAGCGCACATGACTACAGCAAGTTTGGAAAGGTTCTTGGTCGAGGCATATGGACTCCAAATGAAGTTTTAAGATATGCAAGAGAGCTCTCAGCATATGGAAAAGAATTCGCATGAATGTCATCTACAGTAAACATTACAATATAAATCTTGGCTTATTGAACTACCTACACCCGTTTGATGGAAATAAGTTCCAAAAGATTCACCAGCAACTAAAGGGCAATAAAGAGATAGATTTTTTAGAGCCGGAATCTCCCGTCAGCATGGAGGTTATCGACAATTTTCTATCAAGCATCATGAGACATAGAGTGCGCAATAAAAATGGAATTTTTCAAGCACTTGAGATCCCTAGAATCCCTCTGGTTAGCTTCTCACTATTAGATAAAAAAATCCTTTCTCCTATGCGCTGGGGAGTAGCGGGGACTATCCTTGGAGCAAAATCCGCCCTTGAAAATGGTGGCATCTACTGGAACCTATCCGGTGGATACCATCACGCTATGCAGCAGAACATGGAAGGATTCTGCATCTATAACGACATAGGTATTTGTCATCAACAATTGATAAATAGCGGACTACTCAAACCCGAAGAAAAAATATTAATAATCGATACAGACGCTCATCACGGTAACGGAAATGCTTACACGTTTATGGATAATGAAAGTGTAACGCTTTTAGATGTTTATAATACTGGTATTTACCCTACATCGAGTTATACACGTGATCGTGTAGATATTTCTGTTCCTCTGATGCCAGGCACAGAGGGCCAGGAATATTTGAAACGATATAGAGAAGCAATAAAAAATTTAGATGATGACTACAAAATAGCTTTTGTAGTTGCCGGCACAGATCCCCTTATCAATGACAAACTTGGGGGGCTTTGCTTAACTATCGAGGATATAGCAGAGAGAGAAAGATCAACGGTTAATGCTCTTAGCGAGCGCGCTATACCCACCGTTATACTAGGTGGTGGTGGATACTCGAAAGCCAGCTCAAAAGCAGTCGTCGCGGCGATTCAGAGCTGTACAGATTTAGATAGAGAAGTCTCAGCAAGGAAATCGGAAAGAAAACAGCACTATGAGCAACGAAATCTTCAATTCTGAATCGACAACAAAAGATGAAAAAAACCCTAAAAAAGGGTGGAACCCAATGGTAACCATAGGGATGGTGGTAGGATTTTTAGCTGGTGCACCTGGAGCAATTCTCGGAATGCTCGCCCTATATGACAAATCTAGGTTAGAACCGTTAAGAGAAGAAAATATCCGATTAAAGGCGAAAATTGAAGCTGTAGAAAAAGACATTAGAACCTCAGATACATACTTAAACTTAAAAAAAGACCTATCCATTACCTATGCAGAAGCTGAGCTTTTTGAAAACCGGCTTAATATTTGCCTGTCAGAAAAAGGAGATATGAATGGCTTAGACTATAAAATAAAATCCATTGAAAGAGATCTGGAATATTGCAGGACATCAAAAAATAAAGCTCTATCCGAAAAGAATAAAACTATTACCATTCTGACAGAAAGAGCCGACATTTTGAGAATGATATCCACCTTACAAGAAGCTCAAGCAGAAATTGATAGTGAAATTAACGCAATTGGAACTACAGCCTACGGAGAACTGACGGGGAGGGGTGAAATTTTAGAGAGGAGGCTTAATGATAAGAAAAAAATGATACAAGAGCAAATAACAGCACTAGTTGAAGCACTAAAAGCAAAAGTTTAGAAGCCATCTCTACAACTCTTACACTCACGAAATAATATAATTAGTAACAAAGTGCCTGTCAAAACAGGCACCGCACTACTTAGGATAATCACACCCTCTCCACCAATACCCCTCCCCATTTAATCGAGTACTCTGTATAGGTCTCGGTCACAATATCCAAAATTTGCAACCAAGAATAAAACTCGGCTTTCTTAGATTTCGCAATCTCTTCTGCCAGCTCCATTGCCGCCTCTTCAGTAGGCGCGGAACCCCTAAAGCTCTTTGCGCCACCATTCATCAGGTGGACTCTCTCAGCAAAAATTGCGTATCTGATTATATTCTTTCCCATAAAAAACATCCTTTAACACAATAAAAAACTTAGGCCCTTATTGGCTTAAGTTGAGACTCCAAACTATCCGCGCAGCTTTTGTTGCCGTTGATTGCCGCATCCTGGTCAGGTTTTTTCCATTGCGAAGTGAGTGTGCCGGCCAGGGCCGACACTACGCCGATTAAATCTTCTAATACCTTCAGCACATTTAAAAATTCACTGCTTAGCCAGACCTCGCCGCCGTCTTTTACTTTGATAGCTTGGCGGACCTTGGCCAATGATTCGTGAATATTCCCTATTTGCCCTTTTAGGTAACGGTCTGCTTAGTGATTGGGGTCACTTGAGCCTATCAGATTTAAATTTTCCGGCGCCGAAAAATTGAAACCGCCGCCTAACAACAGGCCTAAAGACCCATAAACCTCAAAAAAAGCTTCACTAGAATATTTACAAAGGCAACTTAACCGCCAAAGCCCCAACCTAAAAATAAGAAACCTCTCTCTAAAACTAGTAGTTATCTCTCTAAAATAATTAGATAACCGCCCAGCAAGATTCCACAGAAAATTCACGACTAATATTTCAATACAGGAACCACTCATTCTCATTTGGTTTTGTCGTTATTGATTTACAGATATTGTGTGATCTAATGTGAAAGGGAGTTCACAATGAGAATTGTTACAGCAAATTTTCTGGCACCCATAGTAGTTACCGGATTAGCCATTGGCTTTACTCCATCCGCGCTATCCCAAGCCACAGATAGTGCAACCAGTTTGATAACCCTCCAATTTGATACAACTATCACAATAGATAATGTTGATCCAGTCACTATTTCAAACCCCACACCGGGAAATGACGCAATAGCCGACGACAGGTTTTGTGTTGCCGGAAATGGTTTTTCACTTTATGGCATAACCTTTGAAAATGATGGTGCTGACCCTACATATAGCTTAATTGGATCTGACGGGACTTCAATTAGTTACGATGTGGTCTACCAGAATGATGGTGCACTTCCTGAACCGGCCCCAGCTGGACAAGCCATCACCAACAATGTCCTTCAAGCGTCCAACTGCGCGGATGATAACGCCACTTTTGTTATTATTATCCCCGAAAATCAGTGGGAGCCCAATCAGGCATCGGCCCCCTTTTCTGGAACACTACGAATTACCGTTGAAGCCGAATAAAGCAGCAAAAATAATTTAGAAAATCAATCATGATGCACTGGATATTAACTCCTGTGCATCATGTAAGTGAGACCTCCCACTAAAATAATATTTAAAAACTCTCACCTGCCTAAAAGGCTACTACTTTCAAAGCAGCCATAAATTGTAAATCTGAAATTAAAAAACCATTCAGCCCTATAACAAAGATACAAAACTATAAAGATTACATGTCCACTACATACAAGAGCCATTTATAATTTACCACACGACCATTAAACGCCTGCGAAAAAGAAGTCACTTTCTTTGACTTCACATTCTCTCCTGGATATTCCATGGAATACTAACGAGCTTGGCGGTGTTCGTTGTCACAGGGAGACTGTATTTCGGCGGCCTCAATAATACGGCGTAGTGATTTCTTGCGAACATTCCCATGGGTTTCCCGGCTCCAGTTTGCGGAAGCGGCTCAGCAAGTAACTATTTGATGCCAACTATTTTTTGCTGGCACTTACTACTAATCAACCGCCGCAACGTAGGAGTAAGCAGAAAAGACAAAAGTAATATTGATGTTTTCTTGCAGTTTTGCATTAACTTAAGAATATAAAATATAACCCTACTCACAGCCTCGACGGCCCATTACAATTAACCGCTTTACTGTTTTGATTTAAGTGTAATGACAATGAGTGAAGCCCCCCGTAACCTTCTACATCAGGAAACCTTAGCTGTACGCTGGGGTGATATGGACGCCTTAGGGCATATCAACAACGCTACCTACTTCACCTACTTTGAGCAGTGCCGCTGCAGCTGGTTAGCGGCTATTAAACGCTCCGGCGCGGTAAGCAGTAATCAAGGAGATGGCCCAGTACTACTCAATGCTTCGGCCAATTTTCATTTACCTTTGGTATTTCCAGCCAACATTACTGTTAGTATGTATGGCGGCACTCCTGGGCGTAGTAGCTTTAATAGCTATTACGAGATCAGAGATGCGGATAACACCGATAAACTCTACACCACCGGTGAAGCTAAGATTGTTTGGGTAGACCAACAGGCTGGGAAATCCATGCCGGTACCTGATGATATACGGGCTTTATTGCCCACCGCTTAAATTGGATTTCTTCATTCAAAAAGACGGTTAACCCCGTCTTTCAAATAACTGATCCTGAAAAATTTTACCGTTAAACAGGGCGTAATAGACAAGGGTTTGATCACCACGAGTACACATGTCAAAAAAGCAACTGCTTAGAGGGTAAGTACTACCACTTTACTACTCCTGCCAGAACATGGCCGCTATAACCTCGCGCATGAATATTCATGCTACGCTTTTCTTTCTGTAAAACATCAATGACCTTTTACGGGAAAATGTTTATGAGTGATTATTTTGACCTGGAGCGGTTCTGCCAGGCACAAAACGACTCTTATGCACAGGCCTTGCAGGAGTTGCGGCAGGGGCACAAACGCAGCCATTGGATTTGGTATATTTTTCCGCAGCTCAAGGGACTGGGACACAGTGCTACTTCACAACGATATGGAGTGACAAGCCTGGAGGAGGCGCATGCTTACCTGAAACATCCACAGCTTGGGCCACGATTGCGGGAGTGTTGTCAGAAGTTATTAAACCTGCAAGATCTCAGCGCCCTGGAAATATTCGGTAGTCTTGATGCGATCAAGGTCAGATCCAGTATGACCCTGTTCGCCCTTGCTGCGGGTGGCGCTGATAATCTATTTATGCAGGTTTTAGAGAAATATTATGAGGGCAAACAGGACCCCCGCACCCTGGAGATCCTGCAAAGCTTCCATTAACCTCTAGCCCCAAACCTCCCGAAAAAACACTTAAGCAGTTTGGGTTTCAGGTTCTTCCAGACTGTCGCTGCCCAGTAGTTTATCCATCACCAGACAGGCGGTGAGATCGCCCGTGACGTTTACGGCGGTCCTGCACATATCGAGTATGCGGTCCACACCGAGAATCAGTGCAATACCCTCTGGTGGGACACCTATCCCAGCCAGGATACTGGCGAGAATCACTATCCCCACGCCCGGTGTACTTGGGGAACCGATTGAAGCGCCCACAGTAGTTACGGTAAGTCCCACCAGTTGTGCCGTGCTGAGGTCAATGCCATAAACCTGGGTGAGAAAAATCGCCGCAATTACCTGATAGAGGGCAGTGCCGTCCATATTCACCGTAGCGCCAAGAGGCACAATAAATTTGGCTATAGAAGGTTTCACTCCCAGGGAAGTCTCGGCAGTGCGCATTGAAAGCGGCATTACGGCCGCGGAGCTGGAAGTGGAAAAGGCCAGTAGCTGTACGCCGCTGATGCGCTGCAGGAAGCTCAGAGGCCGCATTGGCGTGGCCAGTGCGACAATCAACAGATAAAACAGCAGTAGAATCAGTAGCCCCAGAATAACCGTGCCTACATAGACAGACATCCCCACGATTGCGGTTAAGCCCACGCGAATGGCAATATCCGCCAATAATCCGAATACCGCCAGCGGCGCGAACAGCATGGCCCAACCGACTATTTTCAGGGCGATTTCCTGCACTATGCCGAAGGCATAGACTGCAGTTTCACGCTGCTTTTGCGGCAGTAACATCACTGCCACTCCGGTGAAAATCGCGTAGACCACCAGCTGCAGCATATTGCGCATGGCGATGCTCTGATTCAGGTTGGCCGGTATCAGTTCGGCGATGCGCTCCGGTAGCGGCTTGGATTCCAGCATCTGTGGCGGTGCGCTACTTGGTAGTTCAGTAGCCGCGGTGAGCAGAGCCTCATCGATATAGTTACCCGGTTGAATAAATTGGGCCAGGACTATGCCGATAATCACCGCTACTGTGGTGGTGGCAATAAAATAGGGCGCTATACGCAGGCCAACCCGCTTGAGCTGGGATACATTTCCACTGCCACAGAGCCCGAGGATAATGGAGGAGACCACCAGTGGAATCACCACCATTTGGATCATATTCAGGAATAGGGCACCGGGCAGCTTGAACCAGCTGGCCAATATTACGCTGAGATTCTCATCGACCAGCCCAGCCCCTTCCGGCGACAGCAGCAGGCCAATACCGAGCCCCAGCACCATAGCGAACAGGATTTGCATCCACAGACGGGTGCGCATCAACAGGCCCAGGGATTCCACCATCCTGAACAGGTAAACATTGGAACCATAATTCATACGAGAATTACCAGATTCAAATTCATTAACTCGGCACCCAAAAGGAAAGCCACCAGTATCCTGCAACTCTAGAGTAAAACTCTTTAGTCAGATCAAGTGAGGGCGATCACGCAATCCCAGGCAATGATTGTTAAGAGCGGTTGCAGAAAGATGACACCGTGCATCCCTAGTGGAAAAGGGCAAGGGATAGATCGTTCACCACTCTAAAAATACTACGGCCTGTTTACCCACATTCAACACCAATGCTTTATCTAATAGCGAGGCCGCTAAAGAATACTCTTGCGCGTTTTTACTGATGATCCGTGGCTGGAGCAAATTGCTGCGCCAATAACTTCCTGATCCATTTATGCAGCGGGTCCTGCCCGCTGCGACTGTGCCAGGCGGCGATCACATCGAAACCGGGGGGCTGGTCGGCAATCGGCAGGGTACTCAGGCGTTCATCGGGCAATAGGCGCGACGGCAGAAAAGCCACGGTATTGGTGGAGGCGATACATTCGGCTGCAGCGGCGAAAGAGGGAACCGACAACACCACATTGCGCTGCAGGCCAAACTCTTCGAACCAGGTATCGGCCATGCCACGCAGTTCTCCGCGGGAGGGAGACACCACCAATTGCGGTAGCGCCGCCAACTGTGCCAATGCCAGAGTCTCTCCTGTTAACTGGCCGGGTATTTTTGCATGCCGGCAGCACACGCAAACATAGTGCTCTCGATACAGCAGCATTGTCGGGCAGTTGTCCGGCACAAAACCGGGTGTACTAAAAACCAAATCTACCTCGCCGGTTTGCAGCTGCTGCGCCATGCGGTCGATTTCCAGCTTGAGCACAACCACTTTGAGACCCGGAGCCTGTTCACGCAGTTTTTTCAGCAGACCCGGCAATACCACTCGCTGTTCAAAGTCGGTGGCGCTGATAGTAAAAATACCGGTGTACTCGGCCGGCAGAAATTCGTGCCCTCGCAACAGTGAGGCGATTTCGTTTAAAACGCTATCGATCCTCGGTGCCAGCCGTTCTGCCAGGGGAGTGGCTACCACTCCGTTGCTGGTCCGAATAAATAAGCGGTCGCCAAAGATTTCCCGCAGTCGCTTGAGCTGTTCACTCACGGTCTGCTGAGTCACACCGAGCTGGTCGGCCACCCGGGATAAATTTAATTCGCGCAGAATTGCCTGCAGCAACCGCAGTTGCTTTAGTTCCAGCCGATCCAGGCGATCGTCTCTGTTGCCCCTAGCCAAACCTGTATCACTCACAATCGTTACTTGATTTTCATTGTATCTGCTCCAGCCTAGCATTGCCGATACATAGACCTTCATGAGTGAGGAACCCACTATGCCAGGCGCGACTCTGCAACCATCGACACTGGGCTTAATGCGGGCAAGTATCAACTACGCGGACCCCAGCGCGGAGCTGGTCTACGACCAGCGCCATACAGGCCCCGGCCCCGCTAGCCTGATCGATCAGGTAATCCCTCACCAAGTGACAGTTCATGACGGCAGGCAATTGCAGGCTGCGGGGGAGACCTTCCATTTGGACGAACAGGGGTTTGAGCTGGTAGAGCCCAGTCTCGATATCGACCTGCACCAGCTGGATGACACTTTAAAAGCGCTGGATAGCAACAAGCCTTCAGCCAATAGCACAGTGCTTTCGCCAGAATCCCGAGACACCTTGATCCGTGCTCAGTGGTATCCGGCGATTGAGCGATGGCTGGCTGCTTATTTGGGCGCGGACCAGGTTGTGACCTTCGATCACACACTGCGCGCTCAGACTAAAGCAGACGCCATCGCTGAGCAGAGCCGCAGTCGCCGCGCCCCGGTAAAAATCGCGCACAACGATTACACGCCCTGGTCTGCCCAACGCCAGCTCAAGCAGACACTACCGGAATACGGCTTAAATCCGGGCGATTATCCCCGGTTTAAGTTTGTGAACTTGTGGTTGCCGCTGCTGCATCGGGTTGAAGAGTCCCCTCTGGCTATGGCGGATCTGCGCAGCGTGGAAGCAGCGGATTTCCACAAGATGCGCCTGATTTACCCAGAGCGGGAAGGGCAGATTTCTGTCATTAGCTCCAACCCTCAACACCGCTGGATTTGGTTTAGTGATATGCGCCCCGGCGAAGGGTTGCTACTGCGGGTTTTTGATAGCGAACACAGCGATGTGATTACCGGCAGCCCCCATAGCGCCTTCGACTTACCGGAAAGCGAAAATGCCCCCCGGCGTACCAGCCTGGAAATTCGCACTATCGCGTTGTTTAAACATTAAATAAATTGAAATATCGATCAAAACCCCATGAATAAAACCCTGAACTCAATAGATCCTTTAAATAACGAAGTTATCGGCAGCGTCGCTATTTGTTATGAAGACGATTTAAAAGGATTGCTGCAGCAGGCAAAGCAGGCACAGGTTGAGTGGGGCAAAAAATCCATTCAGCAGCGTGTACAGCTTGTACAACAAGCCTATAAGCAGCTTGAACCCATACAGGCGAAATTGGCAAAACTGATCAGCCGTGAGATGGGCAAAGATGCGCGGCGGGCCAACTACGAGGCGGGTGGTGCCATTCACAGTGGCCCCTGGTTGGCCGGAGATTCCGGTGAGGCCCTGCGCAGCCAGCGCCAGGGTAATAGTGAAATTCAATATCGTCCGTTGGGCGTGGTCGCGGTTATTTCCCCTTGGAATTACCCTCTGGCGATGGCCAATAACCTGATCGTACCGGCACTGATTGCCGGCAACAGCGTGATTTTAAAACCCTCCGAAGAAACCCCTCTGGTTGCAGACCTCCTGGTAAAAACCCTGAACCAGTCGCTGCCCAGCGGAGTATTACAGATTGCCCATGGAGATGGAAAAACCGGAGAAGCCCTGGTCAAAGCGGACATCAATATGGTTGCTTTCACCGGCTCCCGTGCAACCGGACAGGCCATCATGGCCAATGCCGCTCCCAAATTAAAACGCCTGATCATGGAGTTGGGCGGCAATGATCCCATGCTGGTTTTGGCCAGCGCCGATATTCACCGCGCCGCACAATTCGCCGTGGCTTCCAGCTTTGAAAATGCCGGACAAATGTGCACTTCAACTGAACGTGTTTATGTAGACGAGCGTATCGCGGACCAGTTTGAGCGAGCAGTAGTTGCCATTGCAAAAAATTATCGCACCGGTGGTTGGCCAGAAGGGGATGTCGATATAGGTCCATTGGTCAATCCCCGTCAGCATCAAAAAGTGGTTCAGCATATTCATGACGCCATAGAGAAGGGCGCAACGCTTTTGCTGGGAGAAAAATCCCCCGAGCTTCCTTTTATTCCTCCCACGGTCATCAGTGGTATCAAACCGGGTATGCAACTTGAGGACGAGGAAACTTTTGGCCCGGTAGTCGCAATAGACCGATTCAGCACCATTGAAGAGGGGATTCACAGAGCCAACGACTCTGTATACGGCTTGGGCGCCGTGGTATTTGGCAAAGCGGATGCTCAGGAAGTCGCGAATCAACTACAGGCGGGCATGATTGGTATTAACCAGGGTGCCGGTGGGACACCATGGGTAGGTGCCAAACAGAGTGGTTTTGGCTACCACGGCGGGGCTGAGGGACACCGACAATTTGCCCAGCTCACCCTTATTAATCATTAATTAAAAAATCCGAGTGCAGATATTTTGGACGAAATCATTATGCCAAGCTCTCCAGACATTGCGATAAATCCATCAACTGAGGCCAACAGCAGCCTTGAGCAGGATTTATTTATTATCGCCAGGGAACCCGGTGCGGAGCATCCTGCTCTGCCCACCTGGGCCGCACGACTGGAAAACCCAGCCTCACTCAAAGATAGCGCCCCGTCTTTGGTTCAGCGCAGAGAGATTGCTGAGGTGCCCGGTGCTTTTCAATTACTCAATGTATTTTCCAGTGAGGAATGCCAGCGTCTCATCGATATCACTGAAAATATCGGTTATCTGCCAGATGCCGCCGTTTCTTTGCCTAGGGAGGTACGCCATAACGACAGCCTTACCTGGGTGGTAGATGAAACTACCGAACGGCTAATCTGGCAGCGGTGCAGCGCTTTTATGCAGGACCCCAATGGCTACTTTGAAGGGCGGGAGCCAGTGGGACTCAATCAGCGTTTTCGCTTTTATCGTTACGGCGAAGGTGATTACTTTCAATTTCACACCGATGGAGCCTGGCCGGGCAGCCGAATCATAGATGGCCAGTTGGTCGCTAATGGTTTTCCAGACCGTTTTAGCGAAATGACTTTTCTAGTTTTACTCAGTGAAGATTTTGACGGCGGTGCCACACGTTTTCGTGTCAATGCAGATAACCCCTACCAACAGCCCAGCCGGGACTCCATGATGGATATTGATGTAAGAACCCCCGCTGGATCCGTACTGTGTTTCCCCCATGGTATGCACCCCTTGCATAGGATCCACAGCTCAACGCCAATTACTCGTGGAATAAAATATATTATTCGTACAGATATATTATTTCTTCAGGATTGATTAACAGGGTTAACAATTTTATTTAAAAAATCTTAATAAAGCATTCAGTCGCAGGGAAGCGTCTCGAACTTAAATAACAATAAATCGCTACTTAGAGCTTCCCTAAAGTCGCTGCATATAATCTATAGCCCGACTTATATACTACGCCCTCCATCGAAGTGTTGCCGTAAGGTTTATGTCAAGCTGCACTGCCAATCCAATCGCAACGGCACATTCGGGTGTGTACTTATGGAATTAATAGAATATTTACAGAGTCACTTTTATAGTAAAGAGGAGCTGCTATCGCTAAGCGGTTTAAGGCAGGAAGAATTTGTAAACTACCAGAATGCCCTTGTTATGCCTAAAGCTTCCTACACGCTGGTACTGGGCCTGCAATGCCATTCATTCTTCGGCACCCATAATGAATCCCATAACCAGGAGTTCTACGCCAAAGGTTATGTATCCTGGTTAAAAGACCTTCGGCTACAAAATAATCCAAAACAGATTTTTGATTTATTTAAAACAAGATACACGGATACAATCTATCAGTTAAACTCTATTGGCCATAGCTGTTCTGACATAAAAATGAACAAGGGGCTTACCACACATATTGAAAGCGAATGGAAACACTTTATTGATGGTACTTATGGGCTATGTACTAAAAGCGGACTCCCCGAAGATATAGCACGTAAAGAGCTGGCCTCTCTAGTGATCAAGGAGTTAACAAAAGAGGGCAATCTCAGCAGAATAGGCCTACAAAAATTACAGAGGGCTGTTGACCTGCTAGAGAGCGCCAGCAGCCTTTTCGCACCCCATGAGCGGCACAAGAGTTCGAGGCAAATACTGATTCATGATATTCGTCAACAATTTAATCTCAGATAAAGACACTATAAAAGCCAACGTCACAAACTGAGAAACATATTGTCGCCATAGGCCAAGGAAAGCAGGGTGGACAACACCTATACCAAATGGCCATATGATTTGGCATGTACTAAACGTATATGCCTCTATAAAATCCCGCCCCTTTAATTGGCTCAAGCCTCTCCGCACTTTTATTAGAGATATTCCATGAAAAGCAGAGTTTACTGCCTTATATCCTTTCTATTGCTATCCGTCTTAACGGTATCAGCCTACGCCAGAGATTGGCGGGAATATAAAAGCACTAACTTTACCGTCTACTCCGATGTTTCACCGAAAAAAGCTGAGGCCTTATTGCGCGAGCTGGAAAAATTTCGCAGCGCCTCACTTATGGTAACAGGCATGGAAGATCGTCCTGAAAACTCTAGGCTTAGGGTCTATCACTTTAATAAGTCTAGAGAATTTGAAAAATTCTCCGGAAAAAGAAGTATCGCAGGCTTCTACATCAATACCATCGATGGCCCCTTAATTTTTTCCCAGGAAAACAAACGTGGCATATTGAACGGCCAAGCAATCATGTTTCATGAATATGTTCACCATCTTATGCGTGAGCGCGGTTCCATGCGTTACCCCAGGTGGTATTCAGAAGGCTTCGCAGAGTTACTAGCCAGAGCGACTATTGATCAGGATTCCATCACCATCGGCAACTTCCCTGAGTGGAGAGCTTACGATTTGGAAGAGGGTCCCTTGAAAGCCAGGGAAATTCTTCAGCCGGATTACAGTAGAAAGGGTTGGAAACATAGCAGTCAGTATTACGCCAGTGCATGGTTATTATTACACTATTTATTTTTCAGCGAAGATGCCAGAGAAAATGCATACCATGAAAAAACCAAAAATTACCTAGCGGATATCAATAATGGAGGAGATCCACTAGATCTCTTTACACAACATTATGATATCCGAGAGGAAGATTTAGATATCGCATTAACTCGCTACCTAAAAGAACGGCGTCTGTCGGGCTACAAGGTTAATCTAACCAAAAACGTCTTTAAAATCGAAAAGCGCAAACTGAACCATAATGAAAAATCCCTATTATTGGCGGAGCGAGCGGTTGACCTTGAAAGATATGATCAGGCGTTAAGCTATCTGAATAAAGTAAAAAAAGATGCTGCCAAGTTACCAGGAGTTATCGCTCTGAAAGCGAATCTATTAATGCACAATCAGCAGGAGGCTGCGGCACAGGCTTTACTTCAGGAATTATCAGAAATATCTGATTTGAACCATACAGCGGCAACGAATCTATCTGTTTACCATTTATATAGCTTACATGATACGCTTGAATCGCGGCAATGGGATGAGGGGAGCTATACCAAAACGGTGCATTATGCAGATGTGGCTATAGCGCTAAATCCAGCTTCCCTATCGGCTTACCAGTACAAATGGATGGCTCAGCAGTACAAAGGCGAAAGTGTGGCCGCACTGAAAACCATGATGGCGGCCTATCAGAAGAATCCAAATAGTATTGAAATAAATAGCGCTATTGGCTTCCACCTCGCAAAACTTAAAAAGCCAAAGCTTGCAAAACCATTTCTGGAGAGAACTCTGGCCTGGTCCCACAATCACAAGGTTCGATCACGCGCTAAAAAATTGCTCGATTGGGTAGCAAAGGAAACCTCCACTGACAGTGAAGGGATTTCAGGACAGGTATCCTGAATACACGCTAGATCAGGCTATAGGCACGTAGGGAATTATTCTTTACGTGCAATAAGAATTTATTTTTCTGGCAACAGTTCCAGATCTACTAAAAATTCACTTATAAAAATATAAATTAGTATATTTTTAGTGTTAATTTCCTATTGAAAATGCCTGGCACTCCTATCTCTCTCGCCAATTTATACATTTAAAGTTGTAAATATTACACGGAGTCTTGAATAAGTTTCATAACTTGAAGTCTGTTATTCTTACGGTCTCATGGAATGATGAGAGTAGTAAGTGTGAGCAGATTTAAGTCAGGATTAACTGATTCACAGTGGAAATTGATTGAGCCTCGTCTTCCCCAGCTCATACCTGGAAAAGGTAATCAAAATCCATTGATAATTTTGCTTGTTTTCAAGGGTATATTCTAGATTTTACATACTAAAGCACGATGGAAGGACTTCCCTTCATCTTACCCCAAAACGAGCACTTGCAGGAGCAGGCTACAGTTTTGAAAAGATCAAGGCTGATTAGTTATAGACTTGGCAAAATTTTCATAATAGCTCAATCATAGATCTCAGCTTAACTGAGAAGAACTCTTTTTGTATATCAGCTTTGCTTCAATAAGAAAAGGGAGGCTGAAGTCAGAAAAACTAAGTGGGTGGTGATGCTCAAGGGCGAAAACATTCCATTAGGGGTACCGTAAATTCGGCATCATCTGCAGAAGTAAGACTATGTCACACACTACTAGATATTACCTGTATAAAATAAAATTCGATGCCTTATATACGACAAGTCTATAGATTCGGCCCCGTTCAATACAGCTTGGTCCGTCGTAAAATTAACCAGATTTGATCTCACCGTAGTACAGAAAAAAGCCCTCGAAAGAAGATGACAGAAGGCTTAAAAGGTATATGAGGCGTATGGCGAGGAAGCTACCATCGCTTAGCTGGTGGTTAGGGTTACTATTTCTCTTCTTACAAAGACTTTCCCTATACTACATGTATATTGAATGTTAAAAATATTATGAAATAACTTCTATTCAGAGCCTAAGCACTCATAAATCACCTTTAAAGGCGATATTATAAGACTTATATTTTATGAAAATATACAACTTATGAAAATCATTAAAGCTTCATAAATATAATTAATAGCTCTACTGAAAAATTTTGATCCAATTAATAGACAATCAATTTAAAATGAAATTTCTAAGATCTGGGATCTCCTGAATAAATATTACAAGCATCATAACTTTCTATCACTACAGCTTTCTGTGCAGTATAGGCAACTAAGACAGCAATTAAATATATTTGTCCCTGTTCAGTGGTAGCTAAAAGAGTAGTGAAAACTATTACTTGAATCATAATCACTGGCAACCTGCCTAGTTGGAGCTCCATCATCTCTATAAATACTCTGCCTTGGTATTGAGGCCCCATATGCAGTGACTTAATTTTCCCAGTGAAAACCTTGTCAGCATTCGTAACTGCTGACAAAAAAGATAATCATCAAATAAGTGCAGCCCTCAAAAATGCCCACTCCTGTCACTATTATTCAAAATATTTTATAGTCACTTAATTAATGTTAGAAATCAATGCTTACAGCTAAAATTAAGCATAATATTTATAGCACGAAGGTCCCACCTATAGCTAACTTTCCACCTTTAATGAATATATTTATCATGCAATTCCAGCATCCACAAAAGGAGCCCATTAAATAATTAATTTAGAAAAATTAACACATTGACTGTAGATAATACTCTTGAGAGAATTCATAGGAAAGAAAATCATTAAGAGCTATTTAATGAAAAAGATCATTACCGCCGCACTTTCATTTCTCTGCTTAAGCGCATCATTTAATGCTTTCGCTGTAGGTGGTTTTATTGTTGAAAATGCCCAAGTCGTCAAAGTAAGTTCTACCTCAAATAAACAGGATGCTTTTTTGATTTGGTATACCGGTGGATCAAATGATCACTGCAATGGAAAGGTCAAGGTTCAACTCAATCAGTCAGGAACAGAGGGTACCTTCCAGAGATCATTTACTTTAGCAACCACTGCTCTCGTTTCTGAGAAAAAAGTGAGCATTTATAGTTATACGGATAGTAATGATTGCCTATCTGCAGCCTCCATTGACCTACGAAAATAATAATACTCACAAGCATTAACAAAGAGGGATATTTATGTTTGATAAACTTAAAAGTACTTGTTTTTTTTCAATTTTGACATTAATGAGCTCTAACGGTCTTTTTGCTCAGGAAATTCCTGCAACAAAGGCAGCCGATCTTAAAGACCCATTGATGGTGATACTACATGGTGAGGTTAACACTCCCTTGGTGGTTCCACCCGGAAATGTAGTACCTAATCATATTAAAGAATTTGGCTTTTATCATTCGGGCTGGTTTTCAACTGATAAAATTGTTGACAGCGCACCATTTTCTACTTTTGTCAACTTAGTGATTGATAGAAATTTAACCGAGAATTTAGAGGCCGCCAAAAAAAATGGGGTCAAGGTTTGGATTGAGTTATTCCCAACCTTTTTTAGCCGCAAAGTAAAGAGAGATGATTTTTATGAGCGATGGCAAGTAGTCAAAGCACAACTAAAACCTTATGAAGATATTATTTATGCGCTTGATCCTCTTGATGAGCCATTTCACAAAACTCCTATGAGTGACTATGAAATGGCAGATTATCTAAATGATATAGGCTATCTGCTCGAATCGGATTTTCCTAATGCTAAGAGAGCAATAACTCTTACCAAGGACTCTGTAGGCAAATTTAAGAAGTCAGGTAAAGACGCCCCATATGATCCAAATAAATGTCGTTTCGCTGGAGTAATGGGAAAAATCTGTGAAGGATATTTACCAGATAGTTATAATTTATTCGGAGCGGATTATTATGCGCATGTCGACTTTCAGGAGGATGTTGTAAATGATCTTATGTATATCACACGCAATCACTTAGCCGATTATTATATTATCCCTAAGGCCTTTAAATCTACTAACTATACCAATATGACAGAGGAACAACTAGTCAATCGGGCTAGACAAGCCTATGACTTTGCCACCCAAAATGAAGGAATAGTTGCCATCTACCCCTTCGTTTGGGTTTCTTTTGAAGATAGTAAGCATTCTTATGTAGGCACAGAGGATTTACCAACACTAAGAAAGGAATATGAGCGTATTGGTAAAGCCATCAAGTTGTTCCGAGAATAAAATAAATTTCAAATAAGTTTTCCTTGTCAGCTAACCTAATTTCGGCTGACAAGGGATTCATAGGTTATAAATTTGCTTTTAGGTCACTATAGGTAACCAAGTGAGCATCAAACAAACTCATTGAGCTTTAATCCGAAAAATATAGTGCTAAATCAGCCCTTAAAATTCTCAGCAGAATTTTTTAATTTATTTCTACTTTGGAAAAAGATTATTTGTTTTTAAAAATTAATGTCGTACTTAGTAAGTTCTAAATATATTTTTCAATGCGAAACCGAATATACTACAATCAACGCTCAAATATATATAATTAAGGAGATCTATATTTTAATCAAATCGGGAATACTTGTGTACTAAAGTGGCCAACAAAGTAATGAAAACACACTTTAATACACCAAGTTTCTTTCAAAGTGTTAAAAATGAAACTTTCTGGTTCCGCTAACTTTCTTTCATACGAAGATGATATAGTCCTTTAGACCAAATTTCTCCCCATGATTGTGTACAGGAAGAGAACTGCTCCTCATGGAACCAAAGTGTCACACTTTTTCCAGTTGCATGTGCGGTAGTTAAGAGGGAGAATACTGCTTTACAAGAATCTTGCTTAAAATCTTTCACATCTTCAGTAATTCTGCAGATTCCGACACTGTGGAAATTGGTACCTATAGTACTATCTTTTATACTTGCGAAAATGCTTCCGTTTGCTGCAACCTCGACTGTGGTTACCTTACCAGTGCAATCTGGATTAGCGGAGTAAACGCTTCCTGAGGCAAAAAAAACCCCAACAAAATGGATTTTCCGATATTCAAGGTATGTTTTCTTGAAAATTTTTTCATATCTTATCCTGCTTCGTTCACAATATCCTTGCCGTGTACCCTTTGTATTTTATTTATAATTCTCTCTATGTTCAACAGGTCTTTAACAGTCAATAAAATCATTCAGCCTACTTATCCTAAAACCCTATTACCTTCAAATCTGAGTCTTGGAGGGCAATGATAACGGATGGAAAGTTTATTGAGTGTAAGTCGCTTTCTATTTCTAAGATTTTGATACATAACCTAAATCACTAAATCCTTTCCATCTGGGCCCCATAGCTATTTCGGCTTCTTCTTTCTACTTAGCTATAAAAACCACAATTCTAAGCTAGAATATCCCTATAAAAATTGATAATTGAAAAATAGATAAAGCTTGGTTTCGGATAATAAGTGCAATTGGGAAGGGAGTGCTCAGCTAGTATAGTCGGTATCTCACCCAACCGGGAGATAAGGTACTGATGAGCTACTACCAACTGAGTGAGAAGGAACGATATCAGATTTACAGTCTGAGAAAATCCGTACACTCTCAAAAAGTAATCACAAAATTCTTGGAGAGACATCTCTGGACGATCAATCGAGAGCTACAACGCAATATTGGTTTGCAAGGATATCGCCCAAGGCATACAAATAAGCATGCGGATCTAAGGCGCTGCCATGCGTATAAGGTACAGAGAGTGGCTGATGGCCTGCGGCTAATTCGGAAAGAGTTAAGTCCTCAGCAGACAGCCGGCTATTTAAAGAGACATACGAGCGTATCGTTACATCACGAGACGATCTACCAGATGATTCCTTTAGATCAGATTAATGTTGAAGACCTATACAAGCATCTTAGGATTGCATCAAAACCCTATCGCAAACGCTGCGGTAAGTATGTTCGGCGCGGAAGGATCAGAAACAGAGAGAGCATAGATAATCGGCCAGCGGTTGTTGATAAAATGAAAAGGATACCGACTTTAATAAAGTAACAGTCGAGCAGGTTCAATTTGTAAAGGATTGCCTGAATAGTAGACCCAGAACGAGCTGGGGCGGCAGGTCACCGAGCGAGTTATTTAATGGGTTGCAAGATGATCTGCGTAGCATAAGGAATTACGGTTATTACTTGAAATCAAGGCTTATATTTGATGAGAGAAGAGTAACTTATAAGACCATTAAAGTTTCACAAATACAATTAATAGCTCCACTACCGCTCACTCCTGCCACTATTATTCAAAAGATTTTATCTTTGCTTAATTGATGCTAGAAATCAACGCTTACAGCTAGAATTAAACATAATATTTATAGTACGAAGGTCCCATCTATTGCAAGCCTTCCGCTTTTAATGGATATATTTTTTATGCAGCTTCGGCATTCTCAAAAGGAGCCAACTAAATAATTAATTTAGAAAAATTAACACGTTGACTGTAGATAATACTCTTGAGAGAATTCATAGGGAAGAAAATCAGTAAGAGCTATTTTATGAAAAAGATCATTACCGCCGCGCTTTCATTTCTCTGCTTAAGTGCTTCATTTAATTCTTTCGCTGCAGGTGGCTTTATTGTTGAAAATGCCCAAGTCGTCAAAGTAAGTTCTACCTCAAATAAACAGGATGCTTTTTGGATTTGGTATACAGGTGGATCAAATGATCACTGCAATGGAAAGGTCAAGGTTCAACTCAATCAGTCAGGAACAGAGGGTACCTTTCAGAGATCATTTACTTTAGCAACCACTGCTCTAGTTTCTGAGAAAAAAGTGAACATCTATAGTTATACGGATATCAATGATTGCCTATCTGCAGCCTCCATTGACCTACGAAAATAATAATACTCACAAGCATTAACAAAGAGGGATTTTTATGTTTGATAAAATTAAAAGCACTTGTTTTTTTTCAATTTTGACCTTAATGAGCTCTAGCGGTCTTTTTGCTCAGGAAATTCCTGCAACAAAGGCAGCCGATCTTAAAGACCCATTGATGGTGATACTACATGGCGAGGTTAACACTCCCTTGATAGTTCCACCCGGAAATGTAGTGCCCAATCATATTAAAGAGTTTGGCTTTTATCATTCGGGCTGGAATAAAGATAATATTCCTGAAGTAGCAAAATTTTCTACTTTTACTACTGTAATTTTTAATGGGAATATTACTGAGCAGTTAAGAATCGCAAAGAATAATGGTGTTAAAGTTTGGGTTGAGTTAGGTCCTATTTTCTTCAATGGAGACAAAAAGAAAAGAGCTGATTTTTATGAGCGGTGGCAAGTGGTCAAAGCACAGATGAAGCCTTATGAAGATATTATTTATGCACTAGACCCTATTGATGAACCGTTTCTTTGGGCAGATATGTCTGACTATGAAATAGCGGACTACCTAAATGATATTGGCTACTTATTGGAATCAGACTTTCCAAATGCCAAAAGGGCAATAACTCTAAACAAACAATCTGTAGGTAAATTTAAAAAAAGCGGCAAAGACTACCCGTATGATCCACGTGAATGTACATTTAGAGGGATTTGTAAAGGATATATACCAGATAGTTATAACTTATTCGGAGCAGACTATTACGAACATATCGACTTCCAGGAGGATGTTGTTAATGATCTTATGCATATCACACGAAATCACTTAGCAGACTATTATATTATCCCAAAAGCCTTTGAATCTAAAACTCACTATACTAGCATGACCGAGGAACAACTAATCAATCGTGCCAGACAAGCCTATGACTTTGCCACCCAAAATGAAAAAATAATCGCGATTTATCCTTTCATGTGGGCTTCTTTTGAGCAAGGTGGACATGTTTATAGAGGAACGGAAGATTTACTAGATCTCAGAAAGGAATATGAGCGTATAGGTAAAGCCATCAAGCTGTTCCGTAATTAAATTGCAATAAGATTTAACAATATTATCAGCCAATATTTAAGTTGGCTGATAATGTTTTTCTTGCAAAATAGATATATATTATTTATCGATTTTATCTTTCCTCTTCCCGCAAAGTCAGCACTTCATATCCATCCGCCGTAACCAGTACTGTGTGTTCCCACTGCGCGGAGAGCCTGCCATCTTTGGTCACCACGGTCCAACCGTCTTTTTTGAGTTTGGTTTTGCGATTACCCTGATTAATCATGGGCTCAATCGTAAATGTCATTCCCTCGCGTAAAACAGCTCCGCTGCCCGCTCGGCCAAAGTGCATTACCTGAGGTTCTTCATGCATTTCACGGCCAATACCATGGCCACAGTATTCACGCACCACACTGAACCCGCGCTTTTCAACATACTGTTGAATCGTATGGCCCACATCACCAAAAGTCGCGCCGGGCTTTACGGTGTGAATACCGGCCCACATGGCATCGTAGCAACACTGCACCAGTTTTTTGGCAATGGGAGTCACATTACCGATCATATACATCTTGCTGGAATCGGCGATATAACCGGACTTTTCCAGGGTTATATCCACGTTGACGATATCGCCATCGCGCAACGCCTGTCCCTCCCGAGGCATGCCGTGGCAAACTACCTCATTAATCGAAGTATTGAGAGAGTAGGGATAGTCGTATTGCCCTTTGCTGGCCGGGCGCGCCTGCAACTCCCAGGTAATAAACGTTTCCACCCGGTCGTTAATTTCCATGGTAGTAATACCCGGCTTCACAATACCATCGAGCATGACGAACACCCGGCTCAATAATTCACCGGAGTTACGCATCAACGCCTGTTCCCTGGCGGTCTTTATTTTTATGTTATTCACGAGTGAGCTCTTCCAGAGTAAATGATTCGGTGCGCAGTAGTTTCTTGCACAACTGGCTGTAACTGAGCTCTGGATTCAGCTCGGCCAACATGCCGATCTTTATCCAATACTCGGCCTGGGCGTTAATAGAACGCGCCAATGTTGTACTCGCTTTACGGATTTCATCATGTAATTCATCCGAGATCTTAACGATACCCATTTTATACACCGCATATATTATTCATATACAAAGTGTATATTTCTTTTCATTAGAAGTACAAGCCGACCAGCAAGATCAAAAATATGCAACTTGTTGCATAGTCAATATTTGAACGATATGGTTGAGAGATAAAAACAATAGTGATGAGGCCACCATGTCCGAAACCACCGAGAAGAAACGCAGTGCCCCCAAGCCCAGCCGCCTGCGTATTGGCCAGCGTTACCGTGCCAGTCGCTTGAACGGCCCCTACGATGCCCTGGTAATCGGCTCTGGAATCGGCGGCCTGACTACTGCGGCTATGCTGAGTGCCACCGGTAAGAAGGTACTGGTCCTGGAACAGCACTACACCGCCGGCGGCTATACCCATGCCTACGACCGCAATGGCTACGAGTGGGATGTCGGCGTGCACTACATTGGCGATGTGGGCGAGCACCCGACCATGACAGGCCGGATTTTCGACTTTATCAGCGGGGGTAAGTTGCATTGGGCGCCGATGGACGACACCTACGATCGCATTTGTATCGGCGAAGAGCAGTTTGATCTGCGCGCCGGTCGCCAAACGTTTATCGATGAACTGGTTAAACATTTTCCCGACGAGCGGGAAAATATCGAGCGCTATCTGGGCCGCCTCAACGAGGTGGCCAAATCCATGCAACGCATTGCGATGGAGAAGCTGTTTCCCGGCTGGTGCGGCCCTCTCCTGCGGCTTTGGCGTAAACTGCGCGACCCCTCCTGGCTGAACAAAACCACCCACGAAGTGCTGGCTGAAATCACCAACAACGAGAAACTGATCTCCGTACTCACTGGCCAGTGGGGCGACAACGGCATGGCGCCGGCACAGAGCAGTTTTATTATTCACGCCCTGATTGCCAAACATTATTTGTATGGGGGTTACTACCCCGTGGGCGGTGCCAGCAAGATTTCCGAGACCATTATTCCGCAAATTCAGGCCAGTGGCGGCGATGTATTTACCTATGCCAAGGTGGAAACCATTCTGTTAGATGGCAATAAGGTTCGCGGCCTGCGCATGAGCGATGGCACCGAAATTGAGGCGCCCGTGGTGATTTCCGGAGCGGGAGTATTCAATACTTTCGAAAAATTACTGCCCCAGAGTGCCAGTGAGCGCCTAGGTTACCTGCGCGACCTAAAAACCGTCACTCCATCTATGTCTCACCTGTGCCTGTATATCGGCCTGGAAAAGACCGCCGAAGAACTACAGCTACCGAAAACCAATTACTGGCTCTATACCAGTGAGAACTACGAGGAGGATATGCAGGCCTTCCTGCAGGATAGCGACAAAGATATTCCGCTAGCCTATATCTCTTTCCCCTCGGCCAAGGACCCCACCTTTACCCAGCGCTATCCTGGGCGCGCCACTATCGAAATCGTTGCACCAGCCAATTACGATTGGTTCGCCCAGTGGCATGACAAACCCTGGGGCAAGCGCGGTGATGACTATGAAGCCCTGAAAGAGGCCTTCAGCCAGCGTTTATTGGAGCACCTTTACAAACATTTCCCCCATCTGCGCGGGCAAATCGATTACTACGAGTTATCCACACCGCTGTCGACAGATTATTTCTGCTTCTATCCACGCGGTGAAATTTATGGCCTAGACCACGATCCCAAACGTTTTGAACAGCGTTGGCTGAGACCCAAGACACGACTCAATGGACTCTATCTCACCGGCCAGGATGTGATGAGTTGCGGTGTCGCCGGGGCAATGATCTCGGGAGTATTAACCGCTCAAAGTATTCTCGGTTTGCGCCAGGGGGCGAAGTTGATGCGCCAGGTTATTAGTGGGCAGCCTTTTCAAACACCGGCAAATAATGGTGAGGCGCTAGGCAAAGCATCCACCTGATTTGTCGGTAATAACGCTTATTCGGCAACTGCGATAATAAAAACCCGGCAATCAATGCCGGGTTTTTATTTAATTTATGGGCTCGGAGATGTATTTAATCGCGGCAATCTGCTCGGCATTCGGTCGAAGTTCAAGACGCGGATAACCAGGCGTCGATTTTCCCTTTGCCCTGCCTTGCTCTCATTATCAGCGATAGGATCTGTATCGCCATAGCCCTGTGCACGCATGCGGTCGCCATCAATACCGCGCTCTATCAAAAAATTGCGTACCCAATCTGCGCGCCACTGAGAGAGGTGCAGGTTTTTCTTTGGGTCACCGTCATTATCCGTGTGCCCCTCAATCGTAATACGCATCTCGGGGAAATCGCGCATGATCACCAATAGCGCCTCCAGATCGGCGATGCTATCCATACGCGGGGCAAAGCCACCGGGGTCAAACTCCAGGCGCAATCTAAAAGTATCCCCATCTTTACGGGAATTTCCGCGTAAAAAGCGCACTAAATCATCGGCAAAGGGAGCCGCCTGCCGCGCCTCTTTCTCACTGTCTCCGGACTGCACCGCAGACTGAGGCTCAAGGGCATATTTTCTATTGGGATCGGGGGTGGGACAGCCGGCAAGTAATAGCACCAGCAGGGCGAGATAGCAGACGAATAAAGGCTTGCCCGCCATAGACAAAACTTCCGGTTTGCAGACGTCAAATTCAGTGTAGAACAAGCTGCCGGCGGCAGGAGATATCTAGCCGTTAGAGGAAATTCAACACCGACATCATATCGCTAACTACCCGGGCACCGCGCTGCTCCAGCTGTGGCGCTCTCTGACTATGGGTGCTGTAGCCGACCACGCGCATGCCGGCGGCTACCGCGGCTTCCACACCGGCGTTGGAGTCCTCCACGACCAGACAGCGCTCCGGCTTCACCCCCATACTGGTGGCCGCATGCAGGAACAACTCCGGCCAAGGTTTACCGCGGGAAACATCCTCAGCACTGTAGATCCTGCCGTCGAAGTAGTCGTAGAGACCGGTTTTATTTAGGGTGAGATGCATTTTCTGGTGAGAGCCCGATGAGGCCACGCAACTGCGCATGCCGATCTGCTGTAAGTGATCGAGCAAGCCCTCAATACCGACTACGGGTTCCAACTCAGCGTGGAATGCTTCGCGAATACGGCGCTCGGTATTGCCAAAATAATTGTCTGGCAGGGGGCCGCCGAAACGCTTCTCGATTTCCAGTAGGCAGTCCCTGGCGGGCCGGCCGCTGAATTGCTCATCCAGCTCCTCCGCAGTGGTGGCCATACCCAACTTATTCATTTCTTCAGCCAGGATGCGGCAGACGATACTCTCGCTATCCACCAACACACCGTCGCAATCAAAAATGATCAAATCTATGGAAGACATGGGACCCCGTAAAATCAGCGCGCGGAAAGCAGCATAATACCGATGACCACACCAAGTATGCCGCTGATACGCAGGAAGTTTTCATTGCCCTGGGAGATCTTGATGGCCAGCGCCTTGCCACGCTCAAAACCCATTTGCAGCATATAGGCGCCACTCAGCAGCACCAATACGCCCAGGGCGTTGAAGAGGATATACCAGTGACGCGTGTCGGCGATTAACAACAGGAAGAGACCGATAAAGATGCGCAGCCAGGCGGAAAAGAAATAGCCCGTTTCGCTTAATCGCTCACTGATGGTTTGCGCCAACTTGGGTTTGGCAATAACCGCCAGTGATAACAAGACAATCGCGATACCCAATAACCCTACAATCACTCGAATCATAGTTTCCCTTCCTGGTTTTCATCCTATCCAATTTTGGCTTGCGCCGGCTCCTATAGGTCACCCCATTGGAACTGTAATACTGACAGTGCAGCGATAGGCGCGGTTTCGGTGCGCATAACCCTCGGTCCCAGGCGCAGTGGCATAAAGCCGTGGCCCAAGGCCAAATCAATCTCCGCCTGGGACAATCCACCTTCTGGCCCCACCATCAACAGGGCCGAATCCGGCTTGCCATTGTCCGCTTCCCAGCGGCGCAGATCCAGCTCGGTGCGGTGGTGTAATACCAGCTTGGTTTGCGGTGCACCCTGTTGTGCTGAGGTCTGCAGATAGTGCTGTAGTTTTACCGGTTCGGCAATTTCCGGCAACAGATTGCGCTCACACTGCTCACAGGCGCTGATGGCAATCTTGCGCCAGTGAGCAAGTTTTTTTTGCAGGCGCTCGCCGGATAGTTTGACCTCGCAGCGCTCGCTGAACAGCGGTTGGATAGCCGCCACCCCCAGCTCGGTAGCCTTCTGTATCACCCAGTCGAATCGGTCACCGCGGGAGATGCCAATTGCCAGGGTTAACGCCAGAGGCGACTGGCGATTGTCTTCGCGAAATGCACCAACACCCACTTGTGCACGCTTACCCGTTGCCAGCAATTCCGCGCTGTACTCGCCGCCCAAACCGTCGAAAAGAGTCATCGGGTGGCCGGCGCCGAGGCGCAGGACTTTTACCAGGTGCCGGGAAGCGCCCTCATCCAACTCGATTTGCGAAACACCGGCCAGGGCCTGCTGGGAGAAGATACGCGGAATGCGCATGGGTAAAGATCCTGTAAAGCACTATAAAAAAGCCGACAGAGATGTCGGCATTTTGCAGGCGGGTAGTTTAGGCACTAATGCACAGACCAGGCAATGGCGGAAAACCCCCACCATTGCCCGGCGTGAAAATCGCGATCAGGCAGTTTCCAGAGACACCGGAGTGTCAGTTTGCTCCTGGCGCTTGCCTTTCGGACGCAGCACTTCGATCACCTTGTACAGGTTCGGCACCAGTACCAGGGTTACCGCGGTGGCAAACAGGACGCCAAAGGCGAGGCTGATCACCATCGGGATCAGGAACTGCGCCTGAATAGAGCGCTCGAACATGATCGGCACCAACCCGATGAAGGTAGTGATAGAGGTGAGGATAATCGGGCGGAAACGATCGCGACCCGCCTGTACCACCGCATCCATCACCGCCCAACCCTGGGCGCGCAGTTGGTTGATGCGATCCATCAATACCAGGTTATCGTTCACCACAACCCCCGCTGCGGCGAGGAAGCCGAGCATGGACATGATGCTGATATCGTGGCCCATCAACAGGTGGCCTACTACCGCACCGAAGAAGCCGAACGGTACTGCGGTGAGGATCAACAGCGGCTGCGAGTAAGAGCGGAAAGCGATGGCCAGCAGGGCGTAAATGGCGAACAGAGACAGCACGAAGAACGCCAGGATCGCACCGTTGAACTCCTCCTCCTCCTGCATTTCACCGGCGGTTCTCAGGGAGAAACCGGGGAACTGGCGCTCCAGCTCAGGCACCAGGGTCTCGCGCATATCCTTGAGAATTTCCTGCGCAGTGGAGGTATTCGGCGTCAGCTCGGCAAACACGCGCACGGTGCGCTCGCGGTTGTTGCGGCGGATGGTGGTGTAACCGGGCACATAGACCGCATCGGCCACCGCAGAGAAGGGCACTTCTCCCTCCGCCGTACGAATACGCACGCGGTCCATCTGCTCTTCGCTGGCGCGCTCTTCCTGCGGGTAGCGCACCATCACCCTAACGTCCTCGCGACCGCGGGGAATACGCTGTACCTCTTCACCATAGAAACCCTGGCGCACCTGCCTGGCCACATCCGCCAAGTTGATACCCATGGTGGTGGCGTGGGGCTTCAGCTGAATTTCGATATCGCGACGCGCACTGGTGAGATTGTCACGCACATCGTAAACACCGGCATAGCTGTTCATCTTCTTCTTCACCGCATCGGCGGCAGCGCGCAATTCGTCCATATCCCCCGAAGCGGTGCTCAGGTTCAAGCTCATACCGTTGCCGCCATCGTTGATGGTGGCATCAATATTGAGGTCTTCAACACTGGCTGGCATTTCACCGATCAGCTCGCGCCAGCGCAACGACAGGGTTTTGGAAGTCACATCACGCATCTCTCCGTCGGTGAGCTGCAAGATCACAAAGATGTTGCCGCGCCAGTTGAACACCATGGAGTTCATTACGAAGGGTTCGCCGTCGTTGAGCTTCAGCATCTCCTCATCGGTAGCGAGCTTATCTGCGGCCTCCAGCACCTGATTCATCACGCGCTCGGCCTCATGGAAAGGCTCGCCATCGGCCATGCTGGCACGCAATTCCAACAGATCCGACGGTACCTGTGGCGAGAAGGAAGAACCCACATAACCACTGGTAAAGACACTGATGGAAAGTACCAGCGCCATGAAAAAGACCATTACCGTGGTGCGGCTGTTGCCAAGGGACTTCTTGAGCAGCGGCAAATAGTACTTGTCACCGGCGGTCTTCATGGCTCCGGCGAAGCGGCCACGCAGCTTCTGCAACTTGATACCCAGGGCGGATTTGGCGGGTTGCTCCGGCTTCATACCCACCAGGTGCGCCGGCAGAATCAGCAGAGACTCCACCAGGGAGAACACCAGACACAAGAGCACCACCACCGGCAGTGCCAACATCATCTGCGCGGTATAACCGGGCAGGAACAGCATGGGGATAAAGAACACCATGGTGGAGGTCACGGCGAAGATCACTGGCGCGGAGACCTGCTTCACACCCTCTTCCGCGGCGGCCAGACCGGTAACACCGCGATCGTGGGCCGCATGCACCGCTTCCCCCACAATAATCGCATCGTCCACCACAATCCCGAGAATCAGCAGGAAGGCGAACAGCGACAGCATATTCAGGCTGACCCCGGTAATCGGCAGCAACCAGAAAGCACCGAGGAAGGCCACAATAATGCCCACCGTTACCCACATCGCCAGCGCCGGGCGCAGGAACAGCATCAACATGATAAAGACCATGGCGAAGCCGCTTAAGGCGTTGGTGGTCAACAGGTTCATGCGGCCTTCAAAAGCCTTGGAGAAGTCGAACCAGACGTCGAACTCCATACCCGGCGGCAACTGGGTGCGCGCCTCCGCCATAAACGCCTTGATACGCTCGGCGGTAGCCACCACATCCAGCGGCTCCCCCTGAACCACACGCAGGTTCATAGCCGGATTGCCGTTAAAGAGAATGACGTTGTTGTACTCCTCGAAGCCATCGCGCACGGTGGCCACATCGCGCAGCAGCAGCACAGAGCCGTCGGCACGGCTGACTACCGGAATACGCTCGAAGTCCTCGGCGGTATAGGCCTGACCACGGGTCTGCACCTGGATATCACCGCGATCCGAACGCACCATACCCGCGGGCAGATCGAGGGAGGAGCGGCGCACCGCATTGGCTACGTCATTGAAGCTCAGGTTATAGCGGCGCAGGTCCAGCTCGGAAACCTCGATGGACAGCTCATCCGGGCGTTCGCCCCAGATATCCACACGGCGCACACCGGGAATCAGAGTGAGTTTGTCGCGCAGGTCCAGCGCGGTCTCCTTAAGCTGACGCTCGGAAACCGGACCGCCAATGGCGATCATCATCAGCTGGGTATCCCACTCCTGCAGGCGAATCACCGGGCGCTCGATACCCTCGGGGAAGGTGTTAATACTATCCACCTGCACCTTGATATCGTTGAGCAGACGCAGCTCATCGTAGCCATCCACTGCTTGAACTTCGATAGAGGCGTGGCTGCGGCGAGAGGCGGAGTTCACCTCCTTGATGCCCTTCACCTCAGAGATAGCCTCTTCCACACGCACGGTTACCTGCTGCTCGACCTCCGCCGGGCCGGCACCGGGGTAGGAGATTTCCACCTCGACAATACCGGGCTGAATCGCTGGAAAGACCTCGCGATCAATCCCACTGATTCCGAAGAAGCCGCCGATGATGATCATAATCATCAACAGGTTGGCGGCCTTACTGTTCCGCGCAAACCAGGAAATAATGCCGTTCATCAGTGGCCTCCGTGGGCAGCGCTATTCGTGGCTGCGGTCTCACCGGAGGTACTGGAATCGGCTTCGGCATCGCTCTTAACGCTATCGATCAGACCGGCAGGCTTCTCGTTGAGAGGATTAGCGGTAAGTGCCATGCCCTCGCGGGAGTAGCCCAGGCTGGACACCACGACGCGATCACCAACGGCGATATCACCGCGCAACCACACCTCGTCGCCAATGCTCTGCAACAGCTCCACAGTTTTGAACACCAGCTTGCTCTCTTCATCCAACACCAGCAGGTGGTCGCCCTCGTGCAGAGCCTGGCGCGGCAAAACCACTATGCCGTCCAATGTGCGACCGGCAATATCGGCCTCCACAAACAGGCCATTCATCAGGGGAACAGCGCCCTCATAAGGGTTCTGTACCTGAGCCACAGCATAAATAAAGCGGCTATTGGTATCGATGCTGGCCTCGGTGCGCACCAGCTGGGCACGCCACTCACGCTCAAGCCCAGCTACCATCGCCCGCAGGCGTACTTCGGGGCCATGTTCGAAGGATTTACCCAGAGGCAGATCGAGCAGTGCCAGCTGTTGATCGGTCAGAGGCAGGCGCACTTCGGCGATGCCAGTGCTGTGGATTTTTGCCAGAGGCGTGCCGGGGGTGATGTACTGGCCCAGATCGACATAAGTCTCCACTACGCGCCCGGCAAACGGCGTTTTCACTGCGGTGCGCGCCAGATCGAGTTTGGCTTGGTCGCGATCCGCTCGCGCTGCGGCCACTGCGGCCTCGGCGGCTTCAAGGTGTGGCTTGCGCAGAAACAGGGCGTTGGCAGCTTCGCTGCCCAGATTGCGCCACTCGCGCTTGGCCTGCTTGGCGCGACCCTGCTCTTGAGCCAGGGCGGACTTGGCATCGGCCAGCTGTGATTCGGCACGTGTCACTTTATGGATGTAGTCGGCTTGCTCGAGCTGCAGCAATGATTCCCCCTCGGCAAAGAAGCCGCCGGGCACAAAGGCCTCGCCCACACCTTCAATCACACCGCCGACACGGGCCACCACCTCAATTTCATGGCGAGCATGCACGGTGCCCTGGCTCGGTACCAACAAAGTCTGGCGCCCCGGCTCCGCATACAGGACATCCGCCACCGGCGGTACCACCGCCTCCGGTGGTTTTTCTTCCGGCTTCGGCTTCAATAGCACCACCGCAGTAATGGCGGCCGCCCCGATAGCCAAAACGGTAAATAAAAGCTTGTTCTTGCTCGACACTTTCACAGGCACCCTCTACCCCATTCTGTGACCGATACTGGTCAAATTTTAATTAGCGCGCATTCTACTGGAGTTCGACGCCGATAAGAGTCGATTCGGATGCAGGTCGCCGCAGGAGTTTGTGCTTTATCGCAAACCTTCCTCGCTGGCCCCTGGTAACGCATAATGCCCGCCCCAATTTACCGTTGCAGGAGAGACAACGGGCCGCGCAAAGCCAAGGAAACCGATAGGCTATTTCCCGGTCAAACGCCGCTCCTTAAGGTACGAACCCCCGGAAAACGGATATAGACATCAAATGCTGGATATCAACGCTCGCATCGCAGAAGAACTCAACGTACGCTCCCAACAGGTAACTGCCGCAGTATCCCTGCTGGACGAAGGCGCCACGGTGCCCTTTATTGCCCGCTACCGGAAAGAAGTAACGGGAGCTTTAGACGACACCCAACTGCGCACACTGGAAGAGCGCCTGCGCTACCTGCGCGAACTGAAAGAGCGCCGCGCAGCCATCCTCAGGAGTATTGATGAACAGGGCAAACTCACCGCAGAATTAGCGCAGCAAATCAACGGTGCCGACACCAAGAACCGCCTCGAAGATCTCTACCTGCCCTACAAACCCAAACGTCGTACCAAAGGGCAGATCGCCATCGAAGCGGGCCTCGAACCTCTCGCCGACGCCCTGATTAACGATCCATCCCTCGATCCCACCGCAGAAGCACAGCAATACCTCAACACCGATCACGAAGACGCCTCCTTACAGGTAAAAGACATCAAGGCCGCCCTCGACGGGGCCAAATTTATCCTGATGGAACGCTTTGCCGAAGATGCCGAACTGCTGGGTAAACTGCGGGACTTCCTCAAGCGCGATGGCCAGGTTAAATCCAAGCTGCTCGACGGCAAAGAGGAAGAGGGAGCCAAATTCCGCGACTATTTCGAATACGCCGAGGACTGGTCCAAGGTGCCATCCCACCGCGCCCTGGCGATTTTCCGCGGCCGCAACGAGGGCATCCTCGCCATCAGTGTTGGATTACCAGAAGAGGAAGGTACTCCAGCCACCGCCAGCCATCCCTGTGAATCTATGATCGCTCGGCATTTCGATATCAGCGACGAAGGCCGCCCGGCGGACAAATGGCTCGGCGAAGTGGTGCGCTGGACCTGGCGCATCAAGCTGCTTACCGCGTTGGAAACTGACCTGTTGGGTGAGCTGCGCGAGAAAGCGGAAGAGGAAGCCATCAAGGTCTTCTCCCGCAATCTCAAAGATCTGCTGTTAGCCGCACCTGCCGGACACAAGGCCACTATCGGCCTGGACCCGGGGCTGCGTACCGGTGTGAAAGTTGCAGTGGTGGATGCCACCGGCAAGATACTGGACCACACCGCCATCTTCCCCAATCCGCCGCAAAACCGTCATCAGGAATCCGCCGCGGTTATTGCCGCCCTATGCAATAAATACAATGTAGGCTTGATCGCCATCGGCAACGGCACAGCCAGTCGCGAGACCGATAAATTTGTCGGCGAGACCATTAAGCAATACAAATTAAATGCGCAAAAGGTGGTGGTAAACGAGGCAGGCGCCTCCGTGTACTCCGCTTCCGAATTCGCCGCGCGGGAATTTCCCGATCTGGATGTCACCATCCGTGGCGCCATCTCTATTGCCCGTCGCCTGCAAGACCCGCTGGCTGAGCTGGTAAAAATCGAGCCTAAATCCATTGGTGTCGGCCAGTATCAGCATGACGTTTCACAGACTCAGCTGGCGCGTTCCCTCGACGCTGTAGTAGAGGACTGTGTAAACGGTGTCGGTGCCGAATTGAACTCTGCCTCAGCGCCGTTGTTGGCCAAGGTTTCCGGCCTGACTGCCTCCATCGCCAGCAATATCGTCAGCTACCGCGATCAACACGGCGCCTTTAAAAACCGCAAACAGCTGATGGAAGTACCGCGCCTGGGGCCCAAAGCCTTTGAGCAGGCCGCCGGCTTCCTGCGAATTAATAACGGTGAAAACCCGCTGGATAAATCCGGCGTACACCCCGAATCCTATATCGTGGTGAAACGCATCGCCGAGAAAAACGGCCGCGAGATCAACAGCCTGATCGGCGACTCCGCCTTCCTGCGCCGCCTCAACCCGGCGGATTACACCGATGAAAAATTCGGTGTGCCCACCGTTACCGATATCATCGCCGAGCTGGAAAAACCCGGCCGCGACCCACGCCCGGAATTCCGTACTGCGCGCTTCGAAGAGGGCGTTGAGGAAATCAAAGACCTGCGCCCGGCCATGGTGTTGGAAGGCACGGTTACCAACGTCACCAACTTCGGTGCGTTTGTGGATATCGGCGTGCACCAGGACGGACTGGTCCATATCTCCGCGCTTTCAGAAAAGTTCGTGAAAGATCCCCACGAGGTGGTTAAAGCCGGCGATATCGTCAAAGTAAAAGTGATGGAAGTGGATGTCGCGCGCAAGCGCATCGGTCTTTCCATGCGCCTCTCCGACGAGCCCGGCGAGCAGGGCAGCGGCAGTATCAACAAAGGCGACCAGCGTGAAAACCGCCAGGCCCAGCGCTATAACAAGCAACAAGGCAATCGGCAACAGAAGGGCGGCCAAGGGGATAGCCGTGGCAGCATGGGCGATCTGTTAATGGCGGCAATGAAGAATAAAAAATAATACTGCGGACCAACAAAAAAGGGCGATCACCAGATCGCCCTTTTTTATTTAATGAAAAATCAAAGCCGGTTGTAAAACTAGCATTAACGATTATTCAGCTGAGAATACCTCTGGTAATTCACTGGTAATACTCAGGCGCTCTTGGGTCTCTGGATGCAAAAATTCCAGAGCACTCGCATGCAATAATAATCTCGGGGCCGCAGCTAAGGCTTCTGAGTGTGCATAGAATGGATCACCCAATATCGGGTGCCCCATCGCCTGCATATGCACCCGCAGCTGATGAGAACGGCCTGTAACCGGCAAGAGGCGCAGTAAGCTGCTGTCTGCTGTACTAGATATTTTTTCCCAACGCGTGAGAGATGGCTTACCCACCTCATGATCTACTTTTTGTTTTGGCCTGTTTGGCCAGTCACAAATTAGAGGCAGATTCACCTCACCTGAGTCCGCAGTGTGTCCCCCCCACACTCTAGCAAGATAGGTTTTATCGACCTTGCGATTTTGAAAGAGTGTGCTGAGTTTGCGGTGAACTTCAGGACTCCGCGCCATTACCAATAGGCCCGAAGTATCCATATCCAAGCGGTGTACTATCAGTGCTTCCGGGTAGTTTTTTTGTACCCTGCTTGCCAGACTATCTTTATGGGCCGGATCTCTACCTGGCACACTGAGGAGACCGCTGGGTTTATTTAAAATAAGAAGGGAGGAATCCTGATAAATGACCGATAAAAAAGGCTCGGTTGGTGGGCAATATTTACGCATTATTTAACTCTTACAACCTGTTAAATGCTAATGCCCACACCCCGTGGCACTATAAAATATCAAGGAGGACTAGCGAGCCTCAAGGCCCAAGTCCTTTAAAATACTCTCTGAGGCACCAATCTGATTCATCGTATAAAAATGCAATCCCGGTGCGCCCCCCTCCAATAAAGTTTCACACAGGTCGGTAACTACTTCGAGACCCAGCTTACGGATATCTTCCGGGTCGCGATAACTTTCCATACGTTTTTTCAGCCAGCGCGGAATCTCTGCGCCGCAGTTACGCGAAAAACGCACTAAATTATCGAAGTTAATAATTGGCATAATTCCCGGATAGATCGGTGCATCGATACCGGCTTTCTCACACTGATCTATGAAATAAAAATATGAATCCGGGTTATAGAAGTATTGAGTCAGGGCGCTATTCGCTCCCGCCTCAAACTTTCCTTTTAAATAGCGTATATCATCATCATAACTGTTGGACTCCGGATGAATTTCCGGATAGGCGGCAACTTCCAGGTGGAAGTGATCGTCAGTATGGCGGCGAATAAAAGCCACCAACTCATTCGCGTAGACCAGTTGCGCCACCGCACCCATTCCAGAGGGCATATCCCCACGCAGGGCCACAATACGATTTACACCGGCCTCTTTATATATATCTAATAATCCGAGAATGATCTCTTCATTGTCTCCACCAAATGACAGGTGCGGCGCGATGGAAATACCATCTTTGCGCATATTGGTAACAATATTAGCGGTAGTTTCACGCGTGGTACCACCGGCACCATAGGTGACTGAAAAGAATTCTGGATTAAACGCCTGTAAAGCCTCGCGGGTTTTATACAGCTTGACGCGGCCTTCGGGGGTTTTGGGTGGGAAAAATTCGAAACTGATGCGAATGGGATTTTTCATTATATTTTCCAGGCCCTCCGAAATTCAGATGCCGGCACGGCCGGCATCTTTTATGAGGGATTAATATTTATAGCTTTCGGGCTTGAATGGACCGTCGACAGAAACACCTATGTATTTGGCCTGCTCCTCGGTCATACGGGTAATTACCCCATCAAAACCTTCCACCATATAACGTGCGACTTCCTCGTCGAGGTGCTTGGGCAGTACCTTGACGTAGAGTGCAGACACTTTTTGATCAGAGGCCAGGTCGGCAAACTTCTCTTCAAACAGGTGAATTTGCGCGAGAACCTGGTTGGCAAATGACCCGTCCATAATACGGCTGGGGTGACCAGTGGCGTTGCCCAGGTTTACCAAACGGCCTTCGGACAACAACAGCAGGTGGTCATTGGTTTCACTATTGCGCACTATTTTATGCACCTGGGGCTTCACTTCTTGCCACTCCCAGTTCTCGCGCATAAAGGCGGTATCAATTTCATTATCAAAGTGACCGATATTGGAAACTACAGCGCCGCTCTTCAGTGCCGCCAGCATATGCTTATCGCAGACATTGGCATTGCCGGTAGTGGTGACAATCAGGTCGGTATTGGCCAGCAGCTCTTTATTAATGCATTCGGCGGTGCCGGTGTTAATACCGTTAATGTAGGGAGAAACCAGCTCGAAACCATCCATACAGGCCTGCATGGCACAGATGGGATCCACTTCAGAAACCTTGACGATCATACCTTCCTGGCGCAGCGAAGCGGCGGAGCCTTTACCAACATCACCGTAACCGATAACCAGCGCTTTCTTACCCGCCAGCAGGTGATCTGTGGCGCGCTTGATTGCATCGTTCAGGCTGTGACGACAACCGTATTTGTTGTCATTCTTGCTCTTGGTTACGGCGTCGTTGACGTTGATCGCCGGAACTCTAAGGGTGCCTTCACGCAACATGTCCTGCAGACGATGTACGCCGGTGGTGGTTTCTTCACTGATACCGTGGCAATTGTTCAGGACGGCGGGGTACTTACGGTGCAGCAGTTCGGTGAGGTCACCACCGTCATCGAGAATCATATTCGGCTGCCAGCCGGCAACATCGGCACCCACGGTACGCTCTAAACACCACTCGTACTCTTCTTCCGTTTCACCCTTCCAGGCAAACACAGGAATTCCGCGTGCGGCGATCGCGGCAGCAGCGTGGTCCTGAGTGGAGAAAATATTACAGGAAGACCAACGCACTTCAGCACCCAAGGCAACCAGAGTTTCAATCAGTACCGCGGTCTGAATGGTCATATGGATACAGCCCATAATACGCGCACCGGCGAGAGGCTGTTCCGCGCGGTATTTCTCCCGCAGGGTCATCAGCGCCGGCATTTCACCTTCGGCAATTTCGATTTCACGGCGGCCCCACTCGGCCAGTGAAATATCCGCGATCTTAAAATCTTTAAATTCAGTGCTCATTTGATTCATTCTTTTGAGTTCCAGTAATGTTCTTTTCACTCACTGAGGCGCCGCAGCGCCTCCTGATAGCAACTCACGATATAGAGCCGCGTTTATCCAGTAGATTACAGACCCGCCTGCGCACGCAGCGCATCGACTTTGTCAGTCTTCTCCCAAGGGAAGGCGGTGAAAGTTTCACTGCGCGCTTGGCCGTTGCCATCCACCCAGTTATAGGTGTGGGTAAAGGGATCGCGACCAAAGTGGCCGTAGGCTGCAGTCAGCTGATACATGGGGTGCAGCAGATCGAGGGACTTGGAAATGGCATAGGGGCGCAGATCGAAATTCTCGCGCACCAGCTCCACCAGTTTCTCTTCGGGAACCACGCCTGTGCCAAAGGTATTGATGGCAACCGAGGTAGGCTCGGCAACGCCGATGGCATAGGACACCTGAATTTCACAGCGCTTGGCCAGGCCTGCGGCGACAATATTCTTGGCCACATAGCGACCGGCATAGGCCGCAGAGCGGTCCACTTTGGACGGGTCCTTACCGGAGAAGGCACCGCCGCCATGGCGCGCGGAACCGCCGTAGGTATCCACGATAATTTTGCGCCCGGTCAGACCACAGTCACCGACGGGGCCGCCAATCACAAAATTACCGGTGGGGTTAATATGGAATTTGGTGTCCTTGTGTAGCCACTCTGTCGGCAGGGTGTGGTGTACGATCAACTCCATCACCGCATCGCGCAAGTCGGCTTGGCTTACATCGGGATTGTGCTGAGTGGAAAGCACCACCGCATCGATAGCGCAGGGACGGCCCTGGTCGTCGTAGCGGAAAGTAAGCTGGCTCTTGGCATCCGGGCGCAACCAGGGCAGCAGACCGGACTTACGTGCCTCAGCCTGACGCTCCACCAAGCGGTGGGAATAATAGATAGGCGCCGGCATAAAAGTCGGTGTTTCATTGGTGGCGTAGCCAAACATCAGGCCCTGGTCGCCAGCACCCTGATCTTCTGGCTTGGCGCGGTCGACACCCTGGGCAATATCCAGGGATTGCTTGCCGATAACGTTGATCACACCACAGGTTTCCCCATCGTAACCCACGTCGGAGGAGGTGTAGCCAATATCGGTAATCACCTTGCGCACCAATTCCTCCAGGTCAACCCAGGCGGAGGTGGAGATTTCCCCGGCAATAACCGCGATACCGGTCTTTACCAGAGTTTCACAGGCAACGCGCGCCTGCTTGTCACGAGCCAACAGAGCATCCAATACCGCGTCGGAAATCTGGTCGGCGATTTTATCCGGGTGCCCTTCAGACACGGATTCCGAGGTAAACAGTTTGTATTCACTCATGTGAGAGTCTCCATGTGTTCCGCCGCGGGCGGTTAGCAAAATTCTGGGCCTGACAATCGACTGCAGTTGTCAGGGTTTTACAAATTCTCTGATCTGAATCTGAAAGCCATTGCGCAGCGCACTGTAGACACTGCGGCCGTCCCTTAAACCGGCAGTTTGTGCCCACTGGCTCAGCTGTTCGGGGGCAAATCCCAGCCATAGATCACCGCAGGCTTCCCGCGCCCAGTCCTGACCGTGCTCCTGTAGCTCTGCCACCAGTAACTGGCCACCACTTTTCAGTGCGCCTTGTAAGTCCTGGAAAATCTGTGCGGGGTCGGGGGTGTGGTGCAATACCATATTCACCACAATGCTGTCCGCACTGGCTGGGCGTGCCGATGTAGCACGGGTGTCACCACAGACAAATTCGATATTGGCCAGGCCCTGCTCATCGGCGAATGCCTGCGCGCGCTCCAACATAGCCGAGGACAGATCCAGCGCAGTGACAGTGGCAAAACGCAGGGATAACTCCTGTAGGAACTCCCCCTCGCCGGGCCCCACTTCAAGGGCATGGCGGCCAGAGTTGAGCAGCTGTGCCACCTGCGGGCCATACACGCTGTAACTGGCGATCAACTCCTGCTGCTCGCGAAAGCGATTGCCGTAGTCCGCAAAGAAGCGACGCGAGGCTTCGGCGCGCTCCTCCGAGATACGCGCCACCGATTGAGCCCGCGCGTCTGATAACGACAACTGGTCCAGGTTCGCGAACAGCTGTGCGAGCAGCGGTGTGCTGCCTGTGCGCCGGTAAAAGAGGTTGTTGCCCTCGCGGCGTTTGCTCACCAACCCCGCTTGGGCGAGTACCTTTAAGTGGTGACTCAGGGCCGGCTGGCGCAGATCAAATATTCGGCAGAGTTCCAGCACACTGTAGGAGTCCTGGCTGAGCAGACGCAATATCTCCAGACGCAGGGGATCCCCCGCAGCTTTTAGGGTCGCCGCCAGTTGGGGGATTTCCGCGCCGGTGCCGGATTGAGTAATGGGCTGGATTTCAGGCATGCGGATGAGTCTATCAGGCACATCGCACTATATCAAAGAACTTTGATATAGCTTCATAAAATTATTTTGATGTAGGTGCTTGTGGCCACCATCTGCACATAGACCCAGGCAATTGTTGCTTCACTTAATAGCAATTTCCCTCCGCAAGCCTTTGCGTGAGACACACCTTTACGGGAAAATACGCCCCCATTTTGTCGCTATGGGAAAAGCCTGTAGAGCACCCCGTAGCCATTCGAAAATCAGAGAGTTCTTCCTATGTCTTCTACTCCCTCTCGCACAGACAAGGCCAACGCTATCCGTGCCCTGTCTATGGACGCCGTCCAGAAAGCCAACAGCGGCCACCCAGGTGCGCCTATGGGTATGGCGGATATCGCCGAAGTGCTGTGGAATGACTACCTGAAGCACAATCCAGCCAACCCCGAGTGGGCCGACCGCGACCGCTTTGTGCTCTCCAACGGCCACGGCTCCATGCTGCTGTACTCGCTGCTGCACCTGTCCGGTTACGACCTGCCGATCGACGAGCTGAAAAATTTCCGCCAGATGCATTCCAAAACCCCGGGCCACCCGGAGTACGGTTATGCGCCGGGCGTAGAAACCACTACCGGCCCTCTCGGCCAGGGTATTACCAATGCCGTTGGTATGGCATTGGCAGAAAAAGTATTGGCGGCACAGTTCAACCGCCCGGGTTACGAGCTGGTCGACCACCACACCTATGTATTTATGGGTGACGGCTGTTTGATGGAAGGTGTTTCCCACGAAGCCTGCTCCCTGGCCGGCACCCTGGGCCTGGGCAAACTGATCGCCTTCTATGACGACAACGGCATTTCCATCGACGGAGAAGTAGAAGGCTGGTTTACCGACGACACGCCCAAGCGCTTTGAATCCTATGGCTGGCACGTAATCCCCAATGTGGATGGCCACGACGCCACCGCCATTAAAGCCGCCATCGAAGAGGCCCGCGCGAACAGCGATAAGCCAACCATTATTTGTTGTAAAACCGTGATCGGCTTCGGCTCCCCCAACAAGCAGGGCCGCGAGGAATGCCATGGCGCACCTCTGGGTGACGATGAAATCTCCCTTGTACGCGAAACCCTCGGCTGGGCCCACGCCCCCTTCGAAATCCCCGCGGAGATCTATGCCGACTGGGACGCCAAACCCAAAGGTGAAGCCCAGGAAGACGAGTGGAAAGACATTTTCGCCGACTACCGCGAAGAGTTCCCCGAGCTGGCTGCCGAATTCGAGCGCCGTATGCGCGGCGAACTGCCCGCAGACTTTTTTGCAAAGGCCGATGACTATATTCAGCAGTGCCAGGACGATGCGCAGAAAATCGCCTCGCGCAAGGCGAGCCAGAATGCACTGAACGCCTACGGTCCGCTGCTGCCTGAATTCCTCGGTGGTTCCGCCGACCTGGCCGGCTCCAACCTCACCATCTGGTCCGGCTCCAAGGGCGTCAGCGCAGAAGATGCCTCCGGCAACTACGTCTACTACGGCGTGCGTGAGTTCGGCATGAGCGCCATGATGAACGGCATCGCCCTGCACGGCGGTTTCATCCCCTATGGCGCCACTTTCCTGATGTTTATGGAATACGCCCGCAACGCCGTGCGCATGGCCGCACTGATGAAGCAGCGCGTGATCTTTGTCTACACCCACGACTCCATCGGCCTTGGTGAAGATGGACCCACTCACCAGCCGGTTGAGCAGCTAAGTGCTTTGCGCTCTACCCCCAATCTGCACACCTGGCGCCCCTGCGATGCCACCGAATCCGCAGTGAGCTGGAAAATGGCTATCGCCCGTAAAAATGGCCCCAGCACCCTGGTATTCAGCCGTCAGGGCCTGGCGCCGCAACCGCGCAACGCCGCACAGCTGGCCCAGGTAGAGAAGGGCGGCTATGTACTGTCCGACTGCGACGGCACCCCGGAAGCGATCATTATCGCCACCGGCTCTGAGGTGGAACTGGCCATGGCCGCCCAAGAGAAGCTCGGGGGCAAGAAGGTGCGTGTGGTTTCCATGCCCTGCGCCGAAGCCTTTATGGAGCAGGACGAGTCCTACCGCGAATCGGTACTGCCCTCCGCCGTGCGCGCACGCGTGGCGGTAGAGGCCAGCCACCAGGATTACTGGTATAAGTTCGTAGGCTTTGACGGCGCTATTATCGGCATGAGCAGCTTCGGTGAGTCCGCCCCCGGCGGCGAGCTGATGCGTCACTTCGGTTTCACCGTGGAAAATGTGGTGGAAACCGTCGAGAAAGTGCTGAACTAATTTCAGCACTCTAGCCGGGCGCCCCTTGCACACAATATCGCGAGGGACGTCTCGGCTACGCCTTCAATTCCTATCCGGCATGTACCGCTATGACCACCCGACTCGCCATTAATGGCTATGGCCGTATCGGCCGCTCCGTTCTGCGCGCTCTGTACGAATCCGGCGCCCGCGATACCCTACAGATTGTCGCCATCAACGAGCTGGCAGACTGCGCTACCATCGGCCACCTTACCAAGTACGATTCGGTACACGGTCGCTTCGCCGGTGATGTCTCAGTGAAATATGACACACTAACAGTTAATGGCGATTCCATCGCAGTTACGCATTTCGAGCGTTTGGAAGACCTGAATTGGCGCGAAGAAAATGTCGATATTGTGCTGGAATGCACCGGTAGTTTTAAAGAGCGGCGCTGTGCCGAACTGCACCTGGCCGCAGGGGCAAAAAAAGTTTTATTCTCCCAGCCCGCCAGCCGCGATGTGGATGCCACCATTGTTTATGGGGTTAACGATCACACCCTGAACGGCAATGAAACTATTATTTCTGCCGCCTCCTGCACCACCAATTGCAGCGTGCCGGTAATCGCAGCGCTCGACAAGGCGTTTGGTATAGAAGCGGGCGTGCTGACCACCATCCACTCCGCCATGAACGATCAGCCGGTAAGCGATGCCTATCACCACACCGATTTAAGAAAAACACGCTCCGCCGTTACCTCAATTATTCCCGTCGACACCGCACTCGCCCGCGGCATCGAGCGCATATTGCCGCACTTATTTGGAAAGTTCGAAGCCCAGGCTATGCGCGTACCCACTGTCAATGTCTCCGCTATTGATCTATCGGTTCAATTACAAAAAGACGTAAGTCAAAGTGAGATCAACGCTTTACTAAAATCCGCAGCTGCGACCGAGTTTAAAGGCGTACTCGGCTTCACCGAAGAACCCCTCGCCTCCTGCGACTTTAATCACGACCCGCGCTCGGGAATTATTGATGCCAGTCAGACACGGGTTGCCGGCGGAAAATTAGTAAAGATATTGATTTGGTTTGATAATGAGTGGGGGTTTGCTAATCGGATGTTGGATTTAGCAAAAATAACCTAAAGATTATCTATGCCTCACTCGGCTGCAAATTACTGATACAACATGAATAGTTAGGACGCCTTCCCCTAATAACGTTTTTTCATCTCATATACATAATCAAGTATTGATTTATAATCATATTTTTGATTATGTGTCAAATCATTTAACCTCATAAAAAACACACAAGGATTTGTTTTGTTTACCCTCTCAGATTTAAAAAAGTTGTCAAGCTACCTTTTTATAATAATAATTCTTTGCGGTTGCGAAGGAGGAGACGGTAGCTCTAATGGCAGCAATGCAAGTAACAACAATACCGGAGGCTCGAACGATAGTACCTATCCAACTGCAACAATTGATTTCCCACATATAGATGGGTTAGTTACAAGGCAAGGAAATATTATAATAAGAGGCTCCGCAAGTGATAATGAGGCTGTAAAAAGTGTATCAGTAAATGGAGTTATGGCAGATTCAACTTCCAACGTTAATTTTAGCAGCTGGCAAGCGGAAGTACCTCTAGAGAGTTTTGGGAAAAATACACTGACTGTAAAAGTAGAAGATGTAAATGGGAACATTTCACAAGCTGCGGCAACTAGAATAGTCAACGCCAATATACCTAATAATTATAATGCTTGCGGAAAAATATCTTATGATCCGGAAAATCACAGAGTGATAGGCAGCTATCCGGATATCGTAGAAACTGACTTAAACACAGGGAATCAAACACACACTCCATTTGATTTTGATATTTGGAGGCCCACTTACAACACCCTGACAAAACACCTATACGGAATGGACTATGACGGAAACATAGTACTATTCGACTATTCTAACCTTGTACCAATTACTATTTCTGAACAAGAGACAAATGGAGTTAGCCTAACACCTGGAGAAATTACGATAGATAGCAGCAATAATATGCTCTACATATCTGATACAGATGACCCTTATAATTGGTATATTGCTAGCGTAGACTTAAGTAGTGGAGCTAGAAAAATCATTGCTGATAAATCGACAGGTAGCGAAGACGACTTTCATCACATATCAGGAATAGAAGCCAGGAACGGGAGACTTTTTGCCATTACCAGAAAAACATATCCTTATCCGGAGGTTGGTTATTTAATAGAAGTTGACCTAAATACCGGTGAGCGATCCATAATCAGCGGTGGTATTTATGGGACTGGTTATCCTCTAAATCGGAGTATAAGCTTTACCGTCGATGACACCGCAGAATTCGCATATATTGGTGATTCATCCGATGAGTTAATAGAAGTCAATATTTCTACAGGCGAAAGAAGACTAGTATCAGAAAAAAAAACTTACCTTAAAGACAACTTGGTTTTCGGGAGAAATATCCACTTAACTGTTGATAGCGCTAACGAATCAGTCTATCTAAGTTGTTCATCAAATCAATTAATATCTATTGATATTGAATCGGGTGTTCGCAAACAAATAACACAATCTAAAAGAGGTGATGGACCTCCCATAGGGGATGCCTCATCTGTACGATTTGATAGCATTAACAATAAAATACTAATCATTAACGAAACCGCCCCAATTTATATGCCTGAGATAATGGAAATTGATCCTGTAAGTGGTGATAGAAAAATAATTGTTAGTGATATTATAGGATCTGGAATCTCACCAGAAAGCTATTACGATTTTGCCCTGGATGCAAAAAATGGACGTATTTTTATCACCCATTCCTGGTACGATCCTGAAGAGCCTGAGTCGTATGGTTATGTTGTAGAAGTAGATAGGGCTACAGGCGACAGAGCTATAATTTCTGGACTTGGGACTGGAACTGGATTTCCATTTGGACCAATTTCAGATATCGAAATAGATGAAGAAAAAGGGATACTATACGTTCTCAGTCGAAGTGATAGGGGTTTGTTTAGTGTCGATATTTCAAACGGAAACCGAACTGTAATCAGCCGGGTTTTTGAGGGTTATGGTCATGATTATAAAGGCCCCGATTGGTCAGACCCAAGTGGCATGGTACTGAGCTCAAATAAGAACTTTGCTTATGTTGCTGACCGTTTTAGAAATTCAATTTTCCTCGTTAATCTTACAACAGGATATAGAGAAATAATTTCGAGTGACGATGTTGGCGAAGGGCCATCTTTAGCCGGGCCATTTAATATGCGACTTGATTCCACTAGAAACAAATTAATTGTTAATAGCTCTAAAGTTTCTGGTGATCAACCGATGATTTATGTAGATATTGAAACAGGAAATCGTGAATATAGGTACTCAAATAATGCCAGCACAAAAAATAAGGCTATTGTAGATCCCAATACAGGGTTAACCTATATTTCAACCTTTCTTGGAGAAGTTAGAGTTTATGATTACGAAACCTCACAAGCACTGACAGTATCTAAATAACTTCTCCAACAAAAAATATGCACCTATTCACTCTAAATAGGTGCATTACAAATCTCCCACTTTGCAGCTTAGACCAATAAAGAGAGAAACTGTCGATGGCATATATGCAGCCAAACTGAAACTATTACATTTTATTTAAAAATCTATAATTGAAACTTAAAACAACCTCTTGGATCATCTCAATCAAGCTTGGTTTCAAGGAGCAATTTAAACTCCCTAATAATACAATCATCATCTTACAGCCCCATGAACAACTCACTCGGTGACTTTCCTCCTAGCTCAGCCTTGGCCTACTTCTAGGCGATACATTACAAATTGAAGCTTCTCGTCTATTACATTATTGGATGTTGACATCCTTTAAGAAATACTGCCGAAATAGGCCACTGTAGGTTCAACCTGTCAAGGCAACACCCTGTTTAATAACCTGCTTTGGTGTCGCAAAGCTCAGTGTTTTTCTTGGCCTGCTATTAAGCTCGTTAGCAACTTGATTGAGTTTCCTCTGAGTATGCTGCGCCAAGCATGTCTTTTTTGGAAAGTACTGACGGATTAAGTTGTTGGTATTCTCATTCGTTCCCCTTTGCCAGGGGCTCTGAGGATCGCAGAAGAAGACAGGAACACCCGTCTTTTCCGTAAATTCAGCGTGCTTCGCCAGCTCCATTCCTCGGTCCCACGTCAGTGATTGGCAAAGCTCTTTTGGCAGTTTTTTAAACTTAGCAACAAGCGTCTGGTTCACAAAATTCGCATCTTTCCCTTTCAACTTAAGAATGATCGTATACCGCGATTTTCGATCAACAAGCGTGGCAATATGAGTGTTATTTGAACCTGACACTAAGTCACCCTCCCAATGACCTAAAACACATCGTTCTTGTATCTCCTGAGGACGCTCCCTTATCGATGTACCGTTGACGATGTTGATAGTACCGCGCTCGCCTTTACGTGAATGTTGTTTGCTGTGACGAAGACTGTGAGACCGACGCAAATGCTTTACTAGCTTATGATGAAGTGCTGAACGCACACGGAAGTACAGTGTTTTATAGATAGCCTCTGCTGATATCTTCCTTGATTCATCAGCCTGATATGTCTTCCGTAACCAACCCGATATCTGCTCTGGTGACCAGTTTAACTCTAATTTTTCCAAAACAAGCTTCTTTAGCCTCGGGTTTTGCTCCAGCAAATACGGCTTAGGACGCCTTGCCATCCGTTTTGCACGGTTGTTTGAGTATCGTCGCTCCCGATTTCTCTGAATCTCACACGAGATTGCGGATGGATTCCGATTCAAGGAGCGAGCGATTGCTCGAATACTTTGTTTTGCAGAAAGACCTGCACGTATTTCCTCGCGTTCGGCTAATGTGAGGTGTTGAGGAGATGGCTTTCTGGGTATTGGTTTAATTCCGCCAGTATCTCTCAAAACAGTAAAAATGGTTCCTGGCTTAGAATCTATGGCAATGGCAATTTCACTAAAACCAATGCCCTTTTTCCAAGCGTCGAAAATCCACTTTTTCTTCTGCTGTAAATATGCGCTTCATTCAATGATCCCCCGATAGGCCATATTCCTACAGAGGTGTTGCACTGATCAATTGAATCTACAACTCGTATTATTAGTACCGTCTCTCAGAGATAATATGAGCGAACAAAATAAATATCGATTTCTAAGTCCATTGTAATCACTACTTCAACCACCAATAAAGCTGATCGTTTACCTATTAATCTAACAATAAGTAACTCTTGCATTTGATCATAATCAGAAGTATTCAACCATACCCCTTACCTATAACAACATCATCTTCTTAGTCAACTATCCGACTTTTTCAGTCAACAATAACTGACCGCTTATCTATATAGTTACTCTATTTTGATCTTTCCGCATCGACTACACTTACCATAACGCCTGCAATAGGCCTTTGATACAACCTTAAGATATTTATATAAGTATCCACGATTTTTTAATCGAAATTAAAAAAATCCGGTAGATTTTCTCGTGATATAACAATAACCAGTATGTCTTTTAAAGGACTAACTATTTACTGAGGATGTAACTCTTCCGGGGTTAGAGTTCACATTTATTGCCACACGTAATCAGCCACCTTTTATTCCTTATATTCTTGCTGACACTTGAGGTTCACTCACCATAGACAATAGCCTCACAAAGCTGTTGCGCAACTGATCGTCGAGAGATATTTCTCCAACAGTTCTATAATTGCTCTCTGAGAGTACCCAGTTTTCTCAGACTATAAATCTGTATCGATCCTTCTAGTTATGTTGATAGTAGCTCGCCATTGAATTTTTTAGTCAGGTGAGACCCGATATTACTAGCGGCCTTCCCTTGCCAACTGCACTTATTATCCGAAACCAAGATCCTTAAAGCCTATTTAAGGATCGTTATGAATACAAGCTTTCATATCAATATCAACTATCAGTTTCGATACATTATTTTTCCGTCTGTAATCAGTAGCCAGCCTCAACAAACTTTCCTCTCTTCCCTCCTTGTCGAGCTCACCTAATCTCTCAGCCGCATCATAAAAAGCCTCCCAACTACCACTATCCAAATAAAGCTGCTTAAAGGCCGGCACTTGGGATTCATATTCGGCGGCTAGAGCCAGGGTGGCATTGTTGGTTTTTTCTATATAGTTTTGATAGCGGGCAGGATTGGGCCAGTTTGCAGATAGATTTCTATAGCATTGACGTAATCGGGATAAAACTCGGGCTTTTTGTTCGTGCTTTAAATCATCTGGCTGTGAAGATTGATAGACTGTTTGTAATTGGCTGCGTGCGGCTGCCATCAATTGACGCACAGACAAGGTTTCTGCGCGGGCCTGAGCTGCGGAGCTGACCAGGCCCTGACTACTGAGCCAGCCGGGTAGGGCAATTTCTGAGACGGCGGTGGCAAAGCTCTCGTTGAACTGGGTATCACCGGAGATATAAACCCTTCTATGGGCCAGCTCATGAAATAAAAGACCGGCTAGGCGTTCCTGAGACCAATTAACAAAACTGGATAATATTGGGTCGTTAAACCAACCGAGGGTGCTGTAAGCGGGCACCGCGCCCAGATATACATCATAGCCCTGTCCACGCAGTTGATTCGCTTTTGCCTCTGCCGCAGACTTGCGAAAATAACCTCGGTAGCTGGCGCAGCCAGCGATAGGGTAACACCAGCGCTTAGGCTCAAGGGAAAACTCCGGCGCTGCCAGGACATTCCAAATCGGGTAGGTGTCATCTAACTGTACATAAGCGTTATAGGCATCACCTACCGGCAGTTGCAAAACTTCAGCTGCATAGGCACGAATCTGCAATACCAGTTGTAGCTGCTGTTGTAATTGCTCACTGGTACCCGGTTCATTAATGACTTTTTCTATCGGCTGACGCCCAGACAAAATACGCCACTGGCCGGAAGCTGCTTGGGCGTAATACCCGACGGTTTCACACCCCGCCAAATACAGTGGGATGATAAGCAGCCATAAGCGCAAATTAAGCCATTTTTTTGGCAGGCCCGTGACAAGCAATCTGCTATACACTTCCTTTCCTATTGTCATTTTAATGTGATCTGGCCAGGGCCTTTTCTTCCCCTTCAATAGCCTCTAAGGGTTATAGCATGATGCCAGTTAGCGCGGTTCTGACAGTATTTGCCCTGGCTTTTGCCGCCATTGCATGGCTGCGATTAGTGAAAGTGTGCTTTGACGACAGCACTATAGCTGGATTCCTCGCTCTTTTTATACCTCCCTTGGCACTCATGCTGCTTCTCCCTCGCTGGCGCCAGGAGCAGGAGTTATATCTACTATGGGGCGCAGCACTTGCCTGCCTGCTATTAAGTTTTGTGCTGCACTGATGAAAAAATTCCCTATGCTCTAAAGCGCATATATGAACCTAGCTAACTCTACCAAGCAAAATACCGGTCAGTCGCAGTACTGTACCTTTTCCTTTAGGAAAAGTAGCCCCCTAAGAACACCAGCACTTGGTATCGGCTTATATACGCCCAGCCAGAGACCACCGAACCTCCTCTTCTCCAGTAACTCAAGCCCAGTTGATTTAGGTCAAGAGGTTTGTAGCACAACGCCATACACTGCATAACTGAAGCATTGGCGTACTGGAGAGAAAGATGGATGCCTTAATTGATCTATTTACCAGCTTTTCCGGCTTGCTCAGTCTGGCCGTAATCGGGTTTATATTCCTGATGGCATTCTATTTTTATCGACTGGTTAGCAACAATGTGGAAAAAGCAGTAGCGGAGCAGGAAAAGAAAGAGCGCGCTGCAGCCACACGTGTCAATAAAACGGCGGCTGCATCTCGCTAATACCTGGGGTCTCAGGGTAGTACCATTGCCGCAAGTTTTTTGCGGCGCAGGCGGTTATTTTAAGAAACAGGAGTTTCGGATCTTAATCGCTAATTTCCTCAGCTGACCGTTTGGTTTTTGTTGCGATGGGGGCTTGCCAGTAGTGGCGCAAAAACCAATATCGTTCGGCTTTTTATTGCATGGAACGCAGACTGTCTACCCACAACCAGCTCTGTTTGAGAGCACGGCGTTGGATTTTGGTTAGGGCAGGTAAAACAACAGGGCGACTGCCCCGGCTGCGAAAGCAGTCGGGGCATTTTATTGCGCAAGCAAAATGTTGATTTGAAAAACTACTTCGAGCCGTTTAACTGATGGCGGAAATGTAATTTTTAAAAATCCGCAAATCAAGACTGCTCGGCTTGCTCTTTTGACCGGCGCGATGTAATCCAGCGACCAAACAAGATTCCCACCTCAAACAGCAACCACATGGGTACGGCCAGTAGGGACTGGGAGATAACATCCGGTGGGGTGAGCAGCATACCGATCAGGAAGCAGCCCACAATCACATAGGGACGTTTACTCCCCAGGGTTTTGGCATCCACTGCGCCACTCCAAATCAATAACACCGTGGCGATGGGTATCTCGAAAGCGAAGCCGAAGGCAAAAAACAACTTCAATACTAAATCCAGATAGCTGCGCATATCCGGCATAACTTTGATATCTGCGTGGGCCGAGCCAACAAAGAAATCAAATAAAATAGGAAACACTACGAAATAGGCAAAGGCCACACCGGCGTAAAACAAAAATACGCTGGTGACCAAGATTGGAATCGCAATACGCTTTTCATTTTTATAAAGACCGGGAGCTATAAAAGCCCAGGCCTGATAGAGCACAAAGGGAATGGCGATGAAAAACGATACAATAAAGGTGGTCTTAAATGGCGTAAGAAAGGTGGAGGTCACCTCTGTGGCAATCATGCCTGCATCGCCGACCAAACGCTCCTGTAGCGGATTGGCAATAAAGTTGTAGATATCCGAGGCAAAGGGTACCAGGCAGGCGAACAAAACCACTACAACCAGTAACGTGCGCAGCAGCCGATCCCGCAGCTCGATCAGGTGATCGATAAAGGGCTGATGGCTGTCTTGTGATTGATCGCTCATGGTTGCTTGTCTTTTTCCTGTTGCGACTCTTTTTCTACGTTTTTAGGCGTATTTTCCGGGTGCTCCGGATTCAGTTCGGGATCACCTAAATCGTGCCAGTGCTCTGGGTATTCCGGGTCCTGCAACTCTTCAACGGTTTCATCCTGCTCCGGTAAATAGTCTTCTTTTTCCGCGCGCGGATGATCGGGCTCCTGGGGCACTTTGGCTGGAGCTTTTTCCTTAGGTTTGGCCGACTCGCTGGGCTGGGGCTCCTCCTGCTGCTGCAGGGATTCATTCACCTCGCGGTTAGCCTCACTGAAGGTACGCTCCATTTCCCGGCGACTCTCTTCGATCTCCTTGAGGATGCGCTCATTGTGCAGTTCTCGGCGGATATCGTCGGCACCGACTTCCCGTTCCAGTTCCTCACGCGCACCTTGCAAGGTTCGCTTCAGGCCAGACCACCAGCGCGCTGTCGTGCGGATGGCATCGGGCAGGCGCTCCGGGCCCACCACAAGCAGTGCCACTACCGCGACCAGTAGTAGTTCAAAAAAGCCAATATCAAACACGGGGCATTACTCGCGTTAACAGTGCCGAATTATTTGTCCTGGGACTGCTTGTCTTTTTCTTTCGAGGTGCTGCCCTGTTGCGGCTTTTCTTCCTCATCGTGCTGAAGACGCTCAGGGTCTTTGCCTTTATCTTTGTCCTCATCCTTATCATCGTCCTTCACCGCTTTGCGGAAGCCTTTCAGTGCACCGCCCAGATCACCACCGAGGTTTTTCAAGCGCTTGGTTCCGAAAAGCAGCAGGACAATAACCAAGATAATCAACAGCTGCCAGATGCTAATTCCACCGAATCCCATAATTGTCTCCATGTCATTTAATACGGCAGCCGATTTGCATTGCCATTGGCCACCTTGGGTAAAACCACAAATTATCAGAGGACTGTTACGCCAGTCCTTCCAACTGAATTCTTATCCCTCTTTACTGCGGGATGCCTTTTCCTCCAGGCCAGAGAGGCCAAAGCGTCGACCCAGTTCACGCACTACATCCTGGGAGTCCGCTCCCAGGTGCGAAAGCATCACTAATGAGTGAAACCAGAGATCCGCCGTCTCGGCGATCATATCCCGGTTGTCGCCACTGGCCTGCGCATCTTTGGCGGCGAGAATTGTTTCGGTGGCTTCCTCGCCCACCTTTTCCAGTATTTTGTTGAGCCCCTTCCTATGCAGGCTAGCCACATAGGATTTATCGGCATCCTCTGCGCACTTGCGGCTCTCTAGTACCGCATCGAGTTGTTGCAGCAGGTCACTCATTTCCGGGCTCACTTGTAGATGGCTTTGGGGTCTTGCAATACCGGTTGGCTAACGCGCCATTCACCGTCCTGCAAGAGGTTGTAAAAACAGCTGCTACGGCCCGTATGGCAAGCAATTCCACCCTCTTGCTCAACCATTAACAGTACGGTGTCACCGTCACAGTCGAGGCGAATCTCGCGTATTTTCTGTAGGAAGCCGGATGACTCCCCTTTGCGCCACAGGCCCTTGCGGGAACGCGACCAGTAGACCGCATAGCCCTCGCTAGCGGTCAGTGCCAGAGACTCGCGATTCATCCACGCCATCATCAGCACGCGACCGCTTTTAAAATCCTGGGCAATGGCGGGTACCAGGCCATCGTTGTTCCAGCTGACCTGATCAATAAAGCCGCTTGCTGGCACAGCTTGAGTCAATGTCTCTTCCATCAGAATTCCAAGTGTAGGCCGGCGCGACGCCGGCAAAATACTGCCGCCAGTGTCATTAGGGCCAGAGCAGTAAAATCAGGGCTGCGATGCCCAATACCCAACCAGAGGGTGGCAACTGCTCCAGCCACTGCGGCCGGCTTAAGACCAGAGCACCTAAAGCGAGCACTACCCCGCCGAGCCGACGCAAATACTGCCAGCGCCCACGGCGCTGACTGCTCGCCAGTTTTTCACCGATATTTTCCAGTTGTGGCGCCAATTCCCGCGACTGCTCAAGGGCTGAATAGACCAATTGAGGCATCTGTGGAAACTTCTCCAGCCACTCGGGACCGTAGCGCTTGATCTCGCCCACCAGTGTTTTGGGGTGGATGCGTTCACGCATCCAACGCTCCAAAAATGGATGAGCAGTCTTCCACAGATCCAATTCCGGATAAAGCTGGCGTCCCAAACCCTCTATATTCAACAGGGTCTTCTGCAATAACACCAGTTGTGGCTGCACCGCCATATCGAAGCGTCGCGCAGTCTGGAACAGGCTGATCAATACCCGCGCAAAGGAAATCTCCCCCAGGGGTTTCTCAAAAATCGGCTCGCACACGGCGCGAATTGCCGCCTCGAAGGCATTTACAGGGGTATCCGCACGAACCCAGCCACTCTGTACGTGCAGCTCCGCCACCATGCGGTAATCGCGCCGGAACATGGCGAGCAGGTTGCGCGCCAGGTAGTACTGATCTTCTCGCGACAAGCTGCCGACAATGGCGGTGTCGATGGCAATATACTGCGGGCGCTGCGGGTGTTCCCGGGAGACAAAAATATTGCCCGGGTGCATATCCGCGTGGAAAAAGTTGTATTCAAAAACCTGCTTAAAGAAGATCTCCACGCCGCGCTCGGCCAGCAGCGGCATATTGGTATCCTGCTCGCGCAGCTGCGCTAAATCAGTGACAGGAATACCATTGATACGCTCCAGTACCAGCACGTTTTCGCGGGTGTAATCCCAGTAAACTTGGGGGATATATAGCAGTGGGGAATCAGTGAAATTACGCCGCAACTGGGTGCCGTTGGCCGCCTCGCGGGTTAAATCCAACTCACCCTCGATGGTATGACGGTAGTCTTCCACCACTTCCACCGGGCGCAGACGGCGGCCCTCTGGCACGAAGCGTTCGATAGCCCGGGCAATCACCCGCAACAGGCGCAAATCTTCCTGAATCACTTCGCCGATGCCCGGGCGCAGCACCTTGACCACGACTGACTCGCCGCTGTTAAGCACGGCGGCGTGAACCTGTGCCACCGAAGCTGCCGCTAGGGGCTCGTGCTCAAAGCTGGCAAAGACTTCATCGACACTAGCGCCAAGGGCTTCCTCAATCAATGCGCGACACTGATCACTGGGGAAGGGCGGTACTTTGTCCTGTAGATAGTCGAGCTGCTCAACCACATCCGGCGGCAACAAATCCGGCCGAGTGGAGAGCAGCTGGCCGAATTTCACAAAGATCGGTCCCAGCTCTTCCAAGGCGCGACGCAGTCGCTCGCCGCGCTCCATCTTTGGTTGCGGCAACAGTTTGAGTGGAGCCAGTAATCCGCGCAGCCACAGGGGGCGGCGTTCGGCTGGTAATAACAGATCTAAGCGATGGCGCAGGAAAACCCGCGCGATGGTAACAGTACGGGATATAGGCAAGACTACTCAGCCTCCCCGCGGGAAAACTGTTCCTGCAGCAGGCGCACCCGCGCCTCCAGGCGCTCGGTGGCCAGGGACAACTCGGCGAGGTCATCCGCGAAAGCTTCAAATTGTGCCTGTGGTGGCGTCAACTGCCATTCCTCACTGATCGTCTCTGCGGCCGCAACCGGCGCGCGACTAAGGCTGGCACTTAACCAGCTACTAGCACTGCGCAGCACATTGCCGATGGAGTGGGCGGGAATATCGCCAAACACTTGCGCAAGTGGTGCCTCCCAATCGATATCCAGATCGCTCATGATCCACTGCAACTCGGCCAGTAGGGCACTGGAGCCGCTGATAGAGACACCCAGTGCCGCAGGCGTGGCATCGGGGTCCTTTAGTAATCGCACCAGGGAAATAGCCGAGCCGCTGATGGTGGTCGTTACATCTCCCTCCCAGTGCTGGCGCACGCGCACCTGATCGCCCTCAATACATAAGCAGCATTGCAACTTTGGAGCCGTCAGGTCGAGCGCCATGGTTTTGCCGTCCAACTCCTGCAGGCGTGCTCGGGTCGCGGGATCGTATTGCAAGGCAGTATTAATAGCGGTTTCCAGCGCGGCGTCAAAACCCGCGCGATAGGTGGGATCGCTCATGGTGGTTATTGGCCTCGTGCCATCACTTGGGGGTCAATCACGACGGGCACCTCTCAGGGCTTGATACCACGGTGCAACGCCACAATGCCACCGGTCATATTGTGAAATTCACAATCGACAAATCCAGCATCCACCATCATCTGCTTGAGCGTTTCCTGATCCGGATGCATGCGGATGCTCTCCGCCAAGTAGCGGTAACTCTCCGCGTCGTTGGCCACCAATTTCCCCATAAATGGCAGCAGGCGGAACGAGTAGTGATCGTAGACTTTTTCCAGCAGTTTCGATTCCGGCTTGGAGAACTCCAGTACCAGTAAGCGCCCACCGGGTTTCAGTACCCGCAACATGGAGCGCAGCGCCAAGTCTTTATCGGTGACATTGCGCAGACCAAAAGCGATGGTAATACAGTCGAAGGTGTTGTCCGGAAAGGGAAGGTACTGGGCGTCCGCCTGTACCGGCACTACGTTGCCGGCAATGCCACGATCGAGCAGGCGGTCGCGGCCGACCCTAAGCATCGACTCATTAATATCTGCCAACACCACCTGACCGCTGGCGCCCACAATACGCGAGAAACGCGCGGTGAGATCACCGGTGCCCCCGGCGATATCCAGAATTTTCTGTCCCGGCCGCGCACCGGACAATTCGATGGTGAAACGCTTCCAGAGGCGGTGAATACCCCCGGACATCAAGTCGTTCATTACGTCGTAACGCGCCGCCACTGAGTGGAACACTTCCGCCACACGACCGGCCTTTTCCTCCACCGGGACCTCTTGGTAGCCGAAGTGGGTGGTCTTGCGATCCTTCATGCTGTGCTGCCTGCTGAGCCAAATTCAGTGCGCCATTGTACATCGACCAAGCCGGCGGAACAGTGCCCATGATTCCCCCAGTGGCAACTCACTAAAATTAAATCACACTAGAGAAAATACTGAGTCCAGGGCCAATTCATGGATTACCGACTCGACAGCGACATGCCCGCTGCACTGAGTCTGCGCACTGCGGCTCACGCAGAAATACGCGCCATCTATGATAATGCCCGGCTTCTGCCAGGTGAACATGCCGTTCATGAGCTACGTAAACACTGCAAGAAACTGCGTGCTCTACTGCGACTGATTTTTCCGAAAGAAAATTCACTCTTCCAACTCGAGAACGATCGCTACCGGAAATTAGCGCGATCCCTATCGGCGGGCCGCGATCTGGTCTCCATACGCACCGCTCTACTTACCCTAGCTCCCCCCAACCACTTTGAAAAAATGCATAGAGTACTGCACCAATTACAGCGGTCGCTGCGAGACGAGGAGAGCCTTATTCGGGTCGAAGGGTTACTGCATGAGGCACAAAAGAGTATTGAGTGTTGGCCCCTGCAAAATACTGATTGGGGAGATATCGACGTGGGATATTTACGCGGCTACCAACGCGCGCACAAAACCTGGCTAGAAACGCGCGAAGGAGACAACGCCCATAAACTGCATCAATTGCGTAAAAGGGTAAAAGATCACTGGTACCACTGTCGCCTACTCAGAGAGAGGCACCCCCAATCTGTAGCGCTGCGCTGTGAACCGCTCAAACAACTCGCGCAATTACTAGGGGACTGGCGTGATCTATACCTACTGTGTCGCTTTGCCATCACGGTCGGAGAGCCATTAGGGGAAGAGTTAATCAAGCTATTGGAGATGGGGGACTGGCACAAGATGCGACTGCGCAGGAAAATAGAAGACGGTTGCGCCATTTTCTTTGCCCACAAAACACTTGTGATCTAAGTGATGCTGGCACAGAGGGCGCTGAAACTACTCACCAAAAAACTAAAAAGGCGCAGGAGGGTTTCCCGCGCCTTAAACTCGCCAACTTATTTGGCGCTCTGCTCCAGCAGGCCGCCGGCGCGGGCCATCACATGGAACAGATAGTTCTGCTCATTGGTGCCGCTTACTAGGTGCGCACCGGGTCCTCGGGCCCAGACACCTACATCTTCACCGCCGTGGGTCTCCCCGGAAAGAGGAACAAGAACTTCCTGGTGGAAGCCGGGAGCGGTGGTGTCCACATCGGTAAGATCCTGACGCCCTTGAACAATATCGTCATAGTAGCGGTCATCAGCATCGGTATTGTCGCCGTAATGTGCAAAACCGCGACCATTGGCATAGTTCAGGGTTGTGTAAGGCAAGCCGGTTTTATCCAGCTTGGGCATCTCTTCAGCCACACCGGTCTTGTCATTTTTAACTACCTTACCGAGGATTGGGTTGCCACGGGTAGTCCCACCGGCAATGGTCATCACGTGACTGTGATCCGCGGTAACAACGATTAGAGTATCCTCGGCACTGGTGTTCTCTAGGGCTACCTGCACGGCTTTGGCAAACTCTTCCGCATCGCTGAGAGCATTGTAGGCATTGTTGGCGTGATGACCGTGGTCGATACGACCGGACTCCACCATCAGGAAATAACCCTTGTCGTTTTGCTGCAGCATCTCGATGCCCTTGGCAGTCATCTCACTCAGGGAAGGCTCGCCGCCAACATCGTTGCCACGATCGGCCTCATAGCGCATATGAGAGGAATTGAATAATGCCAATAGCTTATCGGTATTAGTCACATCCAGCTGGTCAAACCCGGCTTTGTCTTCCATGTACTGCGCGGTGGTTACGCCATCGTTGTAACGAGTTTTCCACGCTTCAATCAAATTTCGCCCATCGGTGCGCTTACCAGTCTTGCCTTCCGCATCGGTGAAGTCCGCTGGCAGGAAGTTGCGGCGTCCGCCGCCCATTACCACGTCGATACCATCACCGGCCTCCAATTCAACCAGTTGGGTGGCGATATCGCGACAGCCATCCGGAGCAGTGTATTCCCACTCTCGCTCGGGCACCTTGGCATAGGTAGCTGCGGGTGTGGCGTGGGTAATACGCGCGGTGCTGATAATACCCGTGCTCTTACCCAGTTCCTCGGCCAGTTCCAGGGAAGTGGTCAGGGGGCGTTCGAGGCTGGCGGCGCAGTCACCGCGAGCGACATCTTCGGCCACACTCAGAATACCGGCCTTGGTTTTCACACCGGTAACCAGAGCGGTCATGGTGCCAGCGGAATCCGGAGTCTGCTGGTTGGTGTTGTAAGTTTTTACCAATCCGGCAAAGGGCATCTTTTCGAAGCTCAGCTGGTATTCCTCGCCGTCGAGGCCCAGTTTTTGGCCGGCGAAGATACGCGCGGCGGTGACGGTGGAGATACCCATGCCATCGCCCACAAACAGAATAATGTTTTTCGCGGCACCGGGCGTATTGTTGATTTTCTCTGCGCTCGCCGCAGCTACCGCTTTCTGGCCATCTTCGAACCAGCTGCTTTCACTTTGGGTTGAGGAAAGGCCTAAGTAATTCTGCTGCTGCGGTGTTTCAGTAGCATCCGGCACTTCGGCAACATTGTTGGAGCTGGAGTTATCGTCGCTACAGGCACTGGCCAGTACGGCAACGGAGAAGGCCAGCAGGGTCTTTTTAAACTGTTTCATGGTCAATACCCCCAATTATTCTTCTGACAGCGACAGGTCGGTCGCGGCAGTCATTATGTGGAAAACCGCATTCTGTTCCAGATGTCCCTGCACTTTTTCAGCACCGGCGCCGATCGCGTGCAGACTGATATCCTCACCGCCGTGACTTTCGCCCCCCAGGGCAACCAGGGATTCCTGATGGAAGCCAGGCATCTCAGTATCCACATGCGTCAAATCATGACGACCGGCGGCGATATCGTAGTCATCGCGCTTGTCTGCATCAGTTTCAGTACCCAAATCGGCAAAGCCACGGCCATTGGTGTAGGTCAAGGTGGTGTAAGGCTTATTGTCCTCGGCCAGGGAGACGGCCTGATTCGGCGCGCCGCTGTCATCGTTGCCGATCACCTTGCCCAGGATAGGGTTACCCCTGGTGGGATAGCCCGCCATATTCATTACGTGGCTGTGGTCAGCAGTCACCAGGATCAGGGTTTCTTCCAGATTCACTTTTTGTAGCGCTGCCTTGACCGCGTCAGATAATTCGATCGCTTCATTCAGTGCGTTATAGGCATTGCCGGAATGGTGAGCGTGATCGACTCGGCCGGATTCCACCATCAGGAAGAAGCCGTCTTCATCTTTTTGCAGCATATCGATAGCGGTGGTGGTCATCTCGACAATACTGGGCTCTTCGCTGTTCTTGGCGATGCGGTCAGCATCGTAGCTCATGTGATCTTCGGTAAAGAGACCCAACAGCTTATCCGTTTTGGCGATATCCACTGCCGACAATTCAAAACTATTTTCGACGTAAACCGCATTCTGCTCACCGTCATAGCGCAGCAGCCATTCACCCGTTAGATTGCGCTCGTCTTCACGCAGACCACCTTCAGCCACCGGTGTAAAGTAGTTGCGGCCACCACCGAGCATGACTTCCATGCCATCGCCGATGTTCATTTCCACCATTTGTGTAGCGATATCGGTACAGCCCTCATCGGCCGCGTGTTCCCACTTGCGGCTGGCGCTATGTGCATAAGTGGCTGCCGGAGTGGCATGGGTGAGGCGTGCGGTAGAGACGATGCCGGTAGCCTTGCCGCGGCTCTCCATCATCTCAAGGAAGCTGTTCAAACCCAGCTCCTTACTCGCAGCACAGTCAGCCACCAGGCCCTTGCCATCCACATTGATCATACCAGCGCGAGTTTTCACCCCGGTCATCATCGCGGTCATGGTGCCGGCGGAGTCGGGGGTCTGCTGGTTAGTGTTGTAGGTTTTGATCAGGGCACTGTGAGGAAACTCCTCAAAAGAAAGGCTGTTCTCTTCACCGGGTTCACCGCGACGCTGGCCCTCAAAGATACGGGCTGCGGTCAGGGTGGAAATCCCCATGCCATCGCCAACAAACAGGATGACGTTTTTGGCAGTTTTGGCTTCACGGGAGAGGGAAGTGCGTTCTTCCAGGCGATCGGATGCCTCGGTGAACCAGTCGCTATTGGTTTGGTAATCGGGCAGGCTCGCGGCAGAAACTGCAGAAGCGAGAGGAATCAAACAAAAGGCGCTGAGTGCGCGGGCAAGTTTTTTTGCCACGGTGGGCCTCCGGAACTCGTGAATTTGGCGAGCATTAGAGTCCGGAAATATGACAAAAGAATTACGCGCCGATTAACATCTCGTTTTCTTTGTCATAAAGATTTGTACTCTTGTTACAACTGCAAAAAGACAGCCATATAATTGTTACAGTATTGCGAAATAATGCGGGAAATTATTGTTTTTCCTCGCTTTTTTAATACTTTGTGAGGGAAGGAAAGTGCGCCACTGAAGGGCGCACTTGGCAGCTAACCGATAAATTTCACCACACTTTCATCCGGGTCGCGCCCCTTGCCCGCCGCGCGCAAGCGCTCCAGGTAGGCCTCCCAGTTGGCGGTGTGTTTTTCGGCTAGTTCACGCAGGTATTCCCAGGTGTAAATGCCGGTGTCGTGGCCGTCATCGAAATCGATTTTCAGACCGTAACGACCGGCAGCTTCGACCCTGTCGATACCCACATGGATTTTTCCATCCACCAGCAGGGCGGGGCTATTGCCGTGGCCGCGCACTTCAGCGCTGGGGGAATAGACACGCAGATACTCTGCCGGCAGGGTGTATTCAGCGTCGGTGTACACCAGCAGTAGGTTTTTCTCTGCGCGATTTAAACGGATTTTTTGCAGTTTCATTTACAGGATAAAACGCGAAAGGTCCTCGTTTTGGCTCAGCTCACCCAAGTGGCTGTCCACATAAGCCGCATCTACATTGAGTGACTTGTCGCCGTCACCGGCATCGAAGGAAACCTCCTCCAGCAGGCGCTCCAGCACCGTGTGCAAACGGCGCGCGCCGATATTCTCGGTGCGCTCATTCACTTCGTAAGCCACTTCGGCAATACGGCGAATGCCGTCTTCGGTAAATTGCAATTCCAGACCCTCTGTCGCCAGCAAAGCCTTCTGCTGTTCAGTCAGAGACGCGGAGGGTTCGGTGAGAATACGCTCAAAGTCCGCGGAAGTCAGCGAGCTCAGCTCCACGCGAATCGGCATACGCCCCTGCAGTTCGGGAATCAGGTCCGAGGGCTTGGACAGGTGGAAGGCACCGGAGGCGATAAACAGAATATGGTCTGTCTTGATCATGCCGTACTTGGTGTTGACGGTGCTACCTTCGATCAGCGGCAACAGGTCGCGCTGCACCCCTTCACGGGAGACATCGGCACCGCCGCTTTCCTGGCGCTTGGCCACCTTGTCGATCTCATCGATAAAAACGATACCGTTTTGTTCGGCAGCGCGAATCGCACGGGTTTTGATATCTTCATCGTTCACCAGTTTGGCGGCTTCCTCATCGGTAAGCTGTTTCAACGCCTGCTTGACTGGCAGCTTGCGCTTGCGCGTCTTGCCCTGGGACATATTCGAGAACATGCCCTGCAGCTGGTTGGTCATTTCCTCCATCCCCGGAGGAGCCATAATCTCCACACCCATAGGCGCGGCGGCCATATCAATTTCCACTTCCTTACTATCCAAGTCGCCCTCGCGCAGCTTCTTGCGGAACAGCTGGCGGGTGCTGGAATCCTTGTCGTTGGGCTCAGCCGAACGCGCAGGTGGCAGCAGGGCGTCGAGAATGCGTTCCTCGGCCGCATCCATAGCGCGCTGTTGCACGCCAGCCATGGCCAGTTCGCGCTCCTGCTTCACTGCCATCTCGACAAGATCACGCACGATAGATTCTACATCGCGGCCAACATAGCCCACTTCGGTGAACTTAGTCGCTTCAACCTTAATGAAAGGCGCATTGGCGAGCTTTGCCAAACGGCGTGCGATTTCGGTTTTACCCACACCGGTGGGGCCGATCATCAGGATATTCTTCGGGGTGATTTCGGCACGGAGATCCTCACTCACCTGCATACGGCGCCAGCGGTTGCGCAGCGCAATCGCTACCGCGCGTTTGGCATCCTGCTGGCCAACAATGTGGCGATCGAGTTCATGGACGATTTCACGGGGGGTCATCTGGGACATACAAATTCCTGCAAAACGGTTGTGCGGGCCAGGTTGCAGCCCGCTGGACTCAGGCGCTTTTTTTGAGAGCGCCCGGTCAGTAAGTCAATTCTTCGATAGTGTTGTTGTGGTTGGTGTAGACGCAGATATCACCGGCAATTTTCAAGCCCTGCTCAACGATCGAGCGCGCGTCCATATCGGTATTGTCGAGCAACGCGCGCGCCGCCGACTGGGCAAAGGGGCCGCCGGAACCGATAGCAATCAGGTCATCTTCCGGCTGAATCACATCGCCGTTGCCGGTCACAATCAAACTAGCGCTGTCATCTGCCACCGCTAATAGAGCTTCCAGGCGACGCAGTGCGCGGTCTGTGCGCCAGTCTTTGGCCAGCTCCACCGCAGCGCGGGTCAGCTGGCCACCGTGGGCTTCCAGCTTGGCTTCAAAACGCTCAAACAGGGTGAAGGCATCGGCGGTGCCACCGGCAAAACCGGCGATAACCTTATCTTTGTAAAGTCGGCGCACCTTGCGGGCATTGCCTTTCATAATGGTGTTGCCCAGAGACACCTGGCCGTCGCCGCCAATCACAACTTTGCCGTTGCGGCGACAGGATAAAATGGTGGTTCCGCGATACTGTTCCAATGGAGACCTCTCGGATTACGCGTGTACTGTGGCTATGCAAGGCCTGTTGCCTTACACGCCGGGAAAATTAGTCAGATTAGATAAGTGAGGACGAGGCGCACCGATTTCAATAAGAGAAGGGCCAATTGCTATACTGAGAACCCGTCATCCATTGCGGATTCGCCTCTTGGCTCTGCTTCCCTCCCGCTACTTCAAGCCGCTTTTCACCCTGGTTATGACCTGCGTGATGTCGGGAGTAATCTCTGGGGCGATTACCTACTCCCACCAGGGATTCAGCGAAGGATTTCTGCCGATATGGGGCCGGGCCTGGTTACTGGCCTGGATAATTTCACTGGGATTGCCGCCACTGATCAGACCGGTAATAAAAAGTCTGCTGGGCAAACTGGCGGCACCAGACGAGGAATCCAGCGGTTGATTTAATTTGCAGGTCGCTTCAATACTAGCGGCATCAGGCGATGTTCTGCCAGAACCTGGCGGGCTTTGGCCATGCGCGAGCGGTTGTCGAAGGGTCCAACTAAGACCCGATGCCAAGTGCCGCGGCTATCACTGGCAGACTCCACTTTGACATCCAGATTGGCCAGGGTGAGCTGGGCGCGCAGGCGCTCGGCTTCCGCCGCCTCGCGGAAGGAGGCGGCCTGCAAGATATAGACCTGCGCTTTGACCTTGTCAGCAGCCCCTTGTTTATTGGAGGAAGACTCCCCACGAATGGCGGGTTTGGCTACCTTGGGTGGCGGTACCGAAACTTCGTTTTCCTTGAGCATGGTATAGAAATCAAAGCGCGGTTCGGACGGCGCCTGCGCCGTCGGTTTGGTTGCCGGAGCTCTGTCACCAGCGGCACCTTTGCCATTGCCGGCCACACCGAACTGCAGCAGCAAGAACACCGCAAAGCCACCCACGGCATTGCCCAGTACAAACCACACCCATGCGGGTTTGCCCGAGGCACTTTTGCTGCGGCGTTTCGTGTTGCGACGGCTCATGGTGGAATTCTTCCCTGGATAGTCTACTCAGCAGGCAAATTGTACCGCCAATTTACACAAGGGCATTGCTCTCCCGCAAAATTCACGACAATTCCTGCGCATCCATGTCCACCGCCCAGCGCAAGCGGCGATTCTTATTGCTCTCGGCCCAGGCACATACCCGGGCCAGCAGGGGTTGTAACTGGGCGCGATTTTGTGCGGTCACCTGAACATAAAAACGGTAGCGACCAGATTTGCGCTCAAGCAGCGCCGGCACCGGTCCCAGATATTGCAACTGGGGTGAGGGCGGTACTAGGGATTGCATAAATAGGCGTGCATTATGCAGAAATTCCTCGGCCCAAGCGGGCTCCTCACACTCGGCCCGCACCAGTGCCATGGCGTGGGTCGGAGGCAGCTGTGCCACCGCACGATCGCGCAACAGCTGGCGCGCAAAAGTCCCGTAGCCTTTTTCCAACAACATTTGCAGCAGCGGATGCTCCGGGAAGCGGCTCTGCACCAATACGCGGCCACTCAAGCTGCCGCGCCCGGCGCGCCCCGCCACCTGCTCAAGCAACTGGCCTGTGCGCTCGGGCGCGCGAAAATCGGCACTGAACAAGCCGCCATCGGCATCCTGGATCACCACCAGGGTCACCCTCGGTAGATGGTGCCCCTTGGCCAGCATCTGAGTGCCCAGTAACAGACAGGGTTCGCCATCGCGGGCCGGCGCCAGCAAGCGATCGAGAGCCTGCTTACTGGTGGTGGTATCCCGGTCAACGCGAATTACCGGATAATCGGCAAAGCGCCGCGCCAGCAACTCTTCGCTGCGCTCGGTGCCGCCTCCCAGGGCAGAGATTGAGCGGCTGTGGCACTGCGGACAAGTATCCACCAGGGGGCGGCGATAATCGCAGTGGTGACAACGTAGCTGGCGCTGGCGTCGGTGCATGGTGAGTTTACTGGAACAGTGCGGACAGTCGGCAATCCAGCCGCAATCATCACAGTTGAGTGCCGGTGCAAAGCCACGCCGGTTAATAAACACCAGCACTTGCTCTCCGCGAGCCAGTGTCTCGCCGATATGACGTAAAACCTGAGGCGAAAAACCCTCTTCCAGGGGCTCGCGTAGGGTCGGCACCACGTGGATCTGCGGCGGGCGCGCCTCGCCGGCGCGCTGGCGCATGCGCAAATGTTGATAGCGACCATTAAGGGCGTTGTGCAAGGTTTCCAGGGAAGGCGTTGCAGAACCCAGCAGCACCGGCACATCACTGTTGCGCGCCAAAACCACCGCCAGGTCACGGGCGGAATAGCGCACACCATCCTGTTGCTTAAATGAAGCGTCGTGTTCCTCATCTACTAACACCACACCGAGTCTCGGCAGTGGCGTCATAATTGCCGAGCGGGTGCCAATAACGATATCCGCTTGGCCCTCAGAGGCGGCGAGCCACGATTGGGCACGCTCGCCCTCGGCCAGCCCCGAGTGCAGGGCGGCGATACTGTGCTCGGGAAAGCGCGCGGCGATGCGCCGCAAGGTCTGCGGAGTGAGACCGATTTCCGGCACCAACAACAAGGCCTGGCGCCCTTCGGCCAGAACCCGCTCCATTAACCGCAGGTAGACCTCGGTCTTGCCACTGCCAGTGGTGCCTTCTAACAAGGTGGCGGAAAAGCAACTGCAATCTACCGCAGCGAGTACCTGCTGCTGCTCACTATTCAGCTGCGGTGGCGGAGTGGCCTCCGCAGCCGGCATCGGCGGCGGCACCGTAGGACCCGAAACCCACTCCACCAGTTGGCGCTCCTGCAAGGCGCGAATCACCGCCGGAGTATGCCCCTGGGTTTTCAGGTAGGTGCGGCTCTGCTGGCCGGCGCGCAGTAATTGTTGCAACAGGGCCTGCTGCTTGGGCGCCCGCGCCAGTGCAGATTCCGGTAGCCCCTTGCCTTCGGTAGTGAGTTGCAACCACTGCTCAGCCCAATGATCAGCCGGCTTGCCCTTGCGCAAGGCGGCGGGCAGGGCGGCGGCGTAAACCTCTCCAACCGGGGCCTGGTAATAATCGGCGATCCAGTTGAGAAGTTTGCGTGCGCCACTGTCGAACAGGGCTTTGCTATCAATCAGTTCCTGCGCCGGTTTCAGCTGTGCCTGCGGCGACTCCAGCACTACCTCCACCAACACGGCTACCAATTTGCGCCCGGCAAAAGGTACCCACAAGCGCTGGCCGGGTTTCAATTCAGCGGGATTGAGGCCCTCCGGGGGCAGATAATCGAAGAGACGCCGCAGTGGCACTGGCACCGCCAACCGCAGGATAACTCCCTGTTGCACTGTCTTTGGTACCGTCTGCTGCACCCCGCCCCCAATAACCTCGGTAAAAGGCGCTAGTGTACTGGCTGTTACGACAAGGTACAGAGACTGCAAATTTTACTTGCCTCCTCTAAAATTCAGAGTACTCTATAAATCAACTCTAATATTTAGAGTTCACTAAGTTAGCAAGGAAGACAGCCATGACCGATATGGAAAAACTCAAAGACAGCCTGGATTTTGCCAGCGATGCCGTGCGCAGCAACCAAGTGGAGAACGGCATTCCATCACTCTATTTCTTGTGGGGACTACTAATTTTTATCGGATTCGCTTTGGCGGACCTGGCCCCGCAACTTACCGTGTATTACTTTCTGGTGGCGAGTACCGCCGGCGGACTGTTCAGCTGGTGGCTGGGCGAGCGAACAGCACGCCGCACTGGCATCAATAACAGTACCTTTGGTCGCAAGTATGGTTGGCACTGGATGGTAACTGGGATCGGTTTCCTGTTGATATTGGCCACAATGATCGCCAAGCCCAACGCTGCTGGCCCGGAGCAATTTCTGCTTTTAGCCGGACTCTCCTATAGCCTCGCCGGTATCCACCTGATCCGTCCACTGCTCTATAGCGGTATATTGATGCTGGCCAGTTACCTGCTGATCATTTTGCTGACACCGCCCTACGCCTGGGTACTGAGCGGCCTGGCGATCGGCTTTGGACTTGTTTGGACCGGCCTGGTACAGCGGGCCAGGCAAGCTAATGGAGCGACGCAATGAAAGCCCTTGCGGACTTGGACCCGGTCCTCGAACACCGGGTACGCCTCGCAATTTGTGTGATGCTAGCGAAATACGAGGAAATCAGCTTCTCTCTCTTCAAGGAGCAGTTGCAGGTGACCGATGGCAACCTCGGCGCGCAGCTGCGCCGCTTGGAAGAGCAGGGCTATATTGCTCTGCGCAAAGACTTTGTAGAGCGTAAACCCGTCACCTGGTACCGCCTCACTGAGAGCGGGCGAGAGGCGCTGAACAAGCACCTGCAGGCCCTGCAGCAACTTATCGCCGCCGCGGAATAACACCATTGCCCTGCCTTGTATTTGGACTTGAACCCCGGCGCTAATCTGATAGTATGCGCCGACTTTTTAATCAGCCTGGAACCAATCCGGTTCCTGCTCCAACGACGATGCCGTGCCCGGCAACAGATCGGGTGGCGGTTTCGGAAAGAGGCAATCATGAAAGCAGATATCCATCCTAACTACACCGACATCACCGCTACTTGCTCCTGCGGCAATGTTGTTAAGACCCGCTCCACCCTGGGCAAAGACCTGCAGATCGACGTCTGCTCCCAGTGCCACCCCTTCTACACCGGCAAGCAGAAGCAGGCTACTACCGGTGGACGCGTGGACCGCTTCAAGAAGCGTTTCGGCAGCCGCATCGGCAAGTAATCCGAATAAAGAGGTACTTTGGTACTTCAGAAAGGGCGCCCTGGAATTTTCCACGGCGCCCTTTTTTGTGCTGCAAATTCAGCGCTCTGCTCAGATCCAGAGCGCTGGGGCGAAATCGATTTGTATCGCTTAATATATTCGTTATTAGCAGTAAATTTATCCTTCAAATTGAATATTAGACGGCTGATCATCCTGAATTTGGCCAAATGTTAAGGGCAAAATAGTAATAAGTAGCTGTTTCATTGCCTCTGTGAGCTTGTGACCGCAAGCACCCCTCGGTTATTCTCTGAAACCCGCAGTAACCGGGATGACGCCCCAAGTGTCGCCCCCCGTTTTCGAGAGAACAGCCCCCAAATGACGGATTCATTGCGCCAGGCAGCGCTCGATTACCACGCACTCCCCAGCCCCGGCAAACTTTCAGTCGAGCTGACCACCCCCGCTGAAACTCAGGAGGACCTGTCGCTGGCCTATAGTCCCGGTGTGGCGGAACCTGTGCGTGAAATTGCCAAGGACCCAGAGGCCGCCTATCGCTATACCGGCAAAGGCAACCTGGTGGCGGTCATTTCCAACGGCAGCGCCATCCTCGGCCTCGGTAACCTGGGCCCACTGGCCTCCAAGCCGGTGATGGAGGGCAAGTCACTACTGTTCAAGCGCTTCGCTGATATCAACTCGGTGGATATCGAAGTGGACGTCAACAGCCCGGAGCAGTTTATTCAGACAGTTGCCGCCATCGCCAATACCTTCGGCGGCATCAATCTCGAAGATATTAAAGCGCCTGAGTGCTTCCATATTGAAGAGGCACTGATTGAGCGCTGCCCAGTACCCATATTCCACGACGACCAGCACGGCACTGCAATTGTGACCGTTGCCGGCATGCTGAATGCCCTGGAGATCCAGGGAAAGAAAATCAGCGACGTGCGCATGGTGTGCCTTGGAGCTGGTGCCGCCGCCACCGCTTGCTGCAAACTGCTGCTGGCCGCCGGCGCGCGCAAAGATCAAATCACCATGCTCGACAGCCGTGGGGTAATTCACTCCGGCCGCACCGATATCAATGCTTATAAAGGTGAGTGGGCGCGGGATACTGATATGCGCACCCTCGATGACGCTATCACCGGTGCCGATGTATTCCTCGGAGTATCGGGCCCAGATCTGCTCTCCGCCGAACAGCTGCAGCGCATGGCGCCGAAGCCAGTGGTATTCGCCTGCTCAAATCCAAATCCGGAGATCAAACCAGAGCTGGCCCACAGCGTACGCGACGACCTGATCATGGCTACCGGGCGCTCGGATTACCCCAACCAGGTCAACAATGTACTCTGCTTTCCCTTCATATTTCGTGGCGCGCTGGATGTGCGTGCGGCGCGTATCAATGAAGAGATGAAGCTGGCCGCAATTGAAGCCATCCGTAAGATCGCCCATTTACCGGTGCCGGACTCGGTACGCGAGGGCTACGGCGGGGTAGAACTGAGCTTTGGCCCAAGTTATATCTTGCCCAAACCCACGGATCCACGCCTGCTTCCGGAAGTTGCCGCCGCAGTAGCGCGCGCAGCGGTAGACAGCGGCTGTGCCCGCCTGCCTTACCCCGAAAACTACCCGCTGCAAACACTCTAGGGCCGGTTAATTCATCCCTAGAAGCCCGCCTTATCCTCTCGGGGCGGGCGTTTGCCGCTTTCACCCCCACAGACTTCTTGAGCCATAAAGCACCCGTCGCTAAACTGCCTTTCTGTCACAGCATCAAAGTTGCCCAACACAATGAGTCACGTGTATGTGCTGACAAACCAGCACCAGCAGTTCCTGAGCAAAAGCGGCGAATGGCTTGATGGCCGCGAGCCCAACAAACTGTTTCGCAGCGAGCATAAAGATGTCGCCATCAACCAGATGTTCGAGGCCAATACCCGTGATGTCGGCTTGCGTATCGAATTGCTGCAGTGTGCGCTGAACCCCAAGGCCCAGCCACTGATACCGGAAGAAGCTCTCGCTGAGCAATCTTCGGCGCCCGAGGATCCGGAGATCGAGCCCGGTGTACCAGAGGAGATCCCGGCTGCAGAGCCCACCGAGCTGGAACCACAGCCAGAGCCGGAAGTGGCCCCGGAACAGGCTCCTGAGGTCGCGCCAGCACAAACCCCGGATGAGACGCCCGCACAACCCGGCGAGCACAAATCGGAATCGGAGTCTGCCGCCTGAGCGGAGATTCTTTTAGCACCGGCACAAGTAGCCCCAACGGCGACAACAAGAAAGAGTTCCGGTAGTACCAAGGAGATTCGAGTGCCTATTCCCCACCTGGCTGCCCTATCCCAGGCCAAACCCGTGCAACTGCTCAAGGGCATACGTCGCGGCCTGGAAAAAGAGAGTCTGCGGGTCGCCCACGACGGCACCCTGGCGCAAACGCCACACGCGCAGACACTGGGCTCCGCGCTGACCCACGAGAGCATCACCACCGATTTTTCTGAGGCGCTGCTGGAATTTATTACCCCTCCGGTGGCTACCCCGGAGGAAGCCCTTCGGATTCTCGACCGCATTCATCGCTTTACCTACAGCCAGATCGGAGACGAACGCCTGTGGGTCAACAGCATGCCCTGTGTTATCGGCGCCGATAGCGATATCCCGGTGGCCCGCTACGGAGATTCCCATAGCGGCACTATGAAGACCATTTATCGGCTGGGACTCGGCCTGCGCTACGGCCGCGCCATGCAGACCATCGCCGGTATCCACTACAATTTTTCTCTGCCGGATGAATTCTGGCTGTGGCTGCACGAGTTCGAAGGCAGCAGTGAAGCCCTGTGCGAATTCAAGACCCGCCGCTACTTCGACCTGATCCGTAATTTCCGCCGCAACTACTGGCTGCTGATCTACCTGTTTGGAGCCGCACCTGCGGTGTGTTCCTCTTTTGTCGAAGGACGCCAGCATAAGCTCGAAGCTTTTAACGGCGACGGTCACACCCTACACGCTCCCTTCGCCACCTCCCTGCGCATGGGCGACCTGGGCTACAACAGCGAAGTGCAGCAGTCTCTGGTGGTTTGCTACAACAACTTGCGTAGCTACCTGTCCACGCTCTGTTCAGCGATTAGCCGGCCCTATGGCCCCTACAACGAGCTCGGAGTCAAGGATAGCGATGGACAGTATCAGCAGCTTTCCGCCGGCGTGCTGCAAATCGAAAATGAATTCTATTCACCGATCAGGCCAAAAAATCCCGCCAAACGCGGTGAGACCGCCCTGGCGGCACTGGATAATCGCGGGGTCGAATATATCGAGGTGCGCTGCCTAGACCTAAACCCGTTTATGCCGCTGGGCATCGATGCGCAACAAATGCGCTTTATCGACAGCTTCCTGCTGCACTGCCTGCTGACAGAGAGCCCGGAGACCGATGAGGTCGATTACCGTTCGACCCAGGAAAACCAACAGCGTATCGTCTATCGCGGCCACGAGCCCGGCCTCAAGCTGCGCAGCAACGGAAGCGAACGGGAGCTCAGTGAGTGGGCTTCCCAGCTACTCGGGGAGGTGGATACTGTAGCCGAGTTACTCGACAGCGCTTGGGGCGGCGACCAGTACCGCAGTGCCGTAGGAGTTCAGCGCGCCAAGGTCAAAGGGGAAATACCCACCCCAGCCCAGCAGATCCTGGCGGAAATGCAGGAGCAAAACCTGAACTTCTACCATTGGGCTATGCACAAAGCCGAGCAACATCGCCGCTACTTTCTCGAGCGTCCTCTCGACAGCGAGTCGGTGCGGGATTTCTCTCGTGAAGCCGAGGAGTCCCTGCTCAGACAAAAGCGCGTGGAAGCGGAAGACAAGGGCTCCTTCGAGGAATTCCTCAGCCACTACTACGCGCAATATATGTGTTGCCAGGGCTAGCCCTGGCAACACAGAGCACCGGCGCAGGGTCCGGATATCCGCCCATAGGGATTGAGCGCATGAACTATCTCGCCCACCTGCTGCTTTCTGGTCCCGACACCCGCTGGCGCCTGGGTGGGCTACTCGGAGATTTTGTGAAGGGTCCACTCAAAGGCGAGCGACCGGAGGCCATTGAGGCCGGTATCAAACTGCACCGCCGCATTGATGCCAGCACCGACAGCAATGCCTCTTATCGTGAGGCCCTGGCGCAGTTGGACCCCAGCTGGCGCCGCTATGCCGGTATCGCACTGGATATCTGGTTCGACCATCTGTTGGCACAGCATTGGCAGGAGTGGCATCCACAGAGCCTGGAAGAATTTTGCGACCAGTGCTGGAGAGACTTTCGCAGCCACAGCCGGTATATTCCGCCGCAGGCACGGGCATTTATGGCCCGTGCCGAGCAAATTAAATTACTGCAGAGTTACCGCGAGGAACGCATCATCGGCCTTACCCTGGAGCGGGTAGGACAGCGCCTGCGCCAACCGGTTGCGCTGCAGGAAATACTGCCTGAGCTCAGTAGCGGGCGGGCAAAACTGGAAAACAATTTCAATAAACTACTAACCGACTTGAATCTCGAAGCCCAGCGCTTTCGGCAGCACTATTCAGGATCCGATAAACCATGACCTTACCCAACCCGCGCATTACCTTTCTGTTGGTATTTCTAATTGTCGTCTTTTTGCTCGGCTCCGCCTTTTATCTGGAGTACGCTCGGGGCCTGGAGCCCTGCAAGCTGTGTATTACCCAGCGGGTGATGTTACTTGGCATTGGACTGGTCTCTCTCATAGCCTTCCTACACAATCCTGCAACGATCGGCCGGCGCGTTTATGGGTTGCTGGTTTCCATTTGGGCTCTGGGCGGCCTCTATTTTGCCGGGCGCCAGCTGTGGCTGCAGAGCCTGCCGGAGGGCCAGGTGCCCGCCTGCGGACCCAGTGTCAGCTACATGATGGAGGTCTTTCCTATGGCCGATGTACTTAAGGCACTGCTCACCGGCGACGGCAACTGCGCCGAGGTCCAATGGACCATGATGGGCCTCAGTATCCCCGGCTGGTCCGCTATCGGTTTTGCCGGACTGATCCTATTTGGCGGCTGGCAGGCATTTCGCAAAGCCTGAATCAACCGGACACTAAACCGCGGCTCAGCGGAGCCGCCCTTTGCCAATGACAGCACCATCCCCACGCGAGCTAGCCCATTGGGTGCTCGGTATCGCAATCCTGTTTGGCTGCGAACGGCTCGGTAGCCTGATCGGAAAGGCGCTCGCCCTACCGGTGCCGGGTGCTGTAGTTGGGATGTTGCTGCTACTGGTGGGCCTAATGGTCTACGGCAGCGTGCCCCGCGGCCTGGCAAAAGTCAGTGCACAGCTGCTCTTTTTATTGCCACTGCTATTTTTACCCGCCGCCACTGGGGTCTTCTTTCTGCGCGATCTCTCCTTATCCGATTGGCTGGGCCTGCTCGCCGCAATTCTTTTTGGCACCCTGATCAGCCTTACGCTGTGTACTCTGTTGCTGCGCCGCCTACTCAGAAAAACCGATATAGTGCACAACAATGAACAGTGAGTTACTACACAGCCCGCTGTTTGCCCTGCCATTGAGCTGCGGTGCCTTCTGGTTTGGGGTACTGCTGTACCGACGCACGGGTACGGTACTGTTACACCCGATAATCACCGCAAGTCTGCTAGTTTTCGCAGCTCTCTATAGCCTGGATATTCCCTACCGCGACTACCAGGATGCCAGCGGTCTACTCTACGCCTTACTAGGTCCGGCCGTAGTCGCGCTGGCCGTACCGCTGAAACAAAACCTGACAGTGATTCGCCGCGCTGGCTGGCCCCTGCTGGTAACCATCACCGTCGGAGCCCTGTTGGCCCCAGCAATTGCTGTGGGGATCGCACTTTTACTCGGAGTGGGGAAGTCTGTACTACTCGCCCTTAGCGGAAAATCCATTACCACACCCATCGCACTTGCAATTGCCGAAAAAGTTCACGCGAGCTTAAGCCTGACCGCAGCAATCGTGGTGCTCACCGGCGTGGTAGGAGCCCTGGCCGGACCACCGCTGGTGCGCCACCTAGGTATTCGCGACGAGCGGATTCTCGGCGTGGTGCTCGGTATCAATGCCCACGCCGTGGGCACGGCGCGCGCACTGGAAATCAGTGCGCTGTGTGGCGCCTGTGCCGCCCTCGCTATGGGACTCTGTGGCGCCTTAAGCGCGCTATTGTTACCGCTAATTATCGCCCCCTGAGTCACCTGCCGACGCGAGCAGTGAAATTTACACAGCCGTCACAGCATTCTGACGTACTTTGCGCCTGACTCCTTGCTGCCGGCGGGGGAATCTCCTATCTTCCTAAGGGCCTTCGAGATCAGCAAAAAGCTAATAAGCTGCCACTGCAGCAACAGTAACAAAAGGACATCTTGGCGATGCTGGAAAATTGCAAGTCGGCGCGGGAGCGCTGGGGTGGTGTCAGCGAAATTATTGACCGCTGGCTTCAGTCACGACAAAACCTATTAGTGAGTTTCTACCACCTATCCGAAAAAAAGGAATTCAGTGAGGATGATCCCGAAACTGAAGACCGTGTCCGTCAGCTGTGCCAGCTGCTGGTGGACTATGTGTCAGCCGGTCATTTTGAGGTCTATGAACAACTGATGCGTGAGGGGCAGGCCTTCGATGATAAACAAGGTCTGCAAAAAGCCTGTGAACTCTACGATGATATCGATAGGACTACAGATATCGCCGTTGATTTCAACGATAAATATCTGGAGACGGACGACCTTTCCAGCCTGGCACCGGATCTGTCCGAACTGGGAGAGGCGCTAGAAACCCGCTTTAGCTCCGAAGATAGAATGATCGCCCTGTTACACACCGCTCACAAAAATCGGATCGCCTAGCACAGCCGCCTCTTGTTGCATGCAATTTTTCGTTGCCCAGGGACTCCTATTTTTTGCTCGCCTTCACTCGCCGGCTGACGACCAGTTAGCCGGAATATATCTGCGAATGCATTTAATCTTTAAATAAAACCAGGTAGCCAAGCGAAATAAATTCAAGCACAAAAAAAGGGCGCCTATTGGCGCCCTTTTTCAGTAAAGTTCGAAAAGTCAGATTATTCAGATGGAGCTTCTTCTTTCTTTTCTTCTTTTTTCTCGGAACCCTCATCACCAGCAACATTTGCTTTGTGCAGTTCCACTTCAAAAATCAGAGTGGCATTGGGGCCAATTTTACCGCCTGCACCACCGGGACCGTAAGCAAGCTCAGAGGGGATATAAAGTTCCCACTTGGAGCCTTCTTTCATCAGTTGCAGAGCTTCTGTCCAGCCCTTGATTACCCCGTTTACCGGAAACTGAACCGGCTCACCGCGCGCGTAAGAGCTGTCGAACTCCTCACCGTTAATCAGGGTGCCCTTGTAATCAACTTCAACGGTGCTGGTAGCGCTTGGCTTGCTGCCGCTACCTTCTTTAATCACTTTATACTGCAGGCCAGAATCAGTGGTGACTACACCATCTTTCTTCGCGTTCTCTTCGAGGAAAGTCTTGCCTTCCTGCATATTTTTGTCGGCGCTCTCTTTAAATTCTTTCTCCTGCTGAGCCAGCATTTCCTGCTGTTTCTTCTGCATCTGCTCCTGGAAAGCGGCAATAGTCTGCTGCTTTTCTTCATCGGACAAGCGATCCTCGCGGCCACTGGCAACGTCGTTCAGTGCCATCGCAACCACTTTGGGATCCAGCTGCACATCTTGAGCCTTTAGGCGCTTAGCCATGTCTTCGGCAATGATGTAGCTGACCTTCTTCTCCTGAGTGTCCAGGGCAACTTCTTTTTCCTGCTTCTGTCCCTGTTCGTTACAGCCGGTCAGCGCCAGGCCAAGGGCAATTGCTGCAGCCAAAGGGTATTTATTCATGGGTGTTGTCTCTTTGTCCGTATTGCGTTTATAGATTCGCGCTTGACCTTGGTCCAACGCCAACAGCGGTATTTCAAGCAACTCTGTTCCGGCCCTAAGCCACCAGGCGCACAGTTTCCGCCAGTGCGCCCAAGTCTAACCCAAGGCGACTCCCAGTGCATACTGATGACGCGCACACTGTGCAGGACACCACATTCCCCTTGCAGGTTCCAGCCGCTTCACAAAAAATCTGCAGACAACGCTTTTTTCGCAGTACACGGCATACATTTTTTTTAAAAACAGCGCTATTATCGGCCAGTAACCGGTTATTGTTCTGGACTGTTTGAAGTGCTTTTCAGTTTGGGGCAGTGCGCGGTGCGCATATCTCTTGCTAGAGCGGTATCCATCGTATTTAAAGGAAGAAGAGCGCACTATCCGGAAGTGCCAATCGATAATAAACGTCAGGACATTTACTCATGGCTGCCAAACCAAAAGCTGTCAATCCGGTTGCAGAGCTGGAAGCACAAATTTCCAAACTCGCCGCAAAACTGGACAAAGCCCGCAATAAGAAAATCACCGATGCCGGCAAAGCGGTACTCAAGGCCGGAAAAAACCTGACCTCAGCAAAAGACAAGCTGAGTAAGGCAAAGGACAAGCTGGGTGAAGCCCGCGCTAAGGCGAAAACCACCAAGACGCCCGCAGCTCTAAAGCGTGTGGAAACCGCTAAAAGCAATGTAGAGAAATTTAACGAGGTATTTCAACAGGCTAAGCAAGCTGCTGCCGATGCCAAGTATCTGCAAGCCAGAGCCAAAGCAGAGCTCAAAGCGGCGGAAACCGTACGTAAAGTCGCAGCTAAAACGGAAAAAGAGCTGCTTAAGACTCAACCTAAGGCGAAAAAACCCACCGCCACTAAGCAAGCCACCAGTAAAACCTCTGCTAAGTCTGTAAAAGCTGGCACGGCAAAATCTACGAGAAAGACGGTAGCAGCAAAGGCCAGCGAAAAGAAAGCTGCTGCGAAAAAGACGAGCACTGCTAAACCATCAAAGAAGGCAGCTGTTAGTAGCACAAAGAAAACCGCTACCAAGCCGGCAAAAACTACCACCGCGAGCAAGCAAAAAGTAGCAAAACCCGCCAGCAAGAAAGCTACCCCAACTAAAGCCGCAACAGCGACAAAAACTTCTGAAGTTGCTAAACCTGAGCAGGTAAAGGCCAAAGAAGGAAAGCCGCAACAGGAAAAACTCAAGCAAGCCGCACCCAGTGAAGGCAAAATTCAGGAAAAACCCACTGAAGAAGCAAAGAACCTGGCCTCTGATGAGCAGCAAAAACCACTGGAGCAAACTCCACCAGCACCATCGATTACGCCAACTACACCGGCCAATAGCCTGTTTTCCACAGAGGGTCACCGTGGCGAATAGGCACTCCTAATATTTTGTAAACATTGGCACCCGGCCAGTTCTATTAAAGTGGGTGCCAAGTAGCCAGTCCATTACGGTGTAATTTATTGGAAGTATGGGATTGCTAGTAGGTTATAGGTAGAAACCTTCCAATTTTATTGGCAGCACACTGTGTTTGCTAAAGCCGCTGCCTGAAAAATTCAGACGGCATCCAGATTTTCGACCGAAGCCATAAAACTCTCAATCAGACCTGCCCAGTGAACCTGATCTTTTTGTAAAAGCCCATATTGCTGCCCCGCAAGCTGTAGCGCAGGCTTATCTCCCGGCCATGCCTCCAGGCAAATTTTCCAAAGTGCCGCCAGCTGCAAGCGTTCCAAGTTCAATTCATAACGCTTACACATTTCGTACACACGCACTGTATGAGGGCGAAAGCGCCCCAGTAAGCGACGCAGGTGGCGTACACTGATAATCATTCTACGACGCGGTGCCAAACCGCGATCAGCCACACGCCACCCCTCCTCACTCAACTGGTGTCCACAAACCGCTGCATAGCTAGCCCAAAGCATTAAACACACGTCGGCCCCCTTCGTGTCCTGGCAGTCGAGCAAGAAGTCTTCAACCCCTTGATGACGATAGAAGTCCAGACTGAACTGCCACAGTGGGTTTTCCTTGGAAGAGGATGGAGGTGTGCTATCTGTCACGTTAAAATCCAGGCCCTTTGCGGTTCGGCGCGCTCAAGCGGCGGCGAATACGTACAAATACGTCGAATAGCCTAGCATTCATCGGCCTGTTCATAAGAGGTTTTTTCCAGTGATTAATTTGCAAGGTGTCTCCCTGCATCGAGGCGAGCGCGACCTGCTAAACGGTGCAGACTGCCGTATATTCCCCGGCCACAAGGTGGGAATTATCGGCGCGAATGGCTGTGGTAAGTCAACACTGTTTAAGTTGCTACTGGGTCAACTGGAAAGCGACGCTGGACAGGTGGATATCCCCGGCGGCTGGCGAATTGCCCATATGGCCCAGGAAGTGGAGGCTAGCGATCAGTCGGCCCTCGACTATGTACTCGACGGCGATCGGGAACTGCGCAACCTGCAAGACCAGCTCAAAAAGGCTGAAACCAGCGGGGAATCCGATGGCCACAAACTGGCCGAGCTGCACGAGCGTATGGCCAGCATCGACGGCTATAGCGGGCCCGCGCGTGCCGCACAGTTACTCGACGGCCTGGGTTTTGCGCACGCGGAACAACAGCGCCCGGTGCGCAGCTTTTCCGGTGGCTGGCGCATTCGCCTCAATTTGGCTAGAGCATTGATGTGCCCCGCGGATTTGATGCTGCTGGACGAACCCACCAATCACCTGGATCTAGACGCGACCCTCTGGCTGGAACAGTGGCTACAGCGTTTCCCCGGCACCCTGTTAATTATTTCCCATGATCGCGATTTCCTCGATGCAGTGGTTGATGGCATTGTCAGTTTTGAACAGCAAAAGCTCGTGCTTTATAGCGGCAACTACAGCGCCTTCGAACGCACACGCGCCGAGCGCTTAGCCCAGCAACAAATACAATACGAAAAACAGCAATCCGAACGCGCCCACATGGAAGACTTTGTGCGGCGCTTTCGTGCCAAAGCCAGCAAGGCCAAACAGGCGCAGAGTCGTTTAAAGGCATTGGACCGCATGGCACAAATCGCCCCAGCCCATGTGGACTCACCCTTTCACTTCACCCTGCCATCTGCGGATAAAACTTCCAATCCGCTGATCGATCTGCGCGAAACTGATATCGGCTATGCCGACAAAGTGGTCGTGAGGAAAGTACAACTGGGTATTCAGCCCGGCCGCCGTATCGGCCTGCTCGGTCCCAATGGCGCGGGTAAGTCATCGCTAATTAAAACCCTTGCCGGCGAGCTTGCCCCCAAGAGCGGGGAGCGCCAGTGTGGCGAACACCTGGCTATTGGCTATTTTGCCCAACACCAGCTCGAAGCTCTGGATGGCAAGGCCTCTCCTTTATTACACCTGCAACGACTGAGTCCCGAGGCCAGTGAGCAGTCTCTGCGCGACTTCCTCGGCGGATACGGCTTTATTGGCGACCGGGTCTTTGAAACCGTAGCCGGCTTTTCTGGTGGAGAGAAGGCCCGCCTGGCATTGGCGATCCTCGCCTGGCAAAAACCCAACCTACTACTGCTCGATGAGCCCACCAACCACCTAGACCTGGAAATGCGCCATGCTCTTACCATGGCCCTGGCTGAGTTCCCCGGTGCGGTTATTTTGGTATCCCATGATCGCCATCTACTCGCCAATACCGCCGATGAATTTATTCTGGTCGCAAATGGTCGTGCGGAACCCTATAGCGGTGACCTCGAGGACTACAAACAGTGGCTACTGGGTTTTAACCGGGAAAAGCGGCGTGAGGAAAAATCAGTAGAAAGCGGTGATAATCAGGAAAAACCTGCAGAAGATAAAAAGGCCCAACGCCGTGCCGCTGCCGCCCTGCGAGAACAACTAAAACCCCTGACCAATAAATTAAAAAATATTGAGCGGCAAATGGCCGCAACAGAGGAAAAACTTCAAAAAGTTCAAGGCAAGTTGGCCGATGAGCAACTCTACATGGGAGGTCAGCAAGATGAAATTGCACGCCTCAATAAAGAGCAAACCGAATATCGCGAAGCTCTCGACCTTCTGGAAATGGAGTGGTTGGAAATTTCTGAGCAACTTGAGCAATTGCGCGGGGAGTAACTCGACCGTTTGTCTATCAAAGTAGCTCCTGGAGGGCATCTTTATCGCCCTCCAGGAGCTACCCCGGAAGCCTTAAAAAGGCATTAGCTATCTGCGAATACAGCCATATTCATCCACGGCGGTGCCGACCGGTGTATTCGGGCACTGATCGATATAGGCCGGCACTCCATCAAAGTCGATATCCATGGGGCAGCCATCGGGGCCAACATCCACACCTACCGGGGTCTGTGGGCACTGATCGGTTGCATCGATAATCCCGTCCGCATCCTCGTCGTACCAAAAGTCCGGGTACTCGATCCACTGGTAGCCAATCGCAACGCTGGCAAAACCATCCAACCCACCGTGATCCACCCCCTGAAAAAGTCGCACATCCGCACGGGCCTGCCAGCGGGGACCGAGGCTGTATTTTATCCCCAGACCGAGATTGACCATGGTTTGGCGATCATGCCAGTTGCACAGATATCTCCGGTAGGGGTGCCAGTCAGGATATTTATAACCATGTTTATACCGATATTTACAGTCGTAACGTTCTATCCCATCCTCGTCCGTGTAATATCTCCTGTAACGTTTTTTCGGCGCCTTATCATAATTAATACGCATCTCGCCAACGCCAAAAGCCACATATGGCTGCCAACAAAAATCACCACAGAATTGCCCACCAAATTGGTAGAGGAGGTCCAGGTGGTAATTGTAAATCTCGAGCTTTTCGGGAAAATCATCCACTCCAACAATAAAGTAATCGACCACCCCCTCCATCGCCCAGTAGTTGGTCATATTAAATCCCAGGCCACCACCACCACCGGTGGTATCCTGCAAAGTCAATCCGTGAAAAGGGGTTCCGTTTAAACGGTCACTGTTAAACCAGTATTTACCGCCATTGGCATAGAGATTGAGGGTACCGACAAAATCGGCCGAAACATTGCTGACAGAAAAAAGCAACACAGCACCGCAGAGGATTGAAATTGAAGTATGGCATTTACCCATTACTGACACCGAAATCTTTTTAAAACCATCCCCCTTTCAATTTTTATTAATTTGATTAACTACTTTAAATTCAAATTAATTCGATTATCTTTGTGTTATTTGTTCTGCATTTTTAATAAAACTACTATTTAATGCCGCGCCCAATATGAAAATCATAGACGGGAAATAAAAAATATACTTATAAACAGCGGAGAGTTAACCGATGCTGGCGCCAAACATAGATAACTACGTAAGAAACCTGGTTCGCCCAGAGTTGATTCAAACTTCGTGCCGCCCACCAAAAACTATTCGAGAATACGCCACCGATTTTCAACAAAATTCTCGCTGCAGTTGGAAGTACAGCCGCAGTAAAGATGGACTAACCCGAATTGATCAGTTAGTGACTCAGGCTGCACTGATCCAGACTCTGGATTACACCCGCATATCCAACACATCCCAAAGCCTTATAGAGGCAATGTATACCTGGTTGACCGGCTTCAATCCCTCCAACCCGGTACAACAGCTCACCTCGGATGGAATACAGCGACGTCAAAACGCCATTACCACATTGCTGGGCGGCGCCTATTGCTGGTATCGCCAGGCCAGTGAAGCCGCATTGTCAGAACCTTTGGCTCTGGGCAATATTCAGAACCACAATGACATCCCTTTCAATCTGTATCGTTATCGTTTTAGCCGCTCGGGTTTTAACCTGCATATGACACCGGGGCGCCTGTACCGGGGGGATACCCGGCCGCCGCAAATGCTGTGGCAGTCAGGGGGATTTTTTCCAAAAATGGATAACAACAACCGCCACGACCCCCATCTCGGTAGCGGCGCTTCCTGCCAGGTGATATCCAGCACTGACGATCCCAACGTGGTAGCGCGCTTTGCCTGGCACAACAAAACTTACTGTCCGGTGCGTTACTACTACCTGCACCAAACCGACAGGGTGGATAAAGCCATCGCCGGATTTGTCTATGAGTTCGACAAAACTGGACATGAATGCGTTGAGGTCGCCAACGTCACCCCCGGTCGTGAGGTAGCCTTCCTGGCAATACCCAACCAATATATTCGCCGCTTCCGCATGCGCTACTATGCCGGCAGCCAAAACAATATCGTGTTATCGGATTGGATGTACTACAACGAAAACTCGGTAAGAAATATCCGTATCACCGCAGACAAACAGCGCTGGGAATCTTTCAAGAAGAACTGGCAGCTGTACGTTTAAAGAAAGGGTGGGGTACTGCCGTAGGTGGGGGAGAACGCCGACTTACAGTCGGCGCTTATTGCTAAAACTCTCCAAGTGGAAAATTGGATGTTATTCGACCTCCGGTGCCGGCTTGGAAGGCTTTTCAACTGTCTCTTCGCTCGACGCCAGGGCGGGAGCTTCTCCGGGCAGGCGGCGGTACACCAGATCCCAGACACCGTGCCCAAGGCGCTGGCCGCGGCGCTCAAACTTGGTTTCCGAGCGCCACTCTGGACGCTCGACATAGTCATCATTGGAGGAGGTATTCTCCAGCAGTGACTCCGCTTGCAACACTTCCAGCATATGCTCGGCATAATTCTGCCAGTCCGTAGCCATATGCATGACACCGCCGGTTTTCAGCTTGCTGCAAATCAGGCGCACAAACTGCGGCTGCACGATGCGGCGCTTATGGTGCTTCTTCTTATGCCAGGGATCGGGAAAATACAATTGGAACCTGTCCAAAATGCCATCCCCAATGCAGTCATTCAAAACATCCACCGCATCGGCCATATAAATTTTGAGATTCTCAACCCCGGCTTTACCGGCATTGTTAATCAGCCGACCCACACCGGGAGGATGCACCTCAATACCAATAAAATTCTTATCCGGTTCGGCCTGGGCCATGGCAAGCAGTGAGTCGCCCATACCAAAACCGATCTCCAACACAAGCGGAGCCTCACGGCCAAATGCCTCAACTGGATTCAGAGGGCCATCGAAGAGCGACAGACCATATTTTCCCCAGTAAGTATCAAAGGCGCGGCGCTGCCCCTCAGTCATCCGCCCCGCACGAATCACGTAGCTGCGGATAGATTTTTTCTTGTACTCGGTGCGGTAGGGAAACTCTTCCGCGGATTCGTCTTGCATTGTTCGCGACCTCTTATGCGAAACGGTTTTCTCTTATTCGGGTTTTGATAGGCGACAGCCCGGCTATTTGGGGGTATTCACGGCGGCAATAAACAGTGTCACCCAGCCGGCGATCATCAATAACCCACCAATCGGTGTAATCGGCCCCAGCCAACGCGGCCCACCCAGGGTAAGGGCGTAGAGACTACCGGAAAAAAACACCAAGCCAAATACAAAGAAAGCGCCGCTCAGAGTGAGTGACAGACGTTCTCCCCAATTCTGTATCAGCAGCGCCACAGCCAATAGCGCCAGGGCGTGGATCATCTGGTACTGCACACCGGTCTTGTAGGCTTCCAATAGCGGCTCGGCGACCTTGCCACGCAGGCCGTGTGCGCCAAAGGCACCGAGAGCAACGCCACTGGCGCCAAATAATGCGGCGAGTAGAAGGTAAACTTTAACCATGGCTTATCCCATTTTTTTGCGCCCGACGAAGCGGGTCCATGCATCGCAGAAATAAAAAAACCGCGCTGCTGCGCGGTTTTTTCCGAACTGCCAAAGTGCGCTATCAGGCCTCCATAGCCGCACGCACTTTTTTCATGGCGTTCTTCTCCAGCTGACGGATACGTTCGGCGGAGACTCCGTATTTATCTGCCAACTCGTGCAGAGTGGATTTCTCCTCGCTCAGCCAGCGTGCCTGGATAATATCGCGGCTGCGCTCGTCGAGCTGCTCCATAGCATTGGCCAGACTGTTGAAGCTGGTTTCCTGCCAGTTATCCCGCTCCAACTGAGCTGCCGGATCATAACTGCGGTCTTCCAGGTAGTGTGCCGGCGCTTGCCAGGCGGTGTCGTCATCGTCGTCCACCCCCGCATCAAATGCGGCATCATGAGCGGCAAGGCGGCCCTCCATCTCATGGACCTGGGCGACATCCACATTCAAATCTTTAGCCACCGCCTTGGCTTCATCATTGCTCAGCCAGGCCAGTTTCTTCTTCTGACCACGCAGGTTGAAGAACAACTTGCGCTGTGCCTTGGTGGTAGCGATCTTCACGATGCGCCAGTTGCGCAGGATAAATTCGTGAATTTCCGCTTTGATCCAGTGCACCGCAAAGGAGACCAAACGTACCCCTTTCTCGGGGTTAAAGCGTTTAACCGCCTTCATCAGACCAACATTGCCTTCCTGCACCAGATCCGACTGGTTGAGTCCATAGCCAGAATAAGACTTGGCAATATGTACGACAAAGCGCAGGTGGGACATGACCAGTTGGCGGGCCGCGTTAATATCTTCGCGATAATAGAGGTCTTCTGCCAGGCGCTTTTCTTCCTCCGCGGACAGCACATCGAAGCTGCTGACGGTCTGGATGTAAGCTCCCAGGTTGGCGCCCGGAGACAGCGTATGCACTGGCTGTAGGCTGGTTCCCATTCAGGTTTCTCCTCTCATTATTAGTCGGCCGATTCCAGCGGCCGCTGTCGTCGGACACTTTATCCGGCAACAGGCTGGACTCAGTGTAGCACTTGCACGAGCGGTTAAGAAAGTCCGCCGCCAACTGCCGTATTCCCTTGTATTGCAGCCGTTTAGAGGGACCAAATCCCGACTAGGTTCCCCAATTCGCTACAGCTTTACGCTTCTTGGCTAAACCAAGGCGTGTAAACACTCTTCTCAGCAGGGTTCGATCTCGCGCAAGTGACGGCCCGCCGCCAGCCAGGCCCCCAGCAGCCCAAGCAAAGCAGCGCCACCGATAAGGCCAACAAAATAGCTGAAACCGGGCCCCACTAGGCTGTAATTACTACCGTAGCTAGAGGAGAGGCCTGAGATCGGCCCGGACAATAGCAACACCGCCCCCAGTAACAGAGCCCATGCCAGCAGTCCGCCAAAAGCCCCATAACAGAGACCACTGTAGAGGAAAGGTCTGCGCACAAAAGCATTTGTGCCACCCACAAGCTTTACCACCAGGATTTCCTCCCGACGGCTCTCAATGTGCAGGCGAATCGTATTGACCACCACCAGGATAACCCCCAGCGCCAACAGCAGCGCGAGCCCTGCGGACATCCGTTGCCCCAGCTCCGTCAGCTGGGTTAGGCGCTGCACCCAGGCCAGATCGAGCACCACCGAGTCACTCAGGGCGTGCTCCTGTAGGTTATCCACAATGCGCTGCAATTTTTCGCTGTTATGGGTATCTCGCGGGCGCAGCAGCAATACTGCCGGCAGAGGGTTGGCATCGAGCCCCACCAGGAGATCGCCGAGCCCGGATGCCTGCTCGAATTCCGCCAGCGCCGCTTCCGGAGAAATATAAGTCACCTCTGCGATGGCCGGGTCGCTGCGCAGTTTGGCGGCGAAGGAGTCTACTGCCGTTTTCTGCGCTCTCTTATTGAGAAATACTGAAATCTGCGGCTGACCATCCCAGCCGGCCACAGCGCGCTGAAAATTTGCCAACCCAAGTTGCAATGCGGCGGGCAGGGCCAGGGCGATAGCAATCACCAGGGCGGTCATAGCACTAGCCATGGGCGTAGCGAAAAAACGGCGCAGGGATTCCCGTGCTACCTGGCGATGGTGGTCGAGCCAGGACTGCCAGCGATCCGAAATACCGGTGCGAGCAGCCACCGCGCCACTGCTACGCGGGCGCTTTTCAATGCCACTGCTCGCCGGGCGCTGGACTCTAGACTGGGTGTGCTTCACGGCTTGGGACTCCGTCGTAGATCAACTGACCGGCTTGCAGGGTCAATACCCGCCGGCGCATGCGCGCTATCAATTCCAGGTCGTGGCTTGCCACCAATACAGTGACGCCCACAGCATTAAAGTCGGAAAACAGTTGCATGATCTCCTGTGACAGCTGAGGGTCCAGATTACCTGTAGGCTCATCCGCTACAAGGATCGCCGGCTTGTTCACTACTGCGCGGGCGATACCCACCCGCTGCTGCTCCCCTCCAGACAGGGTAATGGGATTGTGTTTCTCCTTGTCCAGAAGACCTACTTTGTCTAGAGCGGCACGCACCCGGCGGCCCACTTCGCGTTTGCTGCAACCGGCCACTGCCAGCGGTAGAGCGATATTGTCGAACACACTGCGATCAAACAGCAGCTGGTGGTTTTGAAAAACGATACCCAGGTTGCGGCGGTAATAGGGGATCTGGCTATTGCGCAGGCGGTTGAGATTCTGCCCTGCGACCAAAATCGAGCCTTTAGTGGGGCGCTCGATGGCAGTCAACAGCCGCAAAAGTGTGCTCTTACCCGCACCTGAATGACCGGTGAGAAACACCATATCGCCTCGAGGGACTTCCAAGCTGATACGCACCAGGGCGTCCTGCCCCGATGCATAGCGCTTATTCACATTGTCAAAGGTGATCACGATTTTGTTCTTGTTATTCCCTAAGAGGGTTTAGTGGCGATCAAGCGGTATCACGGCCAAACAGCGCCGAGACAAATTCGCGCGCGCGGAACGGCTGCAGATCCTCAGCCTGTTCACCCACACCTATAAAGCGCACAGGAATACCGAAACGCCGCGCCAGGGCAAAGATCACGCCACCCTTGGCGGTGCCGTCAAGCTTAGTGAGTACCAGGCCGGTGACACCGGCCGCCTCGCGGAATTGCGCAGCCTGGTTAATTGCATTCTGGCCGGTACCGGCATCCAGCACCAATAGCACCTCGTGGGGAGCACTGGGATCCAGCTTGCCCATTACACGGCGCACCTTGGTCAACTCTTCCATCAGGTTGGACTTGGTGTGCAGGCGGCCGGCTGTATCGGCGATTACCACGTCAATACCACGGGCCTGGGCCGACTGCACGGCATCAAAAATTACCGAAGCGCTGTCCGCACCGGTATGCTGAGCCACCACCGGCACATCGTGGCGCTGTCCCCAAACCTGTAACTGCTCTACCGCAGCGGCGCGGAAAGTGTCGCCGGCGGCAAGCATCACCGATTTGCCTTCGCCGAGGAAACGGTGCGCCAGCTTGCCGATAGTGGTGGTCTTACCAACGCCGTTAACGCCGACTACCAAAATCACATAGGGCTTTTTACTGGTATCCAACACTAAAGGCGCGTCGACACTGTCGAGCAGCTCTGCCAACTCTTGCTGCAGCGCTTTATAGAGCGCATCCCCATCGGCCAGCTCACGGCGTGAGACGCGCTCAGTGAGGCGCTCAACAATTTCACTGGTGGCCTCGACACCCACATCTGCCATCAGCAGCTGGGTTTCCAGCTCTTCCAGCAGATCTTCATCGATTTCTTTGGCTCCGAGGAACAGGTTGCCCATGCCCTCGACAAACTGATTGCTGGTGCGGCTGAGCCCGCGGCGAATACGTGCAAAGAAACCCTCTTTCTTTTTCGCTACGGGTTTTTCCTGCACGGGGGTGGGCTTGGGCGCTGGCTCCTGAACCCGAGGAGCCGGTTCTGGCGCTGCTGCTTCAGTATCGGCTGGCAACTCAGATTCAGGGCTAGACGGAATTTCGGGCTGCGCATTGGCTGTACTAGCGGGCGACGGCTCAACAGCTTCTGTGGAAGGTTCCTGCACATCAGCAGTCGCTTGTTCCATCTCTGGAGCGGGCTCTTTATCGGTGACAGATGGCTCCTGCCACTCTTCCGCCGGGGCCTCCTCTGGTGAGCCAACCGCTTCGGCCTGCTCCCCTTGGGGCTCGCTTTGTTCGGGCTTGCGCTTTTTCTTTTTGCGCAGGAAATCAAAGATCATTCGTTTATCCGGGTGTACCGCTTGCAGAAAGACGCTAATCTTAGCATCGCTAAGCCCCCAGTAGAGAGTTACCTTGGCCAGAAGTTCATCGCGCAAGCAAAGCACACAGCCTCTTTCCCAATTGCGCATCATCGGAGGGCAGTGGCGCGGGCGCAAATTGCAATTTGCCCCGGTTGAGGGATTGAGACCTACCGGCGATCGCCTGCGCGAAACCCTGTTCAACTGGTTGCAGTTTCACCTGCCTGGCGCACAATGCCTCGACCTCTTCGCCGGCTCCGGCGCCCTGGGTCTGGAATCTCTATCCCGTGGCGCGGCCTCAGTGGATTTCGTCGAACTGAATCCCCAGGCTGCACGCACCCTAAACCAGCAACTCCAGCTACTCGAAGCCACAGATGGCGAGGTGCATAACTGCCGGGCAGCAGATTTTTTGGTCGGTGGCGGCAAGCCTTACGATATTGTCTTTATCGATCCGCCCTTTGCAGACGATTTGTGGCAGGAGAGTCTCGGCGCTCTCACTGGCAGGCTCTCAGAAGGCGCTTTGATTTATATCGAGACACCCCGAGACACTGTTATTTCTACTGCGAACGACTGGTCGTTAATCAAGGAAAAGCGCGCTGGTCAGGTCTGTATGCGACTGTTTAGTAATAACTCCGATGCAACCACTGAACACTGACCGGTCAACGGATCAGGTTAACGCATTCGGTTTTGAGCCTTAGCCGTAAATTGTTTACCATTCGCATCCCTTTCAGCCCGCATTTATCCTTGGCGTATGAAAAAAGTTGTCTACCCCGGAACTTTCGACCCAATCACCAATGGTCATCTCGATTTGGTGGAGCGGGCCTGTCGCCTGTTTGACCACGTCATCGTGGCCGTAGCCGCCAGTAATCGAAAGAATCCTTTATTTACACTGGATGAGCGGGTGGAGCTCTCCCAGCGCGTACTCGGCCACCTGCCCAATGTGGAAGTCATCGGCTTCGATATCCTGCTGGCTGACCTGGTGCGCCAGGTGGATGCCTATGGGGTTCTACGCGGCCTGCGCGCAGTATCCGACTTCGAATACGAGTTTCAGCTGGCTAATATGAACCGCCAACTGGCGCCGAATATGGAAAGCCTGTTCCTGACCCCAGCAGAACATTTGTCCTATATTTCTTCCTCTTTGGTTAGAGAAATTGCCTCTCTCGGTGGAGATGTCACAAAATTTGTTCCAAGTGCTGTACAAGCGGCACTGGAAGAGAAATTCCGCTAACTCCCGAATTGGTTATTTCTGATACACTCGAGCGGATTTTTCCACAATCCGCGGAGTGTTTCGTGCGTCACATTCTCCTCGCTCTCGCCCTTGTTCTATCTCCGGCCATGGCCGATGAGCCGCAACCGGAAGTCGATACCGGCCGCAGTGCCATCAAGTCTGCCACGGCCAAATCCTATATGGCGGTGACCGCCAACCCCCACGCGAGTCGCGCCGCCGAACAAATCCTCGCGCAGGGCGGTAGTGCCGTGGATGCAGCCATCACCGCTCAGTTGGTGCTCGGGCTGGTGGAGCCCCAGTCATCAGGTATTGGTGGTGGCGCCTTTATGCTGAGCTACGACGCCAAAGATAAACAGCTGCGCTATTACGATGGCCGGGAAACCGCTCCGGCAGAGGTGGATGAAAACTACTTTATGCACGACGGTAGACCGCGTTCATTTATGCAGGCGGTTATTGGCGGCTACTCAGTGGGCGTCCCTGGCGTCATCCGCATGTTGGAAATGGCGCACCAGCGCGATGGCAAACTGCCATGGGAAGTTTTATTCCAGCCAGCCATCCAGCTAGCCGAAAGCGGCTTTGAAGTCTCTCCACGTCTGCACAAATTGTTGAGCAGGCTACCCCATGTAGATGCAAGACCGGCGATCGCCAGTTATTTCTTTGACAGCGACGGCAGGCCCCTGCCGGTGGGCCACCGGCTGAAGAATCCGGAATATGCCCGCACCCTGCGCATGATTGCCAGCGATGGTGCGAACGCTTTTTATAAAGGAGAGATCGCCGAGGCGGTCGTCAAGGCCGTTCGCGGCGACACTGAAAACCCCGGTCTGCTCAACCTTGAGGATATGGCTAATTATCGGGCCAAACTGCGCCAGCCTCTCTGTTCCGCTTTTCTCGAATACCAGGTCTGTGGTGCGGATGCCCCCTCATCGGGCGGCACCACCGTGGGCGGTATTTTGGGCATGCTGCAAGCTTTTCCCATCGCTGAAATGGAAGCCGGGGACGACCTGCTCACCCATTTGTTTATCGAAGCCTCAGAACTGGCCTTTGCCGATCGCAACACCTATTCGGCCGACTCGGATTTCATCAGTGTGCCCAGTAAGGCTTTGGTATCCCCCGCTTACTTGAGCGAACGTGCGACACTCATTGACCCTGACAGCGCCAGCATAGCCAAGCCCGGCAATCCGAACACTGGGGCGACCAAGCGCCTCACGGCCCAATCACCTGAGATGCCCAACACCAGCCATTTGGTCGTTGTGGATCGCTACGGCAATGGCGTCAGCATGACCAGCAGCATCGAAACGGGCTTTGGCTCTCGCCTGCTGGTAAAGGGTTTTCTGCTGAATAACCAGTTGACCGATTTTTCCTTTACCCCAAAAACGGCCGAAGGGCAGTTGGTGGCGAATCGTATCCAGGCCGGCAAACGACCTCGCTCTTCCATGTCGCCAACGGTGGTATTTAATAAAGATGGCAGCCTGCGCCTACTGGTGGGCTCACCCGGGGGGTCACGTATTATCGACTACACCGCCCGCACCATTCTCTACCACCTGGGGCTGAATATGCCCATTGCCGATGCCATCGCAGCCGGCAACATTGGCGCTATCGGGCGGCGTGTCGAACTTGAACCCGGTTTCTTTAGCCAGGACACCATCAATAAACTCAGGGCTCGCGGGCACGAGGTCGTCGAGCGCGATCTCAACAGCGGCATTCATGCAATCGCGGTAAAAAACAATACACTCCACGGCGGTGCCGACCCCCGCCGGGAAGGCAGTGCGCTGGGGCACTGATTTTCTGGAGGAGGCATATTGCATATGCCTCCTCAAAACCATCCCCCCTAGAAAGCTGCCATTCATAAACCAGCTTTCCGGATAGCGTGCCCCTTCTTTAGAGTGGTCCATACTTCCTCCTAACTAGCGTAAGCCAAAACGCAACTGGAGGGCCCCTCTTGGACCACCGCAAAGTAGATGCTACTGGCATCGAACTCCTGCACGACCCCAGCACCAATAAGGGCACTGCTTTTACAGAAGCGGAACGCAACAAGTTTGGCCTTAACGGCCTGATTCCCTACGCTCTGGAAACCATCGAAACCCAGGTAGAGCGGGTGATGATGCAGCTGAGCCACAAACATTCGGATATTGATCGATTTGTCTACCTGACCGGTCTACTGGATACCAACGAGACGCTCTTTTACCGAGTGGTGATGTCCGATCCGGTGCGCTTCCTTCCGATCATTTACGACCCCACTATCGGTGAAGCCTGCACCAAGTTCAGCCATATCATGCGCAGGGTCAGGGGTGTCTATCTGTCTATTGCACAGAAGGGCAGTATCGCCGACTCCCTGTCTCACTGGCCGGACCGGGACATTCGATTTATTTGTGTCACCAATGGCGGACGAATTCTGGGGCTCGGGGATATCGGCGCGAATGGCATGGGTATCCCCATTGGTAAACTGCAGCTTTACACCGCCGCCGGGGGCGTACCGCCAGAGCATTTACTGCCACTCTTTTTAGATGCCGGCACCGATAATGAACAAGTACTCACAGACCCTCTTTATGTAGGCCTGCGTCGTAAACGCCCGGATACTGAGACGCTTTACCGTTTTGTGGATGAATTTGTGGACACTGTTCAGCAGCGCTATCCACACTGCTGTCTGCACTTTGAGGACTGGACCGGTAGTGACGCCGTCCACCTGCTGCAACGATATCGAGACAGGGCCTGCTGCTATAACGATGATATCCAAGGCACTGCGGGCATTGCCCTGGCCGGCATGATCAACGCCCTGAAAATCAAACAGGGCTCGTTAAAGGATGAAAAAATCTTCTTCGCCGGTGCCGGCTCTGCCGGCATAGGGCTTGCGGATTTATTTGTGAGTGAACTGGTCAATGAGGGGCTCAGTAGGGAAGAGGCCCAAGCCCGCATTATTATGTTCGATGAAAAGGGACTACTGGTAAAAAGTCGCGAAGACCTTTTCGACTTCCAGCGCCCCTACGCACACGACCACTCCCCAACTTCACAATTATTGGAGGCCATAAAAACTCACAAGCCAACTACCTTGATTGGCGTCAGTACCGTTGGTCAATTATTTACCCAGGAAGTCGTGGAAACTATGGCCGCACACAACCCGCGACCCATTATTTTTGCTCTGTCCAACCCAACCGAACATGCCGAATGCAGTGCGGAGCAGGCCTACAGTTGGAGCCAAGGCCGAGCCATCTATGCCGCCGGCGTACAATTCCCCAAGGTCACACTGCATGGAAAAACCTATTTGCCAGGCCAAGCGAATAATTTATATATCTTCCCCGCGGTAGCAATGGCAATTTATGCAACAAGTGCTAAACGTGTGCCCGACTCACTATTTATTGAGGCCGCCCGTGGAGTTGCTGAGCAAGTCGGTCAAGATCTGCTGCAGCAGGGCTGTCTGTTTCCGCCACAATCAAAAATTTTAGAAATATCCCAAAATACAGCCGCAAAAGTCAGCAAGAAAATCTTTGAACTTGGGCTCAGCGCAATGGAACCGCCAAAAGATTTTTTAGAATTTATAGAAAAACATACTTATAAAGCTGAATATCTTTCTTATATTTGAATTTAACTCAATACAACAAAGGTCAGAAGGTGTCTAGTTGTATTGATCTTGGTTCACTGCCTGAATTTCTAAAATATTTTCGATCAAATACCAAGCGTCCCTTATAAAAAGTCTTTATCACTTTGGCTTCATCAACCTGATCTTTAGAAAAATTAAATATATTTCTATCTAAAACAATAAAATCAGCCCACTTACCCTTTTCGATACTGCCCGTTTCCTTTTCCAAGCCCCCGGAATAGGCAGCATTAATTGTAAAAGCCTCAACTAGGTCATAAATAGAAATTCCTAGATTTAACCCCCGATAAATAACCGCCATTGGATCCAACATGCCACTAATCTGAGAGGGGTCAGAAGATAATAAAGATACACTCATGGGAATATATTTTTCTCCGCCCTTTAAACTTCTGCCCTCCGTTGAACCTTCTCGGCCCCTATGCAAGAGGAAAATATTTTTTGGTTGCATAAATACAGCACTATGCATCTGGGAAAGCTGATCCAGAGTGGACTCTTTATCTAAAAAAGCATTAACAATTGCATTGCGTATTTTGGTGTCGTCCCCCTCCAACTTTTCCAGTATATTTAAAGCTTTATCAGTTTCCTCTTCTCCAGAGACTAAAATCTGTATGGGAAATTGGTGAGCATTAGCCCTTTGCGCCAAGCTAATAACCTCTTTAATCGAACCAGAAGTCCTTGAGATTGGTTCTGTAGTGATCCACACCCTTAAATTTTCCGGCAACCATCCAATATAACTTATCGAAGTCAGCCTAAAGTCATCGATTGCTATTTGACTAACCTTTTGCTGCAACGAACTAAAATCTCTGTCGGCAAAATCTGTACTAACCGCCATTGAGGCCAGCACGCGAAAACCCATGGGTTCAATTTTGGATATTTGATCAAAATAACGCTTTTGGCCTTCCTCATCTTTTAATACAACAACGGAATCATAGAGACTTGTCACACCATTACTAACCGCTAAATCTTGCATACTGAGCAAGTCTTTTCGGTAATCTCCGTTTATGTCCTGCGGGATCAATTTCTCTATTAGTGCGACAGCGCCAGGACCCCGCAACCAACCAGTAGCAATGCCGTGTTCGTTTTTTTCTATAAATCCATTAGGAGGATTCACACTTTCATTATTAATTCCTGCGGCAGCCAGACCTTCTGAATTTGTCCAGATATTGTTTCGGTCTGAAGAAAATAAAATAATCGGGATCAGGTCATTAATTTGATCGAGAATTCCTTTATGCGGAGTCTCAGCAGAAAATGTCTGCAAATTCCAACCATCACCCACAATTACTTGCTGTTGCGGATTCTCTAGAATATAACGCGCTACCGCAAAACGGTAATCTTCAATGGAGCCTCCAGAAAATAAGTTGATTCTGGATGCCGCCCCTCGAATTTTTGCCCTTTGGAAAAAGCCAGGTAAAACCAGCTTACCATTCAGATCTACAATTTCAGTATCCCCGCCAATATAAGCCTCAACACCTGTCTCAGTGCCGACAAAGACAATTCGCCCATCCCTGATTGCCATCGCCGCAGCAATAGATCGGGCTTTATCCGCGGTATAAATAGTGGCGTTGCGGACAATTAACTGAGCGGGCTTGCTTGGGGTGGGATTGGCTGTGGGAATGAAGCCCACGCTCTTTTCTAGAGGATCACAGGAGAGGAGCAAAAGAACCGATAGCAAACTGAATAAACGCATATAGCTTCCCACGGATTTGCCCTATCCCCTCAATTTTCCACTGTGAAAAAATTCAGCGAGACTAGCAATTCAATGATTCTCTCAAGGCCACAGCCAGTGATAGCCGAAAGAGCCTCTCGTACAGGGACCTAGCCCGCACTCCAATAGGGTGCTGGCCAGGTTCGCCATGGCAATGGTGAGAAACAGCACCGCGATAAATTTCTCGGGAAAGGTGAATCGACGCGGTGACAGGTTGCGCCGCAAGAAACCCAACATCATTGCGACCCCGCAATAAGTAAGCAGCCCAAAAAAAGCCACGGCCGCCCAGGTATAGAGATGCAAGCCGAGAAAGGGCTCTCCAAATCCGGGGTTATTGGGCAGAATATGCAACAACACCTGGCGCCCGGCAGCAGCCAGCCCGGCAATACTCGAGAGGATAACAATTCCGTAGTGAGCGGGACGTACACCAAATCGCAGGTTCATCAGCAAGCCCAAGCCAGCCATGGTAAAGGCTACACGCTGAAGCAGGCATATGGGGCAGGGCAGTTGGTGCTCGTAAAGCTCGATGATAAAAGCCGCCCAGAGAACCGCAGAGAGGCCGAGAAGAGCCAGGGCATCGAGCCTTCGGACCATATACACCATAGCGGCACCCCGGCTAGAAGGAGAGGTCCAGCGTTGTGTTCGAGTGATAAATCAACCAGATGATGTAAATCACCATAGTCAACAACCACCACACGGTGGCCGCGCGCTGGCGGCGCTTCCATATATACCAGGCTGCAATCAGAACGGTGAGAAAAGGCAGTACCAATACCACGGGCCATCTCCACAGACAGCAATACTCTGATATTAGTAGTAAATTCCCGCCAATGCCCTACCGCAAAGTAAGCTCAACGCTGGCAACGAGTGCAAAAGAAGGTACTGCGCTGGCCCAGAACCATATCCCGCACCAGGCTCCCACAACTGGGGCAAGGTGCTCCCGCGCGGCCGTAGACATTGAGTTCCTGGGCGAAATATCCTGGCTTACCATCACCACCGATAAAGTCCCTCAGGGTAGTGCCACCTTGGGCAATGGCACGACTCAATACCTTTTTGATCGCCTCTGCAAGGCGCAGATAGCGGGCTTTTGAAATAGAGCCCGCTTCACGATCCGGGCGGATACCTGCCAGGAATAGCGATTCACTGGCATAAATATTCCCCACCCCCACCACGATCCGCCCATCCATAATGAACGTTTTCACCGACTGTTTACGCTTGCGGGAAGCGGCGAACAGGTAGTCACCATTAAAACTCTCCGACAGCGGCTCCGGCCCTAAATGACTGAGTAGATCGTGGGCCAGGGGGTCTGTTGCGGTCCACAGAAGAGCGCCAAACCGGCGTGGATCCCTGTAGCGCAGGGTCAGGCCACTATCGAGTCGCCAGTCGATATGGTCGTGCTTCTCAGGGGATTCTTCCTGCTCGACCAGGCGCAGGCTTCCAGACATCCCCAAATGCCAGATGGCACATCCCTTATCTGTATGCACCAGTAAGTATTTGGCGCGACGCTCCAGCTTCAGAATACGGGCATTTTTAATGTGCTTGGCGAAGTCCGGGTCTACAGGCCAGCGCAGTCGCGCCTGTCGTACCACAACCGATCGCACCCACTGTCCCTCTAGATAAGGAGCGAGGCCACGGCAGGTGGTTTCTACTTCTGGGAGTTCAGGCATTTCTCATCTCACGATGGCTGTAGCCGAGGAGCGGACACAAAAAAGCCCGGCAAGAACCGGGCTCTTCTGCGAGTACGCGGAAGGCAATTACTTGATTTTGCCTTCTTTGTACATAACGTGCTTGCGAACAACGGGATCGTACTTTTTGATCTCCATTTTCTCAGGCATGTTGCGCTTGTTCTTGGTAGTGGTGTAGAAGTGGCCAGTACCGGCGCTGGAATTCAGACGAATCTTCTCACGCATTGCTCAATCTCCAATCAGTTAGCTGAATACAGCTAATTAAACTTTTTCGCCGCGGGCGCGCAGCTCAGTCAGGACAGCGTCGATACCTTTCTTATCGATAACGCGCATGCCTTTTGCGGAAACACGCAGTTTCACAAAACGCTTCTCGGACTCAACCCAGAAACGGTGGCTGTGCAGGTTCGGCACGAAGCGACGCTTGGTGCGGTTCTTAGCGTGGGATACATTGTTTCCGGTTACCGGACGCTTACCGGTTACCTGACATACCTTGGACATCTGTTGGCCTCTTCAAAACGCTTGTGCCCGCATGGCGCCAATCCTGAAGAGGAAAAGGGTGTGCGGGAACATAAAAATCGGGATTCTAATCCGGTTCCTGGATGGCGGCGGAACCTGTGCAGAATCTGGCCCGGCCGCAAAGAGCGGCGTTTTATACCAAAAGAGCCCGTAGGGAGCAAGTTTTGTACAGTACTTCTGCGCCAATCGCAGCTTCTCAATTGCAGTGCCTACAGCAGCCCCTGCTCTGCAAAGGATAGGGCCTGGCCCTCGCCCACTATCAGATGATCCAGCACCTTGATATCCACAAGCTCCAGGGCCTGTACCAAACGCTCGGTAATCCAGATGTCCGCCTGGCTAGGCTCGCAAATGCCCGATGGGTGATTATGCGCCAGAATCACTGCCGCCGCACCCCGCTGTAAAGCAGCCTGCACCACCTCACGAGGATAAACACTGGCGGCATTCAGAGTGCCCTCGAACAATTCCTCAAAACTGATAACACGGTGCTGGGTATCCAGGAAAAGGCAGCAAAAGACCTCGCGGCGGCGATGGCGCAACTGCATAGCCAGGTAGTCTCGCACTGCCGCCGGACTGCACAAAGCACTGCCCTTCCGCACCGTTTCTGCCAGGTGTCGTCGCGCTATCTCCAGCGCCGCTTGCAGCTGTACAAACTTGGCATCCCCCAATCCACGAGCGCGACAAAACTGCTCCCTACCGGCCTCCAACAGGGCACGCAAGCCGCCAAACTCACTGAGTAGACCCCGCGCCAAATCCACTGCGGAAACGCCCGGCAGCCCCACCCGCAAAAATATCGCCAACAACTCTGCATCCGACAGCGCCGCGGCACCCTGCGCCAACAGCTTCTCCCGGGGCCTCTCAGCCGCCGGCCAATCCTTGATCTTCATAATCGTTTCTCGCCTTCCCTGACTGTCTTTTTTTTGTGAACTCTCTCCCCAACTCACCACAAGCACGATTTTCGCGTCTATTCTGCGCCTTATAAGTCCAGACGCAGAAATGCTAATCTAACCCGCTCGCATATATTCGGAAACTGTATCTATGTCCTCACTGGCCGATAAACGCATACTTTTGGGAATCAGTGGCGGTATTGCCGCCTACAAGAGCGCCGACCTGGTACGCCGCCTAAAAGAACGCGGTGCCCAGGTGAGAGTGGTAATGAGCGCCGGCGCGCGCGAGTTTGTGCAGCCGCTGACTTTCCAGGCCCTATCCGGCAACCCTGTACACACCGATCTGCTGGACCCAGCCGCTGAAGCCGCCATGGGGCATATCGAGCTGGCCAAGTGGGCCGACCTGATCCTGATTGCCCCCGCCAGTGCCCAGGTGATGGCGAAACTGGCCTGCGGCATGGCCGACGACCTGCTCACCACCTTGTGTCTCGCCAGCGAAGCACCAGTGGCCCTGGCCCCCGCCATGAATCAGGCCATGTGGCGCCACCCAGCCACCACTGCCAATGCCAAAACTCTGCGTGACCGCGGGGTACAGCTGTGGGGACCGGCGGCTGGCAGCCAGGCCTGTGGTGACGTGGGACCCGGCCGCATGCTGGAGCCCGCTGACTTGGCCCTGCAGGCCGAGTCACAGTTCGGCTCTAACGACTGTCTGCGCGGCAAGCGCGTGGCGATTACCGCCGGCCCAACCCGCGAGGCCCTGGACCCGGTACGCTACCTGAGCAACCACAGCTCCGGCAAGATGGGGTTCGCCCTGGCCGAGGCCGCCCGGAGGGCCGGCGCCGAGGTCACACTAATCGCCGGGCCGGTAAATTTAGCCACTCCCGCACATGTGAAGCGTGTCGATGTCATCGATGCGCGGGATATGCGCGATGCCGCCGAGCGTGCGGCTGACCTCTGCGATATTTTTATCAGCGCTGCCGCTGTTGCCGATTTTCGCCCCACCTCGGTGGCGGAACAAAAAATCAAGAAACGCGAGGGCTGCGACGAGAGCGCTATTACCCTGGTTAAAAACCCGGATATCGTCGCCGGCATCGCCGCGCGCAGCGAGCGACGCCCCTTTACCGTGGGCTTTGCCGCTGAGACACAGCAAGTCGAACAGTATGCGCAAAGCAAACTGCAACGGAAAAACCTCGATATGATTATCGCCAACGACGTCAGTGGCAGTGAAACCGGCTTCAATAGTGACCGCAATGCCGTCACGGTGATAGATCGCCACGGCAATACACAACTGCCCGAGGCTCTAAAGGCCGACCTAGCGCGACAGTTAATAGAAATTATTGCCGTCAAAGCGCAGAAATAAAGATTAACAGGCAGGAAAATCAGTGGTTTTCAACAAGAAAAATCAGAGCCAAGGACTATTGCACAAGGGGTTGCTGCTGCCTTCGTTGCTGGCGGCCGTCGCCTGGCTCTGCGGGGCCTATCTAATCGTTGAGCATATAGTCACCCCCCACAATCAAGCGCAAGTACAACAGGCAGCCCGGGCGCAGGGGAAAATCTTCGCGCAAGATGTAGAGTCTCTGTTAGCCGAACGCACGCGGCAGCTGCAACAAATTGAACGCAATGGACAACCCCTTGAAGAACAGCTAAAAACAGCACAACTACCGAAACAATCGCGAATTCAGGTCTTTTCAGAGGCACAAATCCGCGTGGGCGCAGGTGAAAAGCCAACCCTGAACTTCGCGCTAGTAGATCTGCTCAAGCGTACCCGACAAGACAGTCAACAGCCCCTAGAGATACTGCGTACCGGCCCCGACAACAGCTGGCAGCTTCACAATGCTGTTAACCTGGCGGGGCAACAACTTCTGATCAGCCAGCCCTTCGCTGTTTTGCAAACATCCCTGGAAACGCTCGATAAAAACCAGGGACAGATTCAGCTGCTTCAAAAATTTCCCGATTCGATTGCACAGCCCCTTTGGCGCGGCGGGCAGGGCAGTGGCTTCAGCCATTCTGAAGCAATTCCGGATAGCTACCTGCAGGTGCAGTTCAGCCCCTCCCCTGCATTTATCCAGCAACACAGCTTGCCACTTCTGTGGATCTATCTCACAGCCGGCGCCGGCCTGCTGTTCTCCTTGCTGGTACTTCTGCGCTTCCTGCCCCGAGACAACCGTGCCCCCTGGGAGCGCAGTCAGAAAGGTGAGAAAGGTGGTAGAAGCGAAAGTGAAAAATTCCCTGCGCCCGAGTCGCAGCAGGATGCTCTGCTGGCGGATGAAGCTTTACCCCAAGGGCTCGCATCGGCACCCAGCATCGCTCCCGAAGCTTTACAACAGAATATGACAAATCGCGCTGAGGCAAGGTCTGCGACCAAATCAGGTAAGCCCCAACATCCGCTAACTACCGAGTTTCCCCCTCATGTGTTTCGCGCATACGATATCCGCGGCATCGCCGGTGAGGAAATTGATGAGCCCTTTGCTTACCAGCTGGGAAAGGCCCTCGGTACCCTGGCACAGCACGCCGGAGAGCAAATCCTGCTAGTGGGGCGCGATGGCCGCAACAGTAGTGCACTGCTCAGCAACTGCCTGATGGAGGGGATTCTCGATAGCGGCTGTAACAGTATCGATCTGGGCCTGATCCCATCACCACTGCTTTACTACGCCTGCGCCAAGGGCAAGAACACCAGCAGCGGTGTTATGGTGACCGCGAGCCACAATCCGGCGGAATACAATGGCTTCAAGATTGTGCTCAAGGGCCGCCCCCTCTCTGAAGAAAAGCTACAGGGCCTGCACCAGCTTATGCAGCAGGGGCCCTTCAAAAGCGGGGAAGGCAGTAACCGCGAGCAGGATATTAAAGACAAATATATCGACGAGATCTTTAACAACGTCGCCCTCGCCGGACAACCGCACCTGGTAGTGGATGCGGGCAATGGAGCCACTTCCGTTTTGGCACCCCGGTTGTTTGAGCAGCTGGGCTGCGCAGTCACTCCGCTGTTTTGTGAAGTGGATGGGGACTTCCCCAACCATCCACCCGATCCCACGCGCCCGGAAAACCTGCAAGCATTGATCGACAAAGTGGCGGAAACCGGCGCAGACCTGGGCATAGCTCTGGATGGCGATGGTGATCGTGTCACTCTGATTTCCAGCAGCGGGCGCATCGCCTGGGCCGATCAGCTGGTTATGCTACTGGCGAGAGACATCCTGGCACGCAACCCAGGGGAGACGATCGTCTTCGATGTGAAAAGCAGCCGTAGCCTTGCTCAATTGATAAACCAGTACGGCGGCCGCCCGGTGATGTGGAAGACCGGCCACGCGCCGATGAAAAACAAAATGCTAGAAACCAAGGCAATTCTTGGCGGTGAGTTATCCGGCCATATTTTTATTCGGGATCGCTGGTTTGGTTTCGACGATGGTATCTACGCAGCGGCGCGGCTCCTGGAGATTATGGCCCTGCGGGAACAGAGCCTAGATGAACTCCTCGACTCACTGCCGCAAATGGAGAGCACCCCGGAAATATTGTTGCCCGTAGAGGAGCAGGAGAAGTTCTCCCTGATTGAGCAGTTGCGCGAACAAGGCAATTTTGACAATGCCGATATCAATACTACCGACGGTCTGCGCATAGAATTTTCTGATGGCTGGGGGCTGGTGCGCGCCTCCAATACCACCAGCGCGTTGACCCTGCGCTTCGAGGCCGAAAATAAAGAGGCTCTGGAGCGTATTCGCAAAGTAGTCATGGCGCAGATCAAGAAAATTGCTCCCACAGTTGTCGTTCCCAATTGGGAACTGCTCAACTAGCGCACCAATTTTAAACCTGTGCGGCACAGGCAGGTGCCGCAACCGACTAGCGCTCCGTGCTTTAATCAAAAAAATCTCGACCGCGCAGTATCTACAGCAGCGGCTGGACAGCGGGAAAGCTATCCAGCCGCATCCCACCATAAAGGAATTGCCATGTCCCTCGATAAGAAGTCCGCTCTGCGTATTGCTCAGGTTTTGAATGAAGCCTTGCCCTATATCCAGCAATTCACCAATAAAACCGTGGTGGTAAAGTTTGGCGGTAATGCCATGGTGGATCACGAGCTGCAAAACGACTTTGCCCGCGACATTATCCTGATGAAGCTGGTGGGCATGAACCCGGTAGTGGTACACGGCGGCGGCCCGCAAATAGGCCTGCTGTTGAACAAACTCAATATCGAATCTCACTTTGTCGACGGTATGCGCGTAACCGATAGCGAGACCATGGATGTGGTGGAAATGGTATTGGGGGGCACGGTCAACAAGCAAATTGTCAATCTGATCAATCAGAACGGAGGCCGCGCAGTGGGCGTTACCGGCAAGGATGGCTTGTTAATCGAAGCGCGCAAACTGAGCCGCAAAAATGAGAGCGCCGGCCTGCACGCCTCAGAAATTATTGATATCGGCCAGGTAGGCGAGGTGGAAAAGGTCAATACCGATGTCATCAATATGCTGATCCAGGGCGGCTTTATTCCGGTAATCGCCCCTATCGGCGTCGACAAAGAGGGGGTTTCTTACAATATCAATGCCGATCTGGTGGCCGGTAAGGTCGCCGAGTGCTTGCAGGCAGAAAAGCTGATGCTGCTCACCAATGTTGCGGGCCTGCAAGATAAGCAGGGCGAGGTACTCACCGGCCTGACGACGCCTCAGGTGGAAGGGTTGATTGAAGATGGCACCATTCATGGCGGCATGCTGCCGAAAATCAGTTGTGCACTCGACGCGGTAAAAGACGGGGTCACTTCTGCCCATATTATCGACGGCCGGGTACCTCACGCGGTCCTGCTGGAAATATTTACCGACACCGGCGTCGGCACCTTGATTACCAATAGTGAGACATAAAGCCATCGCACTGTAGCGCTTGGCAATTGAAGACAGACGTACGAATCGGTAGGATTCCGCCGCCGAAATATTAAGGCGACAAGAGCAAAAATCACCGTCCACCCCCCAAGTGGACTAAAGGCAATCAATGAGCAGCGAAAAAATCAATCGGCGCCAGCAAATTCTGGAATCTCTGGCACATATGCTGGAAGCCAGTCCTGGCGCACGTATTACAACTGCAGCCCTGGCCAAGGAAGTTGGCTTTTCTGAAGCGGCGCTATACCGCCACTTCCCCAGTAAGTCAAAAATGTTCGAAGGCCTGATCGAGTTTATCGAGGAGACTATTTTCAGTCGCATAGCGCTGATCCTTCAGGAAGAACCCTCTGCTTTGGAGCGATGCCAGAGAATCCTGCACCTTCTGCTGGCTTTTTGTGAGCGCAATCCGGGTATTACCCGACTTCTCACTGGCGATGCGTTGACCGGCGAAACCGAGCGTTTGCACGGGCGTATCCTGCAGTTGTTCGATCGCCTGGAAACCCAAATCCGTCAGATTTTGCGTGAAGCGGAACTGCGTGAACACCTGCGTCCAACCCTGCCCCTGGGCGGTGCCGCCAACTTGTTATTGGCCAGTGCCGAGGGCCGTATCGTGCAATATGTACGCAGCGGCTTTAAGCGCAAGCCCACCGAGTACTGGGCCGAGCAATGGCCGGTTTTGACCTCCGGCTTTTTCCGCGAGACCGTCGCCGCAGCCAGGTAACTGGCTGTGCGGTATGGAAAGTGAAAGATAACTGGAAGGACGCACGTGTAACGAAGCCAGAAAGGCGCTAATGGTCCTGCACTATCAGGATCTGTTAGTAATTTCTGCGTAGCGCGTGGCGGCTTTATCGAATTCCTCACCGATAGAACTGGCCTCGTCAGCGCGCCGTTTGAGGCGCTCGCGCAGTACTGCCACTTCTTTTTGCAAATCGGCAATACGCTTCAGGAGCTCCGGAGCCACCTCGCGCCCACCGCGCTGGGTGCGCGCCGCCTGTGTCTCTTCCTGGGTAATTTGACGAGTGAGACTGGTGATATTCGAGTGCATGATCGCCATATCCTGCTCGACAATTGCCAGCTTGCGTTTGCGAGCACTTTCGATATCGGCGAGGCTGTTATAGCGTTTGAGCAGCTTGCGGTCCGCTTCTTCGCGTGCTTCCTGTCGGCGCTGCGCTTCGAACTCCTCGGGACTCAACTGCGGTGGAACCACTTCTATAACACGGCCAGAAAGGTTGAGAATTTCGTAGCCCTTAGCCACGTACTCCGGCGGCACCATTTCATTGAGTACCATGATGCCCTGCTCATCGGTATAGCGATAGAGCAACTGCTCACCGCTGGCAGCACTCGCCAGGGTACAAAACAACGAAATGGCAGGAACCAGGAAACATTTTATGGGGGCGATTGCCATCGCTCTTCTCACTAAATTGATGCGGCCCGCTATAACGAGCGGGCCTCTCACTTAACCCGTTACGCCGTAACGCTGCCGGTAATCGACAATTTTTTGCAGGGTTTCACTATCCTGAGACTCCTGCTCGAGGAAACTGACTATATCATCCAGCTGTACAATGCTAATGACTGGGATATTAAACTGCTGTTCGACCTTCTGAATAGCGGAGAATTCACAATCTTCGCTGGCCTTTTCCTGGCGATTTAAACCGATGACCACACCAGCCGCTTCGGCACCGTGAGATTCGATGATTTGCATCACCTCACGCACCGCGGTACCAGCCGTAATCACATCATCAATGATCAAAACCTTGCCATTAAGCGGCGCACCCACTAAGGTTCCGCCTTCGCCGTGATCCTTGGCCTCTTTGCGGTTGTAGCAGAAAGGCTTATCGATACCTTTCTGAGCCAGTGCCACGGCAGTCACCGCACCCAGCGGGATACCCTTGTAAGCCGGTCCGAAAATGACATCAAACTCCACTCCCGAAGCGATAATCGCCTCGGCGTAAGCCTGTCCCAGTGCGGCTAGTGCCGCACCGGTGTGGAAGCGGCCAGCATTGAAAAAATAGGGGCTTTGACGGCCTGACTTCAGAGTGAAGTCACCAAAACACAACACCTGATGATCCAGGGCCAATTGGATAAAATTGCGCTGATATTGCTGCATGGAAAATTGTTAACTATTAGCTAAGGTGAAGGGAGACCTCCCCGTAGCATTTCTTCCGGGGATAGGCATGCAAATAATGTTTCTAATGATACACAGTCCGCTGGTAAGGGGCTAATAATGCGAATAGTAAGCTTGTCTGTAGACGGCGTTCATCAGGCCGCACAGCGCGGTCTCTACGATTGGTTAGCTGAGCAGGATGCAGACATTATCTGCCTTCAAGACCTGCGCTCTCTGGAGCCGGAGCTAGACCACCCCATATTCCACCCCGATGGCTATTACAGCTACTTCTTCGATTCGGGAACGCCCCATGAAAACGGCGTGGCGATCTATACACGCAACCAGCCCAAAGCCATTATTTTCGGTATGGGTTTCGCCAACGGCGAGGATATGTATGGGCGCTATTTACAGGCAGATTTTGAACGCCTGAGTGTGGGTTCTCTGTTAGCGCCAATAGCCACTGACGAGGCTTCACTGGAAAAAAAGGTCCAGTTTTTCGACGACATGCAAGCGCACCTGCACAAAATCAGCCGCAAGCGCCGCGATTTTATTTTCTGCGGTAATTGGGGCATGGCACACCGCCGTGCCGATGTGCAGAACTGGCAGGACCACCAGGATAACCCTGGTTTCATGCGTCACGAACAGCGCTGGTTGGACCAGCTGTTCAATGAAATTGGCTATGTCGATGCCTTTCGCCGCGTGGTCAAAGACACCGATGAATTTACCTGGTGGCCGAGTGGCACCGTAGGCGAAGGTGATGGCTGGCGTACCGACATGCAGATCGTTTCACACGGGTTGAAAAATCGTATTGAGTACGGTGCGATTAACAAGAATGTGAATTTCTCCAGCCACCTACCACTAATGATGGATTACGACCTGGAAGTATAAACCGTTGAGGACTCGGCCCATTTCGGCTGAGAGTAGGGGAGCCGAGTCCTGTCGCGAACCGACCCGCTTTACAGCGGGAGCGGTCCTAACTCAGCAAAATACAAAGCCTCACTCATCCAAGGCTTTTTGCTGTATCTCGATCAGTTCATCGATTCCCGCTTTACCCAAGCCCAGCATCTGCGCGAACTCTTTCTCGGAAAAAGGCTTACCTTCAGCGGTACCCTGTACTTCGATCATACCTCCGTCTGCCGCCATCACCAGATTCATATCCGTATCAGCCGCGCTGTCCTCTGGATAGTCCAGATCCAAAACCGGCTCGCCGTCATAAATTCCGACAGAGACCGCCGCGACAAGGTTGAGCAACGGATCCTCAGCGAGAATTTTTTCCCGCTGCATATGGCGCAGCGCATCCACCAAGGCTACACAAGCGCCGGTAATAGCCGCCGTGCGTGTGCCGCCATCGGCCTGGATAACATCGCAATCCAGGGTGATCTGATTCTCTCCAAGCTTTTCCAGATCCACCGCTGCGCGCAGGGAGCGGCCAATCAGACGCTGGATCTCTACAGTGCGGCCGCTCTGTTTACCCTTGGCTGCCTCACGCGGCATGCGGGAACCTGTAGAGCGCGGCAGCATGCCATACTCCGCGGTGATCCAACCGCTGCCCTGACCGCGCAGGAAGCGCGGTACTTCACTCGACACTGAGGCATTACACAGAACTTTTGTGTCGCCAAATTCTACCAACACAGAGCCCTCGGCGTGGCGGGTGTAGTTTCGGGTAATTTTTATCTGGCGCATCTGCGCCGCCGCGCGGCCACTGGGACGCTGCATAGCTCACCTCGGTCAATGAATGAAAGCCCTGCATTATATACCCCCACATGGATATCCGAACGCTGTGCTATGATGCCGAGCCGATAAATACGCCTGCAGGGGATGAGCAATGGCCAATAACCGGGAACAGAACAAAGTGCGAAGCATGACAGCCTTCGGTCGCGCCGAAGCCGCTTATGCCACAGGAAACGCCATTTGGGAGCTGCGCTCGGTCAACCATCGCTATCTGGAGCCGCACTTCCGTCTGCCCGAGGTCGCCCGCCCTCTGGAAGCGCAGTTACGAGATATTTTGCGGAAAAGTTTATCCCGTGGAAAAGTGGAACTCACGCTTACAGTAAAACCCAACAGTGTGGAAACGAGTGGGCTTGAAATTAATCAGCCGCTGGCACAAGCATTGATTAACGCCGCCAAACAAGTGACCGGCGGTGAAGGCGCCCAACCACTCAACCCCCTGCAGATTCTCCAATGGCCCGGTGTTATTAGCGAACCGGAAGCCGATACTGAGCAGCAATCCGCCACTATTTTGCAGGCGTTTCGCGAAGCGCTAGAACAACTGCGCGCGAATCGTGAGCGTGAGGGTGCGGAGTTAGCCAAATTTATTGAAGCTCGCTTAAAAGGCATTGAAGAACAAGTCGCCCTAGTGCGGGAACTGCTACCACAGATTCTAGAGGCACAGCGGGAAAAACTGCGCAACCGCCTGGAAGAGCTCTCTATAGAATTGGATAAGGAGCGCTTGGAACAGGAAATTGTACTGCTCGCTCAAAAAGCCGACGTCGATGAAGAACTCGATCGCCTAAATGCCCACACTGTAGAAACCCGCCGGGTACTCGCTGGAGGCGGCGCTATAGGTCGGCGCTTGGATTTTCTTATGCAGGAATTTAACCGCGAGGCCAACACTCTATCCTCCAAGTCCGTGGTAACCGACACCACCCAGGCTGCAGTAGAGCTGAAGGTCTTGATCGAACAAATGCGTGAGCAAGTACAAAATATTGAGTAAGCATATTGTGGGGCTTTTTAAAACCAAAATAAGAGCCCCGTATTCACGTTCTGCTAAAAAACTATCTGCTGCTTTACCCAGCTAACATTAAAATACATTTTATATGCGAAATAATATTAAATGGGTTGGGGCTATATTCTTAGCTGTAACCATTATTGAAATTATTAATATATTATCCGGCCGCTCATTGAATTACTTCGGCCTAGTTCCTAGATCCATCGATCATCTGCCCCATATTTTTACCGCTCCATTGCTACACGGAAGCATCTGGCATTTTCTATCCAATATAGTAACCCTGTGCGTTTTCAGTTTTTTGCTGTTGCAATATGGAGTGAAAACCTACCTAAAAGTCACTCTGACGATTATTGTCACCACTGGCCTTGCCGTTTGGCTATTTGCTAGAGGCGGGAATCATCTGGGCGCAAGTTCAGTAATTTATGGCTATTTTGGATTCTTATTGCTGGCCGGCTTTATCAGCAAGCAGTTTGTTCGACTAATGATATCCATTTTTGTCGGATTGGTTTATGGCGGGCTTATTTTTGGTGTGCTGCCACAAGGAATGTATATTTCCTGGGAATCGCATCTATTCGGTTTTCTCTTTGGCATAATGGCTGCAAAAATATGGGCCCACACACCCAACCCTATTACGGACCGACAAGCTGTATCTAAAAATTCATAGTTTTTCTCTAGCAAATTCACAGCAGGCACACAGGGAGCCGGATGACCGCTCTCTGTGTGCACTCAAAAAAATAAAAACAAGTTTCCGGCCATAGTTCGTACAGACGGCTGAATGCTGTTTTGAAGTAATTGTGATGTCAGAAAAGTTACCAGTCAGTATTCAGCGCGAACTCTGAAAGAAGCTACCACTGGGGATTAATGCATGCGCTGTGACAAAAATACTTAAAATTACCTCGCACCAGAAAGGCATAAAATCATTTGCTGCCAAACAGTGATTTACTGTTTTTTTCTGCAAAACCGATAACCACCCCTCGCCAACTGAGCTCGTGAACTAAGACACACCTTCTCACTGACCAAGTTCTCATTACCTGACTTTTTTCTAAAAAATTATAAATTTGTCGTCATAAGCCACACAATTTCAGGTTCCTCAGCTGAGGACAATAATCTCAAAGTCGTTATATATCTGTGCCAATGTGAAACTTTGGTACTAATTTTGGTCTTTTTAACCGCCAAATGCCTATTCTGGCGGCTATTCGGGACTTTCTATTGGCAGATATATTTCTGTCAGTGAAAGATCTTTTCAGGAGTGACCGATAGACCAGCTGATTGGCTGGCTGTCGGATAACAATAATTTCGAAGAGCAAATAATAATGACTTCACCACTCAAGAACCTTCGGCAGAAGACGGCTCTAGCGAGCGTTTTTACACTGCTATGCACTGCACCCTTCACTGCCCAGGCACAACAAGCGGACAACGCTCTGCTGACGGACCGCATCATCGTTAAATACAAGGAAAGTGCCAAGGTTGGCCGGGCTGCCAGCATGGCCAGGGAAACGGTGGAAAAGGCCTCCCGTCGCGCCGGCCACAAAATGCGTCACCTGCGCCGTATGGCCACTGGTGCTCAGGTAATGCGCCTGGAAGGTCGCAAAAACAGAACGGAAATGAACGCGATTATCAACCGTCTGAAACAGGATCCGGATGTGGAGTACGCTGAGCCGGATCTGATGATGCGCGCAATGGCTGTGCCCAATGACTCTAGCTATCTCAACCAGTGGCACTACTTTGAGTCCACCGGCGGTCTGAACCTGCCATCGGCCTGGGATGTCACTCAGGGTGAGGGAGCGGTTGTCGCGGTGCTCGACACCGGTTACCGCCCACACCCTGATCTGGTGGGCAATATTCTGCCGGGCTACGACATGATTTCTGACACTTTCGTGTCTGTAGACGGCGATGGCCGTGATAGCGATGCCACAGACCCAGGCGACTGGTATACGGACAAAGCCTGTGGCGATGATCCTCGCATCCCCTCGGAAAGCGACAGTAGCTGGCACGGCACCCATGTCGCCGGCACCATCGCGGGCGTCACCAATAACAATATGGGTATCGCCGGTGTCGCCTACAAAGCCAAGATTGTACCGATACGCGTGCTCGGCCGCTGTGGTGGCTATACCTCAGATATCGCCGATGGCATCATCTGGGGCGCCGGCGGCTCTGTCAGCGGCCTGCCATCCAACCCCAACCCCGCACAAGTACTCAACCTGAGTCTTGGTGGTGGTGGCAGCTGTGCCACGACAACTCAGAATGCTATCAACACCGCACGCAGCCTCGGCGCCACTATCGTAGTCGCTGCCGGTAATGAATCCGATAACGCCAGCCAATACACTCCCGCCAGCTGCGATGGCGTAATAACTACTGCCTCAACGAACCGCGATGGCGGCCGCTCTTACTTCTCCAACTACGGCAACGTAGTGGATGTTGCGGCACCGGGGGGAGCGCAGAGTTTTGCTAACGACCCGAACGGCATTCTCTCCACCCACAATAGTGGCAGTACCGTCGCGGGCAGCGATAGCTATGTCTATATGCAAGGCACCAGTATGGCTGCCCCACATGTTGCCGGTGCTGCCGCACTACTGTATTCGGTAAACCCTGACCTGGGCCCGGACGACATCGAATCGATACTCACCACCACCGCACGCAGTTTCCCATCTTCATGCAGCGGCTGTGGTGCCGGTATTGTCGATGCTACAGCAGCTGTGGCCATGGCGAGCGGCGGTAGCGATGGAGACAACGGTGGCGATAACGGAAATGGCGGCGGTGTCAGCTGGACCGAATCCAACCTTTCCGGCAGCTCCGGCAGTTGGAACGACTTCACCATCGAAGTCGCTGCGGGTACCACAAGCTTGAATATAGAGATGTCTGGCGGCAGTGGCGAAGTCGACCTCTATGTCCGCCATGCCAACTACCCCACTCTGCGCCGGTACGATTGCCGCCCCTACCTCTGGGGCAATGAAGAGAGCTGTACTATTAGCAACCCTGACTCGGGTACCTGGTATGTCAGTGTTTACGGTTACGACTCCTACAGCGGCGTCACCCTTAAGGCTGAAACCACTCCCTAATTGACGACATAGGCCGGCGCCATAAGCTCCGGCCACGGAAGAGGTATTTTGGTGCGGATTAGCAATAAAGAACCAAAGTACCTCACCCAATTGGGGCGCGGGAAAGGGAAATAACGAGCTGTGCGTTACGCGGCTAAGTAAGAGGCCATGCCTCTGCACCCCTGCACCAACCCCGAACTTTGCCAGCTGTATCGACAAAATTCCTTAATGCACTTTTTTCGGGCACATATTTTGCCTGTGTTCTAACGGTGCCACGCTTTTTTGCAGTTCTACCGAAAGCCAAGCACCCGGATTTCCCCTCTTGTCAGCTAAATATTGACCAGGGTGATAACCATCCATCACGGAGAGATAACAATAATGAAAACACCACTGAAAAATCTATTGCATAAGTCCGCACTGGCCGGCGTATTTTCACTGCTGTGTGCAAGCCCCTTCGCCGCCCAGGCCGAAGATACCAGCAACGCTCAAATCACCGACCGCATTATCGTCAAATACAAGCAGGGCGCTAAAATAGGGCAGGCGGCCAGACTGGCTCCAGAAACCGTAGATAAAGCCTCCCGCCGCGCCGGCCATAAAATGCGTCACCTGCGCCGTATGGCCACAGGTGCTCAGGTGATGCGCCTGGAGGGACGCAAAAACAAAGCAGAGCTCGAGGCTATTATCAGCCGCCTTAAACAGGACCCCGATGTCGAGTATGCAGAGCCCGACTTGATGATGAAGGCCATGGCCGTACCCAATGACCCCAGCTATTACGATCAGTGGCACTATTTTGAGTCTACCGGTGGCCTTAATCTGCCGGCAGCCTGGGATACCACTCAGGGCGAGGGTGTGGTCGTTGCAGTTATCGATACCGGCTTCCTGCCCCACGCAGATCTGGCTGCTAACCTGCTGCCCGGTTACGACATGATTTCCGATACCGATGTCTCTGTGGATGGCGACGGCCGCGACAGCGATGCCACCGACCCCGGCGACTGGTATACCAATACCTACTGTGGTGACCCCCGATATCCGGAAGCGGACAGCAGCTGGCACGGTACCCATGTCGCCGGCACCATAGCGGCAGTGACCAACAATAATATGGGCGTAGCCGGTGTGGCCTCCAAAGCGAAGATCGTACCCGTGCGAGTACTCGGCCGCTGTGGCGGTTACACTTCAGATATTGCCGACGGCATCATCTGGAGCGCCGGCGGTTCTGTCAGCGGTGTCCCAACCAACGCCAACCCCGCCCAGGTACTGAACTTGAGCCTGGGTGGGAGCGGCAGCTGCGCTACCACAACGCAGAATGCCATCAATACTGCACGCAGCCTCGGTGCCACCGTCGTGGTTGCCGCCGGCAACTCCGCTCGCAACGCTCGCCGTTACACGCCGGCAAGCTGCTCGGGGGTTATTACTGTTGCCGCCACAGATCGCTCCGGTGGTCGCGCCTACTACTCTAATTACGGTAATGTGGTCGACGTAGCCGCACCGGGTGGTGAGACCAATGTAATAAGCAGTGATGGTGTGCTATCCACTCTCAACAGCGGCAACACTGTAGCCGGTACGGATTCCTATGCTTACTATCCCGGTACCAGCATGGCCACCCCCCATGTAGCCGGTGCCGCAGCTCTGATCTATTCGGTGAACCCCAATGTGACACCCGATCAGGTAGAGTCTATTCTCACCAGCACCGCGCGCAGTTTCCCGTCCTCTTGCTCGCGCTGTGGCTCTGGCATTGTCGACGCTGCTGCGGCAGTGGCAGCGGCCAGTAACTGATATCCCCACCGCTTGTGGATCTTATAGAAAGGCCGGCAAGTGCCGGCCTTATAGCTTTCCCATGCCGGCCCACGCAATCTAACGAACAAACGCGGCAAATTGGCGGTCAACCGGCGTATCTGCAAGATGATTGATGTAATTGCTCATCACTTTCTGCGCAACCCCAACAATAATCTCCAACAGGTTTTGGCGGTTATAGCCCACTGCGTAAAACCGCTCTGATACCTCATCTGAAATCACACCGCGCTCACGCACAATCGCCAGGGTGGTATCCCGCAGTACTTCAAGTTTTTCACTAGGTAGGGGCGTCTTATTGCGAAGGGCCTCATTCACTTCGTCCGCTACTTTCATCGCCTTGGCAATAGCGCTGTGTGCCGGTACACAGTAGTGACAGTTATGCTCCACATTGATGCTCTGCCAGATCACGGTCATTTCTTCGGCATTGAATGAGGTGTCCAGGAAGTACTGATGTAAATCCTGGTAAGCCGCCAGGGCTTGGGGCGACTCTGCCATAACCCCGTGCAAGTTGGGGATAGAGCCAAAGGCCTTGATAGATTTCTGGAGGAGGGGTGTGCTGTCTTGCGGTGCACTTTCAAGATCGTAAATCTGGAACTCTTTCATCGCTGAACTCACCTTTAATGTTTGGGTTAAATACTTGAGCGATCGATCAAGCATTGTGAGACTAACCAATATTGAGCGACCGATCAACAATAAAGAGTAATTGGCGGATATCTCTTGAAAGGGTAAAATTTGAGCAATTGCTCAAGTGGAGGCAACATGGCGAATACCGCGAAATTTGACCGCCAGGAAGTATTGCAGCGGGCAACCTGGCTTTTCTGGCAAAAAGGGTTTCACGCCACATCGACTCGTGACCTACAACAGGCCACCAATCTTCGTCCTGGTAGTATTTATGCCGCTTTTGGTAGTAAATCTGGACTTTTCAAAGAGGTTCTAAGCTATTACGCGCAAAATCGTGACCAATTACTCCTTCAATGCATAAATGACGAAGGCAGCAACCTTGGAGGCTTGCGTGCCTATTTCCATTACATATTGCTAGGTGACGATGTTGATGCCCCAAACGAGCTCTGCCTTTTAGCTAAAGCCATCTCAGAGCTGGATGAAGGAGAAGAAGCACTATTGGCCGAGGCCCGCGCTTTACTGGCTGCACATGGGGCAAAGTTCCGTCAGTATCTGGAGAGTGCGGTGAATGCTGGAGAGCTTTCAAAACAGACAGACTCGGCGCTGCTCGCTCGCCAGTTGCAGGTTCAAATGATTGGGCTGCGAACTTATCTCCGCGCCACCTCGGACCGCGCTGCGGTTGAGCAAATGATCGAACAGTTGTTTGACCCAGCCTGCGTGCAGACCACAAGTTGAGAAAAAGGCGATTATAAGCGGCCTCTTATACAAACGCTGACGGATTTCGGAATCCAGCCCCTGCGGTTATTTGACCAGCGCAGCCCCTATGGCACATTCAGGAGAAACGGTATCGAGTAATAACAATAAGAGGTCACCGTGGATCTGATTACCTTCGCCATCCCTTTTTTCCTGATCGCCGTACTCACAGAACTCGCACTGGACCGCTGGAAAGGTTGGGGGCTTTACCGCCTCAACGATGCCCTGGGAAATTTGAGTACGGGTATCCTAAGCCGCATACTTGGGCTTACTTATAAAAGCCTATTTCTAGTCATTTATATCCCGCTATACCAGCTGCTGCAGCCTTACTACCAAGCAGTCGGCTTCGACTGGTCCATGAGTAATGGCTGGCACCTGGCACTAGCTGTACTCGCCTACGATTTTTGTTACTACTGGAAGCACCGCATCTGCCATGAGGTCAACGTGTTCTGGGCGGAACACTTGGTGCATCACCAAAGCGAGGATTACAACCTCACCACTGCCTTGCGCCAGTCTAGCGGTGGGTTGCAGTTGGATTGGGTATTCTATTTACCCCTGCTGCTGATTGGCTTGCCAGCGGAAATGGTGATCGTGGCCGGAGCCATAGATCTGATTTACCAATTCTGGGTACACACGCAAAAAATTCCCAAAATCCGCTGGATGGAATGGCTGCTGATTACCCCCTCTAACCACCGAGTACACCATGCGCAGAACAAGGTGTACGTAGATAAAAACTACGGCGGAATCCTGATCTTATGGGACCGCCTATTTGGTACCTATCAAGAGGAGCTGGAGGGGGAGCCCTGTATTTACGGTGTGCGCAAACCCCTTAATACCTTCGATCCTCTGGCGGCAAACCTGCAACATCTGAAACGCATGGCGCAAGACGCCTGGTATACAAAAAACTGGTGGGACAAATTTACCCTTTGGTTCCGCCCCACCGGCTATCGTCCCGCAGATGCCGAAGCGGCAATGCCAGTCCCCTCCACCAACCTGAAATCTTTCCAGCGTTACAACCCACAGATTCATCGGGCCCGGCGCAACTACGCGCTGGGCCAGCACCTGTGCTATTCCGCTGCCACCCTGGCACTCCTGTGGTACTACCAGAGCCTGGAGATTCCCTTACTGCTGGGGGCAGTAGCACTGTTGGTTTTTGGCCTGGTAGTCAATGGGCGAATTCTCGATAACCATCCACTGACCAAATATCTGGAACCCTTACGCCTGGCCCTCTACTGCGGGGTGCTGCCGCTGTTAAACACACAATTTGTCCCAATTTTTAGCGCTTATATTGCGATCAGCGCTCTGGCCTGGGGGTGGTTGGCAATCACTTGCAAAGAGGATACAGTCGCTGTCGTTTGCGATTAGCAACAAGGAGTGAACCTCGATTACAGGATGTTGGTGGTGATCGAGTGATCTCCCGCTGGGCGATCCCGGCCGGGCTCAGAAGGCAGTTTATAGCGCCTCCTGAAACTCCCAACACTTACCCCCCAATTCCGGCCGGGGTTTAGCCTTTTCCTCCTCCTTTCTCCTGGAATTGCGCAATTGCCAGTCACCGCTCAGGTAACGGCTTCGGTTATAATGCGCGCTTTGCCCCCGAACAGGATCAGTTGTGCAAACAGGAACCCTCTATACCGTATCCGCCCCCTCCGGCGCAGGGAAAACCAGTCTCGTCAAAGCACTGGTGGATAGCGACAGTCAGGTCACCGTTTCTATCTCCCATACCACCCGTTCCATGCGTCCGGGCGAGGTCAACGGTGTCGATTACCACTTCGTGTCGCGCGAGGAGTTTCTGGCAATGCTTGAGCAAGATGCCTTCTTCGAGCACGCTCAGGTATACGGTGATAATTACTACGGTACTTCCAAAGGCAGTATCGAGGAAATTCTCGCTGGTGGCCGCGATGTAGTCCTGGAAATTGACTGGCAGGGTGCCGCTCAAGTGCGCCGTCTGCACCCAAAGACCGTCGGTATTTTTATTTTGCCGCCCTCTCAGGAGGCCCTGCGCGAACGCCTCACAGGTCGAGGCCAGGACGACGAAAGTGTGATCGAGCGTCGTATGGATCAGGCCATTGATGAAATGACCCACTACGTGGAAGCCGACTATCTGGTGATTAACGACGATTTCGAGCAGGCCCTAATAGAGCTTGGCTCCATCTTCACCGCCCAGCGCCAACGCCTGGAAAAGCAACAGAAACGCCACGGTGAACTGTTGCAGGCACTGTTGCGCCATTGAGCCGGTTGATCGAATTGCGTACACTCCCCGGTCCGGTAAAATAACCGGTCCCCCGAACAGAATTCGCCCACCCGGGCACAGTGAATGGAACCGAAAGTTTATGGCACGTATCACCGTTGAAGATTGCCTGGAGCACGTCGACAACCGCTTCGAACTCGTTATCGTGGGTAGTAAGCGCGCCCGCCAGATTGCCACCGGCGGACAGGATCCGATGGTTCCAGAAGAGAACGACAAACCCACGGTTATCGCCCTGCGTGAAATCGAAGAGGGCCTGGTTGATGCGAGCATTCTCGACCAGCCAGATCGTGAAGAGGCCCCGGCACCCATGGCGGCCCCGGCCTATCTGTCCGACCAGGAAATCTGATTTCGATCTGTTCTGACCTAGAGTTTATGAGTTTTACGAGAGGCGCGCGCGGCATTGCACACCATCGATAGTCTGGCCCACCGCCTCTCCTCATACCTGCCTCCCGAGCAAATCCAAATAGTCCGTCGCGCCTATTTCTACGCGGAACAAGCCCACGACGGTCAGCAGCGACGTTCCGGTGAACCCTATGTGACCCACCCTCTGGCGGTGGCCACTATTCTCGCTGGCATGCATATGGATCACGAGAGCCTGGCTGCTGCCATGCTCCACGATGTGATCGAAGACACCGGAATCCCCAAAGCCGCACTGGAAGAGCAGTTTGGTGGCGAAGTTGCCGATATTGTCGACGGTGTATCCAAACTGACCCAGTTTGAGACAGACAGCGCCGCGGAAAAACAGGCGGAAAACTTCCAGAAAATGGCTCTGGCCATGGCGCGCGATATCCGCGTGATTTTGGTCAAGCTGGCCGACCGCTTGCACAACATGCGCACCCTCGGCGCACTCAAGCCACAAAAACGCCAGCGCATCGCTCGCGAAACCCTGGAAATCTACGCACCCATTGCCCACCGCCTGGGTATGAACGATGTGCGTATCGAGTTTGAGGACCGATCCTTCTTTGCGATCCACCCACTGCGCGCCAGCCGACTGCGTGCCGCTCTGGTAGCCGCGCGCGGCAATCGCAAGGAACTGCTGGAGCAGATCCAGAACGCCATTGAGCTGCGCCTGCAGCGTGAAGGAATCAGTTCCCTGGTGATTGGTCGCGAGAAACACCTATTTAGCATCTACCAAAAGATGCGCGCCAAGAAAAAATCCTTTAAAGAGATCATGGATGTCTACGCTTTCCGCATCATCGTGGACAGCGTGGACACCTGCTACCGGGTGTTGGGCGTAATGCACAGCCTCTATAAACCCGTCATCTCCGAATTCAAGGATTATGTTGCCATCCCCAAATCCAATGGGTACCAGTCACTACACACAGTGCTGCTGGGAATGCACGGGGTGCCTATCGAGGTGCAGATCCGCACCAAAGAAATGGATGAAATGGCCAATAGCGGCATCGCCGCCCATTGGCTGTACAAGGCTTCCGGCGATGAGGTAATTAACACTGGTGGTACTAGCCAGGTACGTGCACGCCGCTGGGTGCAGGGCCTGCTGGAGATGCAGCAGCGTGCCGGCGACTCCCTGGAGTTTATTGAGAATGTTAAAATCGACCTCTTCCCCGACGAGGTCTATGTATTCACCCCCAAAGGACAGATTGTCGACCTGCCCGCCGGTGCCACCGCCGTGGATTTCGCCTACTCAGTGCATACTGATATCGGCAACTCCTGTGTGGCCGTGCGGATCAACCAGCGCTTGGCGCCCTTGTCGCAGCCGCTTGCCAGCGGGCAAAAGGTGGAAATTCTCACCCGAAAGAATGCTCAGCCAAATCCAAACTGGCTCAACTTTGTTGTAACCGCCAAAGCCCGCAGCGCCATTCGACACTTCCTCAAACACCAGCGCCACCACGACTCCATTACTCTGGGGCGGCGCCTGCTCGAAAAGGCCCTGGGTAAATTTAATACCCGCCTGGAAGAACTGACACCGGAGCAACTGGAAAAAGGTCTGCAGGAAGCCAAGTGTGCCACTCTGGAGAAATTGCTGGAGGAGATAGGCCTCGGCAACAAAGTCGCCTTCTCGGCGGCCAAGCTGTTAGCTCCCACACACAGTGAAGAGGCGGAAGCGAGCAATATCTCCTCGCCACTGACCATTGATGCCCAGGAGGGCATGATGATCAGTTTCGCCCGGTGCTGCCGCCCCATTCCGGGGGATACCATCATCGGCCATATCAGCTCCGGCAAAGGCGTAGTGGTACATCGGGATACCTGCCGCAATACCAACGAATTCCGCGAACACCCGGAAAACCTGATGCTGGTAAACTGGTCCCCAGACGTACGCGGAGAGTTCCTCGGGGATGTTCGGGTGGAAGTGGAGTCCGAGCGCGGCATTATCGCGCGCCTGGCCACCCGTATTACCGAAGAGGGGGCCAGTATCGAGCAGATTAATGTGGATGAAAAAGACGCCCATAACAGCGTAATTTCCCTCACATTAGAGGTCAGTGGCCGTATTCATCTGGCGAGAGTCATGAAAAGGCTGCGCAACCTGCCGTCGGTGATCCGTATCTCGCGCCCGTAAGATACTTGGATAGCGTACTGGGGAGCTAATTATCGACTCACTGAGAGCGAGCTTTTACTCCGCTTTTTGGCCTATGGCTTCGCTGCCATTCACTACAAAAGCGCGCTATATTTACTGGCTTTCCGCAACAAATAGCAATAAGTAATGGAGTGCCCAATGCCCAACCGCGCAATTATCAAAACAGACAAGGCTCCGGCAGCAGCCGGTACTTACTCCCAGGCGGTAAAGGTCAACGATACGGTATACCTGTCCGGGCAAATAGGACTGGATCCCGAGACTCAGCAGATGGTTTCCGGTGGTTTTGTCGATGAGGCCCACCAGGTTTTCCGCAACCTTGCAGCCGTTTGTGAGGCCTCGGATGGATCGCTCCAGCATATTGTGAAGCTCAATCTCTACATCACCGACAGCAACAACTTTGCCGCAGTGAATGAGGTGATGGCGGAGTTTTTTCAGGAGCCCTACCCAGCGCGTGCCACGGTGGTCGTTAAGGAGCTGCCGCTTGGTGCCCAGTTTGAAGCCGAGGGGGTGATGGTGCCTTAACCCAGCAGAGCACCAGCCTGCAGTGCCGGACTTCCGCCCGGCACTGCATTTCTAGATTTCTCTCTCGTAGATTTGCCGCTGTCAGCCTTCCGCTTCCAATAGCGCACTGTAGCCCACTTTGTAATCGGGATACTTGAGCTGGTAACCACTAGCGAGCAAGCGCTGATTACTGAGTTTTTTCGAGCGGCGTTCGCTGGTCTGCACAATCTCACGCAAATGAGCGCTGGTATAGCCCATAGCCTTCACCAGCCACTGCTGTAGTTCATACATGGGGACCGGCTTACTATCGGCGCCGATATACAGTGGCTCTGGTATCCAACCCTGCTTGTGCCTTTCAACCAGGTGCAACAAAAAGCCAATGCAATCGTCCACATGAATACGGTTACTGAACTGGGGGGGCTGGGGCGGAGCACAACGACCGGCGCGTACCTGGGAGAGCAAGCGGTCACGCCCCGGACCGTAAATTCCGGCAAATCGTACAATACAGACCCCGGGAATAGCCGAGCGTATGATCTCCTCCGCCGCGAGCAGCGCCTCTCCCTGAAAACCACTAGGTGCAGGAGGCGTCTGCTCATCGAGAAAATCATCACCGCTCTGGCCATAAACGCGGGTTGAAGATGCCCATATCACTAAGCGCGGCGGTTTTGGCAGGCGCGAAATGGCCTCACCCAACGCCCGAGCGGTTTCCACGTAAGCGCGCTGATAACCGCCGGGGGTATGTTCATCCGGAGTAAATGTGGCGAGGACGATATCGGCACCATCCGTCAGCAGGCGCTCGATATCCCCCACCTTGGTGGCATCCCCCCGACGCCAATTAACCGCATCCGCTCTGCGCTTACTCGCCAGAGCCACCAGAGGGTTGCGTCGCATGCCGTAAACACTGTACTGCTTGCGATCTATATTTAGAGCGAGGCGCGCCCCCAGATCACCACACCCAAGGATCCAAAGCTTCTCTTTTTGTGTCATATAGTTCCCGACAATCTTGCGCCTGGGACAGCGTCGACTGCCATATTCCCTTGATATTGTGCTGTTGCGTCCCGCAGAACTCCTCAGATGAGAAGTCCCTAGTCTTATTCATTAACTATTAAACGGTGCGCCAAAAAAAATCCGCAAACGATTGCGGTTTTGCCATCCATGAATAACGATGCGAGGCACTTTCACGCCTCACCATTCCATCTGCCGCTCTGGTATTGAACTAATTACCGCGCCCTTTGAGTAGGCGGTAGACAGCGAGAAAGATAATCGCACCAATGGTGGCTGTTATTATGTCGCCAAATCCGAAACCGGTCACGGGGCCACCGAATCCAATCAGGGCACCAAGCCAACCACCGATGAAGGCACCGATAATGCCAATCACCATTGTGACTATCCAACCACCTGGGTCTTTACCTGGCATGATCCATTTGGCTAAGGCGCCGGCAATCAGTCCGAGAATAATCCAGGATAAAACTCCCATGGCGTTTCTCCATTCTGTTGGCCCTCATAAGATATAGCAAAATTTTGCGCCTCAATTCCATAACGGCGTCCACAATTGGTATTTTTTCCCAACTTTGTGCCTGAGGTGACAGCTTAGCGCTAGGGTGTGGTCAGCAGCTATTATTTATGAATAATAGCTATCAAATACTATCGCTTAATTGTCTTTACCATGACTCTCAATGAACTGCGCTACATCGTCACTCTCGCTCAGGAACAGCATTTCGGCCGCGCCGCCGAGCGCTGCTTCGTTAGCCAACCGACCCTGTCTATCGCAGTAAAAAAGCTGGAGAAAGAGCTGGGCGTCGCCCTTTTCGAGCGTTCCAAAACCCGGGTACAGGCCACGCCATTGGGGGAGCGTATCGTCGCCCAGGCCCAACTAGTACTGGAACAGTCTGCCGCTATTAAAGACATCGCCAGCGCCGGTAAGGACCAACTGGCGAGCCCCCTCTCGGTCGGGGCGATTTTTACTATCGGCCCCTATTTGTTTCCGCACTTTATTCCGCAGCTACAGCACCTGGCCCCAGATATGCCTCTCTACGTAGAAGAGGGCTACACCGCCACTCTGCGCCAACGCCTGCGCAAGGGCGAGCTGGATGCGATCATTATCGCGTTGCCATTCACCGAGCCCGATGTGGTCACCCAACCACTTTATGACGAACCTTTCGTGGTATTGATGCCGGCTGGGCACCCCCTTGCCCAGCAGGAATTCATAGATCCCGAGCAGCTCACCAAAGATAATGTGCTGTTGCTTGGGGAGGGCCACTGCTTCCGCGACCAAGTGCTGGAGGCCTGCCCACATTTGCAGGTCACTATGGAGAAGGAGAGCGGTGGTGGAGGCATTCGCACAGCCGCCGATGGCAGTTCGCTGGAAACCCTGAGACACATGGTGGCCTCGGGTCTCGGTATCACCGTATTGCCATTCTCCGCTGCCACTGCTTCGCAATATGCCAGCGGGCTGCTGGAAACACGCCCCTTCAAGGCACCGGGGCCCCGGCGCACCGTCGCATTGGCTTGGCGTGCCAGCTTTCCACGCCACCGAGCTATCGATATATTGCGTGAGGCCATCAGCCAGTGTCATCTGATCGAGCCATAAACAACCTTGCAGATCAGCCGGTTACCAACCTCAAAGGGGTAGGAGACAAGTTTGCCCAGGTCCTGGCCAAACTGCATATCCACTCCCTGCAAGACCTGCTGTTCCACTTGCCGTTGCGCTATCAGGACCGCACCCGGGTGGTGCCGGTGGCCGGGCTCACTGCCGGGATGGATGCGGTTATTGAGGGCGAGGTAACTGCCGCCGATGTAGTTTTCGGCCGCCGACGCAGTCTGGTAGTCAAGCTTCAGGATATGAGCGGCAGTATCACTCTGCGTTTTTTCCACTTTTCTGCTGCGCAGAAAAACCGCTTTGCCCGCGGCGCACGCCTGCGTTGCTTCGGCGAGGCGCGGCGTGGCGCTGCCGGCCTGGAACTCTACCATCCCGAAACTGAAATTGTCGGCAGCGAAAACGCCACTACCGAGGAAACCCTGACACCGGTTTACCCCCTGACCGAGGGCGTCAGCCAGGGGCGTATGCGCGGTCTGATGCAACAAGCCGTGGAGCTCCTGCGCAGTGGAGCCGTGACCGAACTGCTCCCTGCAGATTTACTTCCAAAGCCATTGCGTTACCCATTGAGTGACGCCCTGGTTTATTTGCACTCGCCACCTGCCGGCACCCAGTTGGAAAAACTCGCCGCCGGCACACACCCCGCACAACAGCGCCTGGCCCTGGAAGAGCTGCTCGCGCACCATTTGAGCCTGCTGGAATTGCGGCGCAACAGCGCAAGGGTTGCGGCACCACCACTGCCCGCCAACAAATCTTTGGAGAGAGATTTCCTCTCGCGCCTGCCATTTTCGCTCACCGGTGCACAGCAAAGAGTCTGTGAGGAGATCGCCGAAGACCTCGCCCAGGACCTCCCCATGATGCGCCTGTTACAGGGAGATGTCGGCGCCGGTAAAACCCTGGTAGCGGCCATGGCTGCCCTCAAAGGCATCGGCGCTGGTGCTCAGGTGGTGGTGATGGCGCCGACAGAGATTCTCGCCGAGCAGCATAGAATCAATTTCTGTAACTGGCTTGAGCCTCTCGGCGTACAGGTAGCGCAACTTACCGGCAGCTTAAAAGCCGCCGAGCGCCGCGAACAGCTGGGCAAAATTGCCAGTGGCGAGGCGCAGCTGGTGGTAGGCACCCACGCACTCTTCCAGGAGGGGGTGGTGTTCCACAACCTGGTGTTGGTGATTATCGACGAGCAACACCGTTTCGGGGTGCGCCAGCGTTTGGAGCTGCGTGAGAAGGGCGCCGCCAGCGGTGCCACCGGCAGGTTGCAACCGCACCAGTTGATTATGACCGCCACCCCAATCCCCCGTACCCTGGCTATGTCCGCCTTTGCCGATCTGGACTGCTCCATCATTGATGAGCTGCCTCCCGGTCGCCAGCCTATCAACACCGTGGCGATCTCTAACGACCGCCGCGACCAGGTGATGGAAAGAGTGCACAGTGCCATCGCCGAGGGGCGCCAGGCCTATTGGGTCTGCACTCTGATTGAAGAATCCGAGAGCCTGCAGGCTCAGGCCGCAGAGTCCACCGCCGAGGAATTAGTGGAGATGCTCGACGGTGCGCGTGTGGCCTTGGTGCACGGACGCCTTAAGCCGGAGCAGAAAGAGCAGGTGATGAGCGCCTTCAAAGCTGGTGAGGTAGACCTGCTGGTGGCAACCACGGTGATCGAGGTGGGGGTAGATGTGCCCAACGCCAGTCTGATGATTATCGAAAACCCAGAGCGCCTGGGCCTCGCCCAGCTGCACCAGCTGCGCGGTCGGGTTGGGCGCGGCTCTATAGCCAGTCACTGTGTGCTGCTCTACGGTACACCGCTGTCACAAAATGGACGGGCGCGCCTACAGGCGCTGCGTCAGCATAGCGACGGCTTCGCCATCGCTGAGGAAGACCTGCGTCTGCGCGGACCAGGGGAAATTCTCGGCACCCGCCAGACTGGAGAGATCCAACACCGTATCGCAGATCTGCAACGGGATGCGGAACTGCTGCCACAAGTGCAAAAAATAGCCATATCTCCACACTTGACGGAAGGGATGCGACAGCAGCTAATTAAGCGCTGGTTACAAAACAAGCCCCGTTTCGCCGAGGCTTGAGGAGAACGCCCTAGTGGGCGCCTACTGTACTGTTGTCGTTGATGCTGACACTCTTGTAATTGGCGTCATAGTAAGTCTCCTCATCTAAGGCGCCTTCACTCTTCGCCACCACACTGCTCACTACCGCATCTCCAGTGATATTCACTGCGGTGCGCACCATATCCAGCAGGCGGTCTACGCCGATCACAATGGCAATCCCCTCCAGCGGCAGTCCCACCTGCTGCAGCACCATACCGAGCATAATCAGGCCCACTCCGGGCACTCCTGCGGTACCGATGGAGGCCAAAGTAGCGGTAAGAATTACTGTTAGAAATCCGGTCAAGCCGATCTCAATACCAAAGAACTGAGCGATAAAGACCGTAGCCACACCCTGCATAATCGCGGTGCCATCCATATTGATGGTTGCACCCAGGGGGACGGTGAAAGCAGCCACCTTATTGTCCACACCTAAGCGCTTCTCAACTGTCGCCAGGGTTACCGGTATGGTTGCTGCAGAGGAAGCTGTACTAAAAGCAAAAATCATCGTCGGACGCATCTTTTTCAGCAGCTCGAGGGGCTTTAGACCACTCAACAGCTTCAGTAGAATCGAATAGACGCCCAGTGCATGAATAATCAAGGCTGCCAGTACCACCAGGAAGTATTTACCCAGTTGCAGTAAGCCTTCTAAGCCCAAACCCGCAAAAGTTTTCGCCAACAGGGCAAAAACTCCGTAGGGAGCAAACACCATCAACACCCCCACCATGCGCAGTACAACGCTATTGAGATCGTTGAAGAAAGCTGCAATGCGCTTCCCTGGCTCGCCGCAGCGGGAGATCGCATAGCCCATTAATAGGGCAAACACGATAATTTGCAGCATATTGCCCTCGGCCATGGCTGCGACTGGGTTGGTGGGAAAAATATTTACCAGCACTTCAGAAAGTGGGGGGGATTCTTTTGGTTGGAAAGAAGACGTTGCCGCAGCAGCAGCCTCGCTCACACCTACCCCAGGCTGGAAGATCAGTGCCATGCACAGGGCCAGGGTAATAGCGATAGCCGTTGTCAGCATATAGAGCAGCACAGTTTTACCCGCCAACGGACCGATCCGGCTTCCTTCAGACAGGGCACAGGCACCACTGATCAGAGAAACCAACACCAACGGCACCACCATCAGCTTCAGAGAGGCGATAAAAATTCGCCCGATAATGTCGAACAGGCCACCGGTCAGGTAGAGGTTGATTGCGTTGGTAACACCCTCACCGAGCAACTGGCTCATATTCAGGATATTGATCAGGATTCCCAGCCCAATACCCGCGATCATCCCCAGCAGAATTTTGGTCGTAAGCCCCATAACAAGCTTCTCTTTATAAATTCATTGTTTTCATTAAAGGGAGCACTATATCCATTGCCGCCCCGGTGAGCAAAAATCCAACGGGGTGGCGCCAGCCGCCAGTGGGCAGGGTACAATGCCCTTTTTACCGACTGCGGAGTTATCGTTGCACCAGTCTCCATTTGTACCTGCGGGCGATTGGCGGGGGCAGCCGTTTGAATCGGCACAGTCCCAACCACCAGAAAGCCTGATGCCGTGGCTGGCATACACCGGTTCGCTCACCGCTGCACTGAAGCAACTGAGTGGAGGGGATTTCAGTGTGCGGGTACTTGGTCAGAGCTGGCAACTACCCCGAGCGGAGGAATGCCGCGCGCTCAATTTAAATCGCCACAGCCGCGCCCTGGTGCGGGAGGTACTACTAATGGGGTGTGGCCAACCCTGGGTTTACGCGCGCAGTGTTCTGCCCCTGCGCAGCCTGCAGGGTAAGTCCCGCAACTTACGCAGTCTCGACGACCGGCCTCTGGGGGAGCTGCTGTTCAGCGAACCAGGGATTCGCCGAGGCGAAATAGAATTCAACCAATTGCGGCGCAACCCCGACTTGCAGGCTCAAGGACTCTGCGACGGCGGCGACAGTGCCTGGGGGCGCCGCTCAATTTTTTGGCTGCGGGGCAAGCCCCTTTTGGTCGCAGAGGCCTTTCTAACGCAGTTTTGCCCCGATGGCCCACCTGCAGTCCCCGCAAACCAATAACCAAATACAGGGAGATTAGCCACCGTGATTAGCCAACAAATCGCCGCGCGCTGGCCCGCCGCAATGCCCTATTGGCAATTAGCGCGTATGGATAGGCCCATTGGCTCCCTATTACTTCTGTGGCCCACTTGGGTCGCACTATGGCTTGCGGCGGGGGGCTGGCCAGGGCTGCACCTATTTGCAGTGTTCACTTTGGGCGTCATCCTGATGCGTGCGGCCGGCTGCGCGGTAAATGACTTCGCCGACCGCGAGATTGACGGCCATGTTAAGCGCACCGCCACGCGCCCCCTGGCCACCGGCAACGTTACTCCCAAGGCGGCTCTTGGCCTATTCACCGGGCTCAGTTTCGCGGCTTTTCTGCTGGTGCTCACCACCAATCAGCTAACGATTTTATTGTCATTGCCAGCGCTGGCATTGGCCTTCTGCTACCCCTTTGCCAAGCGGCACACTCACCTGCCTCAAGTCGTATTGGGTGCGGCATTCAGTATGGGGATCCCCATGGCCTTCGCCGCAGTGACAGGCGAAGTCCCCCCCCAGGCCTGGCTTCTCTATGTCGCCAACCTGTTGTGGACCCTGTGCTATGACACTTTTTACGCCATGGTAGATCGGGATGACGACCTAAAAATTGGAGTTAAATCCACAGCAATTCTGTTCGGGGAAATGGACAGAGCCATGACTGCCACCCTGCAGCTTTTGGTTCTAATGGCACTGATGTTGATCGGCCAGCGCTTCGGCCTCGGCGCCATTTACTACTTGGCAGTTACGGCTATAGCGGCGCTCTTCGCCTACCAGCAATGGCTGATCCGCAACCGCGATAGAGAGGCCTGCTTTAAGGCATTTATCCACAACAACTGGGTAGGGTTGGTGTTTTTTGCCGGAATATTCCTGCATTACCTCTTCAATTGATCCAGGTCTGGGAGTTCAGGCATAACCGTCATATATTTGTCATATAAATCCCGTTTAATCCTCGGCCATAACCGGGAACTTCTGACAACAGAGCGGGTATGGCAGCCAAATGCACAGTAAAACGATCCTGATTGTCGACGACGAAGCCCCTGTACGCGATATGCTGCGGGTGGCTTTAGAAATGGCAGACTACCGTTGCCTGGAGGCGGAAAACGCCCAAGAGGCCCACGCCTTAGTCATCGACGAAAAGCCAGACCTTATTCTTCTCGACTGGATGCTACCCGATGTGTCCGGAGTAGAGCTGGCCCGCCGACTTAAGCGCGATGAGCTGACCACTGGGGTGCCCATCATAATGCTCACCGCCAAAGGCGAAGAAGACAATAAAATCAAAGGGTTAGAGACAGGCGCCGACGACTATATCACCAAGCCCTTCTCCCCCCGCGAGCTGGTGGCGCGCCTCAAGGCGGTACTGCGCCGCGCCGGCCCGGCCACCCCTGAAGACCCCCTTAGCGCCGGCGATCTGGTACTGGACCCTCTGAGCCACAGAGTCACCATCAAGGGACAGCCGGTGGATATGGGGCCTACTGAATTTCGCCTGCTGACTTTCTTCCTCTCTCACCAGGAACGCGCCTACACACGCACCCAGCTGCTGGATCACGTCTGGGGTGGCAATGTCTATGTGGAGGAGCGCACCGTCGACGTCCATATCCGCCGCCTGCGCAAAGCCCTGGCACTTGACGGTCACGACCGTTATATCCAGACAGTGCGCGGCACCGGCTATCGATTTTCTGTGCAAACTGCCGAAAAAGTGTGACAATCTGCAAAGATCGGCACTGACTCCCGCGGTAACCATTGGTCACTCCCACAGAGGACCGGGTTTCTAAGATGTATTAAGTGCGGGGGTGGACATCAGCCCTCCCGACAACTGCCAGGTAACACGGCAAGGCTATGTTGGATCGCAGTATTGGCGAATTTTCGCGCTTCTTAATTATTGCTCTGGGCTGCTTGACCCTCGGCTTCACCACGTCCGAGTGGTCGCTCACCCTGATTTTAGGGCTGGCAGCCTACCTGCTCTCAGTGCTGTGGCAGCAGCACCGCTTCAATCGTTGGCTGGCCAATGGCCGCCGCGGCCCCGCTCCCACTGCTTTTGGTATCTGGGGTGAAATCTATGACGACTTCTACCGTATGCAGCGACGTCACCGCCGTGAGAAGCAAAAGCTGCATGTCATGTTACGCCGTGTTCAGGACAGCACCAGCGCCCTGCGCGAAGGCATTGTAGCTCTGGAAAATGGCGACCACCTGGCCTGGTGGAACCCCGCCGCCGGCGAGCTGCTCGGCCTGCAGTCCAGTGATCAGGGGCAGTCCCTGGTGAACTTTGTGCGCGACCCTGGCTTTGTCAGCTATATGCACAGCGAGGACAACAGCCCCCGCGAACCGCTGACCCTGCCAGCGCCGGGTAATGAAGCCCTGCAACTGCAACTGGAAGTGACCCGCTACGGCAAGGATGAAGCCCTGGTGATCGTTCGCGATATCACCCGCCTGCACAATCTCGAGCAGATGCGCCGCGATTTTGTCGCCAACGTTTCTCACGAGTTGCGCACTCCCCTTACCGTAATCGCCGGCTACCTGGAAACCCTGCAGAACAGCGATATGGCACCTCCCGCCTGGCGGCGCCCGCTGGTTCAGATGGAGGAGCAGGCGGCACGTATGACCACCTTGGTCAACGACCTGCTTCTTCTGGCACGCCTGGAAACGTCAGAGCGAAAAACGGGTGACGTCTCTGTAGATGTGCGCGAGTTGATGGAGCGAGTTGCCCGTGAGGCGCGCAGCTTTAGCGGCGACCGTCACCAGGTCAGTGTGGCGTGCGAAGGGGATTACAGTATCCGCGGCGATGCCAGTGAGCTGCACAGTGCTTTCGCCAACTTGGCGCTCAATGCGGTGAAATACAGCCCGGGGAACGGGGAGATACAACTGCGCTGGTGGCAGGATAACGATGGCGGCCACTTCAGTGTGCGGGACCAGGGTATCGGTATAGACTCGCTGCATATCCCGCGCCTTACCGAACGTTTTTACCGGGTAGACCCCGGCCGCTCCCGCGACAGCGGCGGCACAGGATTGGGCCTGGCTATCGTCAAGCATGTACTATTGCGCCACGGTGCGGAAATGAGCGTGCACAGTGTCCCAGCCCAGGGCAGTACTTTCACCCTGCACTTCCCCTCTACCAAGCTGGAAGAGAGCCCCTCTCGGGAACTAATGGAGACCGAGGGTGCGGATTCCTGATCCACCCCCTCAATGATAAAACTATTCAAATTCCGGCAGCTTTACCGGCTCACCATTTTTGATATAAGTTGCCTCTTCTTCATCGTGCACCGGGGTGCTCTCCCGGCGCAGGATCAGGTGGTGCAACTTTAAATCCCCATCTCTTAACAACAGATGCTCATTGCCATTGTCATCCACAGGCAGAGGCTTGTTTCCCACCAAGGCATCGCGCAGAGCGCGCAGCCGCGGCACATCTTTATAGCGATTCAGGTCATTGGAGAGACGCGTTTTCATGCGCTCGCTTTCATGCAGGGCTGCAGCGGTTTCACGATATTTGGCGAAAAAAAACACCGCAGCAATGGCAAACGCTACAACAACAGACACTTCAAACCAAACGGGCATAATCACTCCTTGTTATCGTATTTACGCCAAACGACCAGCTGGTTGTTCGCTGGCAGGTAATTTAGCTCTTCCCGGCGCATGCCGACATTACTGGCCAATTGATCCAACCACTCCAGATCACGGATACCGCTATCGGGGTTGCGCTCTTTGAGGTAGGTATCGAAATCCGCATTGCTGGGCCCGATAAAACTGCCATCAATCTTGAAGGGTCCATATACAACCAGCAAGCCATTGGGTTCTAACAGAGTGTGCAGTTTGTGAAAGAATCGCTGTACTGACTCCCTCGACATAATATGCAGGGTATTCGCGGTAAACACCGCATCGAAATTCAGCGCTGGCCAGGGCGCATCGACATCCAGAGTCAGAGGTTCGCGCAAGTTCTGTGCGGGCGCACTCGCCAACCAGGCTCGCACACCGGGCAGCATTTCCGCCCGCTCCGAGGTCTGCCAAATTAAGTGGGGCAGGCGCGGTGCAAAAAAGACCGCGTGCTGGCCTGTGCCGCTCCCCACCTCCAATACCTTATGGCTACCATCCAGCAGGCGGCGCAGATGAGTAAGAATTGGATCGCGATTACGCGCACAAGCCGGCGCATCCGGCAGGCTGGTATCGCTCATTGCTGCTCATCCCGAGTGAAAACCCAGTCGCGCTCATTAGACATACCCAAGTTATAGGTATAGCCAGCTACATCAAAGCCCTTAAGCTCCTCCGCTTTCTTCACCCGCTGCTCAATCGCCCAGCGGCTCATCATGCCCCGCGCTTTCTTGGCAAAGAAGCTGATCATCTTATACTGACCATTTTTTAGATCTTTAAAATGGGGGGTAATGACCTCTGCATCGAGCGCCTTGGGCTTTACCGCCTTGAAGTACTCATTAGAGGCAAGGTTGACCAATTCCCGGCTCTTCAGCGCATGCAACTGGGCATTGAGCGTCTCAGTAATTTGCTCTCCCCAAAATTCATACAGATTTTTACCGCGACTGTTTTCAAACCTGGTGCCCATTTCCAGGCGGTAGGGTTGCATCAGGTCCAGCGGGCGCAACAGGCCATAGAGACCGGAGAGCATTCGCAAATGCTTTTGCGCATAACTGAAATCGCGCTTGCCCATAGTTTCAGCGGCCAGGCCGGTATAAACATCCCCCTTAAAGGCGAGTAGGGCCGGGCGCGCATTTTTATCTGTGAAAGGGCGTTTCCAGTCTTGAAAGCGGTCGTAATTCAACACACCGAGCTTGTCGGAAATCTTCATCAAGCTGGAGATCTGCTGTGGGCTCAGATCACGCAGTTCGCCAATTAATGCCGCTGACTCCTTGAGAAAGTCTGGCTGAGTGGTTTCCAGTGTGGGTATTTCGCTCTCGTAATCCAGCGTCTTGGCTGGAGAAATCACTATTAACATCGGGTGCCTTACTTATGCTGCTTCGCTTTCTATTTGAGCCCAACCGCTAGGACCGGGGCACTGCTCTATTCGGGCTTCAATATATCCTGCCACCAGTTGAGGGGTGTTTGGCCATCCTTCGGATCGTAGACATTGCCGTAGTACCAGGCACTGTTGGCACCATCACAGATACTATTGAGAATTTCCTCAATCTTATCGAAACCACAGCTGACATGGATGCTGTAAACCAGCATGCGCGGAACTTCCAGATCCAGCTCTCCTCCAAGTTTCTCCAGCTGCGGGCTCAAGCGGTCGGAGAGTTCGGCGCTATCGCCGCGACAGAAAACACGGATCGCCAAATTGCCGGAGCGCTTAACCAGCTCGAATTGCTGGGTATCTTTATCCACTTTAATGCAATCGCCACTGGCGATGCCTTTAATAAATGCGGGAGAACGTACCAGCTGGCAACTGTCGTCCTCATTGACTCGTACCTGTAAGCGCTCTACCACCGGCTCGCCATCGGGGTTGGTGCCCGCAAATAACTCTATTACCTGAAGTGCCGTCATAACCTCTATTCCCCGACTGTGTACAATGGGTGATCGTTGAATAATCGGCATTATACAGGGAGGCAAGCAATGATCTCGCGTAACCAGGCTTTCTTCGCCGCAGTGGCGTTGACGGCAACCTCTATTATCAGTGGCTGTGTCACCAACCCAGTGACCGGAGAGCAACAATTCTCTCTGGTATCGGCCCAGCAGGAATTGAACTTAGGGCAGCAGCAATACCCTATCAACCAGCAACAACAGGGCGGTCAGTACACAATAGATCCCAACTTGCAGGAGTATGTGGACCGGGTTGGGCAGAAACTGGCACGTGTCTCGGACCAGCCGCAGCTGCCCTACGAATTTGTAGTATTGAATAACTCCGTTCCCAACGCCTGGGCACTTCCCGGTGGCAAAATCGCCATTAACCGAGGCCTGCTGGTCCTGCTTGAGGATGAGGCGGAATTGGCCGCTGTACTCGGCCACGAGATTGTCCATGCCGCCGCACGCCACTCCGCCACCGCCATGTCACAACAACAGGTGCTCGGGGCCGGCCTGGCTGTACTCGGTGCGGCCACCAAAGAGTCCGCCTATGCGGACCTTATCTCCACCGGCAGCCAGCTGGGAGGTTCCGCCTATATCGCTCGCTACGGGCGCGGCAACGAACTGGAATCCGACGAATACGGCATGAAATATATGGCTGCCGCCGGCTATGACCCCCAGGGCGCCGTGCGACTGCAGCGCAAATTCGTCGAACTCTCCAAAGGGCAGCAGAGCAACGGCCTGGAAGCCCTCTTCGCCAGCCACCCCCCATCACAGTCCCGCGTCAGCGCCAATATCGAGCACAGTAAATCCCTACCCAAGAACGGGGTCACCAACCGCGATGCCTACCAAAAGGCCATAGCGCAACTGAAACGCGATGCCGATGCCTATGAAAATTATGATGATGCCCTAAAAGCAGCCAATAAAAAGCAGGTTGATACGGCACTGAATTTGGTACGAAAGGCACAGAAGCAACAACCAAAAGAAGCCTCTTTCTTCGCACTGGAAGGAGATTTGCTCGCCCAGAAAAAACAATTTGATAAAGCCCACCAGGCCTATGACCGTGCCGTACAGAAAAACCCTGCACTGTTTTCCCACTGGTTAAAACGCGGCATGACGAGTGCACAACTTAAAAATTACACCGCTGCGGAGAGAGACTTAAACCGCTCTCTACGTTATTTGGAAACAGCTTACGCACACTTCTATTTGGGCGAGGTGTATGAAAAGCAGGGGAACAAACAAAGTGCTTTCAAACACTACCAGACTGCAGCAGGGGCGGGGGGAGAAATAGGTACTAAGGCGCAGGCGCGGATACAGGCATTGACGGGAAAGGGCTGAATTTAATTAGTAAAAAGGGCTACCAATGGTAGCCCTTTTTTGCAAAACGATAGCTATATCTTACAGCTGTACAGTCATACCAATTTGGTAGATATCGTAATCGATATCACTATCAGTATTGGAAACATAAGCTGCTTCAACAGCAAAGTTACGATTGAAGAAGTGGTTCATACCCAGCTTGTAAGTTTCATTTTCATCGAAAGTAAAGCCAACAGAAGTGCGCTGAGTGAAGAAGAACTCGGAACCCAACATCCAGTAATCATCACCCTCATCCAAGCTTGCATAACCAAGTTCTACTGTCAGGTACTGTTCTCCACCCAGGTGGGTAAAGTACTTGGAAGACAGGCTGCGAGTATCAAACTCTTCATCAGCGGAAAAATTGAAACCAATATAATCGGTTCCATTCAACTGGTGGTTATAACGAGCATTTAGAGACAGCTCGTTATCAGAGTCATTATCAGTATGGTTAAGACTAACCAAGAAATTAGGCGTGAACAGATAGCCTACTGACAGGGTGTCAATATTTTCCTCACCAAGATCATAAATATCTGCACCAAACACAAAACCGTTCGAGGCAAAATATTCACCACCTACATTGAAGACATCGGAGTCGAAGCTATCAATGTTGATGTGATCAAAACCACCGTAAATATTGCTTACTTTATTGATATATTCGAACTCTTTCAGAGGACCAAGAGTTTCCTTTCCTCCAAAATAGTAGGTTGAGTCAATGCCAAAGCGATCAGCATCGCTGCCACCATCATAATCAGTATTGGCATAACCTGCATGTGTAAAAGAAGTATATTCTTCGGCAGTTGCAGTAGCCGCGAGAAACATCAGGGGAAGAGCTGCGAGCTTGAATCTCATATCAAAATCCTTCGTTAACGTAGGGATCCAAATTGGGCTGCGGATTGTAACAAAAGATTTTTTGTCCGCAACAACAGTTAATTACACAAAGTCAGTTTGAGAAGACTTTGCGACGAAGGGAATGAGAACAGAGGTTAGACAGAAATAAAGCTACTGGCTTAGATGTAATTATCCGTAATTAAGTACTTTAAATGCTTATTCAATGATCGAGTAAAATTTACAGTTTTTATTTTTTAAAAAAATAATTTATTCAGCTTCTATTCAGCTCAGACAAAGCATTCTTAAGAAAGTTCATCACCAGCAGAAGAAGCTACTACTTCTCTAAATTCTTTAAACTCTCCTAAAGGTCGTATTCCCACAAAAGGAGCCACGTTTTGAATAATTTCATCAATCGCTAACGTATGTTCAGCCTGCATAGCATCACGTTCTGTTTTACTGTGCCAAGTGGCTATCGCTATGAGGCTATTTTCGTCACCGATCTTTTGCAAAAGTTCCGTGCCCATAGCCCCAGGTGCCCGCTGAATTAACTGAGACGCACGTACCCAGGCATCGGCATATTCTTCCGCTGTGAAACCTTCCTTAATTTGAACCTCAAAAATATATTTCATCGCCAAGCCTCTAAATATTTCAAGTTCTTAAAATCTGCCTGCAATAAAAAAGGCCGCAATGAGCGACCTTTCTTTGGCTGAGGAAACTCAGGGTTTCCTTAAATTCAAATTCCTCTCGTGGCCGTGGCGAATATCCGCCCCCTCCACCAAGTAAACTACCTGCTCACAAATATTCTTGGCGTGGTCACCGATACGCTCTAGTGAGCGCAGTGTCCACAGCACATTAATGACGCGGGAAATACTGCGTGGATCCTCCATCATATAAGTCACCAGCTCACGGACGGCGGTGCGGTAATCCATGTCCACCTGTTCATCCTCGGCGAGGGTGCGCAATGCAGACTCCACATCGAAACGGGTATAGGCATCCAGGGCGTCGTTGAGCATTTTGCGTACAGCATTTGCCAGATGGCGTATCTCGGTATAGCCGCGCGGTGAGGTGCCCTCATCGGTCAGAGCAATCGCCATTTTCGCGATTTTGCTGGCCTCATCACCTATACGTTCCAGGTCGCGGGCGATACGGGTTACCGACATCACCATACGCAGATCCGAAGCGGCGGGCTGGCGCTTGGCGATGATTAAAGTCGCGTGCTCGTCCAGGGCCATCTCACACTTGTCGATTTCCTCTTCGACGCGCAGGACTTCCTCGGCGAGCTGGCTATCGGCATTCGACAGAGCATCGACGGCATCGGCTACTTGGCGGGCGACCATGCCGCCCATTTCCAACATCTCGGTCTTGATTCCCTCCAGGTCCTCATTGAACTGGCGGGAGATATGCTGATCGAAGTGCATTTCCATAGTTATCCCTCGGAGCAAGATTGGCTTAGCCGAAGCGGCCGGTGATGTAGGCTTCGGTTAGTTCGTGCTCCGGATTGGTGAACACGGTCTCTGTATCGTTGACTTCAACTAGGTGCCCCAGGTGGAAGTAAGCCGTGCGCTGACTAACGCGGGCCGCCTGTTGCATGGAATGGGTCACGATGGCAATAGTGTAGTTCTCGCGCAGCTCATCGATCAGCTCCTCAATACGCGCAGTAGCGATCGGGTCCAGGGCGGAGCAGGGCTCATCCATCAGGATAACCTCCGGGCTCACGGCAATGGCTCGGGCGATACACAGACGCTGCTGCTGACCGCCAGACAGGCCGGTGCCCGGCTTGTCCAAACGGTCCTTAACTTCATCCCAGAGGCCGGCGCGGCGCAGGCTGTTTTCCACAATTTCATCCAGGTCGGCGCGGCGGCTGGCGATCCCGTGGATTTTGGGGCCGTAGGCCACATTTTCATAGATAGACTTGGGGAAGGGATTGGGCTTCTGGAACACCATCCCCACCCGAGCGCGTAAAGGCACAACATCCACCTTGGGACCATAAATGGGGTCGCCATCCAGGCTCAATTCGCCTTCCACCCGACAGCCTTCGATGGTGTCATTCATGCGGTTGAGGCAACGCAGGAAAGTGGACTTACCACAACCGGATGGGCCGATCATCGCCACAACTTCATTGCGGCCGATATCCAGGCCCACATTGTGAATAGCCTGGGTTTCACCGTAGAACACATTCACATTGCGCATGCGTAACTTGGCGGTATCAGTGAAGGGCTGGCCCACTGTTTTCCGCACCACGGCTTGGCTCACTGCCATTTTTTCACCGGTCAGTTCGGGTTGCGCCGCTTCAGAATTTCCGGCGGCATCCAGGGTCATGGTACTCATAAATAATCCCGTTTTCCGATTATCCGCGCTGTTACCAGCGGCGCTCAAGTTTCTTGCGCAGCATTACTGCACTGGTATTCATAAGAATCAATACACTCAGCAGCACCATAATGGCTGCAGAGGTACGCTCCACAAAGGCGCGCTCTGGGCTGTCGGCCCAGAGGAAAATCTGTACCGGCAATACCGTGGCCGGATCGGTAACTCCGCCGGGTACATCTACAATAAAGGCAACCATACCGATCATCAGTAGGGGAGCAGTCTCACCCAGGGCCTGGGCCATACCAATAATCGCACCGGTGAGCATACCGGGCATGGCCAACGGTAACACATGATGGAAAACCACCTGCATACGCGAGGCGCCCATACCCATCGCCGCTTCGCGAATCGAAGGCGGCACCGCCTTCAACGCCGCACGGCTGGAAATAATAATTGTCGGCAACGTCATCAGGGTAAGTACCAGACCACCAACCAGAGGCGCAGAGCGCGGCAACTCAAAAAAGTTGATAAAGATCGCCAGCCCCAGCAAACCGAATACGATGGACGGCACTGCCGCGAGGTTATTGATATTCACCTCAATCAAATCGGTCCAACGATTCTTCGGCGCGTATTCTTCCAGGTAGATAGCGGCAGCCACCCCGATTGGGAAAGACAGCGCCAAAGTCACCAGCAATGTAAACAGCGAGCCCATCAAAGCGGCGCGGATACCTGCCTGTTCCGGCTCGCGCGAATCGCCGTTGGTAAAGAAGGTGGTGTTAAAACGCTTCTTCAGTTCGCCACTTTGTAGCAACTGCTCGATCCAGCCGGCTTTCTGCTCGGATGTGCGGCCGCGGAAGCCCTCTTTGGAATCCTTCAGACTTTTAACAAAAGTATCCACATCGTCGTCAGCGGCAAACCATACCTTCTCGCTCTTACCGAGTAGCTCTGGGTTTGCAGCCAGGCGATCACGCAGGTTAAAGGGTGCCCCCGAGGAGACCAGGCTATATAGCTCACGCTTGTCACTGCGGCCAGTCACCGAGGGAAAACGCTCGCGCAACGCCGCGCGGATCACCCCGGTGAAATTCGCCCAGGCAAGGCTCTCGTCATCGACCTTATCAATACCGAGTACCTGCGCATCGTAGTGCACTTCCAGCTCAATGGCGGTCTGTACAAAGGCGCCGCTACCCTTGCTGATAATATCGCTGAATAGAATAACAACCGCGAGTATGCCGAAAGCGATACTGGCAATGCCCAGCCCGCGAAACAGTTTTTCCTTGCGATGGCGGCTGGCGAGGCGCTTCTCGATGCGCTCACGAACCTGCGTCTGGGTGAGGTTAGTCATACTGCTCCCGGTATTTTTTCACTACGTGCAGGGCGATAAAGTTCAGCACCAGAGTGGAGATAAATAGCATCAGGCCAAGCGCAAATGCGGCCAGGGTCTTGGGACTGTCAAACTCCTGGTCGCCGACCAGTAGCGTCACGATTTGCACGGTAACAGTGGTGACCGAATCCAGAGGGTTCGCAGTCAGGTTGGCGGCGAGGCCCGCGGCCATCACTACGATCATCGTTTCACCAATTGCGCGAGATACCGCCAAGAGTACACCGCCGACAATTCCCGGCAGGGCGGCGGGAATCACCACCTTGCGCACGGTCTCCGATTGGGTTGAACCCAATCCCAGAGCGCCATCGCGCAGGGACTGCGGAACTGCATTAATAACATCGTCAGATAATGAAGAGACAAATGGGATAATCATAATCCCCATCACCAGGCCAGCGGCCAGGGCGCTCTCACTGGAGGCCTGTAAACCCATTGAGGTGGCCAGGTCGCGAATAAATGGGGCAACAGTCAGTGCCGCAAAAAAGCCGTATACCACGGTGGGTACACCGGCGAGAATTTCCAAAATAGGCTTGGCCACGTTGCGCACGCGCCTGCTGGCGTACTCGGCCAGATAAATAGCGGCCATCAGGCCCACAGGCACCGCCACCAACATGGCGATTGCGGAAACCATCAGGGTGCCGGTAAACAGGGGTACCGCACCAAAGGCTCCGCTGGAACCAACCTGATCGGCGCGCAGGGCCATCTGCGGGCTCCAGTGCAGGCCGAACAAGAATTCAGTCACCGGCACCGACTGGAAAAAGCGCAGCGACTCAAACAGTACCGAGAACAAAATACCCACAGTGGTAAAAATCGCGGCGCAGGCACAGGTAATCAGAATGGCCTTCAGGACTTTTTCCACTTTCTCACGGGCACGCAGCTCCGGTGAAAAACGTAACAGTGCAAATGCCCCCAGGCCCACCGCCAATACCAGGCTTAAAAAGGCCTGTAGAGTATTGGAATTATTGCGCAACTGACTGAGGTGCTCGGCAGCCAACTGTAACTGTGGGGATGACTCTCCCACCAAATGGCCAGCGGCGAGATTTTGAATTTGTGCAAAGAGCAGGTTCTGCCCGGCAATGGTATCGGGCTTGTCGGCGATGCTGTGCATCACCATAGAGCGAATAATGGCATCGTCAAAAATCAGCCAGGCACCCAGTAGTAAAAGTGCCGGTAAACCACACCAAAGCGCGGTAAATAATCCATGATAGCTGGGCAGTGAGGCCAGATTACGCAGGCCTCCGCGGCTGCGCGCTGCACTCAGTGCACGACTAAAGCCGGTACCGTAGGCCACTAAAATCAACAGCAGCAAAAGGGCGAACAGTGTGGGGGTTTGCATTGAATTACCGTGCTAAAAATGTCGATGTCGGCATTATCCCGACTTTTCCCTGTGTTTCCACTTGGCTTTCATAAAAACGGCCAAGCCCTCTCGAGCTTGGCCGTCAATTCCCTTTGACTGTACTACTCCAAGATAAATTTACTTCGCAGCAAGATTGCTCAGGGCATTCAGCTTGCGAACGTCAGTAGCAATTTTCTGGCGTTTCTCTTGGGGCAGCGGGATCATACCTTTGTCAGTCAGGTAACCTTCATCACCCCAAGCACGCTCATTGGTGAACTCCGCCAGGAACTGCTTGATACCTGGCACTACGTCGGCATGTGCCTTTTTCACGTAAATAAACAGCGGGCGGGAAACTGGATATCTCTGATCGGCGATAGAGTCGAAAGTCGGAGCCTGTCCTTCGATCAAAGAGCCTTGTACTTTATCGGCATTCTGGTCGAGGAAGCTGAAACCAAAGATGCCCAGGGCATTCGGATTGGCAACTAACTTGTTGACGATCAGGTTATCGTTCTCACCGGCTTCAACATAAGCGCCGTCTTCGCGTACGTTGTGACAGATCGCCTTGTAAGCGCTCTTATCTTTTTTCTTCATGGCCTTGATCCAGCCAAATTTCTTACAACCACCTTCCATTGCCAGCTCCGCGAAGGCATCGCGGGTACCGGAAGTGGGGGGCGGCCCCAGAACTTCAATTTTGGTATTGGGCAGCGCTGGGTTTACGTCTTTCCAGGTCTTGTAAGGGTTGGCTACCAGCGTTTCGGAACCATCCGGGTTCGGTACTTCTTTTGCCAGGGCCAGGAAAATATCTTTGCGGGAAAGCTTGAAAGGCGTTGCTTTCTTAGCATTGGCCAGCACGATGCCGTCGTAGCCAATCTGTACTTCCACAACATCAACGCCGTTGCCGTTACACATCTCCAGCTCGGACTGCTTAATGCGGCGGGAAGCACCAGTGATGTCTGCAGTGCTTTCACCAACGCCCTGACAGAACAGCTTCATGCCGCCGCCAGTACCTGTGGATTCAACTACCGGAGTCTTGAACTGGGTAGCACGGCTGAAACGCTCCGCCACAGTGGTGGTAAAAGGGTAAACAGTGGAAGAACCCACAACACTGATGTAGTCGCGAGCCGCCAGGGCTACCTGAGAGGTGGCAAGGGTCAATGCCGCCAGGGAAGTAGCCAAAATTTGCTTGTTCATGTGTAACTCCGATGAGTGTTTTTTATTTCACGCGGCGATGCTAGGAACAACGGATGACGATTCTATGAATAAAACATGACAAAAAAGTTACAGCCGGAAATTTACCCCGCTGGTGCCCGGGCAGGCAAAGCGGTAACCTGCATACAAACGAGATAACAATAAGATGTAAAGAGAGAAGCCCCCATGCTATTTCTGATGCGTGGAGCGCGTGCACTGGAGAGTCTATCCAGTCGCACCGGCCACCTGCTCGCCTGGTTTACCTGGGCCATGGTCTTAATACAGTCCTGCGTTGTGGCTCTGCGCCACCTGTTCGACAGTGGCTCCATAGCGCTACAGGAGTCCGTAATCTATCTGCACGGTGCCGCCTTTATGTTGGGCCTGGCCTATGCCCTGCAAACCGACGCCCACGTGCGTGTCGATGTCTTCTATCGGCGAATGGGTCCCAGGGGCAAAGCTTGGGTTAATGCCGTGGGTTTTCTGCTATTTCTTTTGCCAATCTGCACTTTTATGTTGCTGAGCAGCTGGCAGTTTGCTCTGAATAGTTGGTCAGTGCTTGAGGAGAGCGCCAATGCCGGCGGCCTTCCCGGTGTTTTCCTGCTGAAAAGTCTGATTCCCCTCGCGGCAGTAACCCTCGGTCTCGCCGGCACCGCCCAGTTTATTCGTGCTCTGCTACAGCTTATGGAGGTTTCAAGCCCGGTAAGCGAATCTGTAGCGAAACCACGATTGCTCAAGCAGGTGGAGGAGGCAGAGGCATGATCGAGCTGATACCTCTATTGATGTTTGCCGCCGTTTGCGGGCTACTGATGTTCGGTTACCCGGTAGCTTTCACGCTCGCCGGTACGGCCCTAATCACCGCCGGGTTGGGTATCGTGTATGGCGCTTTCGATGCCGAGCTACTGCGTGCCTTCCCCGACCGCCTCTACGGCATTATGCAAAACGGCACCCTGGTTGCCGTGCCGCTCTTTGTCTTGATGGGAGTCATTCTCGAGAGAGCAAAAATCGCCGAAGACTTGTTGGTCAATCTGACCAAAGTATTTATGGGCGCGCCGGCGGGTATGGCCATTTCTGTAGTGGTCGTCGGCGCACTTCTGGCCGCTAGTACCGGTATTGTGGGCGCCACCGTGGTGACTATGGGATTAATGTCCCTGCCCTCTATGTTGAAGCAGGGCTACTCCCCAAAGCTCGCCACCGGCACCATCTGCGCCACCGGCACCCTCGGGCAGATTATTCCCCCCTCTATTGCTCTGGTGCTGCTTGGGGATACTCTCTCCAACGCCTACCAGCAGGCACAACTATCCGCAGGTATTTTTAACCCCAAGCCGGTCAGCGTTGGTGACCTTTTTATCGGTGCCATTATTCCCGGCCTATTGCTGGTAGCAGCCTACATTGTTTATCTATTGTTTGTGGCGCGCCGTTCTCCGAGTAAGGCCAAGACCGCGCAGCAGCAACCTCTGGAAGTTTGGCCGCTACTGAGTAGCCTTTTTCCTCCTATCGCTTTGATGCTATTAGTGCTGGGGTCAATTATTACCGGTGCCGCAACGCCTACAGAAGCCGCCGCCGTAGGTGCTCTGGGGGCGGGATTACTGGCTTACAGTCGCGGTGCTCTGCATTGGGCGCAAGCGGGGGAGGTGGGTCGCAGCACTCTACAGGTAAGCGCGATGGTGTTTGCCATTCTTATTGGTGCTTCATTGTTCTCACTGGTCTTCCGTGGATATGGCGGTGAAGAACTTGTCACCAGTATTTTCCACAGCCTGCCTGGAGGTGTTATTGGTGCGACCTTGCTGGTCATGCTGGTGATCTTCTTGCTCGGTTTCATTCTCGACTTTATTGAGATCACCTTTGTGGTGGTGCCCATTGTTGGGCCGGTGTTGTTGGCGATGGGTGTGGACCCGATTTGGCTGGGCATCATGATTGCAATCAACTTGCAGACATCCTTCCTTACCCCACCCTTTGGATTTGCATTGTTTTACCTTCGCGGTGTTGCGCCAAGTTCAGTGGCCACTTCCGCTATCTATCGCGGCGTTATGCCATTTATCGCTATTCAGCTGTTGATTTTGTGCCTCCTAGCACTCTGGCCTGCTCTGGTGACTTGGTTGCCGGGGGTGGTTCAGAATTAACCCAAAAGACAACGATCGGTAGTGATAAGACCTTGTATCGCTACCGATTGGATCCAGCCCAAAACGATCGTACTAACATTGAAACTTAATAAACCCTTCGCCCCTTAAATTCAACAGCACATCTTGATTCCCTACGGCAAGTCACCAGCACCTGCTAAATTGGCATTCAATTTTTTAATTTGCTCGCCAGACCATCAATAAACCTCTGTGGATATCTCTCCTTAAAAATAGATCCATCAAAAGGAATTAAACACTGCTATCGATATCCAAGCACGAATAAAAAATTAAAAAGGATTTAAAAAATGCTAAATATTACCAGCCTTTCCAAGACCTACGATAACGGCGTGCATGCGCTTAAAAACGTCAACTTGGATATTCCCAAGGGTATGTTCGGATTGCTCGGCCCCAATGGTGCCGGCAAGTCTTCTTTAATGCGTACTATCGCCACGCTGCAATTTGCAGACAGCGGCTCCATCACTTTTGATGGTATCGATGTGGCCAGTAACCCTCAGAAAATTCGCAGCACCTTGGGTTATCTACCACAGGATTTCGGGGTTTATCCGAGAATCAGTGCTGAAGATATGCTCGATCATATGGCAGTTCTAAAAGGTATTAGTAATCGCAAAGAGCGTCGCGAAATGGTGGCTGAATTACTGCACCAGACAAATTTATTTAAGGATCGCAAAAAAAACCTAAGCGGTTACTCTGGGGGTATGCGCCAGCGCTTTGGTATTGCCCAAGCCCTGATCGGTGACCCACGCCTGATTATTGTCGACGAGCCTACCGCTGGTCTCGACCCTCAGGAGCGCAATCGCTTTCACAACCTGCTTAGCGAAATTGGCGAGAACGTAGTGGTAATTCTTTCCACCCATATTGTCGAAGATGTTGCCGATCTGTGCCCCAATATGGCGATCCTGGCCGCAGGTCAAATTGTGGCCCAAGCTAAACCCGAAGAACTTATCTCTAAATTGCAAGGACGTGTATGGCGGCGCACCGTCGATAAATCTGAGCTGGAAGAATGCCACAATAATTTTGATGTGATTTCCACTCGTTTATTAGCCGGGCGCCATGTTGTGCATGCGCTGGCAGATACCCAACCGGCAGTAGGCTTTGAGCAGCTGCAACCGGACCTTGAAGATGTCTACTTCTCCACCCTGTTTAGCAATAAAAAAGCTCATGTGGCTAGCGCCGCTTGAGATGGGGGGGGATTTCGAAATGTTTTTATCGGTTGCTAAGTTTGAATTTCACTACCAGTTGCGCCAGCCACTGTTTTATGTGACCAGCCTGGTATTTTTTCTACTGACTTTTGGTGCTATGACCGTCGACAATATACAGATCGGCGGCGGTGGCGGTAGCACCCTGATCAACTCTCCCTACGCGATTATGCTAACCCTGTTAGTAATGTGCGTTTTCAGTATTTTTATCACTGCCGCCTTCGCAGCCAATCCGGTGCTGCGTGATCGCGATATGAAAATGGAAGGTATTGTCTTCAGTACCCCTATCAGTAAGCGTGATTATTTATTGGGGCGCTTCACAGGATCATTCGCCGTAGCCTTCCTGGCTTTCTCATCTACGGCGCTGGGTATGCTGTTCGGTTCATGGATGCCTTGGCTAGACCCAGAGCGCTTGGGCCCCACTCAAATATCCCACTACCTGCAAACCTTATTCATACTTATCTTTCCCACCATGCTGTTTTGCAGCGCCATGTTTTTTAGCCTGGCAGCCATAACTCGCAGCATGATGGCCACTTACCTGGGGTTGATCGCCTTCCTGATACTCTATTTCACCAGCCAGGGAATCATGGATGAACCCGCCTATCGAAGTGCTGCCGCACTGGCTGACCCCTTTGGTATCGCCGCCTTCCAGGAGACAACTCGCTACTGGACCGCTTTCGATCGCAATACCTCTATGATCGCACTAGAGGGAAACTTTCTAATCAACCGCTTACTATGGCTGGGCGCCAGCTTATTATTTATCGGCTTAGGCTATAAATGCTTTTCATTTGTCGAACGTAAACCTCTCTGGTCGCGCCGCCGCACCACAGAAGCTGCAGATAGTGAGATACCTAGGTACATCAAGCCCCTACCGCGAATTACTCCAAACTTTGGGGCAGCCACGGTTTGGCAACAATTCCGTATACGCTGCGGTTTTGAAGTAAAAGCAGTAGTAAAAAGCCTAGCTTTTTGGGTAATCCTGGCACTAGGTGTTCTGAATGTCTTGGGCGCATCCCTGAGCCTGGAGGCAGTATTTGGCACCTCGGTATACCCGGTGACTCGTTCTATGGTCAGTCTGATAGAAGGTGCTTTTAGCCTCATCATGTTGATTATTCTGATCTACTATGGGGCTGAATTGGTGTGGCGAGAACGCCAGGCCGGTTGCCATGAAATTATGGATGCCGTGCCCACACCCAGCTGGATTTTCGTAGCGAGCAAGTTTATTGCAATGCTGGTAGTTCTGGCCGGTATCCTGATAGCCTGCATGCTTACCACTGTGGCTGTACAGCTGGGCAAGGGATATACAACTCTTGAGCCTGGACTGTATTTTTACGGACTCTGGTATCAGTTTGCGCTGCCGTTTTACTTGATGGCAGTCCTATCAATCTTTGCCCAGGTGATAACCCGCAATAAATTCCTCGGCATGCTGCTGATGGTGGGCTACTTAATTAGCTCCAGTGTCCTTGATGGCCTTGGGTTCGAACACAACCTCTATCAATTTGCAGACTGGAACGCCGCACCTTACTCGGACATGAATGGTTATGGTCACTTTGATCAGGGTCGGGCTTGGTTTGCGTTATATTGGATCAGCTTCAGCCTGATACTGGCCATCTTGAGTTACGGGCTCTGGCAGCGCGGAACCCTGGCTCCTCTAACTAGCCGGGTCAAAGCCCTGCGCTTCCAATTGGGGCTTTCCAGTCGATTAACTGCCTCCACAACCCTGCTACTGTTTATCGGCACGGGCGTCTTTATTTTCTACAACACCAATATTCTCAATCACTACGAAACCAGCAAGGATCGTGAGCGACTGGCTGCAGACTATGAGAAGAAATACAAGGCCCTGGAGGATAAACTCGCACCACATATCACCGATGTCAAAGTGGATGTGGATATCTTCCCCAATGAACGCCGCTATGAAGTGCGCGGCCGCTATTTCCTGGTTAACAAGCGTGAGGAGTCGATTGATGAGGTAGTTATAGGGCTGGATCGCGGCCTTACAGTTAACCAGTTATCCCTAAATCAGGCCAAGTTACGCGAAAAGGACGAGCAGTTCGGACACTATTTCTTCGAGCTGGATCGCCCACTTGAACCCGGCCAGTCCCTCACGCTGGAGTTTGATCTGAGCAGGATCAATCGCGGCTTTATGAACTCCGGCTCCTCCACCACCTTGGTGCAGAACGGTACCTTCTTTAATAACTACGAAGCGCTGCCCTTTATCGGTTACAACAGCAATTTTGAGTTGACTGATCGTCACCTGCGTAAAAAGCACGATCTACCGCCGCCGCAGCGTATGCCCAAACTGGAGGACAAAGAGCACTACCGAAAATCCTATCTTCGCAGCGACTCCGACTGGATCAACTTTGAAACCACCGTCAGTACTTCCTTGGGACAGATAGCACTGGCCCCCGGCTACCTACAAAAAGACTGGCAGGAGGGAGAGCGCCATTATTTTCATTACAAGATGGACGCGCCCATTCACAACTTTTTTTCCTACCTTTCAGCGGACTACACAGTGGTCAAAGATAAGTGGCAGGACGTTGCCATTGAGGTCTACCACCACAAGCCCCACGACTACAACATAGATCGTATGGTTGAGGGGGTGAAAAAGTCCCTGGAGTATTTCAGTAAGGCATTCAGCCCTTATCAGTATCGCCAACTGCGTATCGTCGAGTTCCCGGGCTATGAATCCTTTGCCCAGGCATTCCCCAACACCGTACCTTTCTCTGAATCTATCGGTTTTGTCGCCGATCTGCGGGACCCGGATGAGATTGATTACGTCTTCTATGTAACCGCCCACGAGGTGGCACACCAGTGGTGGGCGCATCAATTGATTGGCGCCAATGTACAGGGAGCGACTCTACTGTCTGAAACCCTGGCGCAGTACTCAGCACTAATGGTGATGGAGCGGGAATACGGCCCTGAAAAAATGCGTCGTTTCCTCAAATATGAGCTAGATGGCTACCTGAGCGCTCGGGGTACCGAGTTGCTTGAGGAGTTACCTTTATCTCGCAACGAGAACCAGACCTATATCCATTACGACAAGGGCTCGCTAGCGATGTATGCCCTTAAGGATGCGATGGGTGAAGATGCCGTCAATGCGGCTTTGGCTTCCCTGTTAAAAGAAAAAGGCTTCTCCAGTGATCCCTATCCCACCAGCATGGATTTAGTGGCAAGACTCCGAGCCCACGCCAAACCACCCCAGCAAGAGCTAATCACCGATATGCTGGAGCGAGTAGTCCTCTTTGATCTCAAAGTCGCAAATGCCACCTATGAGTTGTTGGAGAACGGCAATTATCGCGTATTACTGGAGCTGGAAGCGCACAAATATGAAGCCGAAGGGGATGGACAGGAACAAGAAATTCCCATCAATAACTGGATAGATGTTGCCATTTTTGCAGAAGATCCCGACAAGAATACCAGTTCAGACAATGTGCTCTACTTGGCCAAACAGGAGATCAGTGAAGAGACCACCCTGCTGGAGTTTGAGGTGAAGGGCAAACCGAGCATTGCTGGCTTTGATCCCTATATCAAGATGATCGACAAAAACCCGGACGACAATCTGTTAGCAATAGAGACACTTTAGGGCTCTTGTCACTAATTTCCCGGCCACCTAGGGGGGTGGCTGGGAAAAACTTCCCTCGTTTTCGTTGGAAAAACTCAGACAAGTACTGGTCAAATACTACTCAATTTGTGCTAGAATGCGCCACCTTCCCTCAGGTGGAAACCAATAACTCTAACAATCTGTGAGTAGTCGATGTCCGCACTTTCAGCCCTTGATGAAAACCCGCAACCAACAGGCACGCTTACCCTGCAAACCCTGGCTATGCCCCGTGATACCAATCCCCAGGGGGATGTATTCGCTGGTTGGCTGATGTCGCAAATGGACCTGGCTGGAGCAATCTTGGCCCAAAGCATTGCGCGCGGCAGGGTAACTACCGTAGCGGTCGGCAGTATGGTGTTCTTACGCCCGGTTCCGGTTGGCTCTACGGTCAGCTGTTATGCCGAGGCTATAGAGGTAGGGCGTTCCTCTATTAGAACAATGGTTGAGGTATGGCTGACACGGGTGGACTCTGGTGAGCAGGTAAAGGTCACCGAGGGTGAGTTTGTTTTTGTCGCTATCGACGATAGAGGGCATACCAGACCACTGCCCTGAAACGACTTGCAAAACTATTTCGGGAAACTGCCTTAAACCAGTTTCCCTTCTATGATATTAATTCTGCCTTTTATTCCTGTTTCTTGCTTTCTCCATCAAGTTCACGCGCCTGGTAATAAGCCTCTTCACTTATCTGGTGATAGGGCCGCACATCCCGCTCAAAATCCTTAAAGGCTTTATAGATACGCGCAAATTCTGGGTCCTTATTTGCGGTCTCTTGCATCAGTTGAGTATTGATCTGCTTTAAATGGGCAAGCACATCGTCTGGCAAACGCTTAACTTTGACTCCGTGTGTTTCCACCAGCTCACGCAGGGCGCGATTATTACGTGCGGTGTACTCATCCAACATATCCTGGTTTGCTTCGCGGGCAGCCACGCGCACAATAGCCTGTAGGTCTTTGGGCAATTTCTCAAAAGCTTTTTTATTGACGATAAATTCCATCATTGAACCGGGTTCATGCCAGCCAGGATAGTAGTAGTACTCGGCAACCTGATGGAAACCGAAAGCGAGATCGTTGTAAGGTCCAACCCACTCGGTCGCATCAATAACACCAGTCTGCAGCGCGGTATAAAGTTCACCACCGGGAATAGTCACAGCGGTACCGCCGGCCCGGTTTAATACTTCACCGCCCAGACCGGGAATTCGCATTTTTAAGCCCTGCAAATCCTTAACAGAGTTAATTGGTTTGTTAAACCAACCCGCCATCTGTACCCCAGTAGAGCCACCGGCCAGGGGTATCAGGTTGAACGGTTCATAAATCTCTTTCCAGAGTTCCAAACCACCACCGTGGTGCAGCCAGCCATTCATTTCCTGGGCGTTTAAACCAAACGGTACCGCGGTAAAAAACTGGGCCGCTGGAATCTTGCCTTTCCAATAATAGGCGGCACCATGCCCCATCTGTGCAGCGCCCTCAGATACCGCACCAAAAATACCCAGAGCGGGTACCAGCTCACCCGCACCATAAACTTTAATTTTGAGGCGGCCGGAGGACATCAACTCAACGTTTTTTGCAAAGCGCTCTGGGGCCTGGCCAAGGCCGGGGAAATTTTTTGGCCAAGTGGTGACAAGCTTCCACTCGAACAATTCTTTGTTGCCATTATCGGAAAAGTGTTGTGCAGGGCCCTGTGCTACGCGGGAAGTGACCAGTGCAGCAAAGGTAACAACGAGTAGGGCCAGTAGGCCCAAAATAATAGCGGGATACCAGTTAACTTTTTTCATCGCTTTTAATTATCTTTTTTCTTGTAAGGCGCTGATCATCGATAAACGATCTTTTTTAAATGGTCGGGATTTTGGGAAAAACCGAAATCAGTGTAGAAAAAATTTCTAATCTGACTTGGTTTTTACCAAAACAAACAATCTATAAAGGCTGCAGCTTAGCCATAGCCACTACCAGCCATTTACTGCCAACATCATCGAAATTGACCTGTACACGTGCACGGGGGCCATTACCTTCGAACTGCACTACGGTGCCCTCGCCGAACCTGACATGCTCAACCCGGCCACCCAGTGCCAATGGTGGTAAATCATCAAAATCTGGCGCCGGGTCGGAAAACTGGCCCACCTTGCCATAATCCGCCTGGTAGAGGGGGCGGGAAATTTCGGTCTTCAAACGCACTTCGTGCACCAAATTTGGCGGAATCTCACCGATAAAGCGAGACGGACTGTTGTAGGTCTCGCTGCCAAACAGGCGCCGGTTTTCCGCGTAGGTAATATACAGCTTACGCATGGCGCGGGTGATACCCACGTAGCAGAGGCGCCGCTCTTCCTCCATACGGCCGGGTTCCTGTGCAGACATCTTGTGGGGGAACAGGTTTTCCTCCACGCCCGCCATAAACACCAAAGGAAATTCCAGGCCCTTGGCAGAGTGCAGGGTCATCAGCTGGACGGCATCTTCAAACTCATCCGCCTGGCCTTCACCGGCATCGAGGGCGGCGCTGTCGAGGAACTGGTTAAGAAGAGGAATTTCCTCCTCATCTTCCTCGCCCTCGGGCAGGTCCACACCGGCAAAAGAGCGACAAGCAGTGACCAATTCCTGCAAGTTCTCCACCCGCGTCTGGCCCTTCTCACCTTTTTCTTTGCCGTGGAATTCCAGCAGGCCGCTAGTCTCGATCAAATCCTCGGCAATGGCATCCAGCTCTTTATCTTCCGCATTTGCAGCCAGCTGGTTGATCAGATCCAGAAAGCTCTGCAGAGCATTACCGGCGCGCGCAGCCAATACCCGTTGCTGCAACATCAGCTTGGCCGCCTGCCACAAGGAGCAGCCCTGCTCGCGAGCAAAGGAGCGCACCATTTCCACCGTGCGCGCACCAATGCCACGAGTGGGGGTATTCACCACCCGTTCAAATGCAGTGTCATCATTGCGATTGCTGATCAGGCGCAGGTAGGACAGGGCATTTTTGATTTCCAGGCGATCATAGAAGCGCTGGCCACCGTAGATACGGTAGGGCACCTGTTCGCGCAGTAGCCCCTCTTCAAGCACCCGGGATTGGGCGTTGGAGCGGTAGAGGATGGCAATGCTGTCGCGGCGATTACCATCGCGCACCCAGTCATTGATACGCTCGACGATAAAGCGCGACTCATCCTGCTCGTTGTAGGCGGCGTAGACGGCGATAGGCTCGCCTTCTTCACCCTTGGTCCACAACTCCTTGCCCAGACGACCGCTGTTATTAGCGATCACCGCATTGGCGGCGTTCAGAATGGTGGAGGTAGAGCGATAATTCTGTTCCAGGCGCACCGTCTGCACTTCACGCAGATCTGTAGAAAAGTGCTGGATATTCTCGATCTTGGCGCCGCGCCAACCGTAAATGGACTGGTCATCGTCACCCACAGCGGTGATATGGCACTGCTCCCCAGCGAGCAGGCGCAACCAGGCGTATTGAATCGTGTTGGTATCCTGGAACTCATCCACCAGGATATGGGGGAAACGCCGGCGGTAGTGGGCCAGAATACTGTCGTTATTCAGCCAAAGTTCGTGGGCGCGCAGCAGCAACTCGCCAAAATCTACCAGCCCACCGCGCTGACAGGCCTCTTCATAGGCGAAGTAGATGCGCACCATGGTCTGCAACCAGGGATCGGCGCCGGCATTGATATATTGCGGGCGCAGGCCTTCATCTTTCTGCGCGCCAATCCACCACTGGGTTTCCCGCGGCGGCCACTTTTTATCGTCCAGCCCCAGATCTGCCTGTACCCGCTTGATCAGGCGCAGCTGGTCGTCGGAATCCAGAATCTGGAAGTTCTGCGGCAACTTGGCTTCTTGCCAGTGAGCTTTGAGCAGGCGGTGAGCCAGGCCGTGGAAAGTGCCCACCCACATGCCAAAGGTATTCACCCCCAGCAGCTCTTCGATACGAGCGCGCATCTCGCGGGCCGCCTTGTTGGTAAAGGTCACCGCCATAATAGAGTAGGGCGAGGCGCCCTCCACCTGCATCAGCCAGGCGATGCGGTGCACCAGCACCCGGGTCTTGCCCGAGCCGGCACCGGCCAGAACCAATTGATTGCCGGGCGCGGCAGCTACCGCTTCGCGCTGGGCGTCGTTGAGGGGGTCTAAAATCTGAGATACGTCCATGGGCGAAGATTGTACCAGAGCTGCTGCATAAGACCTGTGTAAATAAACAGGATTTTACCCTGGCTGACAATGCAAAGCCCCTCGCCAGCCGGGGGCGCAGCGGCTAAACTGCGCCAACTGGCATAGAGAAGGAAGTCCTGTGAAACCGGCGGAAGTAACGCAACGAATCAGTGAGCAACTGTCATCCATGCGCAAATCTGAGCGCAAGGTGGCGGAGTATATTCTCGCCAATCCCGATGAAATTATTCATATGCGCATCGTCGACCTGGCTACCGAGGCCCAGGTGAGCGAGCCGACCGTGGTGCGCTTTTGTCGCGCCGTGGGCTGTTCCGGCTTCCAGGAGTTCAAGTTGAACCTGGCGCAACAGCTGGCTTCCAGCCCCAGCTTCGGCCAAATTGCGGTGACCGAGACCGACACCATTGCCGAGTACAAACGCAAGGTGTTCGACTCAACAGTAGATACTCTGCTAAAAGTGCGCGATAGAATTGACGACCGCGCCTTGGAAGCCGCTGTCACTGCGATGGCCGCTTCCAAGCGGGTGGAATTCTTCGGCTTTGGCGCCTCTGGTGCTGTCGCCGCCGATGCCCAGCACAAGTTCTTCCGCCTGCAATTGGCCACCGCCGCCCACTCGGACCACCACATCCAGAATATGTCAGCCATGTCTATGCAGCCTGGCGATGTAGTCGTGGCTATCTCCCAGAGTGGCCGCACCAAGGCACTACTGCGCTCGATGAGCATGGCAAAGGAGCAGGGCGCTCTGGTGGTTGGCCTGGCACCCAGCGGTTCGCCGGTGGCGCAGCAGGCCAGTATCCCGCTAGAAGTGGATGTGGAGGAGGATATTGAGATCTATACACCACTGTCCTCACGCATCGCCCACCTGGTGGTGATCGATGTGCTCGCCATCGGCGTTGCCCAGCGCAAAGGCCCCCAGTTGCAAGAGCACCTACTGAAGCTGAAGCAGGGCCTGTACACATTGCGGGAAGACAAGCACTGAGGGAAATTTGCAAGAATGCGGCACTGGATAATGTGTCGCGGCCCCTCTACCATGCCTGCTGTATCCGGCAATCTACTGCCACTGCCAACAAGTGCCCCTAGCCGTTCCAGAGCAATTCCATGACATCCACCGCATTATCCGCTGAGCAAAAAGCACCGCGCTGGTTGGTGGTATGGCTAGCGGCGCTGGTCTCCCTGACGCCATTTTCCATCGACAGTTACTTGCCGGCTATCCCGGCCATGGCCGGTGCGCTCGATACCGAAGTGGAGCGGGTGCAGTATTCGGTCTCCAGCTTTTTACTGGGTTTTGCCCTAGGTCAGCTCTTCGGCGGCCCGCTCTCCGATCGCTGGGGCAGGCGACTGGTCGGCACTATCGGCCTGTGCATTTATATCGTCAGTTCGCTGCTGATCCTGTTTGCCGACCATGTCGATCAACTGATTATCCTGCGCTTTTTCCAGGCCGTGGGGGGCGGTTTTGCTACGGTGATTTGCGCCGCCATAGTGCGCGATCTGCACAGTGGGCGTGAAGCCGCCAAAATTATTTCTATGATCAGTACCATCATGCTGATCGCCCCCCTGATCGCTCCAGTAATCGGCTCTCTTCTGCTGGCAGTGGGTGGCTGGCAGAGTATTTTTGTATTCCTGCTACTGTACGCCGCTGCCATGCTGCTATTAGTGCGCTTACTGTTACCAGAAACTGTATCGCGTTTTACCCGCGCGCGGCGCCAGTTGATGCCATTAGCTTCACTGATTTCCACTTATGGACAGGTGCTACGCAACCGCCGCGCCCTCGGTTTTCTCGGCGCCCAGGCCTGTGTCAGTGGTTCGATGTTTATCTATATCACCACCGCACCCTTTGTCTTTATGGACTACTTCAGTGTCAGTCCGAGCCGCTTCCCGCTGTTCTTTGGCGCCTGTATTCTGGGGCTGATCTGCATGGTGCAGGTCAATATCCGCCTGCTCAACCTGTTCCAGCCGCGCAATATTTTATTGGCTGGCGTCACCCTGCAGATACTCGGCTGTGGTTTGCTATTACTCGGCACTTTGACCGGTATTAAAGAGCTGACTCTGTGGATGGTACCGCTGGTATTGGTAATGAGCTGTATCGGTATTACCGGGCCCAATGCCGCCGCCTGTTATCTGGAGTTTTTTCCCAAAATCAGCGGCAGCGCCAACGCCCTGTATGGCGCCACAATTTTTATCACTGGCGGTGTGCTGGGCGGATTGGTCAGCAGCCTGCACACAGGCACCCTGGTTCCTATTGCCGCGTCCATGTTTGGATGTGCAGTAGTGGCCCTGATCTCCACTCTGGTAATCGCTCAGGCACGCAAACCCATCGACTCGGATATACCAATCACCAGGCGCTTTACCCCGCGTTGAAGAGTCAGTTTTGTGTTCATCTATTGAAAAGGGGGTATTTCGGCCCGGCCATATTGGCTAAGTACTCAGGGACCATATTTGCCACTTCTGTTCCAGAGCTCCACCTAGTTGCTGATAAAAAGCTTGTGCATCTACATTAGTAGAAAGAACTTCCCACTTTATTTTGGCACTACCCCGCTCATAGGCCTCTTTTATTAAATACCCCATCAATGCCCTTCCTACTCCTTTACGGCGATACTCTTTGTTACCAACTACGTAAAGTTCTTTAATCCACAGCCAGGGAGTTAAATCGTAGGTAAAGGGAAGGGCATAAAAAACCAGGTAGCCAATAGCCACTCCACTGTCTTCGGCCACTAAACATTGAAAGTCTGCCCGCTTAAATAGCCGATTATTTAATTCTTCCTCAGTAACCTTGAACTTATCTAAGTAGCCTTCGAATTTAGCTAGCCCACGCATCATCTCCAATAATTGGCGAATATCACTAGGCTTTGCGTTACGTATAAGCATTTATTTGTTGCCAAATTTGATGGATTGGTAGAGGGTGCAATCTTCACCCTCTTTATTTCCGGTCTTGAGAGATAGAATCTCACTTTGATCTTAGGCGCTGATAGTTTCCTTTTCTCCCACCAGTTTGAACCCTTCATCTATCCATCCGGTTATACCACCAATCATTTTTTTCACTGGAAGCCCCAATTTTGCCAACCGGACAGCAGCCTTCTCCGTTGCATTGCAATGGGGCCCGGCGCAGTAGACGACGAACAGAGTGGAATCTAGATAGCGAGATACAAGCTCTTTATTGATGTGCTGATAAGGTAAGGACTCAGCGCCCAAAATGTGCCCCTGACGAAAGGCTTCTTCACCGCGAACATCCAACAGGACAAAGTCCTGGCGCCCATTGGTTAGGGCATGATGAACATCCCAGCAGTCCGTCTCAAAGGCCATCAGTTCTTGGAAATGTTGCAGGGCTTTTTGACTGCTAGCTGGGGCAATACGACTTACAGCAGAACTCATAATTATCTCCTTGGTTAACACTCACTCTTTGTCATGTATGTATTCTGTTCTTTGGCTATTTATTTAACGATTGGCTTAAAAGCCATATAGCGTTAAATTTGAGCCAATCTGAGTATCGAAGTGAGAAATCAAGGGAGGGCATGATGGATAAGGGAAAAGCAAAGCGCGTAGCGATTCTGGTTCATCACCAGGTTGCCTTATTTGAACTTGGCTGCGCGACCGAACTGTTCTGTTTACCCCGCCCCTGTACCGATACGCTCTATGAGGGAGAGGTTGTTTCCTTCACTGCCAAGGCACAGCTGGGGCTTGGGGGGGTATCCCTACAGTGCAGACAAGTGAGCAGCCTGATGGATTACGATTTGTTAGTCGTACCCAGCTGGCCGACTACACCACAAACCAAGGACTGCTCCCTACAATCTGTATACGCTGCTGTGGAAGCCTTTGCGGCGGAACGCCGGCAAATTCTGACTTTTTGTTCTGGCGCATTTTTACCTGCCGAAATTGGTTTGCTGGATGGAAGGCAAGCCACCACTCATTGGCGCTATGCGAATACCTTTAAAAAGCGATTCCCCAAAGTAGAGTATGTAGGGGATGTACTTTATGTCTGGCAGGACATATTGGCCTGTTCTGCAGGAAGCTCAGCAGCAATAGATTTGGGAATAGAGTATTTACGGCGTAGCCATGGTTATGAATTGGCTAATTCTGTAGCCAAGCGCCTGGTGATGGCTCCTCATCGGCAGGGAGGACAGGCCCAGTTTGTAGAGACCCCAGTTCCCAAGCGGCCCGATCATTTCGCGGGCGCCCTGGATTGGGCCCTTGCCAACCTGGATAAACCCATCATGGTGGGCGACTTGGCGAAGCAAGCGCATCTCTCTCGTCGCAGTTTCGATAGAAAATTTCGCCAATCCATGGGGCTGGCCCCTAAAGAATGGTTAACGCAACAACGGCTTCGTGTAGCGCAGAAAGCACTGGAGTCAGGCAGTGAGACCATTGATCATGCAGCACAAGTTTCTGGTTTTGAGAGCAGTGCAACTCTTCGCCATCACTTCCGTAAAGCTTTCGGTATCTCTCCGGGTCAGTACCAACGACAATTTGCCTGTCCAGATAAGGCAGAAGATATGTGTAGGGAGTAAATAAATCGAGGACTATTCCTGAACGGGATAAGATGCTTTCAGTGAGTACAGCCACAACTTCGACCAACGCTAGCGGAGCTGATGCACTGTTTATTTGGCGGCAATATACTCTTGGGCCCTCAATCTAACTGAGATTTTCCTCTTGCAAGGCCTGCTGAACTGTCGGGCGCGCTGCCATACGCTCCTGAAAAGCCTGTAACCTGGGCCACCGTGTCATATCAAAATCCTGCACCTTGAGCCAGCGGTTTATCAGGTAGAGATACGCATCCACGACAGATAGAGAATTCCCCAGCAGGTAGTCGTTCTGTAGCTGCTCTTCAATATAGTCTATGCGACGTAGAATCCTTTCCCGAGCTTTTTTCTTTTCTTCCTCAGTGCCTTTCCAAAACAGGGGCAAGAAAGATTTATGAACCTCCGCACTGATAAAATTCAACCACTCCAACAAGCGGTAATGGTCCAAAGTGCCCAACGGTGGCGCCAAACCGGCATCGGGCTTTTGCTCGGCGAGAAACTGCATAATAGCGACGCCCTCTGTGAGTAACTCGCCCCCCTCTAGCTGCAGTACTGGTACATAGCCCTTAGGGTTAACTCTATAAAAGTCGTCGCCGTTTTCCAGGGTATGCGTCTTTAGATCCACCTTGCAGAGTTCGAGATCAATACCCGCTTCCAGGGCGACAATATGTGGGGATAGAGAACAGGCTCCTGGCGCATAAAAGAGTTTCACGGTGACCCTCCTGAGTAGACTGTGCGGCATCGGGCAATATAGGCGCCTACTGGCTTCACAAGGCGCTATTTTTTGCGAATCCAGTGATCTAGGCTGAAGCGCCCAGCACCCGCGCAGGCGAGAATCAGGTAGCCTCCAGCAATGGTGATGTTCTTCATAAAGCTGGTCATCTCTGCGGGATCGCCTGGTGAGTAATGCACCATCCAGGCACTAGCCAGGCAGAAGAGAAAAAGAATCACTGCGGAAAAGCGGGTAAAGAATCCGAGCAATATCGCCAGGCCACCGACCAGTTCTACGATAATCACCAAGGGGAGTAACAGGGCGGGGATTCCCATGGAAACCATAAAGGCTTCCGTCATTTTGTAGCCGCCGATCTTATTCCAGCCGGCAAAGATAAACAGCAGGGACATTAATATCCGCCCGACAAGTTTAGAGGTATCACATAACAGGGGATGATGCGCCACGACCTTCTCTCTTCTTTAACTGTTGCATTGGGCTCTACCTGATGCCTCCAGTGTAGTTGGGAAGCGATATCGAAATGGGGGCGATGCCGACAGCAATGTATTCCGCTAAGAGAAACTTGCACCGCAATTGAGAGTCTGACGAAGCGGAAATTAACGAATGACAGTTTCGGCAGGCGCAGAAAAGTTGTTGTGGATATAAATAGAAAATGCGGTTGTACCGCACTGAAGAGCCGTTACAATTGCGCGCCCCCAACCAGGGCGCAGCCGGCGGTATCCATACCTGACACCCCTGTGCCCAAAGCCCTGTCAGGGAAACTCGAGCGGGCCCCTGCGCGACTACACTAACGGCACGCTCAGCAACTGATAATTTCGCCCGTAGAAGCATCGCTTTTAAGGGGTGGGCAAGGCCCCGCAATTCTTATCCCTGGAGTCCACGCACGGCATGGAAGTCTATTACACCTTTTGTTTTCTTGCCGCGGTGTCGGTCTTTCTCGGTTTCCTAAATCAGTATGTGCTGCGCGCGCAAACCACAATTGCCATCACCACTGGGGCCCTGGCCTTGTCGCTCATTGTCACCGGCCTGGGCAAATTGGGCGTAGTGGAGTTGCGCACCTGGGCCGACCAACTGCTGCCGTTGCTTAACCTGGAAGACATCCTACTCAAGGGAATGCTGGGCTTCCTGCTCTTCGCCGGCAGTTTGCATATCGACCTGTTGGAATTGCGCAATCAAAAACTGGAAATTGGCTTGCTGGCGATTGTTGGTACTTTGATTTCCACCTTTGCGGTGGGCGGCCTCCTGTATTGGTTCCTCATGTTGATCAATATGCCGGTAGCCTTCATTTACTGTCTATTATTCGGTGCCTTGATCTCCCCTACCGACCCCATCGCCGTATTGGCCATTATGAAAAACCTCAAGGCACCGGAGCAGGTATCCATTCAGGTGGAAGGGGAGTCCCTGTTCAACGATGGCTTCGGTATTGTGGTATTTGCAGTAATTTACGCGGTGGCTTTCGAAGGGGGGCAACCAACTGTACCGGCAGTGGCAGAGCTATTCGTGCTGGAAGCGATTGGGGGGATTCTGCTCGGCCTGATTATCGGTGGGCTGTTCCACTGGCTGATCTGCTGCACCGACGACCACAGCCTGGAGCTGTTGCTCACCCTGGTCATTCCAACTGCCGGATTCTCATTGGCCAATATCCTCGGTGTCTCCGGTGCCCTGGCGATGGTAGTGAGCGGAATTATTATCGGTAACTTCACCCGCGAGCGCGGCTTTTCCAGGGTGAGCCAGCACGAACTGGATAACTTCTGGAATATCACCGAGGATTTCCTCAACGGACTGCTGTTCCTGTTGGTGGGCCTGTTCCTGATTACTATCGATCTGCGCCCGGCGGACTACCTGCTAATGGTGGCGGGAATTTTCATCGTACTAATGGCACGAGTCCTGGCTGTGGGGGTGCCCTTCCTGTACCTGAAAAGGCGCCGCAGCTACCACCCTTACACCAACCGGATATTGATCTGGGGTGGTCTCAAAGGCGGCCTGGCCCTGGCCCTGGCTATGTCCATCCCCTCTGGCAGCGCTTTTGTTCAGGGGCAGGACCTGCGCTACCTATGGGTGGTTATGACCTATGGCGTAGTGCTCTTTTCTATTGTGGTGCAGGGCTCTACCATAGCGCCATTAATACGCCGCAGTCGCGAATTTGCCGAACCGGAAAGCGCGCCCGCCAGCGATCAGCAACACACTGCTAACTAGCGATAATCGATCAATGGAACACTCTAACTTCCTTGTTGAAGCCGTCATCTTTATGGGGGCCGCGGTTATCGCTGTGCCTATCGCCACACGCCTGGGCCTGGGTTCCGTACTCGGATACCTACTGGCCGGGGTGGCCATTGGACCCAGCGCACTGGGCCTGGTGGGGGATGCCAGCGATGAAATGCATGTGGCCGAATTCGGCGTAGCGTTGATGCTGTTTTTGATCGGCCTGGAGATGCAACCTAAAAAGTTGTGGCAAATGCGCGGCGCCATCCTCGGCACCGGCAGCGCGCAACTACTCCTGACCGCTGCTGCAGTGGCGGTAATAGCGCTGTGGTTATTCGACATGAGCTGGCGCACCGGCGTAGCGATCGGTTTGATCCTGGCCCTGTCCTCCACCGCTATCGTCTTACAGTCCCTCAATGAAAAAGGGCTTCTCAAAACTCAAGGCGGGCGCAGTGCCTTTGCGGTGCTGTTACTCCAGGATATCGCTGTAATCCCCATTCTCGCCCTGCTGCCATTGCTCGCGGGTACTACCGCCGAATCCCACGCCAGCGGCTTGGAGGGATGGGGATATGCCGCTGCGGTTATTGCCACCATCGCCGCCTTCGCTATCACCGGCCGCTATCTGCTGGGACCGCTGTTACGCCTGGTAGCTGGCAGCCAGGTACGCGAAATGTTTACCGTCACCGCTCTGCTGATTGTCTTTGCTGCAGCGGCGGTAATGAGCTGGCTCGACCTCTCACCGGCTTTGGGTACTTTCCTCGCCGGAGTACTGTTGGCGGAGAGTGAGTTTCGCCACGAACTGGAGGCAGATATTGAGCCGTTCAAAGGATTGTTACTGGGACTTTTCTTTATCGCCGTAGGCGCCAGCCTGAACTTTGCGCAGATCGCGCAAAACCCACTGCTGTTGTTTGGTCTGGTAGTAGCCCTAGTAGTGGTGAAATTTGGCGTTCTGTTCCTATTGGCAAGGTTCCTGCGTATGTCCAAGGGCGAGGATTGGTTATTCGCTCTATCCCTGGCCCAGGCGGGAGAATTTGGCTTCGTTTTGGTGTCCTTTTCCACTCAAATCCAAGTACTCGACGCCGAGGCCAGCAGCTTGTTGGTAGCACTGATCGCCCTGACTATGGCGCTCACACCGATTCTGTTACTGGTATTTGAAAGGTTTATTCAGCCGCGTTTTCTTATCGGCCCGGAAGCCCCACAGGCAGTCGAACACGAACCACCGCTGGATTCCAATTCACCGGTCATCATCATCGGTTACGGCCGTTTCGGCCAGATTGCCGGACGCCTGCTCAATGCCTGTGGTTTTAGCACCACCCTACTGGAGCGCAACGCCGAACAGCTGGATTTGGTTCGTCGCTATGGTATTGAGGCCTATTACGGTGATGCCACGCGGGAAGACCTACTGCGCGCCGCCGGCGCCGCCCAGGCACGCCTGGTGATACTCACCTTGAGTGATCAGGCCGCGTCTTTGGAGATCATCGCGCAGCTGCAAAAACACTTTCCGCACTTAAAGATTCTCGCGCGGGCGCGCAGCCGTATGCACCAATACGCGCTGATGGAAGCCGGGGTAAAATATATTTTTCGCGAGACCGTCGATCCCGCCTTGGCAATTGGTGAGAAGGCCCTGGAGCTGCTGGGACTCAGCCCCTTGCAAGCGCGCCGCGCTGCACGCAAATTTAAACAGCACGACCAGCGTATGCTGGAGGCACTGTTTCCCTACTGGCGCGATGAGGCACAGCACATCGCGCAAAGCCGTATCTATCGTGAACAACTCTTGCAGGCTCTACAAGAAGACCGCCGCGATAGGGACCTGCATCTGGACCATTACTGGGAAGAGGCGAAAGTGGAGACCGAAAGATCTTAATTGGCCACTGCCTGTGCCGATAAAAGACTTAGGAACATAGCGCCAAGATAGCTTTTACCCAGATTAAGGTATTGGCTGACGGCGCAAACTTTTGAGCGCAATGTGGTTGAGTGCGACTTAGTGGCCAACTGCGGAGCTGTGATCGAGCACAGCGATCACAGCCCGACCTGGTATCAGAGTTTCACTCACATGTCCCTTTCCACATAAATCCTTGGCTAATAAAATATCGCCAGCTCTAAAAATATGCTGTTCGCCAGAGCTGGTCGTTATTTTCACCTCACCTTCCAGATAAAAAATAAACTGCTCTCGTGGCGCGCAGTGCCAATCAAAAATCTGATGCTCATCGAACTCGCGAAAATATATTTGCCGCACCTGATAGGGATCAGAATAATCCCCAAGTGGCTGATGGTTCTTCTGGATTATTTTCCGCTCTTTAAAGGTAGATACGCCATCAACACTTAGCAGCTCTATATACTTCATACCTTTCCCAACCTATTGCGAATATTGATCCGGGAAAACTTCTATTCCTTAGACAAAATACTGGCCTCTATCAGATCAACTTCGAGCACTAATTTTCTGTGCAACTCATCATCAATCTCCCGGCTCACACGGAGTTCCAAAAGACGCTGTCGCTCTGCGGCCAATGCCGCCAGACGAAAACGGCGTTCCACCCGTGCCCTCAACCATACCGTCTCGCCCGCTTCATCATCACCGATGTTGATGCGCCGACGGTATATCTCCAGCAGGTGATCGATCGCCTCGTAGGCAATCTCTTTATTTTTCCAGTGTACATCTATTTCTTTACGCAAATTGATCAGACGATATTCAGCGGCCTTAGCGGCAGAAATCCTTGCTCCCTTTTCATCGCCAATCGCCGCAAGACTGGGCGTATCCGGTAAGCGCCTAAGAAGAAATGGTAAGAAAATACTGGCAACTAATAATGAAATCAGAATTACCCCCATAGCTATCGCTATAGATGCTTCACGGCCAGGCAATGGTTTGCCATCAGGCATTAAAAAAGGCATTGAAAATGCACCAGCAAGAGTGATAGCCCCACGCACACCAGCCACGCTCAACACACTGACCAGAGCAAATTGAGTAGAGAGAGAGGGAAGGTTGCGGCGAAAGCGCGAGAGATAAAGCGATACCCAAACCCAGATAAAACGCAGCATCAAAAGAACAAAAGAAATTGCCAGGACATACAATACAATCCAACCTAATCCAATATCCTGAGCCCAACTCGAATCTACATCGATAAGGCGCACCAGCTGTTCCCCCAGCAGCACGAAGATAATGCCATCGAGCACAGTTTGTACGGTATTCCAAACTGCTCTACGGTCCATCCGTGTAGCGGATTTTTCAGAACCATGCAGGCTGGTGTAATGAGTGGCAATTCCCGCACTTGCAGCAGCAAGAATTCCCGACACACCTACACTTTGACCGGCTTGGTAGGCGGCAAAAGGGACCAATAAGCTTACCAAAATCTGGATCGCCGTATCCTCACCGCGAAGGTACACCAACCAGCGCAACAGATAGCCACAGATAAATGCCACCCCCGCACCAATGGCAACCCCTCCTAAGGCAACCCAAAAAAAACCGGTTACGGCCTGTGGAAAAGAAAAACTGCCAGTCATCGCCGCAGCCAAAGCAATACGAAAGATATCGAGCCCAGAGGCATCATTAAATAATGATTCTCCAGCAAGAATATGCTCAAGCCTTGGGGGAATATTATTGGTGCCCTGCACAACCGATACGGCCACAGGGTCCGTGGGGGCAAGTATTGCCGCTAGTGCAAATGCCATGGCGATCGGCATAATCGGCAACAACCAAGCGATAAAAAACCCCATGCCAAATACGGTAAATATAACCAGCCCTACAGCCAAGGTAATTATCGAACCTAGATCTCTGAAAAGAGCACCCTTGGGAATGCGCCAGCCAGCCAAAAAAAGCAAAGGTGGAATAAAAAGCAGAAAAAATATTTCTGGGTCTAATGGTATTTTTATGCCGAACACGGCGCCGAGAAGAACACCACCTAAGATTTGAATAAGAGGCAAGGGAACAGGAAAAGGCAAAACTCTAGCGACAATCAGGCTGAGCGCCACTACCAGCAATAACAGCAGAGCAACAACGAGATAGTGCATCGTCCACTCATATTCCTTTGAAAGACTGCGGCACTGCAATTTTCAACCCGACTTAACGAGTCAGCCATTCCGCCAGTATAGGAAAGAGGATTACCGGGGCTTCACAAAGTCATTCAAAGTGTGGGCTTTAGCGCCTAAGCAAGATCATAGACGCTTTAAGAAACAAAGATTCCCACAAGAGGGAAAAAGTTAACCTAAACGGTGTAAACCTAAGAATTAATTTCGAACAGGCACCTCTGGCATCGGTAGAGAGATACTCTCTAGAGAGAGTTCATTAAAAATAGGGAAAGATTATTAATAACCTAAGGTCTTTCTCATAAATTAGAGTTCCTTGTGCATAATTTTGGGAAAGTTAGATTTTTTTAAGATTACTTATCCACATTAACAGCCACCGGCTGCCGTAGGGTAAATTTTAATGTTAATAATACTCCCTATCTTACCCACCGGAAAAGAACACAGATCAGGTAACAGAGTACCTGTGGAAAACAGGCGGATAATAATCAATACAGCCAAAAAAATACTAACAGGTCTCTATTTAAACCCGACTAACTGGCGAGAAAATCACTCAGCAACCGATTAAACCTCTGTGGCGCTTCAAGAAATAGGAAGTGACTGCCTCCATCTTCAGCCTCGATAATCTCCAACCGAGAACCTTTAATTTGTTGATGAATCCATTGCTGGCATTCTACTGGGTGAGGGCTGGCACGGCCGAAGGCGATCAAAGTGGGTTTTCCAATTCTGGGGATAAAATCGCGCCAATCGCGAGTAACATTGTCAATAAACAGGCGCGCCGCCAGAGCGCGCGGGAACTGCAAATTGACCCCAACCAGCTCTTCCCTCTGATCCTGTGTCATTGCCGGAGTCACCATTGACATCAAAATGTCACGGGTTGCCTGCTCGCCCTGGGAGCTACGCAGTTGGCCGGTAAACTGGAAGAGCTGTTCGGCAGTGAGGATTGCACCGGCCTGCAAACGCTCTTGTTCAGACCAATAAGGCTGGGCAAGTAAGGCAGCGGGTTCATCAATAAAAATCAGTTTGGAAACTCGCGTATCGCCAAACATCTCCAGGTAATTCCAGATCACTGAAGCACCGGCCGAGTGGCCAAGTAGATAGAGAGGGGCCGGGTTCAGGGCTGTGATCAACTCCTGTAAGTCCTTCGCCAAGCGGGCAATACGGTAGCCATACAAGGGTTTTTCTGACTGACCGTGGCCACGCATATCGAGAGCAATGACTCGGTAGCGATCACATAAACCGGCAAGTTGATGCTTGAACAGGGCCGCCCCTTGAGACCAACCGTGCAGTATCAGTAGGGTCGGACCAGTCCCGGCACACAGATAGCTGAGCTTTACCCCATCCGACGTGATAAAGCTCAAGCGCTGCGCGGATTTGTTCATAAGCCATCCATGGCCTTGGGGAATTACTCTACCGTCACCGACTTAGCCAGGTTCCTAGGCTGATCTACATCGGTGCCTTTCAGCAACGCCACATGATAGCTGAGCAACTGCAGGGGCACGGTATAGAGGATAGGTGCCAAACTTTCTGGGGAGTCCGGCACTTCCACTACGGTAATTCCTTGCTCGCTGGTGAAGCCGGCCTTGGGGCTGGCAAAGACAAACAGCTGTCCACCGCGCGCACGCACTTCCTGCAAGTTGGACTTAAGCTTTTCCAACAGCTCGTCATTGGGGGCCACAACAATTACTGGCATATCCGCATCTACCAGTGCCAGCGGGCCGTGCTTGAGCTCACCTGCCGGATAGGCTTCTGCGTGGATATAAGAGATTTCCTTAAGCTTTAATGCACCTTCAAGGGCGATAGGAAACTCGACACCACGGCCGAGGAACAACGCATGATTCTTCTCCGCAAAAGCCTCACTGGTATGTTGAACCAGTGCATCGAGGCCGGTGAACTCTTCCATCAGCTTCGGCAGCTGATGTAGCGCACTGACTAGTTCCGCCTCACGCTCACTGGGGAGGCCGTTGGCCTTGGCCAACGCAATACTGAATAACTGCAGGGCCACCAATTGGGTGGTGAAGGCTTTGGTAGAGGCCACACCAATTTCCGGGCCCGCTTCCGTCATCAGCGAAAGTTCAGATTCACGCACCAGAGAACTGTTGGGCACATTGCAAATCGTCATAAAACCCAGGTAGCCAAGTTTTTTGGCCTGACGCAGAGCCGCCAGGGTATCCGCAGTTTCGCCGGACTGAGAAATAGTCACGAACAAGGTGCCCGGACGAACAACAGTCTTGCGGTAGCGGATCTCACTGGCCACTTCCACGGAGCAGGGCACTCCCGCCCAGTCCTCCAGCCAATAGCGCGCCACCATACCCGCGTGGTAACTGGTACCGCAGGCGACGATCTGTACCTGCTCTACCTTGGGCAGGATTTCCTGGGCGCGGCTACCCAGCGCCTGGGACAATACCGAATGTTCTCCAATGCGTCCGGCCAAAGTCGCCGCCACAACCTCCGGCTGTTCGAAGATTTCCTTCTGCATATAGTGGCGATAGCGCCCCTTGTCGGCAACGTCGTGGCCCCTATCCAGCTTATGCACCGGATGGCTCACTTCTTCACCTTGCTTATTGCGAATGGAAATCCCACTGCGGCGCACTTCCGCCACATCCCCCTCTTCGAGGAAGATAAAACGATCGGTTACCTGGCGCAGTGCCATCGGGTCTGAGGCGATAAAGTTCTCCTCAATGCCAACGCCCAAGACCAAGGGGCTACCGTAGCGCGCACAAGCCAGGACCTCAGGCTCCTCTCTGCTGATCACGGCGAGGGCGTAGGCACCCTCCAGCATCTTGGTCGCCTTGCTAACCGCATCCACCACCCCCAGGCCCTCTGTGCTCAGGGAGTGAATCAGGTGAACCACCACTTCGGTATCGGTATCGGAGGCGAATTCATAGCCCTTGGCCTGTAGCTCCTCGCGCAGAGCCTGGTGATTCTCAATAATCCCGTTGTGCACCAGGGTGATATGTTCAGACATATGTGGATGGGCGTTTTCGTCGGAAGGCACTCCATGGGTAGCCCAGCGTGTGTGGGCAATGCCTTGATGGCCCTCAGTGGGATCGACCTTCAGCTTGGCCTCCAGGTCTACAACCTTACCCAAACTCTTGCGCAACTGTAGCTGGCCTTCATTATCGCGAAGGCAGACGCCCGCAGAATCGTAACCGCGGTACTCCAGGCGGCGCAGGCCCTCGAGAAGAATACCCGTTACATTGCGCTGGGCCAGTGCCCCAACAATCCCACACATACCGATCTCCTCTCAAATCCTAAAATTTTTGTTTGTTCTTTCGTTAGTCGCCTGCAACTGATTTTGGCGATGCGCAAATCACCCGCACCCCCAAATCTTGCAATTGCTCGCGCGCACTCTCTTCCAGACCAGAGTCTGTCACCAGTACATCGACTTTTGACCAGGATAGCTCCAGGTTGGGAATACGCCTGCCAACCTTGCTGGACTCCGCCAATACCACTACTTCCCGAGCGACTTGCGCCATCACCCTGGACAGGCCTATTTGCTCGTTAAAAGTACAAGTGCCTCGCTCCAGATCTATGCCATCCGCACCAATAAACGCTCTGTCAAAGTCGTAATCGCGCAAAACCTGTTCCGCCACCTTGCCTTGAAAAGCCTCGAAGTGGGGGTCCCAGGTGCCGCCTGTCATTAACAGGGTTGGCTCGTTTTCCAGTTCCCGCAGGGCATTGGCCACATGCAGCGAGTTGGTCATAACCACCAGACCGCGCTTAGATTCCAGCTCGGGGATCATCGCCGCAGTCGTGCGGCCGTAATCAATCACGATGCGATGGTGGTCGGGAATCAAGGCCGCCGCAGTGCGGCCAATGGCGCGCTTCACTTCCGATGGCCCTTCCTCTACAACTAATTCCCGCGGTACCGGTATGGCACCACCACGGCGACGCAGCAGCAAGCCGTGGTTTTCCATCGCAGTAAGATCCTTTCGAATCGTAACTTCTGAAGTTTCGAAACGCCTTGCTAAATCTTCGACACTGGCCTCCCCAGTTTCATTCAAAAGACTCATAATCCCATGGCGGCGTTGTTGGGTATTGCGTTTCGACATAACTTGCTAACTTTCATTTCGAAACTTAAAGATAGCAAAATGAAAGATAAATTCCCACAGGAATTTCAAAAAGGCAGAGGCCCAACGGGGAAACAGCAGAAGTGATGCCGCTACTCAGGTGGAAAGCGCGGCTAGCATCGCCTGGAGAAAGCGCGCCAGTTCACCGCCGGTCACCGCTCGATGATCAGCACTAATAGAGAGCGGCAACAGTGGCCGCATAGCCGGCCAACGGTCTATGACGACGACTCCTTGGCAAACCCTGCCCGCACCGACAATGGCCACCGTAGGAGGCAACACAACCGGTGTCGCATAGCGCCCGGCAATAGCACCAAAGTTGGACAAGAGAATCGTTGCGCCCTGCAAATCGCTCTGGGCGATTCCGGTCTCCCTGGCCTGATGCTTGAAGTCGGCCACCTGGGCCATCAGTGAGTCATCTGATCGCGTGGCTACATCTTTGAGCACAGGGACATATAGGCCTCGCGGGGAATCTACCGCCAATCCGATATTGACGGGCTGTTGAGGAGACAGCTGATCATCTTGGAAATACGCATTGAGGGTAGGCTCCGCAGCACAGGCAGACTGCACAGCGCGAATCAGTCTCAATAATGCCGGCTCGCTGCCCCACCAGCTGGAGATATCCGCATCATCACATAGAGTAATCTGCGCCACCTGGTCCCTAGCGCGGCTCATGGACAGGCCCATGGCACGCCGCGCCGGGGACATAATTTCCCCAGGCTCTTGAGCTTTTACCAAATCCCTCTCAGGCAAAGGCTTCCTTGTATTTTGCTCAGCTTGACCGGTAGCTATTTCCGCTGCACTAAATTTTGCCCCCGCGGCAGAGCGCACCTGTGCAGCTGTGATCACTCCCCCGTCCGTGGAGAGCTGTTCCAAATTCACCCCCAGGCGCCGGGCTAGGGCACGAACCGAGGGTGTTGCCAGCCGTTTAGGCCCCTCAGTAAGGCCCTGCTCGGCGCCGAGGACATCTTCACTCTGTTCGAGCTTCCCAACCACCGTTCCACTGTCGGCCCGCGACCGACTAGGTGCCGATGCCCCGCACACTTTTTCTTTTTCAGGTTCTTCCTGAATGACAGACTCTTTGGGGGAAGAAGCTTCAGCAGGCACTGCTGATTGCGATGTCTCTTGGCTACTGCCTTCAGCGACAAAGCCCACTAAGGGCTCACCCACATTGACGGTTTGATCCGGCTCTGCAAACAGCTTTTCTATTCTGCCTCCCCAAGGAGCTGGAACTTCTACCAGAGCCTTGGCGGTCTCAACGGTTACCAGGCTTTCGTGGGCGGCAATTTCATCTCCTTCGTGCACATGCCATTCTCGTACTACTGCATCCGGTAGCCCTTCACCGAGGTCGGGCAGGGTAAAAATTTTCATGCCACCCCTCCATTTGCGTATTCGAGCACTTCGCGCACCGCCGTCATAATTCGCGGCACACCGGGTAGGTAGACATCTTCAAGCTGGTAATAGGGCATCACCGTATCGAACCCCGTTACTCTTTGTACCGGTGCATGCAATAGGTCGAAGGCGTATTCATTGATCTGTGAAGCCACTTCCGCACCCAGACCACAAAAACGCGCGGCTTCATGTATCAAGACACAGCGGTGGGTTTTCTCCAAGGAATCAATAATGGTGTGAATATCCAGGGGTTTTAGAGTGGCGAGATCGATCACCTCCGCTTCGATGCCTTCAGTAGAGAGCTGCTCGGCAACCTGCAGAGTCTCCTTCAGCGAAGCTCCCCAAGCGATCAAGGTGATATCACCGCCCTCTCGCAAGACAAAGGCACGGTCCAGCGGCAGAGCCTCACCATTGTCGACGACTTCCTGGCGCACCGCACGGTAGATCCTCTTGGGTTCGAGAAAGACAACCGGGTCTGGATCGCGGATCGCCGCCAGTAACAATCCATAAGCCCGTGCCGGAGAGGAAGGCACCACTAAGCGCAATCCGGGAATATGGGCGAACAGTGCCTCAGTGCTCTCCGAATGATGCTCTGGTGCATGGATTCCGCCTCCATAGGGGGCCCGGTAGACAATCGGGCAGGAGAGACGGCCGCGAGTGCGATTGCGATAGCGCGCGGCGTGGCTGAGGATCTGATCGAGACCGGGATAGATAAACCCCATAAACTGAAATTCCGCCACCGGTCGCAGGCCCTGCACCGCCATACCAATCGCAATCCCGGCAATCATATTTTCCGCCAGCGGAGTATCCAGTACCCGTTCATGGCCAAAACGCGCCTGCAGGCCATCGGTAGCACGAAAAACGCCGCCGTTCAGTCCCACATCCTCACCGAAAACAACCACCTTGGGGTCTCTCTGCATTTCGAAAGCGAGCGCCTGGGTAATCGCTTCTACCAGGGTAATTTGCGCCATCAGCTGTCCCCCTGCAATTGTTGGTATTGCTCGATAAAGGCCTCGGGCAAGGTTCCATAGAGGTGATCGAAAATAGCCGTAGACTTATCTCGAGGAGTTTGCCGATACACCCGCACTGCCTCCTCCAGTATCTCCTTCAACTCCCGCTGTAATTCCTCTTCCTGTGCATCTCCCCAGATACCCAGGCTTTCCAAATAGATTCTCAGCCGCCTGAGCGGCTCCCTACCCCAAGCTTCTTTGACGCCCTCTTGTGGTTGGTAGCGGCTGGCATCATCCGCAGTGGTGTGATCGCACAGACGATAAGTCACCGCCTCAATCAATGAAGGCCCGCCACCTTCATGGGCCAGTTGCAGCGCCTCTAACACGGCCTGATACACAGCGATCACGTCGTTGCCATCAACCTGTAAACTGGGGATACCGGCGGCGATTGCCTTCTGCGCGAGGGTCTTACAAGCAGTCTGCCCAGAACGGGGTAGGGAGATGGCCCACTGGTTGTTATTGATCACCACCACCAGCGGCAACTTCCAATCCCCCGCTAGGTTGATCGCCTCATAGAAATCTCCCTTGGAAGTGGCGCCGTCACCGCCACTGGTAACCGCCGCACGTATAGGCTCCCCCAGCTGCTCGTGTTTATATTTGAGCGCAAAGGCAACACCGGCCCCATGCAACATTTGCGTGGCAATAGGTACGCTTAGCGGTAGATCCTCGCATACGTGACGATAGTTCTGGCCGCGTTCATCTCCTCCCCAAATAGCGTAGATTTCTTCTATACGCACACCGCGCTCCAAAAGGGCACCGGTTTCCCGGTAATTGGGGCAGTAGACGTCTTCTTTTGCCATGGCGGCACCGACACCCACACCGATCGCTTCCTGCCCAAGGCTGGACGGGTAGGTACCGAGTTGACCGGTGCGCTGCATCTTCACCGCACGATCATCGACCATACGCGCCAAGGTCATCTGCCGGTAAAGGGCAACCAGAATATCCGGGGTAGCGAAATCGGGTAGCGCCTGCGTAGTTTGTCCTGACTCATCCAGGTACTGTAGAGAGGCGATATCAAAGCTGGCGAGCAGCTGCATTCTAGGCTTGTGCATCGGGCCATTCCTTTTGTTCCCGAAGCGCAAGTTTAATGGAAAGGAGGTATCCCACCGGGTGGGAGGAGTGAAATCCCGCCGGAATTCGATTTTCCAGCGGGTTTCCCCTTTTAGGAAGGGTAAAAACTAATTTCGTTTAATGGGACGTTCCCAACCGGTGATATTGCGTTGCTTGCCCCGCGCCACGGCCAGCTCTTCACTACCCACCTCCCGGGTAATGGTGGAGCCCGCTCCTATGGTGGCACCACTGCCAACTTTCACCGGAGCAACCAGAGCGGTATTGGAACCAATAAAGGCGCCGTCACCAATTTCAGTGAGGGACTTATTCACACCATCGTAATTACAGGTGATGGTGCCGGCACCGATATTCACAGACTCACCCACAACTGAATCCCCCACATAGGAGAGGTGATTAATCTTGCTACCGACTCCCACCTTGGCCTTTTTAGTCTCTACAAAGTTACCCACCTTGGCTCCGTCAGCCAGCTCGGTGCCAGGGCGCAGGCGAGCAAAAGGACCGATGGTACAAGCTTCACCCACATGGGCACCTTCAATGACAGAATTGGCCTCTACACAGGTACCATCCGCCAGACGGCAATCTTTTAGCAGGCAATTGGGGCCAATCTGTACTCCCTTGCCCAGTGTGACATCACCTTCGAAGATACAGTTGATATCAATGGATACATCGGTATCGCATTCGAGGCTGCCACGGATGTCGATCCGGGCTGGATCGAGCAAAGTGACACCGGCATTCATCAGTGCCACTGCGCGGGTATGCTGTAAGGCCCGCTCCATCTGAGCCTGCTGAGCACGGCTGTTGACACCGGCGACTTCCAGCGTGTCACTGGCACGCTCGCCCGTCACCGCGATCTCCTCACTCACAGAACGTGCGATGACATCGGTCAGGTAATACTCGCCCTGGGCATTCTCACAAGACAACTCAGGTAACCAACGAGCCAGCAGATCTGCCGGCGCCGCCAGGATACCTGTGTTCACCTCACTGATAGCCAGTGTATCGGCATCCGCATCTTTCTCTTCTACAATCGCCCGCACCCGACCCGACGTATCGCGCACTATGCGCCCATAACCGGCCGGATTGGCCATTTCTACCGAAAGCAGGGCTGGGCCATGATCCGCAGCCGACAGCAGGGACTGTAGAGTACCCGCCCTGACCAATGGCACATCACCATAAAGTACCAACACGGTGGCACCCTCGCGGAACTGAGGGATAGCCTGCGCCACAGCGTGGCCGGTGCCCAGCTGTTCCGTCTGCTCAACAAACTTCACACCACTATCGGCAAAGCGCTGACGTACCTGGTCTGCGCCGTGTCCGACAACCACGGTAATTTCAACCCCCTGCAACTGTCGCGCCGTCTCAATGACATGTCCCAACATGGGAATTCCGCCAATCGGGTGCAGCACTTTGGGCAGGTCCGATCGCATACGGGAACCTTTGCCCGCAGCCAAAATCACTACGTCGATAGTCATAATGGTTTGAAATCTCACTAATTCCTTAAATTTGGCAACATTGTGGCCACTAGCCCTCACTAACTCAACCCAACCCGGCAGCTTGGCGCTTAGCGCATTGCGATTGCCGCCGGACGGCGATCCCGGTAATTTAGCCTCCTGAAGATCAATACGTTGCCCATTACAACAGTACAGTCAGAGCCAACGCAGACAATGCGGTGGAGGAAAATTGTCCATGAATACAATCGAGCAAAAAAAACCACGGCGCCATTTGTTGGCTCTGGCAGCGCTTATGCTGTCCCTGCCTCTGGGAGCCGCAGAAGCTGAAGGCGCTGAAGAACAAGAAGGAGATAAGGCGGAAGCCCAATCCTGGGATATCAACAAGCCGCCCTACGAATTTAAACCGATCCAGTTGGACACCCGCGAGACCACCTGGAGCAACCTGGATATCAGCCCAGATGGCAAAACCATCCTGTTCGATATGCTCGGCGATATCTACACAGTGCCGGTAGCAGGCGGCGAGGCAGTAGCCCTGACCAATGAAATCGCCTGGAATATGCAGCCGCGCTTCAGCCCGGATGGCAAAACCATTGTATTTATCAGCGACCGCGATGGCGCCGACAACATTTGGTTGATGGATCGCAATGGCGACAACCTTCGCCAGCTCACGACAGAGAAGGAAAACCTGCTGCACTCGCCCAACTGGAGCCCCGATGGCCAGTACCTGGTAGCACGTAAAGGTTTTATGTCCGGCCGCAGTATTCCCGCCGGTGAAATCTGGATGTACCACTACGGTGGGGGTGAAGGTCGCCAATTGAAAGAGCGTATCGGTGGCGATATCGCCCAGAAGAATATTGCCGATCCGGCCTTCTCTCCAGATGGACGCTACGTCTATTACTCCATCGATACCACACCCGGTACCGTATGGGAGTACAACAAGAACTCGACCAAAGAAATATTTGCCATCAAGCGCTACGACCTACAGGACGGTGAAGAGGAAACCTTTATCTCTGGTCCCGGTGGCGCGGTGGCGCCAGTGCCCTCTCCGGATGGCAGCAAACTGGCCTTTATTCGCCGCCAGGACAACCAGACCTCCCTGTTCCTGAAAGATTTGGATACTGGGCTGGAAACCCCTGTTTATGCCGGCCTTGAGCGAGACCTACAGGAAATTTTCGGCCCTCATGGTAACTACGTTCAATACGACTGGATGCCCGATGGTGAGTCATTGGTCGTTTGGACTGGCGGTAAATTCCTACGTATCTCCATCAACGGCGACAGCGTTGCGCCGATTGCGGCTCATTTGAAGGTCGAGAAACAGGTCGCGGATGCGGTGCGCTTCCCTGTGGAAGTAGCCCCGGACACCTTCGATGTGAAAATGATTCGCTGGGCGCAAAAATCCCCCAACGGCAAGCAGGTCGCTTTCCAGGCATTGGGCAAGATTTATATTCAGGATATCGCCAGTGGTGAGCGCCGCCGGCTGACCCGCCAGGAAGACCACTTTGAATTCTATCCCAGCTGGTCCCGCGATGGTCGCGAGATCACCTATGTCACCTGGGACGACCAAAAACTCGGTCATGTGCGTGTAGTATCCGCCCGCAGCGGTCGCGGCAAGAACATCACCAAACAGCCCGGCCTCTACGTAGAGCCGAGCTTCTCCCCCAGTGGTGACACCGTGGCCTACCGCCGCTTTACCGGCGGTTACCTGCTCAGCCCCGAGTACTCATTGGAACCGGGTATCTACCTGGCAGACGTCGACGGCAACTGGCAACGCCGGGTTGTGAAGTCCGGCTATGAGCCGCACTTTGGCGTCAGCGAGGACCGTATCTATTTCTCCGAGTACCAACACGCCGGCGGCGGCAAGCGCGTATTGAAGAGCACCAACCTGGAAGGCAAAGATGAGCGTGAGCACCTGCACGGCGCTGAGATTACCTCCTTCCGCCTGTCCCCGGACGGCAAGTGGGTCGCCTTTACCCAGGACTTCAAAGCTTTTGTCGCACCGTTTATGCACACCGGCAAGTCCGAGGTGATCGGCCCTGATAGCAAAGCGGTCAAAGTCACCCAGGTATCCAAGCGCGCCGGTGAAAACCTGCACTGGTCCGCCGATAGTGACACTTTGGGCTGGGCACACGGGCCCAAGCTGTTCGAGCGGGAACTGAAAGACGCCTTCGAATTTGTCGCCGGTGCCCCGGAGGAACTACCAGAGCCTGTTTCTGAAGGCATCGACCTGAGCTTTGAGCAGTCCTTCGACAATCGCGCTGGCCTCGTTGCCCTCACCGGTGGCAAAGTCGTCACTATGCGCGATGCGGAGAACACCCGCGAAATTATCGAGGATGGCGTGGTTCTATTCCGAGGCAACCGCATTGTCGCGGTGGGCCCAGCTGCAGAAGTTGAAATTCCCGCCGAGGCGAAGCGTATCGATATCACCGGCAAAACTGTATTGCCAGGGCTGATTGACGCTCATGCCCACGGCGCTCAGGGTCGCGAAGAAATTATCCCGCAGCAAAACTGGAACCTGTTCTCCAGTCTGGCATTTGGCGTGACCACGATTCACGACCCCTCCAATGACAGCAGCGAGATATTCTCCGCCGCAGAAATGCAAAAGGCCGGTCTGATTACCGGACCGCGTATTTTCTCTACTGGCACCATCCTCTATGGCGCCAAAGGTCCAGGCTACAAAGCCAAGATCAATTCCCTGGAGGACGCTCAGTTCCACGTCAACCGTCTCAAGGAAATGGGCGCCATCTCGGTGAAGAGCTACAACCAGCCCCGCCGCGACCAGCGCCAGAAAGTGCTGCAGGCAGCCCGCGAAGCCGGCATTATGGTAGTGCCCGAGGGCGGCGGTAAGTACCAGCACAATATGAACATGATTGTGGACGGGCACACCGGTATCGAGCACTCACTGCCGATCGCCAATGTCTACGGCGATGTGGAGCAACTGTGGAGCCAAACCCAAGTGGGTTATACACCGACCTTCGTTGTGGCCTACGGCGGCCTCTGGGGTGAGGAGTACTGGTATGACCGCACCGAAGTATGGAAGAACGAGCGCTTGACCCGCTTTACCCCCGATTTTATCGTTAACCCCCGCTCTATCCGTCGCCCCACTGCGCCGGATGCCCACTACAACCACTTTAATGTGGCCCGTCAGGCCAAGCAGCTGCGCGACGAAGGTGTCACCGTACATATCGGCGCCCACGGCCAGCGCGAAGGACTTGGAGCGCACTGGGAGATGTGGATGATGGAGCAGGGCGGCTTTACCCCCTGGGAAGCCTTCCGCGCCGGTACCATCGATGGTGCCCGCTACTTGGGTATGGACGGTGATATCGGCAGCATTGAGGCTGGTAAGCTGGCTGACCTGATCGTGGTTGACGGCAACCCCTTGGATAACCTACGCCTGTCAGAGAACATTACCTACACGGTAATTAATGGCCGTGTGTTCGAGGCAGAAACCATGAACGAAGTCGGTGCTAGCGAACGCTTGGCATTTTTCCATGAACGCCTGCCTATCAGCGCTATGCCCGCTCCTACGGCAGAGGCGGTACAAGAGAAAATGGAACGCCACCACTGGGTACATTAATTCCCAGAGTCTTCGTTTTGAATCCGGTGGCTTCCGCCGGATACAACTTCTAGGGCGCGGAGAACTATCAAAGCGCCCAATTACCTATCTCTTATAACCCTACTACAGAGAGTTTTCGGCTAGGGCAAATTATTGGTGATATAGCCATATTTCAAAAGACCCACAAATACGGCCCCACCAAAGGTATTACCCAACGTGGCTAAGATTTGAAAGCGCAGTACTTCCATCAAACCTACCGAGCCATCACCACCTATCCAGGCACTAAATATTGCTACGGCCCCTGCTACGCAATGCGGCAGACTGCCCAGACCGATTACAAAGGTCACTATTGCAATAACCATTATTCGACTAATGGTGTCAGTACTGGATGAAACCAGCCAACCGAGTAAACCCATTAGCCACCCAGCCAAAATTGCACCAAGAAATAACGCACTATTATTCGCACTAATCAGCTTTTGACCATAGTAATCAAAACCTGCTGAGACAATGTTTTGACTGACTGAAGCATAACCCACTAGTATCAACGCAAATAAAAAAGTGCCAATCATATTGCCGAGATAAATGAATCCCCAGATACGCCCCAGATCACGCAAACGCTGCCTTCTATCAGCAACTGGTAAAATTGCCAATGTCGTATGTTCGGTAAAAAGATCTGTGCGCCCTATAATGACCAAAATAAAGCCAACCGGGTAACTCATCGACAACACAAGGTGTAACGCCGATTTATCCAGCTCTTCATGAAAACTGCTAAACAGCACCATCATCAAGAAAAAACTAAAACCAATTTCCAATCCCGCAGCAATAGATGACCACAACAGAGAGCGACTCTCACGTTCATATTCATGCAGGCTGGCATCCATCTGTTCACACAAAACCACCCGCTCACTCTTGGGTCTATCGCTATTGATACTCATAGAAAATCAGAATGGGAGATGAAAAAAATTACATCATGGGAAGATGCGACACAGCATTCAGGATAGCTGCTTTGGACTTGAACAAGGCCCTAACTAGCCTCGCCATTAAATCAAAAAAATCATAAAAAATATGGGGTAATTATTCACTCTACATAATTACCGATGAAGTTCAAATACACCCAATACTTGTCTCCAGACTTTAACGCTCATCCATTAAAAAGCCTCGCATAGCGAGGCTTTACATAGTAATCTCAAAAAGTGATAACTAAACTTCATTAACCTCTTCTATTAGAGCTTTATCCAATGCATGCGCTCGCTGGAAAGCTTCACGTTTAGATAAGCGCTCAACATACTCCTGAAACTCTATTCTCTTCTCTATAGTGCCAAACTGCAGCCCCCATTCTAACTGGGCGCCTATATAAACATCCGCTGCAGTAAAACGCTCACCGAGAATATAGGGGCCGGACTTAATCACCTTAGAAAGTGTGTCTAATGCCAACTGATAGGAACCGTAACCGAGCATCAGCTGCTTGTCTGCACCTGCCTCTTCCCCAAAGATATATTTATTCACAATGGCAGATTCCATAGGGCCAGCCGCAAAAAACATCCAGCGATAAAAGCTCGCTCTCTCATCGTCATTCATTGGCGCCAATTCTGACTCAGGGAACACTTCCGCCAAGTAAACACATATAGCTGAAGCTTCTGTAATAATTCTCCCGCCATGAACCAGAGTAGGTACCTTACCCATTGGATTGATAGCAAGATATTCGGTGGTCTTCATAGGTTCACCGTACTCAAGTACCTCTGTACGATAAGATAAGCCCAATTCTTCTAGCATCCAGCGTACTATGCATCCACGGGACTGGGGGTTAGTATATAAAATCAAATTATCTGACATGATTTTCTCCCTGAAAACGGAGAGAATAGTTTATTTTAATACTATTATTTTTCGAGAGATTTTTACGCCAGTAGGGAAGTTCTTGCTGTGGGATTAGAATAAACTTGTAAAAAATTAATCTTGTAAAAAGGTGATAAGGCTAATTTTTCATCACAGCCATTCAGCCAACTCTATCGTGATGTATTCAGGACCCTCAATGTATACCAGCTTTCTGCTCAAATACTCTATAACCTGACCACGAATATGAACCCCATTTTTCTTCAAGTAATCCACAGACAACTCGATATCATCAACCCTCAAGCAAAGATGGTTATAGCCAGGTCTTGCCAGATTTAATATATTGGAATCAGAAAATATCTTTGGCGAACGGAAGTGTAACAACTGAATTTCAAATCTAGGATCAGAATTCTTCAAAACCATTGTTAAATGGTCTGCCTGAACATTGGGGACCTCCAGGTATTTAGAGATTTTCTCTCCTGAAATAACATCAGTAATCTCCAATTCAAAATCTAATAATTCAAAGAATTTTTGACTTTTTTCCAAATTGGTGACAGCGATGGTTACGTGATCAGGATTCTTTATCATCGACTAATCCTCTGTCGATTCTTGGAGATAGCCCGACCGATCTTTTCATATTCTCGACGCAAAGCTGGCATGAATTCTATCCCCATATAATCACCCTCTGCTACCGAAATTTCTTTCCAATGAAATGGAAAAAGCACCTCAACTTTCTGGTTCGCAATGGCAAAATTGTAAGCCTGCCTTGCTCGAATAATCAATTCATTCTGAGATATGAGTGGATAAAAGTTATTTGTAGTTTTGAATGCTCTAGGGATAAGATAGTACTTGGCATTCATATGCTGAGTTTTAAACATCAATTTTTCAACTATCTCATCTTGAAAATCAACACCAAAATAATGGTCCACTCCAAACAAATTATAATTTTCAGGAACGATCAACTGAAATCTTGCTTGACTCACTGTATTATGAGTAAAAGTAATTGCCAACTTTGCATTTGGAAAATCTTTTCTTACCAGCTCTCCAATTTCTTCAAGATAATTTTTCAACTCCTTGTCAGGTAACTGAGATCTCTGGAAGGGTTCATCCAAGGGATCAAAGGCATAAATAATATCCTTAAAAAGGAGTAAATCTTTTCTACTTTTTTCCCACCGTTCCCGATAATTCTCATGTTTGTTTTTCCCAAAATCCTTAAAAAAAATAGGGGCCAAAGCCACCCAGATTTTCAACCCATGCTTCCTGGCAATCTCCATCAAATCCTTGTCGAAACACCAAACATCAACGAATGTGGAAAATTTTGCAACTTCGGGAATATCATCCTTATCCCAGCCGGAGTGATAAACACCAAATTCTTTCAGATGACTTGGCACTCGATTTCTTTGCGGAACTATTCCTGTGACAAAAATATTACCGGGAATATATAAAGGCTTGGTGTTACTGAGATATTCGGCGGGAGTAGGGCCACCATAAAATTGAGAGTGGCTATTTACACCCAAGAACAACAAAAAAAATGTCAGAAAAATCGAAATTTTTCGAAATGAGGCCTGATACAACTTACTGAAAACCATAAATCAGCGCCACTTTAAATTGAATGAATACATTTGGTTAATTAAGCCAATATCCAGTATAGAAAAGGCACGGAGAAGAGAAACAAGGATAAGGAGAATTACAGAGGGGATTATTCAAGATGCAAAAAAAGCAGCCGAAGCTGCTTTTTTATCGCCTTGAAGTAGGCGCTTTACACTAATGCAATGCGTTACTTACTTGCCGGCCGCCTTGCGGATTGCCTGCAGAGTGCGCAGACGCGCCTCGGCTTCGGCCAGCTGGGCTGAGATACGCGCATAATCAACTTCAGAAGGCGCTTTGTGCAGGGCGTGTTCCGCTTCTTCGCGGGCCTTCTGCGCGGCTTCCTCGTCAATTTCACGCTCGGCTACATCCGCGAGGATGGTAACCATGTTCGGCTGCACTTCGGCGTAGCCACCGCTGACGAACAGTACTTCCTCTTCACCACCGGGCTTGATGATGCGTACCGGACCGGGCTTCAGGGCGGTAAGCAGTTGCGCATGGCCGTAGGAGAGACCCAGCTCACCTTCGATACCACTCACAATCACCATCTGCACCAGTCCGGAGAAGAGAGACTGCTCGGCGCTGACAATGTCACAATGTACTGTCATGGCCATAGTATATGCCTCTCTGGCTTAGCCTTTGGTCTTGTTGGCTTTTTCCACAGCTTCGTCGATGGTTCCCACCATGTAGAAGGCCTGTTCAGGCATGTGGTCATACTCACCGTTCAGGATGCCCTGGAAGCCACGGATGGTTTCTTTCAGGGAAACATATTTACCTGGTGCACCAGTGAAGATTTCCGCAACGTGGAAAGGCTGGGATAGGAAACGCTCGATCTTACGGGCGCGGGCTACGATCTGCTTGTCTTCTTCAGACAGTTCGTCCATACCCAGGATCGCGATGATGTCCTTCAGCTCTTTATAGCGCTGCAATACAGACTGTACGCCACGAGCCACTTCGTAGTGCTCCTGACCGATTACCTGCGGGTCCAGCTGACGAGAGGTGGAATCCAGCGGGTCAACAGCCGGGTAGATACCTTTAGCGGCAATGTCACGGCTCAGTACTACAGTGGAGTCCAAGTGCGCGAAGGTGGTCGCCGGAGACGGGTCAGTTAAGTCATCCGCCGGTACGTATACCGCCTGGATAGAGGTGATAGAGCCAGTCTTGGTGGAGGTAATACGCTCCTGCAGAACGCCCATCTCTTCCGCCAGGGTCGGCTGGTAACCTACCGCAGAAGGCATACGGCCCAGCAGTGCGGATACTTCGGTACCGGCCAGGGTGTAACGGTAGATGTTGTCGACGAACAACAGTACGTCTTTGCCTTCATCACGGAATTTTTCCGCCATGGTCAGGCCGGTCAGGGCTACGCGCAGACGGTTGCCGGGCGGCTCATTCATCTGGCCGTAAACCATCGCCACTTTGGAGTTGGCTTTGTTTTCCAGGTCAACAACGCCGGATTCAGCCATCTCGTAGTAGAAGTCGTTACCTTCACGAGTACGCTCACCAACACCTGCAAACACGGACAGACCGGAGTGCTCGGTAGCGATGTTGTTGATCAGTTCCATCATGTTTACGGTTTTACCTACACCGGCACCACCGAACAGACCAACCTTACCACCCTTGGCGAACGGGCAAACCAGGTCGATTACCTTGATGCCGGTTTCCAGCAGTTCGGTAGAGCTGGACTGCTCTTCGTAGGTCGGTGCAGCGCGGTGGATAGAGGAGCGCTCTTTTTCACCGATAGGGCCACACTCGTCAATCGGGTTGCCGAGCACGTCCATGATGCGACCGAGGGTTTCCAGGCCTACCGGTACAGAAACCGGAGCGCCGGTATTGCGCACGGGCAGACCGCGGCTGATACCTTCGGATGAACCCATGGCAATAGCGCGTACCACGCCGTCACCCAACTGCTGCTGCACTTCCATGGTGAGGTTCTTGTCCTCAACCACCAGTGCGTCGTATACATTCGGAACAGAATCGCGTGGGAATTCCACGTCGATGACCGCTCCGATCACTTGCACAATTTGCCCGTTACTCATTTCCGGATCCTCAGCTTTAAATTCTTTCTAGGCTGACCATTACTGCTAGGGGCAGCGGATTAAACCGCCGCCGCACCGCCGACAATTTCGGACAGTTCCTGGGTAATGGCCGCCTGGCGCGCCTTGTTGTAGACAAGCTGCAACTGATCGATCAGCTCACCGGCGTTATCGGTGGCGCTCTTCATCGCGATCATACGCGCTGCCTGCTCACAGGCTTTGTTTTCAACTACTGCCTGGTATACCTGAGACTCGATATAGCGAGCCAGCAATCCATCCAGCAATTCAACCGGATCCGGCTCGTAGAGGTAGTCCCACTCGTGCATGAGTTTTTCATCTTCGTCTTTCGGCAGCGGCAGCAATTGCTCGACCCGCGGCTTCTGTGACATGGTGTTGATAAACTCGTTGGATACCAGGAACAGGCGATCGATATCGCCTTCTGCGTAACGGTCCAGCATTACCTTTACTGAGCCAATCAGCTTGTTGGCCTGGGGCGCATCGCCCAGGTCGCGAACTGCTGCGACAACCTTGCTGCCGATGGCGTTAAAGAAACTGGCCGCCTTGTTACCTACCGCGCAGACTTCTACGTCAACGCCTTTTTCGGACCACGCCTGCATCTCGCGAATAGCCGCCTTGAACATGTTGATGTTCAGGCCACCACAGAGTCCGCGGTCAGTGGATACCAGGATAAAACCGACCCGCTTGGCCTCGCGCTCCTGCAGGTAAATATGCTGGTACTCGGCCGAAGCGTTGGCGACGTGGCCGATCACTGCGCGTATGCGCTGGGCGTAGGGACGCCCCAGTGCCATGCGATCCTGAGCTCTACGCATCTTACTGGCTGCAACCATTTCCATTGCGGCAGTAATCTTCTGCGTGCTCTTGATGCTGGCAATTTTTGTGCGTACTTCTTTTCCGCCTGCCATAGTGATTTACCTTGTTCGCTGGAAGTTAGATTCCGAAAGAGCGGACACGCCGCTCTTTCGCGCTCTCCAGGGAGTTCTTACCAGCTGCTAGTAGCGACGAACTTCTCGATAGCGGCTTTGAAAGCTGCGTCGATTTCGTCGTTGTAGTTACCAGTCGCGTTCACTTTCTCCATCAGCTCTGCGTGTTCGCTGTTCATGTAAGCGAGCAGGGCGGCTTCGAAATCGAGAACCTTGGCAACTTCTACTTCTTTCAGGTAACCCTTGTCTGCGGCGTAAACGGAAACAGCCATGTCCGCGATAGACAGCGGAGAGTACTGTTTCTGCTTCATCAGCTCGGTTACACGCTCACCGTGATCCAGCTGGGCCTTGGTAGCTTCGTCCAGATCAGAGGCAAACTGGGAGAATGCCGCCAATTCGCGGTACTGAGCCAGAGCGGTACGGATACCACCGGACAATTTCTTGATCACCTTGGTCTGCGCTGCACCACCTACACGGGATACGGAGATACCCGGGTTGATCGCAGGGCGGATACCGGAGTTGAACAGATCGGTCTCGAGGAAGATCTGGCCGTCGGTAATGGAAATCACGTTGGTCGGTACGAACGCGGATACGTCACCGGCCTGGGTTTCGATGATCGGCAGGGCGGTCAGAGAGCCGGTCTTGCCTTTCACTTCACCATTGGTGAACTTCTCTACGTAGTCGGCATTTACACGCGCAGCGCGCTCCAGCAGACGGGAGTGCAAGTAGAAAACGTCACCGGGGTAGGCTTCACGTCCAGGCGGACGCTTCAGCAGCAGGGAGATCTGACGGTAGGCCCAAGCCTGCTTGGTCAGGTCATCGTATACGATCAGGGCATCTTCACCGCGGTCGCGGAAGTACTCACCCATGGTACAGCCGACGTAAGGAGCCAGGAACTGCATCGCTGCCGGATCGGCGGCGCCAGCGGCCACTACGATGGTGTGGTCCATAGCGCCGTGCTCTTCGAGCTTGCGCACTACGTTGGCAATAGAGGACTGCTTCTGGCCCACGGCAACGTAGATACACTTAACGCCGGTGCCTTTCTGGTTGATGATGGCGTCGATCGCCACAGCAGTCTTACCGATCTGGCGGTCACCGATGATCAGCTCACGCTGGCCACGGCCAATCGGGATCATGGTATCAACCGCTTTCAAGCCGGTTTGTACAGGCTGATCAACGGACTGGCGGGCAATAACGCCAGGCGCTACTTTTTCTACCGCGTCGGTCAGCTTGTTGTTCAGTGGACCCTTGCCGTCGATCGGGTTACCCAGCGCGTCTACAACGCGGCCGAGCAGTTCCGGACCAACCGGGGTTTCCAGGATACGGCCGGTACAACGACACTTCTGACCTTCGGCCAGAGATTTGTAGTCGCCCAGGATTACAGCACCAACGGAGTCGCGCTCCAGGTTCAGCGCCATACCGTAAACGCCGCCTTCGAACTCGATCATCTCACCGTACATCACGTCGGCCAGGCCGTGGATGCGGATGATGCCGTCGGATACGGAAACAATGGTGCCCTCATTTTGGGCTTCAGTGCTCACATCGAGATTTTCGATGCGGCTCTTGATGATTTCACTGATCTCAGAGGGATTCAGTTGCTGCATGCTCTGTTCCTCAAGTCCCCCGCCGGCTGACGCCGACGGGGAGAGTAATTTAGGAGTTCATCGCCTCGGCGAGCTTGGCCAGACGGCCGCGTACGGAACCGTCGATGACTGTATCACCGGCGCGGATGATCGCGCCGCCCAGCAGGCTCTCGTCCACCGAGCTGTGCAGATGTATTTCGCGTTCAAACTTCGCCCTGAGCTTTTGGCCCAGTGCTTGCGCCTGTGCATCGCTCAGGGCGTGCGCGGAAACAACTTCCACCTCGAGGGTGGCTTCCGCCTGCGCTTTCAGCTCTTCGAACAGCTCGGAAATTTCCGGCAGCAGCTGCAGGCGGTGGTTTTCCGCCAGCAACCGGATGAAATTTTTTCCGTGCTCGCCGAGCTCGTCTGAACAGATCGACAGGAATTTATCTGCGCGCTCTTCACTGGTGAGCTGTGGGTTATCCAGCAGCTCACGCACTTTTTCGTTCTGGCTGACCGCCGCCGCAGTTTCCAGCGCAGCGCTCCAACCACCTAAGTGGGAGGCTTGCTGCGCATAAGCAAATGCAGCTTTAGCGTAGGGCCGGGCCAGTGTGCTGAGTTCCGCCATGGGGTTCCTCGCTTACAGCTCGGCTGCCAGTTTGTCGATCAGGTCGTCGTGCGCCTTAGCGTCGATATTGACCGCGAGAATCTTCTCCGCACCCAGGACAGACAGGTCTGCCACACGGCTGCGCAGTTGCTCTTTAGCGCGATTCACTTCCTGGTCGATCTCAGCTTTAGCCGCAGCTTTCAGGCGATCGCCCTCGGCATGCGCAGCCTGCTTTGCTTCATCGATAATCTGATTAGCGCGCTTGTTGGCGCCATCGATAATCTCGCTCGCCTGATCTTTGGCTTCTTTCAGCTGCTCGGCAGCTTTGCGCTTGGCCAGTTCCAGATCTTTCTGCGCGTGCTCGGCGTCAGCGAGACCATCTGCGATCTTCTGCTCACGCTCTTTCATCACGCCCAAAAGCGGCGGCCAAACAAACTTCCAGCAAAACCAGACGAAAAACAGGAAAGTAATCGACTGGCCGATTAGAGTCAGGTTGATATTCACACCGACACCTCTTGCTCTTTAAATAGGGTTAAGGGCAATTGGAACGGCGTAATTAAACCAGACCAGGAGCTACGGCGAAGATCAGGTACATAGCGATACCAACACCGATCATCGGAACCGCGTCAAGCAGACCAGCCATCAGGAACATTTTGCCCTGCAGAGCCGGAGCCTGTTCAGGCTGACGAGCGGAACCTTCCAGCAGCTTGCCACCCAGAGTACCGAAACCGATAGCGGTGCCCAGGGCGCCCAGACCGATCAGCAGTGCACTTGCGATGTAAACCAGACCTAATGCTTCCATTGTGTTCTCCAAATCAAAGTTAAAGAGTTGTTGTAAAGGTCGAAAAAAGGGTTAAAAACTTATTGATCGTGCTCGTGCTCATCGTCGCGATGGTGTGCCATCGCCATGTACACGGTGCTCAATACCATGAATACGAACGCCTGCAGCACGATTACCAGTACGTGGAAGATCGCCCAGCCCATGTGCAGGAGACCCGCACCAATAAAGCCGAGAACGCCAACGCCAAAGACAATCGCGATCAGGATAAAGATCATTTCACCGGCGTAGAGGTTTCCGAACAGACGCAGGCCCAGGGAGATCGGCTTCGCGATCAGGGATACTGCCTCCAGCAGGAAGTTGACCGGGATCAGCAGGATGTCAAAGAACAGCTTGCCGGTATGGAAAGGGTGCAGAGTCAGCTCTTTCAGGAAACCGATGGCACCTTTTTCGCGAATACTGAAGAAAATCATCAGCGCAAACACCGCCAGGGCCATACCCAGAGTGGCGTTCGGGTCGGTAGTCGGAACCACTTTAAAGAAGAGGTGATCGTTACCGGAAATCTTGGCGGCAGCCATCGGTAGCCAGTCCACCGGCACCAGGTCCATCAGGTTCATCAGGAACACCCACACAAAAATGGTCAGCGCCATCGGGGCAACCATGGTGTTGCGGTGAGGGAAGGTTTCCTTAACCAGCTTGTCGATAAACTCGGTGACCAGCTCCACAAAACTCTGGAAACCGGTGGGCTTGTCCACACTGGCCTTTTTGGCAGCGCGGGCAAACAGGAAACAGAAAATCAGACCGAGGCCGATAGACCAACCCAGGGTATCCACATGTAGGGCCCAAAAGCCCATATCCGCGGCTTCCTGAGAGGAATGCGCCATAGTCCAGGTGGACTCACTAAGCACAGAACCATCGGCGCGGGTGTACCCGGCCGGCAGCTTGCCGTAAGTCATATTTTGCAGGTGGTGTTGGATATACCCCGTCGCAGTTAGAGCTTCGCCCGCCATAGTTCCTCAACAATCGTAAAAGTAAGAATTCTTTTTTTCTTATCCACCGGCTAGCGGACCATGCGCGCCACCATAATCCACTGCACGATCACACAGAGGACGTAGCTGATAAAAAGCGCTGCCGCATTCAACGGCTTGACGGTGGCAAAAACTGCCGCAAAACCCGCCATGGTCAATATAAATTTGCCGGTTTCCGCGCGGTAGAAATTGCCTACCACGCGATGGGCCGCGCGCGCACCGCTATCGCGAAAGGCGCGCCTGCCGAAATATGCTCCGGGCAGTGCACATAGGGCACCGCCGATAAATACGGAAAGCGCCGTCACCGGTTTGCCACTCAAGTGCAGTACCGCACTGGCCACCGATATCAGCAGAAGCTGTACCGCGGCAATTCGTAATACCGGGGGTTTTCTCATAGACGGGATAAGCCGACTTCTGTGCGCTGTCCGCCCAAAATTTGGGCGTGCGAATTATGCTGCAACAGCATCGTCGATTCAACCGGCAAATGTCGCCAACTTATTTGATTTTCGGGAGGTTTTGCGCGGAATTACTCGGCGCAGTGAGTAATTGCCAACAGTTATTGCGCGCGCCACTAGGACGCGCATTTCGCCACGGCTTTAATCCTCGGCGTAACCGAGGTGGGCAAGGATTCCGTCCAGCTCTTCCAAGGTGGTAAATTTCAGCACCAGGCGACCATTGCCCTTTTCGTTGTGATCGATAGAGACCGGCACTCCGACCTTTTCCGCCAGACGCTCGGTAAGGCGGCGGATATTGGGGTCGGGCTTGGGCTTCTCCTGCTTCGGCGTGGCCGGCTGTTGCAGGCGACGCACCAACGCTTCCGTCTGGCGCACGGTGAGGCTGCGCTCGACAACCTGACGTGCGGCGGAACGCTGGGTGGCACCGGAGAGACCGAGCAAGGCCTTGGCGTGGCCCAGCTCCAGGTCACCGCGCTCAAGGAAAGTGCGCACCTCTTCACTGAGGCTCAATAAGCGCAGTAAGTTGGTCACGGCAGTTCGGGATTTACCCACCGCATCGGCCACTTCCTGCTGAGTCAGCTTGAATTCATCCTGCAGTCGCTTAAGGGCCACAGCCTCTTCCACCGGATTCAGGTCTTCACGCTGGATATTCTCGATCAATGCCATGGCGATGGCGGCTTCATCGGAAACGCTGCGCACCAGCGCCGGCACTTTCTCCAATCCTGCCAGTTGGGCGGCACGCCAACGCCGCTCACCGGCAATAATCTCGTAGCTTTGCTCGCCGATACCGCGTACGACGATCGGCTGCATAATACCCTGGGCGCGAATCGAGTCCGCCAGTTCCTGCAGGGACTCCTGTGGAAAATCTCGGCGCGGCTGGTAGCGACCGCGCTGCAAAAACTCGATCGGCAATTCTTTCAACTCACCGTCGACCACGGCAGTTTCGGTTTCGGCCTCACCGGTAGCCTCGGCGATCGCGGTGCTGTTTTTATTGCTGATCAGGTGGGATAAGCCCCGGCCCAGTCCTTTGCGTTTGGCGGCCATAGTTATTACCCCTTATACCGCTTCCGCCATAGGGCGGTTTTTCTTTTTGGTAGATTGATTGGCGGGATGGCGGCGATTGATTTCACAAGCCAATGCCAGGTAGGCGATAGCGCCCTTGGAGTGGCGATCGTAATCCAACGCCGGTTTGCCAAAACTGGGCGCTTCCGCCAAGCGCACATTGCGCGGAATACAAGTTCGATACAGGCTATCGCCAAAATACTCCTGCAACTGCGCCGATACTTCGCTGGTAAGACTGTTGCGCGGATCGTACATGGTACGCAAGATGCCTTCGATTTTCAGGTCCGGATTAGCGGTCTGCTGGATCTGGGTGATCGTATCCACCAAGGCTGACAGTCCCTCCAGGGCATAGTATTCGCACTGCATGGGAATCAGCACGCCGTGAGCCGCACAGAGGGCGTTTACCGTCAGCATATTTAGCGACGGTGGACAGTCGATAATCACGTAATCGTAACGGTTGCTCACTACCGCCAGAGCGCGGCTCAGACGAGATTCGCGCCCCTCCAGATTCAGCAACTCCACCTCTGCCGCAGACAGGTCACCGTTGCCAGGGATCAAATCAAAACCGCTTTCTGTGGATACAATGGCTTGCTCTACGGGTAATTCAGCGGCCAACACATCGTAACCGGATACCTCCAGGTCGCTTTTATCCACACCACTGCCCATGGTGGCATTGCCCTGGGGGTCCAGGTCGATCAGCAATACGCGCCGCTTGTTGGCAACCAAAGATGCGGCCAGGTTGACGCAGGTAGTGGTCTTACCAACCCCGCCTTTCTGGTTGGCCACAGCAAATATCTTGCTCAAGATTCTTGTCCTTTGTTGTTTCCGGGTGCGTTTGCCCCCACGCTGACTCAGCTTCGGGCAGCGGCTATTGTGTCCCACGAAAGGGGAGTAGGATTGGGCGGGCGACAGGCCCACCAAACTATCATCTTATTCTGTGCGACAGAGCTGAATCATATGTCGCTCACCGTCGCAGCCGGGCACCGACAAACGGTGCACCTGCTCGACCTTAATGCCTTTTGGCAGAGCGCTCAACTCATCCTCAGGCAGCTTGCCCTTCATGGCATAAAAACGCCCCTTAGGTGCCAACATGTGCTCACTGCCATTGACCATATCCTCGATGGAGGCAAAGGCGCGGGACACCACACCGGCAAAAGGCTGTTCTGGCACAAAGGCTTCTACCCGCTCATTGACTACCTTGATATTGGGCAGGGGCAGGGTGCTGGCCACTTGGAACAGGAAGCGGGTCTTCTTGCCATTGCTGTCGAGCAGGGTGATGGCGCGCTCCGGATGCACAATTGCCAGGGGGATTCCCGGCAGGCCGCCACCGCTACCCACATCGATTAAAGCCCCTTCGCCACAGAGATTTACCACACTGAGGCTGTCGATAATATGGCGCTCCAGCATCTGCTCCGGGTCGCGTATGGCAGACAGGTTGTAGGCACTGTTCCAGCGGGCTAAAAGCGCCAGGTATTCCAGTAGCTGATCCTGCTGTCGGTCACTGAGTGCCACCGACATCTGTGCCGCCGCCTCTAACAGGCGCGGACGAAACTGTTCCATTGAGTGAGAAATGGGTCTATCCCCCAGTAGTCCCGCGAAACTCAAACCCCGCAGGGCCTCGCGGGATACCCTGTGGAAAACCGATTTATACCGCTTTTTTGCGCTTCAGCAGCCCGCGCTTTTTCAACTGGATCAGCAGCAGGGATATGGATGCGGGCGTCACGCCCGGTATCCGCGAGGCCCGCGCCAGGGTATCCGGGCGGGTCTCTCCCAGTTTTTGCTTGACCTCATTGGACAGACCGGAAATATCGCTGTAGTCGAAGTCCGCCGGGATAGGGGTATCTTCGTAGGCCTGCAAGCGCTCAATTTCCTCGCGCTGGCGATCGATATAGCCGGCGTATTTGGCCGAGATTTCCACCTGTTCGGCAACCTGCTCGTCGGTTACCGCTTCCCCTTTGAGGCCCGCCACATCCTGATAGCCCAGTTCCGGACGGCGCAGCAGGTCCATCAGGCTGTATTCCCGCGCCAATGGCTGCGGCAGTTTGGTTTCTACGGAGGCGGCCTGGGGTGTCTTTGGGTGCACCCAGGTATCTTGTAGTCGCTGGCTTTCCCGGGCGATCGCCTCGCGCTTTTCACTGAACGCTGCCCAGCGGGTATCGTCGACCAGGCCCAATTCGCGACCTTTTTCGGTCAGGCGCAGGTCAGCATTGTCCTCACGGAGCAGCAAGCGATATTCCGCGCGGCTGGTAAACATGCGGTAGGGCTCTTTGGTGCCACTGGTGATCAAATCATCTACAAGCACGCCCAGGTAGGCTTCATCCCGACGCGGGGACCAGGCTTCGCGCTCTTGGGCCTGTAGGGCGGCGTTGGCGCCAGCCAGGAGTCCCTGGGCGGCCGCTTCTTCGTAGCCGGTAGTGCCATTGATCTGGCCGGCAAAGTAGAGCCCCTGGATAAATTTGGTCTGCAGGGAGGGCAAAAGATCGCGCGGATCGAAGAAGTCGTACTCAATCGCATAGCCCGGGCGGGTTATATGCGCCTTTTCAAAACCTTTGATGGAGTGCACCAGCTCAATCTGCACATCGAAGGGCAGACTGGTGGAAATACCATTGGGGTACAGCTCGTTGGTAGTCAGCCCCTCGGGCTCGATAAACACCTGGTGGCTGTCTTTGTCCGCAAAGCGGTGCACCTTGTCCTCAATGGAGGGGCAATAGCGCGGGCCAATCCCCTCAATCACACCGGAATACATGGGCGAGCGATCGAGCCCCCCTTGGATAATTTCATGAGTGCGGGCATTGGTGTGGGTAATCCAGCAGCAGACCTGGCGCGGGTGCTGATCGCGGCTGCCCAAGTAAGACATCACCGGTGTGGGACTGTCTCCCCACTGCTCCTCCAACTCACTGAAATCTACTGAGCGGGCATCAATACGAGGAGGGGTGCCGGTTTTGAGGCGGTCAACACGGAAAGGCAGTTCGCGCAGACGATCTGCCAAGGCAATCGAGGGTGGGTCTCCGGCGCGGCCGCCGGCGTGGTTATCCAAGCCGATGTGGATACGCCCACCGAGGAAAGTCCCGGCGGTCAGTACCACTGTCTTTGCGCGAAAGCGTACTCCTGCGTTGGTGACAACGCCCACAACGCGTTCACCTTCGACAATCAGGTCATCTGCCGCTTGTTGGAAGATCTCCAGGTTTTCCTGTGCTTCCAGGATCGAACGGATCGCGGCGCGATATAGGGCTCTATCGGCCTGGGCACGAGTTGCCCTTACTGCAGGACCTTTGCGGGCATTGAGGACCCGGAACTGAATTCCGCCCAGGTCTGTTGCCGTTGCCATAGCGCCACCGAGGGCATCGACCTCATTCACGAGATGACTCTTGCCAATACCGCCAATGGCCGGGTTGCAGGACATTTGCCCGAGGGTCTCGATATTGTGGGTCAGTAGCAGAGTGGAAGCGCCCATACGTGCCGCTGCCAGTGAGGCTTCGGTACCTGCATGGCCTCCGCCGATCACGATCACATCATAGGTCTTAGGGAATTCCATAATGGCTGCTACTGGTTACAACTTGGGGCGCACATTTTATAGTCAGTAAGTGTCCTCAGCAATTAGCTTTATTCAAGCCGTTTAGGAAAGCTCTGCCTTTGTCTTTCTCTCTCCTTCCTGAATATCAAATTCTGATCGGATGAATTTCAAAACTCTGTCTTGCTTTCTTAAATGCTCTTACTAATGAATATATGTATATCTTAAAGAGTATTTTTTTATTTTTGTTGTTTTTATTAGACCTGCCGCAACTCGGTATAAGCACAAAAAAACCTTTAAAAACAACAAGTTACAAAGATGAAAACCCTGCCGACAAACCCTTGGTGGACACAGGGGTAACCGGGGTATGAGGCTGTGAAAACTTGGGACAACTTTGCCCTATCTACTCTTATTAGGAAGTTATCATCATACGATTATTCTATTTTGCAGGTGCTTATCCCCTCTTTTGCCCACAGTCAGTTTTTTTTGACTAGTGTCTGTGGTGCTTTACCCAGACTTACTGGGGGATACCTGTGAGTAGTCAAACGCAATGTATAAATCTGTGCATATACCCATTGAATGGGTGTGGGTTAATGGTGAGATAACTGCCAATAAGATTATCCACTGGAAATCCCCGTGGACATGTATAACTTCTTTCCCTTAAGAGCCATTTAAACAGCTATCTCAAGCTTATTTCTCACCTTTTTCGTGGAAAATATGCGGGAAAGCTGGGGATTAAATAGAACTTTTTTAACAGCCTAGGATAGATCTGAGCTCTTCCTGTGAGCAAGAGGTGTGGAACTTGTGCCAGAAGGAGAATAAGAAGAAGGAGAGTGGGGAGGTACTATAGGGAAGAGAAGAGGACGCTATTTACTAGCGCCCCCAATTGGATAAGTGCGTGGAACTCCACACCTTCTTATTTTCCGATACAAAAGCTGCCGAAAATTTTCCCGAGCAGCTCGTCCGCACTCATTGCACCGGTGATTTCTCCCAACGCCTGTTGGGCTTGGCGTAAGTCTTCCGCGAGTAACTCACCGGCACCATGACTGTGGAGCTGCTGGGAACCTTGCTCAATAAAGGCGCGGGCGCGCTCAAGAGCCTCTAAATGGCGTCTACGCGCACTAAAAGTGCCTTCGGCAGCACCACTGAAGCCGATAGACTGTTTCAAATGCTCCTTCAGTGCTTCGAGGCCCGCACCGGTCTTGGCGCTGATGGCTATAACCGGCACTCCTTCAGTGTGAGCTTGGAGACCGGCACTGTAATCGCTGAGATCAATTTTGTTCAGTACCAGTGTGAGCTTGTCTAAGTCCTGAAGCTGGTTGGTAAATTCCGGCCAGGCCTCTGCCGGGTCCAGTGAGTGAAGTTGCTCTGCATCCATTACCAGGAGCACGCGATCCGCCTGGTGAATCTCCTCCCAGGCGCGCTCGATGCCTATTTGCTCTACTTTATCTGGCGCATCCCGCAGGCCGGCGGTATCGGCGAACTGCAGGGGCATGCCGTCAATGTGGATATCTTCCCGCAAGATATCGCGGGTGGTGCCGGCGATATCGGTGACGATGGCGGTATTGCGACCCGCGAGGGCATTGAGCAGACTCGACTTGCCGGCATTGGGGCGCCCGGCAATGGCCACCCGCATACCCTCGCGCATAATGGCGCCCTGGCGCGCTTGGGCTTCTACGCCAGCCATTTGTGCCAGTAGGGCCTGGATATCCGCAGCCACCTTGCCATCGGCGAGAAAGTCGATCTCCTCTTCGGGAAAATCGATGGCGGCTTCCACATAGATACGCAGGTGGATAAGGCTTTCTACAAGGTCTTCAATTTTGTCGGAAAAAGCGCCCTGTAGTGAACGCATGGCGTTGCGCGCCGCTTGGGCACTACCGGCATCAATCAGATCGGCGATCGCTTCGGCTTGGGTGAGATCCATTTTGTCGTTGAGGAAGGCGCGTTCAGAAAACTCCCCGGGACGTGCCTGGCGGGCTCCCAGTTCGATCGTTGCCTTCAGCAGTTGATCGAGAATGACCGGGCCACCGTGGCCCTGCAGTTCCACCACGTCTTCTCCGGTAAATGAGTTGGGGCCTGGGAAGAATAGGGCGAGTCCCTGGTCGATCAGTTGCTCACTGTGGAAAAAATTTCGGTAATGGGCATAACGCGCTTTGAGCAGTTTATCCCCGCAGATTTGCTGGGCAATGGACAGGGCTTTGGGGCCAGAGAGGCGGATTACACCGATACCACCGCGCCCTGGTGCGGTGGCGACGGCGGCGATGGTGTCACGATTAAGGCTTTGTTGTGTCATCGGCTGAGTGTACTCGACATAACGGAAAAGGGCCGCAGTTGCGGCCCTTGTTGTTTGTGATCTGTGGATACTTGATCAGTATTTTCCGGCATCCACCTGCTTGTTGATATACCAGGTTTGACCGATGGTGATCAGGTTGTTTGCGATCCAGTACAGGACCAGGCCAGCCGGGAACCACAGGAAGAACACCGTCATCATCACCGGCATCAGCTGCATGATACGGGCCTGGGTCGGGTCGGTGGGCGCCGGGTTTAGCTTCTGCATAAACCACATGGACAGGCCCATCAGTACCGGCAGGATGAAATAAGGGTCCTTTGCCGACAGGTCGTGAATCCAGAAGATCCAGGGCGCGTGGCGCAGCTCTACGGTTTCGGTGAGCATCCAGTAGAGGGCGATAAACACCGGCATCTGCAGTAGGATCGGCAGGCAGCCCCCCATGGGATTGATCTTCTCGCGGCGGTAGAGCTTCATGGTCTCTTCCGCCAACTTCTGACGATTGTCCTTGTACTGCTCCTGCAGTTTTTTCATCTGTGGAGCAAACTTGCGCATGCGCGCCATAGACTTGGTGCCTGCGGCGGACAGCGGCAGCAGCAGTGTCTTGATAAAGACGGTGAGCAGGATAATCGCCCAGCCCCAGTTACTGACAATATGCTCCTGGATAAAGTGCAGTACGCGGAACAGCGGCTTGGCAATCCACCACAGCCAGCCGTAATCCACGGTCAGGTCTAGGTAGGGTGAGATCTCTTCTAGGCGGTAGACATCCTTGGGGCCGGCATAGAAGGAAGCGCTCAGCTCGCCCTGAGTCGCGGCGGGGATTTGTACCGGCTGGGCGGTGAAGCCCATACGGAAGAGTCCGTTGGACAATTCGCGCAGCTCAAAAGTGTTGCGTTCATCCTGTGGGGGAATCCAGGCGCTAAGGAAATAGTGCTGCACCATGGCTACCCAGCCGCCTTCCACTGTGGTGCGGGTGGGTTTCTCGGCGATTTCCTCAAAATCCTGCTTGAAGTAATTTTCTTCGTTGGTGTGAAGAGCGGCACCGAGGAAGGGTGACATACCAAAACCGGTATCGGTCACCGGCTCACTGGCATCGCGCTTGATCTGGCCAAACATGGCGGCGGACCAGGGCTTGGAGCTGGTGTTATCTACCAGGTAGGCCACCTGAACGAGGTAGTCACCACGCTTGAAGGTGTAGCGTTTGGTGATATTTGCACCTTCTTGCTGCAGGGTCAGGTCCACAATCAGCTGATCCTGCCCTTCCACCATGGCGTAGTTGGTCTTTTCAACCTTAAACAGGGGGCGGCCAGCGGCGCTATCGGTACCGTTGTTACCGATCAGACCACTCTGGGCGATATAGGTGTGATAGCGAGTCTGGTTTAACAGGATTAAGGGCTGGTCAGGCGTATCCAGCTTTTCCTGGAACTGTCGCAGGGCCACTTTTACGATATCACCGCCACGAGGATCAATGAGCAGATCAAAGACGTCGGTGGTAACATTGATGAGCGTGCGTTGGCCGCTATCGGTGCCTGTCTCTGCTGGCGCTTGGGACTCCAGTTGGGGTACATCGCCATTGCCGTTTTCGCTGGTCTGCGCCGGGATTTGGCTGCCGCTCTGTATATCGTTGTGAACTATGGTTTCGCGGTCGAGTTCAGGAGTGTGCTGCTCTTGAAATGCATTCCACTGGAAGATAAGTGCGAGGAGAACCGCGAGAATTCCACCTAGCAGCGTATAGCGTTGCCAATCCATCTTAATACCTAGAGCGTGTTCTTGTGTTTGGTGGGGGGAACCGGGTCCAGTCCACCAGGGTGCCAGGGGTGGCATTTTATAAGGCGGCGCGCAGTTAAATAACCCCCCTTTAAGGCTCCGTGAGTTTCAATCGCCTCTTCGGAGTATCGCGAGCAGGTTGGGTAAAAGCGGCACTGGTTACCTACCCATGGGCTGGCCAGATAGCGGTAGACGTGTATCAGCTTGATCAGTAGCCACTTCATGACTTCGATTGTGGCTGTTGCGCGCGCTTGGCCAGCTTGCGCCAGAGCTTGTTTAGTGTCTTCGCCAGTGCGGCCTTATCCAGATCTGCAACCCCCGGGCGAGCCAATACTACAGCATCCAGCGGCGGCAACTGGTGTTGCTGCAAGCGGAAGGTTTCTCGGGTAATTCGCTTGATTCGATTGCGGTCGGAGGCGTTGCGCACATGCTTTTTGGCAATTACCAAGCCGAGGCGCGGATGCTCAGAATCACTGGGGCATGCGAGGATCAGGAGGTGGGGATGCGCGGCGCGCACAACGTTTTCATTGAAAACCTTGCGATACTGCGCCGCATTAAGCAGGCGCAGAGTCTTGGCAAATCCAAAGCTGCTGCGCACCTGCTGCATAGGGAGAATCTCTAAAAAGAAGAGATATTATGCAGACAGTACTTTGCGGCCTTTAGCGCGGCGGCGGGCCAGGATTTTACGGCCGTTTTTGGTTGCCATACGAGCGCGGAAACCGTGAGTGCGTTTGCGCTTCAAGTTGCTGGGTTGAAATGTGCGTTTCATAGTCTTGCTACCTGAGACTTTGTGTTCAAGATTTCTCGGGACCATCCCCGGCCGCGGCCTGGGCTCCGGTCCGGCACAGAGCCGGCGCAGACGGAGCTACGCGCTGCGAAGGCCGCGGATTGTATAGAAAGGCAACAGTGAAAGCAACGCACAGACGGGAGATATTCGGCTTGTTTACCACTAAATCACTGATGCCAAATAACGGCTACTAGACAAGCCCTTGAGCTACCTGATGTATTTCGTGATGCCCACCGATTGACCCCAAGATATACACAGGCGACTGTGGATAAAGTTCCAAAGGCGTAGGCTTCAATTGTCTAATTGTTACGCAAATACCTGATTGCATGGACATTTTTGCGCAATTTTTTCAACAGCGCCACGCTTTCTTGTGGATAACCCATCGATGGAAAGGTATACTGCGCCGATCTTATTTGACGGCTAGGGCACTCCAGTCCTTTCATGCCGTTGTCTCCGTGGTCTTACCATTTTGGGGTTTTGGGGGGTTTCTTGACTGAATCCGTTTGGAAGCAGTGCGCGAGCTGTTTGCAGGATGAGCTGCCATCTCAGCAGTTCAATACCTGGATCAGACCGCTGCGCGTCAATCCCGCGTGTGCAGAGGGCGAGTTGCGACTGGTTGCACCAAATCGCTTTGTACTGGACTGGGTTGGCGGTAAATTCCTTCATCGTATCCGCGAGCTGGTCCACCAGTTCTCTCCTGGACAGCCACTTCAAGTAGGGCTGGAGATCACTGCTCGTCGCCCCGCGCGTTTTCAGCGTAGTCGCGCTGCAATGGAAGCGGCACCTGTACCGGCTCCCGTGCCCCCTACGGCTCCGGTTGCCAGTGCTATGCCGCCACCGATAGCACCTACAACTTCCCCAGCACCTTCTGTTTCATCGGGTTCGGTGGATTTTTCCACAACGCCTGGTGTGGTTTCTCCCTCTGTCTCTCAGGGGTTTATGAGCCATGCGGAGCCACAGGCTCCTGTTCCCAATCAGCCGCTGAATGGTGGCGGCTTTGGTGGTGGCCCTGGTGTAAATCCTCATTCAATACTGGAAGAGGAGACCAACTCCAGACAGGTCAGCAAGGGGGAGCAGGCGGTATCCGATATTCGTCCTGCGGTAATGAACGACATGGTGCGTTCTATCCCGGAACAACCCGCGCGGCAGGTTGAGGTTGAGGGTGCCATTAAGCACGGCAGCTCCCTCAATCGAAACTTCACTTTTAAATCTTTTGTTGAAGGCAAATCCAACCAGTTGGGCTTGGCTGCTGCGCAGCAAATCTCCGACAACCCTGGTGGCGCCTACAATCCGCTCTTTATTTATGGTGGTGTGGGCCTGGGTAAAACGCACCTTATGCATGCGGTGGGCAATGCGTTGTTAGAGCGCAATCCCAATGCCAAAGTGGTCTACCTGCACTCTGAACGTTTTGTCGCGGATATGGTGAAGGCTCTACAGCTCAACGCCATCAGCGATTTTAAGCGCTATTACCGTTCTGTGGATGCGCTGCTGATTGACGATATTCAGTTCTTTGCTGGTAAGGAGCGCTCTCAGGAGGAGTTTTTCCATACCTTTAATGCGCTTCTCGAGGGTGGCCAACAGATTATCCTCACTTGCGACCGCTATCCCAAGGAGATCGACGGCCTTGAAGAACGTCTCAAGTCCCGCTTTGGTTGGGGCCTGACCGTGGCTGTGGAACCGCCTGAACTGGAGACGCGGGTAGCCATATTAATGAAGAAAGCGGAGCAGTTCGGTGTAGAGTTACCCCACGATTCCGCTTTCTTTATCGCGCAGCGTATCCGCTCCAATGTACGCGAGCTAGAAGGCGCCCTGCGCCGTGTGATAGCCAACTCCCAATTTACCGGCCGTGCCATTGACGATGTATTGGTGCGCGAGGCCCTCAAGGATCTACTCGCCTTGCAGGATCGTTTGGTGAGTGTGGACAATATTCAACGCGTGGTGGCCGAGTACTACAAGATCAAGGTGGCCGACCTGTTGTCCAAGCGCCGCAGCCGCTCTGTCGCGCGTCCGCGTCAGGTGGCTATGTCTCTGGCTAAAGAGTTGACCAACCACAGTTTGCCAGAGATTGGCGATGCCTTTGGCGGGCGTGACCACACTACGGTCTTGCATGCCTGCCGCAAAATTCGCGAATTGCAGGAGTCTGATGCGGATATCCGCGAGGACGTAAAGTTACTGACACGGTCGTTGACCACTTAATCGAATAACTGACAAACAAGGCGAAACTACCGATGAAATTCAATGTGAGCCGGGACGCCCTGCTGAAGCCCCTACAACTGGTAGCCGGTGTCGTTGAGAAACGCCAGACCCTGCCGGTCCTGGCCAATGTATTGATGCAATTACAAGGTCAGGAGTTGTCCCTGACTGGTACTGATCTCGAAGTGGAAATTGTCGGCCGCTTGCCGGTGGATGGCGTGGAAATGGAAGGTGAAGTAACTGTTCCAGCACGCAAGCTGCTGGATATCTGTCGCTCATTGCCGGATGGCGCTGAATTAAAATTTGAGCGCGATGGCGAGCGCCTGGTATTGCGCAGTGGCCGCAGCCGTTTTCAGTTATCCACTTTACCCGCAGCGGACTTCCCCAATCAGGAGGAAGCCAGTGCCCAGACTCGATTCGATATTTCTCAGCGCGAGATTCGCCGTCTGATCGAGGCAACCAGCTTTGCCATGGCCCAGCAGGACGTGCGCTATTACCTGAATGGCCTACTGCTGGAGTGCCGCCCACAGCAGCTGCGCGCAGTCGCCACTGACGGTCACCGCCTGGCACTGTGCGACCGCGATGCTCCGGGCTTGAATGTATCGGCACCCATTCAGGCGATTGTACCGCGCAAGGGCGTATTGGAATTGGGGCGTTTGCTGGAAGATAGCGACGTGCAGGCGCAGGTAGTACTGGGCAACAACCATATCCGTGTGATGAGTGGCCAGTTCACCTTTACCTCTAAGCTGGTGGATGGCAAGTTCCCGGATTATGAGCGCGTTCTACCACGTGGTGCCGGCAACGTGGTCTATGCCGACCGTCAGGGCCTGCGTCAGGCTTTCTCACGAGCAGCGATTCTTTCCAATGAAAAATATCGTGGGGTACGTTTGCAGGTCTCCGAGGGTTTGCTGCAGATTGTAGCCAATAACCCCGAGCAGGAGGAGGCCGAAGAGCAAATGATGGTCGATTACGTGGGGGAGCCCATGGAAATAGGCTTTAACGTTTCCTATTTGCTCGATGTTACTGGTGCTATTCACAGCGACCAGATTCGCATCAGTCTGGCGGATGCCAATAGCAGTGCTTTACTGCAGCAACCTGAGGATGGAGATGCCCTCTACGTGATTATGCCGATGCGTCTGTAAGCCCTGGTTAGTAAGCATTTGGCTCACAATCGAGAAGGGACCGCACTGTATTATCAACAGGCGGTCCCTTTATTTTTTCTGAATATTGCCGCTGAAATTTTCCCAGCCAGCGGGGCGAGGGGTCTATGGCGCTGACCCGCCTTCTGATTTCTAATTTTCGAAATATCTCTCACGCCGATCTGCTTTTGGACACTGGGGTTAACCTGTTCTGTGGCGTCAATGGCAGTGGCAAGACTTCCATTCTTGAAGCTGTTCATATGTTGGCTACAGGCCGCTCTTTTCGGTCTCGCCAGCACAAATCGGTTATCCGCCATGATCATTCAGGGCTCACGGTTTTTACCCAGCTGGATACGGGCTTCAATCTTGGGGTCGAGCGCCTAGCTGATGGCGGAGGCCGTGTGCGTATCAACCAGGCGGCGGCTGAGTCCAGTTCACAGCTTGCTAACTGTCTCCCCTTACAACTGATTAACAGCGATAGTTTCTCCGCCCTGGATGGTGGCCCTGGAGTGCGCAGGCGACTTCTGGATTGGACAGTGTTCCACGTGGAACATCACTTTGCTCAGCAATGGAAAAACTATCAAATCGCACTGAAGCAGCGAAATGCCTTGTTGCGACGTGGTAAAATCGATCCGGACGCGATCGGGATTTGGGAGCATCAGTTGTCCCAAAGTGGCGAACAGGTGGATACCCTGCGTCGCGGCCAATTCGAGCAATTGCGTGCGGCCGTAACAACGCTACTGGAAGAGTTACCTCCCAGCCTGCTAAATCGGGTGGATATGAGTTATCGACGCGGTTGGCGAAAAGAGGTTGAACTGGCCGAGGCGCTTAGAGAGTCTCGGGATAGTGATCTCAGTCAGGGACATACCCGCACTGGGCCTCACAGAGCAGATCTCCGTTTTACCGTTGCAGGTGAGCCTGCACACAATGTTTTATCCCGTGGCCAGCAGAAGATGCTGGTATGCGCCGTACGCACGGCTATGGCGCAGTTGGTTTGCCGTCACCGAGAGAAACCGGTATTTCTTGTGGACGACCTTCCAGCAGAGCTGGATGATCACAATCAGCATGTTTTTGCCCAGTGGGTTGGTCGTTGTGCCAGCCAGGTACTGGTAACCGGAATAGATGAGGGCACTACAAGCCGCCCCTGGCGACAATTGGAAGCCCCTTGGAATTGCCCAAAAGTGTTCCACGTGGAACATGGGAATATCAGCGCCGATGCATCGGCTGCATAATAAGTTGAATGGAGCGAATAAATGTCAGAGCAGCAAAGCTATGACTCGAGCAGTATCAAGGTACTCAAAGGCCTGGATGCGGTGCGCAAGCGCCCCGGAATGTATATCGGTGATACCGACGATGGCACCGGCCTGCACCACATGGTGTTCGAGGTGGTCGACAACTCCATCGATGAAGCACTAGCAGGCCATTGCGATGAGATTCGCGTAACCATCCATCCGGATGAATCGATTTCCGTCTCAGATAACGGCCGTGGTATTCCAACAGAAATCCACCCAGAAGAGGGGGTTTCTGCTGCAGAAGTAATTATGACCGTGCTGCACGCCGGTGGTAAGTTCGATGACAATACCTATAAGGTATCCGGTGGTCTGCATGGCGTGGGTGTGTCAGTAGTAAATGCGCTGTCAAAAGAGTTGAAGCTGACTATTCGCCGTGGGGGTAAGATCCATGAACAAACCTATCATCACGGTGTGCCCCAGGCTCCACTGGAGGTGGTGGGAGATAGCGATACCACCGGCACCACCGTGCACTTCAAGCCCTCTGCAGATACCTTCAGCAATATCGAATTCCATTTCGATGTACTGGCCAAGCGCTTGCGCGAGCTGTCCTTCCTCAATTCCGGTGTACGTATTGTCTTGAAGGACGAGCGTAGTGGCAAAGAGGAGGTCTACGAATACGAAGGTGGCTTGAGTGCCTTCGTGGAGTTTCTTAACCAAAACAAAACTCCCATCAACAAGGTGTTGCACTTCCAGAGCCAGCGCGATGACGGCATCGCCGTAGAAGTGGCGCTACAGTGGAATGACAGTTTCCAGGAAAGCATTTTCTGCTACACCAACAATATCCCCCAGCGCGATGGTGGCACCCACCTGGCAGGCTTCCGCGCGGCACTGACTCGCGGTTTGAACACCTATATTGAGCGCGAGGGCCTGGGCAAAAAAGATAAGGTCAACACCACCGGTGACGATGCCCGTGAAGGCCTTACCGCGATTATCTCTGTGAAGGTACCGGACCCGAAATTCTCCTCGCAGACCAAAGACAAGCTGGTTTCCTCTGAGGTGAAGCCCGCTGTTGAGCAGGAGATGGGGCACCACTTCAACGACTACCTGTTGGAGAATCCCCAGGAAGCCAAGTCCGTCGTTACCAAGATGATCGATGCGGCGAAAGCCCGTGAGGCGGCGCGTAAGGCGCGTGAGATGACCCGCCGTAAGGGTGCCTTGGATATCGCTGGTCTGCCCGGAAAACTGGCAGACTGCCAGCAGAAAGACCCAGCCTTGTCGGAAATCTACCTGGTGGAGGGTGACTCTGCCGGTGGTTCTGCTAAGCAGGGCCGCGATCGTCGTACCCAGGCGATCCTGCCGCTTAAGGGCAAAATCCTCAATGTGGAAAAAGCGCGCTTCGACAAAATGCTTTCCAGTGCCGAAGTGGGCACCTTGATCACCGCACTGGGCTGTGGCATCGGTAAGAGCGAGTTCAACCCGGACAAGCTGCGTTACCACAGCATCATCATCATGACCGATGCCGATGTGGATGGAGCCCATATCCGCACCCTGTTGCTCACCTTCTTCTTCCGTCAGATGCCGGAGCTGATCGAGCGGGGCCATATCTACATCGCCCAGCCGCCACTGTATAAGATTTCCAAGGGTAAGCAGGAGCAGTACCTAAAAGATGAGGGTGCTCTGACTCAGTTCCTTACCAACGCCGCCCTGGAAGGCGCCACATTATTTGTGAACCCGGATGCCCCTGGACTATCTGGCGCTTCCCTGGAAAGCCTGGTGGGCGAGTATCGCAGTGTGCTGGCTACTATTGATCGTCTGTCCCGCCTGTATCCAGAAGAGGTGCTGCGCAGCATGATCTACCTGCCCAGCTTGTCTCAGGAAGACCTGCAGTCCCAGGAGAAAGTCGCGGCTTGGAGTGAGAAGCTACAGGAGAAACTCGGTGACGAAGAGAGCGGTGGAACCCGTCGTCACGAAGTGACGGTTCAGGAGAACACCGAGCGCGGCCTATTCCTGCCCCATATCCATATCGTGGCCCACGGTGTCGGCAGTGACTACCTGATTAACCACGAGTTCTTTGATTCCGCCGAGTATGCGTCTATCTGCGCTCTGGGTGAGAAAATGGTGGGTCTATTGGAAGAGGGTGCCTTTATCCAACGCGGCGAGAAGCAGCACCCTGTTGGCAGCTTCCCTGAAGTGATGGACTGGCTGATGGGCGAGAGCCGCAGAGGCTACGGTATCCAGCGCTATAAGGGGCTAGGTGAGATGAACCCGGAGCAGCTTTGGGAAACCACCATGGACCCAGAGAGCCGTCGTATGCTGCAGGTCACTGTGGAGGATGCCATTGCGGCTGACCAGATCTTTACCACCCTGATGGGGGATCAGGTAGAGCCACGTCGCGACTTTATCGAGACCAATGCCCTGGCAGTGGAAAACCTGGATGTTTAAGTCTTCCAGACGCTCTTGCGCTTAAAAATAGATGGATTGCCTGGGGCGGTTTTATACCGCTCCAGGCAAATATCGATCGAAATCACCCCGCCAGCTTGCCTTCCAACTTATCCTCAAGGCGCCTGAATAGACTCACAACAAACTCTCGAAAGACTTTAAAGCGCAGCACATTGCGGTGTTCCGGTGTAGAGACCAGCCACAGATCGTGCAGGCTGGAGGGCTCCGCGCCGGGTAAGCGAATAACACCATTAACCCCATCGGCGAGAAAGCAGGGAAGCCTGGCTAAGCCCAGTCCACTTCTGACGGCTTCTAGCTGTATCAGGCCATGGCTGATCTGATGTTGATAGGGCAAATCCGGATAAGGGGTGTTTTGGGCCCAGTTCACCCTGCCATCCTCACTGCTCCAGCCGAGCCAGCGGCCGTGCTCTGGTAGTGATTCCGCAATATAGGCTGGCGAGCCGTAACAGCAGCTAGGTAGGTTGGTAAGCTTACGGGCAATAAACCTTTCGGGTACCTCTGCATCTTTGGGCAGGATTCTCAAAGCCACATCCGCCTCGTGTTTCTCGAGGCTGAGCACCTGGCTGGTAACTAGGAGCTGTACGTTTATCTGTGGGTAGGCGTTGGTGAACTCATTGAGGTGCGGAATCACAAGATGGGAGGCCACGACATCAGGCATGGTAACGCGTATTTCACCAGAGAGCCGATGGCTACCACCCTGCAAGTGCTTCTGTGCCGCGTCGAGGTACTGCTCTGCGGATTTGGCATAACCGAGCATGGCTTCTCCATCTTCGGTTAGTTGATAACCTTTGGAGTTACGGTAAAACAGTCTGGCTTGAAGCCTCTCTTCAAGAGCGTCAATACGGCGGGATACAGTGGAGTGGCTTACTCCAAGGTCTTCAGCAACGCTGCGGGCACTATGACTCCTGGCAACCGCAATAAAGAACTGAATATCAGTCCATTCAATGGATCCTTTATGCAACACAGTGTCCTATTTTGTTATATTCCGTTGCAAATAGTGTCCAGCTAATCTGTCTCCCGTCAATATTTATTGCACCGAACATCCTGGGAGAATCCAATGAAAATCGTTCAAGTTAAGAGAGAAGTTGCCATAGACCGCCCGATTGAGGAGGTCTGGAAAGTGCTTGCTGTGGATTTTGATACCGCTTACCAATGGATGACGCTGATACCGCATTCCTTTGCCAAAGAGGGTACACCGGTTGGCAATGCCAGTGTAAAAGGGCGTGTCTGTGTAATGACAAATAAAGGCCCCAATGGTCTTGTCGCCGATGAAACCATCACAAGATTTGATGATAAAAAGCATGAGCTGGATGTGTCTGTAGAAACCAAGAACACACCGCCAGGATTTCCGGTGAAGAAAAGTTTATCGCAGTTTAAATTAGAGGCTTTATCCGAAAATGGGACAAGGGTGAGCTTCACTGCGAACATGGAGCTGGGTGCCATTGGTGGCGTACTGAGCCCGGTAGTGAAAAAAATGACGGGCACACAGTTTGGTAAAATGTTGGAGGACCTAAAAAATCATTTGGAAAAAGGCCGGCATCTTACCGGTGAGGCCGCTGCTTAGTTGGCTGAATATTAAGAATATAGTTTTATAAGCCCTTCTGTTTCTGCTATCAGCAAGCAGAAGGGAATGGGAAAAAAGCAAAGAAAAAAATATTTTTTGCAGAGAAATCTGACAAAAGCCAAAATTATGAATTACTAGATCTGCATAAATAAGAACTATTTGATCGCGGAAGAAAAACTAAGGGAAAAAGAAAGTTTTTAGAAAAAAGGCGGAGAAAAAATTCCCCCGCCGATCTATGAATTTATTTCTCCAGTAATAACCCGCACTCGCGATGTTCTTCACCCTTGGTCGGATCGAAATACACATCATTGTCCGGCAGTTCGTTTTCGTAAACGTACTCTTCTACATCAATCTCTTTCAAATGAAACATTGGCGCTACGCGAATGGTGCCGTGATTCCCCTGGGTAAAAACATCCAGGTTTTTACGGTGTGCATTCTGATCGTGACGAATGCCGTTTAACCACACATCCGGTTTCAATTCCTGCATGGCGCGGTTAAACGGCTCGAGCTTGACCGTACGCGAAAAGAAGTCGTGCTCGGGAGTATCCAGGGCTGGAATACCACCGTATACAGCGTTGTAGTGGGCCGCGGACATCTTTGGAGAGTAGGTACGCAGATTGAGGCCCAGCTGTTTTACCACATTTTCAATATGGCGATAGGTCTCAGGAGTGTTGTAACCGTGATCCACCCAGATCACCGGAATATCCGGCTTGGCTCTGCTCACAAGATGCAGAAAGGCCACAGCAAGGGGGCGGAAGTTAGTAAAGACTACCGGGTTCTGGGCCTTTTCCATGGTGAATTGCATGATTTCGCTGGGTTTAGCCTCAGCAAAAGTCTGATTCAATACTGCCAGGTTGGCATTGTGATGAAAGAAGCGGCCTCTCGAAGACTGCAGGGCATTACTGGAAGCGTTGTGTCCCATAAAAATCAGCGCATTGGAAAACTAGAATGGAAGTCATGCTACCCGGATAGCTTGTCGCGTAGAAACAATAAAAAGGAGTGAATCAATAAGCTTCGGTTATAAGTAATGGGTTGAACCTCGGATTTTAGGTTATGAATTCAGGGGCTAAGACCTCCACAGGACATAAAAATCTGATGCTGGCCATATTCGGCATTGTATCCACGCTGTGTTTCTACAAACCCATGTTTTTGCAGGAAATAACGCGTGCGCAGGTTTTCACGAAATACTTGAGCCTGGAGTTGTTTACATCCCCCGGCGACAGCCTGAAGTAAGGTGGCGCCAATACCACAGCCGGTGAACAGTGGGCTAACACAGAGGTGGGCGATGTTATCCCTGTCCACCAGGGTAATAAAAGCCTCTGCAACGGCGCTGTGGCGTCCGGTAAAGACCAGGCATTGGTTGGATCGGCGGCAGTCTCTACGAAATTCACTACGGCGCTGCAGCCAGAACTGACGGGGCAGCGAAGGGTGTGAATTTGTTACAGCGTGTAGCCAGAGCTGTTCCAGCCTATCCAACTCTTTGAGTTCTGCCATTCGTATCATGGGCATTCCCAAAGTGGATACATGGGCCCAATGCTAGTCAGCTCAAAGAGTAGATCCTAGGAAACATCCAGTTATTAGGATAGAAACTAAAAACAAAGAGGTTTTTTCCTCGTAAAGGCGCCAAAAAACAAAAAAATGTTCTGTCATATCCCACCCTTCTAAGTGGTAAAATACAATCATTCTTATTAACAAAAACAATTACAAATTACTTAGATTCATTGGAGGGTTCATGAAGAGATTTTTCCTGTCGCCAATGGCTATTGCCCTGGCGGTTGCTGCCGCAGCTCCCAGCCTCGCTGAGGAACGTTTAGAGAGCGTATCCGTTATTGGTAACTCCGATTCTGTCTCCAAGCTGCCGGGCTCCGCGCACCTGGTTGATGCCGAAGAGCTGGCAAAATTCGAGTTTGTGGATATCAACCGTATGATGCGCTCGGTTCCGGGGGTCTACATCCTTGAAGAGGATGGCTACGGCCTGCGCCCGAATATTGGAATTCGCGGTGCCCAGGGTGGGCGCTCCGCCAAAATTTCCCTGATGGAAGATGGAGTCCTGGTGGCTCCAGCACCCTACTCGGCACCGGAAGCGTATTATTTCCCGAGTGCCGGCCGCATGGATGCCATTGAAGTAGTGAAGGGCCCCGCTGCGTTGCAATACGGCCCATTCACCGTGGGTGGTGCGGTAAATATGTTGAGTACCCCCATTCCCACTTCCAGCCAGGGGATGGTGCAGCTGGAAGCCGGTGAATACGGTGAGACCCGTGTGCACGCACACTATGGCACCAGCACAGAAAATACCGGCTGGCTACTGGAGACCCAGCAACAGTATGCCGACGGTTTCCGCGAAATTGATCGATCTGGCAGTGCAGATATCGCCAAAGAAGACTATCTGCTGAAAGGTCGCCTGCAATCCAATGCGGATGCGACTTACCGCCAGCAGTTGGATATCAAGCTGCAGTACTCCGAAGAGGAGTCTGGCATGAGTTATCTGGGCCTAACGGATGCCGACTTTAAGAAAGATCCGAACCGTCGATACGGTATCAGCGCCCTGGATGAAATGCAGAATCGCCACAGCACTATCCAGCTGAACCACAGCATCGAACTGAGTGACAGTTTTACCCTGCATACCCAGGCTTACTACAACAAGTTTAAGCGCGACTGGTTTAAGGTCAGCGAGGGTGACTTGATAGATGCTGTTAATACCGGCGGCAGTGTTGATGGAGTTCTAGACCCACAGGCGGTATTGGATGGCACTGAGGATTACACCTTCGGTGTTAAGCACAACAACCGTGAGTACGAGGCCAAGGGCCTGCAGATTAGTGCTGATTGGCACTTTAACACCGCTTCCGTTAGTCATGAGTTGACCTTTGGAGTACGCCAGCATCAGGACGAAGTGGATAGATTCCAGCCTGTGGAAAATTATGAGCAGGTTGATGGCAAATTGGTGTATCTGAGCACAGATATTCCCGATATCGTTAAAGAAAGCAGCAATAACCGAATCGAAGAAGCCGATGCAACTTCGTTCTTTATCTACGACGATATCCAGCTGAACGATAAGCTGACTCTCACTGCTGTTCTTCGCTACGAAGATATAGAGACAGAGCAGCAGCGTTATAACGACGCCGAGCGGTCCGAGAAGGGCAGTTACCGCACCAATCAGGTGGATGAATGGCTGCCAGGTTTGGGACTTGTTTACCAGGCAAGCGAACAGTGGAGCCTGCTGGCAGGTGTGCACCGTGGCTTCGCCCCTCCAGGCGCAGGTGCAGCCGATGGCCAGGGGCCGGAGTTATCCACAAACTATGAATGGGGTGCTCGCTTCGATAACGGCAGCCTGAACGCCGAATTGATCGCCTTCTACAGTGACTATGAAAATGCTGTGCAAAACTGCTCGGTGGCGGTGAAATGCCCCAATGGTGCCGAGAGTGGTACCTACCAGTTGGGTGAAGCAGAAATCAAAGGGCTGGAAGCCACCTTTGGAAGTGAGTGGGTGCTCACAAATGGTTGGATACTACCGGTGCGGGCAACCTATACCTTTACTGATGCAGAAATCAGTGAAGATAGTGATGGCAATGACCTGCTTGCCGGCGATAATCTCGAATATCTGCCGGAAAATGTTTTTGCCGTATCCGCCGGCCTCGACAGCGGTGCAGCCTGGCGTTTAAACCTGACCGCGGCTTACCAGGACGAGATGTGTGTGAATACCGGTTGTAACCGGGGGAATACCGATAAATTCGATTACACAGAGTCTCTGTGGGTTGTGGATGCCGCTGCGCACTACGATTTAAGCACAGACCTGACCGGCTACCTGAAAGTGGATAACCTGTTTGATGAGCAGGTGATAATCAGCCGTAGTCCCGATGGTGCTCGCGCCAACCGGCCGCGCACCGCCACACTGGGTATGAAATACGTTTTCTAATCCCACAGAGTGGCAGAGCACTCAATTAGAAACCCCGGCTTTCGCCGGGGTTTCTTTTATAGCGAATAGATGCACGCTACCAGCGGCTGCCGCCCAGGTGGGCAAAGTGAGCCTTAAGGTAGTTGGTCTCAGGAATTGCCGGATGTATTGGATGGTCTGCGCCCTGGCCACCGCTGGCGAGTATTGAAGCTCTACGGCCCAATCGGTGCGCCGCACCGCGTACACAATCGAGCAGTTCCTCCGATTGAAGATGCATAGAACAGGAAGCACTTACTAACAAGCCACCCTTCGACAATAAACGCATAGCCAGTTCGTTTATGTGGCGGTAAGCGGCAAGGCCGGCCTTGTGATCTTTGCGTCTTTTAATAAACGCGGGAGGGTCGAGCACTATGACATCAAACTTCTCGCCCTCGGCCACCATGGCCTTCAGAACTTCTAGCGCCTTACCTTGCACGGTATCCAGTCTGTCGGCAAAACCGTTGTGCTGTGCATTCAATTGACACCAGTCCAGGGCCTGCTGCGAGGCATCTACACAAACCGCGTGACTGGCGCCGTTGGCCAGAGCCTGGATTCCCCAGCCGCCCGCATAGGAGAAAAGGTCCAACACGCGTTTTCCCCGGACCCAGCGATTCAAGAGGCGGCGGTTTTCGCGGTGATCGTAGAACCAACCGGTTTTTTGCCCCTGGTGAACTGGCGCCAAAAGCGGAACGCCATTTTCCTCAAAGGGCACTAGTTCTGGCACTTCTCCGTAAGCAATCTGGTTAATGAGGGGCATATCCTCAACTGCACGGCCCTGGTGATCATTGCGCAGTAAAATTCCTGTAGATTGAGTCAGCTCGATTAACTTATCCACAACCACCTGTTGGTAGCGATCCATGCCCCAGTTGCTGACTTGTACGACTAGATGATCGTTAAAGCGATCAACGACCAGCCCCGGTAGGGCATCGGAATCTCCGTAAACCATACGGTAGCTGGGGTGGTCGAAGTAGCGTTGCCGCTGTAGCAATGCGGTTTGCAAGCGCTCACCAATGTCGTCTTCGGAAAAATTGTTCTTGTGGCTCAATAGGCGGGCGCAGATTAATTGACTGGGGTTGACCCAGGCTGTGCCCAGAAGTTTACCCTGACTATCCAGAACCTGGCACTGGCTCCCCGCTTCCAAGCCTTTCAGCGGGGAGCGCTTGGTGTCCACCTCATTACTGTATATCCACAGGTGGCCGCGCTTTAAACGGCGCTCTGCGCCGCGATTCAATATTAATTCCGCCAATTGGGGTCTCCGTAAGCTGGGGTGATTCGCGGAGGCAATTGTGCTTGGCTCGGGGGATAGGTCAAGGATTTCGAGTCTTTGTGGATAAACAGGATCGATGTGCAGTGATCAAAGAGCAAAGTACGAGTAAAAGTGTGAATAACTAGCTACTGGGTCATCTTGTGGATAACCCAGAGGAATTCAGATATTAAGTAAGCAGAGTAGCTCACTAAAGATGTGAGCACTTACAAACATAATGTATTCTCGACAATAAATGTAGTCACAACCTCTGCAGGAGGATGGGTATTTAGCAGAAATGGTTGGTAAAGTGCGAATTAATCGGCAGAATTTACCGCCAAGATAAAATTGTGCCTTGTTGGCGTTGTGGAAAACTCTATCAATGAAATTGACTCAGGACCAGTCTATTCAAATTGCCATGTTTATCTATCCGGGCGCTTCCAGCTTGGATGTGACTGGGCCACTGGAGGTTTTTGCTCTGGCCAATCATCTCCTCCGTGAGGAGGGGCGTTACCCTTCTGACTTTTACAAAATCCAGTTATTGGCTGAAGAATCCGGGCTGGTACAGATGGGCACGGGTGTAAAGCTGTATGCGGATTGTGGATATCGTGAGGTGAAAGATATCCACACCCTGTTGATGAGTGGTGGGCCGCCTGGAAGTTATAAAGCCCTCTATTCCCAAACAGATATTCTCGACTGGCTGTGTGAACAAAAACAGGTGGTTAAACGGATGGGCTCAATTTGTAATGGTGCTTTGATTTTGGCTAAGGCTGGGGTGCTGGCTGGTCATAAAGCAACTACCCATTGGGCAAATGTGGATGAGCTACGGCAGTTTGCCGATATTGAAGTAGACCCTGATGCGATTTATGTATGTGATGATCATATTTATACCTCGGCCGGTATTACCGCGGGTATTGATCTCGCTCTGGCGTTAGTCGAGGAAGATCACGGGCGTAGTTTGGCACTGGCAATCGCCAAACTAATGGTCCTCTATCTTAAGCGAGATGGCGGCCAGCGGCAATACAGCAGCCACTTGATGAATCAGCAACAGAGTGATCGCTTTGCCAGACTTGTGGAGTGGATTTACCAAAATTTGAATCAGTCTCTCACAGTAGAAAAATTGGCACAGGAATCTGCTATGAGTCCCCGTAATTTTTCCCGCTGCTTTCTCAAGGAGCTGGGAGTGACCCCAGCGCGCTTTGTCGAAAATATCCGTGTGGAAAAAGCCTGCCAGTTATTGTCTGAACAAAACCTGTCGCAGGAAAAAATAGCCTGCCTCTGTGGCTTTCAATCCCAGGAGCAATTGAGACGCACGTTTCGAAGACATAAAGGCATACTTCCCAGTGAGTTTCGTCGGCGATTTCACTAATACTAATATTTTAAATAAAGAAAATCGCCAGTATTTAAATTCCATTTAAAAATAGTCAAATAAATTTTTAACTCTTCTCGAGGTTTACTGCATCTAGGTCATACTTTTTGCGCATCTAATATTTTACGGAATAAGAAAGATTCTTTTCGTTTAAAAATAGGTAATTAGATGCGTAAAATTTTTATAATTTTTTGTGTGGTCATCACACTTCCGGCCCTCGCTCAAAAAGGAGATCGACAAGGTGATATAGAGCGCCTGGACGGTAGTACTATTTCTCAGGATAAATTAATTGAGAAAATTGAAAACCTGAGAAAAGAAAATAAAATTCCCGGTCTGGTTGTCGCTATATTTAACCGACATGAGGTGGTATTTTCTGAAGCACTTGGTTTTGCCAATTTTCCAGAAAAAGAAAAGTTAGATATAGACACTGAAATCTATGGAGCCTCATTGAGTAAAGCTGTTTTTTCAGTATTGGTCATGGCGCTGGTTGAACAGGGGATAATTGATTTGGATAGGCCTCTGCAATCCTACCTAGAAGAACCAATTTGGAAAAATTCTGGTAAACACTGGCATCAAAATTTTACCCATCTCCGCAATGATCCTCGTTATAAAAAAATCACAGCGCGAATGTGCCTGTCACACACCACTGGATTGCCAAACTGGAGGTGGATTGAGCCAGATAACAAACTGAAATTACATTTTGATCCAGGAGAGCGTTATAGCTATTCGGGTGAAGGAATGGTACTGCTACAGTTTGTGCTGGAAAAAATTACCGGAAAACCTTTGGAGAAATTGGCACGAGAAATTGTATTCGGCCCCTATGGTATGACTCATTCCAGTTATACATGGCAAGCGTCCTTCGAAAATAAATATGCTTTGGGTCATCGTTCAGATGGGAGCACCTATCCTCGGGACAAGGATAATTCGCCCAGAGCACCCAGTACCCTAGAGACAAATCCCACAGATTACATAAGATTCCTGCAGGGAATTTTACATAGAAAGAATTTAAGTAGTAATGCCTATCGAGAAATATTTCACCCCCAAGTAAGAATTAAAAGCGAAACTCAATTTGGCCCTGGAGTTCATAGGTTTACTGATGCATACGATTCTATTCAGTTGAGCTATGGATTGGGTTGGGGACTTTTCCATACTGAGCATGGTTGGGCAGCGTTTAAAGAGGGCCATGGCGAAGGTTTTCAGCATTACTCTCTGATTTATCCTAAGGCTGGCACGGGTGTTTTACTGATGAGTAACAGTGATAATGCTGAGGATATATTTGGGCGTTTGCTGGAGTTGACGATTGCGGAGAGGAAGGTTCCTTTAGGTTGGGAAGGTTACTTAGATGTAAATGCTAAGAAAAAGATAAATAGTGAGTAGAAATAGAAAAACTAATCAGAGGATATTTACGTTTTTTTGGTTATCGAGTAAGAAAAAACACTGAGAAAAAGCCATTTATACTATTTGTCCTGGCCGACCATCGGCTAAAAACACCCTCCGCTATTTAGCGGAGGGTGATATTCCTTACTGGGTATTCACCATAACTTCGGTTTCGGCAAATACGGTCTCACCGTTACCGTGGCTGAGAATTCCCAAGGCTCGGGTACCAGGGGAGAGATCCAGCCACTCCAGATTGATAGTGCCACTACTATTTATTTGTGCCTGCGGCGGAGCTGTGAGCTGGGTATTGCCGTTGTCTCCACTCAGGTTAAAGTTAAATAGGGTAAATGGCGTAGGGCCCTCAGCAGAGGCGTAGTCCACTACGAATACCGCATACTGACCTGAGGAGGGATTGACTAAATCGACAGATTCAGCGGAAGTCGGTGAACCGCTGGTGCCCACCTCTGGGAAGTCGGGGCCGGGGCCGTAGACTTGTAAATCCAAGTCGTCGCTGCCACTACCATCGCCCACATCCGCATCAAATAAGGCTACGCGGGCAAGCTTTGTACCCTCCGGAATATCGAAGAAAATCAGCTGGTTTTCTCCATCCTCAACGCTACCAGGGAAAGGTACGCCTTCCGCCAAGCCGTTGATATCCACTTGATAGTTGCCGTTATAACCAAACTGCACGGGCAGGTTTACTGCACCATCACTGCCATCGGCACTGATCTTCTGAGTTGTGGATAGTGGAACCGGGCGTACAGCGATAGGACTGCGTACTTCCTGGCGTAAACCAACGGATTTCCAGCTTAATTCGCCAAATACCCACTCGTTCATGGCCGCTTCTTCGGTAACCGTAAAGGTAACTTCAAACTCGGCGCTATCTCCTTCTCTAAGGCGTAGAGTCCTAGGGTTAACACTGACCTCGACACCTGCGGGTGCCTCTACAGAAGCCCAATACCATCTCTGGCCGCGGCCGACGCTGGTGACACGGCGCTTGATAGTTTGCGTGCCAACCAATTCGCCGATGCCGATTGATGGCAGGTTGAGATCACTGGAATCCAAGGAATAACCAGCGGAAACCAGTCCCTCGCAGGTGCTGGCCTCGATAATCTGCGGCTGATTTTCTGCGCCACAGAGAAAGGCTAGATAGTCGTTGAAACCGGCATCGTAGACTAGACCGGGGTCGAAAGCCGCGGCGGGCACTATAGCGCCTGCACCAATATCGAAGGGATCAGCGGCTTTGGGTCCGAAGGACTTTTGCAGGTCGGTGCGCGCTGTACTCATCAGTGCGGATTTGGCCATGGCCGGGCTCCAGTCCGGATGAGCCTGTTTTAACAGGGCCATAATACCGGCGACATGGGGGCTGGCCATGGAGGTGCCATTTTTGGCGGCGAATAGGTTGCCGCCACTCAGCACCGGTGAAGTACCGGCGAGAATGCCTACGCCCGGTGCTGCCACATCCGGCTTGATAATATCCGTCGCACCTACGTTGTGGCCGCGGGAAGAAAAGCTGGCGATGCGGTCTTCGCGGGAAATCTTCAGCTCTGGATCCAGGGTGCCCGTGACCCCCGAATTCTCAACCAGCATGGCGCCATCCGCATGGCGAATCATCACACCGGGGATCGTAGTATCCGGTGCCGACATAACGATCGGATCCATACGGTCTACAGCACTGCCGTCGTTATAGACAACAATGGCCACTGCGCCGGCGTCTGCAGCATTGTTGTATTTAGTACTGAAGGAGCATCCCCCACGCTTCACCAGCGCGATTTTGCCTTCAATGGCCTCGGAGTTGGTGAGTGCGGAGCAGGCCTCCAGAGGGGCACCCACAACAACAGGTGCCGATAGTAGACCTGCATCTTCCATAGTGATCGGGCCGTTGCCTTCACGGGCATCGTAGGTGCCCACAACCGCTTCAGGGGCATCCACCTGCAGGGCCGTGCCAAAGCTCTGGTCGTCTTCGGCAGCCGCCACTGCGGTAATCCAGGGGACACCGGAAGGCGTGCCCATTGTTTGTGGGCCTGGGCCATCATTGCCGGCAGAAGTGGCAACAAAAACGCCCGCATCGGCGGCAAACAGGAAGGCGATCTCATCAGCACCGGTAAAAACGGTACTGGAGCCACCCACTGAGAAGTTGATGACATCCACACCGTCGGCCACGGCTTCGTCAATAGCAGCCATGGAGTCTGCCGAGGAGCAGCCGCTATCGTCCGGGTCTGGGGCATCCCAGCACACCTTATAGGCCGCGATACGGGCACGCGGCGCCATACCGGTCAGGGTTTTCCCATCTGGGGTCACTACACCGTAGTTCCCTGCGGCAGTGGTGGCGGTGTGGGTGCCGTGTCCGTCCGCATCCCGTGCAGAGAGAAACTCGTAATCCGCCAGAGTCTTGTTGGAGAGGAAGGCGTCTGAAAAAGACTTGGCCTTGATCAGTTTGTTATTGCAGGTAAAGGCGGCGTCACCGGGGTTAAAGTCTGTGTTACCAAACTCACAGCCCTCACCGAAAAAGGATTCAGGCACTGGACCATAGGAAATATTGACGCCACGATTACCCTGCCGTGGCGTTGGAACATCCATCAGGCTCGGGTGTTCTGGATGAATACCCGAGTCGATTACACCCACGACCACATCCTCACCGGTGATTCCCCAGAGCCAGGGACTGGGTGTATTTGTCAGGCCGAGGAAGTCTGCAGTGGAATCGGTATGCATTTTCAGCAGGCGATCTTCCCAGACGCCTTTCACATCTTTATGGCTACGCAGTGCTTCGGCATCTTTTTCACTCATAACTGCGGCAAAGCCGTTAAAGGCCGCCTTGTATTCATGCACTTTGCGTGCGCCGGGCACCGCGGAAAGCACCTGTTGACGACGTGTTTTGAGAAAATCGGAGTAGTGGCGATAGCTACTACTGCGCGGGTCAGCCTTGCGACGTACATTGGACTTAGCGCTGGAGAGGCCCGCGACTGTGCCGCTGTAGGTGGAGAGTGGCTCGCCATCGAGCTGTACGATATAGACCTTTTTATTCTTTTGGATTTCGGGGGTGAGTGTGTCTGCTACTGAGGCTGCGAAACTACTGCCAGAGCACAGCAGGCCCGCAATAAGCGAGGAAATTATTTTTCTTTTCATTGAGTTGTCCCATTTTTTATTTTAACAGGCGGGTAGAGGTGGGAGAGAAAGTGCGCTGTTTATCCAATGTCACTGACACCCAACAAGCCATCCTTGGTCTGGCAGAGCGCGCTTTCACTGGGATAAAGCCACCCGACCTGTGACTCGCTTTTAAAGTAATGTGTCGCAGGACTCAATAAACTGGCGTCATAGTCATTGTTTTGTACTATTTTTGCTAACTGGCGAGAAAGAAAAAAACGTAAGTCACAAATGCGAGGTGGCGCAGTAGTGGAGAGGGTTTCTGATGACGCTTTTCCGCGAGATTGGAAAAGCTCATTAAATTTGGAGGGCTGTAAAAGAGAGATCAGTGGGCTCAGGGGCCCACTAGAAACAGGCTGAAACTGGCTAAGTCGGCAAACACAGCGGTTTCCGCCAGACGCGGATCGGGGCTCTCTACTAGCTGTTGCAGGGTTTCTGCGCCTGCACCGGTTTTTAGTAGTACCGGCTTACACCCCTTGACCAAGGCCAGCTGTAAATCGGCCAGTTTATCACCGAGCAGATAGCAGCCATGCAAGCTGGTGTCGAATTCCGCTTCGATGGCATCCAGCAGGCCCGCCTGGGGCTTGCGGCAACGGCAGTTGTCTTCGGGCCCATGGGGGCAGTAGAAAATCGCGGCAATTTCACCGCCTGCATCCTCTACCTGGGAACGCATCTTGGCGTGTATCGCCTCCAAGTCATCCAAGTCAAACTGGCCCAGGGCCAGGCCGCTCTGGTTGGTGGCAATCACCAGTTGGTGGCCAGCCTGACTGAGCGCAGCCAGTGCTTCAATACTGCCGGGCAGGGGCTGCCATTCGTTTGCGGATTTTACGAACTGGTTGCGGTTTTGATTAATGACCCCATCGCGGCCAAGAAGAATTATTGCCATGTCGATTCGCCTGTTTCGTTGAGGCGGGGCGCAGAGCCCCGCTTCAAGTCGCTATTACTTGGCTGGAACCAACAGGGAGATGTCGGCAACTTCGAGGAACAGTGCACGCAGCTGGGCCAGTAGGGCCAGGCGGTTGTTGCGCAGTTGCTCGTCGTCACTCATTACCATCACATGGTCGAAGAAGTTGTCCACGGTTTCACGCAGGCCCGCCAGGCCGGCGAGCCCTTCGGCGAAAAGCGCATCGCTATACAGCGGTTCAACTTCTGTGCGGGCAACCTGTACAGCGGCGAACAGGGCTTTCTCCGCTTCCTCCTGCAATAGTGCTTCATCGACACTGCTGGGCACTGTGCCATCCAGCTTGGCGAGGATATTGGAAACGCGTTTGTTCGCTGCTGCCAGGGCGCCGGACTCCGGTAGTTGGCTGAAGGCGTTAACCGCGTGCACACGGTTGTCGATATCCAGCGGGCGCGACAGCTTGCGCGCGGCAACCGACATAAATACCTCTGCGGCAATGCCCTGATCCTCGTAGCGGGCGCGGAAGCGCTCCAGTACGTATTGCAGGGTCTGCTCTACCACCTTGTCGTATTCACCCAGGGCGGTGCGCGGGTAGTTGTCGCGGGCCAATTCCAGCAATTTTCGCAGGTCCAGATCGAGGCGCTTTTCAACGAGGATGCGGATGATGCCCAGGCTGGCGCGGCGCAGGGCGAAGGGGTCGCGGGAGCCGCTGGGGGGTTGGCCTATGCCGAAGATGCCGACCAAAGTATCCAGGCGATCTGCCAGGGCAATTACAGTACCGGTGTCGCTGGCGGGCAGCTCGTCACCGGCAAACTTGGGCATATACTGCTCGTACATGGCCTTGGCCACATCCAACGGCTCGCCGTCGTTTTCGGCGTAGTAGTAGCCGGCGATGCCCTGCATATCGGCAAACTCGAACACCATCTCGGTAACCAGGTCCGATTTACACAGGCGGCCGGCGCGCTCGGCCCAGTCGCCGTTGCTTCCGGTTTTCTCAGCGATGGTGCGGGCTAGGGCAGCTACCCGTTCAGTCTTGTCGTAGACGCTACCTAAGTGCTGCTGGAATACGATTTGGCGCAGTTTCTCACGGCGTGATTCCAGGCTGGTCTTCTTGTCGGTCTCAAAGAAGAAGGCAGCATCCGCCAGGCGCGGCCGGATTACGCGCTCATTGCCGTGGATAACCTGGGCGGCATCCTGGCTCTCGATATTGGACACAGTGATAAAGAACGGCAGCAATTGGCCATCTTCATCGACTACGTGGAAATACTTCTGGTGCTCCTTCATGGAGGAGATCAGGGCTTCAGCGGGCACTTCCAGGAAGCGCTCTTCGAAGCGGCCGGTAAGGGCGACAGGCCACTCCACCAGCGCAGTGACTTCGTCGAGCAGGTCGTCGTCGATGACCGCTTCACCATTGACGTTATTGGCTTCGGCAATAACTTGAGCGCGAATGGCTTCGCGGCGCTCGGCGAAATCTGCCATGACGTAGCCGGGTTCGCGCAGAACTTGTGCATAGTCGTGGGCGGAGTGGATCTCCAGTTCCCGATTGCAGTGGAAGCGATGACCACGGCTGGTTTTTCCGGCTTTCAAGCCGAGTACTTCACCATCTACGACCTTGTTGCCAAACAGCATGACGAGCCAGTGCACCGGGCGCACAAACTCTTCGCGGCGCGCACCCCAGCGCATGCGCTTGGGAATAGGAAGCTGAGCCAGTGCCTTTTCGACAATACCAGCCAACAGGGATTCAGTTTCAGCGCCTTTCTGTTCACTGATAAAGGCCAGGCGCTCGCCTTTGTCGGTCAATTTGCGTCCCAGCTCTTCAACGGTTACGCCGTTGCTGCGGGCGAAACCCTCTGCGGCCTTGCTGGGCTTGCCTTCTTTATCGAAGGCGGCTTTGACGGCCGGGCCCAGCTTTTCAATTTGTTTGTCTTGCTGCTTATCTGCCAAACCGAATACCGCTACAGCCAGGCGGCGGGGGGCTGCGTAGGCTTTCACTTCGCCAAAAGATAACTCGGCGCCTTTGAGGCCTTGGGTAATACCATCGGCGAAAGCGCTCATCAATTTGTGTAACGCCTTGGGTGGCAGCTCTTCGGTGCCCAGTTCTACCAGAAAATCCTGAGCCATTACTGCTTCTCCTCTTGCTCGATGTCTTCCGCCAAAATATCTGCTCGCAGTGCTTCATCTGCCATGGGGAAGCCTAAGGCGCGGCGCGCATCGTAGTAAGCCTGTGCCACGGCGCGGGCCAGGGTGCGTACGCGCAGGATATAGCGCTGGCGCTCGGTCACTGAGATGGCGTGGCGCGCATCCAGCAGATTGAAGGCGTGGGAGGCCTTCATAACTTGCTCGTAAGCGGGCAGCGGCAGGCCCAGCTCAATCAGGCGTGTGCTCTCGCGCTCGCAGTGATCGAAGGTGGCGAACAGGAACTCCACATCGGCGTGTTCAAAGTTGTAGTGGGACATTTCCACTTCGTTCTGATGGAAAACGTCGCCGTAAGTGACGGGACTGCCGTCCGGGTTGCGGGTCCACACTAAATCGTAGATAGACTCGACCCCCTGCAAGTACATGGCGATACGCTCGAGACCGTAGGTGATTTCGCCGGTAACCGGGTAGCACTCGAGGCCGCCCACCTGCTGGAAGTAGGTAAACTGGGTGACTTCCATACCGTTCAGCCAAACTTCCCAGCCGAGGCCCCAGGCGCCCAGGGTTGGGGATTCCCAGTTATCTTCCACAAAGCGGATATCGTGGATAGCCGGGTCTACGCCCATGGCGCGTAGGCTATCGAGGTACAATTCCTGGATATTGTCCGGGGATGGCTTCATCACTACCTGGTATTGGTAGTAGTGCTGAAGGCGGTTGGGGTTCTCGCCGTAGCGGCCATCGGTGGGGCGGCGGCAGGGCTGTACATAAGCCGCGTTCCAGTTTTCCGGGCCTATGGCGCGCAGGAAAGTGGCCGGATGAAAGGTGCCGGCGCCCACTTCCATATCCAGAGGCTGTAGAATGACGCACCCTTGGCGCGCCCAATAATCCTGTAGGGCAAAAATAAGTCCCTGGAAGGTACTGAGATCGTATTGCTTGGACACCGCTATCTCCGGATCAGTATCTGCTGTGGGCAAAGGGACGCAATTATAGCGGCAGCGACTGCTGCGCTTAAAGCGCTATAGCCGCGTCAAGAGGTTTCAATGGCCATACTTGGGCAACACGACCACTTTAAAGTGGTTTTTGTATAGGAAGTAGTGAGTGGATATTAAGGGGCGCCTTGCTGTAGGGGCACTGAAAATCATCGGCAAATTGCCGTTGCACTGGTCGCGGCGATTAGGTTGGTTTGCTGGCAAAATGGCTGTATGGACTCGTTCCGAAGGCCTGCGCCTGAGCCGCATTAATCTCAAACTCTGCTATCCGGCAATGGACCCCAAACAGCGTGAAAAGCTGGCGAGGGAGAGTGTGATCAACACGGCCATGGCGGGTTTTGAGATGGCGTCACTGTGGAATACGCCCTGGGCAAAAAATGAAAATGCCATTGTTCGTGTGCGCAATCAGCAGTTACTCAACGCCGGTGAGACCGATGGGCGCGGCACCATTGTGTTAATGCCACATACTGGCAACTGGGAAATATTCGGCCTGTATGTAGGTACCTTGTCCCCCTGTGCTGTACTTTACCAGCCTCCTAAAATAGAAGCCCTGGACCCGGTGATTCGCAGCGGGCGCGAAGTAACCGGCGGCAAGATGGTGCCCACCAATGTGCACGGTGTACGCGCGCTGCTTAAATCATTGAAAGCGGGAGATTTAGCCCTGATTCTTCCCGACCAGGAACCGGATATGGGCGGTGACTTTGCCCCGTTTTTTGGGCGCCCGGCCCTGACGATGACCCTGGTGCACAATCTGATACAGCGCACCAAGTGCCATGTGGTTTTTGGGTTTGGCAAGCGTGTAGAAGGCGGTTTTGAGCTGGTTTTTGTCCCCGCAGAAAAAGCGATTTACAGCGAAGAGCAAAAAGTATCCCTGGCGGCAATGAACCGCGGTGTGGAGGCCTGCATCGCCCAGGCGCCGGAGCAGTATCAGTGGGAATACAAGCGCTTTCGCAGACAGCCGGAAGGCAAGAGTAAAATTTACCGCAAACAAACATAGGGGCCTGAGCGGCCCCTATGTCTATCGGCATCTAGGTAAAATTTACGTCGCGTGGCGAAATGCCACAATTACCGGCATACGCGCGGCGCGCCAGGCGGGGAAAAAACCACTGACAAAGCCGATTACCAGCGCCAACACGGCGCCCTGCACGAACAGGTCTGGGGACATCTCAAAACTGAACACCACCTGGGTAAAACTGCCGCCCAGGGTTGAGGTATTTAGGCCGTCGAAGAACAAGTAGGCGGCCAATGACCCCAGTAGTCCACCGGCCACCGCCAGTACCATCGCTTCAGCAATCGTGCCGCAGAAAGCGGAAAAATTACTGAAGCCGAGGGCGCGCAGGGTGGCAATTTCCTTGGCACGGTCCGCCACTGAGGTGTACATAGTATTGAGTGCTCCAGCCAGGGCACCGAGGGCCATCACCGCACTGATAATCCAGCCAAAGGTGGCGATGTACTGCAGTTGTTTACCCTGACTGGCGAAGTATTCTCGCTCGGTCTGCGCTTCGAGATTAAGGCGCGGTTCCCGCGCAATGGTTTCCTTGACCGATGCCAGGCCGTCATCATTGTCCAGTTGCAAGCGAATGGATTGATAACTGCTGCCGCGGTTGTAATGGCTCTGGATTGTTTTGATATCTGCCCACAGCTCACTTTCAAAAATATTACCCCCTGTGGAAAAAACTCCGACAACTGTCCACAGGTTTTTACCAAAGCGCACTTCCTTGCCAATCTCGAAACCGCTGAATTCCCGCAGGACACCCTCGCCGACAATCATTTCATTGGTTCCAGGAACAAACATACGGCCTTCGGTTAAGTGCATGTTGGTGCGCATGGCCATACCGGTTTGGTTGAGTCCGCGCAGGGGGATATTGGCCTCGGTACCACTGGACTTTTTGATACCATCCACAATGACATAGAGTTCCGGTGAAACCTGTGGGCCGTTGGCGTCCCGGGCGACTCCTGCAGATTCGCTAACCAGGTTGACCTGATCCTGCAGGATCACCGAGTTGAGCTCGGTGGAGGAACCCTCGCGCATCAGGATGGCGATTTGGTTGGAACCGGCGCCGCGCATAGTTTCTTCGAAGCCTTTGGCCATGGCGAGAAATGCCAGCAGTATTGCCACCACCACCGCCGAGGCCAGTACCATCGCCAGTGACATCCACAGGCGCCGGCGCAGGCTGCCCAGGTTCATCAGGGTCACTGAAATAATTTGTGCAATTAGAGAGCCCATTGGCTTTCCTCCGGTTGGGCTTGATCAATCGGGCACCTACAGTTGTGAGGAACTCGATCTGATGTATTTAGGGCTGACGATTAAATGCCGAGACAATATTCAGTCGCAGCGCGTTAAAAGCCGGTAGCAAGCCGGTAATAATTCCCAGCAGCAGCATAAAAAACAGCGCTTGCAAAGCGATATCGCCATCGAGAATCAAGTTGGGCAGGAAACGGGCGAGAAAGGTTTTTATTCCTTCAACTAACAGCCAGGCCGCAGCGAGTCCAGAGAGACCGCCGATAAATGCGATCAACAGGGATTCTGATAGCACCATGCGAAAAATGCGTGCGCTGGAAAAGCCCAGGGTTTTGAGTACAGCAATCTCGCCGGTACGCTCGCGAATCGCCAAGGCCATGGTATTGCCAACCACAATCAGAATGGTGAAAAACGCGGTGAAAACCACCGAGAAAATAATCAAACCGATATTTCCAATTTGCTCGATAAAAGCTTTGTTAAAGGATTTTTCCGTACTGGTATCGGTTTCACTTTGCGAATTGGCAAAACTGTCATCAATGGTTTTGGCTACTTTCTCATTGAGAGAGGGATCGTCAGTAGTGAGTGCCATCCATCCTATCCAGTCATTGCCAAATGTCTGAGTTTCCATGAAGTATTTATAATGGAATAACATTTGGCGAGTATCGTACTGCTCGGTATCCCCTTTAAAAATTCCTGAGACTACAAACTCCCAGGTATAGCCACCATCTTTATGGGTGAATATATTTGAGGAGATAGGAATCCGGTCACCAATTTTCCAGCCATATATTTGCGCGAGTTTCTCACCTATCAGTGCGCCCTGACGATTGTTAAACCAAGCCTGTTTTTGCTCATCCGGAATCACTATTTCTTCGTAAACGCGTAAATAGGATTCGGGGTCCACTGCCAGCGAGACAATTTGCCTACTTTGTTCCTGATAATAACCGCCAAACCAGTTCAGGTGGGTGACATCTTTTACTCCCTCGACCGCAGCGACTTTTTGGAAATAAGAGATGGGTAGAGATTGGGTGAAATTAATCCGGTTAAAAACTACCAGGCGATTATCAGCGGATAACTCCACACTGGAATTGAGTGCAGATTTCAAACTGGTCACTGCGCCAAAAATTAAAAAAGCGATAAAAATTGCAAAGCAGGTGAGAAATAACCGCAGAGGTTTCCTCGTCATGTTTTTATAAATTAAATAGAGATCGTTCATGCCACTATTTCCCTCTGCACAAATTGTCCCTTGTCGAGATGCAGGATGCGTTTTGCGTATTTGGCTGCGGCCGGGTCGTGGGTAACCATGACGATGGTCTTGCCGTGATCGCGGTTGAGTAGTTGCAGCATCTCCAGGATTTCATCGGCGGTAGCGCGGTCGAGATCACCGGTGGGCTCGTCACACAGAATGAGTTTAGGATCGGAAACAATTGCGCGGGCGATGGCCACCCGCTGTTGCTGGCCGCCGGACATTTCACTGGACATATGTTTGGCGCGATCGCTCAAGCCCACCAAAGCGAGGGCGGTTTCGACATTTTTGCGTCGCTGTGCCTTGGAGAGCTTGGTTAACAGTAGCGGCAGTTCTACATTGCGTTGGGCATTGAGCATCGGCATCAGGTTGTAGAACTGGAAAATAAAACCAATATTCTGCGCGCGCCAACGGGTTAGGGCGCTCTCATTGAGGGAGTCTATGCGGGTACCATCAAACCAAATTTCCCCGCTGGTGGGTTGATCGACACCGCCGAGCATATTTAACAGAGTGGTTTTTCCGGAGCCGGAAGGCCCCATAATGGCGACAAAATCTCCTCGCTCAATACTCATATTGAGATCGTCAAAAATAGAGATTTTCTCTTTACCTTTGATAAAACTCTTGCCGACATTTTTTAACTGAAACAACACATCTTCAGACATCTGTAATTTCCTTTTTTAATGAATAATTAGAGCCGTAGTCTGTGCCGTTAAAGAGCGACTTCCTCCCCGGCCAGGAAGCCGACCTTCACCCCCATATCCGGTAGGATACGGGCGTCTTTTTGATCGATACCGATACGCACACGCACCGTAGCTTTGGCGCGATCGGCGGTTGGAATAATTGCCACCACCGTGGCGGGAATATCCCACTCCGGGTAGGCGTCAAGATTCGCGTTTACCCTTTGACCCGTGGAGACCCGGCCGATAAATGCCTCGTTGACATCCACTTCAATTTCCAGGGAGTTCATATCCACAATGGTACAGATACCGGTGCGGGTGAAACCGCCTCCGGCGGAGCTGGGTGCGACAATTTCTCCGGGCTGAGCATTTTTTTGTGTAACGATTCCCGCAAAGGGCGCGCGTATCGTGTGATCCTCCAAGCGCTCCCGCTGTCGCTCGGCTTCCAGTTTAGCCACCTCAATATTTGCCCGAGCGCTGTTTAAATCGGCTCTCAAGCCTTCAACAGTGGCCTCACTCTGGGTGAGTTGTGCTTTGCTGGAGTAGTTTTTTTCACGCAACCCAGCGAAACGCCGGTACTGACGCTCTGCTTCTTTTAGCTTGGCGAGAATACTGGCTTCCTGGGCTTGCAGTACCTGAATCTGCGCACGGGCAAATGCCAGGCTGACGCGCGCTTTGACGTCGTCGAGGCGGGCTAGTACTTGACCTTCCTGTACCTGCATACCCTCCTCGACATCTACACTGCTGATCAGTCCCATCACCTCTGCTGACACCGTAGCCATGCGTCGCGCGGTGATATATCCGGAGGCATTCAACACCGTCTCCAGGTGTGCGCTGGAGGGGGCAGATGGCGTAGTGTGTGTGTTGGCGGGAGTTGGGATTGTGTTAGGGCTTGCGGGTGGGTCTTCGGCCAAGAGGGAGGCGCCAAAAAAACCAACTAGCAGGCCGGCGACTGCACCGGTGGAAGCCGCCAGCAGGGTTTTTCGGGGCGATGACGGTAAATCATTGGGAGCCGTATCCCGGTCAATTTTCAACTGACCGAGCAGCTCACTGGTGTTTCTGCTCATACAGCCATGTTCTTATTGATTACTTCCTGTAAAGAACAACTGTGGCAGAAACTAAAAAATATTGCTATTCGATCTGACTTGCGGCGTTGGCGCCAAATTAGTGGCGCCAAAAGGCGGGAGTTAGGAGCACCAGCAGGGTGAAAATTTCCAGGCGTCCCATCAGCATGGCGAGGATCAGAAACCACTTGGCCACCTCATTGACTGAACCGTAGTGAGATGCGGCCTCACCCAGAGCCGGGCCGATATTACTCAGGCAGGAGGCCACCGTTGTCACAGAGGTGACGAAATCTTCGCCGGTGGCAATCACAATAATCGAGAGAATAAAAAACGACAGCACATAGACGGCAAAAAAGCCCCACACTGCATCGGTTACCCGATCGGGTACGATCTTGCGGTTGATTTTAATGGGTATCACCGCATTGGAGTGCACCAGTCGATTCAATTCGCGCATACCGGATTTCATAATCAACATGCCGCGTACCGCCTTGATACCACCAGAGGTAGAGCCGGCACAGGCGCCGAGAATACCCAGAAGAAGCAATGCGTAGGGAAGGAATACCGGCCAGGCGGAAAAGTTTTCAGAGGCAAAGCCGGCAGTGGTACTAATAGAAACCACCTGGAAGAAACCGTGTAGCAGGCTGTTGCCTGGTGAGAAGATATTCAGAATCCACAGATAACAGCTGATCAACAGGCCGGCCCCCAAAATCAGCATTACGTAGAAACGAAATTCGGAATCGCGCCAGTAGTGCTTGAGGGTTTTATTGCGGAAGGCATAAAAATGCAGGCCAAAGTTAATTGCCGCGGTGAACATGAAAATAATGCAGATCACCATAATGGCCCGGTTGTGAGCGTAGAAGCCCATACTGGCATCGTGGGTGGAAAAGCCGCCGTTAGCCACGGTGGAGAAAGCGTGTCCCACGGCATCGAACACGGTCATGCCCGCCCACCAGTAACCGATGCCGCACAGAATGGTCAGGATTACATAAATTACGATCAGTGCCCGCGCCGTCTCGGCGATGCGCGGTGTCAGCTTGGTATCTTTCACTGGGCCGGGTATTTCCGCTTTGTACAGCTGCATACCACCGATGCCGAGCATGGGCAGGATTGCCAGTGCAATAACAATTACACCGATACCACCAAACCACTGCAGCTGCTGGCGGTAGTAGAGGATGGCTGGAGGCAGGGAGTCCAGGCCGGTAATTACGGTGGCGCCGGTGGTGGTGAGCCCGGAAATCGACTCAAAAATCGAATCGGTAATACTTAGATCCGGCTGCGGACTGATAATAAACGGCAGGGAGCCGAAGCTGCCGAGGATTAGCCAGAATAGCGAAGTCACCACAAAGCCGTCGCGGGTGCGCAGGTCTTGGCGCAGGTCGTGCACCGGCAGCCACATAAACAAGCCGGTCACCAGAGTGATCACAAAGGCAATAACGAAGGCGTTGTGGGTATGGTCCTCATACCACAGGGACACGGCGATCGGTGGCAGCAGTGTCAGGCTGAACACAGTGAGGAGAATTCCGAAAACTCGCGCAATTACCGCAATTCGCATTGGCGCCTGTCAGCCTGTTATCTGTTGTTACTTTATATATATGGACGGCGGTGTTTGTAATCGCCGGACTATTCAATAAAAAATATGATTTAGAAAAAGCCGAAGCCAACCTGGAACAACTGCTCCACATGGCGTGTCTGGCGGCGATCCACCAGGAATACAATCACGTGATCGTCGCTTTGCACAATTACATCGTCGTGCGCCATCAAAACTTCGCTGCCATTTTCTGTTTCGCGCACTATGGCACCGATGGAGGCGCCCTCGGGCAGATCGATATCCTCGATTTTCTTTCCCACCACCTTGGAGGTGCGCTCGTCGCCGTGGGCGACAACTTCGATCGCCTCGGCGGCACCGCGACGCAGGGAGTGCACATTAACCATATCGCCGCGGCGCACATGGGTGAGCAGGCTGCCGATAGTATTTTGCTGGGGCGAAATGGCAATATCGATTTCCCCGCCTTGCACCAGGTCCACGTAGGCGCGGTTGTTGATCAGGGTCATCACCTTGCGCGCGCCCAGGCGTTTGGCCAGTAGCGATGACATGATGTTAGCTTCGTCATCGTTGGTGAGTGCGAGGAAAACATCGGTGTCCTCAATATTTTCTTCCAGCAACAGCTCTTGGTCCGAGGCGCTGCCGTGCAAGATAATGGTGTGGGACAGCTCCTCGGATAAAAATACGCAGCGTTCATGGCTGCGCTCAATAATTTTAACCGAGTAGCGGTTTTCCAATTTGGTTGCGAGCCGCAGGCCAATATTGCCACCACCGGCAATTACCACGCGCTTATAACCGTGTTCCAGGCGGCGCAACTCACTCATTACCGCACGGATATCGGCGCGTGCGGCGATAAAAAATACCTCGTCGCCGGCCTCGAGCACCGTGTCTCCCTGGGGAATGATCGGCCGGTTGCGTCGGTAGATGGCCGCCACACGGGTATCCACCTTGGGCATGTGCTCGCGCAGATAGCGCAGCTGATGGCCTACCAGAGGACCGCCCTGAACTGCCAATACAGTGACCAGCTGCACGCGACCGCCGGCGAAATCCAGCACCTGCAGCGCGCCGGGGTGTTCCATCAGGCGTGCGATATATTCGGAGACCAGCTGCTCGGGGCTGATCAAAACGTCGATGGGAATCGCCTGGTTGTCGAATAACTCGGGGTACTGCAGATAAGAAGAGGCGCGCACGCGTGCGATCTTGGTGGGCACACGGAACAATGAATGGGCAATCTGGCAGGCTGCCATATTGGTTTCATCGTTATTGGTGACCGCCACCAGAATATCGGCATCCTCAATGCCGGCATTCATCAGCACGTCGGGATGGGAGGCGTGGCCGTTAACCACGCCAATGTCAATGCGATCACGCAACTCGCGCAGAGTTTTTTCGTCGCTGTCCACCAGCACAATATCATTGCGCTCGGAGGCCAGAGCCTCCGCCAGTGAGCCGCCCACCTGGCCGGCGCCGAGAATGACAATTTTCATATCGGATGAGACTCGCGGCTAGCGCTGCTGTTATTCGGCCTTGCTGAGCAGAGCGTAGTAGAAACCGTCGCCGCCACCGTTATGGGGTAACAGTTGCATTCCAGCAACTTGTTTTTCACCCCAGGACTTACCGTGCAGCAGTTGCGGAGTATTGTCGCTCGCATCGTCGGTCTCCGCAACGAAGGCGGCGACAACTTCACTATTTTCGGCCGGTAACACTGAACAGGTGGCGTATAGCAGACTGCCACCGGGTTTGAGCATTGCCCAGGTGGCGCGCAGAATTTCCGCCTGCAGCCTGGCCAACTCGGCGATATCCTCGGCACGGCGCAGCAGTTTGATATCCGGGTTGCGGCGAATCACCCCGGTGGCAGAGCAGGGTGCATCGAGCAGAATACGGTCGTACTGCTGTCCATCCCACCAGGCATCCGGCGCAGCCGCATCGGCGCAAATTAACTGTGCGGAGAGGCCGCAACGTTCGAGGTTTTCCTGCACCCGATCGAGTCGCTCCTCCTCGATATCCAGGGCACTCAATTCTATAGCGGGCTGCTGCTCCAATAGATGGCAGCTTTTGCCTCCCGGCGCGGCACAGGCATCCAGCACCCGCTCGCCTTCACAGGGTGCCAGCAGTTGCGCTGCCAGCTGGGCGGATTCATCTTGCACACTCACCAAGCCCTCGGCAAAACCGGGCAGAATTCCCACAGGTACTGCTTCGAGCAGGGTGATGCCAACCGGAGAGAGGGTACAGGCCTCGGCGGACAGGCCGGTCTCGTCGAGCTGCTGCAGGTAATCCTCGCGGGAAATGCGCGCGCTGTTGACCCTCAAGGTCATGGGGGGATTGGTATTGTTAGCGCGAAAAATCTCCGACGCTTGCGTTGGCCAGGCGGCTTTGATCGCCTGTTGCATCCAGGCGGGGTGCATAGAGCTGAACTGGGGGTTGCCGGACAACTTTCGCTGCAAACGCTCGCGTTCGCGTAAAGCGTTGCGCAGTACGCCGTTGATAAGGCCAGTGGCGCGATCCAGCTTGAGACTGCGGGCGGCATTGACCGTGGCAGAGATAGCAGCGTGATCGGGGATGCGGGTGTATTCCAGTTGATACAGGCCCAGCAGGATCAGCGCGCTCACCAGGCTATCGCTGGGGGTTTTGCGCAGTAGCTTGGTAGCGATCAGTTGCAGGCGCGGGGCGGTGCGGGCACTGCCGTAGCACAGCTCGCGGAGCAGGGCGCGGTCGCGCTCCTCAACCTTGTCTTCGGCTTTAGGTAGCAGGCGTGCCAGTGAACCTTGCGCTTCCAGCAGTGCGGCTACTACTCGGGCTGCTTCGGCGCGTACATCTCTATTCATAGTGATCCCAATTGTGTGCCGGGAGTGAACAGCGCCCGGTAGCCTTTCAAAATTTCCGCTGCGGGCAGCGCTTTTTTACCGGGTAGCTGAAGTACTTGCAGACGCAGGGCTTCGCGACCACAGGCGACCAGAATACCCTCGTCATCGCTGGCTAGAATGGTACCGGGCGTATTGCTGTGGCAGCCGCGTTCAAGGCTGGCGCTGTAGATACGCAGGCGTTGTTCGCCTTTACTTTCGCTATAGGTAGTCCAACACACCGGGAAGGGATTGAAGGCGCGGATCTGGCGCTGCAATTCTTGCGCCGGGCGCTGCCAGTCGATGCGCGCTTCCTCTTTACTGATTTTATTAGCGTAATTGGCTGTAGCATCATCTTGAGTCACCGGCTTGGCGGCGCCTGAGGCCAGCTGCGCTAGGGCTTCAATCAGAGCCTGGCCACCGAGTTCGGCGAGCTTGTCGTGCAGGCTGCCTCCCGTATCTTGCTCAGTAATGTCACAGCGGCGCTCCACCAGTACCGGACCCGTATCAAGCCCGGCTTCCATTTGCATGATTGCCACACCGCTGTGGCTGTCTCCCGCCTCGACGGCGCGCTGAATGGGAGCGGCGCCGCGCCAGCGCGGCAGCAGGGAGGCGTGTACGTTGATACAGCCCAGTTGCGGGGTGTCCAGCACTGCTTGCGGCAGGATCAGTCCATAGGCCACCACCACCATGATATCGGCGCCGAGTGCCGCCAGCTCTTCCTGCGCTGCCTGGTCGCGCAGGCTCTGAGGTTGATACACGGGGATATCGTGGGAGAGGGCCAGCTGCTTGACCGGGCTGGCCAGCAGTTTCTTACCGCGCCCCGCCGGCCTGTCCGGTTGGGTGTAAACGGCGATGACAGTGTGGTCGCTGTCGAGCAGCGCCTGCAGATGCACGGCGGCAAAGTCCGGCGTGCCGGCAAAAATGATATTCACTGGCGGATTCTCAGATCGAGGGATGGAGATGGCGCCGGGCCTGCCGGCGGCCAGTTTTTATAGATCAGGCGCGTCGGCGCTGGGACTTTTCCAGCTTGGAGCGAATGCGGTTGCGCTTGAGTGGGGAGATGTAATCCACGAACAGTTTGCCATCCAGGTGGTCAACTTCGTGCTGGATACACACTGCCAGCAGCCCCTCTGCCTCTATGGCAAAAGGTTCGCCGTTGCGATCCAGCGCCTTGACTCGCACCCTGCGCGGGCGTTCTACCGTCTCGTAGAAACCGGGTACCGACAGGCAACCCTCGTCGTACTGGTGGATCTCCGGGTCCAGTACTTCGATCTCAGGGTTGATAAATCCGTACGGCTCGCTGCTGTCTTCGGAAATATCCACCACCACGACGCGCTCATGCACATTGACCTGGGTGGCGGCGAGGCCTATGCCAGGTGCGGCGTACATGGTTTCGAACATGTCGTCCAGCAGTTGACGGTGCGCGTCGGTAACTTCTGCGACGGGTTTGGCGATCTCACGCAGGCGCGGATCGGGAAATTCCAGTATCTCGAGTTTAGCCATAACACCTGTGACAAACTTCTAGTATTCGTTGAACGTGCGCTGATAACATTATGATCGCGCTCAATATTTACCGAGTGGACCCCGATTTTCGCTGGCGTCTTGCGCCCGGGGCCGGCCACATTTCCTGTAGAAGGGTGGTTCGGCGCTGAGAATTATAGCGATAAAGAGCATAGGAATGCTTCCATGAAAAAAATAATCCTGGCCGCCGTCTCGATGTTGGCGGTCGCCCTTGGCACCCAAGCGCAGGATCAGGTGCGCCTGAACCCCAGCCATCCGGATGCCTATGTTGTGCAAAAGGGCGATACCCTCTGGGATATCTCCAGTGAGTTTCTGGTACAGCCCTGGTATTGGCCGGAGATCTGGCAAGTAAACCCTCAGGTTGAGAACCCCCACTTGATCTACCCCGGCGACAGCCTGCGCCTGGTGTATGTGGATGGCCAGCCGCAACTGCAGCTGCAGCGCGGCCCGCGGGCTTATCAATTGTCTCCCGGTGTTAATGGTAATCGCTTAACGCCGCAGATACGTCGCGAAGCCGTGGAGGATGCGATTCCGGCGATTCCCCTTGATGCCATCAATGCCTTCCTCTCGCGCACCCGTATCGTCGAGCCCAATGCCTTCGAGGGTACGCCCTATATTGTGTCCGGTTCCGATAACCACATTTTGATGGGTGCCGGCGATACCATCTACGCACGCGGTGATTTCGAAGTGCCCCTGGCCTCCTACGGTCTCTACCGCCCGGGCCCGGTGTATGTGGACCCCGTCAGCAATGAGACTCTAGGACGCCAGGCTCTTGGGATAGGTGAAGTGGATTTGCTACAGCTGGACCCGGATAACCGCCCTGGATTCTCCGTCGCCACCCTGGGCGTGGCCAGCACCGCCCGCGAGATCCGTCTCGAGGATCATTTGATGCCAGTGGAAGAGCGTTCTATCGATGCACTCTTTCACCCCAGTGCCCCGGCCGTGACAGTGAATGGCTTGATTGTTGGTGTCGATGAGGGGGTGACTCAGATTGGTAAATTCGACGTAGTTATCCTCAATCTGGGTGAGCGCGATGGCATAGTGCCTGGCAATGTGATGGCAGTTTATAAGCGCGGTTCTGTAGTGCGCGATCGTATCGCCGGAGACAGCGTGAAGCTGCCCGATGAGCGCGCAGGTGAGATGATGGTTTTCCGCACTTTTGAAAAGATGAGCCTGGCGCTTATTCTCGAAGCTGATCGCCCCTTGGCGGTGATGGACTCGGTGCGCAATCCCTAAATAAGTATTGAAATCGAGCGGCGCCTCTTGCTGTTTGGAGCGCCGCAAATCTGAATACAACCTCTCCTGTAAAACAGACAAAAATAGTGAGCCCGCATGGATGCGTTGACCGCCAGCATGGCCCTGCTGCGTTTAGAGGGCCTGGGGCCCGCCCGCTACTGGCAGCTGCTAGAGCACTTTGGCAGCCCCGATCGGGCCTTACTGCAATTCCCCCCAACTTTGTTGAGCAAACTACCGCCGCGGGCCCAATCCCAGTGGCGTGATTGTTGTCGTCTTGGCCTGCAGAGCGAATTGTTGGAGTGGGTGGCAGCCGAGCGCGCCCGCTGTGCACAAATCGGCGTGCAGCTGCTGTACCACGGTGATGCAGGTTTCCCGAATTTGCTCGCAGAGATCTCGCGACCACCGCCAATACTCTATGTGCGGGGCGAAGCTGCTGCTCTCACCTTGCCCCAAATCGCTATTGTTGGTGCGCGTCGCGCCACGACTTCTGGCCTGGATAATGCTCGCAGTTTTGCCATGGAGCTCGCCGGATCCGGTTTTGCCATCACTTCGGGGCTAGCACTGGGGGTAGATGCAGCCGCGCACCAGGGTGCTTTGCGGGGACAGGGAGCCACGATTGCGGTGCTGGGCAGCGGTGTCGACTCCGTCTATCCGCGTCAGAACCGCGCCTTGGCGGAAGAAATCCTGAGCGCGGGTGGCGCCATTGTCAGTGAACTGCCACTCGGCAGTAGCGCTGAGGCGAAAAACTTCCCGCGTCGCAACCGGATTATCAGTGGGCTCTCTATGGGAGTGCTGCTAGTGGAGGCTGCGATGCGATCGGGGTCGCTAATCACTGCGCGGCTGGCGTTGGAGCAAAATCGAGAGGTTTTCGCTATCCCCGGCTCCATCCACAACCCGATGGCCAGGGGCTGTCACCACCTGATTCGCGAGGGGGCAACATTGGTGGAGACCAGCGCAGATATCGCCGGGCAGCTGGGGGGGCTGTTAGCGGAGCCTGCGGATAGTGAGCCCCTAAGCAATACCCCGCTGGATAATCAGCAGCTGTCAGTGTTATTAGCCCTGCAGGGAGGGCCTCGCAGTATCGAGCAGTTGGCTGTGGATACTGGGGAGCCGGCGGGTGAACTGATGGCGCTGCTATTGCAAATGGAGTTGCTAGAGCTATTGGAGCAGCTGCCCGGTGGTTATCAATTGACGGCTCAGGGAGCAGCCTGCTGTCTCCAGAAAGAAGGCGTGGCCACCTGAATCCTCCCCTGAAGGACCAGCCGCCGAGCGATTCGCGAAGTCAAAGCGCTGCGTTAATACTCTGTGGACTCGAACACAGGAGGCAAGTCATGGCGAATAATTCCAAGCTCACCACGGATGCTGGCGCACCCATCGCGGATAACCAAAACAGCCTTAGCGCCGGACCACGTGGCCCCCTATTGATGCAGGATTATCAACTGCTGGAGAAGCTCGCTCATCAAAACCGTGAGCGGATTCCCGAACGCACGGTACATGCCAAGGGCTGGGGAGCTTACGGTACTCTGCGGATTAGCGGAGATATTGCCAAGTACACCTGCGCCAAGGTATTGCAGCCCGGTGCTGAAACACCAATGATAGCCCGCTTTTCCACTGTAGCCGGAGAGTTGGGGGCGGCGGATGCCGAGCGCGATGTGCGCGGCTTTGCCCTCAAGTTTTATACAGAAGACGGCAACTGGGATCTGGTGGGCAATAACACCCCGGTCTTCTTCGTACGCGACCCCTATAAGTTTCCCGATTTTATCCACACGCAAAAACGTCATCCCCGCACGCACTTACGCTCCCCTACAGCCATGTGGGATTTTTGGTCGCTATCTCCAGAGAGCCTGCACCAAGTTACGATCCTGTTTTCAGATCGCGGCCTGCCAATTTCACCTATGCATATGAATGGTTACGGCTCCCACACCTACTCTCTGTGGAACAGTGCCGGCGAGCGCTTCTGGGTGAAGTTCCATTTCAAGACATGTCAGGGGCACAAATTTCATACCGATGCCGAAGCGGAGTCAGTGATTGGCCGCACTCGCGAGAGTTATCAGGAAGCCCTGTTTGGTGCGATTGAGAAGGGTGACTATCCCAAGTGGAGTCTACAGCTACAAGTAATGCCCGAGGCCGATGCTGCCAAGACAAATTACAACCCTTTCGATCTCACCAAAGTGTGGCCACATGGGGATTACCCGCTGATTGAGATTGGCGAAATGGAGTTGAATCGCAACCCCGATGATTATTTTGCCGAACTGGAACAGGCAGCATTCTCTCCCTCAAACGTAGTACCGGGCATTAGTTTCTCCCCAGATAAAATGCTACAGGCGCGAGTGTTTTCCTATGCCGATGCCCATCGCCACCGTTTGGGTACTCACTATGAGAGTCTTCCGGTAAATGCACCCCAATGCCCAGTGCATAACTACTATCGAGACGGGGAGATGAATACCAGCGGGATTCGCACAGGCAATCCCGATGCCTATTACGACCCCAACAGTTTCAACGGCCCGCAGCAAGACCCCAGTGCCAAGGAGCCGCCACTAAAGCTTTCCGGTGCTGCCGATCGCTACGATCATCGCGAGGGCAACGATGATTACGGCCAAGTGCGGACGCTTTTCAATCTCTTCGATGACGCCGAAAAACAGAGACTCTTTGGCAATATTGCCAGAGCCATGGCCGGAGTTCCGGATGAGATAGTACAGCGACAATTGGTACTTTTTTCCCAGGTCGACTCTAGTTATGCTGAGGGCGTAGAGTTATCTTTAGGAAAAAAATAAAAATACTTTCTATTTCGTAAAGCTTTAATTACCTGACAATTATGGTAAAAATGTATTTCTTACTTTTTAAAAAAAAGAAGATAAGCTTATGGATTGGATGATAAAAAAAATAACTGCCCTCTCATTTTTCACTGTTTGGCTGTCAGCTTGTTCAGTTCAACCATCTATTGTCGATTTGTTACCACCTTCAGAGTTTTCTAAAAAGCAGCTTTTATCTGGTTCTATTTTAATTGGAGAGCCTGTAAAAATTAATGATCTGCCAGAAGTTGATATTTTGGCAATAAATTCCGAAATGGAAATGTTTTTAGATGAAATAAAAGGTAAAGACGATACTGATCGGTTAAATAATTTTTTGCTAAAGTTACAGGAGGTTGATTTCTCTCTCTTTTATGAGGCTAATGCCACTTTAAGTGCTTCTGAAGTGTTTTTAGAAAAGAGGGGTAACTGTATGGCCTTTAGTGCTTTTATGGTTGCCATGGTTAGGGAGCTCGGAATAGAAATAAACTTTAATCAGGTATTTATTCCAGAAACTCGATACTTGGAGGATCAGCAGACCTATGTTTATCAACACATCAATACTATTTCAGACCTAGGAAGTAAAAAACAGATTTTGGATTTTAATTTTATTGACTACGAATCAGATTATCATGGGGAGGTGTTAGATGACTCGGAAGCATTTTCTAAATTCTATAGTAATTTATCAGTAGACTTCCTTTCAGATAGGAACTTCAAACAGGCCTTTCTCTATATTCGTAAGGCATTATTATTGTCGCCTGATTCCTCAAATCTATGGAGTAATCTAGGTGCAATTTATCGATCTGCAGGCTATCGAAATCTGGCGATCAACACTTACAAAGTCTCTCTAGAGCTGGATAGCCATAATATGGTTGCACTGAATAATATGGAAAGGGCGCTCAGGGAGAGGGGAGATTTGGAGTCCGCTCAGATTCTCTCTAAACAGTTACAAAGTTACCGTGAACAAAACCCTTATTACTGGTATGCCAGTGCTCAGGCAGCTTACTCGAAAAAAGATTACGTCTCGGCAATCCGAAACATTAAGAATGCAATTTCACTAGAAAAAAACGATCATCGCTTTCATTACCTTCTGGGGCTTGCGCGATTCAAGTTTGGGAGTCGAGGTTATCGTAAGAATTTTCAGCAGGCATTAATTCTGTCAGACACAAGGTATGATCAAACACATTATAAGAAAAAATTTGATGCTCTGGGAATAGAGAATATTGAGCCAGTAACTCGTAATAAAGAATATAGACGCCCATTCTCTCGATGGGCTTGGTGGTATCAAGATACTTAAATTAAGACGCCATATTACAAGACAAGATATGAAGCTATTTGTACCATAAGCACAAAGTTGCCTCTGTTTTGAAATGCTGAAGGCAACACCTTGTGCACGGCTGCGCAATCCGCTAGATTTTGGCGCTTGTCCCCACTTTGACAGTTGAGAGAGTTGAAATGAGCAAGCCTTTTGTAGCGATCCTGTTGGGGGCCAGCCCCGATCTGCCAGTTATGAAAGCCGCCTTCGGTGTACTGGAGAAGTTAGACATCCAGCAGTGCGAAGCGAAGTAGCAGCGATACTGTCATGAGGTACTCTCCGCTTGCTGTACAGAAGGCTGCCCGTGCTCTTGCGGCGGGTGGTGTTATCGCGCACCCTACCGAGTCCGTGTGGGGCCTCGCCTGTGATCCAAATAATCTGCAGGCCGTAAGGCGCCTGCTGCGACTGAAGAACCGCCCACTGGAAAAGGGTCTGATCCTGGTTTCCGGTGAGGAGGAAAGTTTTAGTCAGCTGCTCGACCCACTCAGCGCTGAGCAGCGCGAAAAGATGCGGGAAACCTGGCCCGGACCCGTGACCTGGCTGGTGCCCCATCGCGACCGCATACCCTATTGGGTCTGTGGCGCCCATCCCGCAGTGGCCCTGCGTCACACCGACCACTCTTTCACCGCTGCGTTAACAAGGGCTTTTGGCGGTGCTATCGTATCCACTTCTGCCAATCCGGCGGGGTGTCAACCTGCCCGGCACAAGTACCAGGTACTTCGCTATTTTGGTGATGCCCTCGACTTTGTCGGCGGTGGTTCCACCGGGGGCCGAAATTCCCCTAGTGAGATTCGCGACCTGCTCAGCGGAGAGCAGTTGCGTGCGGGCGGATGAATTCTTTAAAACGAGTTAGTGTTTCCCAATGAGTGATATTGATACCAAGGAAGTAAAGGGCTACCTGCTGGATCTACAGGATCGAATCTGCAGCGCGCTGGGTAGCGAGGACGGCCTGGAGTTTCACGAAGACGCCTGGGAGAGGCCCGGCGGCGGGGGCGGTAGAACCCGGGTGTTGGAAGAGGGAAATTTAATCGAGAAAGGTGGGGTCAATTTCTCGCACGTCTATGGTGACGGCCTGCCGCCCTCTGCCACGGCCAGCCGCCCAGAGTTGGCTGGCTGCTCTTTCGAAGCGATGGGGGTTTCTTTGGTGATCCACCCGCGCAACCCCTATGTACCCACAAGTCATGCCAACGTGCGCCTGTTCGTGGCCAAAAAGCCTGGCGCCGAGCCGATCTGGTGGTTTGGTGGGGGCTATGACCTCACTCCTTACTACGGTTTCGAAGAGGATGTGGTGCATTGGCACAATACTGCAAAGAGCGCCTGTGCGCCCTTTGGTGAAGAGATCTATCCGCGCTTCAAGCAGTGGTGTGACAAGTATTTTTACCTGAAGCATCGCGATGAGGCCCGCGGAGTAGGCGGCCTTTTCTTCGATGATTTTAACGAAGGTGGTTTTGAAAACGCCTTTGCCCTAACTCGCGCCGTGGGTGATAGTTATTTGGATGCTTATCTGCCCATTATTCAAAAGCGCAAGGATACGTCTTACGGCGAACGCGAGCGGGATTTCCAGCTTTACCGCCGCGGCCGTTATGTGGAATTTAACCTGGTATTCGATCGCGGCACCTTGTTTGGCCTGCAGAGCGGTGGGCGCACCGAATCTATCCTTATGTCATTGCCCTCGCTGGTGAGTTGGAAATACGACTGGCACCCAGAAGCAGGTTCGGCGGAGGAAAAACTCTACACGGATTTTCTGCCGCATAGGGACTGGGTATAACCCCAGGTCACGCACTACGGAGGTTCGCTGTGCAACAAACGCGATTGGAAGCCATCAACTCGCTATTTTTGGATTACAGGCGTCACTTTGAGACCGGGGATGCGGAACAGATAGCGGACTATTACCGTTTTCCTCTGCATTATTACCGTGAAGATGGCAACAAACTGGCGGTAGATCGCGGCGCCTTCGTGCAGCAGGTTGAGAAGCTGCTCAACGCTTATAAGCGCCTGGAGGTATGCCAGATACTCGGCACTGTCACTGAAATCATCGAATTGAATGATTACAGCAGCTTGGCCAGTGTACGCTGGACCCTGTTACATCACAGAGAAGAAGACGATAAGACCCTCGAACTCTACAGTTCACACACACGTTACCTGCTCACTGATACCGAGCAGGGCCTTAAAGTCGACGCTTTAGTACTCGTCGATGAAAGTGCCAAGATCCGCGAGGCGGTCAGGGCGCGCAAGAGGGCCCAGTCGTGAGTGACCGCTATGCAGTGGTAGGCAATCCCGTCGACCACTCCCTGTCTCCACAAATTCACACCGCCTTTGCCGCCCAGGCCGGTGAGGACCTGGTATACGAAAAGCTACTTGCCCCTCTCGATCGTTTTACTGAGTCGGCACAAACCTTTTTTGCCGAGGGTGGGCGCGGCCTCAATGTGACAGTGCCATTTAAGCTTGAAGCTTGCGAGCTGGCTGATGCGCTTACCGAGCGCGCGGCCGCTGCCGGTGCGGTGAACACCCTGGTATACGGAGAGAGTGGAAATCTGCTGGGCGACAATACCGATGGCGCCGGCTTGGTTTCAGATATCCGCAACAATCTGGGTTGGACAATTCAGGATAAGCGGGTGTTACTTCTGGGGGCCGGTGGCGCCGCCCGCGGAGCCCTATTGCCGCTGCTGGCTGAGCATCCCTCGCAGCTACATATCGCTAACCGCACCTCCGCTAAAGCCTGTCAGTTGGCAGATGAGTTTTCCCACTATGGGGCTATGACTGCAGGCGGACTGGATCAGCTGTGTGGAGGTTTTGATCTGGTTATCAATGCCAGTTCGGCGAGCCTGGGTAACCAGTTGCCCCCCCTGCCTGAACACCTTTTTACAAGTACTGGTCGGGCCTATGACATGGTCTACGGTGCAAAGCCGACGCCTTTTGTACACTGGGCCCGTGAACTGGGGGTTGAAGCAGCTGATGGTCTCGGCATGCTGGTGGGACAGGCCGCGGAAGCCTTCTATTTATGGCGCGGGGTGAAGCCCCGTGTTGAGCCGGTGCTGGCGCAGTTGCGGCGAACACTAACAGCCTGATTAATGCGGCTGAAGTTATAACAACAAAAATTAAGAGGATGCTGGCTGTGCGCGAGTGGTTGCGTAATCTTTCTATGTGCTTTGCGGTGGGTTGTTTCGGCGGCCTTTGTTATGCCCTGGGTCTATGGGCTATGGGCAGCTACGGGTTTACCCGCTGGTTGGGGGTAGACTTGGCACCGCACCTCAGTAACGCTTATCTATACCAGCGTATCGTTTGGGGCGGGCTCTGCGGTCTGTTGTTCTTGCTCCCCTGGCGCAATGCTTGGCTATTGCGCGGTGCTTTATTATCACTGCTACCTGCCGCTTTCTTGCTGTTCTACCTCCTGCCCCAGCGTGGCTATGACTATGGCGCTTTTGTGCTGGGAACTATGACTCCGCTAGTGATCGTTCTCGCCTGTGCTATTGGCGGTATTGCCGCATCCGCGCTGCTGCGACTACAGGGTAAGTAAAGTAACTGAGGCCAGTTAGGCGCCGCCGCAAGTGACTGCGGCGGCTGCTCCGATCAGGCCTCAAACTCAATTTCGATAAGGCTACAGCTCTGGGTGTGGCCCATAGCTCTCTTGATGGTGGGATATACAGAGGCGGTGGCGACGCTGACGCCCAGCTCGATTCGCTGTTTTTTATCCAGCTGCTCAGAGATACGCTGGTCCAACAGTGGATCAATATTTTTGTAACTGGCCAGCGCGGTGGCAAAGTCAAAAATATCCTTGAGATGCTCCGGTAAATTACTGCCGCCCTGAATGCAGGCCTTTACCAGTTGCGGAGCGACATTAGCTTCCAACGCCATGCGCACATTCAATTGCAGGCAGGCACCGCAGTCCGCCACCTGCATGGCGGCCAGTTTGCTCACCCAAAAAACCTCCAGCGGTAAGAATTCCCGGTGCATCGACAGGGGCTGGAACTGTACAAATTTTTCAAAGCCCTCTGGAGACGAGCGTAAAAACTCTTTTAGATACTCCATGTCGTAGCGATATTTCTTGGAGAAGGCATCCATTTCTTGCAGCTGCTGCTGTTCTGTCATCTCTATGGCTCCTATTGCCGGTGATAGAAAGTCGGACCTCCTCGGTCCCGCTGCCAAGTTTTATCGGTATTGATGTTAGATAAAAATTAATAACCATCGGACTTATCGATAGGTGGGCTGTAATAATTACCGTACAGACGCCGAGCTTCCCGGGCGAACCAAAGGCCGGCTTTGCCTTGAGCTGTTTTTGCCGACCACAGCAGGTCGACATCCAGGCTCCAGGCGCTCAGTGCGCTGGTGAGTTTCAGCTCCACCAGTTTTCCACTTTTGAGGAAAGGGCGAGCCAACTCATAGGGCGCGTTGACCCAGCCTATGCCTTTGCAGGCCAGATCCAGGGCCTGTAGCAGGGAGTCGCAGACCCAGACCTGCGACGAGAGCTGCCAGCGTTGTTGGCCCTCCTCCATGGCTGCGATTATTTGCCGGTGGCGCGCGGCCTCACGCAGAGAGCTAGGCTGCTGATGCGCCAGTGGATGGTCCGGTGTGGCCAGGCAGAGAATTTGTTGGCGTCCGAGTGTGTTGAACTCTAGTGCGCCCGGGTAGCTGCCACCGCTTGTCACAAACGCAAAATCGGCTTCGCCTTTGGCGATACTTTGCACTGCCTGATGATGACTGGAACTGCGCAGTTGCAGCTGGGTGTGGGCAAAACGCTGGCTGAAGCTTGCCAGTACATCGTTGAGGCGATCGGGCATCACCAACTCCTCAAACAGGATACGCAGCACGGGTTCCTCGCCGCGCTGGTAGGAGTCCGCGGCCTGCTGAAAACGCTGCAGCTGCCCCAGCGCTTGGCGGGCAAGCGGCAATAGGGCCATGGCCGCAGCTGTGGGGTGTGGGAATTTTCCGCTACGGTCGAAAAGGGCGAGTCCCAGGTCCAGCTCAAGATTCTGAATACAGGCACTTACCGAGGATTGAGCACGCCCCTGTTCGCGGGCAACAGCGGAGAAAGAGTCCAGCTCGCAGGCGCGTACAAAAGTATGCAATTGATCAGTATTCAGATTGAGCATGAGTGTCGAATCGTCCGGCGATGAGTTATTCAATATCCTGGCGGAGATATTGATCCTTCAGATTCACATAATTTTGCGCAGAGTAGCTAAAAAACGCCTTTTCCTTGTCGGATAACGGGCGGGCTTTGCGGCAGGGGGAACCCACATAGAGATAACCGCTCTCCAGGGTTTTTCCTGGTGGTACCAACGCGCCGGCTGCTAAAACGACCTCGTCTTCTATAACCGCACCGTCGAGTACTATGGCGCCGATACCGATCAAAATCCGGTTGCCGATGCTACAGCCATGCAGACAGGCCTTGTGGCCAATTGTGACGTCTTCGCCGATTGTCAGGGGCCACCCCTCGGGATTAAACGGCCCCGCATGGGTGATATGTAATACTGCACCGTCTTGGACACTGGTGCGGGCACCTATCTGAATCCGATGCATATCCCCGCGCACCACCGCCATGGGCCATACGGAGCAATCATCACCCAGCGTGACATCGCCAATCACAGCTGACTGTGGGTCAACAAAAACACGATGGCCAAGTTGCGGGGATTTCTCGCTCGCAGAATCGTTGTGGCTGCGCAGTGGGGACATAAAGAGGCTCCTGTACAATGAATCCTCTATCATAGCTGTATCCTATTTCGAGCACAGGGTCCCGTATGTCCAATCCATTGTTGAATATCCCTCTACTGCCACCGTTCACCCAGCTGCAGCCCGAGCAGGTTGAGCCTGCAATTGCAAAACTCATCGGAGACTGCCAAGGGCAGTTACAAAGAGGCTTAGAGAACCCTGGCTGGGAGAGCACCTTGCAGCCACTTGAACAGGTTCAGGATCAACTCAACCGGGCCTTCTCTCCGATCAGTCATCTCAACAGTGTACTGAGTGGTGAATGGCGAGCGCCCTATGAAGCGGCGCTTGCTCAGGTAACTGCCTATTGGACTGAGCAGGGGCAAAACCGCGAATTGTACGAGGTGTATCAACAGCTGGCGGCCTCGCCGGAATTTGTGAGCTGGCCGCAGCCGCAAAAGAAATCTGTAGAGTTGGGTTTACGGGATTTCGAATTAAGCGGGGTCGGCCTGGAGGGTGAAGCTCGGGAGCGCTTTGCAGGCAATAGCAAGCGCCTGGCTGAACTTTCCAGCCAGTTCGCCAACAATGTTTTGGATGCTACCAATGCCTGGACCTGGCATACGGAAGATGAGGCAGATTTAACTGGCTTGCCGGAAACCGCTATAGCGGCGGCGAAAAGTGCAGCAAACACAAAAGGCAAAAGTGGTTGGTTGATCACCCTAGAGGGTCCGAGCTATTTGGCGGTAATGACTCATGCGGAGAACCGAGAGTTGCGCCGGTTGGTGCATACCGCATTTGTGAGCCGTGCCTCTGAGGTTGGGCCCAACGCTGGAGAGTTCGACAATTCAGAAGTGATGGAATCTATCTTGGCACTTCGCGCAGAGCAGGCCCAGCTATTGGGAATGGCTAATTACGCCGAGTTGTCTCTGGCTAGTAAAATGGCGCCAGATTGCGAAGGCGTATTGGAGTTTCTCAATGACCTGGCGAAGAGAGCCAAGCCCGCAGCTGAGCGGGAAATGGCTGAATTACGCGTATTTGCCAGCGAAGAGTATAAGTTAGAAGAGCTTCAACCTTGGGATATTGCTTGGGTTGCGGAAAAACTCAAGCAGCAGCGTTATGCCATTAGCCAGGAAGAGCTGCGCCCTTACTTCCCTTATGCCAAGGTTCTGGAAGGTTTATTCGCCGTAGTGGAAAAGCTCTTTGGAGTTGCTGTTCAGGAAGACACTTCAGTGGAAACCTGGCATAAAGATGTACAGTTTTTCTGGCTTTATCGCAATGGTGAACGTATTGCGGGTTTTTATCTGGATGCCTTCGCGCGAGAGAAAAAGCGTGGGGGTGCCTGGATGGATACTGTTGCCACACGTCGCCAAGGTGAAGAGGGCTTGCAGCTGCCCATCGCTTATTTGGTGTGTAACTTTAGCCCCGCAGCGGGAGATATGCCCTCTCTGCTAACACATTACGAAGTCACTACCTTGTTTCACGAGTTTGGCCATGGCCTGCATCACATGCTAACGCAAATTGCTATAGCGGCGGTTTCGGGTATCAATGGTGTGGCCTGGGATGCGGTAGAAATGCCTAGCCAGTTCCTGGAAAATTGGTGTTGGCAACCTGAGGCGATCGCCATGATCTCTTCTCATTACCAAACTGGAGAGCCGTTGCCTGCAGAATTACTAGAAAAAATGCTTGCGGCAAAGAATTTCCAGTCCGCTATGTTCACTGTGCGACAACTGGAGTTTGCAATTTTTGATTTTCGACTTCACGCCAGTGAAGAAGTGATGGATACGCAGAAAATTCAGCAGCTAATGTCAGAGGTACGCACCGAGGTGGCTGTAGTTCCCGTGGCTAAGGAAAATCGCTTCCAGCATGGTTTTAGCCATATTTTTGCCGGTGGCTACGCTGCAGGATATTACAGCTATAAGTGGGCAGAGGTACTCTCAGCAGACGCATTTTCACTATTTGAAGAAAAGGGTATTTTTGACAGTGCTACTGGCGAGAGTTTTTTGCATTCTATCCTCGAACAGGGTGGCAGCCGGGATGCTTTAGACCTGTTTGTAGAATTCCGAGGTAGAAGACCCGATGTTGATGCACTATTGCGTCACTCAGGTATTGAGCAGCTTGAATTAAATATCAGCCCGGCCTGAAAAGGCCGTTAAGTCATGCATGTTGAGCAGTAACTATGGTCGATCAGGAAAATTCCGGTGGGCATTCCAAAAAATCCAAAAAACGATTTATTGCTGGCGCTGTTTGCCCACGCTGTAGCGAGATGGATCGTATAGTCAATTACCAGGAGGATGGAAAAAATTTTCGTGAGTGTGTTTCCTGCGGATTTAAAGATGAAATACGCCTGCAGTCCGCGCCTTCTGAGCTATTAACCCGGGTTAGTACTGGGCAGAGAAAAGAGGCGAGTGAAGAACCGGTAAAATTTATTCAACCTACCAAAAAAAATAAGTAGTGAAAAAGGCAATTGTAGTTATAGCCGTGCTTGCCATTGCAATTATTGCTGGCTTGTACGGCCTAAATCATTATCGAAAAATTCAGAAACAGCAACTGGAGCAGACCTCACATCTATTGGCCAGTTGCGTCAACCAAGGACTTCTCAGCCTATTTCGTTTACAGGCAAATGATTGGCACAAGAATCCAGGCTTTGTTCTGCAACAGCAGCGATCACTTGATGAGAGTGTCGAAGGACTACCGGAAAAGATCTTAGAGGGTAAATCCTTTAAGAAATGGGAGTATGCTGTCGATATCTGTAATAAATTAACAAGAAATAGCAATTTACAACATATTACTATTTTCAGACCGCTAGCCGACCTCGCTTCATTTGAAATGTCAGATGCTGCTACGTTTAAAAGTAGAAAGTCACTGAGAAAACGTAAGAAAACTATTGGTGCACTGAGAGAGTCAGCACAGGCAGCGGATAGATATTTGAAAGATTTACGCAGTGATATAAGTACTCAGATGAAAGTTTATAGATTTTCTGATGAAGAAAAAGAATTTATTCAAAAACAAATAAATACAGAAGTTCTGGACTATTATCAGAAAGGAAATTTTTCACTTAATAATGTCAATGTATATCTTGAAAGATTATCAACCTTTTATAAGTTGATGGCCGAAAATCCGAAAGCTTACACTGTGCGTAGTGGCAGTCTTTATTTTTATGATGGCTCTCTAAGAAGCAAAATTGATATTTTGAATCGAGCTATTTTACAAGGAGAAAGTGAGTTCTTTTCCAACTACACTCAGATTTTGGTCAGTAAGCAGATAAGAGCTTCGGGATTTTAAAAATTGTGAGCGGGCATTAATACATTATTGTTCCCGCTCAATATTTGTCATCCTGAGATTATTGTTTTTATTTCCTGAAACCATGAGTTTCATAGATCAACAAAACTTCGGAAAAATTTTTAGACATTGATTTCTAATGGTTTTCAATCTAATCAATTTTTGTACATCATCCCCGATATAAATTCAGTATCATACTACTCTATTCTCTATTCTCTATTCTCTATTCTCTATTCTCTATTCTCTATTCTCTATTCTCTATTCAGCTGAATAATTTAGCTTATTACAAGCCAGAAACCCTCTAAAACTTAATTTATAAAAGTATTAAATTATTTCTTAATCCATGTGTCGGTTACAGTGTAGTATCGAAAGTAAGCAACAAGCCCTAAAGATCGTGCGCCAATCCACAAAAAAAGACTAAACCATATGCCATGGTTTCCCCAATCTCGAGTTAACCACCAGCTTGGGAAAAAAATTAGAATAGTAGCTATAAACATAGTATTGCGCATTTGTCGGCTTTTTCCGGCGCCAATAAAAACACCATCAAGTTGGTAACTCCATACGGCTAATAGCGGCAGAGCGCAAAGCCACCAATAAACGTTATTTACTTGCTGGATCACACTAGAGAGATCTGTAAACAACTTTATTATTATTGGCTGACAAAATATCAACAATAGAGTAATAAAGAGTGCACTTCCTAAAGCCCAAATGCCTGCGGCATTAACTATTTCCTGAAATAGTTTTTTTGATTTTTTTCCTATTGATTCACCTACTAATGCCTCAGTTGCATGGGCAAAGCCATCCAGCGCGTAAGAAGTCATCATTAATAGTTGTAATAATATTGCATTGGCTGCAAGGGTGGAGTCTCCTTGGGCGGCCCCTTGAGCAGTAAAGAATGTAAATGTTAATAACAGCAAGCAGGTTCGAATAAATAAATCTGTATTGATTTGCAGTAACTCAAGCCAAGGCTTCCACTCTATCCATGGCTGAAATTGAGGGGTTTGAAGACACTTTTTTAATGCTTTCCAAATTTTAGGATTAACACGCTTAAGTAAAAACAATCCCATCAATAAGGCGAAAGTATCAGCACAAACTGTGGCTATCGCAGCGCCTTTTGCCCCTAAACCAAGACCGAGAATAAAAAGAAAATCCAAAAGTATATTGAGTATATTTGCTGCTAGCAAAATATATAGTGGAGCCCGGCTATCCTGTCGGCCTATAAAGAAACCTAGTATGGCAAAGTTAACTAGTGCAAGAGGAGCACTTATCAGACGAATCTGTAAATAAGCCACTGCATGCGGGCTGGCTGCACTACTGGCATTCATCCAACCAACAATATTGTCCAGCAAAGGATAGGTAATAATCTGAAGTAGTATCCCTAATGCCATTGCCAATAGTATTGCTCTTAGCAACCATTCAACACCACCATCCTGACTGCGTGCAACGACACCAGTGGTGCCCATGCGAAGAAAACCGAAGGCCCAAAGCAGCATTGTCATAACACTTGCGCCAATGGCTACTCCAGAGAGGTAAACGGCCGAAGAAAGGTGACCGAGAATTGCGGTATCTACTGCCCCAAGTAAAGGAACTGAAATATTACTAAGAATCATAGGCCAGGCAAGATTCCAAACCCGACTCATGCTTCTTGAATCAATTGTTAGGTACTTCATAGGGGCTACTTATGATTAATAACTGTAAGAAAAAAAACGTATCAATTTGGAGTTTTGTCTGATGTATTTTAAGAGGGATTAGTATCGTTTTGGCATATAAATCATCTGTCACTAAGCTGTCGATTATACCTTATTGTTCAATTTGATGATTGTTGAAGACAGGATTGGACAGAAGGGAGCATTAAAGGAGAGCAATTTTATACAAGCAATAAAGTGGTACTGAAGTGGAAAGTCTGTGTGAATGCACAACGCAAATAATCTTTTTAATACAAATTAATCGTCCCGGGACAACAGAACTTGAGCTTATTGCAAAATAGGAGTTATATCATCAAATAATGATTAAATTTATTTGAAATTTCCTATGCAGGAAGCTGGTTTGAGCATAATTTATCGCTATAAGGCCTGATTGACTTTTCATTGACAATATGTTCCTGTTGTACCTGCAGTAGTTGCGACAAATAAAGAAACACAGGTTGTTGGTTGTACCTTCCGGGCGACGACATCTGAAGTAAAAATTTTTTTACTAAAATAACAAGTTGCACTGACGGCAGTAATGCGGGGATGTCACCTCGTCCAGTGTATGTAGTCTTGTGTTGCTACAGTATGTCCAAAATTATTGAGTGGATTTAACCCTGTAACAGTATATAGACAGGGCTATTTCAGCTATCCGTGAAGGCCGGCGGCCAAAAATAAAATTCGGGTTTTCGAAGGAAACCCGCAACCACGGAGATCTGTAGGCGATGTTGAGAGGCTTTGATCGGCTGTTCGCCTTGCTGGCCGCTTCGCTATCTGTCCAATCCGTACTGGCGGAAGAGCAGGCTGTTGAGCGCTGGGGGGTCAATATGCCCAAAGGGGTGACAGAAGTTGCCCAAACGACCTATGAATTACACATGCTGATTTTCTGGATTTGTGTAGCCATTGGTGCTCTTGTATTTGGTGTCATGTTTTACAGTATGTGGCGTCATCGTAAGAGTAAGGGGTACAAGGCTGCACAGTTTCATGAAAGTACAGCTGTGGAGCTGGTGTGGACAATAATTCCCACTGTCATTCTGATTCTCATGGCTATTCCTGCGACCAAAACCCTCTATGAGATCTATGATACCGATAAAGCGGATCTAGATATCATGATTACGGGGTATCAGTGGAAGTGGAAATACGACTACATTGGTTCGGATGTTACTTTTTTCTCAAATCTCTCAACTCCACGCAGCCAAATTAATAACGAACAGACAAAAAGCCCAAACTACCTATTGGAAGTTGATGAACCCTTAGTTGTTCCTATTAAGAAAAAAATTCGATTCTTAATTACTGCCAATGATGTGATTCATGCTTGGTGGGTACCTGACTTAGCTGTAAAAAAAGATGCTATCCCAGGTTTCATTAATGAATCCTGGACACGTATTGAAGAGCCTGGAATTTATCGTGGGCAATGTGCAGAACTCTGTGGCAAAGATCATGGATTTATGCCGATCGTGGTAAAAGCTGTTCCCCAAGAAGAGTACAACGCTTGGCTGGATGGGCGAGTTGCTTCTGCAGTAAAAATGCGCGAGCTCACGGGAAAAACTTTTACTTTTGATGAGCTTTTTGCACAAGGGGAAAAAGTCTACAACAGCATGTGTGCAGCCTGTCATCAGCCAAATGGAAAAGGGGTTCCCGGCGTATTTCCAGCGATTGCCGGATCAAAAATTGCGACAGGTCCCCTGAATACCCATCTTGACATAGTCATTGATGGATCACAGGTAAACCCTGCCATGCAAGCATTTGGAGAACAGTTATCTGAGGTGGATATAGCCGCAGTGATAACTTATCAACGCAATGCCTTTGGTAATGAAATGGGCGATACGGTTCAGCCCGTTGATATCCTTAATTTTAAGAATAAGCAGTAAGCGCTAGGGGATTTTAACATGGCACACGGACCTCAATCTGGCTTGAAACGCTGGCTATATACCACAAATCACAAAGATATTGGTACTTTGTATCTTTGGTTCAGCTTTGCAATGTTTTTCCTGGGTGGCTGTATGGCACTCATTATACGAGCTGAGCTTTTCGAGCCTGGACTACAAATCGTACAGCCAGAATTTTTTAATCAAATGACGACCATGCATGGGTTAATCATGGTCTTTGGGGCGGTAATGCCGGCATTTGTCGGGCTAGCAAACTGGATGGTACCGATGATGATCGGCGCTCCGGATATGGCATTACCACGGATGAATAATTGGAGCTTTTGGATTTTACCTTTCGGTTTTGCAATGTTGGCATCGACCTTATTTATGGAGGGGGGAGCACCTAACTTTGGTTGGACATTCTATGCCCCCTTGTCGACAGAATATGCACCACCGAGCGTCACGTTTTTTATATTTTCCATTCATATTCTGGGTGCATCTTCCATTATGGGAGCCATTAATATCATAGCGACCATTCTGAATATGCGTGCTCCAGGCATGACTTTAATGAAAATGCCACTTTTCGTCTGGACCTGGTTGATCACTGCTTATCTTCTAATCGCAGTGATGCCAGTACTAGCTGGTGTAGTGACGATGATGCTGATGGATATCCACTTTGGTACCAGTTTCTTCAGTGCTGCAGGTGGTGGTGACCCAGTTCTATTCCAGCATGTTTTCTGGTTCTTTGGGCACCCAGAGGTATACATCATGATCTTGCCTGCTTTCGGTATTATTTCGGCGATCATTCCCACTTTTACGCGTAAACCACTATTTGGATATAGTTCTATGGTTTATGCCACAGCTGCCATTGCATTCCTCAGCATGATTGTGTGGGCTCACCATATGTTTACAGTGGGTATGCCTATAGCCGGCGAGCTGTTCTTTATGTATGCCACCATGCTGATTTCAGTACCCACGGGTGTGAAAATTTTTAATTGGGTTTCTACCATGTTTAGAGGCTCCATGACATTTGAAACCCCCATGTTGTTCGCTATAGCTTTTATTATTCTGTTTGCCATTGGCGGATTCTCAGGATTGATGTTGGCCATTGCTCCAGCGGATTTCCAGTATCATGATACCTACTTTGTAGTTGCCCATTTCCATTACGTACTGGTTCCTGGGGCTATTTTTTCCATTACGGCAGGGGTTTATTACTGGTTGCCTAAGTGGACAGGGAATATGTACAACGAAACTATGGGGAAAGTGCATTTCTGGTTAGCTTTCATCGGATTAAATTTAACCTTTTTCCCGATGCATTTTGTCGGTCTGGCGGGTATGCCCAGAAGAATTCCAGACTACGCACTACAATTCGCTGACTTTAATCAGATGGCCAGTATGGGGGCATTTCTTTTCGGTGCGGCTCAGGTGGTATTCCTCTTTAATGTGGTACGTACAGTCATGGGTGGTAAAAAAGCCACTGATAAAGTATGGGATAACCCGGAGGGGTTGGAATGGACGGTGCCATCACCGGCTCCCTATCACACCTTTAGTACCCCTCCGGTTATTCGTTAATTTCTGGTTCTTGTGCCGATGAAATTTAGCGAAAATACGAAAGTTTCTGCGAAATTGCTGGCGCTTGCCGCCAGCATGCTGGTGTTCGCCATATTCGTGATGCCACCACTTTATGATGCTTTTTGCGAGATTACTGGTTTGAATGGTAAAACTGGCGGGCGTTACGAAGCGGTCCCTGCTGCTATCGATACCAGCAGGTCTATCACCGTTCAGTTTATTGCGAGTAATAACGACAATATGCCTTGGAAGTTTTCTCCCAGTGTAATGTCGGTGGAAGTCCATCCAGGTGAGGTTATGGATACCGTTTTTATCGCTTTTAATCCTACTGGAAGGGATATGATCGGTCAGGCCATTCCCAGCTTGGTTCCTTTTAAAGCCGCGGAATACTTTCACAAAACTGAATGTTTTTGCTTCAATCAGCAAATTTTAAAAGCGGGTGAACAGGCAGAGTTACCATTGCGATTTATCGTTGATCCCGAGATTCCTAACAGTGTAAATACCATAACCCTTTCCTACACGCTGTTCGATGTTACGGAAAGAACTTCTAAAAATATCGAAAAAAATAACGAGCCCGAGCGAGAGGGATAAAATTCATGGCTAGTGAAAGCAGTTATTATGTTCCAGAACAATCCAAGCTGCCGATATTTGCCACTATAGGTTTGTTTTTAATTGCCTTTGGTGCTGCGAATTGGATCAATGGTGGTAGCTCCTATATTTTCTTTACCGGTGCGCTGGCTTTGGCAGCAGTCTTATGGTTCTGGTTTGCAGCGGTAATCAGAGAAAATATGGCTGGTCTGAACAGTGAACAGTTAAAGAGATCTTATGTCTGGGGAATGGGATGGTTTATTTTCTCTGAGGTTATGTTTTTTGCTGCATTTTTTGGGGCCCTATACTACATAAGAAATTTCTCTGTTCCTTGGTTAGCTGGAGAAGGCGATAATGGAATATCCAACATGTTGTGGGAGGGGTTTGAGAATACTTGGCCTCTCTATGTGACTCCGGATGCAGCAGCTCATGGCGATACAGCACAATTTATAGGACCTAAAGATGTTATTGATCCATGGCATTTACCTCTTTGGAATACAATAATTCTTTTATCTTCCAGCGTTACCGTACATTTCGCTCATGTGTTTCTTAAAAAAGGTGAGCGTGGGAAATTTAATCTGTGGTTGGGAGGAACTGTTCTACTAGGTTTCATATTTTTATATCTTCAGGCGCAAGAATACTATGAAGCCTATCAACATCTTGGACTCACTTTAGAGTCAGGGATTTATGGCACAACTTTTTTCATGTTGACGGGTTTCCATGGAGCTCATGTAACTCTGGGAACGATAATGCTGCTCATAATGTTGTTACGTTCTGTAATCGCACATCATTTCAAACCTAATGATCATTTTGGCTTTGAAGCAGCAAGCTGGTACTGGCATTTTGTAGATGTTGTCTGGGTTGGCTTATTTATTTTTGTATATGTGCTAGGTGCATAATTTATAAGTACATAGGATTCGCCTCAGGTTGAATTAACTTGAGGCGATATAAACTAATATTTATCTGTCCAGGGAGCAGTATTAGCCAAAATACCGCTTTCGAAGCCATACCAGATGGCTAATAGAAGAAGTGCGGCAAGAGAAATCCGTATACCTAAAGCATAAAGAGTACGTTTAGACTGGGGAGCACCCATATCTCGCAGTAGAAAAAATAAAGCACTGGATAGGCTCACCAGTATCGCGAGAAAAAGAACGACTATAACGATTTTGAGCCACATATAATTATTTTCCATTATTTTATGTAGTAGCACATGACAGTAGAGATACCATCAGTTTCTTCAGATAATACCAGTGTATCATTGATTCGTAACTGGTCGATCACCCTGTTTTCTTTTGGGTTTATTCCAGTTTTTGTGTTGTTGGGATTTTGGCAGCTCGGTAGAGCTGATGATAAGAGAATCATAGATTTAGAAATCAATTCAAGATTGTCATCCCAACCAGAAAATCTACATTTAGTTACGAATTTAAAAAGATTCCTGCCTGTAAAATTAGATGGAAATTATTCTGATGAATATCTCTTATTGGATAATCGAACTCGCACTGGAAAGGTAGGGTATGAGGTTCTTCAAGTCTTTATATCTGGTGAACAGAGATGGCTAATAAATCGAGGCTGGATTCCATTTTCAGCTAGCCGGGATGTAATGCCTGAAGTTAATTACCCTAAAGATAAGATAAAAATCAATGGGTTTTTATACCCGGTTGAAAACTTAAAATCTATAGAGACTAAAGAAAAAATAATAAATCGTAGAATACAGATTGTTAATAAAGAAATTGTTCAGAATATGACGCTCAGTAATAACAACTGGATCGTTAGGTTAAGTGCTGACTCAGAATCAGCATTCATAACTGATTGGCAATTAGTAAATAGCAGCGTGGATCGACATATCGCTTATGCGATTCAATGGTTTGCTATGGCTACAGCTTTATTTTTTCTTTGGCTTTTTACTGCTACCAATTTTATAAAAGTAAATAAAATAAATAATTAGGGGTATGATAATGGAAGGAAGAGAAGGGTCCTCCACTCTGCAAGAAAATGTAGAAATAAAAACAAATTCTTCTTCAAAAAAAATACAGATGTTTTCTATTGCAGCATCGGTATTTCTACCGATTGTTGCAGCTTATATAGTGTTTTATACGGGAGTGGGAATACCTGATGGAACAACTAATCAAGGTGAGTTACTTCAACCACCGATTAATTTTAATGATTTAAAAATATCTTCACTTGAAGAGGAGACACAGTTAATTGGGGGGGGACACAAAAAGTGGAGATATCTCATTATAAGTCCTTCAGACTGTGGTGAGGACTGTGAAAAACTATTATATACCAGTCGCCAAGTACATATCCGATTGGGTGAGAAAGCCAGCCGAGTTGAGAGGCTTCTTGCAACTCATCATTCCATGACTGAAGAAAAAAAAGAAAAACTACAGTTAGAACATCCTCGTCTAAAGATTTTCAGATTGAATGACAATAGCGTAAATACGCTACATGAACTGACCGACCATAAAAAAATTGATGATGTTAAAGCAATATTAATAGATCAGGAAGGATTCGCAATGATGATCTATGACAACCAACATAGTGGTAATCAACTATTGAAAGATATCAAACGCCTGTTGAAGTACTCCTATGAAAAATAATGGAGAGTGACATGGAATCGTCAGAAAAAAAGAAAATAAAGCAACCTATAAAAGAGCAATTTGGTTGGCGTTTGAAGTTAACATTGGCTGGATGTGTCTTAGCCATAATTGTTGTTACTTTAGGAGCATTTACTAGGCTTGTTGATGCTGGGTTGGGCTGCCCCGATTGGCCTGGTTGTTACGGCCATCTTACTTGGCCAGATAAAAATCATGAAATTCAAGCGGCTAACTATGCATTTCCAGATACGCCTGTAGATACTAGCAAAACTTGGCCTGAAATGGTGCATAGATACTTTGCAGGCATCCTGCTTTTATTAGTCGCTTCACTTGTTTACATATCCTGGCGTAATCCTAAACAACGCACTTTTAAACAGATACATTTTTTGATGGCCCTGATTACTTTGCAAGCGGCTTTCGGTATGTGGACTGTCACCTTGAAGTTATGGCCTCAGGTTGTCACTGCGCACTTACTAGGAGGAATGGCAACATTATCTATGCTGTGGTTACTCGTAGAAAGAATGAGATATGAAAAATTATCAGGTCAATTTAAAAATTACCGTAAACTTCATAATTTATTACCACTTGCCGTTTTGACTGCTATAGCAGTAGTTGTTCAGATAGCCTTGGGAGGCTGGACGAGTTCAAATTATGCTGCACTTGCCTGTCCAGACTTCCCCACGTGTCATGGAGAGTGGCTTCCTAAAGCTGATTTTAAGGAAGGGTTTAATATCCTCCAACAAATTGGGCCAAATTATTTAGGTGGTGCTTTGGAAAGTGATGCACGTACGGCTATTCACTTTATTCATCGTATCGGCGCTTTAATCGTGACTGGACTAGTCCTTAGCCTTTCATTTTTTTCCTGGAAAGCTGGTGAGTATCGTTGGGCCCTTATATTGATTGCTTTGATAGGGGTGCAGGTAAGTTTGGGTGTCGCAAATGTAATTATGTTTTTACCACTATCAATTGCTGTTGCTCATAATGCCGGTGCCGCATTTCTATTATTAGGTATTTTAACTTTCTGTTATCGTATTTACTCGGCTGGCTCTATTGAAGTACGAGAAAATAATTCTAAAAAAAATAGAATTATAAAAGATTCAGAATTGGCTGCCGAGTTGTAATGATCTATGTCTTATCAAGGAAGAATTAGAGAAGAAGAATATTATGGCTATACAAACTGCTAAATTGAGCTTCACTAACTGGCGTGATTATTATGAACTGACTAAACCCAGAGTAGTCATGCTGATGATTCTTACATCTCTGATTGGTATGTTGTTAGCTGTTCCAGGAATGGTTCCGTTAGAAATTTTAATATTGGGTAATTTAGGTATTGCCCTTTGTGCTGGTAGCGCTGCAGCGATTAATCATCTGGTTGATCGTTACATTGATACAAAAATGGCGCGTACTAGCAATCGCCCAGTCGCAAGAGGAAGAGTTGAGCCACGCAAGGCCATACTATTTTCTCTGTTGCTGGGTATTCTTGGTATGGCAGTGTTAATGGTATTTGTGAATGTATTAACCGCTTGGTTAACACTGATATCTCTGATTGGTTACGCTGTTATTTACACTATGTTTTTAAAGCATGCCACACCTCAGAATATTGTCATTGGCGGACTCGCTGGTGCAGCACCGCCACTACTCGGATGGACAGCGGTAACTAATGAAATTCATCCACATGCCCTGTTACTGGTACTGATCATATTTGCCTGGACACCTCCGCACTTTTGGGCACTAGCAGTGCATAGGAAAGAGGATTACGCCAGAGCAAAAGTTCCTATGCTTCCAGTTACTCACGGTGTGCCATACACAAATCTGCATATTTTACTTTATACATTTATTTTATTTGCAGTCAGCTTACTTCCTTTTGCGACTGCAATGTTAGGTTGGTTATATCTTCTTGGGGCGGTGGTGCTAGGTCTTGGGTTTATATATTGGAGTTTGGTAATGCTACGGGGTCGAGACCCCAATGCGGGAATTGAAACCTTTAAGTATTCTATTATTTATCTGATGGCTTTATTTTGCATTATGTTGTTGGACCACTATTTAATATGGGTGTAAAAAATGACTAATATTCATAAGATGGCTGAGCCTAAATTCATGCAACGACAAAAGCGTGGTGTTCGTATAACGATTACCGTTTTACTGATGTTTATTGTGGCAGTTTTGGTTGGCTTTGTTCATAAGTTAAGTCAACCAAGGATATTAAGTGATTCTGAGCTTCGCATAAATGGTGCCGTGAAATTACAGCGAGCAAGAATTTTAGATAATTTTCAGTTAATCGCTGATACAGGCAGTGCATTTGAAACAAAAAATATGAAAGGCCAATGGACTTTCATATTCTTTGGATTTACCCATTGTCCCGATGTTTGCCCTACAACTCTGTCGAGTCTCAATAGTTTTTATAAAATCCTTGATGAAGATATTCGTGCAGATACCGATGTTATTTTAGTTTCGGTTGATCCTGCCAGAGATAAACCACTAATTTTACATGATTATGTTCGATATTTTAATAATGATTTTCTCGGTGTTACTGGTAATTTCATAGAAATAAAGCGTTTTGCTAGTCAACTTAATGTTCCTTTTAATAAAGTTATTCTAGAAAATAATGATTATACGATGGATCATGGTTCTCAAGTTGTATTAATAAATCCCCTTGGACATTACCATGCTTTCTTTAGAGCCCCACTGGATCCGGCAAAAATGAAATTAACCTATCGTTCAATTCGTGCCACTTTTAATGGTTAATTTACATATTGGAGTATTCTCATAAATTACTCTTTGACCTGTGTATGCTTAGATGTAAGGAAGTAAAGTGCAGTTGAAAAGCCTTGACAAGGTTCACTCAACGGATGTTTCTAAAGTCCCTTGGGGTGCACCACTTATCTTATCCTTATGTATTATTCCTTTTGGCTGGGCTGGCTTTCTTGCACCTCTTACCTGGATCGCTTTAACCACACTTGAAATATGCCGAGGGTGGAGGCGTACGGCTTTATATTTTGTTTGTCTTGCCCTTATGCTGTTGGCCGGCTTTAATATCATTCCTGGTAGTGAGCGAATTCAAATTTTAACTCCCTACTCAGATAGTGCAGGGAATTTGATATATGCGAGTTTCAATAGTGGTAAAGCATTAGTTGCTATTGGCTTACTCGCTTTTATGCTTCGTCAAAAACAAACCGTACGACCTATCGATTTATTTTTTTTAATAATTACTATTGCTATTCCAATCACTATTGGGTTGGTTTTGTATGGTCCTTCGGTAAAAATATCTAATACAATATTAATAGCAGCAGTTATCAATCTTTTAGTCGTATGTATTAGTGAGGAAGGCTTTTTTCGCTGGGTGTTACAAAGAGGATTAGAAGAATCCCTTGCTGAGTGGCGATGGCTTTCTGTTCCAATAGTCACAGTTATTTTTACCATGCTTCATGTTGGGTGGTCTGCAGATACTTCAGCAGTTATTCTACTTGGTTTAGCCTCTTTTTGTTATGCAATTCTCTGGTATTTACGTAGAAATTTTTGGCTTTGTGTGATGGCTCACTGGGCGGTCAATGTATTTCATATGTTATTACTCCCTTATCCTCTTCCGGCTTAAAACTGAAAAGTGATAATAATCTATCCAAGATATACGTTGAAGCGTACTGATAATGTTCAAGTTTTTACCGCAGATCTTATTCACGTTTACTATTTGATTGGGAGATTCTTATGAAAAAATGCTTGGCTTTTATTTTGATATTCTTGTCGGCTTGTGATGAGTGGAATGTTGAAAATCACCATGCACTTGCGAAAAAACTTGTACTGGAAAATATGTTAGTGGATGGTCATATAGATGTTCCATATAGGTTGTCGAAAGAAAATGTTGATGTTGGTTCCAGCGTAGAAGGTGGAGACTTTGATTATCATAGGGCCATCAAAGGTGGTTTAAACGCTCCTTTTATGTCGATCTACATACCTGCTGAAAAGGAAATTGATGGAACTGCTAAGGATTATGCAGACCAGCTGATTACTAATATCGAGACATTGGTAGAAATGCATCCCGAAAAATTTGCGATTCCTAAATCTTTAAAAGAATTAAAAGCTCAAGTTGAGCAGGGTAAAATTTCACTTGCTCTGGGCATGGAAAATGGTGCAGGTGTTGACGGAAGCTTAGATAATTTAAGGCATTTTTATAACCGCGGGGTTCGCTATATTACCCTAACCCACTCTAAGAGTAATCATATCTCGGATTCTTCCTATGATAAGTCAAGGCCGTGGAAAGGATTGAGTGAGTTTGGTAAGGAACTAGTGAGAGGGATGAATGCACTAGGTATTATGATTGACGTGTCCCATATTTCTGATGAGGCCTTTTGGCAGGTAATGGAAATTTCATCAGTTCCTGTAATCGCCTCACATTCCTCAGCGAGACATTTCACCCCAGGTTTTGAGCGCAATATGAGTGATGCAATGTTAACTGCGCTTGCAAAGCAGGGAGGGTTGATTATGGTCAATTTTGGCTCAACGTTTATTAGTGCTAAATCTAGAGATTCCTATAACTCAATTAGTCGGCTGACTAAAAAATATATTAAAGAAAATAACTTAGATATACATAGTCCGGAAGTTGAAAAATATACAGAAACATTGCATCAGGATATGTTTGTCTATGCCGATTTAAGTGATGTACTTGATCACTTTGATCATATTCGCGATTTAGTTGGTGTTGACCATATTGGAATAGGCTCAGATTTTGATGGTGTTGGTGACAGTTTACCTGTTGGATTGAAAGACGTTTCAGAATATCCAAACCTTGTTTTTGGTTTACTTGAGCGAGGTTATAGTGAAGAAGACATCAAAAAGATCCTCGGGGGTAATCTACTGAGAATCTGGCAAAGTAATGAAGAGTATGCGACTTCACAAAGGCACTGATTTAGACATTGGCCTCAAGTTGGTGAGCTATGCTTTTAGCAATTTTATAAATTTTACTGTCGAACCTGAACACAGGTCTTTTGAAGAGATTAATTTGTATGTTTCATCGGCTGAGGAAAGCAAGGCTTTTTCTTGGTTGGTTTGGTCTTTTAATTGCTATGCCATTTTTTCTTTGGGGATTGGCAAGTGTGCTAAATATTGTTCCATCAATGATTCAATATTTTGGGATTCAAGGGATAGGTATTCCCGCGATGATTACAATATCAGGGTTGTTATTAGCTGCGGTAGGGTTTTGGGACTATGATTAAATTTGGCGGTTAAATCAATGTTGAAGGCATCTGATTTCTTTATTTTATTGGCTGTTCTGATCTCATTTTTTTTATCTGGGTACTTATGGTTTAACGGCTATAAGGAACAGGGTATTTTTACTGCCTTATGGGTGCCCAGTATTTTAAGTTTTGGCATCTACTTTAAAGTATCAGCCCTTCTGGCAAGAAGATAAAGGCTATGTCTGATACATTAATTTTGATAATAGGAATTGGCGTATCTATCTGTATATTAATAGGGGTAGGACTGACTATCTATGAATTCCATAAGGCGGGTTATGAGCCAGTTGGAGATCGATCGAAGAAGAATAAGTCTATTAAATAATTTCAAAAAATCTATAAGATAAAAAGGGAAGCCAATGGCTTCCCTTTTTGTTTGCGAAAGCCCTTTGATTAGAAGCTATAAGTCATTTTTCCGTAGATAAAGCGTCCGCGTGGATCATGCTGTGATTCTACATAACCATAAAGATCTGTATCGCCATCACCAATAGCGAAGGGTGGTTCTTCATCAAAGACATTATCCGCGCCAAGACTCAAAATCATATTTTCGAAACCGGTATAGCGTGCCTGTAAATTCATGGTCAGGAAGGAGTCTACAGTACGGGAACTATTAGTGTCATAGTCAAGAGTACCATCGAAGTCGATATCCGGCGTATCCTCAAATTCACCTATATAGCTCAGTCCTGTACTAAAGCCGAAGGTACCGAAGGTCCAGTCAGCGGTAGCGTTCCAGCGATGCTGTGGATATTCGTACTCTCCGGCTAGATCTCGGGTAAGGAAGGAACTGCCTTCTGAGTTAAGTTCTACTCTCTCAAACTCCGCCAGATAGGAATAATCTAAGCGAAGTCCTAACTCACCGCCTGCTATCTCAAGTCCACTGTATACAACACTTAAGTCTACCCCCGATACTTCCTGCTCTCCGATATTGGTAAAACCGCTGCGAATAGACTGTAGTGATCCTAAAGATTGGCCTTGGAGTGGAGTATTGCGTCGGCAGATTGTGCTGTTTTGATCGTTACAATTAAGGTTATAGATGTAACCAAATGGAACTTCATCAATCTTACCCTCCTGAGTAATATTCCAGTAGTCCAGAGATAGCTGCAGACCATCAATAGGCTCGTAAACGGCACCTATATTGTAGGACTCGGACTCTTCTGCATCGAGGTCTGGGTTTTCTGAGTAGATAATTGTGTAATCGAGTTCAATACAATCTTCACTATTAATATCATTAGCTTCACAGCCATAGGTATCTGCAAAGAATACGGATTCTTGCGAGTCACCAAGACCTATTTGAGCGAGTGACGGTGCTCGGAAGCCGGTGCCCCAGGATGCTCTAAGAGATAATTGATCAGTGGCAGTCCACAACAGCTTGGCCATTGGGTTAGTGGTGTTGCCAAAGTCGCTGTAATCATCGTAGCGGGCCGCCAGTGTGAGGTCGAACCTAGCGGGAAGGGGGATGGCTACTTCGACATAAGCCGAGGAGATATCACGGCTGGCACTGGCGGATACGGACTCAGTGCCAAAAATGAGCCCACGCTGGAATTGATCATCGGGGATGTCGGAAGCTTTTTCTTCACGATATTCCAAGCCAGCTGCCATAGCAATGGTACCGCTGGATGTTTCGAATAAATTGCCATTGATTGTGAAATCGTAGCTGGTCAGTTCAGACTTGCCCTGACGTACTAGGTTGGTGGTGATGGCATCAATCACTGAATCAGGATTTTGTACTCCACCAAAGGGATTATAATTACCCGCATTAATCTGCTCTTGCAGCAGGTCGGTGCGTACCCAGCCCTGGGATTTGCTCCCGGTTTGTTTGGACTCGCTACGGGAGCGTTGTATGGATGTCTCCCAGTCCCAATCTGCGATAGAACCACGTAGCCCGAATACACCGCGCAAGTTGTCAGTTTCTATATCCCATTGGCGTGCCCCAGCATCTACAGTGCGGTAAAAGGCGATATCGACATCTTCTCCAAAGGGGTTATTAGGGTGGTCTGCGGGTACATAGAGGCCCGCATCTGCATCCAGAGGCGTAGGAGCACCTTGAGCTACAGAAGTATTATGCTGAACTGCTATTTCGCTAAAAAACTCTATGTTGTCATTTAACTGCTTATGACCCAGCATTAATAATCCAGTGCGTTCCGCTTCGGGTGTAATCAAAGTCCAGGGGCCATAATCATACTTACACACGCTGCCAGATTTGTTGACAGCTATGCGATCTTCGGGACAACTGGGATCTTTTGTTGTTTTGTCAGCCATTGGTAGAATGAAACTTCCGGGAAATCCACGGGCTGAGCGAAAGTCCATACCACCTCGGCTGGATTGGTTAGCGGTACCTAAACTACTGCGTTCGGTACTATCTAAGCGACTATTTTTGTGGTGGTCAAAAATAACGGTGAAATTGGAGTTTTCCCCATTGATACCCCACACAGCAGAGAAAGACTGTTCGTCATAGCCATCTGCACTGCCGTAGTCCATAGAAACTTCAGTGCCCTCGAAATCTTTGCGTAGCACTAGATTGACTACACCGGCTACCGCATCAGAGCCGTAAATGGCGGAGGCACCATCCTTCAAGACTTCCACACGCTCAACGGCGGCCAACGGAACACTGTTGATATCGACGAAGTTGGTGGTTATCCCTTCGGCAAAGGCACTGATAGCGACACGGCGACCATTAACTAGCACCAGAGTTGCATCAGCCCCCATACCACGCAAACTCACCGCAGCTGCACCGTTAGCGGTGGAATCCTGGTTGTTGCCGCGGGTGGAGAAAGTGCCGTTACCGGCGGCGGGGTTTTTCTCAAACAGTTGCTGTAGGTTGGTATAACCGGATTTCTCGATGCTCTCGCGGTCCATTACCTGGATCGGGGTAGCATTTTCAAATTCAGAGTTGCGGCTGATGCGGGAGCCGACAACGGAGACCTCTTCAATAGCACCTTCCTCGGCAGCGAAGAGAGCCTGTGGAGTTGTTGAAGCGGCCGCGGCCAAAATGGCAGAGGCCAACACATTGCGACGGAGAGTGAATTTTTCCATGTTTATTGCTCAACTTTTTTATTGTCATAGTCCATGACTGGCCCAAATTGGCTGGTCGTCGAGCAACACTAGCAATGGCGGAAAACTGAAACAATTAGCTCAGAGCTGGGCAAAGACCCTGTGGATAAATGGGTGAAGTGAGTCGCTTTTTTTGGATGAAATAAACGCCAAAACTGCTAAAGGCAGTGTATTAGAAGCTGTGGCAGAGCTTAAAGACTGTCAAAAGGAACGCTAGTAATTTTGAAGCGGACGTAGTTGGCTACAGAGAAAAAACACAGCCGCTGCCAGGACAATAGAGGGCCCGGCTGGGGTGTCCCATAAAATAGAGGCGAGCAAGCCGAGCACTACGGCGAGGCAGCCGATCAGGGATGCCAGCAGCGCCATTTGCTCTGGAGTGCGGGAGAGCCTGCGCGCGGCAGCAGCGGGAATAATCAGCAAGGCGGTGATCAGCAACACACCAACCACTTTCATGGCAATGGCAATTAGTAGGGCTAGCATCAGCATTAGCGCCATGCGTATTCTCTCTACCGGTACACCTTCCACCGAGGCCAGCTCCTCGTGCAGAGTGAAGGCTAATAATTTTTCCCATAGCCAATAAAGCAGAGTGAGGATGCCCACGGCAGTAACAGACATCAGCACCAGATCTTGGCTGCCTACGGCGAGTAAGTCGCCGAGTAACAGGGAGAGTAGGTCCACCTTAATTTCGAACAGGCTGACAGTCACGATTCCGAGAGCGAGCATCGAGTGGGAGAGAATCCCCAATAGAGTATCCACGGCTAACTTCTGCCTGCGCTGCAGGTACACCAGTAGAATTGCCAGCAAACAGCAGGTTGCGCCAACGGCGAGGGTGGGCATGATGTGTAGTACAAAGCCGAGGGTGACACCGAGCAAGGCTGAGTGTGCCAGTGTGTCACCGAAGTAAGCCATGCGCCGCCAGACGGCAAAACAGCCCAGTGGGCCGCTAACTAATGCGACTAGCAGACCGGCACCCAGGGCGTACCAGAGAAATTGGCTGTGCAGTAATTCGCCGAATTCGACCACTTATTGTTGCTCTCTATTTTTGCCGTTCGACTTTGTACCAGAGTGGTTGCACTCTCCGGCAATATCGCCACTCAGTTTGTGCTGATGGTTATGCTGGTGGGTATAGGGAGCCACGGTATCGCCAAAGAGCGCCAGGTAGGCGGGATCTTTGCTCACCTGCTCCGGGTGTCCGTGACAGCAGATGTGTTGATTGAGACACAGCACCCTGTCGGTGGCGGCCATCACCAGATGTAAATCGTGAGACACCAGCAACACCCCGCAGCCCAGCTCATCGCGAAGGGTGGCTATCAACTGATACAACTCACTCTGCCCACCAACATCGACGCCCTGGGTGGGCTCATCTAGTACCAGTAATTGCGGTTTGCGGGAGGCGGCGCGAGCGAGTAGTACTCTCTGCATCTCCCCGCCAGAGAGGTTTGCCAGGCTGGCTTGTAACAGCTGCCCGGCACCCACTCTATCCAGTGCAGCCTGTGCTTGAGTAGTCTTTATTCCCGGCTGGCCCATTTGTAGGAAGCGCTGCACGGACATGGGCATCGAGTTGTCTATGTGTAAGCGCTGGGGCATATAACCGATTCGCAAGCCCGGTTGGCGCCAGACGGTGCCACTTGTGGGTTTGGTCAGCCCCAGTAATAGTCGCAGCAGGGTGGTCTTGCCGGCGCCATTGGGGCCGATCAGGGTGACAATCTCCCTCTGAATTAACTCCACGGAGATATCCCGGAGTAATTGCCGGCCGGCGAGTTGTAGCGCGACACGGTCGGCGGTAATTAGCGGCGGGGAAGGGTTCAGGACAAAATCTCCGGGACGGGCGTGAAAAACCGTATGTTTGTGGCCTCCAAGCGAGGACTCAAAAGGAGAGTCTGTCACCAGTCGGGCTGGCGGCACGAAGCCGGTTGTGATTATATCTCAGTTTTGCGTCGCCAAATGTCTCTCATGTCTCCCTCTTCGCGTGTTTTCTACTTTTCCGCCCTGATGTTGTTCTGCCTCAGCCTGCTGGCCTGTGGTAAATCGCAGCCCATGGAGCGCACAGAGCTGGTGGTGAGCGTGCGCCCGCTGGCACTGATCGCACGGGAAATTGCCGGTGATAACCTGCCGGTGAAAATATTAATCCAGGGGGCCGACCCCCACCATTACGCCCCCAGTGTTGCGGAGCGGGCACGTCTGGAGCGCGCCTTATTGATGATTTGGTTGGGGCCGCAGATGGAGGGGCTGCTGGCCGGGCAGGTGAATTCGCTACCCGAAGAAAGGCAATTGCAGTTATTGGGCGCAACTGAATTTGAGTACCAGGGGGCCAATGCAGCCGATCCCCACCTGTGGCTGCGTCCGCGCAATGCGGCATTGGCTGGGGCCCTGATTGCTGAGCGCCTGGCACAATTGCAGCCGCAACAGGCTGAGCTGTATCGCAGTCGCGCCCGCGACTTTTCCCAATCTATGGCCAGCCTTCAGAAAGTGCTGGACCGGGCCCTGTGGGCCTACCGCGATGTACCCATAGTGGTGACCCATGATGCTTATGGGCATTTCTTTGGCTCCGCTGGGGTGAATACCCGTGCTCTAAGCAATGGCAGCGGTGGTGGTCGTGGTGCACGCGCCATGTTAGGCCTCAGTGGGATGGGGCGAGGTTGCCTGTTTGGAGAAGTCCCAGAAAATACTCGGGACCGGCAAGTGGCAGAGCATTTGGGGCTGGAATATGTCGCTCTGGACCCCCTCGGCGAACAGCTGGGGCCCGATGCCAGCTATCGCGACTTGATCGAGTCACTGTTGGTACAGGCGCGCAGCTGTCTTAGTGAAATACCCGACAGCGGTGTAGATGAAGCAGAGGAGTAAACTGGGCCCCAGGCAATGTGATGTCGACTTGGGGAAAAAAGATGGCCCGACAGTAGAGACGCGGGCCATACCTTGTAACCATACCTTATTAGAGCCGCTTAACCGGCATTACCGGATTTATTTTTGAATTGCAGAAGTTTTTCTGCGCGCGCTGAATCTCTCTCGGCCTTGCGCTGCATCTTTTCCAGTTGACGCATCTGGCGTTGAAATAACGCTTCACTCTGTTCCCTGGTGGCTTCTTCCAGCATCAGCTCGTGACTTGGTATCTGTGGATAATCAGCTGTAGCGGAGACCGTTTGCTGGGACTTTTCCGTTTGGCAGGCAGATACCGCGGCTACTGGCGTTGCTAGAAATGAGGCGGTAAATAGCAGTGCGGCGTACATCACTCCTCTCATAATAAGAATCCTTCCTGTACATCTGTGGGTAACTTTTTTGCGGAAATAAAAGGCCCCGTGCCGCCTGTGGGCGGCCATTGGCATTTGTTTCCGGGGAGTTGGCGATTAATGAAAGTCGCTACCGGCAAGACTAGACAAGCCTGAGCATTTGGTGAGATTGCTGCGTCGATTGTTAGTAACCCAGCGTCGAGATGAGTTGGCTTTGCCGCAGGGGCTGTGGTGGCGGTAAATGTTCTGCCTGGTGCTAGCGAGCGGAAAAACTGTGCAAAGGGGGGTATCCTATCGGCCAATCCAGCGCCGCGAGCGCCCGACAGGACAAATAACAGAATCCCGAGATTTATGAGTAAACAAAGCACCCCTGCCGCCCCGCTGATCCTGGTGGATGGCTCCTCCTATCTGTACCGCGCCTTTCACGCTCTTCCGCCGTTGACCACCAGCCAGGGCAAACCCACCGGCGCCGTGCGTGGTGTGATCAGCATGCTGCGCCGCCACTTGAAGGAGCATCCGCAAAGCCCAGTGGTAGTGGTGTTTGATGCGAAGGGAAAAACCTTCCGCGATGAGATGTTTGCCGAATACAAGTCCCATCGCCCTCCCATGCCGGACGATCTGCGCGAGCAAATTCAGCCGATCCACGACATTATCGATGCCATGGGGTTACCGCGCCTGGTGGTAGATGGGGTCGAGGCGGACGATGTGATCGGCACCCTGGCCCTGGAAGCCCAGCGTAAGGGCCAGGAAGTGATTATCTCCACCGGTGATAAAGACATGGCGCAATTGGTGCGCCCCGGCGTCACTCTGGTCAATACCATGTCCAACACGGAGATGGATAGCGAAGGGGTTGTGAAGAAGTTCGGCGTTGGGCCGGAGTTGATTATCGACTTCCTCGCCTTGATGGGGGATAAATCCGACAATATTCCCGGTGTCCCCGGAGTAGGGGAAAAGACGGCGCTGGCGTTGCTGCAAAATCTCGGCAGCCTCGAAAATATCTACGCAGACCTGGACGCCATTGCACCGTTGGGATTCCGCGGCGCCAAGACTCTCGGCAAGAAAATGGCCGAACACCGCGAGGCGGCAGAACTCTCCTACAAACTGGCTACCATCAAGACCGATGTGGAGATGCCTTATCACCCACAGGATCTTCATAATGCGGATCCCAATACCGATGCCTTGATAGAGCTGTTCACCCAAAATGAATTTCGCGGCTGGCTGGAAGAGCTGACCAGTGAAGAGTCTGAAGAGGCCATGGCTGAGGCGGTTGAGCGGGATTATGTCATCGTCACCGAGATGACAGAATTCGACGCCTGGCTTGAACAGCTCAAGGCATCTGAGATCTTTGCTTTCGATACTGAGACCACCAGCCTTAACTATATGCAGGCAAAACTGGTGGGGGTGTCTTTCGCAGTCGAGCCCTATCGAGCCGCTTATGTGCCTCTGGCCCACGACTATATGGGCGCACCTGAGCAGCTGCCCTTCGATGAGATTCTCGCCAAGCTGAAACCTCTGTTGGAAGACGAAAAGCAGAAAAAGGTGGGGCAAAACCTCAAATACGACAGTCATATCCTGGCCAACTACGGCATTGAGCTGCGTGGTATCGCACGGGATACGATGTTGGAGTCCTATGTACTGGACAGCACCGGCAGCCGCCACGATATGGACAGCCTGGCACTAAAATACCTGGGAGAGCACACGGTTCATTTTGAGGATATTGCCGGTAAAGGCGCCAAACAGCTTACCTTCAACCAAATCGAGCTGGATAAAGCCGGTCCCTATGCTGCTGAAGATGCGGATATCACTTTGCGTCTGCACAATGAGTTGGGCGCACGCCTACAGAGGGAGCCGACTCTGCAAAAGGTACTCGATGAAATCGAGATGCCACTGCTGCCGGTACTCGCACGTATGGAGCGTAACGGTGCCTATATCGATGCGAAAATGCTCGCCGAGCAGAGTGCCGAACTCGAACTGAAGATGCGCGCGTTGGAGCAAAAGGCCTATGAGGTGGCCGGTGAGGAATTCAACCTGGGTTCCACCAAGCAGCTGGGAGTTATTCTGTTTGAGAAACTGCAGATCCCGGTGATCAAGAAAACGCCCAAGGGGGCGCCATCTACTGCGGAAGCGGTACTGCAGGAACTGGCCCACAATCACGAGCTGCCCGCGCTGATTATGCAGTATCGCGGTTTGGCCAAATTGAAGAATACCTATACCGACAAGCTGCCGAAAATGATCGACCCCAGCAGCGGGCGGGTGCATACCTCTTACCACCAGGCGGTGGCGGCCACCGGTCGGCTGTCCTCCAGTGACCCCAACTTACAGAACATTCCCATCCGCACTGAGGAAGGGCGTCGTATCCGCCGTGCCTTTACTGCGGACCCGCGCATTAATGGCGGTAGTGAAATTATTGCGGCGGACTATTCACAAATTGAGCTGCGCATCATGGCGCACTTGTCTGGGGACAAGGGTTTAGTGGATGCCTTCGCCCACGGAGCCGACATTCACCGCGCCACTGCTGCAGAGGTCTTTGAAGTGGCGCTGGATGAAGTCAGTGATGAACAGCGCCGCCGTGCCAAAGCCATCAACTTTGGCCTGATCTACGGTATGTCAGCGTTTGGTTTGGCCAAGCAATTGGATATCCCACGCGCCGATGCGCAGACTTATATCGACCGCTATTTCGAACGCTATCCCGGTGTGTTGCGCTATATGGAGGATACCCGCAAGCAGGCGGCGGAAAAGGGCTACGTAGAGACCCTGTTTGGTCGCCGCTTGTATCTGCCGGAGATCAACTCGCGCAACGGCATGCAACGCCAGGCGGCCGAGCGTACCGCGATCAACGCGCCAATGCAGGGAACCGCCGCAGATATTATCAAGCGCGCCATGATAGCCGTGGATGCCTGGCTGAAAGAGCAGCAGCTGTCGACAAAACTGATTATGCAGGTACACGATGAACTGGTACTCGAAGTGCCTAAGGATGAGGTTGAGACAGTGGCCAGTGGTGTACAGGAGATTATGCAGGGCGCTGCCCAATTGCATGTGCCTTTGATTGTGGATCTGGGGCGCGGCAAGAGCTGGGATGAAGCGCATTGAGTTTCTCAATTTAAGCGACTGGTTCATCCATTAAGTAAAAGAGCCAGTTCAATGAGATACGCCGGTACAAGATGGCTTAATAGGCGTCTTTTTGATGAAAAAAGTGCCAATAAGTGTGTTTTAGTCGGCGTTTTTGCATTCTTTGCGCGAAATCGTGGAACTGTTCCGGCGACATCCCCTCTAATAAGGCAAGATCGTTGGAATGCGTCATCATCCCCCAAGGAAGTCAGATGTTTGCCCCGGAACTCCCCCAAGTCCGGGGCATTTTTTTTGCCTTCAAATTAAACCCTTCTACAGCTCTCGCTTTTTCATGGATTAAGCGACACAAGTAATTCCCGCAGGCCCGCTGGCGTTCATCTGGTCTAGTCTGAGCACTACAAAGATTTCATTCGTTTGCCATAACGTCTGGGCGGCTAGGATTATTAACTGCCCTTGTCCCCTGGTTACCGAGAGGGCCATCAATGCAGAACAAAACTATAGCGTTGGCAGCGGAGCACAAAACTCTCCAGGCTTCTCTCACGCTGCCCCAGGAGGCGCGTGCGCTGGTGATCTTTGCCCATGGCAGCGGTAGTAACCGCAACAGTCCGCGCAATATCGCCGTGGCTCGACGTCTGAACGATGATGGATTTGCCACACTTTTATTTGATCTGCTCAGCAAAGAGGAAACCCGTGCAGATGAGGCTACCAGCGAATACCGATTTGACATCGACCTGAGTGCCCGGCGCCTGGTGGAAGTGATCGATTGGGCCGCACATGGGGAAACTACACGGACTCTGCACATCGGACTATTCGGCGCCAGCACTGGGGCTGCGGCAGCGTTGATTGCCGCCGCCGAGCGTCCGTCCCTGGTGGGTGCGGTGGTTTCACGGGGCGGCAGACCGGACCTGGCCGGTTCCGATCTACCCCTGGTTAAGGCACCCACGCTGTTGTTGGTAGGCGGTGATGACAAGCAGGTGCTGGAATTGAATAAAGAGGCCCTAAATCATATGGTCAATGAGCCCCGCTTGCACTTGATACCCCACGCCGGTCATTTATTTGAGGAACCCGGTGCCATGGATGAAGTAGTGCGCATGACCGAGCGCTGGTTTCGTGCGAGTTTACTATGAGTAGACTGAAACTATTTAGCCTGGATGCCGGCGCCGATTTTGCTGGTCGTGTGGCTGCAGCCCTGGGTGAACCATTAGCTCGCCACGAAGAGCGATGCTTTGCCGATGGTGAGCATAAAGTGCGCCCATTGGATGATGTCGAGGGGGCGGATGTCTTCCTGGTGCAATCCCTATACAGGGACCATTGCAGTAGTGTCGATGAAAAACTGCTGCGTTGTTTGTTCTTCATTGGCGCCCTGCGCGATGCCGGGGCGGCACGTATTACCGCAGTAATGCCCTACCTTTGCTACGGACGCAAAGACCGGCGCACCAAATTACACGATCCACTGCCGACTCGCTATCTGGCCAGTTTGTTTGAGGCCGTGGGGACTCAGGTGGTCGTGACTCTTGATGCCCACAACCTGGCTGCGTTCGAGAATGCTTTTCGCTGCCGCACCTTACATTTGCTGTCGGAATCGCTGTTACTGGAGTTTGCGCTGAGTCAGCTGTTGGCGGAGCCGCGACCACTATCGGTTTTATCGCCGGATGAGGGCGGGATAAAGCGCGCGGAGGCCTTGCGCGAGGCGCTGAGCGAGCGTCTGGGGCGCCCAGTAGGTTGCGCTTTCGTCGAGAAGTATCGCAGTGGAGAAAAAATCAGCGGGGGTACCTTGGTGGGGGAAGTGCAGGGGGCGGTTGTGTTGGTTGTGGATGATCTTATCGCCAGTGGTGCAACACTCTGCCGGGCGGTGGAAGCTGCCCATGGAGGCGGGGCGCAGCGTATCCTGGCACTGGCCAGCCACGGCCAATTTAGTGGCGATGCTTTCTCAAACTTGTCACAACTACCCCTGGAGGCGGTGGCAGTGACCAACTCTTTACCCCAGTTAAATTTGCCACAGAGTTTCCATCTACTCGACTGCGCCCCATTGATGGCGGAAGCGATTAGGCGCCTGCATGATTGTGGTCCGGTGAGTGAGCTTACACTTTAATTTTTTCAGCAAATTAGTCTTATCGACAAAGTAACTCTCTGCTTCACATCTGTCTTACGCAATGTTGGCGCATAAATACTCCTTTGAAATCCGTTCCATCCCTGTCACGCGTTATTTTTTCCGCCCCTGAGCCGCATTTACATTTATTTACTTAAGCAATGGGAACAAACGGGGCAAATGTCCTATCGAATAAAACAGATCATTGTTGCTCCCTAACCCCAAAGCGTTCAGCTTTTTAACCCCGGAATTCCCCAAACCCGGGGTTTTTTTTGTCTGCGCGCAGAAGGATTTGTTTTCCGCCTCTCTGGACCTTTCTCATTAGCTGCTGATTTATTGGTGTCTTTGGAACCTATTTCCGGAAATTAGTGATTAAAGGGCATAGTATTCGCGCACCTCTGATCGTGGTGTTTACTGGCTGGGAAACGAATCTGAGCCAGCCTAACCTTTCAATATGTAAGGTGTTTGCATATGTAGAGGAACCCTCAGACGTACCCGTCCCCCTGGGTGCGTCTGGCAAGTGCCCCACCCCAAGGGCACTGACCCCTAGCCGGCAGCCCCCATCTGCCGGCTTTTTTTATGTCTTGATCTCAACAACTCCCCAAAAGTTTTTTCATTTGCCACTTTCAGTCAAACGCACTTGCAAATGATAATGTTTCTCATTATCTTTAATTTAAACCTAACAGGGGGGTTACCGTGAATTTACGTTACCTATGTGCTAACCACCGCCAGTGGTTGATTGAGAATAACGATCGTGCGGAACAGGCGTGGTTGGATTGGATGGAGCGCGGCAGGATGCTGTGCGAAGAGGGAAATCATAGTGAGGCGATTCCCTATCTGGGTTGCGCGTTTGATGTGGCGGGAATGCTGCTCACAAGCGAGTGGCCCAGCTATGCCGTATCTGCAACACGTTTTAGTGAATGTGCCGCTCAATTAATGGAGGCTTACCGGAAGCAGGGAGATGAAAAACACCACCACTACCTCCTTGTTGGAGCCAGTACTGTTCTCGCCCGCCAACTGGGAGATCGCGATAAACAGCGGCTTGCCGCTGACTGCATCAGCGCACTCTATACGACGGATGGGGACGACGAGCCGGCACCCTTACTTGCCGGGGGAAAGCTCGTATCCCATGACGGGGCGAACCTGCAGTTGCACTAAAGGGGAGACGGCAGCAGAGGTCGAAAAATCCTCGCATCTGCTCACCGTTGCTATTTGCGAGGATACCCTGGTAGATCTGTTAGCACAGCGTGCCCTTTGCGCAGAGGCGCTGCACTGTGCGACCCCCCAAGCGCGACGTCGTCTGCGCGAGTTGCTACTGCGTTCGCTGTTGCCCGGGGGAGAGAACATTTCGCCGGGCGAGAACTGACAGGGTGATCTTGGAGCCCCCGACCTCCTTGATCATCGCTTTGACTTGCAGGCCGGTGGCTTTGGCTAGATGTTCACTGAGCAGAACCGCGTGCAAAGGCTTAACTGGATCCCGTCTCCCCCAGAGTTTGCTTTAGCTTTCAGTCTCGGCTGGCACTTCAGCATCGGTCTGGGGCGCCAGCCAGGTGTTTAGCTTGCGCTCCAGCTTGTCGAGGCCGGTTTTTTTCAGTGAAGAAAAGGTCTGTAGGGTAACGCCGCGACTCAACCCCTGCTCCTTGAGGGATTTCTCCACGGCGAATAGGGCGTTGTTGGCCGGGCCATTTTTCATTTTATCGGCCTTGGTAAGCAGGATATGCACGGGCAGTCCGGCCTCTACCGCCCAGGTGAGCATATGCAGATCGAACTCCTTGAGAGGCTGGCGTATGTCCATTAATAACACCAGGCCGCGCAGGCAGGTGCGCTGCTCCAGGTACTCGGCCAGATGGCGCTGCCACTCGTCTTTCATAGCACGGGCTACCTTGGCGTAGCCATAGCCTGGCAAATCTACTAGGCGCTGGTCTTCTGACAGGCTGAAAAAGTTGATCAGCTGGGTGCGCCCGGGGGTTTTAGAGGTGCGCGCCAGCTTGTTGTTGCTGGTCAGGGCATTGATGGCGCTGGACTTGCCCGCATTGGAGCGGCCGGCAAAGGCCACCTCGGCGCCAATGTCTTCAGGACACTGTGCCAGAGTAGGGGCGCTGGTGAGAAATCGTATGGAACGATAGTTCAGTTTCTGTGGTTGGGCTTCAAATTTGTTAATTGGCATCGTTTAAGTCTGCTGATTCAGTACACTCGCTTGGCGCGCAAGTATATAATGCCGCGGTTTTCGCGTCGCAGGACTATCGGGGGCGACACGAAACGCCATATTTCAGCGCGCAACGGGACGACGTATGAACAGCATTATCAAGAACACTGCTCTGGCACTCGGTTTGGTTTTCGGCTTGGGGGCCGTACCTTTTGCAATGGCTTCTGGCGATGCTGCTGCGGGCAAGGCTAAGGCCGCCCAGTGCGCCGCCTGTCACGGTGCTGATGGCAACAGCCTGTCACCGGCTTTCCCCAAAATCGCTGGCCTCGGTGAAAAGTACCTCCATAAGCAGCTCCAAGACATTCAGAGCAAAATTCGCGACATACCGCAGATGATCGGTCAGCTGGATAACTTTAACGACCAAGACCTGCAGGATATCGCCGCCTACTTCGCCTCCCAGCCAATGCAGCTGACTGGCTCCACAGCCTTCCCGGTGATGCTTAATAGCGGTGACAGTGTCGATAGCCTAATCCTTGGCCGCAAGCTGTTCCGCGCAGGCAATAAAGAAACTGGCGTACCGGCTTGCATGGGCTGTCACTCTCCCACCGGTCAGGGCAATGCGCCAGCGGGTTATCCGCGTCTGTCCGGTCAGTATCCGGAGTATATTGAAGCGCAGCTGAAAGCCTTCCGTGCGGGTACTCGTGCCAATGATGGTGAGATTCGCACCATGCGCACCGTTGCCAAGCAGCTCTCCGATGCAGAGATCAAGGCGGTTGCCAACTATATCGCTGGTCTGACCGACTAAAAGGGTTAGCCACAGTAACGAGAGGCCGGTCACACACCGGCCTTTTTTGTGCCCGACGCTCGCTCAAGTGGGCGGGAATTGGGTAAAGTATTGCCACTTTTGCGACCTTTCCTTGCGCCTGGCGCTGGGAACTTAAATAATCTGCGCTGTCTATTGTGTCCTCAGTGGCCCGACAGTATGCCGCCAAATCAGGCGCTCGAACCACGAATGTACAAGCTGGAGAAGACTTATGAGAGCAGTTCTCGCCCCTATAACGATGGTTTTGGCTGTGTTGTTCAGCCTAGTCGCCTGCGCCCAAGAAGGCGGTGAATTCAAGGCGGGCCAACACTACCAAGTGCTGCCACAGGCGGTAGCGCAAAAAAACGCCAATAAAATCGAAGTGACCGAGATGTTCTGGTATGGCTGCGCCCATTGCTTTCATTTCGAACCGACCCTGGAGCGCTGGAAAGAAAAAATGCCCAGTGATGTCTCCTTGGTGAAGCTGCCGGCTATCTGGCAGCCAGTGATGGATGTACACGCCCGCTTGTTCTACGTGGCTGATGCCATGGGTGTTCTGGAAAAAATGCACACTCCGCTGTTCAACACCATCTACAACCAGCGCCAAATGCTGGCGATTCGTGAAGGTCGCAACTTTAAGCCCGACCTGGCTGCTATTGAAGCCTTATTTAACAAGCATGGCGCCGATGGTGCCAAAGCGGCCAAGCTGATGAACTCCTTCGCCATCAACAGCAAGGTCAAGCAGGGTGTCGCCAATCAGCGCGCCTATAAAATGACTGGTACACCTGAAGTGGTTGTGGCTGGTAAGTACCGTATCAGCTCCTCTCTGCCGGGTTACAAGGGCAAGAGCAATGGTCAGGAATTGATGCTGCAGGTAGCGGATTACTTGATCGCCAAGGAGCGCGCCGATCGAGGCTAACAGTCCAGCTGAAAACAAACCCCGCCCAGTGCGGGGTTTTTTGTATCTAGGCGTTTGCCACAATTAACGACTACCACCCCTTTCGTTATCTGCCAGTAACAGGAAGTCATTTTTGCGAAATTCATGGACTTTACTACTCTTGCTGGCCCTCTCAGTTCAATCTCTTTGGGCGCAGCAGGTCGCGGAAAATGACAAGCTTGCCGCGCGCGCGAGCAACCTGCTTTCCTATATCGCTGTGGATTACGGGGATGCCATTGATAAAGGCCAAGTCATTGATACAGGTCTCTATCAACTCCAGCAAGACCATGTTGCCCAGGCGCTGGATCTGGTGCGGAAGTTGCCAGATAAACCGGGCCGTTCAGCCCTGGAAAACAGTATGGCAGGGTTACAGGAGGCTTTGAGCCGACGAGAGGATGCTGAAAAAGTACGAAGGCGCGCCAATGAGATAGCCGACCGATTGGCGGCTCTCTATCAAATGCAGCGTTCACCAGCCCACTTACTGCCTTCAGCCAGCTTGGCTGCTCCCCTTTTCCAACAGCGCTGCGCCAACTGCCACGGTAGATGGGGCCAGGGTGATGGAGCCCTGCCCGATCTGCGCGATGCTAGGCGGATGGCGAGTTTCAGTCTTTATGACCTCTACAATACTCTCGACCCTAACGTGGATACCGTGCATAGCGAGCGGGTTGATGGCGACTTAAATAGTCGCCAGCGCTGGGCTCTCGCGGTGACGGTGGCCGCTTTGGCCGTAAAAAATCAGCTGCCACCCTCCGCCGATCTTGCCGAGCGCTATCCAGCACTGATCAGTTTGCCGGGTATGGCGGTAACCCGACCGGTTGAATTGCCCACTGATGCTAGGAGTGCCTTATTGTGGTGGCGGGGCCACCCGCACTTGATCCGCTCCCTCGAACACCCCCTTACTCGCGCAGAGGGGTTATTGAGCCTGGCGGAAACCGCTTATCGAAGCGGTGACAATGCCGGTGCTTATCACAAATTGATGCTCGCCTATCGAGAGGGCTATAAGCCGCTAGAGCAATCCATTGAAATGAGCGACCGGGTTTTGTACGGCAAGTTACAAGCCCAATGGCAAACATTGCGCCGAGAAGTGCTCTCAAACGCGCCCAATACTGATGTGATCGCTTCAACTCAAAATTTAGGCACCTTGCTGGGAAGAGCCAGAGCACGCCTGGAACCAATGCCGGGGGGGCACATCAGTTATTTATGGGCGGCATTGCTCTTCGCATTGGCACTGGCACTGGGGGTGTCACTTTGGTGGGGACTGCGCTGGAGAAAGCAGTCTAGACTTTAAAGGGTTTGTGCGCCAAATCAGCTGATCAGCCGTGAGGAAGTCGCCGTGGCAAGATCCTTATTCTCCGCTCTTATTCTCTGTTGTGTGGTGCCGCTTCAGGCGGCCGAACCGCTAGATGCCTTTCCTGCAGAAGTTGAGGGTAAGCGGCGCCATGTTATTGAGTTGCCCAAGGTGGTCGATGAGAGCCGCTTTATGGTTGAGTTAGTGCCAGGCAAGAATGCATTGGCCGATTGCAACCTGCGCAGTTATAGCGCGCCCTTACAGCGCCAGGTTCTACCGGGTTGGGGTTACCCCTATTATGTGCTGGCAGAACCAAAGCCCTCCAAAGGTACCAGTAAAGTTTGCGGGTCCGATTCCGAATCGCGCCGTTTTATCCGCGTGCGCGGTAACGGCCTGATACTGCCTTATTCAAGTAGCCAGCCCCTGGTGGTGTATTTGCCGGAGGGCGTCCAATTGAAATACCGTGTGTGGCGTGCGGATAAAAACCTGTCTGATGCTCACTCAAAATAATGATTGCTCGTAGCCCTATCTAACAGCCTTTCTAATTCCACTCCCCCATAGTGGCGCCTCAATAAATATTTTTAATGCTTCTAATGCCACTGTGGGATTTAGCGTCTAGCCTTACTAAGCAAGGGATGTGAAAAATAGCGCCTGTGCGATTTTTCACGCCGGTTTTTTTGGCCTGTGGCCGTAACCGGCTAGGAAAATTGGCGGTGACGCCAGCCGCCGTTTACAGCAACCCCTTTCCGCGGTTCTTACCGTGGAGCACTTACGGTAGAGCAGCGCATGAAGTATTTGCGTAATCCCCCTTCGAATTTTGTGTTTGTCGCCATACGACAGAGTTGTGCCATTGCCTTAATGCTGTTCCTGTTATTGCCCTCGATGGCAACGGCGGAATCAGCTCAACAAAGGTGGGCTGGCAACTGGTTGGTAGTGAGTGAAGGTGACGACCAACTGGTTTGGCAACTCAATGCCGATGGCTCCGGTTATGCCTATGGCTTTAACTCCGGTGGCAGATTGACCCATGGCTTTGCCATTAACTGGCAACTGGATGGTGATCGTGTGCGGGTCCGCACCGGTGCTTCCGTTAGCTGTAAGGGCGGTGTGGTCTCGGTGGCGTTTCGTGGTTGGAGCCGCTCCACTCTGTTATTTGCCGTAATAGACGGGCGGCACTGGCTGCAGGCTGGCGGTGGGTTACTGAGTTTCCAGCGCCGATTGAGTGACTGGAGTACGCCTAAAGCGGGTAGTAACTGCCCTAACATTGCCAGCTGATTTTTGGGGCCGAGTAAGAAACAAAAACAGGAATTTTCCACTCAGGGAGGGGAGCGCCGAACATTGGAGTAGAGCTGTGATGCAAAAGTCCTTGGTTTTGACTCTGGTATTTTTGCTCACAGCATTTTCAGCTTTTGCCAAGGAGGAGCAGAAAAAAAAAGAAAAACAGAGTGAACAGACACAGCAGCGCAATGCAGGCTGGCACGCTCAATCCAAGCTGAATGCCAGCCAGTGGGTGGGTGCCTGGCTAATCTCCAGAGATGGGGAGGCCCGCCATGTATGGAGTCTCAAACCCGATGGTACTGGCCGCTCCTACGCTTTTCTCCCACATGACGGAAAAATGCAATTTGCTTTTGGCTACGATATCCACTGGTATTTTGATCCTTTCACCCAAATGGCCAATATAAAAACCGGTCGTAGAATCATTTGCCGCAGAGGAAAAATATATCCCTATTTTCTCACCTTGAAATCCTATGAGAGCGATTATTCAGTGCGAGGTAAATTTGCCTGGCAGACTACCTGGACGGAAGTGAGTATCGGTCGGGATCGCCTGCATAAATCTCTGATTGTTTTTGTTGCACCATTATCTGCCTGGCATGATCCTGGCAAGGGTGCTCCCTGTCCCGAGTTCCCACGTGTGCGTCTGGAAAAAGCGATTGATAGAATGTTGCAACGCTGGGAAAAGAAAGATTCCCCCGATTTAGAGGTGAATACTGCACCAGCTCCGGGCGAGCCAGAGCTAGAAGGAGAGGAGCTGAAAAAAACCAATAAAAAGAGGGTGAAAACCCGTCAGCGAAATTAAAATAAAAAACCTCTGAGACAGTGGTGTTGTCATCCATTAATAGAACGTGATGATCAAGCAGGTCTTATGGCCATGTAGTTTTACCTGTGGGAAATGTTCCCTCTGGATAATTACACTAGGTGGTTTCTGACTGGTAACCATTCGCTGAGTATTTTCACAGCAGGTTTTTTCAACGGCAAACCGGATATGACTGCAGAAGTTTCCCTCGCAAATATCCTGAGAAATATGTGCCCAAAGTTACATGAGGAAACCTACGTGTTTTGCCAGGTGTCGGATGCTCGGCTCGAAGAAGTCTTGACTCAAAGCCTGTGTATCTTCCGCGAAGGCGAGGGGATGAGTGCGATCTTACCCAGATGCTTGGCACAGCAGTATGGGATTGCTTCCAGCGGGCCCTTCAGACAAATTACCCTGCAGGTCTTTTCCGGTCTCAGTGCGGTGGGCCTTACCGCTACAGTCGCCAGGGAGCTGGCTGATGCGGGCATAGTGGCCAATATGGTAAATGCCCTGCGTCACGATCATGTCTTTGTCCCTGAAGAGAGCGCGCAGCGAGCCTTACAGCTTTTACGCGGGCTCAGTAATCGGGTGTATTACACCTGAGCGCTTGCCAGTGCGTATTAATTACCCCGAACCCCAGCCCCACGGCGAGATTCGCCAACTACTACCAGACCTGTTCTTCGTCCCTGGGACCGTAAAACTGGCTCCGGCGGTTACCATTAACCGCAACATGGCCATTGTGCGTTGGCAGGAAGAGCTGATACTGGTGAACCCGATGCGCCTGCGTCCAGCGCAAGAAGAGAAGTTGCAGGATCTCGGCCGAATAGCTCATGCAGTGCGTCTTGGCTACCATCACGGCCAGGATGATCTTTATTACCGTGACCATTTTGATCTGACTTTTTGGCGGCAGACCGGCTCGAACTTTTATCCACCTAGTGCCGATAGATTGGTGAGGGATGGTGGTGTTTGTCCAATACCCGGCAGTCGCTTCGTGGAACTGCGTTACAGCCGTTACCCAGAGGCATTCTGGTGGCTGCCTTTCAATGACGGCCTGTTGCTGGGCTGTGATGCTCTGCAGTATTGGGGGAAGTGGAGCGGTTGTAGCTGGTTTGGCCGAAATCTGCTGCGACTGTCCGGTATGCGCTCGGGGATGCAGGTACCGCCTGCCTGGCGAACACGGATGACTCCTGAAGGCCGGGACCAACGCTGTTGGCTGCAGGAGGATTTTGAGCGCCTGCTACAGCTGCCCTTCCTACACTTTCTGGCAGCCCATGGAGAGTTTTGTGCGGATCGGGCCCATGAGGAAGTGACCGCAGCAATAAGCCGAGCCTTTCCTGGGCTCTACAAGGCCGCCTGAATTCTATATATTAACCCTTTCAAGTAAGTGATCACTCACATCTTGGTGCTCTGCACTAAGTCTGAACGTGGTAAGATTGCGCTCCTTTTTGGTGCGGTGTTGGTTCTGTCTGGCAGACCGCAAAGATTTATTCGAGAAGTAGTAATCCGATGAAAAGAAAAGTCCTGTTCAGCGGCCTGCTGTCGTTGCTGCTGGTGGCCTGTATGCCAGTTTCCACCAGCACAGCCCCAAGCGCGAATATCGACAACATCAGTCGGGATGTGAATTACCTGGCTTCTGCAGAATTGGCGGGAAGAGACACAGGCAGCGAAGGTTACCTCAAGGCAGCGCAATATGTGGCCGCGCAGTTCCAATCCATGGGGCTCGCTCCGGCTGGCGAGCAGGGGTATTTCCAGGATGTACCTTTCCGTAGTGCCAGCTGGAATGGCACTGAGCCGACTTTTGTTTTAAAGGGGAGCAAAGGTGAGGTCGGCTTTGCCTTCGGGGGGGACTTTATCACCTCGCCTTCTGCGTCCAGTGAGCAGGCACGCTTGGAGGCCGAGCTGGTGTTTGTTGGCTACGGAATTGAAGCGCCGGACTATGGCCTAGATGATTATGCCGGATTGGATGTGAAGGGTAAGATTGCAGTGATACTGAGTGGTCGCCCGAAGAGTCTGCCCAGTGAAGTGGGGGCTCACTATGCATCAAGCCGCAACAAGGGTGAGACCGCTGCTCGTCATGGTGCGGTGGGTTATATCACCATTTATACCCCCGAGCGCGAGAAGCGCCGCCCCTTCGTGCGCTATGCGGAGCATCGTCACGATGAGACTTTCGACTGGGTAAACCGAAAAGGCGAGCCGGGCAGCGCTATCCCCGGTTTGTATCCTGGTGTATTGCTTGATATCGATGCGGCGAGCAAACTCTTCGACGGTACCCAACAGAGCCTCGCAGCTATCTTCAGCATTATGGAAAAAGGTCAAAATCCCCGTGGATTTTCGCTGCCTTACCGTGCTGCCCTGAGTACAAGCTCTAGGCACGAGGAAGTGCGTAGCCCCAATGTTGTGGCCGTATTACCGGGTAGTGACCCGGTGCTTAAAAATGAATATGTGGTCTTCTCTGCACACCTGGACCATATCGGTAAAAAAGAAGATGGCCAGATTTATTACGGCGCTCAAGATAACGCTGCAGGAATCGCAGTAATGCTGGAAACCGCACGGTTGTTTGCGGAGTCTGGCCAAGCACCACGACGCTCTCTATTGTTTGTTGCGGTGACCGGAGAAGAGAAGGGATTACTCGGCTCGGACTACTTTGCCGAATACCCTACCGTACCTCTGCAGTCCATCGTGGCCAATATCAATCTGGATATGCCCATGCTGCTCTACCCATTCCGCGATATTATTGCCTTTGGTGCCGAGCATTCGTCCCTTGGCCAGATTGCGGAGCATGCGGCAAAACTCAGCGGTTTAAAATTGAGCCCTGATCCCATGCCAGAAGAAGTGATCTTTGTTCGTAGTGATCACTATAATTTCGTTCGCCGCGGTGTGCCCTCTATTTACCTAATTACTGGGCGCGAAGCTCAGGATCCGAATATTGATGGTACCGCTAAACAAGTGGCATTCCTGAAAGAGAGCTATCACAAACCCGGAGATGCGCCTGATGCTGGGGTGAGCTATGCAGCTGCCAGGCAGTTCACCGAAGTTAATTATCTAATTGCCAGGGAAGTGGCGGATGCTGAGGATAAGCCTTCATGGTATGAGGGAGATTTCTTTGGGGACCTGTTTAGCCAGTAGTTAACGTGCGCTAGTGGTTATTGGAGATTCCCTCGATACCTGGCTAATTTGAGTGGGGAATCTCCAGGTCATGAAGCTTTCAGTCGAATTTCTCGAGTTGCAGGGCCTTTAAAACTATTGCGGTAAGTTCCTATTACCTCTTTAGAAGTAAAATTGGGCCTAGGCCTAACTACAAGTGAAAGGTAGATATCTTCTTCAGGCTGCCCACTCCAACATCGGTATTCAGAGTAGGGTTCAGGCCAATTTTCTTCTTGGCCGACCAGTGAAGAGACTTTAAGCAGCTTACCGAGTGGATCACCACTGCACTTGGCAAGCGCCTCCTTTATGGTCCAAGATTTTATAAACTCTTGCTTTAAGAGGGCTATCGGTAAGCTTTGTAACCAGGACACCTCATAGGAGCTAAAGTAATTCTGGGCTATTGCCAGCCAATCTCTTTTGGGGTGGTCTCTTTCACAGTCAATACCAACCGGAATTTTTCCAATGGAGACTGCAAGGTAGTCTGCCGTATGGCTGATTGAGAGGTTGACAATAGGGGTTCCTGAGAAATTGGCAACTGTAGGGTTCTTAGGGTCAATCTCTAGATCAGAAGCGGGATATCCGAACCGTTCAGCAATAAGGGTTTTCGCGAGTAGGCGCCCGGCTAAAAATTGCATCCTCCGATTCTGGTTGCGAATGTTTTTTAAACGTAAATGTTCCGTGCCACTCAATAAGAAAGATGAGTTCGCCTGCCAATCTTCAGGCCAATTTTTGAATGAAGAACAAGTAAAATAAAGCATAAAGTCTTATCTATCGATTCAGACTTAGATTGTAATCACTAACAAAGCTGAATAGCAGAACGGCTCTCATGGTAAATGGTTGAGGGAAAGATGGGGTACATACATCTTCAGAATTGCCTCAGAAATAGACCATAAATACCGGATTGGGCAATTAAGGATCATTCTTAATTTTAGAGTTTTTTCCTTTAAGTTGTCACCTTAAGGGAATTTTATTCTTGGTGAGAGCTTTATCATTTTTAGAGGCTCACGAAGTCTTAAGTTGACCTTATGCCAGTGAAATTAAGGGCGCTAGTATACGAGAAATGTCCTAAGGAATAGTTCTCGTGTATTTAGGTGTAATAAAGAAACTCACCAGTCCCAATTGAAGGTTCTTTTGCTAGCGGGAATTGATCATTTTGTGTACCATTCCCGCCCTGTTGCCGGTCACGAAAAGCTCAAAAAGCCACCTAAAAACAATGGTAGAGCTGGCTGGATACTAAGGCTTGATATTGAGGGTTGGAGCCAAGCTCCATAAGAGTAGTTTGTCTATTGAATTTGTAATTTCCGATTGGCGAGCTTGGTATGCGGGGGTTTCGGAACCTGCGGACTGGCATCGATGGCACAGTGGCGAGTTAGAACTGCAGGAAGATACCCTGGCTGATGTCTCCTTTCTTCCGGCGATGCTCAGGCGCCGCCTGAGCCCATTGTCTAAAGCCGTATTTAATAGTGCTTACCCACTTCTGCAGCAGAGAGATATCCCCCTGCTGTGTTGCTCTGTGCACGGAGAGGCGATGAGAACTTACTCTCTTCTACAGGGGGTTGCTGTGGAAGAAGATTTATCCCCTACGGCGTTTGGCTTATCAGTACACAATGCGATCGCCGGCCAATTGTCTATAGCGAATAAAGTACGATCTCCAGCTCTCGCTTTAGCGGGTGGTGACTATCCATTACTGGCAGGTTTAATGGAAGCTACCGGTATTTTGCGGGAAGGTGCAAAAGAAATACTGCTGATATTTTGCGAGGAACCCCTGCCAGAAATGTATCACCCTAGCACCCAAAGTCCCTCAGGTGTTTGTGCTACAGCTTTACTCTTAACCTTACCAGTTGAGGGAAGTAAGGGTACTGGAGTGACTTTGCTAAATTCTTCGAGCGTCAGACTAAAAACCGCATTTGAAGAGGCTGATTATCAGCTACCTCTGATAAGCGCGCTTATTAAAAACTCAGGAAAAGTACCTGTTGCCAAAGGGTGGGAGTTACTAATCAATGCAAACTAATTTGGAGTCTGGCAAGAGGTATGATCAGTATTGGTTTAGGCTGATAGCCACTGCCGTTGCGTTTAGTCTATTTGGTTTTGGTGGTCTGATCCTTCGATTTATTTTATTTCCACCTCTCAGAATTTTATACCCTAATGCAAATGTACGTATGCGTAAGGCTAGGTTAATCATACATCATGCCTTCCGTTTGTTTATTGGGTTTATGCACAAAACAGGGATATATACTTATGATTTCAAGGGTGAGAGTAAACTGCAAGAGCCCGGCCAATTAATACTGGCTAATCATCCCACTCTTATTGATGTCGTTTTTCTTATATCTCGAATACCTAATGCAAACTGTATTGTAAAGGCGAGTCTATTTCGAAATCCCTTTATGCGTGGAGCTGTAATGACTGCGGGTTATATTCCCAATGATGACCCGGAAAAAATAATTGAGCTTGCCTCAAAATCTTTGAAAAAAGGGGAGTCAGTGGTTTTATTTCCGGAAGGAACCCGCTCTGTGCCAGGGAAACCATTCAAGTTCCAGCGGGGGGCTGCCTATATGGCACTTCGTTCTGGTATTAGTCCGACTCTGGTTACCATTCGCTGCAACCCGCCAATGCTGATGAAAAATATCCCGTGGTACAGCATTCCGTTATCACGGCCACATTTTGAATTTGATGTCTCTGAATCTTGGGAGATTCTCAAGATGAAAGAAAAAAGCGAAAGCCCATTGGTAGCCAGGCAAGTTACCCAAGAATTAAAAGCATTTTATACTGAGGAGTGTGCTGCGTGAATGATTTGGTTGAAGAGCTAAAGACACTGATTATTGAGGTTCTAAACCTAGAGGATATTACTCCAGAGGAAATCATCGCAGATGAGCCTTTATTTGGGGAAGGTCTAGGTTTGGATTCCATTGATGCGCTTGAGCTAGGTCTGGCATTGCAGAAGAAATATAACATATCTATCGATGCGGAAAATGAAGATACCAAATCACATTTTGCTAGTGTGAACAGCCTGGCAAAATTTGTTAATGGTAGCCGCGCGTAAGAGAGATATGTATGTTGAAAGATAGAGAAGAAATTTTTCCAAAATTGACCGAAATCCTTGTTGAGATGTTTGAGGTTGATGAAGAGGATATAACAGAAGAAGCCCACCTTGCTGATGATCTGGATATAGATAGCATTGATGCGGTTGACCTGATAGTTCGTTTAAAAGAGCTTACTGGAAAGAAAATTGCACCTGAAGAATTCAAAAGTGTAAGAACTGTTGGAGATGTAGTTGGTGCAATTGAAAAGGTAATGGCGGAGAAGTGAGTCGATTCGCGCAGCTAATATTGGTCATTATTCTGACACTGTACCCTGTGGCAATTTATTTTGGCATAGAATACTTGTCTTTAAGTAGTATTCTGTTACTGCTATTGATTGTTGCGGTTTCAAGGGTATTGTTTGGCGGCGCGAATAAGGCGATTGGTACCAAGCTAATGGCCGTGGCCTTGGCTTTTGTTGTTGGCGTCTCCTGGTTAAGGGGCGATTCAAGTGGACTTCTTTGGTATCCAGTACTTTGTAACCTGATTCTATTTTCACTGTTTTTATACAGTTTGAGTCAACCGCAAACATTAGTAGAACGGCTTGCTCGCCTTACGACTCCAGATTTACCACCTGAAGGTATTCTATATACACGAAAGGTTACCAAGGCATGGTGCCTATTCTTTTTAATTAATGGAAGCCTCGCACTGGCAACTGTTTTAAACGGCGATATGAAAATCTGGACTCTTTACAATGGCCTTGTTTCATATGTGCTAATGGGAACTATGATGGGCGGTGAATGGCTACTGCGTCGTCGTGTCCAAAATAAGGTGTGAGTTAAGGCCGTGGACAAAGTACAGTTTGAACAAGTGTTTGGTTACTCGAATGACCAAGCAATAGTTAGCTATTCAAGTCGTGGGGAAATTTCTTTTGCCCAATTTAAACGTGAATTGGCATTTATTGAGCGAAAGCTAAAAAAATCCCTAAACGAAACTGGGTCCAAAAGAGCTGCCATTTTCTGTGAAGATAGTTACGAGTTTAGCCTGCTCTTTTTTGCTGCTATGTCTTGTTGTGAAGTCGTTGTTATACCGGCAAATAATAAGCGATTTACCCAGCAAAAACTGGGTGAGCAAACCCTATTACTGGGCAGCTGGGAAGATAGCTCGGCATTTAGTATAAATATTCCGGATCAATGTAGAGAGGAGCTTTCTGTTCCCAGTTGTTTTGATGCTGGTATTCAATTATTCACATCAGGAACCAGTGGTGAACCACAAACCGTTGATAAAACCTTATATCAACTGCTCAATGAGGTTAAGGCCCATAATCTTAAGTGGTCACCCCGGGTAGCTAATACAACTACTTTGGCAACTGTAAGCCATCAGCATATATATGGCTTACTGTTTAAATTACTGTGGCCACTAGCCAGCGGGCGTCGATTTGTTAGTAAGACTTATGTGGATATTGTGGGATTACTCCAAGACGCCCACAAGTGGGGGCCTGCCGTGTGGGTTGCAAGCCCTGCACAGTTAAGCCGCCGTATTTCTTCCTGGCCATGGGCGTTGGGAAAATCCTTGGTAGATATCTTTTCTTCTGGGGGGCCTTTACTGGAAGTAGACGCAAAGGCGATTGATCAGTTGTGTGGAATCCAGCCTATAGAGGTCTATGGAAGCACTGAAACCGGGGGAATTGCCTGGCGTAATCAATTACGTCAGAAAAGTTGGAGTCCACTAAAAGGAGTGAACATTGCAAAAACCAGCGATGGATTACTCAAAGTCTCTTCTCCGTGGTTACCCAAGGAGTTTATTTGTCAGGACAAAGTACAAATAAGTACAGACGGTATGTTTGAACTTAAGGGGCGGGCTGATCGCATTGTTAAGATTGAAGAGAAAAGAATTTCTCTTACACAAGTTGAGTCCCTATTAGTTGGTAGCTCATATATTGTAAAAGCCAATGCACTTGTTCTGGAGCGTAAAAGAAAAATAGTTGCCGCTGTTGCCACACTAACGGAATCCGGGAAAGAACTATTACAAAAGAAAGGAAAGGCTTCTCTTGTTCGTAAACTTAGAGAAACCCTGGCCAAGGATCTTGATGGCGTGGCTGTGCCACGTTCTTGGCGTTTTGTTGATGAAATCCCCGTTAACTTACAGGGAAAAATAACGAGAGACCTGCTAATGCAACTTTTTGATGAAATTCCGGCAGCAATGGTGCCACAGATTATTAGCAGCGAAATATTAGATAATACTCGTGAAGTTAATTTTACGGTTAATGACGATTTGCCTTGCTTGGATGGTCATTTTGAAGGCTCACCGGTAGTGCCGGGGGTGGTACAGCTGGATTGGGCTATGCATTTTGGCCGCCCACTTGTAAAAGCCGGCAGTACGTTTACCCAAATGGAAGTGATTAAATTTAAGCAGTTAATGATGCCCGGTGATACTGTCACTTTATCTTTGGAGTTCAGCCAGGAAAAGAACAAATTAAATTATTCTTTTCGGAACACTCAAGATGGCAATTTAGAATATAGCAGTGGTAGGTTGTGCTTCAGCCATGTCTAACTTTTGTTTTGTAATACCCGTTTATAATCATGAGGGGGCAATCGCAGAGACGCTAGCATCTCTGGATGACTTTAACCTGCCTTACATTCTGGTAGATGATGGCTGTGATGAACCCTGTAGAATTGAACTGCAACGGTTAGAGCAGAGCTACGGTCCCCGGGTTCACTTGGTTGTTCGCCAGGCTAATGGTGGAAAAGGTGCTGCGGTAAAAAGTGGTCTGCGAGCTGCGAAAGCGCTTGGATATAGTCATGGAATTCAAGTCGATGCCGATGGTCAACACAGCCCCGCTGATATACCTCAATTCCTAGAGAAAAGCAGAAAGTGCCCTGATTCACTGATTTGTGGCTATCCGCAATACGATAAATCAGTACCTAAAGTTCGTTTGTGGGGACGCTATCTAACTCATGTATGGATCTGGATTAATACTCTTTCTCTGGAGATTAAGGATTCCATGTGTGGGCTGCGTTGTTATCCCTTATCTCGGACTGTAGATTTGTTAGATCACGAGTATACCGGTGATCGAATGGATTTTGATCCAGAGATATTGGTACGGTGGTATTGGAGCAAAGGCGGTCTCTGCCAGGTACCTGTTAATGTGAGCTACCCAATAGATGGCGTTTCCCATTTCAGGGGATTTGAGGATAACTTCCTTATATCGGCAATGCACACCCGTCTATTTTTTGGCATGTTGGCCAGAACTCTGCGTATTTCGACAGTAGGACGAAAAGCGTGAGTAATTTACACTGGTCAAAATACCGGGAACAAGGCTTTTTCCTGGGTATCAAGTTCTTATTCTGGTTGCATCACTGGTTGGGTCCGATTGCCTTTAAAGTTGCGGTACACCCGGTAGTTTTATGCTATTACCTAAAAAATCAGAGTGGCCGCAATTCGATCCAGGAGTACTTGGAATTATTCACTAAACGCTACCCATCTAGCGAAATAGAACCGAATTGGAAAACCGGATTTAAAATTTTCCTTAATTTTGCTAACAGTGCTAGAGAAAAGCTTGAAGCTTGGTTTGTGGGTATCCCGGATAGTCAGGTAAATTTTCCAGAAAGAGCGGGTCTTCACCAGTTGGCCGCTAGTGGCCAGGGTGGATTAATTATTGGCTCTCACCTCGGGAACCTGGAGGTTTGCAGGGCACTTGGCAGCCTGACAAAGGTACGGGTAAATGTGTTGGTGCATACAAAGCATGCGGTGAAATTTAACCGCATGATGAAGATGCTCAACCCCCTGAGTCAAGTTCGGCTTATCCAGGTGACAGAAGTAACTCCCGCTTTAGCGATGCGACTCTCCGAGGCTGTTGAAGCCGGGGAGCTGGTTGTTATTGTTGGCGATAGAACACCTATTAACTCTATGGGGCGCACCTGCGAGGCAGAATTCCTAGGGCGAAAAGCGCCTTTTCCCCAGGGGCCCTATATTCTTGCTGCGCTGCTCAAATGCCCGGTGTACACACTTTTCTGCCTGCGCAGTACTTCCGGATACGATATTTATATGGAAAAACTCTGCGATCGCGTTGTGATGAAACGCGGTGACAGAGAGGGGCATATTCGCTCTCTTGTCGAGGAGTTTGCACGACGGTTGGAACGCTATTGTCATATAGCACCTTTGCAATGGTATAACTTTTACCCGTTCTGGGATCAGCAAAAATGAATTCAGCAGTACTACAACGAACCCAAATAGTCTTTGATGGCACAGATCTATCTATTGATCAGGTAAACACCATTGCAGCTGGCCGTGGCGATATCTCTCTATCTGATGAAGAGGGCTTTGTCGCAAGGATAAATCGCGGTGCCGAGTTCCTGGATAGCCTTTGGCAGAAGGAAGGTGTGATCTACGGAGTAACCACTGGATATGGTGATTCCTGTACCGAAAGTATTCCAGCAGACCTGGTGGAAGAGTTACCTCATCGGTTATTTACCTTCCACGGTTGTGGAATGGGGGAAGTCTTTACTCTTGAGCAAAGTAGAGCGATTGTTGCTGCTCGGATTGCCAGCCTTGCAAAGGGCAGTTCAGGGGTCCGATATCGGCTGTTGCAGCAATTGGTTTTGTTACTTCAGAAAGACATTATTCCGGTAATTCCCCAAGAGGGTTCTGTGGGAGCCAGTGGCGACTTGACCCCACTGTCTTATGTTGCTGCGGTTTTGTGCGGGGAGCGCAAAGTTTGGTACCGAGGCCACCAGAGAGATACTGCTGAGGTATTCGATGAATTACAGATTGAGCCATTAAAGCTATACCCAAAAGAGGGTTTAGCAATAATGAATGGCACCGCCGCAATGACTGGCTTGGCGTGCTTAGCCTACAAACGGGCAGAGTATCTAGCACAGCTGAGTGCTCGTATTACCTCCATGATGAGCATTGCACTGGATGGCAATGCCTATCATTTCGATAGCGCGCTTTTTGCAGTGAAGCCTCACCCCGGTCAAAACCAAATTGCAAAGTGGATTCATGACGATCTCAATGTTGGTGCTGCTCCAAGACAAAATAGCCGATTGCAGGATCGCTATTCACTTCGGTGCGCTCCCCACGTAGTGGGTGTATTACAGGACTCTCTGCCCTGGCTCCAGCAGTTTATTCATAACGAACTAAACAGTGCCAATGATAACCCGATCATCGATGGTGAAAACGAGAGGGTGCTTCATGGTGGGCACTTCTATGGTGGGCATATAGCCTTCGCCATGGATAGCCTGAAGAATGCGGTAGCAAACCTCTCTGACTTACTGGATCGACAAATAGCCCAACTGGTAGACGTTAAGTTCAATAATGGACTCCCGGCAAACCTATCAGGTGTAACCGGGCCTCGAAGATCGATTAACCATGGCTTTAAGGCTGTTCAAATTGGTGTGAGTGCCTGGACTGCTGAAGCACTAAAGCAGACCATGCCCGCAAGCGTTTTTTCCAGATCAACGGAGTGTCATAACCAGGATAAGGTCAGTATGGGCACCATTGCTGCCAGGGACTGTATCAGGGTATTACAGTTAACGGAGCAAACAACCGCAGCGGCACTGATGGTTGCTTGGCAGGGCATTCAGCTTCGAGTTCGTAGTGGAGGAGTGGATTTGGAAAAATTATCTACCGCTCTTAATACCACAATCAGGCAGATAGGAGATGAATTTTCTTTTCTGGAGGAAGATAGAGAGCTTGAACAGCCATTGAGAAAATTCGTTTCGTTAATTCAGCAAAGACATTGGCGCTTATATGAAAACTAATAAACCTATGCGCCCTGAAAAATGGACGGCACAAGTTGAACTACAAATTCCTTTCCACGATGTGGATATGATGGAGATAGCTTGGCATGGGCATTATGCAAAGTACTTTGAAATAGCCCGATGTGCATTGTTTGATCAGTTGGAATATAACTACCAACAGATGAAGGAATCAGGTTTTGCCTGGCCGGTCATAGATTTGCGCGTACGATATGCAAAGCCTTTACGATTTCAGCAGTGGATTGTTGTTCGCGCTGAGGTTTCTGAATATGAAAATCGATTTAAGATCAATTATACGATAACAGATAGAGATACCGGTGTACGCTTAACAAAAGGACATACCGTACAGGTAGCTGTCGAAATAAGCAGTGCCGAAATGCTGTTTGCATCGCCTCCAATTTTGCTGGAAAAATTGGGGGTAAATTAGTGATGACTGCCAAGCGCTTGGTTTTATTTTTTATTTGCTTTCTATTTCCCACAGTAACTTCTGCTTTGACTTCAGAGCAGCAGGCGGTTTTGCGGGAGATAGAGAAAAATATTGTGTCATCTCCACAGATGCTTGGCACTTTTTCCCAGACAAAGAGGCTGCCCCAGTTGCCCAGGCCTCTGGTTTCTTCAGGCATCCTGGCTATTTCTGAAGAGTTAGGATTAAGCTGGCGAATAGAGAATCCAATAGAATCCCATCGAATATTTAAGCTAGATGATGCTGATTCCGGAAATCGGGTCAATAGCAATATTGTAGGAAATCATGTGGCTGATCCTCTATTAAAGATTATCAGTGGTGATTTTAGCGAACTGGATCAGACTTTTACGGTGGGACCACAGATCGCAGAAGAGCAATGGCGAATTAACTTAATTCCCAAACAAGAGGCTTTTAGAAAGGTTATTGAATCGATAGAAGTCGTGGGAGACAAAAAGATTCGGAAAATAGTACTAGCTGAAGCCAACATGGCAATTACTGAAATAGATATTATGAATTTACATTCAGTTGAAGCTAATAACAGTCAACTACTGAGTGAATTCTCAGAAGATAACCAGAAATAATCTCATGTCACGTCGAGTTGTTATTTGGCTTTCCTTTGTTAGTGTAATTCTTGGGATAACTGTATTACGCTATCAATCCAGCTGGCTGCAAACAGATATTTTGTTATTAGCTGATAATAACTCCGACTCGGTAAGTAGTGCTGGCATCCAGAAAAAAGTCAGTCAGCAATTACAGGGAAGTTTAATTTGGGTTTTAGTTTCTGAAGGAAAAGAATCACAACGTCTGGCCAGGCATACCCAAGAGTTGGCGCAGAAACTAAAGGCCGCTAAATCTTTAGAGTCTGTTGAATATCGTTGGACCGATTCTGAAAGCTATAAAGAGGAGTGGGAGCTGCTCTTTCCTCTGCGCCAACAGCTACTCAGCCTTGAAGATAGGGCGTTATTAGACGCTACGCCAGAGGAACTTATACAGCGTCAATTGAGTAAATTATACGGGCCTGACGGCGCTGGAATCGATTTGGAGAAAGATACTTTCTCAACTTTTCGCAATTACTTTACCGCTGATATTGGAGTTACTCCACAAGTCTTTGATGGAATTCCGGTACATACAGAAGGACATAAAGTTTTTACCCTGCTTTATACGCTGGCCGCACCAGTTGATTTGACTGGAGAGAGCGATATATCACTTCTTTCTTTACAGTCAGAATTAAAGCAATGGGCTCAAAAAAATGGTTATTCGCTGCTGGTAGCTGGAGCCCCCCTGCATACAGAGTATGCTGCTGCTATGGCACAGGATGAAATACGCCTGATTGGCTCCCTTTCGATCCTTGCTATTTGCTGTCTATGTATTGTTGTCTTTCGCTCATTAAAACCTCTACTAGCTTGTACATTCGCAATTCTATGTGGCGTGGCCAGTGGCATATCTGGCGTCATTATCATTTTGGGCCAAATTCATATACTGGCTTTTGTATTTGGTACGACGGTTTCTGGATTGGCAATCGATTACGCATTTCACTTTATTTGTAATAGATTGAGGCTTGGCAAGCCAAAAGATAAGGATATTTTACCTGGGCTATTGTTGGGCTTGATATCAAGCTGCTTGGCATTTTTCTCTCTTGCATTAACACCTTTTCCGCTTTTACAACAAATAGGGGTTTTTGTCGGCTGTGGTTTAATAGGGGCTTGGTTGACTGTAATCCTGTTATTTCCAGGCTGGATTAATATTAAGCATAGGCCTTTATCGTTTTCCAGTCAGTTTCCTAAACTCAATATTAGGTACTACCTGTTCCCATTGGTTGGGCTGTTGATTTTTGGAGCTGCGGCACTTCAGAAAATTCAATTTAATGATAACCTAAAACTGTTTTACCAGCCTCCAGAATTTCTTACACAAGATGAAATAGATCTAAATTCTCTGATTAGATCCCGGCCAGACTCCCGTTACTTTCTGGTTTTTGGTGAAGATGAGCAACAAGTATTAACACGGGAATGGGAACTTAGAAATCAACTGGACTATTTAGTAGAAAAGGAAATTATTAGTGGTTTTCAGGGGGTAACCAACCGGATACCTCCAGAAGAGGTTCAAGAAGCTGACTGGATGTTATTGTCGAAGTTTTATAGTGGGGATGCTGTCAGGTCTTTTTATCAGCAATTGGGTTATTCTGCACAAGATATTAATCAACAGTTAAAATCTAAAATACAGCCATTCAATACCTTTAACTTCTCTGAATGGTTGCCAGTTGCAGGTCGGCAATATAAAGGACTATGGCTGGGTTGTGAAAATAATCACTGTTATTCTGTGGTTCGTATTTATGGCTTAACAGAAGATTTGTCATCTTTAGAGTTACTGCCTGGAGTAACCTATGTCGATACTACCAGAAGTATCTCTAATGTGATGTCACAACAACGTGATCTGTTGCTGCAATTACTACCATTAATATTCATTGTTGTATTTTTAGTGACGGCAACTAAAACAGGAATAAAACAAGCCTTAAGTATAGTTGCACTTCCATCCAGCGCAGTACTAGGCACCCTGGCGATAGTGATTTTACAGGGATCAGCAATTAATCTATTTCATGTTGCGGCTTTATTGCTTGTCTTTGGAATTGGTATAGATTACGCAATATTTAGCCATACGAGCCGGAAAGCAGAGCAGCATTATACCCTGCTGGCGATAGCTATGGCTGGGTTAACAACTTTTTTAGGGTTTGGTTTGCTAGCATTGTCTGGCACACCGGCGATTGCAAATTTTGGGTTAGTCCTGGCTGTGGGCACAGTATTAACTTTGTTGTTGGCATTTCTATTTTTTTGTACACGGGGTAAGGGATATTAGCCAATGAAAGAAATTAAGTCTGACGTTGTTATTATTGGTGCCGGACCTGCTGGAGCTGTAGCCGGTGTTTTGTTGGCTAAAAATGGCTGGAGTGTATCGATCGTTGAGCGAGAGATGTTCCCTCGCTTCTCTATCGGCGAGAGTTTGCTGGCACAGTGTATGGAATCTCTTGAAAACGCAGATATGTTGGAGGCAGTAAAATCCGCAGGCTTCCAATTTAAAAATGGTGCTGCTTTTGAATGGGATGGTGCCCGTACCTCATTTGACTTTCGTGAAAAATTCACACCAGGGCATGGTACAACTTTCCAGGTACAGCGAGCCAAGTTTGACAAAATACTGGCCGATGAAGCTGAGCGCCAGGGAGTAAAAATTTATTATCGTCATTCTATTGTATCAGCTGATATTGCCGAAAATGGTGCGGAACTGATTGCAGAACACAATGGTGAAGAGCTTGCTTTCCAGGGCCGTTTTGTTCTGGATGCAAGTGGTTTTGGACGAGTTCTACCAAGATTACTGGACCTGAATCGTCCGTCAGAGTTTCCTGTACGTGAATCAGTATTCACACATGTAGAGGACAATATTACTGATAGTAATTTTGACAGAGATAAAATACTTATCACAGTCAATCCCAATGAGAGAGATATTTGGTATTGGTTGATACCTTTCGCCGATGGCAGAGCTTCTGTTGGCGTTGTTGGTGAGAAGGAAAAGATCGCGGCTTGGGGACAGGATCCAGAACAGATCCTGAAAGGTGCTATTTCGGCCGCACCAGAGCTGGCAAAAACTTTATACAACGCAAAATTTGATACCGAGATTCAACGTATTCGTGGATATTCGAGCAATGTAACTAAGCTGGCAGGTCCAGGCTTTGCTCTTTTGGGAAATGCTGGTGAATTCCTTGATCCAGTATTTTCTTCAGGCGTTACCATCGCAATGAAGTCTGCAGAGTTAGCCGCTGAATGTTTACACCGTCAACTCTCTGGAGAGAGCGTTGATTGGGACAAAGAGTTTTCTGTGCCTTTAAAGCAGGGTGTTGAAGTTTTTAAAACGTATGTAAAGGCTTGGTATGATGGTCGTTTTCAGGATGTGATTTTTTATCAGACTGAGCAAAAAGAAATTAAAGGAATGATTTGCTCAATATTGGCAGGTTATGCCTGGGATAAGAAAAATCCTTTTGTTGCTGCTGCAGAGCGTAGATTGAATACACTGGTGGAAATATGCTCCGCTGGTTAGTGCTTTATTTTAGTATCTTTACTCTGGTGGGTTGTATTTCCCCTAGGGTAGAAAAAGATAAGTCTGAAGGCTGGTCTTTGGCGCCTCTTTTAGCTGAGCAACCGCGTCAGATGAATCAACATTTGCGTATTGTTTATCAAAACAATGTGTACGAAGTGATTGCGGCCACCTTGCTCTCTTCAGAGAACATGAGGGTTTCGCTTCTCAGCCCTGAAGGTATGAGTTTGTTAGATATTGCATATGATGGTAATGAGATCAGCACTCATCACTACATGCGTAGAGCGGCAAGTCTGCCACCTGAAAAACTGTTAGCAGACATTCAGTTTGTATATTGGCCAGTTACTCAGCTGCAGAAACAATTACCTGTTGGGTGGAAGTTGCAAGAGTCCATAGTTGAGGGGGATTATATCCGTCAGCTCTTCCACAATGGAGAAATAAGTACAGAGGCGCGCTACAGTACTAATGATATTTGGGAAGCACAGGTTGAGCTTGAGCACAAACGACTTGGTTACAGGTTAAGCATCAGGAATTTTTAGGTATGACTAATTTCTATCTTAATCATATGGGCATCATCTGTACCCTGGGAAATTCTGCTGAATCGGTAGCTAAACCCCTTTTTAGCGGTGATAGCTCTTTTATGCGACCGGATGAAAACCGATTATTAAACTATCAGGGAAACCTGGGTATTGTGCAGGAGAAGTTGCCAGAATTACCGAGTTCGCTACAAGCCTATCACTGCCGTAATAATCAGCTGGCTTTGGCTGCACTGGGCCAAATCGAATCAGAGATCGGTAGTCTTGTTGAAAGATATGGTACAAGCCGAGTTGGAGTAGTTATGGGAACTTCAACTTCTGGGATCGATTCTGGTGAATCTTACCTCAGTGGTAAAAAAGACACTGGTTACAATTACCGGCTTCAACAGCAAATGGCAGGACTTAGTACTTTTGTCGCAAAGTATCTGGGTGTGCAAGGCGTACAACTTACAGTTTCTACAGCGTGTTCATCCAGTGCGAATGCCCTTGCCAGTGCCCGGCGCCTTCTCTCTACCAATGTTTGTGATGCTGTGGTTGTTGGTGGTGTGGATTCTCTTTGTGGCATGACGATTCGTGGCTTTCATAGCCTGGGGGCACTTAGTGCGGGCCAGACCAACCCCTTCAGCGTTAATCGGGATGGTATTAATCTTGGGGAAGCTGGCGCAATATTTGTGATGACCAAAGAACCTGGGCCTGTGATTCTATCCGGTGTTGCTGCCACGTCTGATGCCCACCATATGTCGGCTCCAGATCCAGAGGGGCGCGGTGCAGAGGCCTGTATGCGCAGAGCACTGGAAAATGCGAGCTTGGATGCAACCGATATTGATTATCTAAATCTCCATGGTACGGGCACACCACAAAATGACTCTATGGAGGCTTTAGCCGTTGAAAGGGTGTTTGGAAGCCAACTGCCTTGCTCTTCCACTAAACCTTTAACCGGGCACACATTGGGAGCTGCTGGTGCACTTGAAGCGGCCTTTTGCTGGCTTGCCCTGCAAAATGATCAACTCCCCCCCCATCAGTATGATGGGCATTATGATCCAGAGATTGTGCGGCTGAACCTTTGCCAGGGCCAAGAAGCTGCTGGAGGATTGCGCTACGTAATGAGTAACTCCTTCGCGTTTGGTGGGAGTAACTGCTCGGTAATTATGGGCAGTCAGAGGTAAAATATATGCAAAAATATACTGCTGGAGAATTGGTTCCACACAGTGGAAATATGTCACTTCTCGATGAAGTAGTTTCAGTAGATGAGGAACAACTGCTGGCAAAATTGCGGGTCCGAGATGATGGAATTTTTTCTCGCAATGGTCGTGTTCCCGCCTATGTGGGAATTGAGTATATGGCCCAGTCAATAGCGGCATTTTCCGGTTACCACGCCAAGGAACGGGGCGAAGAGGTTCGCCTGGGCTTTTTATTGGGTACCCGTAAATTTGTGTCAAATGTTGAAAGTTATCGCTGTGGCGATGAACTGACGATTGAAGTCCAGCGTTTGTTGCAGGCTGAGAATGGCATGGCGACATTTGAGTGTGTAATAAAGGGCCCCTCCATCGAGCAAAGCGCGCGGTTAAATGTATATCAACCGGACAACGTGGAACAGTATTTGAAGGGTAGAAATTAAATGTCTGAGTGGATTTTAGTTACGGGTTCAAGCCGTGGTATAGGTCGGGCAATTGCCCTTCAGTTAGCTGAAGATGGTTATAATATCGTTTTACATTGCCGTAGCCGCCGTGACCAAGCTGAAGAGGTTGCAGAGGAAATTGCCAAGCTAGGAAGTAAAAGTAGAATTCTTCAGTTTGATATTTCTGATCGGAACCAAACTAAAGATGTTTTGCTAGAAGATGTCGATGAACACGGTTGTTACTATGGGGTTGTATGCAATGCAGGTGTAACTGCTGACAATGCTTTTCCCGCAATGCCTGCCGAGGATTGGGATTCAGTCGTTCACACAAATCTGGATGGTTTCTACAACGTCTTGCATCCCCTGACTATGCCCATGGTTAGACGCCGTGCTCCCGGTCGAATAGTTGTGATGACTTCGGTCTCTGGCGTCGCTGGAAATCGAGGACAGGTAAACTATTCCGCGTCTAAAGCTGGTTTGATTGGTGCGAGTAAAGCGCTCGCACTGGAGCTGGCGAAACGAAAAATCACCGTTAATTGTGTTGCTCCGGGTCTTATTGATACCGATATGCTGGATGAAGATTTGCCGGTTGAAGACATTTTAAAAATGGTTCCAGCCCGCAGAATGGGCAAGCCTGAAGAAGTCGCAGCGACTGTAGCCTTTTTAATGCATGAGCGGGCTGCTTACATTACCCGTCAAGTTATTTCCGTAAATGGTGGTCTCTGCTAATGAAGCGTGTTGTTGTTACAGGAATGGCCGGAATATCTCCTATCGGCCAAGATTGGGAGTCGGTTAGTGAGTCTTTGCAGAGCCGTCGTTCCGGAATTGTTTATATGGAGGACTGGGACAAGTATGAGGGACTTGAAACTCGCCTTGGTGCCCCAGTAAAAGATTTTGAAAAGCCATCTCATTACAATCGCAAACGCGTTCGCAGCATGGGGCGCGTCTCATTAATGGCGGTTCGCGCCAGTGAAATTGCTCTTCAGGATGCGGGATTGTTGGATGACCCCATTCTCAAAAGTGGAGCTGTCGGTGTCGCCTATGGCTCCTCTGCGGGAACTCCCGCTGCTATCGCTGATTTTGGCAATATGCTACTAAATCATCGTACTGATGGGCTGAATGCCACCAGCTATATAAAAATGATGTCTCATACGGCAGCGGTCAATATCGGAGTATTTTTTGGCTTGTGTGGGCGGGTTTACACCACCAGCTCTGCTTGTACTTCTGGCAGCCAGGGAATTGGGTATGCCTATGAAGCGATCCGCAATGGTAGCCAAACTATTATGGTCGCCGGTGGTGCAGAGGAGCTGTGTGCAACTGAGGCAGCAGTTTTCGATACGCTTTATGCTACCTCCACAAAAAATGATACTCCTGAAGCGACCCCGCGTCCCTTTGATAGAAACCGGGATGGTTTGGTGATCGGTGAAGGTGCTGGCACGCTGATTCTGGAGGAGTATGAGCATGCTGTTGCACGTGGAGCCAGAATTTATGCGGAAGTTGTTGGCTTTGGTACAAATTCTGACGGTAGCCATGTTACTCAACCCCAGTCGGGGACTATGCAGGTGGCTCTGGAGCAAGCTATAGCTCAATCTGGCGTAGATGCTAGTGAGATAGGTTATGTCAGCGCACATGGTACTGCCACGGACCGAGGAGATATCGCCGAGAGCCATGCGACTCGCAATGCGTTTGGTCGTGCTGTGCCTATCAGTTCCCTCAAGAGTTATACCGGCCATACTCTAGGTGCCTGCGGCGCTTTGGAAGCTTGGACAAGTATCCAGATGATGCGCAATGGTTGGTTCCATCCCACAATGAATTTGGCAGAAGTTGATGCTGATTGTGCGGACTTGGAATTTATCCAAGGCCCCGGCAAGCACATCGATACAGAATATGTCATGAGTAATAATTTCGCCTTTGGTGGAATTAATACTTCATTAATATTTAAAAAAATTCTTAATTAATAGATGAGTGACCTTTAAATAAGGGATAGCAGATGAAGTGGATACTGGCTGTAGTTTCAATAATTTTCTTAGCTCAGCCAGTATTAGCTGACGAATTGTTGTTAAGTTTTGGTGGTGGACCACAGCCGGATTCAAAACAAAATAACAAGACCTTTGGCTTAGACTACTCCTTTAAAACGTTTGAAAAGAGTTATCGGCAGCATATTGATATAGGTGTAAGTTACACAGAAATTAGTACTAGTGCGGATGAAAATAAACGCATAAGGGCTTTTTCCATTTACCCGCAGTTAAATTTGTACCCAAGGCAAAGAAGTTGGGGGCAACCCTTTTTCTTTGTTCGAGCATTGGGCCCCAGTTATATATCCAGTAACTATTTAGGCGATCGACGCCAAGAGAACAACTTTTCTTTTCAGGCGCAGGTGGGTTATGGCGCAAGAATTAACTGGAGGAAAAAGGAGGATCTGGTACTAATGGTATCTTGGAAGCACTTTTCAAATGCTAATTTGTTTGATGAAAATGATGGTATAGATATGCCATTTGTCTTAAATGTTGGCATAAGACTTTAAAAAATACTCGTATTCTCCCAATGATAGGTATCATTGGGAGAATGCTTAAGCTTTAAATTGATAACTGCTTAATAATCGCATCATTCAAGTTACGTACCCAGCGATTGTAATTTCTGTGGATAGTATAGTATTTTTCATTGTAATCAAGCAGGTCGCTATCTTTATAAGTAATACTATAATTATCCATATCGTATTTGATATCTGCCTCAGCGTGATGTTTGCGAACATTAATTGAAGCGATTATTTGTCCAGGGGCGACCTCACGACAAGTCCAGTTTCTTGCTATACATCCCGCGATAATTGATTTTTTAATGGTATCCTGAGTTTGTGCAGAACCATCAAGGCGGTCAGGAATACTTCTTTCTTGGATATTCATGACTGGATTACTGGTGCAGCCAGCGAGAGTTAATGCAAAAGCCGCAGAGAACAATATTTTCTTAAAATTTTTCATTTAAATATCCTGTTGGTAGTTTTAGGATCAAATTTCGTGGTTTTTCTTCATCCACTTCGCTACATCATTACCAAGTGTATGAACACAGCGTTGGAGTACTTGGCAAGAGTTTTTAAAATTTGCACCAAATCCACCGCTAGAATTTCTAGTATTAGTAAAACTGTCTACTAATTTTCCATTATTGTAAAGTTCCGCCTCAATAGATACCGACTTTCTATGTCCTAACCAAGCGTTACCAGAACTCAGGGCATTTAGAATACTTAGTTTGAGAATATAGCCCTCTGACTGAGGATTTAGTTCAGACGTTGAAGAGATATAGTATCCATATTTACTAAGAAACTTATGGGTCGAATTAGAAAACTGCGAGCCGAGATTCGGGCATTCACTAAGTATATTGGCAGCAATTACTTTCTCATCATGATAGTGAGCTGCTGAATTGATCTTAATGACATCTTTTGCCATTGCTAAAGAAGAGATACTTAAAATTGTACCAGCTAGTACGACTTTAAATCCGCTGATATTCATATTGCCTCAAAGAAATATTACAACTGCCAGGAAGTATACAGATGTAGCCAAATTGATAAATTGTCGAATTTTTATGCGCGATAATTTACCAGATAAGAAAGCCTGACAATAGTGGTTAAACGAACTTTAGGACAGATGATTTTTCACTGAAAAGTAATATAACGGAACTCAAAATTCATTTTATACCCATCAGTCATCTTTAAATTTCTCGACACTGACAAATGTATATTGCCGTCAAAAGCTAAAATTTAGCAGTTGATACCGTAGTGCTCGGAAAACTAAATCTCATTGAGGGTTCATTTAATTGATTTCGATGGATTGGCATAACTCCAACCATCGCTCAATCCCCGCACTTCTATATTTTTGTCGATGTAGGGCGAAATAAAATTCTCTGTGAAAATTTCTCTGTGATACCGGCAATTCGATTAATGAGCCCCGCTTCAGGGCATCAGCTAAAGAGACTCTAGATAGGCAGCTGATACCGAGCCCAGCTTCCACCGCTCGCTTAATGGCCTCTGTATGTTGAAGCTCCAACAAAATATGGAGTTTTGGTAGTAGTCCGACCATTGCACGCTCAAAAGTCTGACGTGTACCGGAACCGGGCTCCCGGGTAATCCAGGTGGCTTTGAGCAGATCTCTGTCTGTCAGGCGCTTGCGTTTGGCGAGGGGATGAGAGGGGGCGCAAAAGACGACCAATTCATCACTGCGCCAGGGAATCATTTCCAGATCTGGGTGATTAAATTCACCCTCAATAAGCCCAAGGTCTAACTCAAAGTTGAGCACCCGCTCTGTAATTGCCGAGGTATTGGCGACTTCCAGCTCCACTCGTGTGCCGGGTTGCTCTTCCATGTATCGCGCCATTACATTCGCTGCCAGGTAATTGCCAATAGTTAGGGTTGCCCCTATTTTTAGGCGCCCCAGATCGCGATGACTGGCGAGGCTCTGTTCTAATTCCTGTGCCCGTTCCAGCAGTTCCTCCGCCTTGGGCCATAGTTGCCTACCCAGCTCATTCAGGCGCAGGCGCTTGCCGGTGCGCTCGAATAAGCGCAGCTCAAACTGTTGTTCGAACTCTTTTAGGGCGGTGGAGGCGGCAGACTGGGACATGCTCAGGCTCTCTGCCGCGCGGCTCACATTCTCGTGGTGGGCACAGGCCAGGAATACCTCCAGTTGGCGCAAGGTATAGCGCAAAGGGAATTCTCCACTTAATCGTTAAAATAGATAAGGAATATCGAAATATCCCACTTTGCCAATAGATCTTCCAGAGCTAAAATTCAACTATCAAGAGATTCGTGGAATAACCGGTTTTAAGTTTATGTCCAAATTGAATATAGAGAAGGTGTTGGATGTCCATCACTGGAACGACACGCTGTTTAGCTTTAAGACCACCCGAGATTCGGGTTTTCGCTTTGAGAACGGACATTTCACGATGATCGGTCTGCAGCAGGACAACGGCCGTCCACTGCTGCGTGCCTACTCCATTGCCAGTGCCAACTACGAAGATGAGCTCGAATTCTTCAGCATCAAGGTACCCGATGGACCCCTGACTTCTCGTCTGCAGAAGATTGTGCCGGGTGATGAGATCTATGTGAGCCAGAAGCCCACCGGTACTTTGGTTGCGGATCACCTGTTACCTGGCAAGCGCCTTTGGTTGCTGTCTACGGGTACCGGTTTGGCACCTTTCATGAGCATTATTAAAGATCCTACTGTCTACGAGCGTTTCGACCAGGTAATCCTTACCCACGGGGTGCGCTATGTCTCTGAGCTGGCCTATCAGGAGCAGATCGAGAATGAGCTACCTGAGCATGAGTACTTTGGTGAGATGGTGCGTGAGCAGCTGCTCTACTACCCTACTGTGACCCGTGAGCCTTATCGTAATACCGGCCGCCTGACCGACTTAATGTTGTCCGGAAAACTTTTTACAGATCTGGATGTGCCCAAGCCGAATGTTGAAGAAGATCGCTTTATGCTGTGCGGTAGCCCGGCAATGCTGAAGGATCTCACCAATATCCTAGATGACTGGGGATTCAAGGAGACCCGCGCAGGCGTGCCTCACGAGTATGTGATTGAGCGCGCTTTCGTCGAAAAATAAGTTGGCCAGTCCAGCGATGAAAAACCACCCACGCGGTGGTTTTTTTATGGGTGAAATACAAACGCTCGAAACTATCCTGACCTTGTGAAACCCTTGCCTTCTATTTTGATTCGAGGGTGAATTTGCTGGGAGTGGCTAGATGAAGCGGTTTTCCCTGGGAATACTACTGTTTTCCTTTCTGTGGCTAGGCGCCTGTACACGGGTGCCGGAGGGGGTTGAGCCCGTACAGAATTTCCAGCTGCAGCGCTATTTAGGCCACTGGTATGAGATAGCCCGCTTGGACCACTCTTTCGAGCGGGGTCTAACCCTGGTAACGGCGGACTACAGCCTCAACCCCGATGGTTCTGTCGCAGTGGTGAATACCGGTTATTCACAAGCGCGTGATGATTGGCAATTGGCGAGAGGGAAGGCCGAGTTTGTTGGTGCAAAAGATGTAGGACACTTGAAAGTTTCTTTCCTTGGGCCCTTTTATTCTTCCTATATCGTGATTGCCCTGGCAGGCGATTATCAATATGCGATGGTTTCCGGCTATAACAAATCCTATCTGTGGATCTTGTCCCGCACCCCGACTATGCCCAAGGATGTTCTGGAGCGGTTTTTACAGAAAGCTAAGGCGATGGGTTATCCCGTCGACCAGCTGATTTTCCCCAAGCAGGAGGCGCAGCCGGGTAATAAACCCTCCGCGCAGTCTTCAAGATAAGGGTCTGTTCAAAATTCTGCGCTCCCTCCACCAGCTTGTGCAGACCAATAACAGCAAAATCAAAGCCGGCCATTGGCGCTCAATAGGCATTTTGCCTGAATAACGATTATCAACTGGCCCCAAGCGTGCGGCGGCCATTTGTCGGGTCTCCCTGGCATTTAGGGACCGTTGCCACTTGGGCCAGTCCTGTTTAGCAAAGACATAGAAGTATAATACCGGCTCCCCATCCATATCAGTCTTAAGCTGATGCCAGCCAGAACTCTGTGGCCAGAAGCTGTAACACTGGCCCTGGGTATTAGTACTTACAGCAATCCCGTCAATGGGTTGGGACTCAGGTTGAGAGCTTAATAATATTGGTCTCTGATTAGAAAAAAGTGGGCTGCATAGAGTGGTGCGCTCCTTTGCACGCGCTAACTTATTGGAGAGGGTTACTGGCGGCTGACTACCTAAATGCTTGAGTTGGTAATCAATTATCGACTTCCACAGGCTGGCGAATTCAGTAGCAAACCCACTGGTTAGCCAGCGGTGGCTGTCGCTAAATAGAATAAAACCCAAGTGCTGCGTCTGGGTGGAACGTCCCCAGAAAAGGGGAGTTTCTTCATTATCCAGTAAGAAGTCACTGGAGCTGGGCTGCACGGCTATAAAGCCTAGGTTACGCAGTGGGGGAGTTTCCTGATTGTCTGTTTTTTGGTAGCCAAAGCCGGAGTGTAAATGGGGTGCTTCTCCCCTTTGCAGAGGCATGGATTGGGCTGCAGCGTATTGGAGAAACTCTTCAGAGCTATCGCCACTGACTAACCATAACAGTGACTTTGTGGCGGCCAGCTCGCGGAGCTGATGCTTTTGTTGAGAGGAGAGTTGTGCCCACAAACTGCTATCGAGAATGGCTAAATCGAAGGGACTTTCCTTTGTAAGTAGATTCGCAGACTCGGTAAGTGGAAGGCCGTTGAGAGTCTCTTTTCTACTAATTTCAGGTGCCAACTGGGTCATCACCTGTGCCGCTACACCGGATTGACGCAGCCAGCGGGAGAGGGCGGCTGTCTCAAAAGAGGGGCGTGTCAGCCACAGTAACAACTTGGGTTGGAGCGGTTCTCGCACCAGGATGGGTAAAGGATCTGTATGGGTTTCGCCGGCTTCGCTTTCCGTCCGTACTCGGTATAGCTGGGGGCCTGCGATTTTTGGGGTGGCAGTGAGTTGTGCCTGAATTGCTTCTCCTACTTTCAGCTCAAGACTGTCTTCAATATGGCCGTAGGGATTGAGCAGACTAATTTTTACGTTTTCAGTCAGTGACTGGTTGTTGTGAACCTTTAACTTTAAAGGATCACCCAGGGTAATTCGCCGCTGCCAGTCGAATTCCCAACTGTTATCAGATTCCTGGATCTTCGATAACTCCAGGCGCACTGGTGCCAGGTCTCGCAGTTTGTCGCGGCCGAGTGGCTCCCCATTGAGGGAGATATTTTCCACACCATTGAGATTTATTGGATGTGAGCTCGCCAGTTGTTTGCTGTCGATAGAGATATTGCGCTCGGCGGGAATGATTGCCGGCGGCTGCCAGAGCATCCAGGCACTCAACCAAATCGCCAGTTGCAGGCCATAGTCGAACGGCTTGGCACCTCTGCGGCGCAATAGTACGAGTGATGCTAAGCAGGCCAACAGGCACAGGCCGGGTATCAAGAAATCAATCACAATGATTTCTCCCCTTGCTGGTGTAGCCAACGGCTGAAATGACCGTCGGCCTCAGTTTGCAAAGGCAGTGAAGGTGCAGATTCCGGTGCTGGTAGTAGCTGATAGAGCAGCTGATTTAGGGAGTTTGTGCAATCAATGCAATTCGGTTTCTGGTGGCGCTGCTGGTATAAACGCAGCTGTTTCGACAGCTCCAGGCCAAGATCTAATGATTGCTCTGTGGCTAGCTCATTTATCTGCACCAGCAGATCGGTATCGAGTTCGGCGCCAGCGTTTACCTGGGCCATTAGGGCGAGCACCTGTGCTCTTTGTTTTTGTTCAAAGGCACTGTCGACGGTTTCTGGCGCTACGTCTTCCCGTTCACCGCTAAGCCGGCGGCTTTCGTCTATGGGGGGCGCCTCGAAGCCGACTCTTTGTAAGTAAATACGCGAAGCTTGCTGTACTTCCTTGATAAACCGCAGAGCCCGGTGCTGGTGGGGCAGGGAGGCTTGGGGCTCTATAACCGACAGGTCGCGCCAGGAACTCCACATAGCATTCAGCGCGTTGCGCAGTAGCTCCTTGGTTTGGGGATCAAACAGGGTGGCATGCTCTGAGCTGTCATGCCGGTGTCCGGCAGAAGCAGCTATGCGCTCTGCCTGTTGGAAATGGGAGTCTCGCTGTGCAAAGGGAGTGGCATTTTCTTCGCCATGTGACTGGTGCTCACCTTGTTCTGTATGATCGTGGCTATGGCCGTGTTCGGACTCCTCTTTATCATCGTGCTTCTCGCTCTCTGCGCCAGAGTGCTCCGCTTCCGAATCCTCTTCGCCGAGAAAGCGGCCGTAGCGCATGCGCAGCAAATTCTGTTCATAGGCTAAACCCTCGGAGCGTTTGCGAAACTCCTGCGGATGCAGCTGCTCTCGCTCGGCTAGCAGGGCCTCGGTGTCAATAATCAGCTGGCGTTGGCTGCGGAAGTACTCCGGTAATATCTTAATCGCCATACCCTCGCTGTCACTCAGCCCGAAAATCTCTTCTTGCGGCCAGCGCAAGATAAAGTGTTGGCTCTTGGCAACGTTGGCGCTGGGCTCGCGGTTATCCCTGGCCTCCAGATACCAGTAGAGTTCATCTCCCGCTTCCATGGAAAACTGGTGGATGGGCAGGAGGAAATCGTAGCGAGCTGCTTTCTTATCTTCCGAGAGGCTTGTTGATAAAGCAGTGGATTGCAAACTGGTGAGAGCAATACGCTCTTCGCGAAAGCGTAAATTTTCCCCGGTGCCGCTGGCGAGGGTGACCAATAAATCCGCAGAACTCACCTGGTAATCATCATTAATGATTACTTTCACGGGAATACTTTGAGCGCTCCCTTGAATGGTATCGACGCGCAAGCTGGGTGCCTCAAAGGTAAACTCCGGGGCACTGTCTTTTTGCACCCGAATATTATGAATTTCCGGCAATAGCATTTGGCTCTCCGCGAGTTGCACTGAGAGCTGGTAAAAGTCTGCTTTAGCGATCGTGCGTTGTAATTGCCATTTTTTACTGGGTAGATCACCTAGTGGAGAAAAGGCGAAGCGCTCAGTTTCGGCCAGCATTTCCAGCCCTTGCACCGGTTGATTCAATTCAAGTTGCCACTGGACCGCAGACTGTTCCGGCACATCGATTTGTAGGGATTGGTTGTTGGCTGTGAGCCCAGTGTAGGCGGGCGGCTGAATATGGGTTGCCGCGCGTGTTATGGCGAGCTTATCGGCAACGGGAATAGCTGTATTTTGTTGCGTGGTCTCAGTTTTATCCCCGGTGAAGTGAGAATCGCCCAGTACAAATAACAATAGTCCCAGGCAGGCACCGAATGCATTTGTCAGGGTACTGCGGAGTTTTTTTGGACCGAAAGACGACCGGTCGCCACTTTCCAGCAGTTGTTGCAGCGCTGTTTTGATACGCGTGCGCTGTAATTGCTGCAATGGACTTAGGTTGGTTTTCTGTTGGCTAAGCAACTGGCTGCTGTCTTGCAGCTGTGGATATTGTCCATCCAACTGTCGACATAGGTTTTCAGGGCTTGGGCGCCAGCTGCGATCCAATAGAATTGCTACAACAATAATTCCGAGCCAGGCGAGCAATAGCCACTCTGGCCAGCCGAATACAAAAATGCCCAAGCTAGCCAGAAGGCTGAGGCCAGTGGCAAGCCAGAGATAGGGCCGCAGGGCTGTCAGTTGCCAGCGCCTGCGCACAGCGTTAAGGGTGGACTGGTGCTTATGCATGGTCGGCCTCCCTATTACTATCGATTGCCATGATGGCTGGGGGGCGAGATAGGGCATTTAGGCGTTCAAAGGCCAGAAGTAACAGTAGGGCGATAATTAACCAGGGTTGCAGTTGTTCAATACGACGGTTTTCCACCTCGCTGTCTTCTACAGGAAGGCCTGCCACTACTTTATTGGCAGACCAGTGGCCACGATTTTGGTGTTGCAGAGCCCAGTCTTGCCCAGACCACTGCTGCCATAAGCGTTCAGGTAAATCCGCGCGGCGATAAAAGGCCTCGCTATACCAGTCACTTTCGTAGCGCAGCCAACTTCCCCGTCCCACTGAGGCCGCCTGAGCTGACTGGCTGTTATCCACAGCAACGAAGTTGAGATTATCGGCAGGGGGGATACTGTTGTCGGTGATTAACAGGCCCCCATCTGTAACAAATTCCAGCACGGCTTGTGGCAGGGGAGCGAGGCCTGTGTAGATCAGCCAATCTGTCTGCTCGGCACTGGGTGTCTCTTCTCGTTCCTGAATATGCACCGATAGTCCCGGCATATTGCCTTGCCAGTCTTCCAGCACAGGCGCCCACCAGTTGGGCGCTTTGCCCATTAAAGCGATACTCGGTAATGCCTGGCTCGGAGCTGTGGATGCTTTGTTGAGGCCGTGCCACTGCCAATGGGGACTGACTCTTAGTGCCTGGTGGGATGCTGGAACTCCGTTGTTTATCAACAGGATATGAGCCCTGCGCAAATCCGCCCGGCGTGATAGTGCTGATAGAGTTTTCCACAGGTCCACATTTTGTGGTGGTGGTGAGGTTACTGAGGGTGTTTCTGGGGATAACCACAGCACTTTATAACCTTCCCCGACAAGCTGCGGCAGTGAATTGTGGATAAATGTATTCGCTTCGCCCGCCCCAATTCTGGGGTCTACCAGTATCACGCCCTTTTGGGGATAAATTTCCCGTTTAATCAGCGGCTGTGCCAATAAACCTGCCAGCAGGGCGACGATTAGCAGGCGCAATAGCAGCAACCACTTGTTATCCACAATAGGGCGGCGCGCGCGACTCTGTGAATATCTTTGTACCCATTGCAGCGCAGCAAAGGAGATCTGCTGTGGATTACTTCGGCGCAGCAAATGAATGGCGACAGGGATAATCAGGGCTGTGAATAGCCATAGCCACTGTGGGGATTGAAATAAGTTATTTATCCACAACATCTCAGCACAACCTGCCGTGCAGTTGAATAAATTGCCGCAGTGACTTTTCCACAGGCTGCTCGATAAGGTCGGTCTGCAGTGAACACTCCTGTGTGGCAAAGCGTGCTTTTAACTCGCTCTGCGCTTGAGCAAAAGCATCCAGGTAAGACTGGCGTTGCCGCTCGGCATCCACTTCTAAAGTAGCGGGAGTACTGGCGCTTACTTCTGGATTGAGCAGCTTTAGCTCTCCGCCAAAAGGAAAAGTCTGTTCTGCCTCAATTAACAATTGCAGTGGCAGGCAGGGGCGGCCGGCGGCATGCAGGCGTGCGGCAAAATCGCCGATCTCATTACCCTGTTGAAAAAAATCACTCAGTAACACCACCTGACAGGGCCGCTCAAAGTATTGCCACAGTGGCGCCAGTTGAGTGTGATCTGGCCAGTGGTCGCTGGCGTCGAGTTGTTGTAGCTGAAGAGCGATTTGACGCTGGTGGCTCTCGCCCTGGCCTTCGGGCACATAAACCGTCCGACGGCTGTTAAACGCCAATAGGGAATAGCTGTCTCCCTGGGCGTTGAGCAGCCAGCATAGGCTGGCAATCCAGCACTTGGCGTAATGCAGTTTATTCAGGCTGGGCTCGACAAAGCTTGCCTGGCTCAGGGAGGCGCTGGTATCGAGCACAAAGCATACGTGCATACGGCTCTCCTGCTCGGTCTCGCGCACATAGTAGCGATCACTGCGGGCAAACAGTTTCCAGTCGATATGGCGGATGGAATCACCCGCTTGATAGCCTCGGTATTGATGAAATTCCAGGCCGGTGCCACGGCGCTGGCTGTGTTGCACACCGAGCATTACGCCCTCGGCGACATGCCGCGACAGCCACACCAGATCGCGACAACTGGCCAGGGTTTTGGGGGACAGGTATTCCACGCTGATCAGTCCCGGCCCGGTTCCGGCACCGCCGTCAGTAATTCATCAATCAGCTGTGGCATCTGCACGCCATCGGCCTGGGCCTGGAAGCTGAGCAACACCCGGTGGCGCAGCACTGGCAGTAACAAGCTGCGGATATCCTCGCGGGTGACGGCGAGGCGTCGTTGCAAAAGGGCCCGTGCCTTGGCGGCGAGAATCAGAGCCTGCCCCGCGCGAGGGCCGGCGCCCCACTTGATCCACTGTTGCAGGGTATCGCTGCCGCTGGTTTCCATACGGGTAGCGCGCACTAGTGCCGCCACGTAGCGGTACAAATCGTCGCTTACATGAATTTCCCGCACCAGTTTCTGCATTTCGCGCAATTGCTCCGCATCCAGGCTGGGGCTGGGTTTGACCCTGCTGGCACCGGTGGTGGAGCGCAGGATTTCAACTTCATCCCGCTCATCGGGATAGTCGATATGAATATTTAACAGGAAGCGGTCCAGCTGAGCTTCCGGCAGGGGATAGGTGCCGGCCTGCTCGATGGGGTTTTGTGTGGCCAGTACGAAATAAGGATCGGGCAATTTCAGTGTTTTACCGCCCACGGTTACCGAGCCTTCCTGCATGGATTCCAATAGGGCTGCCTGGGTTTTCGGCGGTGTGCGGTTAATTTCATCGGCGAGCAGGATATTGGTGAAAACCGGGCCCTGCTGGAATTTAAAAAAGCGCTTGCCGGTGCTGTGATCCTCTTCGAGGATCTCACTGCCGAGAATATCTCCGGGCATTAAATCCGGGGTGAACTGTACCCGCTTAAAATCCAGCGCACTGGCATCGGCGAGGGTTTTTACCAGCAGGGTTTTACCCAGTCCCGGCACCCCTTCGAGTAGGGCGTGGCCGCCGGCCAACAGGCAGATCAGCATCTGTTCCACCACAGGTTTCTGGCCGACAATCACCCGCGCAATTTCCTGTTGAAGATTGTCGAGGCTGTGCAGTTGTTGTTCGATACTATTTTCCAGGGTGGTCAGCATAATCAGCTCGTCAGTGCGTAAATAACAATGTTCACCGCAAATTTTGTGTTATCGATGGCGAGCCAGCGTTTGTTGCGGTAGTCGTAGTCCCATTCGCAGCCGAAATCTTTGTTGCTGTAGAGCACGGCGATACGGCCGTTTACAACAATGGCTTTCAGGTAGTCGTGTACCAGATCATCACCCCAGCCATTTAATTCAAAGCTGGTTACCGGCAATTCATCGAATTGAAAGAAACAGCGGTAGAGGTCGTGATTGTCCGGGAGTTTTTGCAGGCAGTCTTCGCCAAACAGCTCGGCCATTTGCGCTTCGAAGGATTTGGCAAAGAGACCGTCGATATCGTGGTTGCAGTCGTCAACAAATACAAAGCCACCGCGATTGACGTAATCGCGAAAATTCTTTGCCTCTTCCGTAGTGAATTGCACCAGCTTGTGTCCGGCCAGGTAGCAGAAAGGCGCCAGCAGCATTTTCTTATCGGCCAGCGGCACTATGTGCTCTTTGGGATCAACCCTGAGATTGGTGTATTCCACCAGTGAATTGAGCAGGTTGGAGGGCATGCGCTGATCCACATCCCAGTCACCGGATTCGTACATCAAGCGGGTGAAATAAAAATCGTAGTGCTCCTGTGCACTACCCGGTGCTGTATTTTGTGCGCGTGTGCCCAGAGGCAGCGCTGCGGCGCAGCTACCCAGGATCAGGCGCTGAAGAAAAGCCTTGCGGGTGAGGGACACGGGATAACTCTGTTACTGCGTTGGTTTATTGTTAGCTAGAAAGGAAAGTAGGTACTTCACTCAAGACCGTATGAGGCATGGATGCCGATTACGAGCGTACAGGGACGTATTCACAGCGCGTCTTGAGTGAAGTGCCTGCTTTCCTTTAATCATAACGCTAGGGCCATACCGGTTTTCCGGCCTGACCCCTGCGTGGATCAGTGATTAGCCCAGCTTGCGCTTGGTGTTAATCACATTGATACCGTCGAAGCGTGCAGTGGAACTACCGTGGGACACGGCACTGGTTTGCATCGGCTGTCCCTTACCGTCAAAGAAGGAACCACCCAGGCGGTAATCATCTTTGTCGCAGACTTGCGAACAGGCATTCCAGAATTCCTGGGTGTTGGACTGGTAAGCGACGTCCTCCACCATGCCGGTAATCTTGCCGTCTTCAATCTCGTAGAACAGCTGTCCACCAAACTGGAAGTTGTAGCGCTGCTGATCAATGGAGAAGGAACCGGCACCCACAATATAAATGCCTTTCTCCACATCCTTGATCATATCGTCGACGCTCAGCTCCTCCTTGCCAGGCAACAGCGAAACATTGGACATGCGCTGGAATTGCACGCTGGACCAACTATCTGCGTAGCAGCAGCCGTGGGATTTCTTTTGCCCCAGCATATGTACCTGGTCGCGGGTGGCCTGGTAGTTCACCAGCACACCGTCTTTTACCAGATCCCAGTTGCGGGTCTTCACGCCTTCATCATCGTAGCCGACGGCACCGAGAGAGCCGGGCTGTACCTTATCGGCAAACAGATTGACCTTGTCACTGCCGTATTGGAATTTGCCGCTGCGCCATTTATCGATAGTGGCGAAAGAGGTGCCGGCAAAGTTGGCCTCGTAGCCGAGCACGCGGTCCAGCTCCAGCGGGTGGCCGACGGATTCATGGATGGTGAGCCAAAGGTGGCTTGGGTCCAGGACCAGGTCGTACTTGCCTGGTTTGACCGATTTAGCCGTGAGCTTTTCCTTGGCTTGTTGCGCCGCCAGGCGTGCGTCTTCGGCCATATCGTAGGAATCGCGATAGAGCACCGTCTGCGCTTGGATCTTGTCTTCGGCGCGGCCATCCAGGTATTCAAAGCCGCGTCCTACCGGCTGGCTAAGGCCCTGGCGCGTGCGGAAGCCACCGGTTTTCTTGTCCACCGCGGTGACCGAGAAGGGCGCCCACAAACGGTGAACATCCTGGTCGATATAGGAGCCATCGGTAGAGGCAAAATACTTTTGCTCATTCACCAGGTACAACATGGAGTTGATATAGCTGGCGCCGGCATCCAGGGCAGACTTGTTTACATCCATCAACAGATCCACCTTGTCGGCCAGGGGGATCTGCATAGCGTTTTTCTGGATCGGTGTCTGCCAGCTGACTTCGCCATGACCTTTCACCGGGGCCAGTTGTACTGGCTCCTGCTGGTACTTGGAGTTGGCCTTGGCCGTGGCTACTGCCTGACGGGTGGCGCGGGCGACGCCATCGGCGGTCAGGTCATTGGTGGCAGCAAAGCCCCAGGTGCCATTAGCAATAACCCGAATGCCCATGCCGATAGATTCGGTGTTCACCACGTCCTGCACTTTCATCTCGCGGGTGATTACGTATTGATTCAGGTAGCGACCAATACGCACATCGGCATAAGTGGCGCCGAGTTTAGTGGCGGTATTCAGGGCGACATCGGCAAATTCTTTTTTTACCGAGAGATCAATACCGCTTTGGGTCAGTTTGCTCTCGGCCACCAGATTGCCGGACAGCGGCAACATGGAAACACCCAGGCCGGCACCGCTGAGCTGGAGAAATTTTCTTCTATCCATTTCGTTATCCTCAAGTGGTGCTGGCGGTTAAACGGCGTCAGAAAGGCTGCTGAAAGTAAAGTCGCGTACTTTCAGTGCGGGAATCATGGCGGACATGCCCCACATACCCACTCGCTGGGGGACGCCCATATCTTCGATATTGTTGAGCATGATTACCGGGCTCTCGTTGAAGCGGAAGTTCTTCACCGGGTATTTAATCTTGCCGTTTTCGATATAGAAGGTGCCGTCGCGGGTGAGGCCGGTGAGCAGCATGGACTGCGGATCGACCATACGGATATACCAGGTGCGGGATACCAAAATACCGCGGCGGGTATTTTTGATCAGTTCTTCGGTGGTTTTATCGCCGCCGATCATAATCAGGTTTTTGGGCTCGGGGACCACTTCGCCTTTGCTTTGCTCGGCCCAGTAGCGGCTGCGCGCCAGGTTTTTCACTACGCCGTCTTTCACCCATTCGGTGCGCCCCAGCTGCATAAAGTCACCGTCGGTCCAGGGTTGGGCCGGCACATCGAGGCTGGTGGGATCGGAGTAGAAATTTACGCGCTTGTCGAACATCTTCTCGCCGGTGCGGTTGCCGCCGCCCTTTTTGCTCATAAAGCTGCGGCCTTCGTCGGCACTGCGCGCATCGAAGCCGCTCATCATGTAACCCACCAGGCCGGACACCGCATTGGGCTCCAGAATCACGGTGTACTTGCCTGGCTCCAGAGCGCGGGCTTCCTGGGACAGGACCGCCTTGTCGATGGCGACAGAGGAAGTGCTGCCGGTATTCATGGCACCGAAATCGGTAACATCACTTTCAGCCCAGCCGGAACCCAGGCCATTCTCTGTGCGCATGGTTACGGTGAAGTTGGCGGAAGTGGAGGCGTGGTAGCCGAACAGGCCCTTGCTGGTGGCGACTGCGGCAAAAGAACGCTCATCTTCCAGATAACCTGCGGCAACCACCTTCTTTTCCTTGGCTGCAATAATGGAATCTGCGGCCGCCTTGGCGCGTTGGTCTGGGGTGATATCTGCGGTGGACTTGGCAAAGCCGTCTACGCTGACATATTTCTGTGGGCCCAGCATCGGCATGGCTTCCGGATTTTCTGGGGACAGCTTGGCCAGCTCTTCCGCGCGACGCATCACTTTTTCCAGGGAGGCATCGCTGAATTCGTTGATGGTGGCTACACCGGATTTCTTGCCGAAACGGGCCTCTACCGCCAGCTCGATATCGTTGACGATGCCACTGGTGGAAACACTGTTGCGCGCATAGCGAATGTTGCCGGTCTCGCTGCCGGCCAGCTGTGCGCTGGCTTCATCGGCGCGGCTGTATTTCAAAACCTTATCGAGAATACGCTTCGCTTCACTTCTACTCAGAATTGCCATTGCCTTTTCTCCAATTACTTATTCTTGTGCGCCCTTCAGGAAATCTTGCGCTTGGTATTGATTACATTAATTTGGTCAAAACGGGTGGTGGAGCAGCCGTGGGATACCGCACTTACCTGGCTGGGTTGGCCCTTACCATCGAAGAAGGTTCCGCCCAGGCGGTAGTCGCTGCTGTCGCATATCGCCGAGCAGGAATTCCAGAATTCCTGCGTGTTGGACTGGTAGGCAACGTCCTCAACCTGGCCGACGATCTCACCGTTTTTGATCTCATAGAACAGCTGTCCGCCGAACTGGAAGTTGTAGCGCTGCTGATCAATGGAGTAGGAGCCGCGCCCGACGATGTAAATGCCTTTTTCCACATCGCGGATCATGTCTTTGGCTGAGTACTTCTTTTCTCCCGGAGCCAGGGAGACATTGGGCATGCGCTGGAATTGCACGCTGGACCAGCTATCGCCGTAGCTGCAGCCGTGGGATTCCTTTTGGTCGATCATATGTACCTGATCGCGAGTGGCCTGGTAGTTCACCAGGATGCCATCTTTCACCAGATCCCAACGCTTGGTTTTAACCCCTTCGTCGTCATAGGCGACGGCACCGAGGGAGCCCGGTTGTACCTTGTCGGCAAACAGGGTGACTTTGTCGCTGCCGTACTGGAATTTACCGCTGCGCCACTTATCCAGAGTGGCGAAGGAAGTTCCGGCATAGTTGGCTTCGTAGCCCAGCACGCGGTCCAGTTCTAATGGGTGGCCCACAGATTCATGGATGGTCAGGCATAGGTGCGAGGGTTCCAGTACCAAGTCGTACTTGCCCGGATCGATGGATTTGGCCGATAGCTTGGCTTTGGCCTGCTCGGCCGCGAGCACGGCATCCTCGGCCATATCGTAGGAGGCTTTGTAGAGCGTGGTCTGTCCGCGAATTTTGTCTTTGTTGTGACCAGCCAGGTATTCATAACCCCTTCCCACTGGATCGCTGAGGCCATTGCGCGTTTTGAAGGCCCCACTTTTCTTATCCACAGCGGTCACCTGCATGGGCGCCCACAGGCGGTGGATATCCTGGTCGATATAGGAACCGTCGCTGGAAGCAAAGTATTTCTGCTCATTGACTAAATACAGGGAAGAGCGAATATAGCTGGCTCCGGCTTTGAGTGCCCCATTGTTAACATCCATCAGGAAATCGACTTTCTCACTGATGGGCACCTGCAGGGCATTCTGTTTGATCGGTGTCTGCCAGGAAACCTCGCCTGCGCCTTTAACCGGTGCCAAGCGCACGGGCTCGGTCTGATATTTGGCGTTGGCCTTGGCAACGGCAACCGCCTGGCGTGCGGCGCGGGCAACGCCGTCGGCAGTCAGATCGTTGGTGGCGGCGAAACCCCAGGTGCCATTGGCGATTACCCGGATACCGGCGCCGAGGGATTCGGTATTGACGATATTCTCCACGTTGGTTTCGCGGGTCATAACGTACTGGTTGAGATAGCGACCGATGCGCACATCGGTATAACTGGCACCGGCTTTGCGCGCCGTATTCAGGGCGACATCTGCCAGGTGTCGTTTGTGCGAGCTGTGCATGCCCTCATTGAGCAGTTGCTCGGCGCTGACCTGAATGCCCTGCAGTGGTAATAAAATACCACTGGAGCCGACGCCGGCGATCTTGAGGAATTTTCTTCTTTCCATTGGCTACCTTTATCCCCCCATAGCGTTTGGGGGTGTGCTTATTGTTATTGTGCCCGATACATACAAGAGGCCCGGCCGGGCGCCTTGTCCAGACAACAAACATATACAGGTAACAGGCCATGATTGCTTTTGTAAAGTGTTGGTTCGGTGAAATGAGGTTTGCTAGGGGCAAATGGTTACGGAAAGAGGAGGGGGATGAATCAAGTTGCTAAAGGGCTGCGCGCTGGCGCACCTCAGCAAAAGTCGTTTCTATAAGCAAATTGCCGTTACGAAACACTGGTCTCAGAAAGTTCTTGTATTGATTTACATCCTCCAGACGAATGGTTCTGAAGTCGCCATTCTCGCATTGAATCAGGGCCAGGCGTCCGCGCTTGGATTTTTTCTCTGGCCCTGTGCGCGGGTCCTTGTAGATGTCTCGCCAGATACCGTTGATGCGAATAGCACTGGCTTTCATGGCAAAGCTCATTAAGTCCCTGTCGACTTTTTGCAGCAGCCCGCCGCCCATACCGAAAGCGACATTCTCGGCACTCTGCTTATGCTTCTGCATTGCCTGCAGTATTTTGGGGATAGTGAAGCGAGAGATGCTATCTCCTTGGATAACACGAATATACTCAGGCAAAACACGGTAACCTTTGCTGTTGGTGTGAGCCCCAAATATATGCATCAATCGCTCTATACACTCGACAACAATCTGTACAGGGTTGCCGGAGTCTGGGCGGATAACCAAGGTCCCACCACTGTTTTGAATCGTGTTTTTTAATTGGCCACCCCAGATATTTTCCACTGCATGCCATAAATCATAGCTATCACTGACCACAGCAACGGTTTTATTTTTTCCGGAAAAATGTTGCAGAATGTTCTGATAGGCCAATGCTTCCCCATCCCGGCCCCAGGCGGTGATGGTACTATGCTCCGCAGCCGGAATAGAAAATCCAGGCATATTGGCATGGTAAAAATTTCTCGCACCTAATATTCCTGAGAGCGTATCTGTTCCGTAAAAATTCACTAAATGAGCCATACCACCCAACGTGGCACTTTCCAAGCTACTGGCCCCACGCGCACCGAAATCGTGTAATTGAAAGGGAAGGGTATTTTGGCTGTCGGCCGTTTGCTGTAAATAATGTGCAATGATTTTTTTGATTTCCCGACTCTGTGTGGCGACAGTACACGGATACCAGAGAGCGCGTACCAGTGCGGTCTCAAGATAACTGGTCAACCAGAAACAGGATGGGCAGGTGTTAACAATTTGTGCCATAACATTGTGTAAAGGAATAATGCCTCCTTCCTCTACAGCACAAATCTCTAAAGGCAGCAGCCCTCGATGTTTACTGACGATATGTTCCCAGCCCGCGCGATTAAAGGGCAAACCGTGGGCCTTGAGTAGCTTTCCTGCCTCTTCGATATTGGCAAATGTGATAGGTCTTTGTAGGTACTGTTTAATAAAAGCTTGTAAACCAAAAAATACCGTTTCAGAAAATTCCCCGCCGCGGCACTCGATATAGCTGCTAATAAATTCCGTACCTGGTGGATATTGCAGGTAGTGGCTGGCTTTATAGCTATCGACATTGAGAATCAGGTTTTCTATCGACATTACATCCGTCAGTTGGCGATGGAACTATGGGTGTGTCGCCAAAAGCCTGTTTCTGGGTGTGAAAATCAAAAATATTTTTGCGGGAATTTATCCCTGTAAGGATGTGTAATTTAAAACAACTGGCGGTAATCAGAACAATTCCTTACAAAAATCCCCTGAATTATAGATAGCACAATCAACAAAAGATTATTTTTCCACACCGGCTGGTTCTGTCGTACCAATAGGTCATGCGAGTTTTAATTGACCCTACACATAGTGGTGTGTACTTTTGTATACATGGCAAGCAAGGGATCATTATGCTCAATAAAACACAATCTATATCGGCACGCCTATCGGCGGAAGATTATGCATATTTGATGTCGATTGATCGCAATGGGGCGGTCACCCAAAGTGAAAAAGTACGCGAAATTATTGCAATGGCGAGAGAGTCTATTGGCGGGGATTGTCTTTCCCGCAGCTATCTCTCCTCTGCAGAGGCCATGCTGCCGTTGAAGGCTCGTTATCTGGAGGAAAACCAGCGGAGTCTGTTGATTGAGGCGGTAATGGACTTGCTCACAGAAGGTGCCGCCATTATCCAAAATGTGGCCGGTAAAGAGCCAATGGCACCGGAATTGGAGAAAGACTTGTTGCCAAGTGTCGAGGCTTTCCTGGAAAAAATGTTGCTGTTGTCACAACAGAGCAGTCCACGCAGCATTCACTGTGATTCCGCCGTGAGAATTCGTGAACGCCTTGAAAGTGAAACTGCGGAATAAGTATCTGCGCAAATGGGCTTTATGGTTAAGCAAGCGGCAGAATTACTGTTGAAAAAAAGCGGTAATTTAGCAGCCTGTTGTGGTAAGTACTTAATAAAGTTTGTCAGATTTTGAGGGACTTGGTCTGGCTTTGGTGAAAATTGAAATAATAAAAGGAAAGAAAATTTTGAGAGAAGGATTAATTAAGCGCATTTCACGCTTAATCTCTGTGTCAGCGAATGCAGTTGTGGACTCAGTTGAAGCTGCTGCGCCAGAGTCAGTGATGGAACAGGCAATCCGGGATGTGGATGATGCGATTAAGGATGTGCGAGATCAGCTAGGGAAAGCAGAAGCATCTAAATATCTAAATAGTAGAACGTTAAACGAAGAAAAAACACGTCATAAACGTTTAGCTGAACAAATTACCATCGCTGTAAATGAAGGTCGTGATGATTTGGCTGAAGTCGCCATCGCCAAGCAAATGGATATTGAGGTGCAGCTTCCAATTTTAGAGAAAGCGATCAGTGAAAATGAGATAGAAATAAAGGAACTAGGTTCTTATATTCTTGCTCTGCAAGGTAAGAAGCGTGAAATGCGTGAGCAATTACAGGAATTTATTGCAGTCAATAAAAATGCAAGAGGTAGCGTTGTTACTGATGAATATGGTAGGGATAGAAAGTCGAAAGCCCAGGTAGAACAAGCTACAGATGCATTTAATCGAGCAATAGGTAGTACAGCTATATCGACATTTGATTCCGAAATAGATGCCAGTAAGTTAGCAGAGCTTGAGGAGTTTGCACGAAATAATCGTGTGAAAGAACGTTTAGCCAAAATTAAATCGGGGGGCTGATGATATTTTTGTTGCAAGATCAAAACCTGATCTTCACTGGCGCGCTATTTTTAATGTTTATGATAGCGCTTCTTGAAGGCGTGATGACATTGATTGGTGTTGGTATTTCAGACTTACTGGATAACGTACTACCAGATTTTAATGTTGACGTACCAGACACAGGGTTATCAGGGGGGATGACTAAACTACTCGGATGGTTACGCTTTGGGGAAGTGCCTGCACTTATCCTGTTAGTTACTTTTTTGGTTGGTTTTGGAGTAACGGGCTTATTAATCCAAATGCTCATGGAGTCATTCTTTGGGTATCTATTGCCGGGTGGTTTACTTGCTGTCGGAGTCCTTTTCCTGGCTCTCCCCCAGGTACGTTTTGTTGGCAATATTATGCGACGCTTTGCCGTGGGTGATGAATCTGAGGCGGTTGAGAGAAACTCCTTTATTGGCCGTGTAGCGATTATTACGATCGGCAGAGCAGAAGCCGGTTCACCGGCAGAGGCGCGTTTTAGTGATGAATACGGAACCACACACTATGTAATGGTGGAGCCGGATGAGAGTGAAATATTTAATCAGGGGGATAAGGTGTTACTGGTTGAAGAGCTGGGAGCACATTTTCGAGTAACTCGCCCCAGCAGTATACATCTTATGGAGAATAACTAAATGGAGAATCTAGCAGTGATAGGAAACCTTCCGATTATGGTATTTATTGCCGGGGCTATATTAGTGGCCCTGATTGTTATTGGGACTATTTTTGCAAGGCTTTATACCCGTGCCTCTAAAGAGCGTTCTTTTGTGCGTACCGGTATGGGTGGGCAAAAAGTCATTATGAATGGTGGTGCACTGGTATTACCGGTGTTGCACGAAATTATTCCGGTAAATATGAATACCCTGCGCCTTGCGGTATCCCGTAAAGAGCACCAGGCGCTGATTACCAAAGATCGTATGCGTGTCGATGTACTCGCGGAATTCTATTTGCGCGTGAAGCCCGATGCCGAGGCGATTGCCAATGCGGCACAGACTTTGGGCCTACGCACTCTGGACCCCGAAGCCTTGAAGGAAATGATTGAGGGTAAATTTGTTGACGCACTACGCTCTGTGGCTGCCGAAATGGAAATGGCAGAATTACACGAGCAACGCAGCCAGTTTGTGCAAAAAGTACAACAAGTAGTTTCCGAGGATCTATTAAAGAATGGACTGGAACTGGAGTCTGTCTCTTTGACCGGTCTGGACCAGACCCACAAAGAGTTTTTTAACCAGGATAATGTCTTCGATGCCGAAGGCCTTGCCAGCATGACCCGCTCTATTGAAGCGCGCCGCAAGGAAGTGAACGACGTCGAACAGGAAACTATGGTGCAGATCGAGAAGAAAAACCTCGAAGCCGAGCGCCAGAAACTGGAAATCGATAAAGAAAAACGTTACGCCCATTTGGAGCAACAGCGCGAGTTGGAAAATCGCGAAGCCGCACAAAAAGCTGATATTGCTCGTGAACTGGCCGCACAAGACAGGGCTGCGCGTCAGGCAGAAATTGAAGCCCAGCGTGAAGTTAGCCAATCCCAGATTGCTGCAGAGCAGGCGACTAAACTGTTGGAGATTGAAAAGGAGCGCCGCCTGAAAGAGCAGGAAATTGAGCGCGAGCGTATTCTCGATGAGCAGCGTATCTCCAAAGAGAAATCTGTAGAGATTGCGGAGCAAGAGCGGGCAATTGCCGTTGCGGAAAAATCCAAAGAGCAGTCCCAGGCAGACCAGCAGGCCAACGTTGCACTGGCTGAAGCGGTAAAAGCGGAGGAGCAGGTGCGCACTGCCAAGGACGTAGAAGTGGCAGAGCGTGATAAGCGCATTGAGATTATCGAAGCCCAGAAAGTGGCTGAGCGTCAGGCTACCGGTATTAAAGTAATGGCCGAAGCGGAGAAGTCAGCTGCAGAAGATAAAGCCGAAGCACTTCGCCTGCAGGCTTCTGCAGAGGCAGAGGCAATTCGTATTAAGGTTGAAGCAGATCGCGAGAAATACGCCGTGGATGCTGAAGGTCAGCGTCTGATGAACGAGGCATACAACAGTCTCAGTGAAGCTCAGATTGCATTGAAGAAGGTGCTGAGCCTGCATGAGAATCTGCCCAATATTATCCGTGAAAGTGTTAAACCGATGGAAAGTATTGATGGCATGAAAATTATTTCTGTCGAAGGTTTAAATGGTGTGGATGGTCGTGCCTCCAGTGGAATTCTGGATGGAGAGTCGGAAGCTAAAGGCCAAAGCCTGCCGGAAGCTTTAGTCGGCAGTGCTCTGAAGCACCGTGCGATGGCCCCCTTAGTGGATTCTCTCTTGAAAGAAGCGGGTGTTGGCAACTTAAGTAAACCCGTTGAGACAGAGAGTTAATATTTTTCAGATTTGGTAGATAAACGATATTCGAGTTTTATTTACTAGTTACTTATCTGATAAAAACTCTAATCTCGCAACCCAGGTCTTTAAAAAAGATCTGGGTTATTTTTTATGGAAAAGAAATTATGAAACGCTGTACCAGTTGTAAAAAAGGTGTGCTCAAACCAGTTGTCATTGAGCAGTTGTTTCGTGCACATACCTGCTCAAGTTGTGGTGGGAACTGGATTCTGGTTGAAGACTATCTGACTTGGAAAAGAAAAAATCCCGAGTATAAGTTTTCCGATAATATAGCTGTGCTAAATGAAATCGTGGCTGAAGATACCAAGAAAGCTATTTTATGTCCGGTAACAGGCATGATCATGCAGAAGTTAAAAGTTACTGCGGCTAGTGAACACCGTTTAGATTATAGCCCTACAGTTGGTGGTATTTGGCTGGATAAGGGAGAGTGGGAGCTTCTGAGAGCTGAGGGGCTTGCTGCTTCTTTGAACTCATTGGTTACCCATGAGTGGCAGAAAAAGGTTAGGGATACTAGGGCACAAGAGACTTTTTCTGAGGTTTATAGAAGCAGATTTGGCGAAGAACTATATGACAAAGTAAAAGAAATTCGAGAGTGGTTACATTCCCAAGAAAAGAAAGCAGATATTTTTGCCTATTTGACCGCGAAAGATCCTTATTCTGCCGAACGATAATTGCTATTTGTAGAGTATTTTAATTCTGGGAATAATATATTCTTCTTCCCTTGGCGAATTAGGAGTGCTCTGAAAAATTATTTTTTAGTTGAAATAGTTCAGTCCAAGTGAATAGAAGTATTCTTTTTACCTTCATATTTTCTAGAGTTCAACCCAGATTAATATTTTGATTATAATCTAAAGATTGATATCCACAGCAATGCTAAATAGCTTAAGAAAAAATTATAGAGTATATATAGCTATTGTAAGAAAACATCTTAACGAGTCACTGGCTGTTTTCAGCATAATAAGATCAAATATAAAGTATAGTAAACTCAATCATATTCTCGCCGGATTAATAGCAATATATTTTAGATCTCTACTCTATTTGGGGGCAAAGGGTATTGGTTTCAACCATTTTAGCTTAACCCCAACCTGAACCGGGAGCCTGATCTAGGTCATTTTTAAAATGAAAATTACTGATATGTAATACCTACTATGGTGCTAAATACTCGGCTTTCTGGCAGATTATGAAATCAATTAAAGGGTAAATCGAAGATAATGTGAAAACCTTTAAATAAAGTATAAAACAGACCTATATACATGAATATCCAAGCGAATAATGGCAGTTCAGAATGATCATCCTTAATTTCTTTTTGCTTTTTAACTGAAATATCCAAATCTATTACTTCCGTATTTATTGGGAATTTCATGTAGGTTGAGAAAAAGTGTGTTTCATCAGGGGCGAGAGTTTCTTGCCTTGGATAATTTTCTGGGCCTGAAAATTCACCATTACCATAAAAATCAATATCTACGGTTAGATCATTCAGGTTAATATTTGTTATATTGGTTACTTGAAGTTGAAATTTAAAAATCTTTATTTGTTCTTCTTCATCACGGTCGATTTCACTTGCAAGTATATGGTCTACGTGAATTAAATCAGAATCATAATTTAAGTTTATATCTTTCTCTTCTAATGTCTTATTTTTATTTGTTCTTTGGCCTAGCTTGCGGCGACTTCCTTTGTGAGCTCCTGTGTTAGAAGTTTTTAATTTTCTCTCCTTGTGAGCATTTCTTGTCCTCGATTTTTCATATGTCAATGAGACTTGTTCGCGTTTTGAGTTCTCCAGAGAAAGGTTTTCATGGGGGCCGTTACTATCATTATCACTTATGATAAATGCAGGACACACGTATCCAGCAATCAACCCGATGATGACACCCCACCAATCAAACAACCCATAACCAAAAAGTGCGAATACAAGTGCTAAAAATGGGGCTAATGATAGATATTTTTTGTCGTAAGATTTAGATCGATTACAGTAAGGGCAAACCTCTCCGGAAAATGGAATGTCTTTACCGCAGCCAGAGCAATGCATACCTTATCCTTGGAATTTTTTTCTTAAGTTTGAGATTTTATATTCGATATCCTGAATTACGCGACGATTCTATACTTCAGGAGTGAGTGCTAACCAGCAGCATGTTGAATAACTTAGAATACTCAAAATTATAAGAAAAAAATAATATTAATCAATAGTTTAGTAGAACTTCTTTTAGTGAATAATTTTGGGGTTGTTGAAAAACTATATGGTAAAGAGGAACGATACCTCTAATGTTTAGAAGTTGAGATTAATTTTGATCGTTAAGATCTCTTTTAAAAGTAGGCTTTAGGAATGCTTGGTATCAAGTAATGTTAATCTGACGGATATCTAGTGATTTTGTGGTGTGGGTATGAAAAAGAAGATACACACATACTCTTTATGTTTCTACTAAAGAAGAAAAATGCAAGCAAGACATTTGGTTAGGCAACATGACTCCTCGCATAAAGAAGTTGCCGACAATGTTAGTGTCTATTTTGAAATCATTGAAAATGGTATCGAGCGTATTTTGCTCATGGTGCTAAAGAAATTTCAGCAAAAACTCCTGGCCAAAAGCCTGGAACGGGCTCCTTACTCACTGAAGAATAGGAGAGGATCATCAAGCAATCGATTATCCATAGACACCCAGATCAAATAAAGATGACTTATTCACTCTGAACGAGATAAGCATCTTTAGATGCTGATCAAGAAAAAATTTAAGATTAAAATCGATATCAGAGCTATCGGTGATCTACTAACTCACAAGGGATTCACACTACAAACACCTCTAAAAAGTGCTTATGAGCAGTGCCCAGTTCAGAAAATATCTTAGTTGTAGGCGGAGTATCCAAAATTCAGAATATGGCGAAAAAGGAATAGACTGATATCGAGTAGGGTAATTAACTCCCATTGTCAGTATGGGTGAGGATATGCCTCTAAAGGACGAATACCTGTTATTCAACTTAACGTTAAACGCGCTTCATGCAAAAGTGGTGAGAGCTTGGTTGAAATTTCGAGTAAATTAGATAAAGGAATTCTATCCAGTTCTATATTTACCGGCACCTAATCCAGTCTATATTCCTGCCGGGATAATAACTAAGATGTGCTGAACGAAGTAGTGGTTTAATGTACCAAAAAACTATTTTATGTCCGGCATCTGGCATGATTATGCAGAAATAAAAAATTACTGCGGCTAGTGAACACCGTTTAGATTATAGCCCGACAGTTGGTGGTATTTGGCTGGATAAAGGAGAGTGGGAGCTTCTGAGAGCTGAGGGGCTTGCTGCTTCTTTGAACTCATTGGTTACCCATGAGTGGCAGAAAAAGGTTAGGCATACTAGGGCACAAGAGACTTTTTCTGAGGTTAATAGAAGCAGATTTGGCGAAGAGCTATATGACAAAGTAAAAGAAATTCGAGAGTGGTTACATTCCCAAGAAAAGAAAGCAGATATTCTTGCCTATTTGACCGCGGAAGATCCTTATTCTGCCGAGCGATAATTACCAGTTTTGTAGTGATGTTACTCTGGGAGCATGATTCATTTTTGTTTCCTTTAGCTGAGTAGTTGATGTTTATGTGCTATTTAAGTCGCTAATTGAAATGGCGCATCAATACTCTTTTTTTGATGTCGTCTTTAAAGGCTGAATCGTCATTTAAATCATCCGTATCTGGGTTTTATAAACTGATCTATTAATAATGGAAAAAAATTGCATAAAATTGATAAAAGATTCTCAATTTTTTTCGTTAGGATTCTGGAAGCGCCTTTGAAGATTAAAATCTGGATGTTAACCTGATTAAGGTCGCTAATTTGGTTTGCTGCGACAACTAATATATAAAAATAACTAGGTTAGGAAAATGACTATCAAAAAAATTCTATTAGCGAGTTCTTTGATTTTTGCCTCCTCTTTAGCTGTACCGGCTTTTTCTGCCAATCTTGTTTGCCAACTAAATGTTAAGCCTGGTGGCCATGTAATGGGTAATGGCACTTCCCACTGTAATGGAATAGATTTCAGTTTTGGAAGCTCCACTTCTGGAAGTTGGAGTATTACCAATATCTCTAAATCTATTGATCGGGTCCATTGGGTAAAAGGCTGTAATTCTGGGCTGTCATGCGGTGTGACAGTCAGAGCTTATTCATCCAACGAGGCGCAGGCCTATATCCATTACAAGGATGGAAGTATCGAATATGTAACAGCCAACATGTGGTACGAAACTGGGCATTAAGTTAGTAGTACGGCGCCGATTGTTCTATCGGCGCTTCTATTTACCAGTGGACATCTACTTAACCAGATAATACTCGCGTCGATTTTCTCACTTTAAATACGTGGCGAACCCTCTCATCATCGGCTTTTATTAAAGCCATGGAATACAAGGACTATTACAAGATTCTCGGTCTGGAGCGGAACGCTGATCAGGCGGAGGTCAAGCGTGCCTATCGAAAGTTGGCACGTAAATACCACCCCGATGTCAGTAGTGAGAAGGATGCCGAGGAGCGCTTTAAAGAGGTGAATGAGGCCTACGAAGTACTTAAGGATCCAGAGAAACGTGCGGCCTATGACCAGTTAGGTAGTGGCTTCCAGTCCGGCCAGGATTTCCGGCCGCCCCCTAATTGGGATCAGGGGTTTGAGTTTCACGGTGGTGGTTATACCGATGCCGATAGTGAGGCCTTCAGCGATTTCTTTGAGAGCTTATTTGGGCGAGGCGGATTTAGTCATGGCTATGGCGGCAGGCAGCGGCGCCAGTACAGTGCTCAGGGGGAAAACACCTATGCGCGAATCGCCATAGATCTGGAAGACAGTTATCGCGGCAGCAGTCGGCAGATTACCCTTAAACACACGGTGTTGGGGGAGGATGGGCGCCCGCAACTGCAGGAGCGCACACTAAACGTCAAGATTCCAAAAGGGATTACTGAAGGTCAGCAAATTCGTCTGGCCGGGCAGGGTGAAGCAGGCATTGGCGGCGGTAAACCCGGTGACCTTTACCTCGAGATCATGTTCAACTCTCACCGTCTCTATCATACCGAGGGCCCAACGGTTTATCTGGACTTACCCATGGCCCCTTGGGAGATGGCCTTGGGGGCCAAAGTACAGGTACCAACACCGAGCGGGCCCCTGAAAGTTACCATCCCTGCCAATAGTGATAACGGCAAGAAGCTTCGCCTCAAGGGGCGGGGAATCCCCGCCAAACAACCTGGTGATATGTACATCGTGCTGCAGATAGTTACCCCCTCTGCCACTAGCGATGCTCAGCGCGAGGCCTATCGCCAATTCAGTAAGGCCTTTGACTTTAATCCGCGCCAATCCATGGGGAGCTGATAATGAGAGTTAGAAAGGCCGAACAGGTCACCGGTGTGCTGCTTGATGAAGAGAGTGAACTGAGTTTGAGCGAATTGTGCCGCGCCTGTGAGCTTCCTGCTGAACGTATATTGGCACTGGTGGAGGAAGGTATTATCGAGCCACGTGCGCGCAAACCCCGCTGGCGCTTTAGTGGTATTTGCGTGCGCAGGGTTCGTCGTGTCTACACGCTGGAGCGGGATCTTGGAGTCAATCTTGCCGGTGCTGCGCTGGCGCTGGAATTACTTGAAGAGATAGAGCGGTTACAAGCACAGCTGGCGCGATTAGAACAGCGGCGAAAACGTTAGTGTTTATTCATGGCTGGCTTGTAACAGTGGACCAATGACTTCAATTTTCTCAATCCAGATAACACCGTTGTAATTCTTAGGCAGGAAATTTAAATCCTCTGGTCGGTAGATAGCGGTAAGGCCGCCCTTTTTATCTCGATGATCCAGCACTATGACTAAACTGCCGCTTTGGGCTACCCGGTCGATAAATCGGTTCGGCCAGCCCCAGAGTGCCCAATGCCAGGTATTGGGTGCCATAACAATACTGTTGCGGCAAGCCTCGGGGATATAGCCGCTCCACCCAATCAGCAAATATCCCAGTGCACAACCTTTTGCGCTGTCCCTACTGAAGGCCAAAGCTTTGGGCCTTAACTCCCGTATTCTTGCGATTGGGAGGGGGCCGCCGTAGACCATTAAGCGGGAATCGGAGAGTAGTTGGTGTTGGCGTAAATAGTTATTGAGTAGGTCTGCTTCATTGGGGTCATTACTTTTTATATTGATCAGGAATTGTCGATCTGGGAAGTGTTGCAGAACTTCTTTCAATGTGGGTAGTAGGCCAATGCCCTGGCCGCGAAAAGGGAAGCTTTTTCCGCCATCGAAGGTGTACCCATAGCCGATATCGAGTTTCTTTAGGTCAGTGATGGCATGCTTCCGAGTGACGCCTCTTCCATTTGTACGGCAATCCAAAGTCCAGTCATGAAATACGGCAAATTCACCGTCGGTTGTGGGATGGATATCGAGTTCGACAATATCCGCGCCATGCGCAAATGCTGCTTCCATGGAGGGAATGGTGTTTTCAAGATAGCGGTGCTCAGGCTGGAATATGCGAATAGCCGTACAATCGTCACGCCCTAGATTATCGCGATTGTAGGTTTGGTAGACACCGCGATGGGAAATAAGAACGGGCTCGCCCTGGGGTGTTGGAGCCAACCAGGAAGCATTTAATAGGTAAATAGCTCCAAAGCCGAATAAAGAACCCAACATGCCAACTTTGGCAAAAAAGCTCCGCCTCATAAAAGCATCTCCGTCATTATTTCCCTTGAGGTGCTGCCAATACTAGCTGGCACTGGTCTGGAAGAACGGGCTTTTTGGGGGCAAATTATGGCGAATTCAGGCGGTAAACTTGGGGTGGTGTGAAGCCACCCCAAGTACGGTCAAAGTGCGGCTTTAGTAATGGTGGTGATGAGGTAGCCAGTGTAGATAAGGTAAGCTGTCAAAAGAGCACCGCCTTCCCAGCGGTTGATTCGACCCTGGCCACGAAAGCCATAGGCGAAGACAAACAGGGCCAGGGTCAAGCCGATCACCATGGGCCAGTCTCTGGTGAGTACTTCCGGTGGCACACTGGACATGGGAGCGATAGTGCCGGCAATCCCCACCACGGCCAGCAGATTGAACATATTCGAACCCACCACGTTGCCTATCGCAATATCGTGTTCGCCTTTGCGCGCGGCTACTATGGTGGCTGCCAGTTCTGGTAGAGAAGTACCGAGGGCGACAATAGTAAGGCCGATAATCAGATCGCTAACGCCCAGCGATTCGGCGATGGTCACTGCGCCCCAAACCAACAACCGCGAGCTGACAATCAGAAGTACCAAGCCGGCGACTACCCAGAACAGAGCCCGGCCCAGGGGCATGGCGTGTTCTTCCAGCTCCTCAGCGACCTCACCTTCCAGATTATCGCCTTTGCCGCGCAGGGCGGAGAATACACTCCAACCGATCAAGCCGAAGAAACCCAGTAACAGAATGATTGATTCCCAGCGCTCCAGCTTGTCATTCCATAGGAAGGCGCCACTCAGAAGAGTGATGGCCATTAATAGCGGTAGCTCTTTGCGCACAATTTTCGAATGTACGCTCAAGGGAATTATCAGGGCGCTGAGGCCAAGGATCAGGCCAGTATTGGTGATATTGGAACCATAGGCGTTGCCCAGGGCCAGGCCGGGGCTGCCATCCAGCGCGGCAATGGCTGAAACTACCATCTCAGGGGCAGAAGTACCGAAACCGACAATCACCATGCCGATCAACAGCGTGGGCATACCGGCGTGCTTGGCTGTGGCAGCGGCGCCTTCCACGAAGCGGTCAGCACTCCAGACCAGCACAATAAAGCCGGCGATAATGGCGAGAGCGGCGAGAAGCATAGGCAGTCCTCAAAAGATACAGGCGGATTGGGGCATGGCCCGACAAACGGTCAGCGATTGTACCGGCTCTCGGCGTCACAATCAGTGAATTGCTGAAAAGGTAGGCGCGATATCTGTAAAAAATCGAAAGTGTCCCGCCAGTCAGATGGTTCCGCTGCCAGTGTGGGCTACAGTCAATGCATGGCCCGGTAAATCTACGGGATGGCTGAGAGGCTCTGTGCCCCGGTGCGAAGCCCGCTCAGTTGGTGGAGATGTCGGGTATGTTTACGCGGGTCGCACAGAGCCATGGGCGGCGGATTCCGCGATATCCATGTCACCGGCCACTCGCCGGCTAGTTAGGAGGCCTATATGCAATTCAAAGCTTCAATCGGAATACTGGCGGCTGCGCTGGTGCTGACCCTCTCCGCTTGTGAACAGAGGAAAAAGGAAGAGTCCATGGACAAAGGCGGTATGGGCACTGCTGAAACCGGGTGCTGCCAGCATGCAGAAAGTGCCTGCGCCGGGGATGTTACCAAATCCCAGTGCGACCAGATGAGCGGCAAGTTTCATAAAGAGCATATGTGCCGCACCGATACTGGCAAGTGCGCTCGTAAATAGCATCTGCTGCTGAGGGTGCGGTACAAGCCTGTGCTGCGCCTCTCTTACTCACCTGAATCGCTTATCTAGCGGTCTTTTTTACAATTCACGTGAACGCATAATCTCCTCATATTTAGTGACTGAATGCTGCCTTTGGGTACGTATTCCTGGCCCCCTTGACATTAGTTACATCTGCAACTAACTTCCTTTGCGCTAGAAATTAACCAGCGCGCAGCCCCGATAAATGGCGCCGCGATGATAAGAGACGGAGGACTGCATGGCCGACTTATTTGAGAACCCGATGGGTTTGGATGGCTTCGAATTTGTAGAATTCACTGCGCCGGAGAAAGGCATTCTCGAGACTGTGTTTAGCGCCATGGGCTTTACTAAGGTGGCCAGCCACCGCTCTAAAGCTGTGGAGTTGTGGCGCCAGGGTGATATCAACTTTGTCACAAACTACGAGCCCGACAGCCACGCCTACTACTATGCCCAGGAGCATGGTCCCTCTGCCTGTGGCCTGGCCTTCCGGGTGAAAGATGCCAAGTTTGCTTACGAAGAAGCTTTGCGCAAGGGCGCTCAACCGGTAGATGTACAGACAGGCCCGATGGAGCTGAAACTGCCGGCTATCAAGGGTATCGGCGGTGCGACCCTGTACCTGATCGACCGCTACGAAGATGGTGAGTCTATCTACGATATCGACTTTATCTGGGAAGAGGGCGTTGACCGTCGTCCGGAAGGTTGCGGCTTCCACACTCTGGATCACCTCACCCACAACGTGTATCGCGGCCGCATGGATTACTGGGCCAAGTACTACGAAGATCTGTTTAATTTCCGCGAGATCCGTTACTTCGACATTAAAGGCGAATACACCGGCCTGCTGTCCAAGGCGATGACTGCACCGGATGGCAAGATCCGTATTCCGCTGAACGAAGAAGCAGCTGGTGGTGGCGGCCAGATCGAAGAGTTCCTGATGAAGTACAACGGCGAGGGTATCCAGCATATCGCCTTTGCTTGTGATGACTTAATTGCCTGCTGGGATCGCCTGAAAGAGCGCGGTATGGAGTTTATGACCCCGCCGCCGGACACTTACTACGAAATGCTGGAAGAGCGCCTGCCAGGGCACGGCGAACCTACCGAGGAATTCCAAAGCCGCGGCATCCTGTTGGATGGCACCACTGAGGGCGGCCAGCCGCGTCTGCTGCTGCAAATTTTCTCTGCCAATATGCTCGGCCCGGTATTCTTTGAATTTATCCAGCGCAAGGAAGACGAAGGGTTCGGGGAGGGCAACTTCAAAGCCCTGTTTGAATCCATTGAGCGCGACCAGCTCAAGCGTGGCGTCATTAAAGAAAAGGAATAATAACGGAGGCTTCAATGGGCATTAAGCGCATTCACCACGTGGCTTATCGCTGTAGGGACGCCAAGGAGACAGTGGAATTCTACCGCGATCTTCTCGGCATGGACTTCCAGTTGGCCATTGCCGAAAACGAGGTACCCTCAACCGGTGAGCCGGACCCTTACATGCATGTCTTTATGGACGCGGGTATGGGGAATGTGCTTGCCTTCTTCGAAATCCCCAACTCCCCGGAGATGGGGCGCGATGAGAACACACCCAAATGGGTGCAGCATATCGCTTTCGAAGTGGAGTCCATGGAAGAAATGCTCGCGACCAAAGCGCGATTGGAAGCGGCCGGGGTCGACGTACTCGGCCCTACCAATCACACGATTTTCCAGTCGATCTACTTCTTCGACCCCAACGGTCATCGCATTGAGCTGGCTGCCAATACCGCCAAGCCTGGTATGCACAAAGAGCTGAAGCGGGTTGCTGAGGATATGTTGGAAGAGTGGTCGCGTACTAAAAAAGCCCCAAGGCACGCCGCCTGGATGCACGGGGAAGAAGAATTTGTGGAAAAAACTGAAGGGGAGGCACAGTGAAGTTAGCCAGCCTTAAATCCGGCCGCGATGGCCAACTGGTTGTTGTTAGCGATGATCTTACCCGTATGGTGCCGGCCGGCGATATCGCTCCCACCATGCAGAGTGCATTGGACAACTGGGCAGCCGTCAGTGGCGAGCTGGAGAAGCTGCACGAGCGTTTGCACAACGGCGAGATTGCCGGAGAGCCATTCGAGCAGAGCCTGTGTGCATCGCCTCTACCGCGCGCCTATCACTGGGCCGATGGCAGTGCCTATGTGAACCATGTTGAGTTGGTGCGCAAGGCTCGCGGTGCCGAGGTGCCTGAGAGCTTTTACAGCGATCCGCTGATGTACCAGGGGGGCTCTGATACCTTCCTGGCCCCGCGCGAGCCGGTGACCATGCCGCAAAGTGAGGGCTTTGGTATCGATTTCGAGGCGGAAATCGCCGTAATCACCGACGATGTACCCATGGGAGTATCCGCCGAGGATGCGCTCTCCCATATCAAATTGGTAATGTTGGTGAATGACGTTTCCCTGCGTGGATTGATTCCTGCGGAGTTGGCTAAAGGTTTTGGCTTCTACCAGTCCAAACCCTCCAGTGCTTTCTCACCGGTATGCGTGACTCCAGAGCAGCTGGGTGAAAACTGGCGTGAGGGCAAGTTGCACCTGCCACTGGTCTCACAATTGAACGGTGAGAAGTTTGGTGAGCCCAATGCTGGTGTGGATATGACCTTCCACTTTGGCCAGTTGATCGCCCACGCGGCGAAGACCCGCCCACTCTGTGCGGGTACTATTATCGGTTCCGGTACCGTATCCAATAAGCTGGATGGCGGTCCCGGCAAACCGGTAGCAGAGGGTGGAGTTGGCTACAGCTGCATCGCTGAGATCCGCATGATCGAAACCATCCAGAATGGTTCGCCTAGTACACCGTTTATGGATTTCGGCAACACTATCGCTATCGAGATGTTCGATGGTGAAGGTCAGTCTATTTTTGGGCGTATCGAGCAGACAGTGGAGAAGGTTTAATATCACCTTCTTGCCACAGTTTATTTCGTAAAAAAGGGGCAACCGTTAGGTGCCCCTTTTTTATTTAGATACCTTTTATTTAGACCCCAAGCCGACGCATGGAAAGTAATGGCATTTGCCGCCGTATATTGGCCAACTTTTCAGCTTCCAGTGTGGCAGTGATGAATGCTTCACCCTCGCCGGCTTCGGCCAGGATTTCACCCCAGGGATCAATAATCGCGGAATGTCCCCAGGTACGTCTTTTCTCCGAGTGGGTCCCCCCCTGATTGGCGGCAATTACAAAGCAGCCGTTCTCAATCGCACGTGCTTGCAACAGGGTCATCCAGTGTGCCCGCCCTGTGGTGTGGGTAAATGCCGCAGGCACAAAAAAAATCTCAGCACCGGCTATGGCTAGCAGGCGGTAGAGTTCGGGAAAGCGCAGATCAAAACAGATACTGAGCCCCAGAGCCCCCCAGGGCGATGTCGCCACACAGGGCTCGTTGCCGGGTTCAATACTGGCGGATTCACGATAGCTGCCGGTAGCGTCCTCAACTTCCACATCAAATAAATGTATTTTGTCGTAGCGAGCCAGCAAAGCGCCTTGATCGTCGAATAGCAGGCACGCTGAGCGGCTGCACTTCCCCTCAGTAGGGCTACCGTCGGCTCGCTCCAGTAAGGGTATCGAGCCTGCGACCAGCCAGATACCCAGCTCCTTTGCCCAATTTGCAAGTGCGTGTTGAATGGGTTGTCTGTCTGCATTGGCTTTACCAGAAATGCAAAAAGGTTCGGCCACGGAAAAACTACCTTTATCCGAGAAATGCGCAAAGTTTTCCGGCAGTAGTATCAGTTGCGCGCCGTGCTCGGCAGCTTCCACAAGTAGTTTGTAGGCCTGTGAGAGATTATTTGTAACGCTCTCGCCACTGACCATTTGCACTGCTGCAACACAAAGGCTTTTCACTAAGGGTCTCCTTTTTCTCCAGTTTTATTACGGAGTATTGATAAAGCTAAAACCTGATAATGAGAATGAAATGTAACAGAGTGATAATTCTCACTTTGCTAGCCCCACTTATCTTGAGGCGAACTTTGGAGAGGGTGAACCCCATATTGGTTTGATAAGTTCTTTTTAGTGTAGATCCAGTTTCTTAGGGGTATGGCTACTGAAATTTCTCAATAGTTTTCTGCAAAAATTTCCCTCTCCATTTTTTCTTTATACTTTTTAAGCAATTAAAAAACTGGGTGGTTTTGTATATGGTCTTAGCAGAAATGGTAATTCCGAGGGAAAGCCCTACCAATTAAAATTTCAGCAGTAATTTTTAGACTCTTACTATCTGTTTTTATCGTGGTTGAACAAAAAAATACCACTATAGCCAATAAAATTTGGCCAGCACCACTTAAAACCTCCCTTCAAAATAAGCATTTATGCGGCCTGGAAAAAGAGTGCCAGAGTCGATTTAAAAAGCTTTTCTATTTCCTGTTGGCGCTGAAACTTTTCTGCTTCAATGCCGGCCCAATCTGATAAGTGGCGTAGAAAAATTCCACTAAATTTTTAAAAGGGATTTTAAAAGCGCTTTTCTTACCTAGTAGAAGTGAGAGAATAAAAATGCCTATTTGGGTCGACAAAACCATTCTTACCGTAACTGGTACACGTGTACAGCCCGTGCAACAGGCGGTGCCCAGATACAATGGAGTAATTGTCAAGGACTTTAGCCAATGCTTCGATCCGGTGAAGGGGTTGATCACCATGCATGAAGATACTGCTGGTGGTGTGTGTGAATCCCTCTCGGCTTTTTGGATGAAGTATCACTCTGAAGGCGGTACTTTGTGGAGCTGGTTATACCCCAATAACACGCTCGATGAGCGCCATCTCTATCATGTGATGACTTTACAACAGGCAGGCATGCACGATGATCAGGATCGGATTACCGAAGCCTGGTTGGGGGTGCAAAACCTGTATCCTGTCAGTCAGAATATTTTTGGGGGGGCTTTCCCCAATGGGCGTGGTGGTAATACGATTCGTGGTATTAATAATCCGCGTAGAGCCAATGGGCAGAGCGGTTTGTTCTCTCCCAATGCCTTGGCTCGGGAAATTATTCTCGATCAAACGGGCGGAGCGGGCTGCTATAAAAAAATCAGCCTGGATGGCACTTTCGCCGGTCACACCATGGCTGCCTGGGTAGCGCAAGACATCGCTTTCTTTGATCCGAACTTTGGCGAATTCTGGTTTGAATCCCGCGCTTCTTTCTTTAATTGGTTTACCCAATCCTTCTGGTATCAGTCTATGTATTCCGCCGGTTTGAGTGGTGGCTTTGCTATTCGCTCTTATGCGCGCAGGGGCTGATTAGCCACCAATAGTGTGGGAGTTGCAGCCACTGCGGTTCCCACAGCCCTCTCAATTCACACCCTTTTATGTAATCAATCTTCAACCACCTCGTCCTCAAGTCACGAACTATCTCGGTTTCAGAGTCACGGAAAACAATCTTGCAGTGTGTCACTCATGTTAAGGTTGGCCGGTCATAACGAATATCAATTTCGATGAGCATAAACTTAGCGATTAAATGGAGAGCAGCGTGAAATCCGGCAAGGCCCTGGCAAAACACTTTAAGCGGCTATCTGGCGTTATCTTGGCCACTTGTGTACTAACCCCAGTATCTTGGGCCACAACGGCAACAGAACAGCTCCAGGATGTGATCGAAGACCACTGGCAGTATCGTCTGCGCGAGGATCCAATTACTGCGGGACGTATGGGGGTGTCGGACTATAACCGTCAGTTGCCGGGGGTGACTGCTGAGGATAGAGCGCGTCGGTTGAAGTCCGAGCAAAAATTGCTGCAGCGCTTGCAAACGATAGACGCTAGCGAGTTAGCGGATTCGGACAAGGTTAATCGGGAGTTGCTCGCCTGGGTACTGGAAAATTCCATCGAGGCCAATCAGTTATTCTTGAAGCGTATACCGCTCAATACCTTCTCTAGTTTTTTCGGCACGGCCCTGGATGCGCATAGTGGCCTGGCGATGACCAGCGTCGCGGATTATGAGGATTACATCGCTCGTATCCGCGAGTTTGGCCGCTTCTTTGATGAGAATATTGCCAATATGCGCGAGGGTATTCGCACAGGTTTTGTTTTGCCCAAAATAGTGGTGCAAGGCATAGCCCCTACGGTGCGAGCTCAGGTTTATAAAGACCCAACTAAAAGCAGCTTGTATAAGCCATTTGCGGAGATGCCTGCTGCAATTACTACTGAAGAGCAGCAGCGGCTGCGCAATGCCGGCAAAGAAGCTATTGCACAGGTGGCTATTCCGGCTTTTGACCGTGTAGCAAACTTCCTGGAAGGGGATTATCTGAAAGCCGCCAGTGAGACCCTTGGGGCTGAACAGCTGCGTGGTGGTAAGGATTACTATCGCTACAACATCGGCTATTACGTCACCTTGGATATGGATCCAGCGGAAATTCACCGCACAGGTTTGGCCGAGGTGAAGCGTATTCGTGCAGAAATGGAAGCGTTAATAAAGGAATCTGGTTTTAAAGGTAGCTTTGCGGAATTTACTCACTTTCTGCGTACGGACCCCCAGTTCTATGCCAAAACGCCGGAAGAGCTGCTAAAGGAGACTGCCTATATCTCCAAGCGAATCGACTATATGCTGCCACAGTTCTTTAATCTGCTGCCACGCACCCCCTATGGCGTCGTTCCGGTACCCAGCGAAATCGCGCCCAACTACACCACGGCCTCCTATAATCCTGCCGCTATCGGTGGCACCCGTGGTGGGGCCTATTGGCTGAATACACACGGCCTGGATCAGCGCCCCTTATATGAACTGCCTGCACTGACTTTACACGAGGCGGTACCCGGTCATCACTTGCAAGGTGCTTTGTCTCAGGAACTGGAGAATGTACCGGACTTCCGCCGAGAACTTTACTTAAGCGCTTTTGGTGAGGGATGGGCGCTTTACTCCGAGCGCCTTGGCAAGGAGATGGGCTTATATACAACGCCTTATGAACACTTTGGTCGTCTCAGCTATGAAATGTGGCGTGCGGCACGTTTGGTGATTGATACCGGTATTCACTCTCAGGGCTGGACTCGCCAGCAGGCGCTCGATTTCCTCTCCAGTAATACCTCGCTATCTCCCGCGAATGTACGCGCAGAAGTGGATCGTTATATATCCTGGCCAGGCCAAGCCCTCTCTTACAAAATGGGAGAAATTAAGATCCGCCAGTTACGCGCTCAAGCGGAAAAGGAGTTGGGAGAAAAATTTGATCTGCGTGCTTTCCACGATGCACTGTTAAAAAATGGAGCCCTACCGCTTTCCATGTTGGAAGAGCAGATGCAACGGTTTATTGCGGAGCAGAAAGCCTCTTAAAGTGTCTTGTTTTGCAATCCCGCTCTTCATTGTTAGAGCGGGATTGCAAGAATAAGCCAGCGTATAACCGGCAAATTATTGATACAAGCGGTAAAGCAGCTTGTTTTCAGATATAACCTATCCATCCCATAGCGTGTGCGTATTTTATTAGCATCCCACTACACATCAGTACGACTACCCCTCTCAAATAGGTGGGGTTGATTTTAAAAAGGCAGTGTGACCCTATCCATGCACCTATGACTTGTCCAGCCATCATCAGGGTACCTATAACCCACACCACTTGCCCTGCAACTAAAAATACCAATAAAGAGGCTACGTTGGTGGAGAAGTTAAGAGGCTTTGCCATTGCGGTGGCTGTCAATAAATCTTGTCCTCGGCAAGCAATGCCTGACAAAGTGAAAAATGACCCAGTCCCAGGCCCAAACATGCCGTCGTAGTATCCAATAAATGGAATTACCCCATATTGATATTTCTTGCTAGATAGTTTTGGTTCATCATTATTCTGAGCTATAGCCGGAGAAATCAGAAAGTAAATAGCAATAAATAACAGTACTATAGGGATAACAAAAGATAAGATGTCAGTATTGATAAGTTGTACGGCTATGGTTCCAATAGCTGCTCCAATAAAGGCGGATAGCATCAACCTCCTAACCCCATCCCAGCTTACCTTTTTACCCCTAATCATCATATAAGTGGCTGTTGCTGTACCGATACTGCCTTGTAATTTATTGGTACCTAAGGCAGATAGTGGTGGAATACCGCTTAAGATTAAGGCCGGAACGGTTATCAGGCCGCCGCCACCCGCTAATGTATCGAGTAGGCCGGCAACAATAGCAACGAAAAATAAGATAAGTAATAACTCTGTAGAGAAGCTAGCGAAATCCAAAAAGATACCTCCTTTCGCTTACTGTTAGATTTATTAGCTAATAAAGCCTGAATATTTTTTACAGGAAGTAGCATTTATAAATTTCCCGCCAAACTAATAAGAAATAACTTATTTCTGACGAAGAAATACCCATCTAATTTGCTTTCTCTTTCCCCTGCCACCACATCAGGAAGTCCTCTCCCACTGAATACTGGGGCAGAGAGTGACGGCTTCTGCTAATTTCCTGCTCCTGCTCCATTTCGGTTACTTTTAATTTTGTAGCTTCAAACCAGGCTTCAGGATTGTCCACACCTTGGTTAAGGGCCTCACCGTAAAGGGCTGAGCTAAACCAGGTGCGCTGAGAGTCGTCACTGCAACCAAAGGAGCTACGGTCGGCAGCGGCTGAAGTAAAGATTACTCTGTTGGGGGTATTTAAAGCTTCTATCCACTGTCCGGAAAAGCAAGCCGAAATTATGATCCATTGGTGCTGGGCGTTAATATTGTCTAGCCACTGTTGCCCATCTTTTAGAGATAGGTCGTTAAGTGGTATTTCACCTTCGGCAATTTTGAAGTCTCCATTGCGAGCACCATGGCTTACAAGGTGCACCAGAAGCAGATCTTCTTCGGGGTCCATCAGTTGATCTAGAGCTGTTAGACTTTCCTGGATACTGGTTCGAGTGGCCAAGGGAAAACCGTAACCCCCGCCGTTACTAAGGCGCAGCAGTCGCTGGTCGATATCAAAAGCTTCATCTAGGCGTTCTGCCACCCACTCCAACTCCCTTGCAAATACCGGAGAGGTGCCATCACCACCTACTAGTAGTGTGTAAATATCACGGATGCCGGGTCTTTGTGGGGGCAGTGCGTTTATAGCGTTTCGTAAGCGTTCACTCTCACTATAGAGGCGGGTTTCCGCTTGGGCGCCGGGTATATTCGCCAGTGCGCGCCAAGCAGCTTCGCTAGGGTAATAAATACCTTCGGAGAAATAGCCAGGTTTCTCGATAATGTTGCCTTCAGCATCCCTACTAATTTGTGTACCTTCCCCCTCAGCTTCCCCATAGCTGAATGTGGCATGGATCACAGTGCCGTCAGGCTGAGTGAGTTCACCCTCGCCAGAGTATGAGCCGTACTCGAAGCCGCCGGTATAACGATAGCCATCGCTATCCGAGTAGTTGCCTTGTATTAAATAGCCGTTTTCAAAAGTGCCCTGATAAAGGCTGCCATCATCGGTACTGAGTTTGCCTTCGCCGTGAGGGTCAAAAGCCAAAAACTCGCCATTGTAAATGTCACCGTCATCCCAATTTAACGTACCGTTTTTTAGCTCCCCTTCAAGGAATTCGCCTATCCACACAGTTCCATTGCAGGTATAGCGACCTTTGCCGTGGGGCTCCCCATTGAGAAACTCGCCTTCATAAGTACAACCATCATTTCCGGTTAATACGCCTTCGCCCGTCATGCGGCCTTCTCGAAAGTTTCCACGATAAAGGCTGCCATTGGGCCATTCGAGTTGGCCCTGCCCATGAAACAGGCCGTTTAACATATCGCCTTTGTATACCGAGCCATCTGGCAAGGCGGTTCCGCCTGCAAACTGAGTTGGCTCGCAGGCACTGAGTAAAAAAATAAGCGGGAAAAAGTAGATAGATCTCATTCCATGATCCAGCATCAGGGTTTAGGAATGAGACTAACAAAAAATGGTGCCAGGCGGTCTCTATGTTTTATTCAGTTGGTCGAATTTAAGACCGTATTTATCTAAAAGTTGGCGTATCCGGTGAGAGTCGTTATTGGATTTTTTTGCTGTGCGGCTCACTTGAAACAGTTTGCGCCCGGCTGCCGCCATAGAGTTGGACTCCTCACAAACTTGAATCAGTCCCGCCAGCTTGATCTGCTCGTAGTAATCCATCTGTTCGATGCGGTCACGGCCCAACAACATTTCAATACGGGCAAAGGGCAGTGATGACTTACTCTGTGGGCTTTGCCACTTAATCTGTAATCTGTGAATTTCCTCCTCCACTACCTGGGTCGTGATACGCCCGCCGTCGGCGAGGGTGCCCATGCGCAGGATACTGGCGTTAAGATCGCGAAAGTTCGCTGACCAGCTGGCCTCTACCGAGCGGCCAAAGTTCAGGTACCTCTCCCGCGCCGCTTTATTGAAGCTCACCAGGTGGCCAGACTTTGTGGAGAAGGCTTCAAGCTCAAAGTCGATATTGGGTTCCAGGTCTTCAATACGCTCACGCAGAGAGGGTAGGCGGTAGGTCCATAAGTCGATACGGGCCAGCAGGTCTGCACGAAACTTACCCTCGCGACTGAGCTGTACTAGATCCCGGTTGGTGCCAGCGATCAGCTGAAAGTGACTGCTCACTTCTTTATCTGAGCCAAAGGGCATAAAGCGCTTGTGCTCTATGGCCCGCAGTAGCATTGCCTGTTCGTCCAGTCCCAACTCGCCAATCTCATCCAGAAATAGCAGACCCTTATCCGCCTCCATTAATAGCCCAGGGCGGTGTGTGGTGGCACCGGTAAAGGTCCCTTTGCGGTGGCCGAATAGGGCGGACATGGCATTCTCACCGCGTAGGGTGGCGCAGTTTACTGCTACCAGGCCTCCTTCCAATTTTCCACGTTGTTTACGTAACTCATAGACACGCTGGGCCAGCTGGGATTTTCCTGCCCCCGTCGGTCCTGTAATGAGAATGGGCGCATCGGAGCGAATAGAGACCTGCTCCAACTGCTCGATCATCTGATTAAAGGCGAGATTATTCGTCTCAATGCCGCCTTTCAGATAGGTGGTGCCCTCCTGGTGTTCTCGCTGGAAACGTGAGGCAATCTGGTCGTACTTGGATAGATCCAAATCGATAATCTGGTACTGACCCGGCAAATTACTGTTTTTCTGTGCAGGAGAAGTTTGCAGCAGGCGCCCAGGGAAATAACCGGCCTCTGTGAGCAGGTAGAGACAGATCTGGGCCACGTGGGTGCCAGTTGTGATATGTACCAGGTATTGCTCCTGATCCGGCTTAAAAGCGTAATCGCGGGCGAAATCCAGCAGGTTGCTGTACACACTCTCGAAATCCCAGGGGTCATTGAAGTTGACCCGGTGATGGACCACGTTGGTTTCAGGGGAAATACGTGCAATGTCCTCAGTGACCTGGTCTGCCAGGTTTTTCGAGTGGTTGTCGAAAAGGAGCTCAAGCCGATCGATCAGCAGGTCATCGTGCTGGCACATAGAGATATTGGGGCGCCACTTGTCCCAACGCTTGTCACTTTTACCGCGCCGGTCTTTAGTCGTGCCGAGAATACTGATAGCTACTGTTTTCATACTATCTAAAATAATAAATAGCTATCTTAAAAGATAGATTTTATAAACATCGTACTGGGCTAACTATCGCTTAGAATGCTACCTATAAAATAATTTTTTCATAAAAAACAATGAGTTACAGAAATTTGGAAAGTTTCTGCAAAAGTTGGCACTCAATTCGCTATATCAATGGCAAAAGAAGCGCGTGAAGTGGTAACGCGGTTTCATGAGATTCTTAAAGGAGCGAGAGATGAAGCCATTGCCGTATGAAGTGATGCAGGCAGGTGGGGTACCGATTAAGTCCTGGACCTTAGGTGTGCCCTTTGAAGAAGAAGCCAGGGCTCAGCTTAAAAATATTTCGCAGTTGCCTTTTATCCACAAGTGGGTGGCGGCAATGCCCGATGTACACCTGGGCAAAGGCGCCACCATTGGCAGTGTGGTACCCACCCTGGGAGCGGTAATCCCCGCAGCTGTGGGTGTGGATATTGGCTGTGGCATGATGGCAGTCCGCACCAGCCTCACTGCAGCACAGCTGCCAGACAACCTGGCGGGCGTCCGCAGTGCCATTGAGCGCGCCGTGCCCCACGGCCGCACTGGTCGACACCGGGGTAGGGGTCGGGATAAGGGTGCCTGGGAGAATCCGCCGGACGATGCACTTGCCGGCTGGGCGCCGTTGGCAGAGCAGTTTGAGGCGCTGAAAGAGAAGCACCCAGTATTGAAAAATACCAATAATATCAAACACTTGGGAACGCTTGGCAGTGGTAATCACTTTATTGAGATGTGCCTGGATGAGCAAGGCAGCGTGTGGCTGATGTTGCACAGTGGCTCTCGTGGTGTGGGTAACCGTATTGGTACCTACTTTATCGAAAAGGCCAAGCGGGATATGGAACGCTGGCATATCCACTTGCCCGATAGTGACTTGGCCTATTTCCCCGAGGGTAGCGAGCATTTCGATGACTATGTGCAGGCGGTGGAATGGGCGCAGGAATTTGCTCGCATCAATCGTGAAGTCATGATGGTACGTACTATTGGCGCGGTGAAGCAGGCACTGGGTATGGATTTTGAGGCGCGCATGGAGGCGGTAAACTGCCATCACAATTACGTTTCCCGCGAACAACACTATGGCAAGGAGGTACTGGTAACGCGCAAGGGCGCTGTAAGGGCGCGTGTTGATGAAATGGGCATTATTCCCGGAAGTATGGGGGCCAAGTCTTTTATTGTGCGGGGGTTAGGAAACGAGGAAAGCTTCTGCAGCTGTAGCCATGGTGCCGGGCGGGTGATGTCCCGCACCAAGGCGAAAAAACTGGTATCCCTGGAAGAGCATCGCGCGGCTACTGTCGACGTGGAATGCCGTAAAGATGAAGGTGTGATCGACGAAACCCCATCGGCCTACAAACCTATTGAGAAGGTTATGGCAGCACAAAAAGACCTGGTGGAAATCGTTTACACCCTCAAGCAGGTAGTCTGTGTCAAAGGATAGTTAGCACAGGCCAGGGATAAGGCGTTTAATAGTGAGGAATGTCGGAAGTTATGCCTAAAGGGCAGGCTCTCCGCAATCAAGTTTGAATGTTTGTGTTCCAGTCAGCGGAGCCGGTTCTGTATGCCGGCCTGGCACCCCCGACGCTGGCGGTAGGTGTACCCACTGGGGCAATCTTCAAACGCCTACTTTGTAGCTCAATTGGTAAAGCAACCGTTAAATCGGTTTGTTACAGGTTCGATTCCTGTCAAAGTCACGTCGCCTGGAAAGCGACCTTAAGGGAAGGCGAGAGCCTGGGGTTCGAGTCCCCACAAAGAAGCCCTCTTTGTTGAAATCTATCCGGGGCCTACAGTGCCTTATGGTTTCGGTTATTGGGAATTGCAGCAATAGCTAGCCATAAAGGCACGCCGGCGGCAGTGTCGCCTTGCGTGGGTTTACGCTGTGCGTGTGGATTACAGCATTTGCATTGATTCTATTTTGGCCAAGGATGTTGGCTTCGTTACCCAGGATGGGTGCAAGAAGAACTTTGCAGAACCGCTGTATTTTGCACCCTCTGTGTATAAGCGTTGGGCCACTCTGAGATCGAGTGGGCCCCACCCTAAAGGAATAAAATGATAAGAGATCGGAGAAATGAAGTCTCTCTTTAAAATATGGAAGATTGTCAATGTGGCTGATAACGAGCGAGCACTACTGTTTCGCCGCAGCCGATTTGAAAGGGTGCTGCCACCAGGGCGTCACCGTATTTGGCTGCTCTCAGGTGATGTACGGGTGGAGACCTATGATATTACTGAGGTGGTTTTTGATGCGATTAAAGCAAAATTCCTGCTGAATACTTATAGCGAAGTGTTAGGTGAATATTTGCAGTCCTACGAATTGTCTGATCAACAAGTCGGACTTTTCTATCGGGATGGTAACCTGGTAGATATCCTTCCCCCTGGTTCATACCGGGCCGTATGGAAAGGAGGGGAAACCGTTCGTGTAGGTATTGTGGATATTTCCAGGGAATACACCATTGATGACAATGTACTGGGGCTTCTCGGTCGCGGTGCCTGCGCAAGCCAAATACGCATCGCTGCTCAGGCAGTAAGCTATAACGAAGTCCCCGATGAGCATGTGGGTCTTTTAGTTGTCAATGGAAAGTTGGAGAAAGCGCTGCAGCCGGGTCGTTATGGATTTTGGAAATACAATCGCTCTATCGCAGTGAAATTGATAGACATGCGCCTGCAAACTATTGAAGTGAGTGGCCAGGAAATTCTAACCAAAGATAGAGTTAGCCTGCGTATCAACTTAAGTGGCAGTTTCAAGATTACAGATCCACAGCGGGTGGCATTGAAGCTCAGTGATTATAAAAACCATATTTATCGTGAATTACAACTAAGTTTGCGTGAAGCGGTGGGTACCCAGACTCTGGATAGCTTATTAGCAGATAAAGATCGACTGAATATTGTTATTGCAACGGCTATCCATAAAAAACTAGCGCATTATGGTATCGAGATTGTCAGTGTCGGAGTGAAAGATATTATCTTACCAGGCGACATGAAGATGATTCTTAATCAGGTAGTGGAAGCTCAGAAGGAGTCTGAAGCGAATTTAATAAAGCGTCGTGAAGAGACCCAGGCTATGCGTTCCCTGCATAACACTGCCAAGATGATGGATAACAATCCTACATTACTGCGTCTAAAAGAATTGGAATCCTTAGAAAAAGTCAGTACACGCATCGATAAAATATCAGTTTATGGCGGCCTAGAAGGCGTGCTTAATGATTTGGTGAAGCTGCGTCCAACAGCTTAAGGTAGCAAGCTATCAAGTAAGCTTTGAGTTTTAAGGACTTAGGCAGTGACTAAGATAGACGGTGCTCAGGGGAAGGGCTGCAGACAGATTTTGCGGACTTCCCTTACTTTGTCCTTATGACTGGGAATGCCGGTTCTTATTAAAACTATTCGTGCAGGCCGTAAAAGCCTGGCCTTTCAAATCGTATTGTCACCGCTATTGTTGACCAGTGGAGTAAGCAAATTATGCTTTGAACACTGTGTCTACAATAAAAAAACCATTTTAGATTTTTCCAAATAGAATTTTTTGTCGACGTTAATACGTATGGGTGCAGGAAAAGAAGCTGGACGAAGATATAAATACTGGCTGTAGATTTTTCATGAGAGATCGGTTCAAGGGCTACTAAAGTAATCCGATGAAGAAGTTAGATAAAAATAGAAATAAAGTAACTCAAGCAGCGCAGTTAATTGAGAAAAATCTTCATAGAAATTTGAAAATCACCGATATTGCTAATCATGTCCATCTATCGCCTTTTCATTTTCAACGATTGTTTTTTGCTTATATGGGAGAACCTGTGAATCGCTATATTGCTGTGCGCCGTCTGGAGACCGCAGCATTGGAACTCACCAACACTCCAAACATCAACTTACTGCAGCTTGCAATAAATTGCGGTTTTCAAACCCATAGCGCTTTTTCTCGGGCATTCAAAAAACAGTTCGGAATAAGCCCCTCTGCTTTTCGCAATTCTCCCGAAGCCGCGGAAACAGGGGTGCAACAGGGCCGCCCGTATTTGATCAATCAGCCGCCGCGCCAGGTGATTGAGCCAGTCGAGATCGTCACTCTACGACCATTCTATTTCCGGTTTCAGCAGTCGAGAGGAACCTATGAAGGCCAGTTTTTCCACAAGAGTGATTTAGATATTGGTGCATATTTTTTAGCGCTACTCAAAGAGACAGTGCCACCGGATCAATTCTTAATGAGCTGTTTTCCTAACACCCCCCAGATGCTCAATGATGATACCGTTACAGTTTGGTACGGTGGAGCCTACTCAGAACGCCCGAACAACAACAAAAGCTATAATTGGCACATGTTCGACGCTGGAACATGGGCGGTCTTTGAACACTGGGGGGATTACAAATTCCTCTACCAAACTTGGAACCAGATTTATCGCAACTGGCTTGCTCAGACAGCGTATAGGCTACGTGATGAATTTCCGTTCGAAGCTTATTCGGGACCACCGAACTACATCGACCCAGCAAAACAACTCACTCGTATTTATATTCCACTCAGAAAAGCATGATAGGAACAGCAGGTTTCCACTTTACTTGCTAAATTCGTCCGGAACAAAATTGTTCGGGATTAAGCCATGCAACTTCATCAATACCCAGCCACCCAGATTTGTGCAGCCTTGTCGGCAGGGGATATCCAGGCCAAAGAGGTAATACACCACCAGCTAGAACGTATACAGCGCCTCAACCCGGTGATCAATGCCGTTGTAACACTTAATGAAAACCAGCCTACAAGTAACATGCGTCCGTTGGCGGGTTTGCCCATCACCCTGAAGGATCAAATTTACTATCGAGGGATGGCCTGCACATTCGGGTCGGAACGTTTCAAGGGGTTCCACCCTACCCAAACCGCATCTGCCGTGGAACGACTGCTGAATGCTGGTGCACAGGTTATGGGTAAAACGAATCTCCCGCCCCTCTCGATGGACTTTCAGTGCAGTAATACCCTATTTGGCACCACTAACAACCCTTGGAATTTAGAATACACACCGGGCGGGAGTAGTGGTGGCGGCGCAGCTGCGATAGTGGCGGGGATGAGCTTTGTCGATATTGGTACAGACTTGAGTGGGTCTTTGCGTATCCCCGCCTCATTTTGTGGTGTGTTTAGCCTTTTGCCGAGCGAGGATGCCATTCCCATTGATGGGACTATGCCAAACCAGGCTGCACCGCTGAAGCATTTTGCGCGCATGGGGCCGATTGCCAGAACTTGCGATGACTTGGACCTGGTATGGACACATATGAATAACCAGCCAGACGTTGGGCAGAAAGAGTTTAAAATGCCAAAGGTCAACTGGAGTGTCGATAGCGGCGGGATTGAAGTTTGTAAGAGCATCGTTAAATGTTTTGAAAATGCGAAAAACGCATGGGAAGAATCTGGGGTTCACGTAGTACAGGCTCAACCAAAAGATTTCGATTTTAAACGGGCACGTCGCGCATTTGGTGAAATTATGGGGTTTGAAACAAGCGCTTTAATGTCGGCGCCTGTACGTTTTCTTGCCAGCATTCTTGGGCGTGCAAGTGCGCGCCGTTCACCAGAGTTTATCGCGAATGTCATGCTTGGTTATCGCCACAATAAAAGCCGCCTTAGCAATGCAATTGACGAAAAAAAGATATTGTCTGGTGCTATTGATGCCTTTTTGGCTGATAACAGTGTATGGGTGTTGCCCGTTACGGCGACTTCGGTGTTTAAGCATATGGCACCAACCAGCGATCGCAATGGTGTGCGTGATTACGCCCTCCCTATGTACATCAATGAGCAACCGGTAAATTATTTTGATGCGATGGCAGCCTTTACAACGCCGATTTCACTGACGGGTCATCCAGTTGTGACCTTACCAATAGGATTTGATGGAAACGGGCTTCCGATCGGAGCACAGCTGATCGGCCTTAAAGGCCAAGAGAAAGAGCTTATCGAAACTGCGAAACGCTTACATAACATTCTGAAACCACACCAGTGTCCCATGTTTATGAATGGCTAATATGGATTCCATGCGGCTTGTAACATCACATTCCAAAACATGAATTGCAGATGTTTATTGAGTTGATATTAGCGGTAGCTTTGATTGTCAATGACACCTTTTCTTTGCATAAAAATTACGCAATTATGCTCGTAGCGAAATGCTAAAGAGGGAACTTTAGCGTGAACTACCCAAGGTTGATTGGCCCATTGAGTGTTTGTATATCCGAAAATCAGGCTATTAAAGGACAGGCAATGTACTCTCCCTGTGACTGTTATCCCAGCATTTGACTAAAGTGTTTTATGTTATGGGAGAGCATCAGATAGATTCTGATCGCATTGTCGATCTTGTAATTCGGCAGATACAGCTTTGTAGGCGTGCCGGTGTATGAGCACTTGGTGGATCAATTGATACTACCCATGGCCTTAGATAGCGGAGGCTGTTTTACCTAGCTCGCATTTGCTAACCAATATTTCAGTCATTCAAAAGCTAACTGGAACGAACGTTTAGCTGAAAGTTTAGTGAAGGTAATTGGAAAGCTCTTTTTCTAAATTAGTAGGAAACATAAGCAAGTGATACAGCGAAGATGACGATTAAAAAAATTATTCAGGTTATGGACGAGCTGCTCGTCAGCTTTGGTTGATTAATGTGTCTTTGCATAAATAAAAAATAGTTTAGTATATTGCCGCCTTATGGAAGAGCTGAAATCACTCAACTAGTTCATGGGATGTAATAACGTAAAGTTTTCTACACGAGAGTTGACATTGCTCTTTGTTGAAAGTGTAAATAAAAGGAACTTATCTGAATGATGTCTAAGATTTTAAAATTAACTGTTTGCGTAGCTGCCCTTATGGCTGCGGCATGTAGCGGCGGTGGCGGGGGTGATGGAGATAGTGGAACCGGAGGTGATGGGACGACTGTCCCAGTAGCCAACCAAGCACCGGTAGCAAGCTTTACTTTGTCTTCGCAGTCTGGGCTTTCGCCTGCGCAGGTTAAGTTTGATGCATCTGCTTCAAGCGATGCGGACGGCAGTATTACTAGTTACGAATGGAATTTTGGTGATGGCAGTGATGCTACTGGGAAGGAAGTTGAGTATACCTTTTATGCATACGACGGGATTGACAAGGAGTATACGATTCAGCTGACGATTACGGATAATGACGGTGCGACTGCCACTTCCGAATTGACGTTTACAGCCCTTAAAAATTCACCGCCCGTTGCAAAATTTGCATATAACCAGCCAGATCTTGAATCACCATTGGTTTTATTCGATGCTTCAGAAAGTACTGATGCAGAAAGTACTGACTTATTGTACAAGTGGGATTTTGGTGATGGTACGACAGGTGAGGGTATCCAGCCCGAGCATGAATACCAGGAGTATGGAGATTACACCGTCAGCCTAACTGTGGATGATCAGACGGGTAATACCAATAAGTATGTAACTAATTTGCTAGTCAGTGATGGCCAGTTTGTTGCTTTTGGAAAGATATCTCTTGCAAAAGGTGAGTATGCTGATAGCGATACCAATGATCCTAACAGCGAGCTTGTACCAAATAACTCCATGAAAGAAGCACAGGCAATTTCAGGGGTTAGTGAAGTTGTTGGTTTTGTTGTTGCTCAATTTGCTTCTCAAGATAAGAGTTCAAGTGCCTACCGGGATGAGTTTGATTTCTATGTTGCCTCGTTAAAAAAGGATCAGAATGTTTCTCTACATATTCAGGACTGGCAAAATGGTGATGCAGATATCGATCTTTGGTTGATAGATGAATCTGGTAATTTGCTCATAAGTTCAAATGGTGTTGAAGAAACGGAATCCCTAAAAATCCCAGAAGATGGAAGTTATTATTTAGCAGCATTGGCATTTGGCGGGGCTTCTGCTTACCGTATGCAAATATCCTCTGCTCCGATAGCTGATAGCGTTGGTAATTCAATCCGTACCAACGAAAAATTTGTCGCTGGTGAACTTATAGCTCGTCTAAAGCCCACGGCTAAATTAGCAGGTATTGGGAAGCTTACTGCGGCAGGCGCGGTCAAGCACACTACCAGGGATGATGGCCCAATGCTACTGGATTCAAATCAGGCGGCGAAGGGGTTTGGCTTATTTAAGTCAGCGGGAGTATCCTCGCTATCGAATACTGCTGGCGTAAAGGTTTCAGCTGAAATACAGCGTAAATTGGAGACCATTTATAATCTCAAGCGTCTTAATGCTAGTGGCCAATTTGAATATGTTGAACTGAACCGGATTCGTCAGCGTCAATCAGTCAGCGATCCCTTGTATCCAAAGATGTGGCATTACTCACAGATTGCTGTACAGGACGCGTGGAGTACGTCAACCGGAAGAGGTGCAATCGTTGCGGTATTAGACACGGGTATCTTATCAGGTCATCCAGACCTCCAGGGTCAATTGGTAGCTGGCTTCGATATGATCAGTGATATTGATAATTCCGTGGATGGAGATGGTATTGATCCAAACCCTGAAGACCCAGGTGATGCTCCAGACAGTGATAATGATTCCTGGCACGGTACCCATGTGGCGGGCACAATCGCTGCAGCTACTAACAACGGTATTGGTATTGCAGGCGTTGCCCATGAAGCCAAAATAATGCCTGTACGGGTGCTGGGCGCTGAGGGAGCTAGCGATTATGACATTGCTCAAGGGATATATTTTGCTGCAGGTCTCACAAATGATTCTGGTAAAGTTCCGGATCGAAAAGCTGATGTAATTAACATGAGTCTCGGAGGGGCAGGTTACTCTCAAACGATGCAGGATGCAGTGTATGCAGCCCGTGAAGCGGGTGTGATAGTTGTTGCAGCTGCAGGTAACAACGGCGATGATGTAAGTAATTATTCACCAGCTAACCTCGATGGGGTTGTTACAGTGGCTGCCACTCGACAAGGCGGTGAGCCTGTTTGGTACTCCAATTTTGGGGGCAATATTGATTTGACTGCCCCTGGCGGTTTAATGCCAATTGATAGACGCAAGCCAACAGAGCCCTTTGATCCTAAGATAATAGCTAAATCCGATGGCGGCGTGATAAGCACTCTCGGGAAAGAAACTGAGAGCGGTGAAATCGAGTTTATTTATGGAGGTATGCAAGGTACTTCTATGGCTGCACCCCATGTGTCCGGTGTTATTGCCTTGATGAAGGAGGAGTGGGAGTCAATGACTCCTGACGATTTTGACAAATTGATAACCGATTTTAGAGTTTCCTACGGTAATACACCAAGCCCTCTATTTGGTTATGGTGAAATAAATGCTGAGCTTGCAGTTGCTTCTGCAAAATCTCGTGCCTTTGCTACACCACAGCTTGGACGTTTGTATATCAAAAGTGGTCATCAGCATGAACTGTGGACCCAAAAAGAAGCGAAGGTAGAACTGCTGGCAGATATGCCTGGAGTCTCGGTTGCTGAGATTAATGCATCTGTCTCTTGGTTGAGTGCGAGCTATCTAGGTGAGGATTCAAATGGTCTTGGCAGTTATCAAATTACTGTAGACACTGACAACCTAGAGGCAGGTCGTTATTCTGGCATTTTGAGCTTTGTTGCTTCTACCGAAACCCGTTTTGATTTATGGATATCAGTCCAGGTTATCGCTGAAGATGTGGAATCTGGTGGTAATGCCGGCGCCGTTTATGTCGATTTTGTTGATATTAAAACTGGTGAAGCTGCAGGCCGGGTAATGGCAACTTTCGATCCAGAACAGGGTGTCTACCATTATAAGTCCCCTCAATTAGATGCCACTTCTGAGTTAGGATTTGGTGTGATGGCCGGAACCGATATCGATAATGATGGGGTGATCTGTGAAGTGGATGAACTGTGCCACCGCTTGGTGACTAATGATGATTGGTTACCAATAGTTAGTGGGTATTTTCACGAAGATGTAGAAGTTACGGATTTAGAGTTAAGGGCGTTATGGTTTCCCTTGAAAGATCTGTAATCTAAGAGACCATATTAGTCTATGGCTATCCCCATACATCTAAGATGGGGGTAGCTATTCATTACGAATGCTTATTAATAAGTTTCCCATGCAGTTTATGCTCAAAATTATTTTTTTGGGTAATTTTTATTTTGAGTATAAATACTCCGCCTTGATGGTAATAAATTTCAGAGAGGCAAGCAGTCTTGAACAATTGTCGGAATGTAGAGTGTTTTTTTGAATATATCGCCAGTAAATGTAGCAAGTTGCCAAAAGTTGTTTTTCTAGGTGTTTAATAGGCGAATTCTTTTTTTAATTTTTTAGAAGAGGCTAATGTAAACTCTAGTAGTAATGAGGTAAATAGTTCAAAAAGTGCTGTGATTAACTTTTACCCAAGAAAGTCTTTTTCAGAAAGTAAGTCTATAAGTTGTTTTTTTTCAATAAGTATTTGGGCGACCTCCGTTCCCACTTAAAAAGTCCTTAAGACTACCAAAAAGGTAATAATCCCAGCCACTTTTACACATATCCCAACATTTCATTTCTGGGGATAGACCAATATGGGTAAATTTAATCAGAGTTCCCGTATTCTCCTCAGAAAATTCGAAACGCAGAGTACTGCCTTTCCACTCCTCGGGGTCATCTACGTTATCGGAAACCATATTGGATTCAGTACATTCAAGCTCAATCAATTTCTCGGGCTTCAATATTTTGGCGCGAAAGACCCAGTAAGATTGACCTTTGAAACCGGTTTTGGCGATGTCACCGACCTTTAGGAAGGGTGCGCTTACCGGTGTCCACCACTGGGACATTTTTTCGGTTACCGCCTTGTAAGCATCTTCCCGGGAGCTTGGGCTAAAAAATGATGTAGTGTAGTTGGACATCACCGTTCTCCATAGGATCATCGAAACTGAGTCTGAAAGGCATGGTAAAGAATGCTATTTACCTTTCATTAGCAATCCAGAGATTTCACCCTTGGGGTCTAGTTTGCTGTGCATATTAATAAAGACCTTTCCATCCATTAGCGCTTTTCGATAAGGCTCTTCCACCATCCATTTACCCATAATAAATCCACTGGTGCCCTCGGAGCATTTCTTTTCCAGTCCGTGTTTATCCTTATCGGTTTTGGTCTTGGGCCAATCGGGAACCATGCCGGGGTTTGTCGGCATTCCACAGATAGTTTGGATAATCGGACCGCTCGCTTTGCCGGGCTTGCAGATAGGTGGCTCTTTCCCATCGCCAGAGCATTGCATATGGAAATGCGACATCGCTACCCCACCGGGTGATAGATCGCTGTAGCCAACCATAAAACTCAGCATATTTGTCTGGTTGTTGTAGGCGCCAATAAAGAAGCCACCCGCATCTTTAGGGGTTTGTGGATTTACCTTTTTACCGAGCATATTTTCGTTAGCGGTGGTCAGGTCAGCCTTAAAAATGGTAAACCGCTTGTCATCTCCTGCATCGGACCAGGCTTTCTCGCCAGATCCATGTTTGGCAGTTGGTGAGTCTTTTTCTTTTTTATTGTGGTTATCTGCAGTGGTGAAAGTGGAATAGGCCAGTAAAAACATCGCCATTATTAAATAAGCGATTTTGGGTAATGAACTGAGTTTCATAAACCTCTCCTCTATATTGAGTCGATCTTGTTATTACCTATACGAGAAATTTAATGCCAGACGCTTAATAGCGCTCATATTCACTATGAAGAATGGTGTAGATCATGGATGGCTGGCGATAACTACTTGTAGCATATGTGCTTGGTTCTGGCCGTTTAGGGCCAATTTAGGAGACAGTATTTTTTATTGGGTATCTTGGGGAATAAAGGAATTCGTGGAAATGGACTATCCGGCTTTATAAGAAGCGATGGGTATAGGGAGGATGCAGCCAGAAAAAAATTGGGGTTATCGAAAAAAATTATTAACGTGCATTTTCGCTAAATTTAAAATACTGGATACAGTGATTGCTCATCCGTACCCAGTGACTCTGTTATCGAGGATGGGGCGCTATTATCCCGCATCTTTCCAAACCAATTCCCGCTCCCGGGCATAAAGGGGAATAAAGTTAAATTGTACCTCTGTGCCCCCCTGCGTACGCCGCTGAATATTCAATTTTCCATTCAGATTACTGGCGCGCTCCTGCATGATTGACATACCGAAGTGGTTGCGTTTTTCCGGTGCGTTGCTGATACCCACACCGTTGTCGCGGATGCGCACATTGAGCGATTGGTTATTAGCCTGAATCATGCTGATTTGCACCATATCGCCCTGAGAGTGGTATACGGCATTCTGGGTAGCTTCGCGTACCAGCTGCAGCAGATGGATTTCCTCGTGGGGAGTGAGCGGCACTTCATTGAGGTGATAGTCGAGCAAAATAGTGATCTGCGGGTGTTGCTCGCGATAAGCGAGGATGGATTGCTCGAGGATATTGCGTAGGCCGCCAGGGCCTATCTGCAGTCTGAAAGTAGTGAGCAGTTCGCGTAGCTGGCGATAGGAGGAGTCCAACCCCTCTTTTAGCTCGGTAATAATCTCCTTCACCTTGGACTTATCTACCTGCTCGCTTCGATTGGCGCGATTGAGCCTAGTGACTTGGATTTTCAGGTAGGACAGAGATTGGGCCAGGGAGTCGTGCAGTTCCCGCGCGATGATCGCGCGCTCATCCAGAAGGGCAACGCGGCGCTCTTGGGCCTCGCGCTCGTTGATGGCGATGGCGGCGGTGACGCTGTCGGCAAAGGTGGCTAGGCGCTGTTGCTGTTCCTCATCGAGGCTGCTGCCTCTGGGCAGAGTGCACATCAATACGCCGTAATTGCGCTTATCCACTTCCAGGGGAAAGCGGTACACGCGGAACTCGCCCTCATCGGAGGGACCGCAGGTGCTCACGCAAACCCGACAGTCACTGCCGCTGCACTGGCTGTTGCCAAACCCTTGTACCAGATGTTCGTAGGGGGCTTCGCCTTCGGGTGTCATCAGGCACAGGTCCAGGTTGTTCAAGTCGGCGACATTGGCGAACTCGCCCAGCCATTGCCCCAGCTCGGACCCGGCCAGGGGCCCCTCGCTGATACGCCGTGCCAGTCGGTATTGGAAATCCAGTGCCTCGTGGCTCTTCTGTAGCTGGGCGGTTTTTTGTTCGACGCGGTGGGCCAGGTCACGATGGGTTGCGTGAATTTCGTCGCTCATATAATTGATGGTGCGCGCCAGAACCCCCAACTCGTCTTCGCTGTCGATCTCCAGGCGATTTTGGTTGAAGTTCCCCTGGGCGATGCTCATTGATCGGCTGATGAGTTGCTTCAAAGGTTGCTCCACGGAGCGATGGAGTATGTACATGGACAGGTAAACAAGCGCCACTATGGCGAACAGGGAAGCCACCTGTACCAGGCGCAGCAGGCTGATCTTTTCCTCGGCGATGGTTTGATAGTCCAGTACCAGGGTGTCTACATCGTGAATAAATGGTTCCAGGTGGGTGGCCAACTGCAGGGAATCCATGCTGGTGCGACCGGCGGCGATGGATTCCAACAGCGGTCGAATCTCTTCCTCCCAACTGCCGATTACCTTGCGGTAGTTGCGCGCCGCGCGCAGGTTATCGCTGGCACTGAAGTCGGAAATACTCAATACCCGGCTCAGGCGCGAAGTCACTTCGTTCGATAGTGTGGCGGTGGCTTCCATATCACCAGAGGGTGCTGTCGCTGCGAGCCGGTAGCTCATAGCGCGCAGGGAACCGGCCAGGTTCACTGCGGCGGCATCGTTTTCCGCGGCGTCAGAGATAATGTAAGAGGCCACCATGGAGCTCAGCGCGACTAACACTGTGAGCAGCATCAGGGTGCCGATTCGATAGACGATGGACTGTCGGATTCGATTCAACATATCAGTTCACTTCGATCTCGGGCCGCTGTTGGATAGCCTCTATTGTGCCGCTTACAAGCGCTCAAATTTGTGAGTACCACCAAAGAGTGCCAGTTTTGCACAAAATTTAACCTATTGCCTGTGTTTTAAATACCGCCTAAGTCATTACGGGACTTACGCCCAACCTCAACCATCAACTGGCGCCATTTTCTTACCTACTCATGGGTAGCTCAGCGCTTTTCTACCCCTTTTTGGTCAGGTGATCCTCTTTTACAGCGCTTTTATATTCCCAGCTAAACCGATGCTTTAACCGCATTTCGATGCCCTGGGAGTACCGCATGAGCCATTTCCTGGACCGACTGAAATATCTGAAGAAACAAAAAGAGCCTTTTTCCGGTGGACACGGGGAAAAGACCCATGACGACCGTAGCTGGGAAGACGGCTATCGTCGCCGCTGGCAGTTCGACAAGATCGTGCGCTCCACCCACGGGGTGAACTGCACCGGCTCTTGCAGCTGGAAGATCTACGTCAAAGACGGCCTGGTCACCTGGGAGACCCAGCAGACCGATTACCCGCGCACCCGCCCGGACCTGCCCAACCATGAGCCCCGAGGTTGCCCGCGCGGTGCCAGCTACTCCTGGTATATGTACTCGGCCAACCGCCTCAAGTACCCGAAGATCCGCAAGCGTCTGGTAAAACTCTGGCGCGAAGCCAAGTTGAGACACAGCGATCCGGTGGATGCCTGGGCCAGCATTGTCGAGGACCCGGCCAAGGCCAAGTCCTACAAAGAGCGTCGGGGAATGGGTGGCTTTGTGCGGATTAAGTGGGATGAAGCCAATGAGCTGATCGCCGCTGCCAACGTCTACACCACCAAAAAATACGGACCCGACCGGGTAACCGGCTTCTCGCCGATTCCCGCCATGTCCATGGTTTCCTACGCCGCCGGTGCCCGCTACCTGTCATTGATTGGCGGCAACTGCCTGAGTTTCTACGACTGGTACTGCGATCTGCCGCCCGCCTCTCCGCAGATTTGGGGCGAGCAGACCGACGTGCCCGAGTCCGCCGACTGGTACAACTCCAACTACCTGATCGTATGGGGCTCCAATGTGCCTCAGACCCGTACCCCGGATGCGCACTTCCTCAGTGAAGTCCGCTACAAGGGTGCCAAAACCTGCGTAATCACCTCCGATTACTCCGAGTGTTCCAAGTTTGGCGACACCTGGCTGGCACCGCGTCAGGGTACCGATGCGGCCCTGGCGATGGCCTTCGGCCACGTGATTTTGAAAGAATTCCACGTCGATAAGCCCAGCGCCTACTTCACCGAATATGTGCGCACCACCACCGATATGCCGATGCTGGTGACCCTGGAAGAGCGCGACGGCAAGCTGGTACAGGGCCGCTTCCTGCGCGCCTCCGATCTGGCAGATGACCTCGGCCAGGACAACAACCCGGAGTGGAAGACTATCGCCGTCAACCACGATGGCCAGCTGGTGTCACCTCAGGGTTCCGTAGGTTATCGCTGGGGGGAGCCATCAGCGAAAGATGGGCGCGGTAAGTGGAACATCGAACAGCGCGATGGCCTTACAGGTGAAGAAGTAAAGCTGAAACTCAGCCTGAAAGACTGCGCCGATGAAATCGCCCAGGTGGCCTTCCCCTACTTCGGTGGCCAGACCCATGAACACGACTATTTCCAGCACACCGACCACAGCGATGTGATCGATTACAAGGTGCCGGTGAAGTTTGTGCAGAACAAAGATGGCGAGGTACTCAAGGTTGCCAGCGTCTACGACCTGACCCTGGCCAACTACGGCGTGGAGCACGGCCTCGACGACCCCAACTGCGCGCACAGCTACGACGAAGACAAACCCTACACTCCCGCCTGGCAGGAGAAAATCACCGGCTGTCGCCGCGAGAACGTTATCCAGGTTGCACGCGAGTTCGCCAACACTGCCGACAAAACCCGTGGACGCTCCATGGTGATTGTGGGTGCCGCCCTCAACCACTGGTACCACATGGATATGAACTACCGTGGCCTCATCAATATGTTGATGATGTGCGGTTGTATCGGTCAGAGCGGCGGTGGCTGGGCCCACTATGTGGGGCAGGAAAAGCTGCGCCCGCAAACCGGCTGGACCCCGCTCGCTTTCGGCCTCGACTGGCAGCGTCCGCCGCGCCATATGAACGGCACCTCCTTCTTCTACAACCACGCCAGCCAGTGGCGCTACGAGAAGTTGGAGATGGATGAAGTGGTTTCGCCATTAGCCGACAAGAGCAAATGGCAGGCGTCCATTATCGATTACAACAGCCGCGCCGAGCGTATGGGCTGGCTGCCCTCCGCACCACAGTTGGGTATAAACCCACTGCAACTGACCAAAGATGCCGCCGCTGCGGGTATGTCCGCCAAGGATTACACGGTGCAGCAGCTCAAGCGCGGCGCGCTCAAGTTCGCCAACCAGGACCCGGATAATCCGCAGAACTACCCGCGTAACATGTTCATTTGGCGCTCCAACCTGCTCGGTTCCTCCGGTAAGGGCCACGAGTACATGCTGCGCCACCTGCTCGGCACCAAGCACGGCCTGATGGGTAAGGACCTGGGCGAAGCCGGCGGTAAGAAGCCGGAAGATGTGGCCTGGCACGATACACCCAGTGAGGGCAAAGTCGATCTGCTGGTGACACTGGACTTCCGTATGTCCACCACCTGTCTCTACTCCGACATCGTGCTGCCAACGGCCACCTGGTATGAGAAGGACGATCTCAATACCTCCGATATGCACCCCTTTATCCACCCGCTCACCAAAGCGGTGGACCCGGCCTGGGAAGCGCGCAGCGACTGGGACATCTTCAAAGGTGTGGCGAAGAAATTCTCCGAACTCACCGACGGCCACCTGGGGGTGGAGAAGGATCTGGTAACCCTGCCAATCCACCACGATACCCCCACCGAAATCGCCCAGCCCTTTGGGGTGAAGGCCTGGTGGAAGGGCGAGTGCGACCTGATTCCCGGTGTTACCGCGCCGAGCATGATCGAGGTGGAGCGCGACTATCCCAACACCTACAACCGCTTTACCTCTATCGGCCCATTGCTGGAAAAACTCGGCAACGGCGGTAAGGGCATCAGCTGGAATACCGATGACGAGGTGGACTTCCTCAAGAAGCTCAACCGCACCTGGAAAGATGAAAGCGCCCGCGATGGCCGCGCCCGTATCGACAGCGCCGTAGATGCCGCCGAGATGATCCTGTCTCTGGCCCCTGAAACCAACGGCCAAGTGGCGGTGAAGGCCTGGGAAGCGCTGGGCAAGATCACCGGTCGCGATCACACCCACCTGGCCAAGCCCAAGGAAGATGAGAAGATCCGCTTCGCCGATATCGTGGCGCAGCCCCGCAAGATCATCTCCTCACCCACCTGGTCCGGCCTGGAAGATGAGCATGTGAGCTACAACGCCGGCTACACCAATGTGCACGAGCTGATCCCCTGGCGCACCATCACCGGCCGCCAGCAGTTCTACCAGGATCACGAGTGGATGCGCGACTTCGGTGAGACCATGTGTGTGTACAAGCCGCCCATCAACCTGAAAACCGTACAGCCGGTGCTGAACCAGAAGCCCAACGGCAACAAGGAGATCCTGCTGAACTGGATTACCCCGCACCAGAAGTGGGGCATCCACAGTACCTACTCCGACAACCTGCTGATGCTCACCCTGTCTCGCGGTGGCCCCATTGTGTGGATGAGTGAGAACGACGCCAAGCTGGCGGGTATTGAAGACAACGACTGGATCGAAATCTTCAACGTCAACGGCGCCATTGCCGCCCGTGCGGTGGTGTCCCAGCGGGTGCCAGACGGCATGGCCATGATGTACCACGCCCAGGAGCGCATCGTGAATACACCGGGAGCGGAAACCACCGGCACCCGCGGCGGTATCCACAACTCTGTAACCCGCGCGGTGATGAAACCCACCCATATGATCGGCGGCTACGCCCAGCAGTCCTACGGCTTCAACTACTACGGCACTGTGGGCTGTAACCGGGATGAGTTTGTGGTGGTGAGAAAAATGAACAAGGTCGACTGGCTGGATGGCGAAGACGTCAAAGAGCCGACCCGAGAGGAGGTGTAGCAATGAAAGTTAGAGCCCAGATCGGCATGGTGCTGAACCTCGATAAGTGTATCGGCTGCCACACCTGCTCCGTGACCTGTAAAAACGTCTGGACCTCCCGCGAGGGGGTCGAGTACGCCTGGTTTAACAATGTCGAGACCAAACCCGGTGTCGGCTATCCCAAAGAGTGGGAAAACCAGGACAAGTGGAACGGTGGCTGGACCCGCAAGAAAAACGGCAAGTTGCAGCCGAAGATCGGCAGCAAGCACCGGGTGCTGGCCAACCTGTTTGGCAACCCGGATATGCCGGAAATCGACGACTACTACGAGCCGTTCGACTTCGACTACCAGACCCTGCACAAGGCACCGGAGCAGAAGCACCAGCCGGTGGCCCGCCCGCGCTCACTGATCAGCGGCGAGCGTATGGAGAAGATCGAATGGGGTCCCAATTGGGAAGAAATTCTCGGTACCGAATTTGACAAGCGTAAGAAGGATAAGAACTTCGAACAGGTCCAGGCAGATATCTACGGTGAGTTCGAAAACACCTTTATGATGTACCTGCCGCGCCTGTGCGAGCACTGCCTCAATCCGGCCTGTGTCTCTGCCTGCCCCAGCGGTGCCATCTACAAGCGCGAAGAGGACGGCATCGTCCTGATCGATCAGGACAAATGCCGCGGCTGGCGCATGTGTGTATCCGCCTGCCCCTACAAAAAGATCTACTACAACTGGAAAACCGGTAAATCCGAGAAGTGTATCTTCTGTTACCCGCGTATTGAGGCGGGCCAGCCAACCATCTGTTCCGAGACCTGTGTGGGCCGTATCCGCTACCTGGGGGTGCTGCTCTATGATGCCGACCGCATCGAAGAAGCCGCTGCAGTAGAAGACGAAAAAGCCCTCTACCAGGCCCAGTGCGATATTTTCCTCGACCCCAGCGATCCCAAGGTCCAGGAAGCTGCTCGCGCCGAGGGTATCCCCGAAGCCTGGCTCGAAGCCGCGCAGAAATCCCCGGTGTACAAGATGGCCATCGACTGGCAGATCGCCCTGCCGCTGCACCCGGAGTACCGCACCCTGCCCATGGTTTGGTACGTGCCGCCACTGTCTCCGATCCAGAACGCAGTGCAGGCCGGCCAAGTGGAAACCGTCACCGTGGGGCGCGGCGCCGAGATCCCCGATCTCTCCACCCTGCGTATCCCGCTGCAATACCTGGCCAACCTGCTCACCGCCGGCGACGAAAAGCCAGTGGCCCGCGCCCTGGAACGCATGATTGTGATGCGCGCCTATATGCGCGGCATCCATGTGGACGGCGTGCAGGAACGCGAGTTGCTGGAAGAGGCCGGGATGACCGTAGCCCAGGTAGAAGAGATGTACCGCTATATGGCCCTGGCCAATTACGAAGACCGCTTCGTGGTGCCTTCAAGCCACAAGGCTTACGCCGAAAACGCCTACGACATGAAGTCCTCCTGTGGTTTTAGCTTCGGCAACGGCTGCAGCACCGGCAATGACAGCACCAACATCTTCGGTGGCAAGCAGAATGCAGTGCGCGAAGTGATACCGGCCAAAGTAGTCGACTGAGGCTGAGGGGAGAGTACCGATGAAAGTATTAAACCTGATCGCCCGCTTGTTGGATTACCCGTCCGATGAGCTGGTGGCGCATCTGGATGAGTTAACCAACTGGGTGGCGGAATCCGAAGATCTGGATAAGCCCCTGCGCGATTTGCTGCTGGCGTTTATCTCTCATTACGAGCGTATGGATGCGCTCGATTGGCAGAGTGAATACGACGGTTTGTTTGAGCGCGGCCGCGCTGTGTCCCTTCACCTGTTCGAGCATATCCACGGCGAATCCCGCGATCGCGGCCAGGCCATGGTGGATCTGATGAATCGCTACCGAGCCGCCGGCCTGGAACTGAATGAGCGCGAACTGCCGGATTACCTGCCCACCTACTTAGAGTTCTGCGCCACCCAAGGTGAAGCGGCCTACGGTTGGGTGCACGATATCACCCATGTGATTGCCCTGTTGAGCGCGCGCCTGTCAAAGCGCGAGAGCCCCTATCACCTGTTGATGGATGCGCTCTTGCAGATGGCCGGAGTCTTCGTCGACCTGACCGCGCTCAAAGAGGAAGTCGCCAATGAGGAGCGCGACGATACCCCCGAGGCGCTGGACAAGATCTGGGAGGAAGAGGTGGTCAGCTTTACCGGCGCCAACAATTGTGACCAGTCCATAGCGCGGCCCAGCGCTGCGCAGCTGCGCGACGGCCAGCCCCTAACCTGGGCCTTCAGTGCCAAAGATGCCGCGCAGAATTCTGCCCAGCCCGTACCACAGGAGTAACAAGATGAACTATCTGAATACGCTGCTCTTTGCCATCTATCCCTTTGTTGCCCTCACGGTGTTTCTGGTGGGGAGCCTGATCCGCTATGACCGCGACCAATACACCTGGCGCACCGGCTCCAGCCAGTTGTTGGAGCACAAGCAATTGCGCATCGGCAGTTACCTGTTCCATATAGGGGTGATTGCCATTCTCGCGGGCCATTTTGTCGGCCTGCTTACGCCCAAAGCGGTGTGGCACCTGCTCGGCATTGAAGCCTCCACCAAGCAGATGATGGCAATGGTTATCGGTGGTTTCTTCGGGGTAATCTGCTTTATCGGCCTCACCATTTTGATTAAGCGCCGCCTCACCAATCCGCGAGTGCGCGCCACCACTTCCAAAATGGACCTGACCATCCTGCTGATGCTTTACGCCCAGTTAATCCTCGGCCTGATCAGTATCCTGGTTTCCGCCGGCCATATGGACGGTGCCGAAATGCTCAAGCTGATGACCTGGGCCCAGTCCATTGTCACCCTCGATGGCTCCGCAGCCGCAGCGGCTATCGCCGACGTAAATATCATCTACAAGCTGCATATTTTCCTCGGTATGACCCTGTTCCTGCTGTTCCCCTTCAGCCGCCTGGTACACGTATGGAGTGTTCCAGTGCAGTACTTCCGCCGCAATTACCAGGTAGTGCGCGCCAAAGCCGCGCGCTAATCCCAGCAATCGTTAACCAGGCCCGCCAAGTGTGGGCCTTGTGTGGAGAAGAGTCATGAGTGCATTACTAGCTTCCGACGCCGCCGGGCACGAATTCGAACTGGCTGAAGCCGTGGCCGTGAACGGTAGTGAAATTCCCGCAGACCTGATTTATCAGGAGATGCAATACCAGACCGCCAACTCCCCGCGCCAAGCAATTTACCGCGCTGCACGGGCATTGGTTATCGGTTGGCTGTTACGGGAAAAGGCCGCAGGGCAGGGGCTTTGCGCTGCCGATGAAGACCTGCACAGTGAGGCCTTCGATCACGCCGTTTCAGATCTATTGAAAGGTGAGTTGCAAGTGCCCCCGGCCAGTGAAGCCGAGTGCCGCGCCTATTTCGAAGCCCATCCACATAAATTTCGCTCCGATCCCCTCGCCGAAGTGCGCCATATCCTGATCCCAGCCGCACCGGATGACTCTGAAGCCTGTGCTAAAGCACGCGCCGCTGCCGAGGATATGCTCAAGCAGATCCGCAACGATGCCAATCCGTTACAGGCCTTCGCTCAGTTAGCCCAATCCCACTCCGCCTGTTCCTCCGCCGAAGCCGGTGGCAGCCTCGGCCAGGTAGGGCGCGGTGACACCGTCGCGTCCTTCGAGCGCGCAGTGTTCGAGCAGGGCACCGGCTTGGTAGCGGAACCTGTGGAGACCCCCTACGGTGTGCATCTGATATATGTAGAACACTGCGAACCGGGCCGCCCGCTGGAATTCGAATATGTTTCGGAGCGAATCGAGGAATACCTGACCGAAAAACGCCGCCGCCAGATGACCAGCGACTACCTGCAAAAAATGGTGCAGGCCGCTCAAATCTCTGGCTTGGATTTATCGGGGGAGGCCCACTGAGGTGACAGAGATTCGCAACCGTTCGCATGCGATTGCGACTGGGTAAATTGAATTAGAATTCTTAATCCAGTACAGGTACAAAGTCACTTGTTAATCTTTTCTATATAAGAGGCCATAACCTAAACCACTAGTAGCTCCAAATAGAAGGCCTACTGTAAGTATATGCTTTAGATAAATTAACCAACCCCAAAGCGTTGGATAGCCATTAACTGCTTTTATTACATCTATACCGATTAAAGTATCTTCAACCTTACCAATGTAACTGCCATCAGGGTACGGCCAGTCATTAAATCCAGGATATAGAGAGCCAACAATTAAGCCTAGACACATGCACTTGAATAGATTTAGCCCAAAGTATCTTTCTATTATTAATGCAAGTGGTACATAAATCATCATGTGTGCTAGCGATATAGGAATTGAAAAAATCAAAATAAATGCTGGGCCGGCTGAGTTTATTTTAGAAAATCCTAACGTACCGGCCAGTAACAAAAGTACTATCGAAGGAATAAGGCTTGCAGCAGTTATTGATGGTATATGTCGCACAGAGATTTGGTTTGAACTTACGTCCAGAAATTATAGGCTATCATAGGGTGCCTAAGCTATGTAATTGATTGATGTGTCATATCCAGCTAGTACTTTCCGCACCAAAGCGTCGCATGATGTTTAAATGCGTTAGTGTGGCTGTCTTCGCAAAGACCACAGCGCAGCGATTATGACCATTCCACAAAATCCTAAATATATTATTTTGCCGTTCAAATTTTCAACATCAACACACTGCCAATTTTCACACTGACGGACTATAAAAACATTTCTCGGATCAATCCAGAAAATAATACTTGCCGTTATTGCGGAAAATATAACTGGGTAGGATCTTACTTTGGGGACAACTTCGGCCAAGAATGCCGCAAGCCAGAAAGCGAAGAGTGATGCCAAATATAACTTTAATTGGCTCTCACCAGAGAAAATCAAGCTGGTAATTGTGCTGAAAAAAGCACACAGCCCGATAAAGAATCTAAGTCCGCTTAATCTGGAAAGACCACCATCATCCTTGGTAAATTTGTAGCCATATCTTTTCATGGTTTATACTAGTGTATTGATGGGCAACCTAGACGTAAACCGTTAGCCATTGAATTTAAAGCGTAATCTAGTCTTATATTTACACCAGCTTCCTGACCAGTCAAATTTCCAGCTTCTTACTGCTTTTACAGCAGATCGATCAAATAAGTTATCCGGCTCTGACTCTAAAATTTCAATATCTTGCAAAATTCCATCAGGATTAAGCAGGGCAGTTAGCACTACCCAGCCATCTACAGGTCGTCGGTACTCTCTAATTGGATATTTAGGGTCATATCCCTCAATGCGCTGAAGATTTTCTGAGCAAGGAGTGATGTTTTCAGCATGACAAAATGTGGATAAAATAAGTAGTAAAAATGAAATTGCAACTTTCATAAATCAATAAGGCCTTGCTGTAGTAGTTCTTTCTCCGATATAAAAAGAATAGCGTTAAAATGAGCTTATACTAATAAGCCTCCTTGTTATCTATTTTTTTCTTCATTAATCACTGAAATAGTTCTTTCTATAAATCTTTTATAAGCTTTTTGGGGTAGGAATGGGGATTTATTATTTATATTGAACTTTTCCAAAATATCCTTAACTTGTGTATCAATCATTATTTGTTCCACACCCAATCCCTTTTGATGAAGCTCTTGAATTTTATTTATCCATGTAAAAGTATTTTTCCTGAATTCAAGCAAAGATGGCTTGTTTGCTGGAGCGCCATGCCCCGGTATTATCAAGCTCTGATCATCACCCAGATTTAAAATGGCCTCAATGGCTTCATTAAAACCTTTAATTCCACCAGCATAAAATGTTGGGTGCCAGCTGGTATCGAATACATCACCGACAAATATAGAATTACTTTCCTTATGGTAATAAATATTGTCGATTGTTGTATGAGACTTGACTTTAATGTGAGTGAGTTCATCTAAATTGAAGCTGCTCTCTATCAGTTTTCCACCTTGCTTTTTAAAGTGCGCATTTCCACCTGTGTGGTCGGAATGCGCGTGTGTGTTTAAGATGAAGGAGATAGACTTATCGTAAATTGACCGAATTTCTTGATCTAACGCACTTAACTGATTATTTCCTGGCATAGGATCAATGAGTACCAATCCATTTTCAATTGCTATTAAGCCAATATTCGTTCCGTACTCTTTTCCACTCAAGATATGTAGGTGTTCAGAAACTTTTTGCACACTAATGCTACTTGATAAAGCGATAGAGCTGGTGAGTAGAAATAAAGTGGAGGTCAGAATTATAAATCCTTTCAAAACTCATCCTCTTGCACTGTGATAAATGGTTCTTTAGTCTGTAACGGCTTTGTCAGTTGTACTTTGGATGCGGGATGGTATTGGGATACTTTGGTAAGGCTAGCCAAAAACGTTAACTGCACAAAATTGCTAGCCTTAGCTATTCCACGCTAATTTTAATTTCATCTATAGGGTAAGCCGGCTTAATTTGAGCACAACTTAGTGCCTTGATGAAGTCAATGTACGATATTTAAGTAACCAGTTATGTGAATTAATGATTGCTGGTGAGAGCTAGCTATTTCATTGAATGAAAACCGATATTATTTCCTTCGGTATCTTGCGCTATTGCGATAAAACCGTGCTCTCCAATAGACATTTTAGGCACTACTACCTTCCCACCTGCTGGCTCAACTCTGGCCAGTTCAACAGAACAATCTTCGCTATCAAAATACGCTAGAGTGCTATTACCTCCAGCTTCAACACCCTCCATTTTACAAATTGCTCCACTTGCACCCGGCTCTTGTTTCATTGGGAATGCCCACATCTCGGGTTGAGGGAAGTCTTTTACTTCGTCAGGATTGTCTAGTCGAGTTAACTCCTGCTTGAGAACAGCTTCATAAAATGACTTTGCACGAACCATATCATTTACATAAATTTCAAACCAACAAACTGCATTTGTTTTCATTTGAGTATCCTCACTGTTAAGTATCTAAGTATGGTTTGTATTTCTGGAGACATAACGAAGTTTTAGAAAGATCATTCATATTTTACGCGCAATAATGAAAACTACCATATTATGCATTCCATGCTGCCATAGAACTTCAATGGTAAAACCAGCGTCTTGAATTTCTTTCTCTAATTTTACTTTTGTTAGGATGAAGACATCGGGCATTATGCCCATAAATTTTCCCAGAGGTGCTAAGAGCTTAATAAACCGTATATAGGAATTACCCATACAAACGGTACTACTCACGAAAACGCCACCAGGCTTGAGGATTCTAGCAGCTTCTGCCAAAACATCTCTTCTATCTGGTAATAAGTGAATAACATTTAAACCCAATACTGCATCAAAACTTGCAGACTCAGCATTGAATTCGGTTAATGTACCTCTGGTAAATCTAATATTATCGATGCAGGCTTCCCTGGCCTTAGTTCGACCAATCTCAAGCATATTTTCAGAGATATCTACCGCTTCAATATGTTGCACATGTGGAGCGTGGCAAATCGCTGTAGTTCCTGTTCCGCAACCAAACTCCAAAATATTCATATCAGGCGTAAAGAATTTCTGGGTATCTGAGAGCTTCTTCTGATAACTTGCCTCGTCAGAAATAGGGCTCCTAGCATACTCCTCTGCTTTTCTATCCCAGAACTTATCAGACCTAGTCATATCAGTTCCTGTATAAATGCCAAGGCGTTATCGGCGCTGTTTTTTTCTCCCTGACTCATAAAGCCTCATGCTGCGGACCAAAGCGTCCGAAAGCCTTAACATTTTAAGTTTCAAAACCCATTAAGAACACCCCACAACTTATCCCAACGTTCAAGCTTTTCAGCGGCACTCAACAGTCTTGGCTGAATTTGAATAGGGTTGCCAAGTTGATTCACGTCTTGCAATAAATTGGAATTTATTGCTCCGCGAAGCCGACCATTTATATTGCAGCCTACGGCTAGCAGTTCATTACAAGCTTTACAATGGTAGAAATTAGCAAGCTGATCACCATTTTGTTTAGTTAAAATCCCATCACCAATGAAAACCACTGACATATTCGGATCACTAATAATAAGTGACGGGTTGGCTTGGCAATAATTACAATCGCAAATGCGCGGATTCAAACCTTCGATCGGTCCAGCTAACTGAACCTCAACCCGCCAACGCTTACATTTACACGATCCCTTAAAGAGCATAATAATTAGCGCCAATTACGATGAAAGATACGCTCGTCTCAATTGCCGGAGGCTACTGGCATCTTTTTGTCAGGGTTTTGACAAAAAAGCTGACAGCAACCGCAGATCAGATTGCATGCACTTGGTACGCCCAGCATAGGCGTGAACTAATAGGGTGAAACTACCCTGTAGAAAGATCATCATTTAATGGCACTCCATTAAATGCTAACTACCAGTGAATGGCAACTGCAAAATGGTGAGATCTTAGGGGGAGGGGGCCACTGAAAAACTACAAATTACCGAATAGAAACATCACTTAATGCTTAGCCTAGAGGCGAGGTGGTCAAGGGCACTGAAGCCATGTGATCTAATGGGTAGAGTAAATGATGAAATTGTGTGGTGAAAGTCACACCCTTATCAGGGGAGATCTGTGTAACCTGCTGATATGAAGCTGTCAGCATGGCTGCTGACTCATAAGAAGGCCCAACCCACTAACTACCATCGAGGGGATAAAAAATGGTTGAACACAGCGGCACCTCGGTCTGCACTTGGGTGTTGCCTTTGATGACCATGAATCTCTGGGCGACTCTTAAGATGATTAAGCAATTCGAGAGGACGCCGGCGGACTTCGCCAAAACGATACCCGGAGGCGGTTTGCGTTATCGTCTCCAGTGAAACCGAGATCCGCGCCGGCCTATCGGCTCACTCGCCACGCACGAGTAATTGCAGGTCCTCCGGATTCCCTTCGATAAGGCGGCTAAGGGATTCGGCGCGAGAGATCCGACCGTCTCTTAGCGTGTACAGGCTGATTACCTTGATTGTGAGCTGTTGGCCATCTTTCGCCTTCGCGCGCACTAGATGCATATCAGCTATCCGATCGCCCTCACCAATTACGGAAAGGTAATCGAACCTGACGGCCGAGTACTCCATTCGGAGCAAATTGATACGCGAATCGAGTTGCGATCGCCCAATCGTTGTGTCGTCGATAACCTGCACGAAGTCTTCGGTAAAGTAGCGGTCGGTGACCTTAGAATCAGCGTTTGGATCACATACCGCTTTGGCCATCTCATCCAGAAACGCTTCGGCCTGTTCACTATTCATTTTCGATTCTTCTCCGTTCGCGTCCGATTGTGGTCGAACGCATGGACAGACATCTACCACTGTCTAACGCTAAGGTTGACCCAGCTGTCATGCAGCTCGCAAAAAATATTACAAACTTGGCGGAGCCTATCCCGCGAGTTTGATTATAGCGGCTTTGGGTCAACGCTCTGTGATGCGCAAGTGGGTCAGCTTAAACTTTTGGTATCCGGGTGGCAGTAAAGAGGACCGCGATTTGGACACTTATGGATGATGTTCGAATCAGACTGATGTGCTGAGCCAGATGATGCATCCTCAATAGCTTGCCGCTTAAAGGCAACCTGGCAATCGAAGCATGCAAACTTATGCAAGAACTCAGTCAAAGTGTATAGCGTGTGGTGAAGGGGTGAGCCATATAATGAACCTTTGATCTTGACTTCAAGTATCCTCATTCATTAATTTTTGAATATAAATATTCGTCGAAGTATTGGCCATTTTTACATGAAGCTTTTCGAAGAGTACCTTCATACAAATAGCCATTTTTCTCTAGGACTCTAATAGATGCACCATTCATGGAAACTACAGAAACAAATAACCGGACGAGATCTGTATATTTAAAAAGCATATCCGTAAAGACTCCAACTGCCTCAGTAGCAATTCCACTGCTCCAGAATTTCCTTCCAATCCAGTAACCCAGTTCAGCGCCGCAGCTATATTCAAATTCACCTACCTTAGCCGATATACATCCTACAAGCTCTCCATTGTACTCGATCGCTTTTATTAGGCTTGAATTCTCACTATTTTCAACCCACCAACGAGCATCACTCACCGTATAAGGTTGAGGTATGGCATCTGTTATATATTGCGTTACCTCATTATCATTAAGGTACAACATTAGTGAATCAATATCAGACTTATCAAACTGTCTTAACTTAAGCATTTTTTAGAAACTCTACCATAGAGACTCATGAACGACAGCAAATTAAGAAGGTGATCCTATGTGAAGGACCGTATTACATCCTTGTCAATCGTAAGTATCGGGCGTTTACGAGTAATGTCATTCTCTCATTATAAATGAGATCCGAGACCCTGGGATGAACCTAGGTTTTTCACACATCTATCCTAGTATTCAACAATTATTTCATGCGTAACAAGGGAATTGAAATCTTTAGAATAACGTTGAAACATATGTCTTATGTGCAAACCGTAATCCTTAATCCCTCTGATTCCAACCTTATGGCCAACAATTTTTTTGCTAGTGGGTGTAAAGTCGAAGTGTCTATTTCTATAAGCCTACGTTTTCCTAAGCGCTTATCTAGTGTGGCTAGGGATTGAATCAATGGATTCTCGGAGTTTATAGCTTCATCAATTTTGAGGGTATGAACGAATTCCCAGCAAGCTTGATAGGCATCTTGTCGAGATAATTCTCCATATTCCATCTCACCATAAGATATTTTCTGCTTTTCACTTACGTGCTCAGGCACATCGGAATCTGTTACCCACCGGTTATCTTTTCGATAGAAATTACCATTCGCTCTATTCCAAAAGGCCATTGTACAGAAGTTTGCTATTACCGCCTTATCAAGAGTCAACCAGGCATGGCCACATGAACAGTTTCCATATCTGGTACTGTTGATTGAAATACGGCCACCCAAAGATGGAGAAAATTTTTCTTCAACAAGGGATTTAAGCTTACTCCATTTCATTGGGGGATATTCCTACTTACACATGAAATCATCAGTTCACGGCTGTTGTGCAATTGATTGTTTCGTTCCAATATAGCAGCTACCACAAATTCAAGGGATGGGAATACAGCAGATTCTCCGTACCCCTATCCTAATTACTCGTTTAGAGGCCAGAGTGCTTAAACAAATTATAAAGTTAATACTGTTAGTGCAATGAGCTTTCGAAATAGGTAAAGGCCGATCCGATAGCCACTCCAAGGAGGATAGGTCCTGGAAAAAACCTGAACAGCTGTTTTACTTTACTGGGTGTTCGACCGTTACGTAGGTCACTAATTAATTCATGTTGTGCGTGAAAGGCACATAGAGCTGATATTATGGCGACGACCAAAGAGAAAGTGAATCCTTCAGTAATGGGTGTATCAATACCAAGAGCGGTTTTGAGAGTAACAATACCGCCTATAAATGCCATAGCGAATGTTGAAATGGACTTAAAAAAATCGAACTCTAATTCTTGACTCAGAAGATAATGAGAGCTTTGCTCTATGGGTTTATCATTAATTAATTCTTGTAATTTTGCTTTCATTATGTACAACCGTTAACAGGATCTATTTGGATAATAGTACCTTTGCCTACCCAATGGAATACTCAAGGCCTACAGTAAGTTCTATAGCAACAAAGCGACAATTGTTCAGCAGAAAAGGTTCGATCGTACCAATTTTATTGGTTTAGACCATCTGGAGCTATTTTTATAAAGTAAATTATTACAGGTATAAAACAGATCAAGGTTAAAACCATATTTGCGATATTCAGTAATTGTTTGCTCCCAAATATCACAAATAACAACCCTGCTAATTGAGCAACAGCTGTATAAAGGAAATACATCCCCAGTGTTCTATAAAAATTTGCTAGTTCTAGGGTAATAAGAGCTGGAAAGGTCGCTACCAGCAAATATGAGATGAACCCACATAGCATCGCGATACTAAGTCTATATACTAAATAATTTGTTCTTCCCATATTAGTTTTTAAATGTACTTCTCGCATAATGAAGCGGGTCAGACATTAAAAAGCTCTATGACAGACTGGGTAGATTTATTTTCTAATAATACATATGTAGTAAAAGGTCAAAACCTTTTATTGAAAATCTTACTCTTTCCATGTCTTCTGTATATTTGCCGAGGTTATTACCATCAAGATCCCAGACATTTTCTTTGGCGAACCAAGTATTTAATTCGTGATCATGACATTTGAACTGGCTTTGTGGGACTACCTTACCGTTTTTCATGGTCGGCCCAAAATTCCTACATTCTGTGCCCCACCTCCACCACTTTATATCTGGCATATTTACCATGCCTTCTCTGAGGGGAACGCCAAAAACTGTGATTTCGGACTCATAGTTTTTATAAATTATGTATCTAAAGCCCCACTTCCCTCCCACCTCATAATTTACATCCCGAGTAAGTATTTCACCCGGCTCCAGGTCAGCTATATCAATACTAGGAGATAGTTCACCAGCATTTGCTGGAGGCTTTAGGGCACTGCCAAACATGCCAAGTATGAATCCGATTCCAATTAGAGAGACAGTAAGAAGGCTAAACCAAAGTAATTTTTTGCGCTTTTCCATTTGATGCTCACAGTGTAGTCAAAATAAGTTTGATTAAAATGTATAATTACCTTATCTGGTGCTGCAAATTGAAATGCGGCCATCTAAAGATGGAGAAAATTTTTCTTCAACTAGAGATTTAAGCTTGCTCCATTTCATGGAAAGATTTTCCTAATTACACATAAATCCATCATTTAACGGCTGCTTTTTATTGATAGCTTCGTGCCAACAAAATGGCAACAACATACCCAAGGGATGGGAAAAATCTTTCAGTATTAAGTATTTCTATCAAAAATACTTATCGCACAAAGCTGGGTATAGCTTGGGTAAATCGTCCTCATCCCACGCTTCGCCAAAGGGATCATCTCTGCCTTCAGAAGTAAGGCGGTCATAAGGAAACTCCTCTCCTGTGACCTTCTCGTAGGCATCATTAGCTATATACATGAAGTCCTCAGCTTCGAAGTCTTCAGGTAGCCAATCGGCCAGAGATTCAGGATTTATTAGTGCTGCTTCAAACTTCTCGCGTCCTCCAAGTATCAAGCCAGCTCTGAAGTAAGTAAAACCATCATCGGAACAGCCACCATTTAAGATATATGCCACAGCCCAAATATCCCAACGGTATGTGAGGTCATTTAGTTCGCACTGCTTTTTTTTGAATGCAATAATTTCATTAGGAGTGAGCTTGCTTACATCCTCAACTAATCTATCAAAAACTTCCTCAATATCAGATACTCGCTTTGTTACGCTTTCTACCAGATACCAAAATCTAGAGTCTTCCACGATCATCCCTTTACTTATAAGATCGTAAATATGGTCCGAAACGGAACAGCAAAGCTGCGAAACGAAGGTTCAGCCAACGCTGCTGCCATTTTAAAGAAATGATTTTGATCATTCCCCAGAGCGCTTCCTGCGGTTTTCAAGTAGCTTAAGTTGACCTTCAATACCGTTTTTTATCCATGCCTCTTTGGCAGACTTCCATGTATTATTCATATATAGATATCATCTTTTCCTAGTGGAAAAACAAGCTTTCACCTTTCCAAGCAATAAAAGATGAAAGCTAATTTAATTCCACTACATCAGCTTGTTAAAGGCTCAATACTTCCCAAGTATCACCCTTGCGAACAAAACCTTTCTCTGAAACTATATGAGGCCACTCGTTCTCAGGGTCATAAACTATGTTTCTTACTTGCTTTAGGCCTTCAGCATCTTCTGATCCAGTTACTATTACCAAATCTCTAGATGGAATATAAACAACAATATCTCCCTTTACGGGAAACTGTTCTTTATTCCATAGGCTGTCATAAAGTATGAGTGAGGCTTCATAATTTCCACCTGCCAGTAACATCGAAAAAGAGGCAGGATTGCCTTGTATTTGCAATTCAATGGAGTTCCGTAAGTTTTCCTTAGCTAGGGTGCGTAACTCTTCGTTTTTAATCTGTAGTTTATCTATATCTTTTTGAGAGATATATCTCATTGAGGTTTCAGTATCAAATACATAGAGGACATAAAGCTCTTCATTTAACTGTTCAAAGTAAAAGGGAAAAGGAGCATCGCTACCTTTTTCTCTAAACATTGCCTCTACTTGACTAATATAATCTCTATTTTTGATGACTGGGAATATTTGTGTCTTGCCAAAATTAATTTCTTTTGGTTGGAACAACTCCTCTAAGCTTCCAGCATATTGTTTAATAATATCTTCAAGTGATTCAGGGCTATTAGTATAAGAAATATAGGCGTTATTTAAAAAAGAAACCTGCTCTTCACCATCATTGTTTTCGAAGTGGACTTCTAGCTGATCTTTTTTCTCAGCTTTAATACCCATAACCTTTTTTTGAACAGCCTTGATATAACGTTCAACAAACTCATCTTCACTTAACAATTCGTCAGCAAAACTTAATTGACAGAAAAGTATTATCAATAGAAATACTGTTTTTTTCATTATTTACCCCTAAATAAAATAAATACTATGTATTTATTAGCTTTGTTTACACTTAACTGTTTTATCAATAGCCTCAGACCAGGCTGATTGACTATCAAAGTTTTCAATGAGGCCGTTATTGGCTTGATTACCTGTAAAAGCACCAATACCATGCTGGATCATATATGTTGGATGGTATGTCGGTAGCCCCCGTGTGCGCAAAGCTTCACATACTTGCTCATTACTTTCCAAGATTGTATTTATTTCTGATTGGAGAAGAGAAAGCTGTTCCTCCGAAAGGCCGCTTAATGTATTCATGCGAAGAACAATGATGCTTTGATGTGCTGTTTGGTCACTAACTCTTTTGGTATCATAAATTCCATAAGTCATGGCAGCGTAATACATTTTTGCTGCATCTGAATAATTTCCAGAGTTTAGGCATTTCTTCATGCCAGAAAATATATCAGCAGGATTTTGACTGGCCTGGAGCGAGTTAATATCCACACAGGCAGCTGGCTTAGACGCTTCTAAGTTTCCTTTGCTTTGAAAGTTTGTAACATCAGAATTGCTAGCGCATGATGTAATAGCGATGGACGCCAGTATTGCAATGATTTTATTCATATATTTGATACCTCTTGTGAAGCCAGCAACGTATTTAAAAGAATGTTGCATTATACCGATTTTATATATATCTCAACAATTAAGTTTGCCGTAACCAGAAAACCTATCACCCAGCATATTCTGGGTAAATATATTAAAAATAAGAACTATCGTACCTGAGGCAGTCTTTATGTAGCGGATGAAAGGGTTGCTGTCATCGCTGAAAGTGTGTCGATAATGATCGATCTATTATTTTTTATTTTCAACTAGAGGATCTGTAAAGAGTACCAATTTAAGTTGCTATTTTTATGAATAGCTTGGATTTTCGTCAGCATAAATAAGCGAAAATATAGGCACAAAAATGATCTTATTGGAATTTATTCAGTTTGTTTTAGTGTCAAAGCTGCGTAAAATCGATTGATATTTATTGGTATTTTGGCCGGAATTGAGTGGCCTTTTGAAGGCCGATGGCCAAAGACCAAAGGGATTCGAGAGAATCAAGACATCTAAGAGTTTTCTAAAGAACCATCTTCTCAAAGGAGAACGGTAGCGTGATGTAAAAGACAGTAAAAGGCGCTGACCCAAGGTGCAGCAACACCAGGGGCCAGCTGACCAAATTGATAATCAGAGTATCAAGATGGCTATATGGATCATACGCTAGAAACCCGCTCGTCTTCAATAAAGTGGAGTACATTCAGCGGCTTGGAGCGACTCCCCAAGCAGTGGAAGCGTTGTGCCTGCCTTTTCTTCTTCTATGCCTACCGTTCCCGTGCACCACCCCGTATTTCCTCAAAAATTTACTTTCGCAGCCTTCCACCAGAGAAGGTTTACCCATGGTTTGACTATCAGTAGGAAATAATTATGTTGATTTTAAAGCGCCGGACTGGTGAAAACTTAAGGATTGGAGCCAATGTTTCAATCACAGTATTAGACGTCAAGGGTAATCAGGTGAAGATAGGGATACGTGCTCCGAAATCCCTACCCGTTCACCGCGAAGAAATATATATACGTTTGCAAAAGGAACGGGCATTGGGGAATGGGAGTCGTTGATAACCTGGTCGCGACTATGGAACAATTAAAGCACCTAAGTCAAAACTATAGCTAATTAGCTGTTTAACTTCGTGTGCTTTTACTTGTTATGAAATTAAAGTTTCTGCGACAAAAAATCCTGCTGCTACATTCACCATAAAAGAGGCGAGCACAGATGCAACAAGTTTTACCGTACTGTTCGTCGCGTCTGCTAAGAACTTAGTTTGCTGGTTTTGATCACCACCCGTAAGCATGAATAAACTAAACAGGTGACTCATTCTACACCAGCGATAAATCATTTCATTAAATTTCCCAGTTATTGATCGAATAACTATAAAACCACAAAGCATTATAAATGCATATGCAATTGCATCTTGAGATTGAAGCTGCCTAAGAAATAAGAAGCAAGCTATAGAGTAAAATATAGGCAATATCCATGTATTTATTGCTTCAATCTTACTTTTGTGTTGATTTATCAATGTGTTAATTTTTGTAATACTTTGTGGTTGAGGGCAGCTATCTACCCATCTACCGACTAGCTCAAAAATTTCTTCCGAAGCCGTTTGTGTTGCCCCATTTACCGAAACAGATACGGAGCCTGTTTCCATTTCTAGGCTGTCAATATCATCGGGTGTTTGAGATAAAATGGCTTGGAGCATTACGAAAGGATTTATCGGGTTTGATATTCGTACTGTGATTGAAAGTTCATTTTCATTCCCATCATGATCATGTACAACAATCCAATTCAAAATAATCTTATCAGTACTTTTACCGCTGCTTGCCAAGTTTGATTCAAGCAAGGTTAAGTCGGTATTTTCATAATGGGTCTTATCAGTAAAACTTATAAGATATTGGAATCCAATCTTTGTTGGTTTAAAATAGCCAATTTTTTCCCTAAATTTGTCGAATAATATATTGAGCTCTCTTGGAGAGCACACAAACTTATCCGACATTACTTTTGTTGTGGTGCCCAATATGCTCTTAGTCACTTTATAAGGTGACTTAATGGCCGGTACCAAGTCTTCTAGCTCGATCAAATCTGACAAAACATTTCTCCCTTAAATTTAAAAGTCGGTATATCTTGGCCTTAAAAAAGAGTACGCAAAAGAAGCAGCATATCACTTGTTAACATATTCGAAGAACGGGGGAGCACTCTAAAAAGAAGAAAAATTTAAATTAGCTTTTTAGTCAGAATTGGCACAGAACTAATCAAGCAGATATTTTTTGATTACAATATGTCTCGATATTTTGTTTTTTTGAATAAAGGCTCAAATCATTAAAAATCAATAAGTTAGCGCATCCATTACTATGGATATACGAAGCTGTTCTTAATCTTTGGCGTTGACAACAAAAGAAATCGTCAAATGCTGTGCTGTAGATAAAAACAGCATAAAGAAAGTGTGATGGATGCTATCCGTCCAAAACCATCGGCTAAACCATAACAATCTATAGCTATTCTGGGTCAGCATATTCGCAAACAGGAACTATTGCACCGAAAATCCCTGCTCTTAAGCACTTGACGAAAACAACGCTGCCACCGCCAATAAAGTAGCCACCCAAATCCCACAAAGAATCTTCCAAAACAAAGACGCATCCCCTTTCTCAGTAGGATCTTCCCTTAGGTAATCGGGGTTAGGGTTGGCCAGGTCGCGCATAAATTCAGTCAGCGTGGAATAGCGCTGTTCCAGGTCGATACTGCATCCCCGTTCCAGGGCGCGGTCGAACCATATGGGGACTACCGGATTAAACTGGCTGGCGGTGCGGTAGCGCAGGCGTTCGAAGTCGGCGTGGGAGCGGCAGTTCTCGATTTCTTCGCCGTAGGGCAGTTCTCCGGTAAACATTTCGTAGGCAATGGTGGCGAGAGCATAGACATCGCCGCGAATACCGCTGTTGTGCCCGAGGATATAGTGGGGGTCGGAATAGCTGGCGGTGCCTAGCGCTTCCGGGTGTTCCAGGGGGCGGAAAATCTCGGCACTGCCGGCTACATAGACTGAGCCGAAGTCGATAATTTTCACCCGCCCGTCGCCGTCGATCATGATATTGGCCGGGCGCAAATCCTGGTGAATGGTTTCCTGATCGTGGAAGGCCTGTAGTCCGGTGGCAATCTCCTTAAGGAGTCGAAACGCCTCTGCGGGTTTGGGAAAGCGGTTATTGGTGATCCATTGCTCCAGGGTGCTGCCCTGCACATACTCCATCAGGTAATAGAGCGCGGTGCGCGGGCGGGTCTGCCGGTGCAGGCGCACTACCTGGGGGCTGCGAATACGCAGGCCTATCCACTCTTCCTGAATAAAGCGGTCGATATAGTGGATATCGTCCTCGTAATTTACTGAGGGGGTTTTCATTACCAGGATTTCCCCGGTGGCACTGTCGCGCACCAGGTACAGTTGGCTGCGCTGGGAGGAGAACAGCTCCCGTTCCACCTGGTAACCATCCAATACCATGCCCGGTTCCAACTCCGGCGGGAAGGGCAGGCGGGTAAGCTGGCGGCTGTAATCGTCCAGGGTGGTTTGTGGCAATGCTTTTACCTTTACCACTAATGCGGAGAGGTTATCGTCACTTCCGTTTTCCTCGGCGAGGCGCACCAGGGTTTCCGCTGTTTCCTGTTCGCTTAGTTGGGACTCTGCCAACAGCTCCCGCAGTAAATCCTGTTTGATAAAGTCGTGCACGCCGTCACTGGTAATCAGCAGTACATCGTCCTTAGCCAGGCTGAGCTGGCCGTAATCCACTTGCAGGCCGGTATCCATGCCCAGCGCGCGGGATAGCATCTGTTGGCGGTGGGCCAGGGTGATGTTGTGGTCTCGGGTGAGGCATTTAAGGTTGTCACCGCGCAGGTGATAGATACGGCTGTCGCCGATATGAAAATAGTGGGCGGTGCGGGATTTAAAAATCAGGGCAGAGAAGGTGCAGAGGAAGCCCTTTTCCTGTTGGGGAAAGTCGTGGCTCTTGCGGTATAGCTTGCTGTTAATGGAGGCGAGGATTTTCTGTCCGGCGTGGGCGACAGACCAGGTATCCGGCACCTTGTAATAGTCCCGCACAAACTGCTCGGTGGCGGTGTGGCTGGCGAGGGCGCCTGCTTCGGCAGAGCTGACCCCGTCTGCCAGTGCGGCGACTGCGCCCAGGTATTCCTGTAAGTGTGGGCTGGCTGGCCAGTGATAGATTGCGGCATCTTCATTCTGCGGTTTGATGCCGGCACTGGTACAGAGGCCGTGGCTCAATCGCGGTGTCTGGGCTTCGGGGTTTGCCTCGGTTTCTGTTTGCACCCCGGAATTGGTTTCGCTCACAGCTTTCTCCACTCTCTTTTCGTCCCCTCAGACCAACGGCGAAAAACAAAGAAGGGCCATTGGCCCTCCTTTGCGTTTGTTGCTGGATAACTGCTTTAAGATCACCCTTTCCGATCACTCCACGCTGATCAGCTGCACTGTGCCATCCGGTAGCACTTCGGCGATATTGCCTTTGGGCTCTTCCAGGAACAGGCAGGCGAAGAAGATCACCGCTGCTGCGCCGCAGATAATCAGGAAGAACTGGCTGTAGCTGACATAAGACAGGGCGGTAAGGAAAGTAACCGCACCCACGTTGCCGTAGGCTCCGGCCATACCGGCGATCTGCCCGGTCATGCGACGCTTCACCAGGGGTACGACGGCGAATACGGCACCCTCACCGGCCTGCACGAAGAAAGAGCAGCACATGGTGGCCACTACCGCAGCGGGAATCCACCAGCCGCCGTTGATCTGGCTCAGTACAAAGTAACCCACTGCCAGGCCGCCGATCAGGAACATCAGGCTGCGGCGGCGTCCCAGTTTGTCAGAGAAGTATCCACCGGTTGGGCGAGCCACCAGGTTCATAAAGGCGAAGCCAGAGGCGAGCAGGCCGGCCTTCACCGGGCTCAATCCTTCAAAGGTTTCCAGGAAGAACAGGGGCAGCATAGAAACCACGGCCAGCTCTGAGCCGAAGGTGACGAAGTAGGCCAGGTCGAGGATGGCTACCTGCTTGAAGTTGTATTTCTCCAGCTCGGGCACACCTTCGCGTAGGTGGTCTTTGTTTACATTCCAGATCATGCGGGTCTGGAAGGCGAACAGCACTACCAGCAGTCCCCACATCACGTAGGTGGCATTCTGGCTCAGCAGGGCTACGCCGCTGGGAGACAGTTTGTAAGCCAGCGCTGCCAGTGCCAGGTACATGGGCACATTCATCAGCAGGTAGAAGTAGAAATCCCGCTTGCTGGTCACTTCCAGGCCGCCGCTCTTTTTCGGCTTGAAGTAAGTGGAGCCTTTAGGGGTGTTGCGGGCAACGCGGTAGTAGATGATGCCGTACAGGCCGGCGATGATGCCGGTGAGGCCCAGGGCATAGCGCCAGCCGTCTTCACCGCCGAACAGCAGGGCGATGGTGGGCAGGGTCATGGCACCGGCAGCAGAACCGAAATTCCCCCAGCCGCCGTAAATACCTTCTGCCAGGCCAACTTGTTTGGCTGGGAACCATTCACCCACCATGCGGATACCAATGACAAAGCCGGCACCCACAAATCCCAGCAGGAAGCGGAACAGGGCCAAGGATTCATAACTGTCTGCGGTGGCGAAGCCCAAACAGATCAAAGATGAGGTCATCAGCAGCCCGCTGTACACCAGGCGCGGCCCCAATTTATCCACCAGCATACCGATAATGATTCGGGCGGGGATGGTGAGTGCCACATTGAGGATTAATAGGGCTTTTACCTGCTGGCTGGTGAGGTCGAACGCTTCCTTGATAAAGACCATCAGCGGAGCGTGGGAGAACCACACCACGAAAGTCAGGAAAAACGCAAACCAGGTAACGTGCAGCGTCTTTATTTTGGGATCGCCCCAATTAAATAAATTGAGGCCGCTGGATTGACTCATGACTATTTTCTCCGGCTTCTCAGAAATTTAGAGGTGGATAGGGTCATGGCCGATAGTATTTGAGCAGCGCTACAGGGAAAGTGCACAAAGGGGGTAGTTGGGTACTGAATAAAGGCTTTGCTGCTTAGTGTTAGCCCATTTGGGGTAGTGCCTTTTAAGGGGAGCTGCTGCCTATTGAATAAGGTTTACCCCTTGTTGAGTAGCCATAAAAAATCGGCTTGCGAGCGAAGAGTTTTTGGGAGTAATTGTGATTACCGGAGTTTTTATGCATCTTGCTGGCAGGTGGCCTTTACCAATACTGCTGTTTTTAATCCGTTCGTGGCGGCGCAGCCGGTGCGTATTGATCGGGCAGCCGATGTGGTGACCAAATAACCTTCCCGAAAACTGAAAAAATAGGAGAAGCCCGCGGTGCAATATACCCAGCAACTCGCCGGGCGTGTGCTGATATTTGCTTCGGCCATGTTTGCTGCGAACTTTTCCGTGTGGACACTCTATGCGGTGCTTGGAGTGGAAGTCCGCGGGCAGCTAGACCTCTCAGCCACAGAGTACGGCATCTTACTGGCCGCGCCGATCCTGAGCGGTGCGTTACTGCGTTTTCCCGCCGGCTTGTTGGTGGAATATTTCTCGGCAAAAAAACTTATCCTCCTGCAAATGCTATTGCTGCTGCCGGTGCTTTTACTCTTGCCCTATATCGAGAGTTACGGTGAGCATCTACTGGCCGGTTTGTGGTTGGGGATTTCCGGGGTCTCCTTTGTGTTGGGTATTCGCTATATCACTCCGTGGTTCGAAAGGAGGCAGCAGGGCACCGCGATGGGCATTTTTGGTGCAGGCAATGCCGGGGCGGCGATTACCCTGGCCCTGGCGCCAGCGATCCAGAATTGGCTGGGGCGAGAATGGATTGGGCCGATTTATGCGGTTGGTATTTTGCTTATGGTGGTGTTATTCGAATTTTGTGCACCTGAAGAAACCCGCTATATGCGCAGTCGTAACAAGGCAAAAATTCAGCACCATCTAAGGCCACTGATGCAGATCAAGGTGTGGCGTTATGGGCTCTATTATTATTTTGTCTTCGGCAGCTTTCTCGCACTTTTACTGTGGTTGCCGAATTACTACCTGGCGGTGTATGAAGTCAGCACCCAGGTGGCGATGGCGCTGACCCTGCTGTTTGTGGCCCTGTCCAGTTCGCTGCGTGCGCTGGGTGGCTGGTTTGCAGATCGCTATGGTGCGCGCACGGTGAATTGGAGTGTGTTCTGGACCTGCTTGGTATGCCTGTTTTTTCTCAGTTACCCCCCAACCAGTATGACGATTCACGGGGTGGAACGGGATGTGCATCTAAATATCGAGGTGGGCATTGAGTTGTTTACCCTGCTGTTGCTGGTGATTGGTATTGCCCAGGGGTTTGGTCGCGCTTCAGTTTACAAGGCGCTACACGATAATTTTCCGGCACATATGGGCAGTGTCGGTGGCACTGTAGCCACAATCGGTGCGCTGGGCGGTTTTACTCTGCCGGTCCTGTTTGGTATCGCACAGGATTTAGTGGGTATTCACAGTGCGGCATTTATGTTGCTCTACGGCGTGCTGGCAGTTTGTATGTTGGTAATGTATCTGGCAATCCAGAGGGAGCAATATCAACAGCGTTTGGCCTTTGCCAGGCAAAATAATTTTTTGCATGAGGATACGAGTAACTCTGCGGCTTTGCCAGATAGGTAGCGCCCACTACCAAAATGGAATTATGTGTGTGTAAAGGGTAGGAAGTATTTATTTTTTCTACCGAGAAAAACTGTGGTTTCAACCACGTCTGAAAAATTGTAATTTGTCACTGTCACTCCGTTGTTGCAAAGGAAAAGCGTAATGACCATTTCCAGATTTCCCAAAATTTTCGGTGCTTTACTGTTGGGGGCCTGCAGCACAGTCGCATTGCAGGCCGCTGCGCAGGATGGTGAAAATGCCACTCTTGTCGACGCGCTTAAATCCGGTGAAGTCGGGTTGAATCTGCGTTATCGCGTAGAGATCGTCGACCAGGAAGATTATGACCAGGATGGTATTAATGGGGATGCACTCGCGTCCACTCTGAGAACCCGCCTCAACTGGCGCAGCGGCAGCTACCGCGGCTTCAGTGGTTTTCTTGAGATGGACGATGTTACTGCAGTCGGTAACGACAATTACAACTCCACCGTCAATGGTAAAACTAATTACCCGGTAGTGGCCGATCCAGATGGCACAGAGGTTAACCAGGCCTATATCCGTTATAACGGAGAAAATTCCATAATTACTGCTGGTCGCCAGCGTATTAACCTCGATGGCCAGCGCTTTGTTGGCGGTGTTGGCTGGAGGCAGAACGAGCAGACTTACGACGGCATACGCTATCAGTATGGCAGCGCCGACAGCCTGCAGCTGGACTACAGCTACGTGTACAACGTAAACCGGGTTTTTGGTGAAGATAGCGCCGGCGCCGAATTTGAAGGCAATATCCAGCTACTCCATGCCAGCTACCCGGTGGCCGAAAACCATAAAGTCAGCGGTTTTGTTTACAGCCTGGATTTAGAAAATTTCGTGAATAATTCCAGCCGCACCTATGGGGTGGATTACAAAGGAAGTTTTGGCCCTGTAAAAGCTAATCTAAGCTATGCGCGCCAGGACGATACCGGGGACAACCCCTTCGACTACAATGCCGACTACTATCTGGCGGAAGTTGGCGCAGACCTGGGCCCGGTAACCGCAAAACTCGGTTATGAAGTACTGGGTTCTGATAATGGCGTTGGTTTCAAAACGCCGCTGGCTACCCTGCATAAATTCCAAGGTTTCACCGACCAGTTCTTGGTGACTCCAGGCGAAGGCATTGAAGATATGTATATCAGCGGTGCTATGAAACTTGTGGGTGGCAAGTTGAATATGGCTTATCACAATTTTGATGCGAATGAAGGTTCCGCAAATTATGGCCATGAGTGGAATATCAGCTACGGCCGCAAGCTGACAGAGGATATTTCTGCACTGGTGAAATACGCCTCTTACCAGGCTGACGATCACAACGTGGATACCGACAAGTTCTGGTTAATGGTTACTGCCAATTTTTAATTAAATAAAGCCGCTCCATAGCGAGGCCCCGGCTCTGGCCGGGGTTTTACTTATAAAAACCGAAGAATTTCTTTAGGGGTATTTTTCGGTTTTTAGCCATTCTGCCTACTGAATTTCTATTTTGTGATGTTATTTCCCTTACCGGTTGGCATCACTGTGAGTACCTAAGGAGTACCACCTTTGCCCCAAGCATAAATTAACCAGCTTGATACACTGACATCAGTTTAAACACCGAGTCCCGCTACCTAAACAGCGCCGTTTTTTATTGACGTTGCAAGGTGCCGGGACCGTGGCCGTACCGGCCACCAGGGTCTAGCGGGAAACTGCGCGGCCTCCCGAAATTGGAAAGGCGTTTAATGTTACAAGACAATTTTGGCCGTAGGTTTTACTACCTGCGCCTGTCCGTGACGGACATCTGCAATTACCGCTGCAACTACTGCCTGCCCGAGGGCATCGGTTGCGGACGTTCCCTGGAAGGGGAAAATCCTCTCTCAGTGGCTGAGGTGGGCACATTGGTGCGCGCTTTCGCTTCCCTGGGTACGGAAAAGGTACGCCTTACCGGCGGAGAGCCCTCCCTGCGCAAAGATCTGGTGCCGCTGCTCGAAGCCGTGCGCGCTAGCGATAAGATTCGCCGCTTAGCCATTACCACCAACGGTTACCGCCTGCCCAGTCAGATAGACGACTGGCACCGCGCCGGCTTGGATCAGGTGAATGTCAGTATCGACAGCCTCGACCCGGCTCAATTCCACCATATCACCGGCCACAATCGCCTGGATAAAGCCTTAGCAGGCCTGGATCGTGCTCTGGCCTTGGGTATCGATACCAAGGTCAACGCAGTGCTGATGCGCCAGTACAACCTGGCCGAGCTGGATAACTTCCTCGCCTGGGTTCGTGAGACTCCGGTGACCCTGCGCTTTATTGAATTGATGCGCACCGGCGATAACCGCGAGTTCTTCGCCAGCAACCATGTCTCCGGTGGCGATATAGAAACCCTGTTGCTGCGGGAAGGTTGGGAGCAGGTGATCCGCACCCGCGATGCCGGTCCGGCGCGGGAGTATTTCCACCCGGATTACGCCGGCCGTATCGGCCTGATTACCCCTTACGGCAAAGACTTCTGCGCAAGCTGCAACCGCCTGCGGGTATCGGCCCAGGGCAAGCTACACCTGTGCCTGTTTGCCGACCAGGGCTTTGATATGCGCGAAATCATTGCCGCCGGCGATAGCGAAGCGCTGGCAGCCCATATCCGTGAGTTGATTGTGGATAAAACCGCAGGCCACCAACTGCACGAAGGTTTTACCGGCGCTACCCGCAACCTGGCGATGCTGGGGGGCTAGGGTTATGGCCAGGGCTCTTGTTAGTAAATCGACAATCGGCGTGGTGCTGGCCGGCGGCCGCTCCAGCCGGATGGGCCGCGACAAGGCCCTGCTGGCCCACCCCCAACAGGGCAATTTCTTGCAGCATGCTGAGGCATTGTTGAGTGAGCTTCCGCTGGCAAAAGTCGTCACCAGCGGCGCCCGCCCTGGAGCGATTGAAGACCTGGTGCCAGAGCGGGGCCCACTGGGCGGCCTTTATTCGGTAGCCCTGGCAACCGGTGCTGACGCGGCCCTGGTAATCCCGGTAGATATGCCCTTGCTTGGGCGGGAGCACCTCGCAGAGTTATTGACAGAGGGGCAGGCAAGTGGCCGGCCCTGTTATTTTGAAAACTTCTTTTTTCCCCTGTGGCTGCCTTTAAATGGCGACTGCCTGGATTATTTGCGCCGTGCCGTTGAGGGCAGTGCGCGCAATTCTGTCGGCGCGCTGCTGCGTCACCTGGGGGCCAAATCCATACCCATAAAAAGTGCCGGCGATTGGCATCGCAATATCAATACGCCGGCAGATTATCTCGGCTTGAGTACGCCGGATAAAACTCCAGAAAACAGTTTTTTGAGAGACCACTGATTATGTCCGCACACGCTAGCAAAGAATTTGTACCGCTCAATATCGCGGTACTTACCGTATCCGATACCCGCAACGAGCAGACTGATACCTCTGGCCAGTACCTGGTGGAAGCCCTCAAAACTGCCGGCCATCAGCTCGCGGATAAGCGCATTACCCCGGACGATGTTTACCAGATGCGCGCGGTGGTCTCCGCCTGGATTGCCGATCCCAAAGTGCAGGTGGTATTGGTGACCGGCGGTACCGGTTTTACCGATCGCGACTCCACGCCGGAAGCTCTGAGCCCGCTGTTCGACAAGACCGTCGACGGCTTCGGCGAGCTGTTCCGCCATATTTCCCTGGGGGATATCGGCAGCTCCACCGTGCAATCCCGCGCGCTCGCCGGCCTGGCGAATCGCACACTGATATGTTGTATGCCTGGTTCCACCGGAGCCTGCCGCACGGCTTGGGAAGGCATATTGCTGGAGCAGCTGGATGCCCGGCACAAGCCCTGTAACTTTATCCCTCATGTGCGCTTTGCCAGCGCGCCCTGCGAGAGCCGGGGGTAATTTGTGAGCCAATTAACCCATTTAAACCAGCGCGGCGAAGCCAGCATGGTGGATGTTACCGAGAAGGACATCACTGACCGCAGCGCCCTGGCTGAGAGCAGCATTTGTATGAGTGCAGAGGCTTTTGCACTGCTTAGCCAAGGGGCGCACAAAAAAGGCGATGTGCTTTCTGTAGCTCGTATCGCCGGCATCCAGGCCGCGAAGAAAACCTCGGATTTAATTCCCCTGTGCCATCCACTGGCGTTGACCAAAGTAGCGGTGGATTTCGAATTGCAGCCGGAAAAACACAGTGTGCATATCACCGCTTTCTGCCGCCTGGCCGGGCGTACCGGGGTGGAAATGGAAGCGTTAACCGCGGCTTCGGTAGCGGCGCTGACCATTTACGATATGTGCAAAGCCGTGGACCCGGCGATGGAAATCGGCCCGACCCGCCTGCTGCAAAAAACCGGCGGTAAGCGCGGCCACTGGCGCGGCGATGCTGCGGACAAGGCGTAAAAATTTCAGAGGTGTAAAGCGATGGTAAAGGTTCTGTTTTTTGCGCGTCTGCGCCAGCAATTGGGCATGGGCGAGACTACCCTGGAGGACTTTTCCGGCAGTCTCGATGATCTTCGCAAAACCCTATGTGACCAACACCCGGACTGGAGTTCGCACCTGCAAAGGGATGATATTCGTATGGCCCTGAACCAGGAGCTGGCAGAAACCGGAGCCCAGGTGAAGGCCGGGGATGAAGTTGCATTTTTCCCGCCGGTTACCGGCGGCTAGTGGTGCCAATATGACAGCCGTTGATCGTATTGAAGTCTGTGAAACGCCCCTCGACGTAGCGGCTGAATATACTGCGCTGCAAGGCAACAGTGGCGATGGTGCCTGCGCCCTGTTTGTGGGTTCGGTGCGGGACTTCAATGCCGGTAGTGATGTCTGCGGCCTGGCCCTGGAGCACTATCCGGGCATGACCGAAAAAAGCCTGCAGCGGATTATCAATGATGCCCGCGATCGCTGGTCCCTGGGGCGTGTGACTATCGTCCACCGTGTTGGCCCCATGCAGATCAACGATGAAATTGTTTTTGTCGGTGTTACCAGCCCCCACCGCCAGGCTGCCTTTGTCGCCTGCCAATACATCATGGATCGCCTCAAAACTGAGGCGCCTTTCTGGAAGCGCGAAGCGGTTGCGGATGAGTCCGGTAAACCTTCAGAGCGCTGGGTTGAAGCCCGGGCCAGCGATGCTGCGGAGATGGAAAAGTGGTCTGCCGGCTGAGCCTGCTGCTATCCGCTTTACTGGTGGCCATCGCGCTACCGGTTAATGCGGATAACTGCACCTTGCGGGTGGCGGTAGCGGCCAGCTTCCGCCCGGCACTGGAGGAAGTGCTGCCGGAATTTGAGCGTCGCCATGTCTGTGTGGTGCAAATCAGTAGCGGCAGCACTGGGGTGCTCTACCAACAAATAGCGCACCGCGCGCCCTTCGATTTATTCCTGTCCGCCGATCGTGAGCGTCCCGAACTGCTGGAAAAGCAAGGTGGGGCACTGGGTAGCAGTCGCCAGACTTACGCCCTGGGTTTACTGGCTCTCTGGCACCCAAAATCGGAATCGAATATCGAAAAGCTACTGCAAACCTGGCCCGATAAAATTGTATTAGCCGATCCGAAAGTAGCACCCTTCGGCACTGCCGCCCGGCAGGCGCTGCAAAGCCTGGATTTGTGGAAGAAAAAACAAACTCAATTAGCCCGGGCCCACAATGCCGGCCAAGCCTATTTAATGCTGGATTCCGGCAATGCGCAGCTGGGCTTTGTCGCCGCCAGCCAGATGCAAGCAGCCGGCCGTGACAACTACTGGCTGCTGCCGCAGCATTTGTATAAACCCATTGAACAGCAGCTGCTGATTCCCACCCAGAGCCGTCGACCTAAAGAGGCGCAGTCCCTCGCTGAGTATTTGCGTTCAGGGGAAGTGCAGGCGCAACTGCACCACCTGGGTTACGGTGTTTTGCCAACTCAATATCGAAGTAGAGATGGAGGGAGTGGCTTATGAATATCGCCGCTGCCGACTGGCAGGCCCTGTGGCTAACTTTAAAATTGGCCGGCTTAACTACCTTACTGCTGTTTATTATCGGCGTGCCCCTGGCCTGGAAATTGAGTCAATGGCAGAGCCGCTGGCGCCACGGTATCGAGGTATTAATTACCCTGCCGCTGGTACTGCCACCCACGGTGTTGGGTTTTTATTTACTGCTTTTATTTTCCCCTAACTATGCGCCCGGGCAGTGGTTGTCACAACTTTTTGATGGCCCCTTGGTGTTTTCCTTCACTGGCCTGGTGTTTGCGTCAGTGATTTATTCCCTGCCGTTTATGGTGCAGCCGCTGTTGGCCGCGTTTAATGCCAATGGTCAGCGCCTGACCCAGGCTGCCGCAGCACTGGGTATACCGCCCTGGGCGGCATTATTAAAAGTTCTTTTGCCGGCGAGTCGCGCCGCTATTGTGAGTGCCTGCGCTTTAACGTTTGCCCATACCCTGGGTGAGTTCGGGGTAGTGTTGATGATTGGTGGCGCTATTCCCGGTGAGACCCAGGTGGTTTCTATCGCTCTTTATCAGCATGTGGAGGCGATGGAATACGGTGCGGCGCACCGGCTGGCTTTGATGTTGATGGGAATTACTACCGTACTGCTACTCGCTGCCCGTTGGCTGGGACATAGTTTGGCCCCGCGCGGATCAAACAACGAGCAGGCTAAACCGGTAATGGGGGTGCTGGGCTAATGGAAATCACCTTACCCCTATTCGGTACTGCGTCTACCACTTCTGATTCCAGCGGACTGAGTGTTGCAGGGCTGGTGACTTCGCTTAACGCTGCGGCTCCCTGGCAATTAGAGCTGCCTGCCTCTGGGATTTTTGGTCTTACCGGCCCCTCCGGCAGCGGCAAGAGTACATTGTTGGCAGCCCTGGCTGGCCAGCGCCATTGCCGTGGCAATATCACGTTTGCCAATACAGTTTGGCAGCGCGGACGCCGCGCCCTGGCTACCCACAAGAGAACGCTTTCTTTGGGCTTTCAGGATAGCCGACTGTTTGCCGGCCAGTCGGTGGCAGATAACCTGGCACTGGCCCGCCGTTACAGCCGCAAGCCACTGCCCGAGGAAGAGTGTGGTCGGCTGCTAAAGGCTTTTGGTATTGAACCGCTACTCCATCAGCCGGTAGAGCTATTGTCTGGCGGAGAAGCGCAGCGTGTGGCTGTATTACGCCAGCTTTTTAACAATGCGCCGCTGCAATTATTTGATGAGCCGCTTTCAGCGGTTGACTGCGCCCAAGTACTGCGGCGCCTATTGCCGACCCTGCGGGATTTCTGGGCTCGATATCCGGCGCTGGTAATCTGGACCAGTCACGACTTTGATGAAATCCAGCTGCTAGCCCAGCGCTGTTTGTGGATGGATTCTGCCAATTTGTCCGCGCCACTTCCTTTACCTGAAGTTGCCCAGCGCCTGGATAGCCACGGCGTAGGGGATAGTTGTCGCAGCCGGATTGAAGCGCGGGTGGAAGCCCTAAGCGATGGTTTGCTGACTTTGGATTTAGGTGGGATTTCCATCTTTGCAGATAGGGTGGCAGGCCATTATCGCAAAGGTGATACCGCCGCTTTTCTGCTGGAAGCTGGAGATATCAGCCTCAGTGTAGAGAAGCCGGGCCTGTCCAGTATCCTCAATTGCCTGCCGATAACCTTAGTTGCAAAGCAGAAGCTTACTGATGGCCGCATTCGTCTACAGTTAGCTGCTGCTGATCAGGTGTTCTACGCAGATATTTCCCGTCTCTCCTGCGAGCGCCTAGAACTGCGTGAAGGCACTACCTACTTTGCCCAGTTTAAGGCCGGTAGTCTTGCTGGTTTGTAAGCCTCTTATTTCTCTTTGAATAATCTTGTACTGAAAACTTCTGCGGAATATGGAGGTTTAAAATGGCTGAGGGAAATGGCTGTAGAAAAAGGTATCGCTTCTCCACCAGTGCATCATAAAAAAGGGGAGGTAAAAACCTCCCCGAAGCAACGGTATCCCGTGAGTGAAACTGAATTAAGGGTTATAGAACTCCCCGTTTTTACGCAGGTAGAACCAGTAGTTAACCACCAGGCAAACCGCGTAGAAGATGGCAATGCCTGCCAGGGCGTATTCCGGGGTAGTGGCTTTGATCTGCTCGCCGAAGACCTTGGGAATATAGAAGGCACCGTAGGCGGCAACTGCTGAGGTCCATCCCAATACCGGACCCGCCTGCTCTTTCGGGAACACCATGGCGATGGTGCGGAAGGTAGAGCCATTGCCGATACCGGTAGCGGCGAACAGCACCAGGAACAGCAGGAAGAAGGGCAGGAAGAACTCTTCCGGCGTGGCTGAGCCGTAGGCGGCTTTCATGTAATAGGCCACACCCAGGGCACTAGCCACCATGATTGCGGCACAGATTTGGGTAACCAGGGCTCCGCCGATACGGTCGGAGATCCAACCACCCACCGGGCGAATCAGGGCGCCGATAAACGGACCCATCCAGGCGTACATCAGGGCGCTGGGGCCATTGTTGTTGATGGTATCGTGAGTCATAACCCCGTCCACCATCACGTGGCTGTACCCGAAGATCACTTTGATAGCCAGGGGGAAGGCTGCCGCGAAACCGATAAAGCTGCCGAAGGTCATGGTGTAAATCACACTCATTACCCAGGTGTGCTTGTTGTTGAAGATACGGTATTGGCGTTGCAGGCTAGTTCTGATCTCACCGGGCAGCAGTTTCAAACCGAACACGGTGGCAGTGATTACCAGCACCAGCACGATTTCCTTGGGCACGCCCCAGCCTGAACCATTGGCCGCTTCGGGAAGCAGCAGCCACAGGCCTGTGATTGCGGTGAAGAGGCCGATTCCCAACATCATGGTCATCTTCATCATCGCGCCGATAGAGCTGCCCACATCTGGGGTGACTTCGTCGGTGCGCAGGTTGTTCATGCCGAACCAACCCACAAAGGCCAGCGGAATCAGGAACAGCAACCATACAAAACCGGCATTTTGAATCCACGCTTCAGAACCGGCCGGTATCTTGCCTATCAGTGAGCCAGAGCTGCTCACCAGAATCATGGGGTCGCCGCCAGCAGCGCCGAAGGCACCGAAGGTCATAAATAGCGGTACCAGGATCTGCATAGTGGTAACACCGAAGTTACCCAGGCCTGCATTCAGGCCAAGCGCCAACCCCTGCTTTTCCTTGGGGAAAAAGAAGCTGATATTGGACATGGAAGAGGCGAAGTTACCACCGCCGATACCAGACAGCAGCGCCAGCAATTGGAATACCCACAGTGGAGTCTCCTTGCTCTGCAGGGCGATGCCGGTGCCGAGTGCGGGGATCATCAACAGGGCTGTGGTAAATACAATGGTGTTGCGCCCACCGAACAATCGAATAAAGAAACTACTGGGTATTCGAAGGGTAGCGCCGGTGAGGCCGGCGATGGCCATTAGGGTAAACAGATCGGCTTTGGCAATGGGGAAGCCAAGGTTGAGCATTTGAACGGTAATAATGCCCCAGTAGAGCCACACGGCGAAGCCGCACAGCAAACTGGGAATGGATATCCACAAATTCCGGTTTGCGATTTTCTTGCCCTTGGACTGCCAGAATTTGCTGTCCTCCGGGGCCCACTCGTAGATGTCAGACACGGCGGCCACTCCTCCTCGAAATGATTCGTACAGCCACTATGGGCCGGGGTTTGAGCCTACTCAATTACCAACAGGAAGTAACCCTTTTGCCCTGGAGTAATAGCTACCTCTTAGGGGGTAAGTGCCGAGGTGGGACGCTATGGTAAAGTCACTGTACAGATTTAAACCAATTTTCAAATTGAAGCGGGGCTCTCTATGATTTCTTCTGCTACGGTAATGATGGTCGATGACCACCCGCTATTTCGCAAAGGCCTTAAACAATTATTTGCAATGGAGCCCGGCCTGGAGCTGGTGGCCGAGGCCAGTAGTGGAGAGGAAGCGTTGGTGCTGGCCAAGCAACACGAGCCGGACCTTATTCTGCTGGACCTGAATATGCGCGGTATGGATGGGCTGGACACACTGCGCGCAATGCGCGCTGCAGATGTCTCCTCGCGTATCGTGATACTCACCGTTTCTGATAATAATGCCGACGTGGTGTCTTGTATCCGCGCCGGTGCCGATGGCTACCTGCTCAAGGATATGGAGCCCGAGGATATTCTTGAACAAGTTATTCTGGCTACTCATGGCAAGCTTGCAATCAGCCAGCGTCTCACAGAAATTCTCGCCTCGGCACTGCGCAAACCGGATAACTCGGGAGCGGATATCCTCTCCTCTCTCACAAGCCGTGAATACCAGATACTGCAATTAATCGCCGATGGCCTGAGCAACAAATTAATTGCTCGCGAATTAGATATTAGTGATGCAACAGTGAAGGTGCACGTTAAACACTTATTAAAGAAATTGGGGATGCGTTCCCGTGTGGAAGCCGCTGTGTGGATGGTCAATCAAAGGCGCCCTGATTTCCAGGATCGAAACCACTGATCAATCTGCCCTCACCGCAAAGGACTGAAGTAAGAGAAATTCTCTATGCCCACTATCGACTGCTGTAGCCAACCGGGTCTGATGCCCATAGAAAGTGCCCGCGAAAAACTTCTCGAAGCACTGAGTCCAATCAGTGGCACTGAGACTTTGCCCCTGGCACAAGCCGCCGGTCGAGTATTGGCTGAGGATGTTTTCTCCACCGTTAACCTACCGCCCTGCGACAACTCCGCGATGGACGGTTACGCCCTGCGCTTTGAAGACTTGGCCAGCGGCTTGCCGTTAGAGCTGATCGGCAAATCTTTTGCCGGTGCACCTTTTGACGGTGTGGTGAACCCGGGCACTTGCGTGCGCATTATGACGGGAGCTGCAGTACCCGTCGGTGCGGATACGATTGTGATGCAGGAAAATGTCGATGCCCAGGAAGAGTCGATACATATAAACAGTGAAGTTCGCGCTGGAGATCATATTCGCCGCTGCGGTGAAGATGTGGCCGAAGGAGCTAGCCTGCTTAAGGCTGGAGAGCGCATCAGCGTTCCCCATATTGCCCTGCTCGCCGCTGCCGGTGTTGGCACAGTGGCAGTAGTGCGCAAACCAGTCATTGCCCTTTTCTCTACTGGCGATGAACTGCGTCAGCCCGGCGAAGCCCTAGGTGAAGGCGATATCTACGATAGTAACCGCATCGCTCTATTGGCTGCTCTCAATAAGTTGGATCTGGAAATTTTGGACTTGGGTATTTTGCCCGATAACAAACAGGCCATCACCAATGCCTTGCAACGTGCTTCCCAAGAGGCCGATGCCATTATTACTTCCGGTGGTGTCTCCGTTGGCGAAGCGGATTACACCCGCGAAGTGCTGGAAGAATTGGGAGAGATCGGCTTCTGGAAAGTGGCGATGAAGCCAGGTAAACCTTTCGCTTTTGGTTTCCTACAGGGAACCCCTTTCTTTGGCCTACCCGGCAATCCGGTTTCCGCTTTGGTTACTTTTTACCAACTGGCCGTGCCGGCCCTGAGTGTGATGAAAGGCGATCAGTGGACTGGCCCGCAGACCTTACAGGCAAAACTGTTAAAACCCCTAAAGAAAAAGCCCGGCCGTACCGATTTCCAGCGGGGAGTTTACCGCAGCGATGAAAGTGGGGCATTGGTGGTGGAGCCGGTTGGCACCCAAGGGAGCCATATTCTTTCCGGTCTGGCTGTTGCTAACTGCTTTATCGTTTTAGCGCGGGATAGCGGCAGTGTAGAAGCTGGGGAGCAAGTGGTGATTGAGCCTTTGGGGGTGCCGTTGGGGTAGGGCTGCTAATAGACTTTTTTGGCTGGCCTGAGCCGATATATGTCTATCTAAGAAAATTTGTCTGAAGCTGATGTAATCAGAGGGGATTAGCTTTGCCCTTTGGGCTCGCTGCTCTACGGCAGCTTTGCTGCCTCCGAGTCGAACCTGAGTTTGAACAAAGCCTGGGAGTGAGCCATATATAAGAAAGCCCGCATAAGAGAGCGGTGTGCGTGAGGATTAGCTGTGCCCTTTGGGCTCGCTGCTCTGCGGCAGCTTTGCTGCCTCCGAGTCGAACCTGAGTTCGAACGAAGCCTGGGAGTGAGCCATATACAAGAAAGCCCGCATAAGCGGGTGGTGTGCGTGAGGATTAGCTGCGCCCTTTGGGCTCGCTGCTCTACGGCAGCTTTGCTGCCTCCGAGTCGAACCTGAGTTCGAACAAAGCCTGGGAGTGAGCCATATACAAAGAAGCCCGCATAAGCGGGGAGTGTGCGAGAGGATGAGCTTCGCCCTTTGGGCTCGCTGCTCTGCGGCAGCTTCGCTGCCTCCGAGTCGAACCTGAGTTCGAACAAAACCTGGGAGTGAGCCATATACAAAGAAGCCCGCATAAGCGGGCTTCTTTGTATATGGCCCGCCCGAGAGGATTCGAACCTCTGACCTTCGCCTCCGGAGGGCGACGCTCTATCCAGCTGAGCTACGGGCGGTTTTGGCTATCTGTGCCAATGGGAGGCGGATTATACAGAAGGGTGGGGGCGGGTGAAAGGACTTATGGCGCTTCTACACAGGCTTTGGCAGGGGGCGGCACAGTGCTTATAATGCGCGGCGTGGAAGTTTGCGGCAGTAAATCGATAGTCTACGGGCCAACTCACTTCGGCCCTTTGGGGGAATAGCATGAAGAGCATTTTGGGTATTGTGGCGGCACTGGCCGTCAGTGCGGCTGCGGCAGTGGCCCAGTCTGTTGATCAGGACATTGAGCAGCGTATCGCTCCGGCGGGTGAGACCTGTATGAAGGGCGAGGAGTGTGCGGCGGCAGTAGCGGCTGCTCCGGAAGCTGCCAGTGGTGGTGCCCGCAGTGGTGAAGATATCTACAATAAGAGCTGTACTACCTGTCACGCGGCCGGTATAGCGGGCGCGCCTAAGTTTGGTGATACCGCTGCCTGGGCACCGCGTATTGCCAAGGGCATGGACACTCTTTACACCAATGCCATCAATGGTATTAATGCCATGCCGCCTAAGGGCCTGTGTATGGATTGTAGCGATGACGAAGTGAAGGCTGCGGTTGATTATATGGTGGATAACAGTAAGTAAGCTGTTTAGTCGCTATAGATAAGGCCGCATTTTAAGCGGCCTTTTTTATTTCTCTCCTAAGCAAAACCTACCTTCCTCTAATCGGCTTTTTTCTTTCGGTCATTTCCAGCTAACACCTGGACCTTCAAATAAGCTTATCGAATGTCGTATAAAGCCAAATGATATAACTTGTCTTAAATGACTATAAGAAAATTCAGTGTCAGATAAGCTGCAATAGTAACTGTAATAAGCCGTAATTAGGCATTTAATCCCTACTCACGTAATAACTCTGTATTATCCGCGCCTGCCTGTAAGTTAGATGTATACAACAACTCAAGGAAATTACGCATGAAGCTGGGGAAACTCTTCTCTTTTGCTGCTCTATCGTTTGTATTGGCCGCTTGTAGTGGTGGAGGAGGTGGGGGAGGAGGTAATTCAGACACTAAGACTGAAGTCTCCGACACGACACCTGATGCATTCTCCTTTGTAGATGTTGTTAATGCTAAAAGAAATACGCTTGTTGTTTCAGAAGCGATCGTTGTTGAGGGTATTAATAGCGAAACTTCAATTGAAATAGAGGGCGGGGAGTATTCAATTAATAATGGAGGGTTTACGGCCGCGGCAGGAAAAATCTCCAATGAAGATGAATTTCGGGTTCGTATTTTATCATCGTCTGATTTGAGCGCAGAGGCGTCCGCAGAGCTAACAATAGGTGGTGTCAGTGATAGTTTTGAGGTCACTACCCGAGCGGATGAGGTTGCTCCAAGTGCAGAAATTGAATTTCCAAAATTACAAGATACATGGGTATATGAGCCATTATTAATAATTCGTGGAACTGCTACAGATAATCGGGGTGTTGAGGCTGTATATGTAAATGGAGTACTTGCGGAAACATCTGATGACTTTCAAAATTGGCAGCTACCAGTATCTATTACAGGAAAAAATACAGAATTTTCAGTGATAGTAGTTGATGTTGATGGAAATGAAACAGAGTTGGACTCTTTAGTTGTTAATGCACATCAGGGGAATTCTCAGCGAGCATTCCGTGCCTTATCTATTGATGTAAACGGTGGCATTTTATTTGCAGGGCCAAGGCTTACCAAAATAGATGACACTAAATTTGAATTTGAATTGTACCCCAACTTGGAATTGACCGTTAGTCATCTGGTATTTGATCCGGAGAGAAATAAATTATATGGAATGGCTGGCGATAATTTAGTTGAGTTATCTCACCAGACTGGAGAGGTATTACAGCAATTTTATGCAGGAAGCTCCTATACTTCTGCTCTTGATATTGATCCTATATCAGGGAAGCTTTATTGGGCAGATGGTCGTATCCAATCCTTTGATCCGAGTACAGGAGTTTTTGAAACTGTATCTAATTTTGATAAGGGTGCTGGCCCTGAGTTAAATCCTGATGCATTGATTGTAGTAAATAATCAGTTAATTTACGCAATTTCTGGTTCTGACCTAATTCAAGTAAATAAGGATACAGGTGATCGTACGCTGCTTTCTAACTTGTATGAGTCTGATGAAAAGATTACAGAGGTCATATCTGTTGACTCTCATTCCAGAGAATCAAAATTATATCTATTAGCCAAGTCTGAATTGACCCCTAAGGGGGCTGAGAATTTATATAGCTTTGATTTGGCTAAACAAAAGATCGAAAAAATTTTTGACCAGATGATAGAGGAAGATGTTTTTGCAGATTTCCTAACTTCTGGTTTGCAAATTGATCATAAAAATGATTTGGCATATATACTGTCTTACAGTTCTGGCCACTTATATAGTATTAATCTAAAAGAAAAATCACTTAAACAAGTATCCTCTGGCTATCGTGGTCAAGGTCCAGCATTAGCAGGTAATGCTGAGAAAACTATCAGATACGATACTTTTTTAAATCGCCTAATTGTTCACGACTCTTCGATATGGTCTGATTTTGGTGGAAAATTGTTATCAATTAATATTGATAGTGGAGACCGAGAAATTTTATCCGGACCAAATACTGGATCTGGCCCGGAGTTTTCTGATTTAAGAGATGTAACTATTACAAGTGGTGGCCGAATTTTTGTGGCTGACTATGGCGATGATTCGTTCAAAGAAGTTGATGCTACAACTGGGGATAGAAAAGTTTTTATTAGTTCTGACGTTGGGTGTTGCAATGTAATTAAATTATCAAATGCGATTGATGTTGATCCTGAAGGCGTAACGGCTGTTGTTATTAATGATATGGATTATTTGCTTAAAGTTGATGTTAATACGGGCACAAAATCTATTTTATCTAGTAGTTTTTTGGGCGCTGGCTCTGGTCCTGATTGGAATGGGCTGCGTGACATTGAAACAAATTTTGATGCAGGGGTTGTTTATGCATTAGGACATCAAACTGGAGCAATTACCACTTTATATGAGGTTGATTTAAATACTGGGGATAGAAAAATTTTAGCCAGTGAGGATCAGTGGTCAAATGTTCCGCATATCCAGCATATTTTCCTCAGCGAAGACAAAGAGCGGCTGTTATTTATTCCGAGAGATAAGTACACAGGGTATTTTGAATATAACCTGAAAACTAGTCAGTTAGTAAAGAAGCCATATGCAGGAACAAATGTATCAATTTTGATATCAGGTTTTGCTGAATATGGAGATCGCTTGTTTGGGATAACGAATGTTCCAAATAGTGTGGTGGAAATTGATCAGAAAACGGGCTCCATGGTGATTATTTCCCAATAGTGCTTTTAGTCATTGAAGTTGAGGCTGCATTTGCAGCCTCAATCAAACATACTCAACAAAGACCCCAAAGTTTCCTCTCCCTTCGCCTGATTCTGCTCCGGCGTCGCCTTACCAAATCCTTCCAGCAACACATCTTCTTCCGGCAATTCGTCAATAAAGCGGCTGGGTGTGGTGTCCTGGGTTTCGCCGAACTGTTTGCGCTTGCCCGCTAGGGTCATGGTGAGGGTGCGTTGGGCGCGGGTAATGCCTACGTAGGTGAGGCGGCGCTCCTCTTCGATATTGTCGTCTTCAATACTGTTGCGGTGGGGAAGTAAGTTCTCTTCCATACCGATCATAAACACGTGGGGGAATTCCAGGCCCTTGGCGGCGTGCAGGGTCATAAGGCTGACCTTATCGGTGGCTTCCTCTTCTTCCTGGCGCTCCAGCATATCCCGCAGGATCAGTTTGGAGATGGCCTGTTCCAGACGGATATCCTGCTCCAGCTCATCGTCCGTGCCCTCCATAATCTTGTTGAGGCTCTCCAGAAGCCAGAACACATTCTCCATGCGCTTTTCGGCCACTTTCTCGCTACTGGCGTTTTGCGAGAGCCAGCCGGCGTAGTCGATATCCTCCAGCATCTCGCGCAGGGCACCATTGGTGGTGGTATCGCGACAGTTGCGCTGCACCCCTTCGAGCCACACGGCAAAGCGATTCAGGCGCTCGTAGCCCTGCTCGTTAATATGCTCCTTAAAGCCGAATTCCGAGCAGGCTTTGAACATAGAGATCTCGCGGCCCTTGGCGTAGTTGCCCAGGGCTTCCAGGCTGCTGGTGCCTATTTGGCGACGCGGGGTATTGATAATGCGCAGGAATGCGTTGTCATCATCCGGATTCACCAACAGGCGCAGGTAGGCCATCACATCCTTGATTTCAGCGCGGGCGAAGAAGGAAGTACCGCCGGACATCTGGTAGGGAACCTGATGTTCCTGCAGTTTCATTTCAATCAGGCGCGCTTGGTGGTTGCCGCGATAGAGCACGGCAAAATCCATAAACTTGCAGCCGCGACGGCTCTTCTGCAGAAATATCTCGTTGGCGACCCGCTCCGCTTCCTCATTTTCATTGGCCACTTTGAGCACGCGGATCTCCTCACCCAGGCCGCGATCGGACCACAATGCTTTGTCGAATTCGTGGGGGTTGTGGGCGATCAGGTGGTTGGCCACTTTCAGTATGCGGCTGGTGGAGCGGTAGTTCTGCTCCAGTTTGATCAGGCGAAGGTTGGGGAAGTCGGTCTTCAGCGCACTCATATTTTCCGGGCGCGCGCCGCGCCAGGCGTAGATAGACTGGTCATCGTCTCCCACCACTGTGAGGCCGCCGCGCCCGCCCACCAGCAGCTTCACCAGCAGGTACTGGGAGTTGTTGGTGTCCTGATATTCGTCCACCAGCAGGTAGCGAATCTTCTTGCGCCAGCGTTGCAGCAACTCTGGATCTTTGTCGAACAACTGTACCGGCAGCAGGATCAGGTCGTCGAAGTCGACGGCATTGTAGGCCTTGAGGGCTTCACAGTAGCGATCGTAGGCAACCGCGATGGCCTGCTCACCGGGGCTCTGTGCCTGCTCTAGGGCACTGCGCGGGGTGAGCATATCGTTCTTCCAATTGGAGATCTGGTTCTGTACCCGATCCAAGAGGTCTGTATCCAGGTCGCCATCCCTGAGCATCAGCTCCTTGATCAGGGCGCGGGCGTCTTCCGCATCGAAGATGGAGAAGCCGGGCTTGAAGCCGGCGGCGCGGTATTCCTTACGCAGGATATTCAGCCCAAGGTTGTGAAAGGTGGATACGGTGAGACCGTGACTCGCCTTGGAGCGCTTGCCATCCGGGCCCGCCAGCAGTTTGCTGACCCGCTCTTTCATCTCCCGTGCCGCCTTGTTGGTGAAGGTGAGGGCGGCGATATTGCGCGCGGCGTAGCCACACTGCTCGATCAGGTAGGCGATCTTGCGGGTGATTACGCTGGTTTTGCCGGAGCCGGCACCGGCCAGCACCAGGCAGGGGCCATCGACATACTTCACGGCTTCGGATTGGCGGGGATTGAGCTGGGTCATAGATGGGGCTGCATCTTCGCGTCGCGGAAAAGCGGGAGATTCTAGCAGTCTTGGCTCGAATCATCCCAGTACCAGTGCGAACCACCGGCCACACGTATACTTTGCCCTTGGGATTGGCTATAACTGCGCCTTACTCCCTGCTTGTGTAACCCCATGCAACAACCCATCGCCGGCTACCACCTGGATGAAGAGGATCACTGGGTGGCGGAGCTCGCCTGTGGCCACTTTCAACATGTACGCCACAATCCTCCCTGGACCAACCGGCCCTGGGTGATCACTGAACAAGGGCGCGAGTCCATGCTGGGATTCCAGCTCAATTGCAAGAAATGCGATGAGGGTGCACCGCCCGATACGCTCGAAGAGGTTGTAGAGCCATGACAAAACTCTGGGTCGATGCTGACGCCTGCCCGGTAGCCATCAAGGAAATCCTGTTTCGCGCCGCTGAGCGCACAGCCACAGAACTGACGTTGGTGGCCAACCAAGCGGTACGGGTGCCGCCGTCGCGCTATATCCGCTCCGTGCAAGTGACAGCCGGTTTTGATGTGGCGGATAACGAGATAGTGCAGCGCTGCGAGGCAGGGGACCTGATTATTACTAGCGATATCCCACTGGCAGCAGAGGTGATCGACAAGGGTGCTGAAGCCCTTAATCCCCGTGGGGAGCGCTATACCAAAGCCAATATCCGCGCGCGTCTGAATATGCGGGACTTTATGGATACCCTGCGCTCCAGCGGCGTACATACCGGCGGACCACCGGCCCTTAGTCAGGCAGACCGCAAAGCTTTTGCCGATCAGTTAGATCGATGGCTGGCAAAGAGTTGCAAGTAATTTTAAGGGGAATTGCCATGGAAAATTTGAGGCTGAAGCCAATGGAAGAGTGGCAACTCCCAACATTGATGTCTTGGCTACCTGATAGGGAGCAGTGCCAACAGTGGGGTGGTCCTGATTTCAGGTTTCCGTTCGAGGGGAGGTCCTTCTTGGAGGATTGCCGTTGGCCGGAGTTACCCAGCTACGCACTTCAGGACAGCAGCGGTGATGTGCTGGCTTTTGGGCAGTATTACCAACACCTGGGCCGCTGCCACCTAAGTCGCTTAATTGTCACTCCTAAACATCGCGGAGCCGGATTAGGGCGTGCGCTGGTAGTACAGCTTGCACAAACAGGAGCCAGAGCCCTGGATGCAATCGAGTGCTCTTTATTTGTCCTGCGTACTAATCTAGCGGCACGGACTCTCTACCAGAAATTGGGTTTTGAGGAAGCGGCTTATCCAGGGCAGCGAAAATGGCTGGAACAGTGCGATTTTATGGTTGCACCTTCTAAAGGTTTTCAGCAGAAGCAAAATATTGAATAGCGAATATTCCATGCCTGAATTAATACAACCCATGACCGAACGCTTGCAGCTGCGCCAGTGGCGAGATGAAGATAAGCCTATATTTGCCGAAATGAATGCCGACCCAAGGGTGATGGAGTTCTTCCCCTCATTGCTGACGCGACAGCAGAGTGACGCCGGTGTGGATCGCAGTATTACGCATATTGAGAAGTACGGCTGGGGCTTTTGGGCCTTGGAGCTGAGAGAGACCGAAGAGTTTCTCGGATTTGTCGGCATGAAAAATGTGACTGAAGATTTGCCTTTCGCACCGGCGGTAGAGATTGGCTGGCGCTTGGCCTTCCCTTATTGGGGAAAAGGTTATGCCAGTGAAGCCGCAAAAGCATCTTTGGATGTAGCTTTTAATACTCTTAGCCTGAGTGAAGTTGTTTCTTTTACGCCGCTTCAGAATCTTCGCTCCCAGCGGGTGATGGAGCGGCTGGGCATGCGGCGGGATTCTCTTGTCTTTGAACATCCGCAGGTTCCAACCGAAAGCCCTTTGTTAAAACATTGTTTATATCGTATCAATGCTGATGAATGGTCTAGAGGGCATTCAATCAAATAATTTGTCAACTCTGGGGGCTCTTTTGCTGAAAAAGGGGCCCCTGATTAGTTTCGTATTCATTTGCGGCCTCAAGGTCCTCCCTGCGAAGCCGCGCCTTATCGAGAACCATTCTGAAAGCCAGGGGCATCATGAATATTGAGTGATTCCCTGGTAAATTTTCCCACAATCAGATGTTTCTTAGGGTGTGTATGTTCTGCTGGAAAGAAATACATACACCTATAGAACGGTTTGCATTTCTTTTAGTCCATTTGATGCTGTATGAAGGCAGAAAAAGTTCGCCAAATTTAAGTTAATCATTTTTTAGTTGACTGGACTTTCATTACTTCAAAATGGTCTTAAGGGTATAGGTGTTACCAGGAATTTTCTCAGCGCGTAGCTACTCAGACAATGGCCAGATTGATTCAGCCTGATTCAAAGCGATTAGTCCTTCGCCAATGGCGAGAAGAGGATCGTGGTGATTTTGCTCATTTAAATGCAGATACTCGGGTTATGCGGTTCTTTCCCTGCACTCTGAACCGAACTAAAAGTAATAAACTACTAAATACCCTTAAGGAACATATCGATGAATACGGGTGGGGGTACTGGGCGGTGGAATTGAAAGAGAATGGACAATTTATTGGTTTCGCTGGTATTAAACATGCTTCGGCTGAGTTGCCTTTCTCTCCAAGTGTGGTACTTGGTTGCCGCTTCATTAGGGATTTTTGGGGGCGGGGGTATGCCAGTGAAGCGGCCAAGGCTGTCTTTGCAGTAGCATTCGAACAATTAAATCTTACTGAGGTAGTGGGGTGTACCGCATTACAAAATCTTCCTTCACAAAGAATGATGCATGGCCTGGGTATGAGTCGTGACGCCTCAATCTTTGACCATCCACTGGTACCGAAAAACAGCCCCCTGCGGCCTCACTGTTTGTATCGGCTCTCGTTTGATACCTGGTGGGAGCAGATAGGCGGAAAATCCTATTAAGTGGTTTAAATTAAAATTATAGATAGTCTTTAAGCTATTCAATGGAACCTATTTAATGGACTTGCGTCATAAACAGCAATCTCAATAAACATAAGAAACAAAAGCAAATGGAGGTGTTTTATGATGAATCTGTTTCGATTAAAGGCAATAAAAGTTGTCCTTATAAATATTCTGCTGTTAATCAGTTTGCCAATGGCTCATGCGGAGTTCATAAAAAATACGAGTAAACGTCCGGATACCTCAACCCTTTATTGGTCTCTAGAATTTCCTGCCCACAGCGAGTCTCACGGCTTGTTACTGATCGCTCAGGGCTCAGGTTGTCTTCCTGCCATTAAGAATAAGACAGTACAACAAGTTAAGAAGATTGCCCCAAAATTTGCCGTGCTATTGGTAGAGAAATACGGGGTTACCCATGCGGATGGGCCCAATGACCAATTTAAAGATTGCTCACAGGCTTATGTGACGAACCATACCGTTGAGCAGCGCACCCGGGATGTTGTGCAAATTGTTGATGAGTTAAAAGGTTCTGACTGGTGGAATGGCAAGCTGGTACTCTTTGGTGGCTCAGAGGGCGGTGATGTTGTTGCCCGTTTGGCCCCCAAATTAAATCCAGATGCGGCTGTAGTTTTCTCTAGTGGGCTTGGGCAATCTTTTGCAGAGGTACTTAAGTCCTTGGTTCCTCCTCACGTAGCGACAGAAGTCGATGCCAAACTCGCTTACGCACGGACGAATCCTGAAAGTGTAGAAGTCTGGGGGGGGAATTCTATGCGCTGGTGGGCGGATGTTGTCGATCGGGTACCAGTCAATGACTTATTAGATAGCCATGTCCCTGTCTTATTGATTCAGGGTACAGAAGATAAGTCCTCTCCTGTCAGCTCCGGCCGTGCAGCGCGTGATGCTTATACAAGCGCGGGGCGATGTGAATTATCTTATTGGGAGTATCCCGGTTACGATCACTATATGACAGATACCGATGGTGTGAATCACCGAAGAGAGGTTTTTGAACGAGTTGCTAGATGGATAGAAAATACCTTACTTAATGGAGCACCCAGATGTATATCCGGTGTAAAGAAAATAGAGAGCAATTGATGAATATAAGAACCAAACTAGCCGCGATAGTAATGACAGTTTACGCCAGTACCACGATGGCAGAAAATTTCTCAGTATTGCCGCAACTGGAAAACTACAAAGTGCCAGAATCCTGGCGCCAGCCAGTAGCGCCTCTTAAAATAGCAGATAATACCTGGCAAATAGGTACAGAGGGAATTACCTCACTGTTATTAAAAGGCAAAGAGGGATCGATTCTAATTGATGGTGGCATGGAGCAGACGGCTGAACATTTATTGGAGAATATGCGGAGATTGGGAGTCGCCCCCACGGATCTCAAATTAATCTTACATAGTCAGGCCCATGCAGACCACGTAGGTTCCTTAGCCGAGCTAAAACGCGTTACTGGTGCCCAGATAGTAACCAATGCCGAGTCGGCAGTGCTGATGGCTCGCGGTGGTGCCAATGATATTCACTTTGCCGACGAACTTTTATATCCCCCAGTAAAGACAGACCGTATTCTGCATGATGGCGAGCAAGTGGTTCTGGGAAATTTGCGTTTACGTGTACATTTTATCCCAGGTCATACACCGGGCAGTATGGCCTGGACCTGGGAAGATGCAGTTGATGGTAAAGCTACAGATATCGCTTATGTGGATAGCCTTACAGCGCCGGGTTATCAACTGATTGATAATAGCCGCTACCCCAATATCGTTGAGGACTTCCGCACAAGCTTCGCCCGTGTGCGCGATTTACCTTGTGATTTACTCATTACGCCTCACCCGGCTGCAAGTGGGTGGGTATTCCAGGATACTATTACCAGAAAAGTAAGAGTGGGCTGTAAAGGATATTCCGATGCAGCTTCGGAAAAATTTGAACAACAACTACGTAAATAGTTAGAAGTAATGCTTTTTTTGTTGTAAATAATATGAGTTATTTAAAATAAATTAATTCGAATTGTTCTCATATGAATAGAGTTAGCAGTTAATAATGTTTAAAGCAAAATCATTTGAAGGTGTTTCAGTAAATTTTATTGGTCGTTTTTTATATGGGGTGTTTTTAATTATTTTTTCTCAGAAAGCTTTTTGTGAAACTACATATGCCGTGGTGGGAGGTAAATGGTTTGATGGGACGGATTTTAAGGAAGCTACTTGGTTTGTTGACGAGAATGGCTCTTTGACTAAGACCAAACCACAAAAAGTTGATTATACCTTTGATGCCAGTGGAAAGTATGTAGTGCCGCCTTATGCTGAAGGACATAATCACAATCTACAAAACCCTTGGGGTATCAAGAATTTTGGGCCTCTGCAGATCAAATCTGGAGTTTTTTATAGCGTGCAGATGTGCAGCTTTGGTGAGAAAATTAAGGCGCAGTTCAGTAGTATAGATACCATGGATGTTTTGTATGCGTCAGATTGCATGACTGCTTCGGATGGTCACCCGATTGCTTTTTATTTTAAGGATCGATCAAACCCCACTGAGAAAGAGATTCAGGATGGTAGAAGTAGCTTGCTAATCGTTGACAGTTTGTCAGATCTTGACCGAGTTTGGCCTGGAATTATAAAAAAATCGCCAAGATTTCTCAAAATTGTTCTCGTTGGCAGTGAGAATTTCGAAGAGCGCCACGGAGATAAGAAGTATCTTGGCGTTAATGGCCTAAATCCGAAATTGGTGCCGATTATTGTCGAGCGTGCTCACCAATCTGGAATTCCAGTGGTAGCCCATGTAGATACAGCCCACGATGCTATGGTAGCGATAAAAGCCGGTGTCGATGTTTTGGGTCATTTGCCCGGATATAGAATTGCCAGAAACGAAGGCTTCGATATTCAGGACTATGTTTTGAGCGATACTGCTATAGCTTTAGCTGCTGAGCAGGGTACAAAGTTGATTGCAACAGCTAGTGTGCCCACTGGACACAAATACTCAGAAGGTGAATTGAGTGAGATACAGAAGATTCAGAGAGATAATCTTACCCGTTTACGTAATGCTGGCGTATCTTTATTAATGGGGAGTGATAATTTTTCCGGTACGGTACTTCGTGAAATGCGCTACTTGGACTCTCTAGATATTACACCGAGAGAAGTATTACTTAAATCCTTGACCATGGATACTCCGAAGTGGATGTTTCCGGAGCGAAATTTAGGCACCTTTGCTGAAGGTGCTGAGGGTAGCTTCTTAGTGTTGGAGGGCAATCCTCTAGAGGATTTAGGTTTTCTCGATAAGATTTACATTGGCGTGAAGCAGGGGAAAATGTTAGTCAATGATTTCAATTAATGATAGGTAATAAATTTTATTCGGGTGTAATATTTTTGGGGTTCTAGATTTGTTAAAAAATACCCAGCTTGATTGCCAAGCTGGGGTATGTTTTCTCCATTTTAATATGCCCTTTTTTTTAATTTGCTTCTAACAAGCGATGTACCTTTGGTACAAGATAGAAATACATTAGTGGGACCAGAATGGCGGTCATTATTAAAGCCTTTAAACCAATTGCAATTTGCAATTCCAGTGCCTGTATCCCCAGAAGTAATAGAGTAACAATGGGATAAACCAATGCCCATATGCACAGGGCGTGTACTATCGGTCCCTTCATTTTTTCAGTTCCTCCATAAATTTGGAAATTGTCTTAAAATACCCAGGCAAAATTTTCTGTAAAAATTTTTTTCCATTCTTAGTGAGTGTTATACATTTTGCTCGGCCATCACTGGAATCTGCTTCCATAGCGATAAGCTCATCTTCCACCATACTTTTCAAGGTTCGTGTCATTACCGGCCGAGAAACATCAATTCGTTCTGCAATTTCTGAAGCTAGTAAGCTGTCTCTTTGTGGCTCCCGGTCGATAACAATCATTACTAGGAAACGCAGCTGGGAGGTTCCGTGCTCAGTAAAATAGCTCTCCAGCTCTCGTAAAAGTAGGCTTGCATCCCGCATCATGGTAAGTGCGCCCTGAACGGCTGTGGGATCTTTTACTGAAAAACGTTTGGCATATCCCTCAATCATTTGTTGCGAGGGAAGATCTTTGAGGAAAAACATTAGGCCAGTCTCTTGAGCTTATTGATCTCCACCGGCTCTTTTAGCCACTCTTGATAGGCTTCGAATATCGGAGCGATATAGGGCATGGTGTAATGCTTTTCTAAGTCTTCCTGGCTGCGCCACTCCTCGTATAAAAATAGGCATTCCCCATCCTGGTGCACTGCGAACTGCAGGCAGCCCTCCTCTTCGAGAGTATTTGGCACTATGGATAAGATGGCCTGTTTGGCTTGCGCAAAGAATTCTGTCTTGGGGAAAATTCTGGCAATAATGAATAGGTGATTATTCATAAGGTTAACTCAGCAGCGTATAATATAGTTACCATGATAACTATAGTTTTTGACCTGTCAAATATCAGTGCAATATACAGCTGATGGCGCTGTAGCAATGAGAATTCACTCTGGCGGTATATTCGAGATTTAGAGGGCGTAAAGAGCTTTTAATGTGTATGAACGCTTGCCTGGCGTCTGTCTAGATTCCGGTAAGCCAACGCTTCGGCAATTTGTGCTGTACCAATTCTTTCCTGTTTGGCTAGGTCCGCCAGCGTGCGGGCGACTTTAAGCACTCGATGATAGCTGCGTGCGGAAAGCCCAAGTTTTTCTACTGACTGTCGCAGTAGCAGTTTTTCGGTTTCACCTAGGGCGCAGTGATTTTCCAGCGGCGTCCCTTTTAACAAGCTATTGATCGTCCCCTGTCGCTGTAACTGCTGTTGGCGGGCATTACAGACTCGCTCACGCACACTCTCAGATGACTCACCGGGAGGAGAATCCTGTAACTGTATTGCGCTCATTGCGCCAACTTCCACCTGCATATCAATACGGTCCAACAGCGGTCCGGAAAGCTTGTTGCGGTAGCGGTCTATCTGGTCCGGTGTACAGCGGCAACGAGTTTCTCCCAAATAACCACAGGGGCAGGGATTCATCGCGGCCACTAATTGGAAGTGGGCGGGGAAGGTGACTTGCGCTCTGGCGCGGGAAATACGCACCTCGCCATTCTCCAGCGGTTCACGCAATATCTCTAGGGCATGGCGGGGAAACTCCGGCATTTCATCCAGAAATAAGACCCCGCGGTGGGCCAGGGAAATCTCCCCTGGGCGCGGTGTGCTACCGCCGCCCACCAGCGCGGTTGAGGAGGCGCTGTGGTGGGGGGCGCGGAAGGGCCTGTGACTCTGGTGGGGTAATCCAGCGCTGGAGTACACAGCCGCCACCTCTATAGATTCACCGCTGGTTAAAGGCGGCAATATACCGGGCAAACGGCTGGCTAACATGGTCTTGCCTGTACCCGGTGGACCATAGAACAAAAGGTTGTGGCCTCCTGCTGCAGCGACTTCCAGCGCCCGTCTCGCCTTGAGCTGGCCACGAACATCAGCGAGGTCTGCAGTGTGAGTAATTACTCGCTCTAATTGCTGCTCGGCGCGAGGTAATTTTTCCCGGCCATGCAGTTCTGCACACACTTCAAGAAGCGAGTTGGCGTTAGCGATTTCGCTGCCAGCCAGGGCGGCTTCGCTGCCGTTTTCTTTCGGCACTATTAACAGGCGTTGAGCGGCAGCACTGGCGATGGCCGCGGGGAGTGCGCCGCTGACCTGGCGTATTCCGCCGGTAAGGGCGAGCTCTCCGATAAATTCATAGCTTTCCAGGGGCTCACTAGGCACTTGGCCGGAGGCGGCGAGTATGCCTATAGCGATGGCGAGATCGTATCGCCCGCCGTCTTTGGGTAGGTCCGCGGGGGCCAAATTAACGGTGATACGCCGCTGAGGGAATTCAAAGTGGCTGTTAATTAGGGCACTGCGTACCCGGTCGCGGCTCTCGCGCACGGCAGCTTCAGGCAGGCCGACGATATGAAAGGCGGGGAGCCCGTTGGCCAGGTGGGTCTCAACGGTGACCAATGGGGCGTTAACACCCAACTGAGCACGGGTGTAGCTAACTGACAGGCTCACATTTTCATCCTTGATGCGGCGGCTTGTGGAAGAACTAATCCTCGGGTTTGTGTTCTCTCTGTGCGAGAGCCTGCTCCAGTATTTCCACCTTGTCTTCCAGGCGAGCCAATTTTTCTCTGGTGCGCCTCAGTATCTCCACTTGAGTATCGAACTCGCGCTGGGAGACCAGCGGCAATTTATCCAGTGAAACCTCCAGCGCACTGCGCAGGTCATTGGTAACTACTGTGCCTTGCTGTTGCAGTTCTTTTAAGAGTTGTTGCAGTTTGTCCGCAGCCACGGGCAACTCCTTGCTGTCAAAATCTTATTTAATGGCACCAGATTGTAACCCACAGCCTATAGCCACAAAAGCTGACTCTTTGTGCACTATTCTGATCACTGCCTCTGCAAGATTCCCCACTTCTGTGCACGCGATGACAAACAGTTCCATCTTGGTGCGTGAGACTTTGCGGGCTCATTGTTCGTATTTATTCCGGTTGTCTGCTTTCCCGTTAACTTATTGATTTTATTGGATATTGCTGTCCTGGCATCAAGTCTGCAATGAAAAGGCAGGTGTGCCATTTACGATCACTGGGAGTCTGGGAAAGTAGCGGTTTACAAGACGCAAGAGACCCTCTGTCATACCCGACAGTGCAGGACCGATTGCAGGCGGCGCCATTACAGCTCTTGAAATACAGCCTATAGAAATTTAGGAGAAATAAGGTGGAAGTTAAAAAGCATAAAATTGCCACTATTTTCGCTGGCGCTTTACTGGCGTTGGGCACTGCCAATCTAACAAATGCTGAAGAAAATACCTCTTCCAGCAGCTCTCAGGAAGAGGGCATCAGTTTCAGCGCCAACCTGGGTATGGTTTCAGATTATCGCTTCCGAGGCATTTCCCAAAAGGATAGAAATCCCGCAATTCAGGGTGGTCTGGATCTGGATTTTGGCAATGGCTTTTACGTGGGTACCTGGGCTTCGCAGGTGGATTTTGCTTATGGGTTTGATGAAACCGATTACGAGCAGGATTTTTACGGTGGTTTCTCTTCGGATATCAATGACTCCATTAGTTACGACGTCGGCTATATCTATTACGCCTATCACGGTAGTGATCAGGATGAAGATTACTGGGAAATTTACGGCAACCTCAGCATTAAAGATTTGACCCTCGGACTTGCTTATTCACCTGAATATTGGGCGCAGAGCGACGAATTTTATTACACCTTTGCGGAGTACAGTTTCTCACTGCCAGCAGATCTGAGCCTGGATTTGCATGTTGGTTACAACATTTTTATGGAGCGTAGTGAGTTCCTTTATGAGGACGATGATTATATCGATTATTCCGTAACGCTCAGCAGAGACTTCGGTGGTTTGAACCTGAGTGCGGCTTACGTTGGTACCGATGTCAGTAAAGAGGAATGTTGGGATACCGATTGGTGTGAGCCGACCCTGGTAGTTGGTGCTACTTATACTTGGTAATCAATTCGCCCGCGATATTTCGCGGGCATTTTTTTGGGGGGAATTCATGAAATTAATCACCGCAATTATCAAGCCTTTTAAGTTGGATGCCGTGCGCGATGCCCTCAGAGAAGTGGGTGTTAATGGCGTGACTGTTACTGAGGTAAAAGGGTTTGGTCGGCAAAAGGGCCATACCGAATTGTATCGGGGCGCTGAGTATGTCGTGGATTTTTTGCCGAAAACCATGCTGCAGATTGCCGTAGAGGATTCTGAGTTAGACAAAGTTTTGGAGGCACTGGGCTCCAGTGCTCACAGCGGAAAAATCGGTGATGGAAAAATATTTGTTGCCAACCTGGAGCAGGTAGTGCGCATACGCACCGGCGAAACCGGCAGAGACGCGATCTAACTCGATAGCAACAAACATAATTTTAAAAATATACAGACTTGAACGGAGAGAAACATGGAAAACCAGATATTTCAGTTGCAGTATGCAATTGATACTTTTTATTTCCTGATGTGCGGTGCCCTGGTGATGTGGATGGCTGCGGGTTTTGCCATGCTGGAAGCTGGCCTAGTGCGCTCAAAGAACACTACAGAAATCCTCACCAAAAATGTTGCGCTGTTTGCAATAGCCTGCATTATGTATCTGCTCACTGGATACACCATTATGTATGATGGCAACTGGATGCTATCTGGTATTGAGGCATTTAGCCTCGACACTGTACTGGCCGATTCCTCCAGTAATGGATTTGAAGGCGATTCCGTTTATTCGAGTGCTTCTGACTTTTTCTTCCAGGTCGTATTTGTCGCCACCGCTATGTCCATCGTTTCTGGTGCCGTGGCCGAGCGTATGAAGCTGTGGAGCTTCCTTGCTTTCGCGGTGGTATTGACTGGATTTATTTACCCACTGGAAGGTTCCTGGACCTGGGGTAGCCAGGATGTCTTTGGTCTATTTAGCCTGGGTGACCTCGGTTTCTCCGATTTTGCCGGCTCCGGTATCGTACATATGGCCGGCGCCGCCGCCGCTTTGGCTGGCGTGCTGTTGCTGGGCGCACGTAAAGGTAAATACGGACCCAATGGCCAGGTTTATGCGATTCCCGGTGCCAATTTGCCGCTGGCCACACTCGGTACCTTTATCCTTTGGATGGGCTGGTTCGGCTTCAATGGTGGTTCCGTATTAAAACTGGGCGATGCCGCCAGTGCGCATTCTGTAGCTATGGTATTTGTTAATACCAATGCCGCTGCAGCCGGTGGTGCTATCGCCGCACTGATTACCGCCCGCTTGCTGTTCGGCAAGGCCGATCTCACGATGCTGCTCAATGGCGCGCTGGCGGGCTTGGTGGCAATTACTGCCGAGCCCTCTACTCCTACTGCTCTGCAGGCCACTGTGTTCGGTATGTTTGCCGGTGTTCTGGTGGTCTTCTCCATCATTACTCTGGATAAACTCAGAATTGATGATCCGGTAGGTGCTATTTCCGTGCACGGTGTAGTTGGTCTGCTCGGCCTGTTGCTGGTCCCCCTTACCAATGAGGAATCCACACTTGTGGGCCAGTTGGTTGGAGCACTAACCATCTTTATCTGGGTCTTTGTAAGCTCCCTGGCGGTTTGGTACCTGCTCAAGCTGGCAACCGGTATCCGTGTCAGTGAGGATGAAGAGATGGAGGGTGTTGACTTGGCCGAGTGTGGAATGGAAGCTTACCCAGAATTTATGAGCAAATAGTCGCTCGGTAGTGGCGTCGCCTTAATATTGGGGTGACCGTCGCATTGAGGTTCCCGCAAAGAAGATAAACCAGGGGAAAACACAAGATGAAATTAATAACGGCCGTAGTGAAGCCCTTCAAGCTGGATGATGTGCGCACTGCCCTTTCTGAGGTCGGTGTCCAGGGAATGACGGTAACAGAGGTGAAAGGCTTTGGCCGCCAGAAGGGCCACACCGAACTCTACCGTGGTGCGGAGTATGTGGTGGACTTTCTGCCCAAGGTTAAACTGGAGCTGGCCGTCGATGACAGCATGGTGGATGCGGCTGTAGAAGCTATCACCAAAGCGGCGCAGACCGGAAAAATCGGTGATGGAAAAATCTTTATCACCGCGCTGGAGGAAGTGATCCGAATCCGTACTGGGGAAACTGGTAGCGAAGCGGTGTAATGTTTGCCGATTAATCAGGGTACTTCTATTAATAATGCCCAGTATGTTTAAGGCCCCGTAAGGGGCTTTTGCTTTTCTTTATCCCCTAAAAATGATCCCTGATCGTCTCCTACTAGAAGGTTTCTCCCTACCTGTCACTTAAATCTCCATAACAAACTGCAATATCTCCTCGATTTTTTCCCAACAAAAAACTCTACGGGCTCCGGTGCCTGCAGCTGGCAGCGTAGATTGTAAGTGCCTATATATTAATCGCCGCTTTTGATGCGGTGGGCGATTGCTACTCCGGTGGCTTTCAATTTCATTGGCGCCGCGGGAAGGGGCGGCACAGAGGTACTCCCTCTGTAACAGGAGTAAGGGTTACAGGGTTTTGCTATGAAAGATAGTTATGAAGATCAGGGTAAGAACGCTCGCAGCAAGGATACAGAGGAATTTGCCGAAGAGCGCTCCATTACCTCCCGTGAACGCGCCAGAAGCCAGCTGAGTTCTGATGTTGAGGAATTTCTAGCCGGTGGCGGGGCGATTAATGAAGTCGATCCAGACGTCACCGCCGACCCGCCACGGAAACCGCAGCCAAAATACGGTAGTCGACCTATTTAGTGCTTTTCAACGTTGCCGCCCCTGAGATCAGGTCGGCGGCAAAATCTTTTCTGCAGGAAACCCCGAAGCCTGTTGGCCTCAGGGATTCAGTAGCCTGGGCAGCAAGCGCTCCAAAACTTCGCCAATGTAAGAGAGAAACAGAGTGCCGAGGCTGGAACGGTAGTATTGAGGATCGGATGATCCAACTGCCAGCATGCCGAGCTGATTGCCGAGCGGGACCACTGCGGCGGAGGCAATTTCCTGCCATTGGTCTCCGAATAAATACTCTCTTTCCCCGGGACGCAAAATTCCACATATTGGGCGGCCATTACGCAATATGGCGCCAATGGCCGTCTCTGCGCTGGAGAGTGTGCTGGTGCGCACTTCACCGAGCTTGTCGGCTGACACGCCCAGCGGCCCAAATAGAGTTAGGCTGGTAAATTCCACATTGAAGTCATGGGAAAAGCTGTTGTACAGAGCCGTGGTGGCCTCACCAATCGTCTGTGCTTCCAATAGGGCGAGGATCAGACGGCGGCTATTAAAAAACAACTGATCATTATCGCGTGCATTATGCAGTAATTGGTCGAGGCGTTGCCGCATCTCAATATTGCGCTCGCGTAGCAGATTGGTCTGATGTGTCATCAGCGACACGGTCTTGCCATTTTCCCGCGGCAGTTTGATGGTTTCGAGCAGGTCCATGCGCTCGACAAAAAACTCAGGGTTTTGCATTAGGTAGCGAGCTACCTGGCGCGCGAGCAACTTGTCATCGCGCTGGGTTTCCCTGTGGTTGCCGGCGACAATCTCATCAGAAGTTTGATTGGCGTCTGTGTGTTCCATCGTGTTCTGTTCACATTGGCGCGGACGCGTGGTGAATCCTGTGCTCTATCGGAATTAGAGCTGAGGCTCGCCCGCTAAATTATTTAAACAATGATTTGCCCGTGGAAAACTGTAGTCGCGGGCCCGGTCATAGTAACCGGCTGATTCGGCCCACTCCAGTGGATTGTCAGGGACCCGCCGGGAAGGCGGATTTCCACCTGCTCATCCACCAGGTCGCGCAGGTGGGCATACACCATGGCTGCGCAGGCACCGGTGCCGCAGGCGTGAGTTTCACCTACGCCGCGCTCAAATACACGCAACTGTGCCTGGCTGCGGGAGTCGACTTGCAGAAAACCCACATTCACCTTCTGGGGGAAGCGGGGATGTGCCTCGATTAAAGGGCCGAGGGTCACTACCGGGGCGCTGTGAATGTCGTCGACCAACAGTATGGCGTGGGGGTTACCCATGGAGACTGCGCCGATGGTAAAGGTCTCGTCACTGGCTTCCAGCAGGTAGCTATCCGCACGGCGATCGGCATTGAACGGAATCTTCTCCGGCTCTAAAACGGGGGCGCCCATATCGACACTGACCTGGTCGTTATCGAGTACACGCAGGTGCAGCATACCCGCAGCAGTTTCGACCTTGAGCCGTTTTTTGCCCGTCAGGCGGCGTTCGCGTACAAAGCGGGCGAAACAGCGTGCACCATTACCGCAGTTCTCCACCTCACCGCCATCGGCATTAAAGATGCGATAGCGAAAATCTGCCTCTGGCCCCCGTGGCGGCTCTGCCAGTAGTACTTGATCACAGCCGATGCCTAGGCGCCGATCGGCGATTCGGCGAATTTTATCTGGTGACAGCTTGAGTCTCTGGCTGATGCCATCGAGCATTACAAAATCATTGCCGAGCCCATGCATCTTGCTGAATTTAACGCGCATTCCATTTCTCTGTAAAACTGATTGAGCGGGCCATCCTAGGGGTGCTCGCCACCGGTGACGTCGGCATTGCTGGCGCCCCGGAATTCTTTTGGTTGGTAATTAAGAGGCAAGGGTGACACAAACCGTTAGACCTTTTCAGGCACCGGGGTCTCACCCCGAACCAGGTCGTCGAAAGTTTCCCGTGTGCGCACTAAATAGCTATTCTCGCCATCCACCAGCACTTCCGCTGCACGCGGGCGGCTATTGTAGTTGGAGCTCATGGTAAAGCCGTAGGCGCCGGCGGACAGCATGGCCAGTAATTGCCCCTCGCGCAGAGCCAGGGCGCGGTTCTTGCCGAGGAAGTCACCAGTTTCGCAAACGGGGCCAACGATATCCCAGAGTGTGTCCTCACCGTCGCCCGGAGTAACCGGCACTATATCCTGCCAGGCCTGATAAAGGGCAGGGCGTAGGTTGTCGTTCATGGCGGCATCGACAATGGCGAAGTTGTGTCCTTCGGTGTGCTTCAGGTATTCAACCCGAGTTAACAGAACGCCGCCGTTAGCGGCAATCGAACGACCGGGTTCCAGTATCAGGCCCAGCTGGCGTTCGCCGATACGTTCCAGAACCGCTTGCAGATAGTCTGCAACTACTGGGGGCTCTTCACCCCGGTAGCGGACCCCGAGACCGCCGCCCAGATCCAGGTGTTCTAGCTGGATGCCTTCGGCGGAGAGGGTGTCCACCAGTATCAACAGCCGGTCGAGGGCATCTAGGAAGGGGGCCACCTCGGTGAGCTGGGAGCCGATATGGCAATCCACCCCGGTCACTCTCAGGTGAGGCGAGCGCGCTGCGTATAAATACACATCCAGAGCACTGCTGATGGCGACGCCGAATTTATTTTCTTTGAGGCCGGTGGAAATATAGGGGTGGGTTTGTGCGTCTACATCTGGGTTGACCCGCAGTGAGATTGGGGCAACAGCTTCGCACTCCGCCGCTACTTGCTCGAGGCGGCGCATTTCGGCCTCCGATTCGATATTGAAGCAGTGCACACCCACTTCCAGGCCACGGCGTATCTCGTCTGCGGTTTTACCCACACCGGAAAATACTATTCGCGAGGGATCTCCTCCCGCCAGCAATACCCTTTCGAGTTCGCCCCCGGAGACGATATCAAACCCAGCGCCAAGCTGGGCCAAAAGCGACAGGATACCCAGATTGCTGTTGGCCTTCACCGCATAGCAGATCAGGCCGGGGTGGCTGCCCAGTGCTTCGGCATAGGCTTGATATTGGCGCTCGAAGTGGGCGCGGCTATAGACGTAGGTGGGGGTTCCGAAACGCTCGGCGACCTCTTCCAGTGATACCTGTTCTGCCCACAGGCTGCCTTGGCGATAACTGAACTCACTCATTTCTGCGGTGCTTGCTCCTCTGGGTAGCCCTCTTCCGGGTAGTCTTCTGGCGCAGAGTAATCCCCGGGTTCTGAATAGTCGTTTGGTTCGGAGTACCCTTCCGGTACAACAGTTTCTCCGGCTGGAACAAGTACCGGCTCATCCGGCTCCACCGCAGTGCTACTAGTGGGCACCGTAGTGGGCGGGCCTGTGGTGATAGCTGGCGCGGGTTCGGCCGGCGCCTGAGGCAGGTACAGCGGTCCTTTCTGACCGCAGCCACTGAGGAGTGCGGATGCACTCAGCAGGGCGCAAAGGGGGTAGAGTATTTTCTTTGGCATGGGTGACATCCTGCACTCGGGCTTTAGAGCGGTGTTCGGCAAAAGCCTGATAGTATAGCGAGCCAATAGATTGAACACAGTAGACGGTAACAGAAGTAATAAAAGATGAGCCAAACGGAATATGAAGCGGCCATTGAGCATACCCTGATGGCGATTGAGGATGCCCTGGACGATTGTGACTGGGATATCGATTACGAGCGCAGTGGTGCCGTGCTCACCCTGACCCTGGAGGATAATGGCAGTCAGGTTATTCTCTCCCGGCAATCTGCCAATCAGGAACTTTGGGTAGCTGCCAAGTCGGGCGGTTACCACCTCACGTTTACCGCGCCCGGCTGGAAATGCAGTACCACCGAGGAAAATCTACCGACCCTGCTCAATCGCGTGCTGAGCGAGCAGCAGGGTGAATCGGTCGAACTGGGATTACCGCAGTAATCCCGGTTTACTGATCGGCCGTACCCCAGGCGCCCGGATGCAAAAAACGGGCTCCTAGTCCTGCTGGGGTCTGCCTTAATGACGCCCTTCAATTTGCACTCGTGCTTGTGCACAGGCAGCGCGAACCTGATCGGGAGCGGTGCCGCCGATATGGTTACGAGCGGCTACTGAGCCTTCCAGGGTGAGCACTTCAAAGACATCCGCACCGATATCAGCAGAGAATTGCTGCAGCTGCTCTAAGCTCAGCTCCGCTAGGTCTTTCTGCTGTTCAATGGCAAAGGAAACCGACTGGCCGACGATCTCGTGGGCATCGCGGAAGGCAATGCCTTTGCGCACCAGATAATCCGCCAGGTCGGTGGCAGTGGAGAAACCCTTGGCGGCTGCCGCCAGCATGTTTTCTTTTTTTGCCTTGAGTGCGGGCACCATATCCGCAAAGGCGCGCAGGCAGTCCAGTGCGGTATCGGCAGCGTCGAACAAAGGCTCTTTATCTTCCTGGTTGTCTTTGTTGTAAGCCAGGGGCTGGCTTTTCATCAGGGTCAGTAGTGCAATCAGGTGGCCGTTCACACGGCCAGTCTTACCGCGTACCAATTCGGGCACATCCGGGTTTTTCTTTTGCGGCATAATTGATGAGCCGGTACAGAAGCGATCCGGTAGGTCGATAAAGTCGAACTGGCTAGAAGCCCAGAGCACCAGTTCCTCGCTGGCGCGGGAAAGATGGGTGAGCAGTAGGGCGGTGAAGGCGCAGAATTCAATTGCGAAATCCCGGTCGCTCACCGAGTCCAGGGAGTTCTCGGTCGGAGCATCGAAGCCCAGCAGTTCGGCAGTGCGCGCGCGGTCGATTGGGTAGCTGGTGCCGGCCAGTGCTGCGGCACCCAGGGGCGAGCGATTGACTCTTTTGCGGCAATCCATCAGGCGCTCGAAATCCCTGCTGAGCATGGCATTCCAGGCCAGCAGGTGGTGGCCGAAGGTCACCGGCTGTGCACTCTGCAGGTGGGTAAAGCCGGGCATAATGGTATCGGCTTCGCGTTCGGCCAGGTCTACCAACCCGGTTTGCAGTCGGGTTAATTCGGCGCCGATCCGGTCGATGCGGCCGCGCAGCCACAGGCGGATATCGGTGGCGACCTGGTCGTTGCGGGAGCGGCCAGTGTGCAGTTTTTTACCGGTGGCACCGATGCGTTCGGTCAGGCGCGCCTCGATATTCATATGCACATCTTCCAACTGCACCGACCAGGGAAAGTCACCCGCCTCAATTTCTACTGCGATCTCTTTCAGGCCATTGGCAATCTGGTGATATTCATCACCGCTCAATACCCCAACCTCGGATAGCATCTGTGCATGAGCGAGGGAACCCTGAATATCTTCCAGCGCCATGCGCTGATCGAAGGTGACAGAGGCAGTGAATCGCTCTACGAAAGCGTCGGTGGCTTCGCTGAAACGGCCGCCCCAGAGTTTGGCGGCGGGATTAGTGGCGGAGTCGGGTTTGTCGTTGCTCATGGTTTTCCTGGCTGCAGTGAGGTGAAAGGCCGGGGAGCTTGGTGGTATCGTGCGCTTTGAATATAGGGACAATCAAGAATAACAACTGCATGTCATTTCCCAGGCCGTCGGGCATTATATCGCAGAAAATTCGAAAAACTGACACTGATAGCAAGGATTCTGCGCTTTGCGGGCAGGTGCCTTTTCTTCCGGATTTATGCAGTGTCACCGCCCTGGCCGCATTGGTGTTGATGGGGGAATTGCTGGCCCTGGTTCTGGTGCTCGCCTTGGACGGGCTGCGCGACTTCAGTTGGCAGCGTCTTGGCCTAGTGTCCCTGGTGATTCAGTGGGTGATATTGCCCTGTGCCGCCGTGCTTTGCCGACTGCGCCCCTATCTAGCCAAGTTACCCCACAAACATGCCGGCGCTATCAGCTTTATCGCGGTGTTGGGCGTGCTTGGATTAGTAATGGGGATTCAGCGCTATGTGCGTGCTCTATTGCTGCAGGCGGATTTCGACTGGTGGGGACTGGCTAGTGATTGTCTCCTTGGGGCTATCTGCGCCGGGGTGGTATTGCGCTACGCCTATTTACAACAGCAGTTATACAACCAGCAACAGGCGGAACTGGGCGCGCGTATCGAGGCGTTGCAGTCGCGTATACGACCGCACTTTTTGTTTAACAGCATGAATAGCCTGGCCAGCCTGATCGCGGTAGACCCAGATCGCGCTGAGCGTTTGGTGGAAGATTTGTGCGTGTTGTTTCGGGCCAGCCTCGCTGACCCAAAGCTGGTGCCGCTGTCGCAGGAAATACAATTGTCCCAACGTTATCTGGAGATTGAGGCTCTGCGCCTGGGCGAGCGTTTGCAGCAGCAATGGCAGCAGCAGGGTACTTTGGAGGATATACAAGTACCCAGCATGTTGTTGCAACCATTGCTTGAGAATGCCGTTTTACACGGTGTGGCACAGCTGCGTGAGGGCGGCACAATTACTGTGGCAGTGAAAACCGAAGGCGGTGTTCTGTACATTGATATTGAAAACCCACTTCCGGCAGAAACTGTGCATTTCACCAGGGAAAGCAACGGTATGGCAGTGGAGAATATTCGTCAGCGCCTTGCCGCCTATTACGGTGATCGCTTCAAGTTTACCGCCGGTCGGGTGGAGGACCACTACCGAGTGCAGCTACAACTACCCTTGTTTCCCCGGGAGGTGGTTCAGCGTGAAACAAAACCGACCATAAATTCCAGTAGAGATACTGAGGTGATGGAGTGACCCAGTTGCGAGTCCTGATTGTCGATGATGAACCCCTGGCCCGCGCGCGGCTGCAGCGGCAGTTGTCTACAGTCGAAAATTGCATTCCTATCGGTGAAGCGGCGGACATTGAATCCGCGCTGATGCAGGTGCAGATACTGGACCCAGATCTGGTCTTACTCGACATAGAAATGCCCGGCGGCAGTGGCTTGGAATTGGCCCAGCAGCTTTCCACACGCGAGTGCCCACCCGCGATAATTTTTTGCACCGCCCACGATGAGTTCGCCCTGCCGGCCTTCGCCACCGCTGCGGTGGGTTATCTACTCAAGCCTGTCAGCGTGGAGCAGCTGCGCCAAGCGCTGGCAAAGGTGCAGTGCCTCAATAAACCCCAACAAAAACTTGTTAGTGGTGACGAGAAGGATCGCGGTCGCAGCCGTATCAAAGCGGTGAGCCGTATGGGGGTCGAGCTATTGGAAGTGGACAGCATTCGTTGTTTGGTTGCTGACAGCAAATATGTGGTGGCCCATCACCCTGCCGGTGAGACGATCCTTGACGAGTCATTAAAAGAGTTGGAAAGCGAATTTGCCGAGCGCTTTGTTCGAGTGCACCGCAGTGCACTGGTGGCAGTAGCATTTATTACAGGCTTACGCAGAGACGGAGCGAATTATCGGGTGGAGCTGGAAGGGGTAACACAAGCCCCATTGGTAAGCCGGCGTATGTTGTCTTCGGTAAAAAACCTGATCACGGAGATTTGCTAGTAGTTAAACCATTCCGCGCAGGAACACGATTAGCACAGCTGCTACCATCAGAAGGGCAAAGCAAACTCTGATTATTCGTGCCTGTTTAGGTTTATGAAAAACCGGTCGCAAACTTCCTCCCAAACATAGCCAGATAAAATCGACCACAGCCGCGACTATCAAACAGACCATTCCAGTAGCAATGTAACTTAGGTTGCTTTCTTCAATTGGCAGTAAAAATTGGGAAAAGATGGCAAAGAAGGCGGCATAAGCTTTTGGGTTGAGTAGATTAAAAATAAACCCATCCAACAGTGATGGCGCTTGAGTTTCCGCTGATGGGTTTTTCTCCATTACCGGGGCTGTGGCAATTTTTATGGCGATATAGCCAATATACAAAGCCCCGCAAAGTTGTACGGCAAAGCGCGCCTCGGGCCAGGTTGCCAGCAGGGCCGCTATCCCGGCGGTTGCGCCCATAATTGCAACGCTTAGCCCCAGTAGGATACCGATAAGAAAATGGCTACTTTTCCTGATCCCAAAAGTTGCCCCAGAAGCGGCCAGCGCGAGTGGTGCGGGACCGGGGGAGCCAAGTAGCAGAGCTGTTGCTGCAACAAGGGAAAAAAGTGCTTCCAACATATATTCTTATCTTATTTTCCACCTGCGACATCAATAAATGAGCCGGTTGTAAAGGTTGATTCGTCACTGAGAAGCCAGGCCACAGCCTTAGCCACTTCTTCTGCTTGCCCGCCGCGTTTGAGTGGAACTGCAGAATTTACTCGCTCAATTCTATCTGGTTCGCCGCCATCAGCATGCATTTCCGTGTAAATAAAACCCGGCCTTACACCGTTCACTCGAATCCCCTCACCGGCGACTTCTTGGCTGAGTCCGATGGTTAGAGTATCTACAGCACCTTTGCTAGCCGCGTAATCGATATATTCGTTAGGTGACCCTGAACGGCTGGCGGCGGATGAGATATTGACAATAGTTCCTCCGCTGCCCCCGCTTTTTGTTGACATCCTTTTAATCGCCTCGCGACAGCAGAGCAATGTACCGGTGATATTGGTCCGAAGAATCTCGTTGATACGCTGAGAATCCATTAATTCAACACGCATCTGCGGTTTAATGATTGCGGCATTGTTTACCAGGCTGTTAATCGGGCCGAGATTTTGGTCAACCTTTTCGAATAGACGGACAACCTCATCTTCTGAAGTGATATCGGCACGTGCCGCTATTGCAGTAACGCCCAAAGATTGAAGTTCATTTACTAGGTCTTCCGCTTGCTTCCTTCGTTCCCGATAGCTGATGGCAATCTGATATCCACGTTGAGCCAGTAGTTTTGCTGTGGCGGCACCGATTCCCCGGCTGCCTCCGGTTATCAAGGCAACTTTATTTTTCATTTCTATGGCCGCGATGAAGTGAGTAATTCGGTGAGGGGAGGAGAAGGGTAAGGAAATATTGTTCCCCAAGTCAAATAGTAGGTTGGGGCCCTGAGTATCTTGGAATAAAGCAGCTCGTAAATTATTGAGCGCAGCTTGCTGTGGACTTATCGGGAAATTAAAAGCGGTTTTTTTAGATGAGAACCGTTTACAGGTGTTAGGGCGTTGATTTTTCTGTAAACGGTTCTTGGATAGCTAAGTAGCAACCTTAGTAAAGTTGCGGCCCACCATCGCCGTACTCAGAGTCATTTTGTAGACTCAACTCGCCGGCTGCGCTGTTTAAATACTCTGCATCGGATTCAGACTTAAGCTTGATCATCAGGCGCAAGTCGTTGGCGGAGTCGGCGTGGGCGAGGGCGTCCTCGTAAGTAATTTCGCCGCGATCGTAGAGTTCATACAGCGCCTGGTCGAAGGTCTGCATGCCCTGTTCGCCGGAGCGTTTCATCAACTCCTTCATCTTGTGCACCTGGCCTTTGCGCACCAGGTCTGACATCAACGGCGTGTTGATCATAATTTCCAGACAGGCGCGGCGGCCATCGCCATCCGGTGTTGGTACCAGCTGCTGGGCAACCATGGCCTTAAGGTTCAGGGACAGATCCATAAACAGCTGTTGGTGACGGTCTGCCGGGAAGAAGTGAATGATCCGATCGAGGGCTTGGTTGGCATTGTTGGCGTGCAGTGTACACAGGCACAGGTGACCAGTTTCGGCGAAAGCAATGGCGTGCTCCATCGTTTCGCGAGAGCGCACCTCACCAATCAGGATGACATCTGGCGCTTGACGCAGAGTGTTCTTCAAGGCGATTTCGAAGGAGTCGGTATCCAGACCCACTTCGCGCTGGGTCACAATACAGCCTCGGTGCTGGTGGATAAATTCGATCGGGTCCTCAATGGTGATGATATGACCCTTGGTGTTCTCATTGCGGTGGCCGATCATCGAGGCTAGGGAGGTGGACTTACCGGTACCGGTGGCGCCTACAAAAATAATCAGCCCGCGCTTGGTCATGGCCAGATCTTTGAGTACATCCGGCAGGCCGAGGCCGTCAATGGTGGGGATTTTTGTTTCGATGCGTCGCAGCACCATACCCACCAAGTTGCGCTGGAAGAAAGCCGACACCCGGAAACGGCCCACGTTGCGTACCGCAATGGCAAAGTTTAATTCCTTTTTTTCGGCGAACTCACGGCGCTGTTTCTCATTCATGGTGCCCACTACTAGCTCGCGGGCTTTTTCTGGGGTGAGGGCACTGCTACTGCAAGGCACTACGCGGCCGTGCAGTTTGATGGAAGGCGGTACGCCGGCGGTGATAAACAGATCCGATGCACCTTTCTCTACTACCAGCTGTAGGAGTCTTTCTATATCCATGATTGTTACCGCGTATTATTTTTTGACTGAAGAGGGGCCGTTAATGCTTAGAAGTTTTCTGGCATCTTGGCTTTTTCCCGCGCGACTTCGCGGCTGACGATACGTCGCGCCACCAGGTCTTCCAGGCACTGGTCCATGGTCTGCATACCAACGCTGGCACCAGTCTGGATGGCGGAGTACATCTGCGCGATTTTGTCTTCGCGGATCAAGTTGCGGATTGCGGGAGTGCCGCGCATGATCTCGTGGGCAGCGACACGGCCACCTCCGTTTTTCTTCAGCAGTGTCTGCGAGATTACCGCTTGCAGGGATTCCGATAGCATGGAACGCACCATGGCTTTTTCCTGTGCCGGGAACACATCCACCACCCGGTCGATAGTCTTGGCGGCGGAGGTGGTATGCAGGGTGCCGAATACCAAGTGGCCGGTTTCCGCTGCGGTTAATGCCAGGCGAATAGTTTCCAGGTCGCGCATCTCGCCCACCAGAATGATATCCGGGTCTTCACGCAGGGCCGAGCGCAATGCTTCCGCGAAGCCGTGGGTATCTCTATGCACTTCGCGCTGGTTCACCAGGCATTTTTTGGATTCGTGCACGAATTCGATGGGGTCCTCAATGGTGAGGATATGCTCGTATTTGTTGTCGTTGATATAGTCCATCATCGCGGCGAGGGTGGTGGACTTACCGGAGCCGGTGGGCCCTGTGACCAAGACCAGGCCGCGCGGAGTATCGGAGATCTGTTTGAAAACTTGGCCCATGCCCAGATCCTCCATGGTTAAAACCTTGGAGGGAATGGTCCGGAATACTGCACCGGCACCGCGGTTGTGGTTAAAGGCGTTCACACGAAAGCGGGCTACACCAGGTACCTCGAAAGAGAAGTCGGTCTCGAGAAATTCTTCGTAGTCCTTACGTTGCTTGTCGTTCATGATCTCGTAGATCAGGCCGTGCACCTGCTTGTGTTCCATGGCCGGCAGGTTGATGCGGCGCACGTCGCCATCCACACGGATCATCGGCGGAAGGCCTGCGGAGAGGTGCAGATCCGAAGCGTTTTGTTTGGCGCTGAAGGCGAGGAGTTCAGTGATATCCATACTGCTACCTTATGGTTCTTGTTTGGGCTCAGGTAAAATCGCCACTCATTTCGGTAAGGGCCTCAGTATATGCGCAAAGCGACAATCGTCGAAAACCTGAATGCAGTAGGTGAGCGGATTGTGACCTGCTGCAACAACTGCGATCGCGATCCTGCAGAAATCACTCTGTTGGCGGTTTCCAAAACCCGCCCGGCGGAGGATTTGCGCATCGCTTATGTGGCCGGCCAGCGTCACTTTGGCGAAAACTATTTGCAGGAAGCCCTGGAAAAACAGGATGCCCTACAAGATCTGGATATCCACTGGCATTTTATCGGGCCCTTGCAGTCGAATAAGTCTCGCGCAGTAGCCGAACACTTTGATTGGATGCATACGGTGGATCGTCTAAAGATCGCCCAGCGTCTGTCATCCCAGCGGCCAACTAATTTGGCTCCCCTCAATATCTGTCTGCAGGTCAATATCGATAATGAGCAGAGCAAGTCTGGCATAGCTCCACAGGATTTGGAGGCACTGGCGCGGGAAGTAGTGCAATTGCCGGGGCTGCGCCTGCGTGGTTTGATGGCGATCCCCGCGGCGCGACAGACAGTACAGGCGCAACACCAACCTTTTTTAAAGATGGCGCGCCTGCTGCATTCTCTGCAAGAGTTATTTCCCAACGAGGAGCTGGATACACTTTCCATGGGTATGTCTGCCGATATGGAGGCGGCGATTGCCTGCGGTGCGACCATTGTGCGCATCGGCACAGATATTTTTGGCGCGCGCAATTACTCTGAATGAAAGATCCTATTTTTATCCGAACGCTTGCCCGAAGTTCTAGGGCTGAGTTCGTGGGGAAAGTGTAAGAGACCAATGAAACGCTCAGGGACTCTCGAAGTGATATTGCTGGGGTTGACGCTATGCGCAGTGATTTCCCTGTCTATGGCGCACACCCTGCTGGTGACCTGGATGGCCTTGGAATGGCTGGCTTTTCTTTGCCTGCTTTCCTTTGCGCTACCTAAGGTCACACTGATCACCAATTTCTTAGACCGCACCGTGTCCCAGGCCCTGTGGCCTGAGAGCCGGCACTGGTTATGGATACTTGCCATAGCGCTCAACTTGATCGCTGTTGTGGAAACATTGAGTTTAAGGCCTTAAAAACTAAACGGCCCACTGGGCCGTTTATTAAGCATTACGATTTATAAGAGCCTTTGGCACTACTCAACTAAAGTCAGTTTTTCCTTCTGTGTTTCGTCGAGCAAGTGTTCGGCAAAAAACAATGCGGTAGCCTGGGTGAAGACATCATTGTTTTCCTTTTTACGGTAGCCGTGCCCCTCATTTAACGCATTCATGTACCAAACCTGGTTACCGCTTGCTCGCAGTGCCGTCACGATCTGTTCCGCTTCTGTGACGGGGACGCGAGGGTCGTTTTGTCCCTGCACCACAAACATGGGTACCTGGATTTTCTCCACATGGTTGTTAGGGCTGATACCTTCCAGGAATTCGCGCATTTGCGGGTCGCGCTCGTCACCGTATTCCACACGGCGCAGGTCCCGGCGATAACTCTTGGTATTGGTGAGAAAGGTGACAAAATTGGAGATACCGACAATATCCACAGCCGCTTTTAAACGATCCGAATAGTGAACGCTGCTGGCCAGTACCATATAGCCGCCGTAGCTACCACCGAAGACGGCAACCCGCTTGGCATCCAGGTCCGGCTGGGTGGCGATCCAGTCTAATAGCGCGCCAATGTCTTTCACCGAATCTTCACGCTTGTAGCCGTTGTCCATGGCCAGGTAACTTTTTCCGTAGCCGGCGGAGCCGCGCACATTAGGGGCGATCACTGCAGCCCCCAATTTCTTCAACCACAGTTGGTACTTGCTGGAAAACAGTGGGCGGTACTGAGCTTCGGGGCCGCCGTGAATGGAAATAATGACCGGCACAGGCGCCTTTATATCGCGCGGCTTGTAGACGAAGGCGGGAATCTTGCGTGGCTCTCCGTCTACTTTATCGAAAGTGGGGTAGTGCACCAGCTTGGGCTCGATAAATTGTTCGGTATCCAGGCCGCCCACTTCACTAAATGTCCAGCGGTTCAGATCGCCACTGGATAGGGGGCGCCGGCCCAGATCCAAAACAAAGGTATCGGTGGGGGTTTTGGGGGTGTTCAGTGATAACGCTAACTTGTCTCCGCTGGGGTTGAACTCGATATCGCCGATTACACCAATAGGTAGTGTGTCGACTTTGCGGTAGCGATCATTGCGCGGATCGTACAGGTACAGTGCCGACATGCCGTTCTCGTTGGACACGAAAGCACCGCGGCGGCCGTCCTCACTAAGGACAAAGCTGCTGATATCCCAGGGAATATCGGCGCTAATAATTTTCTCATCGCCGCTGGCGAGATCTTTGCGGATCAGTTGGGTGAACTCGCCATTTTTATCGCTAACCAGGTATATGGAGCGGTCGTCGTAGCTAAAGCCGGCGGGAAAGTTGCGAGAGTCTTTTTCATCATTACCGGAGAGCAATGTTATTTCGCCGCTGTCCAGGTCCAACAGGTGAACTTTAGAGCGGGTGGAAGAAACATATTGCAGAACCAGTAGCTGGCTGCCGGATTGAGAGAAGTCACTGGGTCCCCACCAGCTACCATCCTCCGATTTTAGTATCAGGCGATCTTCATTTTTCTTGTCGCCAATCGTAGTCAGCCAGATATCGTTGGCCCTACCATCGCGGCGAGTACTTTGGTAAGCCAGGGCCGAGCCCTGCTTATTCCAAAGAATGGCACCATTGCGAGATTCGCCATCGCTGAGCATCTTGCTCTTACCGTTGGCACTGTCAAATAGGAAAATCTGCGCATATTCGTTGCCGCCGGCGTCCATGGTGTAGGCCAGCTGTCGGTGCTGGGGGCGGGTAAGTACTTCCCCAATTGGTTCGTCAAAAAAAGTCAGCTGGCGGCGGGCTCCTCCAGCGCGATCTACCTTGTGCAGCTGGTTTACTTCGCCAAAGCGGGTACTGATATACATACCGCTGCCTTGCATATCCCAGCCGCGAAAACTGGCTGAGCGCACATTCTGGTAGCGGTCGAGCTCTTCCACCAGGCTCGCTGGAATTGGGGGAATGTCCTGTAACTGCAGCTGGCCATTGTTCTCGGTGCGGGTTTCCACTCCATGGGCAACAGCAGCCGCGCTGAGTATTGCGGCGGTCACCAAATAGCGCCATTTCAACATCGTGTTCTCCTTGGCTAGCGCGCTGGGGCGCGCTTCTCTTGTTATTGGAATTGAGCGACCACATATTATCGGAATCCCTGCGGGGTATAACAGCCAGTAAAACTCACAGAGAATGAGGCGAATGCTCGCCGAGGTAACCCAAGTGACTGCAACAAATCCCAAAATTGTTTTTATCGGCGGTGCCGGAAATATGGCCGGTGCGGTAATCGGTGGCCTGCTGGCGGCGGGATACCCGGCCGATAGAATTGTGGCTACCGGGCGTGATCCCCTCAAACTTGAGGCGTTTGCCAAGCGCCACAATACCGTGGTGCACAGTGACAATATCGTCGCAATCGATGGGGCCGATGTTATCGTTTTGTCGGTAAAACCCCAGGTGATGCGCGATCTGTGCATGGATTTGCGCCCCCACCTGAAAGGACGCAAGCCGCTGATTATTACTTTGGCCGCAGGTATTCCCTTGGCCGCCTACCAGCGTTGGCTGGGGGAGCATCTGCCGATTGTACGCGCTATGCCCAATACGCCGGCTCTAGTGCAGAGTGGGGTGACCGGGTTGTTTGCAGATGAGGCGGTAACTGCGGAGCACCGCGCCATTACTGCGCGCATAGTCAACGCAGTAGGTATCTCCCTATGGGTGGATAAAGAAGAGGGCATCGACCAAGTGATCGCTGTGGCAGGGTCGGCGCCGGCGTACTTCTTTCAGTTTATGGAGGCGATGATCGACGCCTCCGCAGCCAGTGGCTTTGCCCGCGCCGATGCCGAGCGCCTTGTGTTGCAAACTGCCCTGGGCGCCGCCAAACTGGCCATGACCAGTGATGTAGATGTAGCCCAGTTGAAGCGCAATGTGATGTCGCCGGGTGGTACCACCGAGCGCGCTGTGCAGCGCTTTGAGCAGGGCGGCCTGCCGCAGTTGGTGGCCGATGCCATGCGCGATTGCGCCGAGCGCGCTGCAGAGATGGCTCGCGAACTGGACCAATAAACTTATCAACACAATAAATGGTGCAGGCTGCGCCGCGAGTTGATCACTCTTTAGGGATTTTCAATGACAAGTACCTTCAGCAACATCGGTGTTTTCCTGGTGGCTACCCTGGGTATCCTCTACCTATTTGCGGTATTGATGCGTTTTTTGCTGCAGTTGGCCCGGGCAGACTTCTATAACCCGATTTCTCAGGGCATCGTTAAAGTTACCAATCCGCTACTACTGCCACTGCGCAAGGTGGTGCCGGGTCTCTTCGGCGTGGATATGGCCTCGGTAGTGCTGGCTTTGCTGGTGGGCCTAGTGATGATACTGGTTTGCGGTGCGTTTGCCGGATTTGGTCTTTTCAATCCCCTGAGTGCACTGCTGTGGTCTCTGATCGGCTGTGTCGCTACCGTGATTGCGGTCGTGTTTGTGGGAATGCTGATCTCTATTGTGTTCAGCTGGATCGCTCCGCAGAGCAGCCACCCAGCACTGATGCTACTGCGCCAGTTGCTAGAGCCCTTCTGCGCACCGGTACGCCGCTTGATTCCTCCTTTGGGGGTGATCGATATCAGCCCTATCTTCGTGTTTATTCTGCTTACTGTGGCGGATAAGTTGCTATTAGGCTTTGCCAGTATGGCCAATATGCCGCGCTTTGTTTACAGTCTTTTCTGGCATATCCCCGGTTTTTAAATTGACTACTGTGCGCTTTTCTTCCACCGCGCGCACTGGATCGCATTTGGCGCGGTGTTAGACTTTTATACTAACGGCTACCGGACCAACTCAGCTTTGAGTGCTTTGGGTCGGTAGCCCGCAGAGTATAAATTACAAGAATACTGTGAAATGGAAGACGCACTCCTACGCCAACATATCTCTGAATACGATCGCTGGAAAAAGAATCTGGATCGACAATTCGCCCAGTTCAGTCAGTGGTTACAGCAGCATTTCCCCAACTCTGCCGGCGCCTGCCAAGTTGTACAGCAGGCCCGTGCGCTTCTCAGCGATGATCAGTTCACCTTGGTGTTTGTGGGAGAATTTTCCCGTGGCAAAACCGAGCTGATCAATGCCCTCTTGGCACAGACCTACGGTCAGCGGCTGCTACCCTCCAAACCCGGCCGCACCACCATGTGCCCAACGGAGATCTTTAGCGATGGCGGAGAGCGCGCCAGCCTGCGCCTGTTGCCCATTGAGACCCTGGCGACCAATACCAGCCTCGAGAGCTTCCGGCGAATTCCACAGAAGTGGGTCACGCACGAGTTCGACGCGAATAATCCCGATGCGACCCGCGAAGCTCTGCTCAAAGTGGCCGCCACCAAATCGGTGTTGCCGGAGGAGGCTGCGCGTTATGGCTTCGATCGCCGCCACCTGGACGACAAAGGCAATTTGGTGGAAATTCCCGCTTGGCGTTATGCGCTGATATGCCTGCCACATCCACTGTTAGATCAAGGCCTGCGGATTATTGACACACCGGGACTCAACGCTCTGGGCAATGAGCCGGAACTGACTCTGAGCACACTGCCTGGCGCCCAGGCCGTCGCATTTCTGCTGGCCGCCGATGCCGGTGTCAGTGGCACTGATATGAATATGTGGGAGACCCATCTGGCCCCTCTGCGTGAACATCGCGGCACTCCAGTTATGGCGTTGCTGAATAAAGTGGATGTTCTTTGGGATGATCCAGATGAAGATGCGCAGCAACTGCTGCGGCGCATGCGTTCTCAGGTCGCAAAATTACTGTCCCTGCCACAGGAGAGTGTCACCGGAGTCTCGGCAAAAATGGCCCTGTTGGCGCGTCAACAGCAGGATGCCGAACTTTTGCGCAACAGCTGTTTTACCGATTTTGAAAAGCTGTTGGTTCAACGTTTGCTGGAGCACCGCCAAAAAGTGGCGGAACACCGCTCTCTGCACCAGGCTCTGACGTTGATGGCGGATACCCGCGATCTGCTCAAGCGCAGGCTCAACAGCGGCCGTGCCGCGCTGATGCATTTGCAGCGCAATAGTGCCAGCACTGAGGAGCAACTGACCGAGTTGGGCCAGTTGCAGCAGACAGTGCGTGAGCAACATAAGCTCTGCCATCAGGAGTTACTCACCCTGAAGTCCAGCCAGCGCATGCTAATGCGGCAGAGTACGGCCCTACTCGCGCCTATTACCATACAGCAGCTGCAACGGTTGGTAGATGAAACCAGTAAGGCGCTGCATAAGCGTTGGACACCCATGGGACTTGCCAAGGCCATCGATACCTTTATGGAGGGAGTCGATTGCCAGTTAGCCACCTTAGAGCGGGAAGTGGATCAGGGGAATCGGCTGTTGGATGCGATTTTTGAGCGTTCCAGCCTGAAGAAGGTGGACAGTGCCGAACAGTACTTCACCATTCGCCAATTCCGTATCACCCTGCGCGGCCTACACCGCCAGGCGGCCCAGCTGCGACGCTCCCCACAGCTTTTACTGGCGCGGCGCAACCGTTTGAGCGAGCGTTTTGTTACGACCCTGGCCAGTGAGGTAGGGCGCCTTTATAGCGAAATGGGTGCCGCGGCAGAAAACTGGCTTGAGCAGGCTCTGGAACCACTCAAGCAACATACACAATACCAAAAACATCTTTTGAATCGGCACTTGATCAAATTGACCGAGCTGAAGCAGAAAACCCGAAGTCGGCACACCGATTTGCGTACCCTAGAGGATGAAGTACTGCGCAATGATCGGGCCCTGTCGGCCCTGGAGGACTTACTGCGCCACAGTACTTCGGCACCACAGCCTTTGGCGCCAGCGCCGCGCGCGCACAATGTCACCCCACTGAAACCAGCTCTGACGACTTAACACACTCGCCGGCGGTTGCTAATTGTCATAAGTTGCAGCACTCCCGTACACTTGCTGCAGTGACAATAACCAACCGCCAAATAACCCGACAGATATAATTACTTTGTCCACGGAAAACTCCAGTCCCTCCTGCGAGGCACCCAGTACAGCAGATCATGGCTCTGTAGGTCTTGTAACAGCAAAGAGCCACAAGTTTTGTGAACCTCTGCAGTTGGCCTGCGGGCGTGTTTTACAGGACTACACCCTAGTCTATGAAACCTATGGCGAAATGAATGCCGATAAAAGTAATGCGGTGTTGATTTGCCATGCGCTATCCGGTCACCACCATGCTGCGGGCAGACACAGCCCCGAGGACAAGCGCCCAGGGTGGTGGGACCACTATATCGGTCCCGGCAAGCCCATCGATACCAATAGGTTTTTTGTGGTGGCGGTCAATAACTTGGGCGGCTGCCATGGTTCTACCGGGCCCGTCTCTATCAATCCCGCCACGGGTAAACCCTGGGGCCCGGATTTTCCCTCCTTGCGGGTGCGCGACTGGGTACACAGCCAGGCGCGCTTGGCAGATATTCTTGGCATAGAGCAGTGGGCCACAGTGATTGGTGGCAGCCTGGGGGGAATGCAGGCCATGCGTTGGTCTCTGGAGTACCCAGAACGTTTGCGCCATTGCGTGGTGATTGCTTCGGCGATGAAACTCTCGGCGCAGAATATTGCTTTCAATGAGACCGCACGTCAGGCGATAACCTCGGATCCGGATTTCTGTGCAGGGCGCTATCTGGAGGAGGGGAAACTGCCACGTGGAGGTTTGGCTGTCGCGCGCATGATTGGCCACATTACCTATCTTTCCGATGATGGTTTGGCGCATAAATTTGGTCGTGAACTGCGTTCCGGCAGCTTCCAGCAGGGCGTTGACGAAGAGGTGGAGTTCCAGATTCAGAGTTATTTGCGCTACCAGGGTGATAGCTTTTCCAGCAGTTTCGATCCAAATACCTACATTCTTATGACACGAGCGCTGGATATTTTTGATCTCGCACGAGAGTACAACGACGACCCAGTAGCGGCTTTTGCCCATGCGCGTTGCCGCTTTCTGTTGATCTCCTTCACTTCGGACTGGCGCTTCGCCCCCAGCCGCTCGCGGGAAATCGCCGATGCGTTGATGCACGCCAATCGGGCGGTGAGTTATGCAGAAATAGAGTCCGCCATGGGACACGATGCCTTCCTGTTGCCAAATAAGCGCTACGAGGACGTCTTTCGTGCCTACATGCAGCGTGTAGCGCTGGAGCACAAAGCAGGGCAGCCCGCATGCGTATAGATCTCAATGTAATCCAGGAATGGATAGCACCCGCAAGCCGAGTACTCGATCTGGGCTGTGGTGATGGTGAACTGCTGGAACAGTTGCAGAAGAACAAAGACGTTGTTGGTTACGGACTGGAAATAGATGCGCAGCAGATACACCGTTGTGTGCAGCGTGGGGTCAATGTCGTCGAGCAAAACCTCGATGCGGGGCTTACCAATTTCGCCGATGCCAGTTTCGATACCGTGGTAATGACCCAGGCCCTGCAAACCTTGAGGCACCCGCATCTGGTGGTGGGTGAAATGTTACGAGTTGGGCGCGACTGTATTATCACCTTCCCCAACTTTGGCCAGTGGAAGGCCCGCTGGCACCTGGCTTTTTCTGGGCGTATGCCGGTTTCCGATTTATTACCATTTGAATGGTATGACACACCCAATATTCATTTTTGTACTTTTCGAGACTTCGAGGTGCTGTGCGGGCAGAACGATTGGACTATTTTGCACCGCCAGGTAGTATCTGAGTCGAAATTAGGGGTGGTCTTTAAAGACTTTTTGCCAAATTTATTCGGTGAGACCGCGATATACCACCTGACTCGCTAAACTAATATCTGCGCCAAGTTTTTGTTCCTGGTCTCTGGGGCAAACTGCTGATATGGGTGATTATCGCTCTGGCCAAACCGCCGGGTCTGCCCGGTTATTCAGTTGAAAGGGCGCTCATAACAATTGGAGGTGACCCGTGAACCGCATCTTTAATGTCGCTGCCGCTCTTACGCTGCTCTTCCTGACCGCTAGTGCCATGGCACAACAGGCCCGTGTTATTAAGAATTACGAGGACTTCGGAGATTACCGGGTGATTTTCTCGGTGTTCAACAGTGACTTTATCCAGCCGGACATCGCCCAACAGTACCAACTGGTGAGGGCTAAAGACCGCGCCTACGTGAATGTCTCTGTGGTGAAAAAAGATGGTGGTACCAAGGGCCTTAGTGCGGAGATGTCTGGCAATGCGACAAACCTGATTCAGCAGTCGCGACCGCTGAAGTTTAAAGAAATTCGGGAAGGCGATGCGGTTTACTATTTGGCACCCTTGCGCTTTGAAAAAGAGGAAACTCTCACCTTCAATGTGGATGTGACCCTGCCCAATGGCAAGAAACAGACAATTTCCTTCCGTCGCAAGCTCTAGCGGCAATGGTGAATGACCTGGGTGAGCGATTCTCTCTGTTTATACGGCTGCAATAAGCTGTGTGATCACAGAAAGACATCTCAATTAAACTGAATCCTTTGCGGGCCCAGAGCCCGTTTTTTATTTGATACAGCATGTTAAAAAGAATTGTTTTGGCCAGCGGTAACGCCGGCAAATTGCGAGAATTTTCCCAACTCTTCAACAGCTGGGACATTGAGGTTCTGCCACAGTCTGAATTCGGTGTGAGTGATGCAGAGGAGACCGGGCTCAGCTTTATTGAAAATGCCCTGATCAAAGCACGTCACGCCAGCCGCATTAGCGGCCTCCCGGCGCTAGCCGATGACTCTGGGTTGGCAGTGGATGTGCTCGGTGGTGCGCCGGGAATCTATTCGGCGCGATATTCCGGCGAAGGTGCTACAGATGCACGCAATAACAGCAAGCTGCTTGAGGCCTTGCAAGGGATCGAAGAGGTGCGTCGTGGTGCCAGTTTTCATTGTGCACTAGCCTTTGTACGCAGTTTTGATGACCCGGTCCCCCTAGTATGTAGTGCCCAGTGGCGCGGCCGTATACTCAATGAGCCTGCCGGTGAGCAGGGCTTTGGCTACGACCCCCTGTTCTTTGTGGATGCGGAAGGGATGACCTCTGCGCAGATGCCGAGAGAGCTGAAAAACCGCATTAGCCACCGCGCCCAGGCAGTGGTGGCATTTGAAACGATGTGGCAGGAAACTATGCTGGGTGCCGATCTTGCAGGATAGAAACCATAGTTTGCAGTTACCGCCGCTTAGCCTTTACGTACATATCCCGTGGTGTGTGCGCAAATGTCCCTACTGTGATTTCAACTCCCACCAGGCGAGCAGAGATCATACGGATACGGAGTATGCTCTCCCACAGGCGGACTATGTGGCGCAACTGCGCCGTGATTTGATCAGCCAGCTGCCTTGGGTGCAGGGACGCAAGCTGCGCTCGATTTTCTTTGGTGGTGGTACCCCGAGCCTGTTTTCTCCCGAAGCAATCGGCCAGATCCTGATAATGGCTGAGGAGCTGGTTGGCTTCAGTGAGAATATTGAAATAACTTTGGAAGCCAATCCGGGTACTTTCGAGCAAGCTAAATTCACCGGCTATCGGGCCGCAGGGGTTAATAGACTCTCGATTGGCGTGCAGAGTTTTAGCAGTAGCCAGTTGCACAATCTGGGCCGTATCCACAGCGGTGAAGAGGCCAGTGAGGCCCTAGGGATGGCGCGGAAGGCCGGCTTCGATAATATCAATCTCGATCTGATGCATGGCCTGCCTGGACAGACAGAGGCTGAGGCTCTGGAAGACCTGCAGCGCGCTGTCTCCCTGGCGCCTGAACATATCTCCTGGTACCAATTAACCATTGAACCCAATACAGCGTTCTACAGCGCTCCCCCCTCGACACCGGGGTCACAGCTGATCGCCAGTATGCAGAGCCACGGGCGCGAGTTCCTTGCCTCGGAGGGATACTTTCGCTACGAGGTGTCCGCCTACAGTGGCAGGGGACTGGAGTCGCGCCACAACCTCAACTATTGGGGCTTTGGCGATTACCTGGGCATTGGTGCCGGAGCCCATGGCAAGGTCAGCTTGCCCGCAGAGGGGAAGATATTGCGCAGTCGCCGTACGCGAACTCCAAGAGACTACCTATCCATTGCACCCCGGGGAGGGGAGTTGTTGCAGCGCGCACTGGCTGAGCCCCATATTGATTCAATAGAGTTCAGCGATTTGCCCCTTGAGTTCTTGATGAACGCCCTGCGCCTGGTCGAGGGTGTACCGGTAGATACTTTTGAGCGCTATACCGGCCTATCATTGGAGGCTCTGCAGCGACATTGGCCGGGGCTGATGGCTATGGATCTGGTACAGCCGCTGGAGCGCCGTATTGCTGCCAGTGCCTTTGGCTTTGACTATCTTGATGAGATTCTTCAGCGGTTTTTGGAGCAGGCCTGATATCTGAGCAGGGCTTGAAAACGGAATTAATGCCCCAAACTCTGGGCTGATCGGCGCAGTACAGCTGTATTACCACAGCCGGCATCGTGAGATGATGCGCCTGCGGTGTCCCCGCATCGAGTAACTAAAGAACAGGAAAGCATTATGAGCGAGCACGCAATCATCAACGTAACCGACGCTGAGTTTGAAGCCGAGGTTCTCAAGGCTGAAGGTCCGGTGCTGGTGGACTTCTGGGCGCAATGGTGCGGTCCGTGCAAAATGATCGCTCCGGTCCTGGAAGACCTCTCTGGTCACTATGGCGAAAAATTGAAAATCGTCAAAGTTGACGTGGATGCCAACAAAGAAACCCCGGCAAAGTACAACGTACGCGGTATTCCTACCCTGCTGCTGTTTAAAGGTGGCAATGTGGAAGGCACTAAGGTTGGCGCCCTGTCTCGAGCCCAGTTGACCGAGTTTATCGATAGCCAGCTTTAATCCCGGTTAATTCATCCTGCAAAGAAGGCAAATTTCTTTGCAGGATGGGAAACACCCGTTATACTGGCTGTAATTCTGTAATAGTTCAGTCAGCTGTGAATCCAGTGACGACCAGCTGAAGAAAACGCCCCCCCATAGGTCCCTGACTATTCCCGGCGTATTTATTCCTCGAATTGAGCTTAATTGAGACGGCTTTCCCTATAACGTTTAGTGTTGGAAAGCTAAAGCCAATGAGTATTACGCTTTTGAAAGGCATGGAGTCCTGGAGTACCGGGCAAATAAACGAGCAAATCTCTGATTTTCAAACCCCTCCTCAAATTATTTCCGGCGTGTCCGCGCCAATGACAACAGAAACCTTAATAAGCAATTGGTATGAATCTCTCCGAATTAAAAACCAAACCCATTGAAGAGTTGATTGAAATAGCCAAAGGCATGGGCCTGGAAAACCTGGCCCGGTCGCGTAAACAGGATATTATTTTTAATATTCTCAAACGCCACGCCAAAAGCGGTGAAGATATTTACGGTGATGGCGTACTGGAAATCCTTCAGGATGGTTTTGGATTTTTGCGTTCCGCTGATTCCTCCTATCTCGCGGGTCCGGATGATATCTATGTTTCCCCCAGCCAAATTCGTCGATTTAATTTGCGCACGGGTGACTCAATTTCCGGAAAAATTCGCCCACCAAAAGAGGGTGAGAGATATTTCGCTCTATTAAAGGTTAACGAAATTAATTTCGATAAACCGGAAAATGCCCGCAATAAGATTCTTTTTGAAAACCTCACCCCGCTTTTCCCCAACGATCGCTTAACCCTGGAATGTGGAAATGGCTCTTCCGAAGACCTGATTGGCCGCATTATTGATCTGGTTGCGCCGATTGGTAAGGGCCAGAGGGGTTTGATCGTGGCGCCGCCAAAAGCCGGTAAAACGATTATGTTGCAGAATATGGCTCAGGCTATCACGCGCAACAATCCGGAGTGCCACCTTATTGTCCTGCTGATCGATGAGCGCCCGGAAGAAGTTACCGAAATGCAGCGCTCGGTGCGCGGAGAAGTGGTTGCCTCTACATTTGATGAGCCTCCGGCACGTCACGTACAGGTTGCCGAGATGGTTATCGAAAAGGCCAAGCGCCTGGTAGAGCACAAGAAAGACGTGGTCATCCTGTTGGACTCTATTACCCGTCTGGCGCGTGCCTATAACACCACGGTACCCAGTTCCGGTAAGGTATTGACTGGTGGTGTGGATGCCCACGCCCTCGAGAGACCTAAGCGTTTCTTCGGCGCCGCACGGAATATTGAAGAAGGCGGAAGTCTGTCTATTATTGCTACTGCACTGATTGATACTGGCTCGAAGATGGACGAGGTGATTTTCGAGGAGTTTAAAGGCACGGGTAATATGGAGTTGCAGTTGGATCGTAAGATCGCGGAAAAACGTGTTTATCCGGCAATTAATGTTCGACGCTCGGGAACACGTCGAGAAGAGCTGCTGATGCCTGAGGGCGAGCTGCAGCGGGTATGGATCCTGCGCAAGTTACTACATGATATGGAAGATGTAGCCTCAACTGAATTCCTGGTGGACAAGCTGAAAGACTTCAAGACAAATGACGAATTCTTCCTGTCCATGAAACGGAAATAATTTTTTTATATAAAAGGCGCCCATATCGGCGCCTTTTATATTCTGGTTTGCACAAAGTGATTATTTGCGCGAATTAATGTTGAAAAGGCGAGCTATAAGGCATATAAAGTTCCACATCGTGGCGCTGGGTATGAAATTTATAGTTTGGCGCCCGACCGAATTGGCCCAGGGATAACCCCGCAAAGGGCCAATCTCAAATGGATAATCTGGTGGAGCTGGTTATTCATTTGTGACTGCACGACAGCCCACACATCTAGTGAGAACCTTTTGTGAATATCTATATTGGAAATCTGGCCTACGCGGTAACCTCTGACGACCTGCACGAAGCTTTCGGCGCATTCGGAGAAATCTCTCGGGCTACTGTTATTACTGACCGTGAGACTGGCCGCTCTAAGGGCTTCGGTTTCGTAGAAATGCCTAACGACGACGAAGCGCGCAAAGCGATCGAAGAGATGAACGACCAGCCTCTGTCTGGCCGTAACATCCGCGTGAACGAAGCTAAGCCTCGCGAAGATCGTCCGCGTCGCCCTCGCTTCTAAGCTACGGCTAGCTTAAGTTTTTTGCGACCCGCAGCATTTTGTTTGCGGGTCGTTTCTTCCTTTTCTCAATTGGCACCCTATCCTGGGGGCTGTTCCCTATTTTGTAATTTCTGTTTTACACTGCTCGCTGGATTTTTCTTCTTGACCGGCAGCCCATGAAATACAAAGACCTGCGTGATTTTATCCAATTGTTGGAAAAGCGTGGCCAGCTCAAACGGATTAAATTCCCTGTAGACCCCAATCTGGAAATGACAGAAATCTCTGATCGCGTTCTGCGCTCGGGAGGTCCTGCATTACTTTTTGAAAATCCTATCGGTTTTGATACTCCGGTGCTCGCCAATCTGTTTGGCACCACTGAGCGAGTAGCGCTTGGGATGGGGCGTGAGAGCATTGATGACCTACGTGAGGTGGGTGAATTACTCGCCTTTCTCAAGGAACCTCAACCGCCTGAGAATTTGCGCGATGCCTGGGAAAAATTGCCGGTTTTCAAGCAAGTGCTCAATATGGGGCCGAAGGTGGTCAAGGGAGCAGCCTGTCAGCAGGTGGTAGTAGATAAAGCTCACTTAGACCTCACCAAATTGCCAATTCAGACCTGCTGGCCGGGAGATGCGGCTCCATTGGTAACCTGGCCATTGGTGATCACTCGTGGGCCAGAGAAGAAGCGCCAAAACCTGGGTATTTATCGCATGCAGTTAATCGGTAAAAACCGACTGATTATGCGTTGGCTCAGCCACCGGGGAGGTGCGCTGGATTACCGTGATTGGTGCCGGAAGCACCCTGGGGAGCCCTATCCTGTAGCTGTAGCACTTGGTGCAGATCCGGCCACAATACTGGGAGCAGTGACCCCAGTACCGGATAGTCTGTCGGAATACGCCTTTGCCGGGCTATTGCGTGGAGATAAAACCGAAGTGACTGGTGCATTGCTCAGTGATCTGCAGGTTCCCGCCAGTGCCGAATATGTGTTGGAAGGTTTTATCTACCCCGATGACATGGCCGATGAAGGCCCCTATGGGGATCATACAGGCTATTACAATGAGGTGGATCGTTTCCCGGTGTTTACCGTGGAGAAAATTACCCACCGGAAAAAACCCATATATCACAGTACTTACACTGGCCGTCCGCCGGATGAACCCGCGATCCTTGGCGAGGCACTCAATGAAGTATTTGTGCCTATTTTACAGAAACAATTTCCTGAAATTGTCGATTTTTACCTGCCACCTGAAGGCTGCTCCTATCGGCTAGCTGTAGTAACTATGAAAAAGCAGTATCCCGGCCATGCCAAAAGGGTGATGATGGGAGTCTGGTCTTTCCTGCGCCAGTTTATGTATACCAAGTTTGTTATCGTTACTGATGATGATGTAAATGCAAGAGATTGGAAAGATGTAATTTGGGCTATGACAACCCGCATGGACCCCGCGCGTGATACGGTGATGGTGGAAAACACCCCGATTGATTATCTGGATTTTGCCTCGCCAATTTCTGGCTTGGGTTCGAAGATTGGTTTTGATGCTACTAATAAATGGCAGGGAGAAACCAACAGAGAGTGGGGTAATCCTATCGAGAAAGATCCACAGGTGGTCCAGAGGGTCGATGAAATCTGGTCCAAGCTAGGTTTTGAATAATTGCTGCTCTCTTTATTTTAGTTATTCTTCCATAGAGCGTCCCAAGAGGCGCTCTAGTTGCTAATTTCTTAGCATTTAACCATTTTTCCAAATTCCCGCATCTATAGATAAAGCTGATAACGTCAAATCTCGGTATCAGCGTTATGGCCGTCTTTGATTAATTGTGGGGAATATTTAAATGAGAGTACTTTATGCTGTCAGCTTAATGATTGTTGGCGTTTTCGGATTTTGGGCTATATTGCCAAGCCAGCAGGAGAGAAGCGCCGAGATTACCAATATTGAAGAATTTCTGCCCACAATTATGAAAGAGGCGGCTATTCCTGGTATGGCCGTTTCAAGAGTAAAAGACGGTAAGCTTGTTTTTCAGCAAGTCTACGGAATGGCGGATGTGGAATCTGGTGAGGCAGTTACCCAGAATACTCCTTTTAATATCGCATCAATTAGCAAACCTATTATGGGCGTAACGTTATTGCAATTGGTCGATAATGGAAATTTGGAGCTCGATCGGGATATCAATACCTATTTACCATTTAAGGTGGATAATCCACATATAAGGGGTGAAAAAATTACTTTAAGAAATCTGGCAAGTCACACTGCAGGTATTGCGGATTACTATGACTATGCCACTTACTCTGAAAACCGCGACCCAGAAATTAGCCTTGAGCAACACCTCCGTTCTCTCCTTACTAAGGATGGTAGTCTGTACAATAATGGAGACCATTATCTGAAATCTATGCCGGGGAAAAGACGGCAATACAGCAATTTATCTGCAGGTTTGGCGGGCCTTCTAGTGGAGTCTGCAATAGGCCAAACCCTCGCTGACTATAGCAAGGATACCCTTTTTCACCGTCTGGAAATGGAAAGTGCAAGCTGGAAACTTAATGGGATGGATCTGAATTCTATAGCTGTACCTTATAAAGTAGAGCAATGTGTACCATTTGTCGGCCTGTGCACTGATGATGAATCAAGCAAAATAAATTATTTTGTGGGAGAGTTTATTAAGCCACCTTTCGAATATAAAAAATTTCATCCATATCCTCACAATGGTAATCCACAGTATCCGGATGGTGGTGTTCGCGTAAGTATTGCAGACCTTAGTGATTTCCTACTGGCAGTCCTTCATAACCGGGATAAATCAGGGGCGAAACTCTTGTCTGATGCCATGTATGAAGAAATGTTTCGTTTGCAGTTGCCCAAATCGGTTTCTGATTCGCAACGCTTTTTTTGGAGAGATCGCGATGGACTTGTGGGGCATATGGGGTCAGATCTGGGGGTTTTTACTGCTATGTATTTTGACCCAGACCGTAAGGATGGCTTTATTATACTAATGAACCGTGGTATGGATAGTAAGTCAGCCGAGGCGATGAGGCATATTGCCAGACGCTTAGTGCAAATATAATAATCATAAATAAGATAAAGTGATTAAGGTTGTATCTGAAATTTCTGAAAATCCATTAATAGGTTTTTTCGGTGATTGAGGAAGTTCCAATGGGTATCATTGGGTTGAGCTCTCTCACTATAGGAAAAGGAGTACCAATTATGATTAGAGCCAAAGAGGATATAATTAAAATTCTTTCAGTCGCCCTGTGTTGTTTTCCACTTATGGTGAATGCAGGAGAGACTAACCTGAAGAGTAAGGAAGCTTTCGAGCGAATAAAATCACTTAATGGAGATTGGAAAAAGGAAGGCGATACAGGGGGGGATTTTTATATTAAATTTTCCCAGACTGCCGGAGCCTCTGTTTTGGTAGAGAATTGGCTGTATAAGGGTAAATCTCATTCGCTCACTATCTATCATATGGATAATGGCAATTTATTGGCAACCCACTATTGCCCTCAAGGAAATCAGCCCCGTTTGCAGCTTAGTGCAGGTGGTGAAAGAGGGCAGCTGGTGTTTTCTTTTAAAGATGCTACCAATCTTTTGGATTTAGAAGCCAATCACCAACATAGTTTGGGCTTTGAGTGGTTGGAGAGTGAAGGGATCATCCGTACAGAGAGCTATATGGAAAATGGAGCTCTAAAGCCTTCGAGTATGCGTCTAGTACGTAAGTAAACTGTCAAATCAATCAATTCTGTATATCACTCTTTCTTGCAATAAAGCTGGTAGTGATTCTTCTGCCAGCTTTTTTTGTGCGTCTAATTCAACCAAATGTGACTTAGGTAGTATGATGTAATCTCTTCTATACTTCGATGCTATATTGCATGTTAATTATGCTGTCGACCAATATATTTAACATTTGATGACATTCTTGTCTGGCTTTTAGTGGTCGATAAACAAATTACATCATGATGGTCCTGGGGATTAGGGCAAATAATTACAATATGAGGGAGGGGTGATAAATGGAATTGATTCTTTTTGTAATCATTATGGTGGCAGTCTTAGTCCTGCCATTAAAAATGGCTGCTGCCATGATGGGGGCGAGAAATACAGGAGTTTTCCACTGTCTTTTTGCTTTATTGTTGGCATTAATTGTACAGAGAATAGTGGGCGGCATGTTGCCCGGTGTGAGTGACAGCGCCGGGGTTCTCTTGACTATTCCACTGGCGGCTATTGCCTATATGTTGGTATTGGGTACTGGATTTTTGAAAGCAATAATTATTGCGATTCTGCAGGGAATAATTACTTTCCTAGCGATGCTTCTTTTTGCTGGTATGTTCGCAAATATCTAATAGCTTCGGGCAATTTTTTTCTTATTCAGCTTGGTCAGGTAGCTTTCAAATAGCTTTTTTACGGATGCCTTCTGTTCCTGATCCAAGTTAGATCTCCCTTTAAGTGGCGCTGTTTTATAAATTTTTCTTTTTTTCTGGTGTAAAGGTAAACAGAAGCATCGCTGCTTTACGATATAGATTTAGTGAAAATCCCCAAGCTAGAGAATTTTATTGCTGTCTGGAAAGCTTTTATTTTTCCATTGAGGCTATTTCAGTCAAGTGGGGCTGATTTAGGTTGAAAGGGATTTTTCAATCGGAATCCTGCTGAGACTCCTCATTAAGGAACTGGCTCAGGGGTTCGAAATAATCATTGAAGGCCTCGAACTGCGGTATGTGCCCGACCCCATCAAGTTCGGTTAACTTCGCATCTGGAATAATGGCAGCCGCTTTTTTACCCAATAGGTCATAACGCCCCAGAGTCTTTTTAATGGGTTCGGCAGCGCGGGCGCGGCCAATCGCGGTGCGATCCCGGGTACCGATAATCAGTAAGGTAGGCACAGTGAGATCTGCGAATTCATAGATAACCGGCTGTGTGAAAACCATTTCTGAAGTGAGGGCATCAATCTTGGCTATATGCTTAGAATCAGGGCCCAGTGACCATCCGGCCTGAATATCGAGCAGGGAATCGTAGGACTTTCTCCATTTCCCATCAAAATAGACCCTGGACATATAGCTCTTAATCCCTTCGGGTGTTTGTGCCTGCTCTCTAAGGATGGCTTGTTCCAGGGGTTCGTATGGTACGACGCGCTTCCAGTCCTCCAAGCCAATTGGGTTTACCAAGGCGAGCTTTCTCACCATCTCCGGGTACATTAAAGAAAAGCGTGTAGCCAGCATGCCTCCCATGGAGTGACCAACGACAGAAACCTGATCCACTTTGAGTTTGTCGAGCAGAAATTTGGTATCTGTAGCCATACCGTGCAGGTTGTATTGCATCAATGGCTTACTGGACTTTCCGAAGCCAATTTGGTCTGGAGCAATAACACGGTAGCCCTGTTCTGTGAGCGCGGCGATACTATCTTTCCAGTAGGCGCCGGAAAAATTTTTACCGTGCAGAAGCAGTACTGTTCCCTTAGTGGGTACAAGCTTGTTCGCAGAAATATCCATATAGGCCATGGCCACAGGCTGGCTTAATTTGGATAGCTCTAGAGTCTTAACCGGATAGGGGTACTCGTAGTCACTCAGCAGCTTATCTTGTGGCTGGATTGGGTTGTCAGCAGCCAGCGTCACCTGTGATAAGAGAATGGAAAATAAAATAGCGAAGGATGAGAGATATTGCTGTGACGGTGTCATGGAGCAAGCCTCAAAAAGGATGCGGAGGCTTACTATGGGGCAAATAGTATAACAGGAAAAGGGCCCAGATTATCTGGACCCTTGGAGAAACGGTTAGGCGTGTACCCCGAGCAGGGGTTTGTCCTGACTGGGCATGGATACAGGAGGTAAGTTTGGAACAGCTTGCATCAGCCCTTCCTCAAACAAGCGCGAGGCTTTGTCCTTCTCGCCGAGTGCTTTAAATAGCCGTGCCAGTTCTGCAGAGGTTGCGGGGTCCTGACGTAACAACAGGCTCTTCTCAAAATACTGTTGTGCCTTTCCCCACAGTTCGTTGCGTAAGCTCAGGCGCCCGAGACAGGTGAGTAGGTCGGCACTCTCACCATATTCCTTGAGCCAGCCCTCTGCAGCAGAGAGCTGAGCCGCTGCGTCGGCACCGGTAAGGCGGCCGTATAGATCGGCCAGCTTGGGAGCCCACTCTCGGTTTAGTAGCCAACGCAGGTGTTTTTCCGCGGCGCTGTCATCACCGCTTTGGTGCAGCAGACGGGCAAAGAGACTGCGAAGCTCTACGTTGCGTTGCCAGCGGCCATTCAAGCCGTGCCAGATGTCATGTAGTTTCTCTCTGTCGTTTCGGTTTGCGGCTTCGATGAGTTGATGTTCGTAGACTTCCCGCTCTAGTTTTTGTCGGTCTTCTTCGGACATATTGGCGTGTTTTTCTAATTCAGGGAGAAGTTCTCTCAGGTTGCTCCAGTCCCCCAAAGCGTAATAGGCCTGCTTGAGCATCTGTAGCAGAGCCGGGTGCTTAGGTTCTAATTGCTTGGCTCGCTTGAGGCTGGCGATACACTGTTCGTAGTGTTTATCCTGTAGCTGCATACGGGCCTGGCTCAAAGCCACTGCCAAGCCAGTGTCATCGCCACAGGCTTCGGCTTTTGCCAGCAACTCATTGGCTTCTTCGCGAAATCCAAGCTCATGAGCGCTGCGCGCGGCAGCCAGGTAATTAATCAGTGGCGCCTCGGAGCGCGGCGCACTTTTTAAAAGTTGTCGTCGGGCACGTGACCAGTTGCCCTCCATAAACTCCACCAGGCCACTAGTGAGACGTCTGCGGGCGACCCGCTGGCGGCCAAAGCGCAGGCGATCGACGCTGCCGCGCACAGCGCGAAAGAGACTGCGGCTTATCCAGGTGAGAAGAAACAGGGCGAGCAAAAGGGCAACTAGCGCGACTATGGCGAACCAGAGATTCATCTCATAGCCTTTGTTGAGTTCGCCACCGAAGCCGATTACCAAATACCCGGGGTAATTCTGATTTATCTGCGGCAGTAAGGCGCCGAGAAGTAATAGGGCGACAGCAGCAAAAAGGACCTTTCTCACTGGCTGACCTCCTCGGTGGTGCCGGTGCCATACCCTGACGTTTTGTGCAGCCGCTCAATGTAATTGTAGAGAGCCACCTGTGAGGCATTCAGGTCTGGCATTTGCGCCTGAATGGGCTGTTTGCTGAGTTCTGCCAGTTGTTGCGCGAGTGTGTTGCGCTGGGAATTGGCTGTGCCATAAGTCAGAAGCAGCTTGCGGGCGCTATCAAGAGCGTCCTTGTAAACGGTGCTATCGCCGCGCAATAGAGCCAGTTGTGCCTGCTCCATATTTAAACGCAGGGTTTGGCGAAAGCGTGCCTCGCTTTGAGGGGAGAGCATTACCGGGTTGATATCGCCATCGATGGGGCGAACAGAGTCGCGTAGGAAGTTGGTAAAATTTTGCCAGCTGCGCTCCCATGCGGATTGGTTATCCTGCGTGGGCTCTGCTTTTGCCACCTCCCTTGGAGTTTGGGTCATATCGAATTGCGGCTGTATAGAGGCGCGGATCAACTGCTCTTCCAGGGCGCGCAGGCGTAAATAGAGGCCTTCTCGATCGATATTTTCCACGAGTTTCAAAGCGGTGATATCCCGTGCCAACTGTTGGCGCACTCCGTAGAGATCCGGGAGATTAACCTGGCGCAAAATGGTGTCGACCTTTTCAACAAGGCCCAGAGCGGCGCGGCTATTGTCTTCAAGCATCAGCCGCTGATTGGCCATTCGCAATAGGTAGTCGGCCTCGGCCAGTTGCCAGTCCTCCCGGCTCACATTACCCAGCTCACTGAGCCGGTTGCCCTGGGCGGTGAGGCTGCGCTGAAGAGCCGCTAGCTGTTGCTGTAGCTGCAAAATAGTACGCGTTTGCGATTGTATTTGATTGCGCAACTCAGTATCTGTCTGTTGAAGTTGATCAAGCTGCTGGTTCTGTGGGGAGACGCTCGGCGCTTCTGCCTGCTGGGCTTCTATGGAAGGAGGTTCGGCAGTAGATTGTGCAGCGGGTGCAGTAGAAGTTATCCCTTCGCGGGCTTGGCTGGAAGTATCAGGCCCGGTAGAAATATTTGGCGATGTGACTTCACCTTGTGATTCGGCTTTCTGTGTGGACACAGTTTGTTTGGCAGGGAAAAAGTCCAGCTGTGCGATGCGGTTGCGCAGTTGGGGCCAGCTGTACCAGGCAAAAGCGATCAAAGCGATAAGCAGCAGAATAAAGACCAGCCACCACCAATGCCCACCGCCCTTTTTAGGCATCACATTTTTAGCGGCCTTATCAGTTTTGCCTTCTGCTGCTTTGGCAAAATTACTCTTGCTCCCCCCCTTGTCCAGTGCATCGGAAGTGAGTTCGTTAGCCGGGGTGGAAGGATTGTCCTTGGGTTTTTCGTTGGTCATGGGCTTGGGGCGCAGCTGGTAATTGTCGTCGAATTATAGCGAGTGGCACCGACCATAATAGCGCCGGTGGCGTCGTTTTGAGATTTTTAACCCAATAGGGCAGCAAATTCGAGAGCAATTCAGTTTAGCGCCCTGAGCAGTGCCTCTAGCATAGCGCTGTCTCCGGCATTCTGAGCACTGCTGGTATAGATAAAACCCAAAGCACGGGCTTGCTCCGCGACGCGCGCGCTGGGACAGATAAGGGCAGCCTGGAGGAGGTGCGCGCAATTTGCACGCTCAATGCAGCTGTGTAGGTTCGCGAGAGTCTCGCCACTGTGGACCGTGATGGCATCCGGGATGAAAGAATACCCCGCCAAATCCGCTGGGGCACCTGCAGGTAGGGACCTACGGTAGAGTTCACAGTAATCCACACGCCCACCCCGTGCGCGCAAGGTGTCGCTAATAAGAGTGCGTCCGCCAGTGCCGCGGAAGATCAGTACCCGAAGTCCTGAAACCTCTTGTAGGGTGGGTAGGGCGAGCAGGTCCTCGGAGGTCATGTGTTCGCCGCTGTGCTCGCAGGGTATACCACGCATCAGTAATGCTTTAGCCGTGGCCGCGCCAATAGCGAGGTATCGTGGCCCCTGGGGTAACTGTGGCCAGTAATCCTCCAGCCAGTCGACGGCGTAGCGCACCGCATTCTGGGAGACGAAAATAGCAAAATCCACCTGGTCGAAATCGAGAATCCGTTTTTTAATGGCCTGCTGAGCCGCCTCATCAATGAGGGGCTCAATAGCCAACATAGGGATAGTGTCAACTTCCGCGCCCGTAGCGCGCAATAGCGTACCCCAGGTGTCGGCTTGATGGGCGGGGCGCGTGGTCAGTACGCGCTTGCCTTGCAGGCGCTTGGCCATATGGACCTGTCCTGGGCTTAAATCGCGTCGAGAATTTTGTCGGCACCCTGCTCCAGCAACTGTTCAGCGAGTTGAACGCCCAGAGCTTCGCCATCAATGGCTGCACCACGGATTTCGGCGCGGATCATGCTGGTGCCATCGGGACTGCCGACCAGGCCGCGTAGCCACAGAGCGTCGCCTTCCAGCTCGGCATAACAGCCGATGGGAACCTGACAGCCGCCGTTCAGGCGCTTAACCAGTGCGCGTTCTGCACTGAGTCGCGCGGCGGTTTCATGGCAGTGCAGTGGTTGCAGTAGGGCTTCCAGCTCGCTGTCTTTGCGGGCTTCGATACCGACAGCGCCCTGGCCGCCGGCGGGTAGCAATACAGTGGCGGGGAGAAAGCTGCGGATGCGTTCGCGCATCTCCAGGCGCAGCAGCCCGGCGGCAGCGAGAATAATGGCGTCGTACTCTCCCGCATCCAGTTTGGCTAGGCGAGTGTTTACGTTGCCGCGTAGGAACTTGACCTCCAGATCGGGGCGCTGCGCCAGAAGTTGGCACTGGCGGCGCAGGCTCGAAGTGCCCACAATCGCGCCTTGTGGTAGTTCCTCCAAATTGGCAAAGCGGTTGCTGACGAAGGCATCACGCGGGTCCTCGCGCTCGCAAATAACTGGCAGGTAGAGGCCTTCGGGAAATTCCATCGGCACATCCTTCATAGAGTGTACGGCGATATCTGCGCGTCCCTCCAGCATGGCCACTTCTAGCTCTTTTACAAAGAGCCCTTTGCCGCCCACCTTGGTTAGGGGGATATCCAGCACCTGATCGCCACGACTGGTCATTGGCAGCAACTCTACCTCCAGCTGAGGGTGCTCCTGCTGCAGGCGATCCTTAACATAATTGGCTTGCCATAGGGCCAGGGCGCTCTCGCGCGTAGCGATGCGGATACGGGAAATGGGCATTGGGCTCGATCACTCATTTGTGTGGGCGGGTAATTCTATCAGAGCGCCGGCAGCTATGGCTCAGCTTGCACAGATTCTGGGAGCGGATATCAGGCGCGTGTGCGCAGCCAGTCCTCGAGAATGATACGCGCGGCAATGGAATCCACTGGATTATCGGCATAGCTACCGCGGTGGCCGCGTTCGGCAGCCTCTTCTTTGGCTGCGCGGGTACTGAGGCGCTCATCAATCATTTCTACCGGTAGCCCGGTGCGCCCGTGCAGGCGCTGGCCAAATTTACGCGCACGAGCACCAAATTCACTCTCACTGCCATCCATATTCAGTGGTAAACCCACAAGCAAATAATGTGGCTTCCACTCGTCGATTAGTCGCTGGACCTTGTCCCAGTCGGGTTTGCCATCCTTTGCCGGCAGTGGTGGCAGCTCTTTGGCACTTCCGGTCAGGCTCTGGCCAAAGGCGAGGCCAATGGAACGGGTGCCAAAATCGAAGGCGAGGGCGGTAATGGGTTTACTCATCAGAGGGAACATCCGGTATTAGAGGGATCAATCTTGGGCCGGATGATAACCGGGAAGGGCTAGGCGTGTCCGGCCTGTGAGCCGAGCCCTGAGAGGTCGATACCGTGTCGAGCGGCGGCACTTTGCCAGCGTTTTTGCACTGGGGTGGCAAACAGGATTTCGGGTTCTGCCGGTAGAGTCAGCCAGGCGTTTTCCGCCAGTTCCTGCTCCAATTGTCCTGGCCCCCAGCCGGCGTAGCCCAGAGCTAGCAGCACATCGTCGGGGCCATGTCCTGAGGCCAGTGACTCGAGAATATCCCTGGAAGCGGTAAGACTGATTTCCAAATTGATTTCGCTCGTCGAGTCGAAATGTACGCCGGCACCGTGCAGGACAAAGCCCTGCTCGGGAGAAATAGGCCCGCCCAGCAGAACAGTTTCATCGCCACGTTGGCTGGAGTCCTTCAGCGACAACTGCTCGAAAACCTCTCGCCAGTGCACTTTGCTGGGGGCGTTGATCACTATGCCCATAGCCCCCTCTTGGCTGTGCTCAACAATTAGAGCGATGCTGTGCTTGAAGCGCGGGTCCTCCATGCCGGGCATGGCCAGTAGGAATTGGCCGCGCAAGCTGCCATGGGTTAGGTCGCTGTCAATGTTCGAATTGGGCATAGTTGGATTCTAGGTCGCTTGCGTGCAAGGCAAGTTTAGCCGCGCTCGGGCAGCTCACCTGCGGTAGTGGAGAAGCCAGTTAAATCGAAGCGCCAGGTGCGGATAATTTCGAGGCGGTCAGCCTCCTTGCGAATCTCCGCTGGGAAAGGCGCAAAGGGGGCTGCCAGGCGTACAATCTGTTGGGCGGCATCGTCGAGGATTCGCTCTCCCGAAGAGTCCAGAATCATGACTTCCTCCACCGCGCCTGTGGGCAGCAAGCGCACCATCATGCGCAGGCTGCCAGTGATTTTCTGCTGCAGGGCTTCCGCGGGGAAGTTGTCGCTACCTATTGCTTCCACCTTCTGGCGCCATTCGTGCAGATAAGCGGCATCTGCAGAGGCCTTGGTTGCCACTGAGGTCAGGCGCCGCACTCGCGGGCGCTGGGCAATAGTTTGGCGAATTTTATCCAGGCGCGCTTGCAGGCTGGCAATCTTTGGATTTGTCCTGGCTAGATCATTTGGTGCATCGCCGCGCTTCTCTTCGGAAAACTTGTCTTCAGCGGGTAGCTCCGGGGCCTGCAGAGGGCTGTCGCCGATGGTGGTGATCAACTGGCGGCGCTGGTCAGCAGGCCGTGCGGCTTGCTGCTGTGGTAGAGGATTCACATCGTGAATTTGCGTATCGGCAAATTCGGCGCGACGATTGCTGGACAGCTCCTTTGGGGTATCTGCCGTGCCGCTGGCCTGCTGGTTGTGTTGGGCCAGGTAGTCGGCATCTTCCGGTGCTTGTGGCGAGTTATATTGTGACAGAGTAACTTCCAGGGTTGGTGCGGCTTGCCGCCCTTCAGGTTCGGCAAAAGCCACACCAAAAATCAAAAGCGCGTGAATGGCGCCAGCGAGAAACAGCGAGAACGTAAAACGCTCGCGCTGGTCTGCATAATTTGGCGTCGTGTTGGCGGTGGAATTCATTATCTATTATCGGTTACTGCTTATATCTTGCCGAGCGTAACGCTCGGCATTCCCATCCGGCCCGTTCACTGGTGGGAGTCATTCAAGTTAAAGGCGCAGTTTAGCGCTTTTGTGCCAGACGGTGTGTGATGGCGCTCATTAGTCGCGCACCGATATAAGTATCGTAGGCAGTATCAATCTCACGCACACAGGTTGGGCTGGTGACATTAATTTCCGTGAGGTAATCACCGATAACATCCAGACCGACGAATAACAGCCCTTTTTCCTTCAGGGTGGGGGCGACTTGTTCGACGATCCATCGATCTCGATCAGTCAGTGGCCGCGCTTCACCACGGCCACCGGCGGCTAAGTTGCCGCGAGTTTCACCCGCCTCGGGAATTCTGGCTAGGCAGTAGGGTACGGCTACACCATCGACAACCAGAATGCGCTTATCGCCATCTTTAATTTCGGGAATATAACGCTGCGCCATGATTTGCTGGTGGCCGTGCTGGGTGAGCATCTCCAGAATGGCGCCTAAATTAGCGCCGTCCGGTTTGCAGTGAAAAATACCTGCGCCACCCATGCCATCGAGGGGTTTGAAAATGACATCCCGATGGGTCTTATGAAACTCCCGCAGGCGCTGCATATCCTTGCTGACCAATACAGGCGGGCAGCACTGGGGAAAAGTCGTTGCAAAAATTTTTTCATTACAGTCCCGCAGAGACTGCGGTTTGTTAACGACTAATGCACCTTCGCGTTCAGCCGCTTCAAGGATGTAAGTGGAGTAAATGTACTCATTATCGAAGGGGGGGTCGATACGCATTAAAATGGTATCGAGTTCTCCAAGGGGCATCTCCCTGGCTTCTTCCAGGCTAAACCAACGCTCGGCATCGTCAAATACCCTCAGTGGTCTGCCCTTACCAATGGCGCGGCCATTGTCCAGATACAGGTCGCTTTGCTCAAAATAAAACAGCTGGAAACCGCTGTCTTGTGCGGCCTGTAACAGTGCGAGTGTCGTATCTTTCTTAAAATTGATCTGGGCGATGGGGTCCATCACCACACCGAGGGAGTAATTCATCTTAGCTTCCGTAGTTGAAGGGATTTTTGATCCCGCGCCGCGGTGGTTGTGGCTGATTGAAATGTTGCCACTGCCAACTTGTAGGGTGGATAAGGTAAGAGCAGCTTCGTCTAGGTGCAACTTAATTAGATAAGTTGTCTGGATTGGCAATAAAAAGTGGTGATTATTTGCACCATAAGGTCTGCGGTGCTTCAGCGCGGCTAGATTCACCTGGGGTTCTGTGATAAAAGTTCCACCCAGTGTGCGATCTTGGCAAAGAGAGACACCCAGGCCCCGCAAGCGGCTCAAAAAAGGGTGCAGATAAAAAATTTTCGCGTGCCCGAAAATAAGTAAACAGGGGATTCAATAAAGACTATGGAGCTTAACTGGGAAAGTCTGACTGTAATGGTGATTGACGACAGTAAGACAATTCGCCGCACTGCCGAGACTCTGCTACAAAAAGCAGGTTGCACGGTCGTCACTGCTACAGATGGTTTTGATGCGTTGGCGAAAATCGCGGACTCCCGTCCCGATGTTATTTTTGTCGATATCATGATGCCGCGCCTGGATGGCTATCAGACTTGTGCGCTGATTAAAAACAACAGTGAATTCCGCTCCACTCCAGTAGTGATGTTGTCGAGCAAAGATGGTTTGTTCGACAAAGCGAAAGGCCGCGTTGTTGGTTGTGATCAATATCTGACAAAGCCATTTAGTAAAAGCGAGCTGCTGGGAGCAATTTCCGCTCACGCAAAGCCGCACCACGCAGCCTAAGTAATCACTAACAAAAAGGGTCTGATTTTTTGGGCCAACCCCTTCGCTCTTTGGGGGGGATGAATTAACAGACATACCGTTCACCACATCTGCCTGTGGTGGAAGGTTCTGTAGTCTGGCAGTGCATTGGCAGTAAGTGCAGACTTGGCACATGCCATCAAAATAAATACAACAAATCGCCAAGCACTGTCATTTATTGAGCAGTTGCCAATTCGAAGAAGTCATGGGGGAAATGATGGCAAGAGTATTAATAGTTGATGACTCTCCTACCGAAACACACAAGCTGACCACAATACTTGAAAAGCATGGCCATTCGGTAATCACCGCGCCCAATGGTGAAAATGGTGTGGATGTTGCACGCAGTCAGCGACCAGATCTGATTTTGATGGATATTGTGATGCCTGGGTTAAATGGATTCCAGGCCACACGCCAGCTGAGTAAGGATGGCAATACCGCGGGGATACCGATCATTATGGTGACTACCAAAGATCAGGATACCGACCGGGTTTGGGGTATGCGCCAGGGCGCAAAAGCTTATCTCACCAAGCCCGTTGATGAGGGCAAATTGTTGAGTGCAATTGGGGAGGTGTTGGCCTGACGGCCAGCTGCTCAGCGTGCAGTCACAAACCCCCTATCTAGCACTTGTTGATATCGCTCGGCGAGCTAAAGCGCAGGCCACCGGCCTGCCCGGCCGCCGAGAAATCAAACCCTATTGGACCGGAATCGGTTTCTCTTTACTCGGCCACAACTTCGTCGCCTCAATGGATGATGTTGTGGAATTGCTCGAAGTGCCGCAGCACACCTTTATTCCCGGCGTTCAGCCCTGGGTAAAAGGTGTTTCTAATGTTCGCGGCCGCCTGTTACCCCTGATTGATCTCGCAGCCTTTTACGGCGGCCACCTCTCGGGCCAGCGCCAACAGCGCAGGGTTCTGGTGTTGGAGCGGGAAAAAACCTACGTGGGGTTGATTGTCGACAGGTTGCACGGAATGCAGCATTTGGCATTTGAATATGCCCGTGAAGCACCAACAGATTTAATTGAGCCATTTGCGCCGATGGTGCATGGCCAGTTTATTTTACAAAAGGACCGGTGGCTGGTGTTCGACATGCGGGCTCTGCTCAAAGACCCTCATTTCATGGATGCTGCCACTCGTTAAGGTCCGATTGAATTTTCGGCATCTCGCAGCTTTTGAGATGTTGGGGGGACCCTAAAGCGGTGCAGGGATATTCGCACTGGCTGAGGGCCATTGTCATTAAAGCGTTAAATATTCAGTGGTATTAAACCGGCCTAATGCTTGGGCCCGCTAGGAGTAAACTATGAAAACAGGCTCCCAGAGCTCCTTTTCCGCGTTTCGCAGTAACCCTGCTGCGCTGGGTTTGGGTCTGCTGGTACTCGCCGTACTGGCGGGGCTGATTGTCAGTATCTATTTGGTGCAGACCCGCAGTGATCGCGATAAAGAGTACCTACAGCAAGTTGCTGAACTTCGAGCACTTTCCTATCAGCTGGTCTCCTATGCACCGGCGGCCACTTCCGGAGACGACGAAGCGTTTGCCGAGCTGGAAAAAGTTTCCGGGCAGATGGCTAACGCCTGGAATCAGCTGCAGGGAATGGATAAAGGCAGCCGCAGGGCGCTGGACGCTGAGCTAGCGACTTACGGTACCGTTTGGCGTAAGTTGCGCGAGCAGGTAGAAACGATTACCGGTAACAAAGAAACGATTATCTTCCTGAACGATGTTGCCACCACTTTGAGTGACTCCCTGCCGGAATTGCAGGCTGAGCACAACAATATTGTGGAAATTCTGCTAGCTAATAATGCCCCCGCTAATCAGGTTGAACAGGCTCAGTTACAGGTATGGCGGGCTGAGCGAATCGGTCGAAACATCGACAAGATGCTGCAGGGTGATGACGATGCCGAAGGCGCAGCCGACCAGTTTAATACCGATGCTAGCTTGTTCGGTAAAGTGGTAGATGGCATGAAGAGCGGTGATGTAGTGATGGGTATCTCCCGCATTACCGATGAGGAAGCGCGCCGCTCGCTCGATGAAATTACCGAACTGTTTGAATTTGTAAGTTCGTCTGTTCGCGAGATCTTCGAAGCAACCCCGGCACTGTTTGCATCACGTCAGGCAACCAACGGCATTATTGCATCCTCGCCACAGCTGCTTGAGGCTCTCAGTACTCTGAACGACCGTATTGTGAACCTGGCCGATGAACGTCAGCCAAACAATATGACTATTACCATTTTGGCTGCAGCATTCGTGCTGTTAATTTTTGCCATGATGGGAATGGCCTTCTCCGGTACCCGCCGCAGCCTGATGGAAGAAGCCGAGACCAATGAGCGCAACCAGCAGGCGATTATGCAGCTGCTGGATGAGCTTGCTGATCTCGCCGATGGTGACTTGACCACCTCCGCAACGGTAACCGAGGCCTTTACCGGTGCGATTGCAGACTCTATCAACTTCACCATCGACCAGTTGCGTGTGCTGGTATCTCGAATTAACGGCACCGCACAGGAAGTATCCGGGCTTTCTCAAGAAACCCAGCAGACAGCTCTGCATCTTGCCGAGGCTTCCGAGCATCAGGCTCAGGAGATTGCCGGGGCCTCTGCCGCGGTGAACGAAATGGCGGTCACCATTGACCAAGTATCTGCTAACGCCTCCGAATCTGCTCAGGTTGCCGAGCGCTCGGTACAGATCGCCAGCAATGGTTCCAAAGTGGTACAGAACACCATTAAGGGCATGGATAATATCCGGGAGCAGATTCAGGACACCTCCAAGCGGATCAAGCGCCTGGGTGAATCTTCCCAGGAGATCGGCGATATCGTAAGTCTGATTAATGACATTGCCGACCAGACCAACATCCTCGCACTGAATGCTGCCATTCAGGCGAGCATGGCGGGTGACGCCGGTCGAGGCTTTGCCGTGGTTGCGGACGAGGTTCAGCGACTGGCGGAACGCTCTGCCGCGGCAACCAAACAGATTGAAGGCCTGGTAAAAGCGATTCAGTCTGACACCAACGAGGCGGTAATCTCCATGGAGCAGACCACCACAGAGGTGGTACGTGGTGCACGTTTGGCACAGGACGCCGGTGTTGCGCTGGAAGAGATCGAGAATGTATCCAGCAACTTGGCCTCTTTGATTCAAAACATCTCCAACGCCGCCCGCCAGCAGGCTTCCTCTGCTGGCCACATCTCCAACACCATGAACGTGATTCAGGAGATTACTTCGCAGACCTCTGCCGGTACACAGGCGACTGCTCAGTCTATTGGTAATCTGGCGCAGACCGCCAGCGCCCTGCGTGAATCTGTTGCCGGCTTCAAACTGCCGCAAGAGGAGAGCGTGGAAACCAATAGTGAAATGTACGACGTGGAGTTGCCGGAGATGGATGCGGAAACTTTCACGCTCGACAGTGAGGAAAGCAACTCCTTGGAGTCCCGTGAAGACCGGGCTCTGGCCTAACCCACAAAATAAAGCCCGGCGCCTTCGTTGGCTGCCGGGCGGAGAGGGCGCACGGAGCAATTTCCGCAAGATTGCGAACCCTGGATCGCTTCGGGTAGAGCGCCTGCATAGAGAATGAATTATTGGGGACTTGGCGTGAGTCACGACAATCCGAACTTCATGGCCCTGGACTGGCTGATAGGCGAAATTAACGAGACTCTGGCACAGGCACGCCAGTTCCTCGAGACTTTCGCAACGGATCCGCAAGCCGGTGAGACCCTGCTGCAGAACAGCTTGTCCCTGGTGCACCAGGTACACGGTAGCCTGCATATGGCGCAACTCAATGGTGCGGCGATGCTGGCTGAAGAAATGGAGCAATTGCTTCAGTCACTGGCCGGTGGCACCGTTGAAAATACCGATGAGACGCGCGAATTTATGATGCGCGCCCTGCTGGAATTACCTCTCTATTTAGAGAAGGTTTCTTTTCAGCGCCGTGATAATGCGGTGCTGTTGCTGCCCCTCCTCAATGATTTACGCGCGGTGCGCCGCGAGCGCCTGATTACCGAGGGCGCACTCTTTTCCCCGGACCTCACTTCATCGAATCGCATCACCGGAAAGCGCCAACCTTTGACTGCAGACAATGTGCGCTTGCAGGAGCTGGTGGGCAAGTTGCGCAAGATGTATCACGTTGCCGCAGCAGGGCTAATCCGCGATGTAAACAGTGGTGAGAGCCTCTCTTACCTGGTGAAAATTGTCGAGAAGTTGCAGCTGCTCTACAGCGGTAGTCGGCGGCAGTCTCTGTGGGAAGTATTACTGGGTATCCTGGAAGCCCTGGCAGAGCACCGTATCAATGTGCAACCAGCATTGCGCCATCTGCTGCGCCGGGTCGATGTAGAGTTCCGCCTGCTGCAGGGTCGCGGTGCCAGAGTACTGGATGCCGAGCTGGATGCAGACTTCCTGAGCAACCTACTCTTCTACGTTTATCTGGCCGGTCCAAATGGTAGCCGTTGCCAGGAACTGTACCAACGCTTTGCCCTGGGTAGGGCAGTGCCGGGCACGCCCCGCCCAGATACAGAAGATGTCTTGGCCATGGGGCCTGAAGCATTGGGTACTGCAATAACTGCACTGCGTGAAGAGTTGCAGCTGGTGCGTGAGGCGCTAGAACCCAGTGGCGCAGCCTCCGAACTTCCTCCCCTCAGTGAGACTGCTGCTATCGCCAAGCGGATTGCAGACACCCTCGGCGTTTTGGGTCTCGAAGCGCCGAGAGGTCGTGCCCGCGGCATTTATGAGTACCTACGCGATGCTTCGCGCGGCACTGATGTCGAAGAGTACCTGATGCGCGCCGCAGGTGAGCTGGTGCAGCTTGACTCAGCCCTATCGGCTGCTGTCGACCGCAATAAGCGCGGTGATAACGAACAGCCGATTATGGGGGATGCTACAGATTCGGTGCTGCGCGAAGCGCGCCTGGGCCTGGAGGCGGTTAAAGAGGCGGTCATGGAGTATGTGGCCAGCCACTGGGATATCAGCTATCTAAGCCGCGTACCCCAGCGCCTGCAAGAGGTATGTGGTGGCCTTGAAATGGTGGGCTACCAGCGTGCGAGCAAAATTATTGCCGCTTGTAATCGCTTTATCAGCGATGCACTGATCGACCGGGCAGAGCAGCCGGAATGGCGAATGCTCGATACCCTGGCCGACGCGATAACCAGTGTCGAATACTATCTGGAACGCCGAGTTGAAGGCCTGGATGATACCGAGATGTTGCTGGCTCTGGCGGAAGACAGTGTCGCGAACCTTGGCATTTCCTTTACTGATGCTGAGGTATCTGCGGAGGAGGCTGAGTCCGTCCACGAAAGCGCGGTGAGTGAAGAGGACAACGCTGGACTTGAGTTATTTTCACCGGAGTTTTTCGATAGCGCAGACACCGACAAAGATTATCGTGAAGAGCAACTTCTCAATGTTGTCTCTGCACCGGCTGAGCCTGAGACCGAATCCGTACCTAATGTTGAACAGCCAGTGGAGAAAACACTGGATCTGCAGCAAGTGGAAGCCCCTGCTGCGGAAGAAGCTAACGAGTATGAAGACAACTGGTTCTCAACAGTTGAAAGTACTGTCGAGCCTGAGACTCTTTCCGAGGCCCCGGCGGTAGCTGCAGAAGAAGAAATTTCTGTAGCTGTGGCAGCAGGCAGCGAAGATGAGTCGTCACCTAACGAAGTGGAACCGCTTGCAGAAACTGGGTCAACCTCAGAGCCTGTTGAGAGCGAATCGCAAGAGTTAGTCGATGATAGCGAGAGCTTGATCGATGATGAGATCATCGAAATTTTCCTCGAAGAAGCCAGCGAAGTACTCGCGCATATCGGCAATTATTTTCCGGAATGGGCCGCTAATTTTGCCAACTCAGACGCCCTGGTGGAGTTCCGCCGTGGCTTCCATACCCTGAAAGGCTCCGGCCGTATGGTCGAGGCGCTGGATATCGGTGAGTTGGCCTGGTCCGTGGAAAATATGCTTAATCGGGTAATCGATGACAGCATAAAGCCTGAGCGCGCCCATGTGCTGTTAATTGAGCGGGTATATCAGAAGCTGCCATCGATGATCGAGGCATTCCGTCTCCACAAGAGCGATCCGGACAAATCCCTTACCCTGCAGTTACAAGCCTGGGCGGAGCAGCTCAGCCAGGGGCATATCCCCTCGGAACTGCTGGTCGAAGATGCCAATACCGCAGCTACTGCAATCGTTGAGGAAGAAGAATGCAGCGACGAGCGGGCACAGTTGTGGGAGATCTTTGCCCAAGAGGCCGATACCCATCTGGGTGTCGTTGATGACTACCTTGCAGACATGCGTGCTGCGGCTCCGGTTTACGGTGTACCCAGCGACCCCCTGCACCGAGCCCTGCATACCCTGAAGGGCTCTGCCCATATGGCAGAGGTCAAGGTGGTGGCCGAAATGATGGCGCCTCTGGAGCGCTTCGCCAAAGAGCTGCGTATTTACCAGGTGCCCATCGATGCGGATATCTTCGAGCTGATTGGCGATGGCGCAAATTACGTGCGTCAGGTTTTGGCACAGATCCGCGCTGCAGAGCCCATTGAGGTTGAGAGGGCCGAGCAATTCCTTGCCCGTGTTGCCGAGTTGCAGGAACGTTCCGTAGGTCACCTGATCCGCGAGCGCGAAGCGAATGAGCCCAGAGCAGTAGATCCTCAACTTCTTGAAGTGTTGATGGCAGACGGTATGCGTGTCCTGCTGGATGCGGATCAGATGCTCAATCAGTGGCGTGCAAACCCTGCCGATAAATCTCAGGTGAGTGAAGTTGCCGAAGAGCTCAATACCCTGCAGGAGGCCGCCAGCCGCGCTCAGCTACCGACCCTGGCAGAGCTGGCACAGTTACTGCTGGAGGTTTATCGCAAAGTATTGGCCGATCAGCTAGAGGAAGAACCCGCCTTGTGGGCTTCCCTTGAACAGGGGCACAACGAGTTACTCGATCTAGTGGATGCTGTCGCCGCTGCCCAGGACTTACCTGAGGTTAGTGAGGCGGTAGAGGAAGCCTTGCGCTATCTGGCCGAAGGCGAAGTGAGCGAAGATGTACCAGAGGATGACTACGACCTGAGCGAATTGGGTATCGAGGCACAAACTCTCGACCCTGAAGTTGGAGAGGCTGCAGAGGTTTCTGATCTAGAAACTGAAAATATTGAAGAGCACTCAGTTTCCGTCGACGAGGTGCAAGCCTCCGTACTGGAGTCGATTTTTGCCCCCACCGCTGAGTCCGTTTCTGCGACTTTGCCTGAGGTAGAGTTAGAGTCCGCGCAATCAACGGAAGTTGAAACTGTCGATGCTCCAATGGTGGAGATGGTAGACAAGAGCGCTGTGGAATCCGTGGACGTCTCACCCGAGCCAGTCTTGGATGACCTCTATGACGCACTGTTCGAGGTGGCCGAGACTACAGACATCTGCGCTGACAAGACAGCTGAATCTGAACAGAGTGCAGTAGAGCCTGCTATTGAGGCTGTGGAGCCTGTTCACCAAGCGCCTACTGTGGAAGTGGTATCAGAGTCACAAGCTGGGCTGAGTATTGCCGAACAACAGCGCCTGTTGGCGGATATTGATCCCGATGTGGTCGATGTCTTTATGGAGGAGGCTGGCGATCTTACCGACGAGCTGGAAGAGCTGATCCAGGCTTGGGAAGACACACCAGAGAGTGGTGAGCAGGCTGAGGCGCTCAAACGGGTGCTGCATACCTTCAAGGGCGGTGCCCGCATGGCCGGCCTTATGGGGCTTGGTGAAGTTGCTCACCGCTTTGAAACAGCGATTGAGGGCATGCGCGATATTGTGAAACCCTCCGCACAATTCTTTAGCGAGGCGCATTTCACACATGACCGTATTGCCGAGGGAGTAGAAACCGTTCGCGCCTGGATGGCAGGTGAGCAGTTGGAGGCCTTTGTTCAACTGACCACTACCGATTGGGCTGACATTCAAAACCCGCTTGGCAATGTGTCTGACCCTGTCACTCAAGCTATCACGGAGGAAGTACCTCCAAGTGTTGATGCTGAGCTTGTGACTGTTGCTGATGAGTCCATCATTGTCGATAAACGGGAGCCACTGTCCGCAGAAAGCGAGGAGCGTCCTGAATCTGAGCAGCGACTAGAGCCCTCTGGGTCATTGCCGCAGCCAGTACAATCTTCTGATGCCGGCAATGTTCTGCCATTTATCCGCAAGCCCGAGGGTGTGGAAAATGAGGTGGCGGCTCCCACCAGGAACCAACCACAGGAAATGGTTCGGGTTGCCGCTGAGCTTTTGGAAGAGCTGGTGAACCTCGCTGGTGAAACCGCAATCTCCCGAGGCCGTCTCGAAGAGCAGATGAGCGAGTTTGGTCTGGCCCTCGATGAGATGGATTCAACCCTGTTGCGTCTCAATGAGCAGCTGCGTCGTCTGGATCGTGAGACCGAGGCACAAATCTTGTTCCGCCAGGAGCAGCTGGCTGAGCAGGATGGTGATTTTGACCCGCTAGAGATGGACCGCTACTCATCTATTCAGCAGCTGTCCCGCTCCCTGCTTGAGTCCACTTCTGACTTGATGGAGCTGCGCTCCACCCTGGATAACAAAGCCCGCGATACCGAGACACTGTTGCTGCAGCAATCCCGTGTTAATACCGAGTTGCAAGAGGGGTTGATGCGCAGTCGCATGGTACCTTTCTCACGCTTGGTGCCCAGGCTGCGTCGTATTGTGCGCCAGGTGAGTGCGGAGCTCGGAAAACAGGTGGAGCTGGTGTTCTCCAACGTCGAGGGGGAACTGGACAGGTCCATGCTGGAACGTATGGTGGCACCTCTGGAGCATATGCTGCGCAACGCGGTAGACCACGGCATTGAAATGCCTGATGCACGCCGCGCGGCAGGCAAGGCCGAACGCGGTCGCATCGATGTGGCTCTGGCTCGAGAAGGCAGTGAGGTGGTGCTGACCATTCGCGACGATGGAGCAGGGGTGAACCTGATCCGCGTGCGAGAAAAGGCTGTGGAAAATGGCCTGATGCGCCCGGATGCGGAGCTCTCCAATAGCGAGATATTGCAGTTTATTCTCCAGGCAGGTTTTACCACTGCGGAAAAAGTTACCCAAATTTCCGGCCGTGGGGTCGGTATGGACGTGGTTTCCGCCGAACTCAAACAGATCGGTGGCAGCGTGCATATCAATTCCGAGGCGGGTGCCGGCACGGAATTTGTAGTGCGCCTGCCGTTTACAGTATCGGTCAACCGCGCACTGATGGTGAAGATTGGCGAAGACCTGTTTGCTCTGCCGCTCAACACTATTGAAGGTATCGTACGCCTGAGCCCCTTTGAGCTGGAGCATTACTACCGCTCTAGCGATGCCCGCTTTGAATATGCAGGCGAGCTGTATGAGGTGAACTATTTTGGCACCCTGCTGAAGTCTGGTGCCCAACCGAAGCTCAGTGTTGATGATATGCAATTACCAGTATTGTTAGTGCGCTCCGAGGGTCACGCTATGGCCCTGCAAGTGGATGCTATCCGCGGCAGCCGCGAGATTGTTGTGAAGAGTCTTGGTCCACAGTTTTCTGGGGTACAAGGAGTTTCTGGGGCAACGGTAACTGGTGATGGCAGTGTGGTGGTGATTCTCGATGCCCATGCCCTGCTGCGGCGTCAGGCAACCCAGTTAGCACGCCCGGATATCCAACAGCTGCAGTTACAGGTAGAAGAGCAGCCCGAGCGAGAAGAACGCCAGCAGACTGTAATGGTGGTGGACGATTCCGTAACGGTACGCAAGGTAACCACACGCTTCCTGGAGCGCGAGGGGTATCTGGTCAGTACCGCCAAAGATGGTCAGGATGCGGTGATTCAGCTGCAAGATAAGGTTCCAGATCTGATACTTCTGGATATCGAGATGCCCCGTATGGATGGCTTCGAAGTGGCGCGGCATATTCGCTCCAGTAGTCGCTTGCGAGATATCCCCATCGTGATGATTACTTCCCGTACCGGTAGTAAGCACCGTGATCACGCTATGTCTCTCGGAGTCAATCACTACCTGGGTAAGCCCTACCAGGAAGACGTATTGCTGGAGGCTATTCGAGAATATGCCGGCACTTCGGCCGTTGGCAGTTGAGCGAATACCAAGAAATGAAATATTGCATGCAAGAGGTAGGCAATGAGTGAAGTTGAAGCGCTGCCGCTAGATGTTCCCCAGGAGGTGAGCAGCCTGCTGTTGCCGCTACAACAGGGCCAGATGTTGGTTCCTGTAGAAAGCCTTTCCGAGGTGATCGCTATGCAGGTACCTATGGCAGTATACGATGTGCCTGAGTGGTATCTGGGGGACCTCATTTGGCGTGAGCAACGCCTGCCGCTGTTGTCTTTTGATGTGATGCGTGGCGAAGCACTGGGCGGAACCTCAGATAATGCTCGTATCGCGGTGCTGAGTAGCGGAAACCCAGATGGAGACCTGCCCTATTTTGCTCTTATATTGCAGGGGACACCGCGTTTAGTAAGGGTGACCCAGGAAGAACTAGTGCTACGGGAGCAAACCCTGAGCCCAGGGGAGCTAATGCACGTGGCACTTTTAGGTGAAGAGGCCGTCATTCCCGATCTGCAGAGCGTAGAGCGTGCCTGCCTTAGGTATAGAGAGTCAGAATAGTGGCGTAATAGCGCGGATGTCTCTTGTATGACAGGTGATAAGAGAGAAAACAATAATCAATAAAAGAAAAGGGGCCATGGGCCCCTTTTCTTTTATTGGTATGCCCACTCATTAAGTGGGCTTATGGCAGGGATGCCGTATCTTAGAAAAGCTCTTCGGGTGGTGGCTCACTCGATCGGTCCCGGCCTGGCATCTCATCGTCGGAGTATCTGGTGCGATAGGGGTTGTAGGCCTCGCGCCCGGGTACCCTATTGGTGCGGAAGATCTCAAACATGCCGCCATAGGAGGTACGTAGGCCGTTCTTGGGGTTGATACGCACGGTCGTTATGCTGTCTGGCTGGGGCAGGTGACGCTCGGGCAAGCCCTCCAGGGCAGTACTCATAAAATCTATCCAGATAGGCAGTGCCGCAGAGCCACCGTACTCATTTTTACCGAGTTCGCCGTAAGAGTCGAAACCGACCCAAGCACTGGTGGCTAGGTAGGGGCTATAACCTGAGAACCATGCGTCGCGCGGGCCGTTGGTTGTTCCCGTCTTGCCAGCAATATCACCGCGCTTCATAGCGAGGGCGCGTCGGCCGGTGCCTTTTTTGATCACATCCTTGAGAATGGAATCCATGATGTAAGCCGTCTCCGGGGTCATGGCGCGCGGTGCCAGGGGGCGTGCCTGGGGCTTGGATGAATCCAGTGGGCCAACCGGGAGTACTTTCAGCTCGGGAGGCTCTTTGCCTTGGTCCGGGCCCTCTTCACCGGGTTGAATTGCCGCTAGGTCGAGTGGCTCCTGATTATTGAATCCTTGGGACTCACTGCCAGGCTCAGGACAGTCATTGCACACAGTGAGTGGTAGGGCCTGGTAGAGGGTTTCGCCATTTACATCTAAAACCCGGTCAACAAGATAGGGTTCCACTCGATAGCCACCATTGGCGAAAGCTGCATAGCCACGCACCATTTCCAGGGGCGTCAAGGCCGAGCTGCCCAGTGCGATGGTGAGGTTGCGCGCCAATTTGCTGCGGTCAAAGCCGAAGCCCTCGACAAAGCCGAGGGCGTAATCGAGCCCCAGTGCCTGCAGCAGGCGAATGGAGACCATGTTACGTGACTTATACAGAGCCATACGCAAGCGGGTGGGGCCAAGGAAGGTGCCACCATCATTCTCCGGGCGCCACACGTCCTGCAGGTTGGTTTCCTCGAAGATTATTGGGGCATCGTTAATCACACTGGCGGCGGTATAGCCGCGCTCGATAGCCGAAGCGTAGATAAATGGCTTGAAACTGGAGCCCGGTTGTCGCGCCGCCTGTGTGACGCGATTGAAGTGGCTCTGGCGGAAGTCATAACCACCGACTAAGGCGCGTATGGCGCCGTCTTGGGGATCAATGGAGACTAGGGCTCCCTGGGCCGATGGCACTTGGGTTAGCTCCCATTCCTCAGTAATTTGTGGCTCCAGGGGGCTGGAAGAAACTTCTTCGGGCTCTGCAAATGGATCGGGGTTGGGTGTGTCTTCAAAGGCGCTAGCAAGTTGGGCTGCCCCACCTGCGCTGGTAGGTTCGCCCTGGGAGCCGATAACCTCAGTGTGCTTAATCTCAATGCGGCGCAGGCGCACCACATCACCAGGTGCAAACATCTTCTCAGCAGACTGTAAGCGTGGCCCTCGTGAACTTTCAGTAATATAGGGACGAATGGAATCGAGCCCATTCTCCCAGGGAACCTCGACCACACGGCGGTCGCGCAGCTGTACTTGCAACAGCTTTGGCTCCACCGCAGTGACTACCCCAGGCTCAAGCCCACCTAGCACAGGGATTTCATTGAGCAGATCAATCAGTTGGTCACTGTCATGCAGCAGTTCCGGTGGCAGTCGCTGCTCCGGGCCACGATAACCGTGGCGAGAATCATAGGTTTCGAGGCCGTGTTGCAGTGCCCTGCGCGCCTGGTCCTGCAGGCGGCTGTTGACCGTGGTGATGACCTGATAGCCATCGGTGTAGGCACTGTCGCCAAAAAGCTCAACAGCTTCTTTGCGCGCCATTTCGGCGATATAGGGGGCATCCAGATCCAGATCGCGGCTGTGGTAGCTGGCGGTCACCGGTGCGGTAATGGAGTGCTTGTACTCATCCTGATCGATATATCCCAGGTCGAGCATGCGCTTCAAGATCCAGTTGCGGCGCACCAGGGCCCGAGTGGGGTTGGCGATGGGGTTGAAGGTGGAGGGGGCCTTGGGCAACCCCGCCATCATTGCCCATTGCGCCATGCTCAGGTCCTTGATGTCGCGACCGTAGTAAACATGTGCGGCAGCTTGAAAGCCATAGGCGCGGTTACCCAGGAATATTTTGTTGATATAGAGTTCCAGAATCTCATCTTTACTGAGTTCGCGCTCAATTTGCAGTGATAAGAGAATCTCATTGAACTTGCGGATAAAACGCTGCTCACGGCTCAGGAAGAAATTGCGCGCCACCTGCATGGTTAAGGTACTACCACCAGACTGAATTGAGCCGGTCTGCACCAGCTGCGAGGCTGCCCGCATCAAACCCTTAATCGAAACCCCACTGTGTGAGTAGAAGCTCGCGTCCTCTGCTGCCAGTATTGCCTTGATAAATGGTTCTGGCGTTTGTTCGATGGTGATAGGGTTACGGCGTTTCTCGCCAAACTCGCCTATCAGTTTCATGTCTTGTGTATAGACGCGCAGAGGGGTCTGTAGGCGAATATCCCGCAGGCTTTCGACTGAGGGCAGCCCGGGTTTCAGGTAGAGGTAAATGCTGGCGAAAACCATGGCTGCGCCGGCTGCTCCGGCGAGACAGAGCCAGAGCAGCGCTAGTAGACGATTTCGGGCTTTTACTGTCATGAAACTGCTTCTGTGTACTTCATTTGAGTGATTCGGTGAATAATTATACGAATATTGTGCGCTATTACCTATGCAAATGCCGGTTGAAGCGGTAATTTAAAGTGCTATAACATCAAACTTTCATAACCCACGGAAAAGATAAGAAAAATGGGGATTTTCCCTTTTCTGGATAAAGGCCCGAAGGCCATGTTGGGACTCGATATTAGCTCGACCGCAGTAAAGTTGCTGGAGCTAAGTCGCAATGGTGACAAATATCGGGTCGAAAGTTACGCCGTGGAACCCCTACCGCCGAATGCGGTAGTGGATAAGAACATCAATGATGTTGGCGCCACGGCGGAAGCTATTCGCAAGGTAGTGCGCCGCTCCAAAACCCGACTGCGCCGTGCGGCTGTCGCCGTATCCGGCTCCGCAGTGATCACTAAGACCCTGGAAATGCCCGCTGATCTCTCCGATGAGGATCTGGAAGCGCGTATTGCCTTGGAAGCGGATCAGTACATTCCTTATCCCCTCGAAGAAGTTAGTCTCGATTTTGAGGTACAGGGGCCATCCGAAAGAGGGGATGACCAGGTGGAAGTGTTACTGGCAGCTTGCCGCAGCGAAAATATCGAACAGCGGGTTTCCGCCCTCGGTGAGGCTGAGTTGGAGGCGGGTGTCGTGGATGTGGAAGCTTACGCTATTGAGCGCACTTACACTCTACTGGAAGATCAGTTTCCTCCCCAAGAGCAGTTAGTTGTTGCGGTAGTGGATATCGGTGCGACTATGAGTGCACTGTCTGTACTAGTTGATGGCAAGACAGTTTATACACGGGAGCAGCTATTCGGTGGCCGGCAGCTCACCGATGAGATTCAGCGGCGCTACGGCCTCTCCGCCGAAGAGGCCTCTCTGGCGAAGCACCAGGGTGGCAGCGGATTGCCCGATGACTATTATGCCGAGGTTCTGGAGCCGTTTCGGGATGCGGTGATTCAGCAAGTCACCCGCGCGCTGCAGTTCTTTTATTCTTCGACTTCCTACAGCGATGTGGATTACATATTGCTCAGTGGTGGGGTTGCCGCAATGGAAGGTTTGTCTGATTTGGTCGGTGAAAAACTGGGCAAACCCACAGTGATTGCCAATCCCTTTTACAAAATGACCACCTCTTCTCGGGTAAACCAACAGATATTAACCAAAGAGGCTCCGGGGCTGATGATCGCGGCAGGGCTCGCCATGCGGGAGAAGGAGTACTGAGATGGCCAAGATTAATCTACTCCCCTGGCGCCAGGAATATCGCGCACAAAAGCAGAAAGAATTTCAGCAAGTATTAGTGCTGGTGATTATTGCTGCTGCGGCGTCGGTTTTTCTTTGGATGAAAACGGTTGATCGGCAAGTCGCTTCCCAGAATGAGCGCAATCAGATACTGCAGGTCAAGATTAATGCTCTAGATAAGCAGGTAAGTGAGATTAAGGACCTGAAAAAGCGCCGTCAGGAATTGATTGATCGAATGCGGGTGATTCAGGCGCTCCAGGGGAACCGTCCTCTGGCCGTTCGTTATTTTGATGAGCTGGTACAGGCTACTCCGGAAGGGCTTTGGTTGACGGCTTTAGAGCGTAAAGGAAGTGGCTTGAGTGTGTCTGGAATTGCTGAGTCGAACAACCGGGTTTCCTCCTTTATGCGTAATCTGGATCAGTCAGATTGGTATGAATCCCCAAACCTTACCGATGTCACAGCGAGTCCCGCTTTTGGCGAGCAGGCCAGTGCATTTCAGCTCACGGTGAACTTAAGTGGGCGTAAGACGAATGATGAAGATCAGAGCGTGGCCAACTAAAGGAATATAGAAATGACATTGGCGAATACGCTTACGCAGCTGCAAGAGCTGGATATTAATGATATTGATTTTAACCGTGTGGGGGTTTGGCCCCTGGCGGGACGTTTAACTTTATTAGCGATAATTGTGGCTATATTGATCGGGTCTGGTTATTACCTTTGGGTTGGTGATCAGTATGACAAGCTTGAGTTTGCCAGTAATAAAGAGCGAGAATTATTCTCTAAGTTTGAAAATAAACAATTCGAAGCCGCAAATTTAGATGCTTATCGTGCCCAACTTGTTGAAATGGAGGAAACTTTTGGTGCTCTGTTAAAGCAGTTGCCAAAAGATACAGAAGTTCCTGGCTTGCTTGAGGATATTGATGAATATGGGCGGGGCAGTGGTTTAACGATTGAAAAAGTAGAGCTGGAAAAAGAACTGGTAGGTGAATTTTATGTTGAGTTACCTATCAGGATTCAGGTTCAAGGTGGGTATCATGAGTTTGGGTCGTTTATTAGCGGTATTGCTGGTATGCCAAGAATTGTGACGTTGCATGATTTCACTATCTCTAACCATCGAGACGGCGCAGGTTTGCTAAACATGATCATTAATGCAAAGACCTACCGCTATAAGGATCAGGGAGAAGAGGGATGAAAAGATATCTTTTCCCAGCTTTCCTTTTGCTGACATCAGGTTGTAGTTTAAATACGGATCATAGTGACCTACATGCAAGAATGGCTGAGATTGAAAGGCGGCCAAAGGGACAGATTGAGCCCATTCCTACTTTCACACCATATAGCCCCTATGTATACAGCGCGACAGCAATACGAAGCCCATTTACAAGGCCTGTTTTGGAGTCAGAACAGCGTCTGGTCGGGCGCAGGCTTGATATAGCTCCTGATATGAACCGGCAGCGTGAATTATTGGAACGCTTTAACTTTGATGCCTTATCAATGGTGGGAACTCTATCGAGAGATGGCCAGCTTTGGGCCCTTATTGATGATGGAGAGGGAGGCATCCACAGAATAACTGTGGGTAATTATCTGGGGAAAAATCACGGGCGAGTTGTGAGTTCGACAGCCTCACAGCTCGATGTACTGGAAATTGTTCCGGACGGAACTGGTGGCTGGATCGAAAGGCCGCGAGCATTGATGTTGGAAGAGAAGGGCAACGGATAATGATTAACAAGCAGTTCGCTAAATATTTGGCGCCGTTTCAGCTTTTGCTACTCGCCGTATTGATGGTTCCTCTGGCGCTACAAGCGCAGGTTAATCAATTAAATGATATACAGTTTTCCGAGCTGCCTGGTAGCCGTATTCAGCTGCGCTTAACTTTCGCAGACGAGCCGCCAGAGCCCACAGGATACACGATTGAGCAGCCGGCACGGATTGTGATGGACTTTGTCGGTGTTGAAAGTGCGTTGCCACAGAAGAAATATTCACTGGGAATAGGTGCTGCTCGCAGCGCAGTAGTTGTTTCCAGTGAAGGTCGAACCCGTTTGATTGTTAATCTAGACCAGTTGCCGGTGTATACTAGTGAGCGTCATGGTAACCAGCTTGTGATAGAGATTGGTGAAGATATTGCTGTGACAGCTTCACCTATACCTACCTCAGTTTCCACTCATGACAGTGGCTTGAATCTCGGTGGAAGTAAACATTTTAATACCTCTGGGGCTATTGCTGTGAAAGGGGTTGACTTCCGTCGCGGAGAAGAAGGTGAAGGTAAAGTTATTGTTAGCCTTTCTGATCCGGCAGTAAATATTGATGTAGAACGCACCAGCGGAAAGATCTATCTGACTTTTCTAGGCACCGAGCTCCCAGAATCTCTTCGACAGCGCCTTGATGTAACTGATTTTGCAACCCCAGTGAATGCGATTACGGTAGACACCGATGGCCGAAATACCGTAATTGCTGTTGACCCCACAGATACAGATTATGATTACCTCGCGTATCAAGCAGATGATCAGTATGTGCTAAGCGTAAAGGCTCTTTCAGCAGCGGAAATTCGTGAGAAAGAAAAAGAGTTTCAATTCACTGGAAAAAAACTTTCTTTAAACTTCCAAGATATTGAAGTTCGCTCTGTACTCCAGATTATTGCCGACTTTACTGATCTCAATCTGGTGGCTAGTGATACTGTGCAAGGGCGAATTACATTGCGTCTTGATGGAGTACCCTGGGACCAGGCATTAACTTTAATCCTAAAGGCTAAGGGATTGGATAAGCGCCAAGAGGGTAGTGTCATTATGGTAGCCCCTGCAGCTGAAATTGCGGAGCGTGAACGACAAGAGCTGGAAACCCGCAAGCAACTCCAAGAATTAGCTCCTCTTAGAACAGAATATATTGCAGTTCGTTATGCTGATGCTGGGGAGTTATTCAATCTGTTCTCAGGAAAAGGCAGCGATGGCTCCGGTCAAGGCGGTTTTGCTGGAGGCGGTAGTGATGGGGCAAATAATAATGCGAGCATACTGTCCCCTCGAGGCAGTGCTATCGTTGATGAACGCACAAATACGATTATCCTAACCGATACTGAAGAAAAAATTGCTCAGTTTCGTGAGCTGATAGAGGTTATTGATATTCCGATTCGACAGGTAATGATTGAAGCTCGAATTGTTACTGCTAATAGTGATTTTACCCGAGAGCTTGGTGTGACCTGGGATTATGTAGGCACGAGTGAAATTAATGATGACTCCCTCGGAGTTGTTTCAGGTGGACTGTCTGGAGAACCAGTAACAGGAACGGGGAATAGCTTAGAAAGTCCTACTAGTTTACATAATCCTTTAATGGTTGACTTGGGGGTTGCTACAAGGGCTGGTAATATTGCGTATGCGATTCTAAAAGATGACTTCTATTTAGGATTGGAGCTCTCTGCGATGGAAGACGTGGGTATGGCTGAAATCGTATCCCAGCCGAAAGTTGTTACCGGTGACAAGCAGGAGGCGCTTATCCAGTCAGGTGTGGAAATCCCTTATCTTGAGGCTACTTCTTCAGGAGCAGCTGCTGTAACTTTCCGTGAAGCGGTGTTAGAGCTTCAAGTTGTTCCACAAATTACTCCTGATAACAATATTATTATGGCGCTAAATATTGAGCAGAATAGTGTCGGCGAATATTTTAGCGTGAGTAGTAGCAATCAAATTCCTTCAATAAACGTCAACCTTCTGCAGACTAAGGTTCTTGTACGTAACGGTGAAACCATTGTCCTAGGTGGTATTTTTGAGAGTAATGTTATTGAGGGTGAGACTAAGGTGCCCTTACTTGGAGATATACCATACTTAGGTAACTTGTTTAAGAAAACTGTACGCACAGATGATAAACGTGAGATATTGATGTTTATCACCCCGCGTATTATCGAAAGTGAGACTTTTTTATCTAAGTGATTAACCGCTCCATCTTTTTAGTCGGCCCCATGGGGGCCGGCAAATCCACGATAGGCAGGTTGTTAGCGGCACAATTGCAGCTGCCTTTTGCCGATACCGATAAGGTGCTGGAAGAGCGCACAGGGGCAGATATCCCCTGGATATTTGATGTAGAAGGCGAAGCCGGCTTTCGTCGACGCGAGAGTGAAGTGCTCGAAGAACTTTGTTTTGGTCCCCACCAAGTTATCGGCACCGGTGGTGGCATCGTTCTACTGGAGGAAAACCGGCAGTTGCTGCAAAAGTTTGGTCATGTGATTTATTTACAGGCCGGGGTAGAGCAGTTGCTGGAACGCACTTCCAAGAACAGTAACCGCCCTCTTTTACGAGTGCCCAATCCACGCGCGCGTATTGAAGAAATTTTACAAGAACGCGCCCCTCTTTATCGCGAAGTTGCGGATGTTATCTGCGACACTGATGACCTGACCCCCAAGCAAGCATCAGCCCTGGTTGCTGAGCGCCTTATGGAAAGCCTCTCCCAATAACCCCTTTTTCACTCTGTGCTAAAGTGCGTCTCATTAACTCAATGCGCTACATATTGGCGCTAGTGGGAAGGAGAGCATTGTGCACTGTTTTAATGTGGAACTGGGGGAGCGCAGTTACCCCATTGTCATTGGGTCCAAGTTATTAGCCGACTCAGAATATTTACTGCCCTATTTACGTGGGCGCCAGATCTGTGTGGTTACAAATGAGACAGTGGCTCCCCTATATTTGTCCCGCTTAGTGGATGGGCTCTCTGATTTCGATAAGGTTGATGTTGTCGAACTACCCGACGGGGAAGCCTTCAAGACTCTGGATACCGTCAATCGAATTTTTGACGCTCTATTGGAACAGCGTCACAACCGCACGACTACGCTAATTGCCTTAGGGGGTGGTGTTGTGGGAGATATGTGTGGATTTGCCGCTGCCTGTTATCAGCGCGGCGTCGATTTTATTCAGGTGCCCACTACACTCCTTGCCCAGGTGGACTCCTCTGTGGGAGGTAAGACTGGCGTCAATCACCCGCTAGGTAAAAACATGATTGGGGCTTTTTACCAGCCCCGGCTAGTACTTGCCGATATGGATACATTGACGACTCTGCCAGATCGTGAATTCTCAGCAGGCATAGCTGAAGTAATCAAGTATGGCCTGATCTGTGATGCACCATTTTTCCACTGGATAGAGACCAATATCGATGCACTCTTATCGCGAGATCCCAAGGCTTTGGCTTATGCCGTGGATCGTTGCTGTCGTGATAAGGCAGAGGTTGTGGCTAGTGATGAGCGTGAGGCAGGCCGCCGTGCCATATTAAACTTTGGTCATACCTTTGGACATGCAATTGAGACTGTGCAGGGCTACGGGCGTTGGTTGCATGGTGAGGCGGTGGCCGCAGGAATGGTGATGGCCCTGGAGCTCTCGCATTTACTGGGAGACGTGGACAGTGAATTGGTACAGCGTGTTCGTCAGCTGCTGCAAAAAGCCCAGTTGCCGCAGCAGTCTCCCGCGGATATGAGTGTCGATGATTTTCTGCAAGCTATGCAGTTAGACAAGAAAGTGCTGGATGGCAAGTTGCGTTTGGTATTGCTGAGATCTTTGGGGGACGCAAAAGTTGTCGATGATACGCCTCAGGAAAAAGTTATAGATGCGCTAAGGAACTGTGGTGCCAGGTGACAGGGGATTCGCGAACTGCGCTTATTAGAGAGTACGATCACTTAAAACCAAGTTGACAGGAAATAAATCTGCCTTATTTTTGTTTGGCAGTTAAAAAAACTGTGAATTATTGAAAATGTAGTGGTAAGCAAGTAATATTGCGCGCCCCCCGGAAATAATGGCGGGGCAAAATAACCGCCAATAAGAACAATAAAGAAAGCCCCATTAGAGGGCTTTTTTTATCTCGGGATCTTTTACTTAGGGACCGCAGGAGAGCGTAGCGCGAGCGTTAAGCCATTTTTGCCCATATCAGGCCGCTATCGGCAGTGCCTGTGGTCCCCCAATCGATAGTGACGAGGAATTCTATGGGTAGCAGTCTGTATCAGTTGGATGAGTTTAAGGACAACTGTGGTTTTGGTCTGATCGCTCATTTACAGGGTGTGGCGAGCCATAAGTTAGTACAGACGGCCATTGAGTCCCTCACCTGTATGACCCACCGCGGCGGTATTGCCGCCGATGGTAAAACTGGCGATGGCTGTGGCTTATTGCTGCAGAAGCCCGATAAATTCCTGCGCGAGGAAGCGCTAAAGTTGTTCGGTCTGGAACTCACTGAGGCCTATGCCGTAGGTTCGGTGATGTTGCCTCTGGATGACAGAGAGGCGCAGAGCGCTCGCCAAATCTTTGAGTCTGAGCTGCAGGCGCAAGGAATGCGGATTGTTGGTTGGCGCACCGTGCCCACCAACCCCGAGTGTCTTGGCCCCATCGCCAGGGACTGCCAACCTCGCTTCGAACAACTGCTGATCAATGATGCCGAAGAGCCACTGGGTGAAGCCCGTTTTAATGCTCGGCTATATGTGGCCCGGCGCAAGGCTGAGTTGCAGCTGAGCGGTGATGTTTATATCGCCAGCCTTTCTACTAGTGTGCTCTCCTACAAAGGGCTGATGATCCCGGCGGATCTGCCGAAATTCTTCCCCGAGTTGGCGGATCCGCGCTTGGAAACCGCTATCTGTGTTTTCCACCAGCGCTTCTCTACCAATACCATGCCGCGCTGGCCTCTGGCCCAGCCTTTCCGCCTGCTGGCGCACAATGGTGAAATTAATACCATTACCGGCAACCGCAATTGGTCGGTGGCACGCACCAACAAATTTGTTACCGAGCTGATTCCCGAGCTGAATGCGCTGGTACCGCTGGTGAACCGCGAGGGCTCCGACTCCTCCAGTTTGGATAATATGTTGGAGATGTTGTTGGCGGGTGGTATGGAGCTACACCGTGCGGTGCGTATGCTGGTGCCGCCGGCCTGGCAAAATGTTGAGGGCATGGATGCAGACCTGCGCGCTTTCTATGAATACATCTCCATGCATATGGAGCCCTGGGATGGCCCCGCCGGCTTGGTGATGACCGATGGCCGTCATGCGGTATGTACTCTCGACCGCAACGGCCTGCGCCCGTCCCGCTGGGTGATTACCAAAGACGATATTATTACCGTGGCTTCGGAAGTCGGTGTTTATAACTATGCACCGGAAGATGTAGTAGCTAAAGGGCGTCTCGGGCCCGGGCAGATGCTTTCTGTGGATACCCAGGAAGGCAAGCTGTACCACACTGCCGATATCGACAATATGCTCAAGCGCGCCCAGCCTTATAAACGCTGGCTGAAAGAGAAGGCGCGCCGTATTCGCTCCACCTTAGTGACCGCGCCGGTTGACAATAATTTTTCCCACCAACAGTTTAAGGTCTACCAGAAACTGTTCAGTTCCTCTCTGGAGGAGCGCGATAAGGTAGTGCGCCCGATGGCGGAAGCCGGCCAGGAAGCGGTGGGTTCCATGGGCGACGATACGCCGATGGCGGTGCTGTCCCGCTACAACCGCTCGCTCTACGATTACTTCCGCCAGCAGTTTGCCCAAGTGACCAATCCGCCTATAGACCCGCTGCGGGAAACGGTGGTGATGTCCCTGGAAACCTGCTTGGGCCGTGAAAAATCCGTGTTTGAGGAGACGCCAGAGCACGCCGACCGCGTGATCCTGTCCTCGCCGGTGCTCTCCCATATGAAATACACCGCGTTACTGTCGCTGGATCGCCCCGGCTTCGACGCAGAGATTTTCGACCTGAATTACGATCCGGCAAATCTGGATCTTCATAGTGCAATTGAACGTCTGTGTGCCAAGGTAGAGGCTTCTGTTCGTGCCGGCACTGTGATTGTGGTGCTGTCCGACCGCGATATTCGCCAGGGCCATCTGCCCATAGATGCGCTGCTCGCCACTGGTGCCGTGCACCATCATTTGGTGCATGCGGGCCTGCGCTGTGATTCCAATGTGGTGGTGGATACCGCCAGTGCACGGGATGCGCACCAGCTAGCCTGTCTGGTAGGTGTGGGAGCGACGGCAGTACATCCCTATTTCTCCTACAGCATTATCAATCACCTGATCGATAGAGGTGAGCTGCTGTTGGATGCGGCGGAAGCGCAGAAGAATTACCGCAACGGTATTATCAAGGGCCTGTTGAAGATCCTGTCAAAAATGGGTATCTCCACCGTCGCCTCTTACCGTGGTGCGCTGTTGTTTGAGTTGGTCGGTCTTTCCAAAGAGGTGGTGGACCTGTGTTTCCCTGGTGCACCCACTCGTATCGAAGGCGCCGGCTTTGCCGAGTTGCAGGCAGATATGGCCGCGCGTGCGGATATCGCCTGGAAAGCGCGTAAGCCGGTGTCCCCCGGAGGCCTGCACAAATATGTGCATGGCACCGAATACCATACTTTTAACCCGGATGTGGTGACGGCCCTGCGCCGAGCGGCCAGTACTGGGGATTACTCCGCTTGGCGTGATTACTCGGGACTGGTCAACCAGCGCCCAGTGGCAACCTTGCGGGATATGCTGGCCTTCAAGGAAAACCTCGTGCCTGTGCCATTGGAGGAAGTGGAGCCGGTCGAGCAGATTGTGCGCCGCTTTGACTCCGCAGCTATGTCCCTGGGAGCTCTGTCTCCCGAGGCGCACGAATCTCTGGCTCAGGCCATGAACCGCCTGGGTGGACGCTCCAACAGCGGAGAGGGCGGTGAAGATCCGGCCCGTTTTGGCACCGACAAAGTCTCCAAAATCAAACAGATCGCCTCCGGCCGTTTCGGCGTGACGCCGCACTATCTGGTCAATGCCGAAGTGCTGCAGATCAAGGTGGCTCAGGGCGCTAAGCCCGGTGAGGGTGGTCAGTTGCCCGGCGGCAAGGTGAATGACCTGATTGCTCGGCTGCGCTACTCGGTGCCCGGTGTCACCCTGATTTCACCGCCACCGCACCACGATATCTACTCCATTGAGGATCTGGCCCAGCTGATCTACGACCTCAAACAGGTTAACCCGGATGCACTGGTATCCGTGAAGCTGGTGTCCCGTCCAGGAGTTGGCACTATCGCCGCCGGCGTGGCCAAGGCTTATGCGGATTTAATTACCATTTCCGGCTATGACGGCGGTACTGCAGCGAGCCCGATCACCTCTATTCGCTATGCTGGTTCACCTTGGGAATTGGGCCTGGCGGAAACACACCAGACCCTGAGAGCCAATGACTTGCGTGGCAAAGTTCGGGTGCAGACGGATGGGGGCCTTAAAACTGGCTTGGATGTAGTCAAGGCGGCGATTCTCGGTGCGGAGAGCTTCGGCTTTGGTACTGCGCCAATGGTGGCGATTGGCTGTAAATACCTGCGTATCTGTCACCTGAATAACTGTGCCACGGGTATCGCGACCCAGCGCAAGAACTTGCGCGATGCGCACTATATCGGCACCGCAGAAATGGCGATGAACTTCTTCCGCTTTGTTGCCGAGGAAACCCGCGAATGGATGGCGAGCATTGGTGTGCGCACCATGGAAGAGCTGGTCGGCCGTGTAGACCTACTTCGCATCATTGAGGGAGAAACCGACAAGCAGAAGAAACTGGATCTGTCGCCGCTGTTGCATACCGATGCACTACTCGACAGCAAACCGCAAACCTGCCAGCAGGCCACAAATGAGCCCTGGGATAAGGGCGAGTTGGCCGAGCGCATGGTGGAAGAAATTCTACCCGCCATTGAGAACCTGACTGGTGGTGAGTTCAGCTTCGAGGTGACCAACTGCGATCGCTCTCTGGGGGCGCGTCTTTCTGGCGAGATCGCCAAGCGCCACGGCAACCAGGGCATGGTGGAGGCGCCAATAAAACTCAACCTCAATGGAGTTGCCGGGCAGTCTTTCGGCGTATGGAACGCCGGAGGGCTGGAGATGTATCTCGAAGGGGATGCCAACGATTATGTCGGTAAGGGCATGGCCGGCGGTAAGCTGGTTATTCGACCGCCTGAGGGTAGTGAGTTTGCTTCCCAAGACACCAGCATCGTCGGTAATACCTGCCTGTACGGTGCTACTGGCGGTAAGTTATTTGCCGCTGGCCGTGCCGGCGAGCGCTTTGCTGTGCGCAATTCCGGCGCCTTCGCCGTAGTGGAAGGGGCCGGTGATCATTGCTGTGAATACATGACCGGTGGAATGGTCGCGGTGCTAGGGCGCACCGGCTACAACTTTGGTGCCGGTATGACCGGTGGTTTTGCCTATGTGCTGGATCTGGAGCGCGATTTCTTCGACCGCTGCAATCATGAGTTGATCGAGCTGCGCCGTATCAGTAGTGAAATTCTCGAGCCGCACCAGAGTCACCTGCGCGAGGTGATTGAAACCTATGTCGCGGAGACCGGCAGCGCCTGGGGTGAAGAGCTGCTGGATAACTTCGACGATTACCTGAGCCGATTCTGGCTGGTAAAACCCAAGGCGGCGAGCCTTGCGGATCTTCTTTCTGACGTGCGCAAGCGCGGCGAATAAGGCTGGGGTGGAGAGACAGTATGAAAGACAGACTGAACAATGATTTCCAGTTTATCGACGTGGCCCGTATAGATCCGCCGAAGAAAGATATCATCGCGCGCACCAGTGAATTTGTGGAGATTTACCAGCCATCCAGTGAAAACCAGGTGGCGAGCCAGGCACACCGCTGCCTGGACTGCGGCAACCCCTACTGTGAGTGGAAGTGCCCGGTGCACAACTATATTCCCAACTGGCTGAAATTGATCAGCGAGGGGAATGTGATCGAGGCGGCGGAACTCTGCCACGAGACCAACACCCTGCCGGAAGTTTGCGGGCGCGTTTGTCCCCAGGACCGCCTGTGCGAGGGCGCCTGTACCCTCAACGATGGTTTCGGCGCTGTGACCATCGGCAATGCTGAAAAGTACATCACTGATACCGCCTTTGCCCTGGGTTGGCGTCCGGATCTCAGCCATGTGGAAAAGACAGGTAAAAAAGTCGCGATTGTGGGCGCGGGCCCAGCCGGACTGGGCTGCGCTGATATCCTGATACGCAACGGCGTACAGCCGGTGGTCTTCGACAAGCATCCGGAGATCGGCGGCCTGATCACTTTCGGTATTCCGGAATTCAAGTTGGAAAAATCGGTGATGGAAAAGCGCCGCGAGGTGTTTGTTGAGATGGGGGTGGAGTTCTGTCTCAATACCGAGGTGGGCAAGGACATCAGTTTCGAGCAGTTGCTCAATGACTATGATGCTGTATTCCTGGGGATGGGTACCTACAACTACATGAAGGGCGGCTTCCCTGGTGAGGACCTGCCCGGCGTGCACGATGCTTTGCCGTTCTTAGTGGCCAACGTCAATCGCAATATGGGGTGGGAGAAGGACCCTGCGGAATTTGTCTCGGTGGAAGGCAAGCGTGTAGTGGTGCTGGGTGGCGGTGATACCGCCATGGACTGTAACCGCAGCTCTATTCGACTGGGGGCCAAGAGCGTGACCTGTGCTTATCGTCGCGATGAGGAAAATATGCCGGGCTCCCGCCGCGAAGTGGTCAATGCCAAAGAAGAAGGGGTGCAGTTCCTGTTTAACCGCCAGCCGGTAGAAATTGTCGGCGACGGCAAGGTCTCTGGAGTGAAAGTAGTCACTACCGAGTTGGGTGAGCCCGATGAAAACGGGCGTCGCCGTCCGCAGGTAGTGCCCGGTTCCGAAGAAGTCATCCCGGCAGATATCGTGCTAGTCGCCTTCGGTTTCCGCCCAAGCCCGGCGGAATGGTTTGCCGAGCACAGCATTGAAGTAGCGGACTGGGGTGGTGTCGTTGCCCCGGAAGAACAGAAATACAAGTTCCAGACCTCCAACGAGAAGGTCTTTGCCGGTGGCGATATGGTACGCGGTTCCGACCTGGTGGTAACAGCTATTTGGGAAGGGCGCCAGGCCGGTGAGGGTATTCTCGATTATCTGGATATCTGATTTTCCCGGTTGCGGATGGGAGGCTTTAAGCCTCCCATTTTTATATCTTTGTAGAGCGGCACCAGCCCTCAACCTGCCTGGATGATATTTTTGCCACGCTGTATCTAGTGGCCCCGCCCCCTGTACAATGGCCGTTTTTTTAGCCCGCTCGGTGTACCTATGTCTGATACCAAACCGTCCGAATTGAAAAACGATCGCTTTCTCCGCGCTCTGCTGCGCCAGCCCGTGGATCGAACACCAGTGTGGATGATGCGCCAGGCGGGTCGCTACCTACCCGAGTACCGCGCCAGCCGCGCCGAGGCTGGGAGCTTTATGGATCTATGCCGTAATACCGAATTGGCGTGCGAGGTCACTCTGCAGCCGTTGGAACGCTACCCACTCGATGCAGCGATTTTATTCTCCGATATCCTCACCATCCCAGATGCTATGGGCCTTGGGCTCTATTTTGCCGAGGGCGAGGGCCCCAAATTCCATAAGCCGCTGCGCACTGCCGATGATATTGAGGCATTGGAAGTGGTGAATAGCGAACGGGATCTGGACTATGTGATGAACGCTGTGTCCACCATTCGCCGCGAGCTAAATGGTCGTGTGCCGTTGATCGGTTTTTCCGGCAGCCCCTGGACCCTGGCCACCTATATGATTGAGGGCGGCTCCAGTAAGGACTTTGCCCGCAGCAAGGAAATGCTCTACAACCGCCCCGAGCTGATGCACCAGCTGCTGACCGTACTCGCCGATTCGGTGATCGACTACCTGAATGCACAGATTCGCGCCGGTGCCCAGGCGGTACAAATTTTTGATACCTGGGGCGGCGCCTTGAGTCACAGCGCCTACCGCGAGTTCTCCCTGCAATATATGCAGCGTATTCTCAGCGGTCTGATCAAAGAAGCCGATGGCCGCCGGGTGCCCGCTATTTTGTTCACCAAAGGGGGGGGGCAGTGGTTGGAAGCGATGGCGGATACCGGTGCTGATGCTCTCGGGCTTGATTGGACCACTGATATCGGCAGTGCCCGTGCCCGTGTTGGGGATCGCGTTGCCCTGCAGGGTAATCTGGATCCTTCCGTACTCTACGCCAGTCCAGAGCGCATCCGCCAAGAAGTGGAAGCTGTGCTGCAGTCCTACGGCCAGGGTAGTGGCCATGTTTTCAACCTTGGCCACGGTATTACTCCGAAAGTAGATCCGGCCCATGCCGGCGCCATGATCGAGGCAGTGGTAGAGCTTTCCGCAAAATATCACGTCTAACTGTGGCAACTAGTGTCTGAGTCTGTGAATACAGTCTCACTTTGTATAGGTGCTCGCCAATATCTGTCCGTGATATAAATGTGCGCTTGCCCGAGGGGGCCCGGATTTAGAAACGGGGCCCTTGCTGAGGGCGGTCTCCAAGCATTTACTACAGTGGTCGGTACCTCCCCAAGTGGCACTCGAACAGGCAAAAATTCCCGTCGGTGATCTCCAGCGCGGCATGTTTGTGTCCAGGCTAGACAAACCCTGGACACAGACTCCATTCGCCCTGCAGGGCTTTTATATCCGCGATTTGGAGGAGATTCGCCAACTACAGAAGTACTGCCGATTTGTTTATGTCGATGTGCACAAGACCGTAGGCAGTGCCGGTGTTACCTTGCGCCGTTTGATCGGCGCTAGTGGTGCAAGTGCTAAAGGGCATGGCCGAGCCGCCGTGCGCGTCACCATTCCCTGCCGCCCCGTTGCGGTCTCTCACAAGACTTACCCCCCCCCTCAGCCCGCCCAGCGCGAGGCAGGCAATGCGCGCAAGTTGCACGGCCAGATATTGCGCGGCATGGGTGAAGTTATGGGGTTGGTAGCGAGCAATCGACCACTGCCGGTGCCACAGATGAACCGGGTGGTAGAGGATCTGGTTGAGAGTGTGCTGCGCAGCCCGGATGCTTTCGCCTGGTTGGCGCGAGTGCGAGACAGGGATGAACATACTTACAGTCACTCGGTACGCGCCAGTATTTGGGCGGTGCTGTTTGGCCGGCATATCGGCTTGGCGCGACATGAGTTGGTGCAGCTGGGGGTGGCCACCCTGTTAAAGGATGTGGGTAAGTTATCGATTCCCGCAGAAGTGCTGCAGATGCCCAAGCGCGACCCGCGCAGCGAGCTGGAGTATCGTAAATTTGTGCAACACAGCGTGCAGATGCTATCGGCAGACGCCCAGGTCGACCCCCAGGTGATTGATATTGTGCGCGGTCATCGCGAGCGCCACGACGGCGGTGGTTATCCCGGCGGTTTGCGCGGTGACAAGATTCCCGTATTGGCGCGCATGTGCGGCATCGTTACTTTTTATGATGAAGCCACGAACCCCCGTGGCGCCAGCCAACCCATAGCGCCCTCAAAGGCCGTGGCCGAACTCTATGATCTGCGTGGCATCGCCTACCAAGAACAGCTGGTCGTTGAATTTATTCAGGCGATAGGACTTTACCCCACCGGTACCCAGGTAGAGCTCTCCAGTGGCGAAGTGGGTGTAGTGGTGGAGCAGACCTATGACCGGCGTTTGCGCCCCAAGGTGATGATTGTGCTGGATGCACACAAGCGCCAGCTGAGTAAACCGCGCCTGTTTGACCTGGCGGCTGCCGAGGATCGTGCAGAAAAGCTGATTGAGCGTGGCAAGATGCGCCCGGAGGAAAAGGTCAGCATAGTGCGGGATATAGAGCCAGGGGCTTATCCGGAGGTGAATACCTCGGCGGTGCGGGACGATTACCTTTTCAATAGTGGTGGGCAGCTGTCCCGCTTTTTCTCGCGTCTGGCGAGATAGTTTATTTTCGGGGGAAGCCTTGAGAGCGGCGTAACTTACCGCTCTCCCGAAGAGTCAGCCGGCGTCAGCTATCATGCTGCCGAAATACTCACCCATACGCACAGGGGTTTCCGCCTCAAGGCTGTCCAGCCAGCGCACTTGATCCGCCCCAAACAACATGATGACTGTGGAGCCCAATTTAAAGCGCCCCATCTCCTCGCCTTTTCGCAGGTGAATCGGTGCATTCTCAAGATAGTTGGTGGTGCGCACATCGCGAGTATGGGGCGCTACCTGGCCGGCCCAAACAGTCTCGATTCCGGCAACGATCATGGCACCAACCAAAATCATGGCCATGGGTCCGGCTTCAGTATCGAATACACACACCAGGCGCTCGTTGCGGGCGAACAGGCGCGGTACGTTTTCGGCGGTTACGGTGTTGACCGAGAACAGTTGGCCCGGCACATAAGTCATGCTGCGCAGGGTGCCGTCGATAGGCATATGTACCCGGTGGTAATCCTTGGGTGACAGGTACACGGTGGCGAAGTGGCCATCGTCAAACTGGGCCGCCAATTCCGGATCACCACCCACCAATTCCAGCAAGCTGTAGTCGTGCCCCTTGGCCTGGAACACACGGCCATTGTGGATAGCACCGAGCTGACTGATGGCGCCATCTGCGGGACAGGCCAGGCTACCCTCGCTACTGACAATCGGGCGTGCGCCCTCTTTGAGTTCACGGGTAAAAAAGTCGTTGAAAGTACGATAGGCGGTGCAATCGGTCTCTTTGGCCTCCTGCATATCGACACCGTACTTTTCGACAAACCAGCGGGTGAAAGGGTCTTTGATCGACTTGATTTCGGTGTTCGCCAGCCAGCCCGCAGCGCGGGAAAGAGCGTGTTGCGGAGTCAGGTATTGCAGGGTGGTAAAGAGTTTTGGATTCATACGGGTACAACGTTTTCCGGTAATACTTACTGTTCGACGGGCGTATTGGGCAGGTTGCCCCACTCACTCCAGGAGCCTGGGTAGGCGCGAATATCAAAACCCAGGGACTTACCCACCAACCAGGTAAAACCAGAGCGGTGATGACTTTGGCAGTGGGTGACGATTTTATGTGCTTCATTGATGCCGAGCTTGGCGAGTAGCTCACGCGCATCGGTGCGGATACGCAGGTCGCGCTGAGGGTCCATCAGCTGGGTCCATTCGCAGTTGATTGCGCCGGGAATATGACCGCCCTTGGTAGCCAAGACCCTTTCTCCACTGTACTCCTGGGGGGAACGGGCATCCCAAACGAGGAAGTCGGGGTTGCCAAGATGCTCCTGGATCTCTCGGGCACTCATGGCAGCATCGGTATCGATCGAGACTTCGATATCGCTTGGGGTAACCTGTGGTTCTTCAGTGGTCAGTGGTAACCCGGCACCGCGCCAAGCGTGCATACCACCGTTTAAGTAGCTGTAATTGCGGTGGCCAATACTCTCCAGGGTCCACAGGAGGCGTCCGGCCCAGCCGCCGCCTTCATCATCACAGGCCACTACATGGGTTTCCGGGCGCAGGCCAATAGCGCGAAAAACTCGGGTCAGCTGCTCGGAGCTGGGGAGTTTACCCGGCGCAGGGGCAGTACCCGCCATCAGTGCTTGAAATGGTAGGTGCAGGGCGCCGGGGATGTGTCCGTTCAAGTAATTTTGCAGGGAGCTGAGGTCGACAACCAATAGCTCTTCATGCTCCAGCTCGGCGGCGAGCTCTTCCGCCTCAATAATCAGGTTCAAAATTTATTCTCCGATTCCAGGCTGTTGCGCAGGTGTAAAAAACTGTTCATACGGCGCTCACTGATGTCGCCGTTGGCCAGTGCCTCGTGAATGGCACAGCCGGGTTCGCCCTGATGGTTGCAGTCGCGAAAGCGGCAGTGGCCGATAAAGGGGCGGAATTCCACAAACCCTTCCAGTAGCGCGGCCTCCTCCATATGCCAGAGACCAAACTCGCGGATGCCGGGAGAGTCTATCAGATCGCCTCCGCTGGGCAGGTGAAACAGTTCCGCTGCGGTGGTGGTGTGGGTGCCCTTCAGGGTTGCCTCGGACAGGGCGCCGGTACGGGCGCCGGCACTCGGTAGCAGGGCGTTGACCAGTGAAGATTTGCCCACGCCGGACTGCCCGACAAAGACGCTGCTGCCCTTGGCCAGGGTCTCGAGTAGGTGTGGCAGGCCCTCGCCGGTTTTAGTGGAAAGGCGCAGTACTGGGTAGCCGAGGTCGGGGTAGGGGGCCAGTAGGGTATCCAGTGCCTGGCGGTTGCCATCGTCGATCAGGTCGATCTTGTTCAGCAGCAGGATTGGCGCTATACCGGTGGTCTCTGCGGCGACCAGGTAGCGGTCGATGGCATTAGCGAAGGGCTCCGGGTAGGGGGCTATAACAATCACAATGCGATCGATATTGGCTGCTACGGTTTTCAGGTCGCCGTAGCGATCAGGGCGCTGCAGCTCTGTGTTGCGCGGCAACCGCGCACCCACAACTCCATAGCCGCCATCACTATCACTAGTGGCGGGACGCCAGGCGACGCGATCGCCGGTTACCAGGGTATCGATATTGGCACGCATGTGGCAGCGCTGGCGCAGGGAAGCATCGCTCTCACTTTCCACCAAAATTTGGGTGCCATAGTTGGCGATGACAAGACCGGTCTGTTCCTGGCCCAGTTGACCGTCGTCCAGAGCTTGTTCTGCGGACTCTTCGCGCTTGCGCGCGCGGGCCTCGCGCTCCTGCTGGATCTTGGCGACGCGCCACTGTTGGCGGCGGTTTAATTTGCGTTTACTCATGCACTGGCACCTGGAGATTAGCGGCGGATTATAGCCATTGCCGGGTAGTTGCGGTAACTTGCGCGGAAAGTTTGAGGAGACCCGCTGTGGATCAGAACAACCTGATCTGGATAGATCTGGAGATGACCGGCCTCGATCCGGAAAAAGAGCGCATTATCGAAATCGCCACCATTGTGACCGATTCGCGGCTGAATGTGCTCGCCGAAGGCCCGGCGATGGTGATTCACCAGAGCAAAGCCCTGCTGGATGCCATGGATGACTGGAATACCGAGCAACACGGCGGTTCTGGTTTGGTGGCAAAGGTAAAGGAGTCGAATATATCCGAGCGGGAAGCGGAGCGAGAGACCCTGGAGTTCCTGCGCCACTGGGTGCCGGAGGGTGCCTCGCCCATGTGTGGTAACTCTATCGGCCAGGACCGTCGCTTCTTGGTCAAATATATGCCGCAGCTGGAATCTTACTTCCACTACCGCAATCTGGATGTGAGTTCGGTGAAAGAGCTGGCCAGGCGCTGGCGTCCGGATGTGTTGGATGGGGTGAAAAAACACAGCAGCCATTTGGCTCTAGACGACATTCGCGATTCCATCGAAGAGTTGCGTCACTACCGCGAGACCTTCTTTCGCCTCAGTTAAGCTTCCGACTTAGCGGAGCACTCGGCCGATTAGAGCCTCTTTTCTGCTGTCCCGACTCTTTTCTGCGTCTCGATAAGGGGCTCAGGTTACGCGTTTGATCTTGCGTTTGCGTTTGCGTCCACTGCGTAGCCGCGCCAGGGCCCAATCGATATGCTCCAGCACCAGAGGCGTGGCCGTTTGCCGCGATTGTTCCAGGCTTTCGAATACCTCCTCGCTGGCCGCGCCATTGCCGAGCGCCACCGCCAGGTTGCGCTGCCAGCGCTCATAGCCGATACGGCGGATTGGCGAGCCCTCGGTCTTGCGCAAAAACTCCTCCTCGCTCCAGTTGAACAGCGCCAGCAGCTCGCCGTTGTCGAGGCCGTGGCGCGGGTGGAAATCCTGCTCTGCGGTGGGTTTGGCGAACTTGTTCCAGGGGCAGATTGTCTGGCAATCGTCGCAGCCGAAAACCCGGTTGCCGATTGGCTCGCGGAATTTCTCCGGAATCGGCCCCTTGTTTTCGATGGTTAGGTAAGAGATGCAGCGCCCGGCATCTAAGGTGCGCGGGCCGATAAAGGCATCGGTTGGGCAGACTTTAAGGCAGGCCACGCAATCGCCGCACTCGTCGGCAAAATCTCCCTCATCGACAGGCAAGGGCAGATTGGTATAGATCTCGCCGAGGAAGAAAAAAGAGCCAGCTTTGGAATTGATCAGCAGGCAGTTCTTGCCGACCCAGCCGAGGCCGGCCTTGCGCGCCAGAGCGCGTTCCATTACCGGTGCGCTGTCGGTAAAGGCGCGACCCTTGGAATCGATACCCTGTTCGGCACAGAAGGCATCGATCTTCTTGGCCAGGCTGGCCAGGCGCTTGCGAATCAGCTTGTGGTAGTCGCGACCATTGGCGTAACGGGAGACATAGGCCTTACTGGAATCCTTGAGCACTTTGATCGGCTGGGTATCCGGTGGCAGGTAGTCCAGGCGCACACTGATGGCGCGCACGGTTCCCTCTTCCAGTAGTGCCGGGCGCCAGCGCTTTTCCCCGTGGGCGCCCATCCACTCCATATCCGCGTGGTAGCCCTTATCGATCCAAGCGCGCAGGCGCTCACCGTCCTCCTCCAGCTGGCAGTCGGTGATACCAACTTGCTGGAAGCCCAGCTCCCGTCCCCAGAGTTTGATAAGGTCGGCTAATTCGGCGAGCAGTGATTCGGTCATAGATAAAGCGGCTCGATATCCCATGCAAGCACAATGACTGGCCGGGGCGGTATACTTTGCTGTCAGTGCAAGTGCCAGCGATACAATTGCCCATTTTGCCACAGATGACATCTTCACCACATTGCGGGAGCCGCATGGATACGCCACAACCTTTGTACAGTGCCGAATCGGTACGGGAACTCGACCGACAAACAATCGCCGCGCTGGAAATTCCTTCGATACAGCTGATGAAGCGCGCGGCCCGCGCAGCTTTCACCCATTTGCGCGCCCGCTGGACGGATATCGGCCGCATCCAGGTATTTTGTGGCGGTGGCAACAACGGCGGTGATGGCTATGTGATTGCGGCTCTGGCCGCGCAGAAGAAGATACCGGTGACGGTGTTTGCCTGTAGCGACCCCGAACTCTTGAAGGGCGATGCCCGCGAGGCCCATGCCTACGCCGTTCGCGAAGGCGTTCAGGTGCTGACCTCCCTGACCGAGCTGGACAGTGCCGATGGTAACACCCTGATCGTGGATGCACTGCTGGGGACAGGGTTTAGCGGTGAGTTGCGTCAGGATGTTGCTCATGTCATTGAGCGAATTCGCAAGAGTCCCGGTCCGGTTTTTTCTGTGGATATTCCTTCGGGCCTGAGTGCCGATAGTGGCAGCGCTGATCTGGCCGTTCAGGCCGATATGACCGTGACCTTTATCGGTCGCAAGCTGGGCCTCTACTGTGGGCGTGGCCCGGCGCTTTGTGGCGAGGTGATCTTTGCCGATCTCGGCGCCCCCGCACCGGTTTATCAAGCAGTAGAGCCCCTGGCGCAACGGTTTGAGGGCTCCAGCCTGAGGCGCCTGCCCACGCGTGCTGCGGACAGCTACAAAAATATGTTTGGCCATATTCTGGTGGTTGGTGGCGACAGCGGTTTCGGTGGCGCAGCGCTGATGGCGGCGCAGTCCTCTGCACGCAGTGGTGCCGGTCTGATCTCCCTGGCAACCCGCCCGGAACACTTAACTGCCGCTTTGACCCGCTGCCCAGAGGTCATGGCCCATCCGGTTATTTCTGGCCAGGAACTTGAGCCACTTTTAGAGGGGCCCGATGTCATCGCAGTGGGCCCGGGTCTTGGCCGCTCTCCCTGGAGCGAACAGCTGCTGGCCCGCGCCGGCCGCGCTCAGGTGCCGCTGGTGGTGGATGCGGATGCACTGAATATCCTCGCCGCCGGGCGGGTACTCGCAGGTGTAAAACGCGATGATTGGGTGCTGACGCCCCATGTCGGCGAGGCGGCGCGCCTGCTCGGCTGCGATACCGCCGAGGTACTGGCAGATCCCCGCGCGGCGGCGGTGGCAGTTCAGCAGAAATTCAGTGGTGTGGTGATACTAAAAGGCGCCGGCACTCTGATTGCCCACGAAGGCGGTGTCGATCTGATCAACAGTGGTAATCCGGGTATGGCCTCGGGAGGCATGGGGGACCTGCTCACCGGAATAGTGGCGGCCTTGATCGGTCAGCACCTGCCTTTGGTAGATGCGGCGCGCCTGGCAGTTTGGCTGCATGGCGAAGCGGGTAACCGCGCCGCGGAGGATGGTCAGCGCGGCTTACTGGCCACAGATTTATTGCCCTGGATTCGACGGTTGGTGGACTGATAGTGAGTGAACTGAAATTGCATTTAGCGGACGAAGAGGCAACGGTGGCAGGCGGCGAAGCGCTGGGCCGCGCCTGCCTGGCCAGTGGTCTCCAGCAGGGGCTCACTCTGTACCTGAATGGCCAATTGGGTGCCGGCAAGACCACCTTTTGTCGCGGCGTGCTTAGAGCCTTTGGGCATCAGGGTGCGGTGAAGAGCCCCACTTACACCCTGGTTGAGCCCTACGAACTTGGACCCCAGCGGGTATATCACTTCGACCTCTATCGCCTGGGAGATGCCGAAGAGTTGGAGTTTATGGGGGTGCGGGACTACTTCGCCACGCATAGCCTGAGCCTGGTGGAATGGCCGGAACGTGGCGCTGGCGTTTTACCTGAACCGGACTTGGAGTTGACTCTGCAAGTACCGGACAGCGGCCGCCAGCTGCTGTTGAATACCCATTCCAAACAGGGAGAAGCGGTACTCGATACTCTGGCAAAGATGCTAAATAAATAGCAATTGGCCTGGATTCAGGGATGTGTAAAAACAATAAGTGAAAGGGTTGGGAAGTAATGAGTAGGATGTGGCGCTCGCTGGTGGCCCTGGTAACTGGGCTGGTAATTGCACTGCCGCTGATGGCGGCTGAAGTGGAGGGCGTGCGCCTGTGGCGGGCGCCGGACCACACGCGCCTGGTCTTCGACTTGAGCGGCCCGGCGGAGCACAAGTTGTTCACCTTGAGCGGGCCTCACCGTGTTGTGGTGGATATTGCCGATACCCAATTGAAGGCGCAGTTAGATACTCTGGACCTGAAGGGTACTCCCATCGCCCAAGTACGCCACGCCCGCCACAACAAGAAAGACCTGCGCGTTGTCCTCGATCTGAAGCAGCAGATCAATCCGCGCAGTTTTTCCCTGCGCCGTCATGAATTACTGCCGGATCGCCTGGTGCTTGATCTTTACGACAAAGTGGAAAATCAAGAGAAGACCCTGCAGCAGGTAAGCACTGAACGCGACATCGTTATTGCCGTGAATGCTGGTCACGGCGGTGAGGATCCGGGTGCACTGGGTCCCAGAGGTCTGCGCGAGAAGGATGTGGTGCTGGCTATTGCGCGAAAATTACACAAAGAACTCGATCGTGAGCGGGGTTTCAGCGCAAAATTGGTCAGAACCGGCGATTACTTTATTCCCCTGCGTCAGAGGGTGAAGAAGGGGCGCAAAATGCGCGCGGATCTGTACATTTCGATTCACGCCGATGCCTTCACCCGCAAGGAGGCCCGTGGTGCCGGTGTCTATGCAGTTTCCTCGCGTGGCGCTACCAGTGAGACTGCACGTTTCCTGGCCCAGCGGGAAAATGAATCCGATCTGATAGGCGGTGCCGGTGACTTGAGCCTGGATGACAAGGATGACACCCTGGCCGGGGTATTACTGGATTTGTCGATGACCGCCACCATGAATGCCAGCCTGGATATTGGCGCCAGTGTACTGAATTCACTGGCCAGCTTTACACACTTGCACAAAAAGAAAGTGGAACAGGCGAATTTTTCGGAGTTGCGCAACCCGGATGTACCCTCAATTTTGGTGGAAACGGGCTTTATCACTAACCCCTACGAGTCACGGCGATTGAGTGATCCCAAGTTTCAGCAGCGTATGGCAGAAAAGCTCAGTGAGGGTATAGTGGCTTACTTCCGCGCTAACCCTCCGGCGGGTACCTGGTTGGCAACCAATAAGCCTGCCAAATCGCGTCGCCATGTGATTAGCCGCGGCGAGACACTGTCCGGAATTGCCGCGCGTTACCGGATTTCCGTGGCCTCCCTGAAGAAAGCCAACGGTATTAAAAGCTCAGTGATCCGCGTGGGGCAGACTCTGAGTATCCCCTCGGGTTAGCCGCAAAGTTACCGCCTTATTGGCCCTTCAAATTAGCGTTAACAAGACAGAGTTATGCACGAACGTATCCAGCAATTATCTCCGCGTCTCGCCAACCAGATCGCTGCCGGTGAGGTGGTCGAACGCCCCGCCTCTGTAATCAAGGAGCTGCTGGAAAACAGTTTGGATGCCGGCGCCACGCGGCTGGAAGTGGATATCGATAATGGCGGTATCAAGCGCATGAAAGTGCGGGATAACGGCAAGGGTATCGAGAAAGAGGATTTACCCATGGCGTTGGCGCGTCATGCCACATCGAAAATCCATGTGCTGGAAGATCTGGAAGCGGTGGCCACCCTGGGATTCCGTGGTGAGGCCCTGGCTAGTATTTCCTCTGTCGCGCGATTGAATCTGATCAGTAGCCGCGATGAGAGCGGCAAGGGCTGGCAAGTGAGTGCCGAGGGCCGTGATATGCAGGCGCAGCTGGCCCCAGCGGCCCACCCCCGCGGCACCACAGTGGATGTGCGTGATCTATTTTTCAACACGCCGGCGAGGCGTAAGTTTCTGCGCACCGAGAAGACTGAATTTAACCGTATCGACGACACCATCAAGCGCCTTGCGCTGTCCCGCTTCGATGTGTCTATCACTCTGCGCCACAACGGCAAGGGCGTGCACAACCTGCGCGCCGGCAGCGGCCGCGTGGAGATGGAGCGCCGTGTGGCGCAGGTATGCGGTCCGGCTTTTATGCAGAACGCCCTGCATATCGATGTGGAGCGCAGTGGTTTGCGCCTATGGGGTTGGGTGGCCGAGCCGGCTTTCTCCCGCTCCCAGGCCGATCTGCAATTCTTCTACGTCAATGGGCGTGCTATCCGCGATAAGGTGGTGAGTCACGCGGTGCGCCGTGCCTTTGCGGATGTGCTCTATCACGGTCGTCATCCGGCGTTTGTACTCTATCTGGAGCTGGACCCGGCATCGGTAGATGTAAATGTACACCCTACCAAGCACGAGGTGCGTTTCCGCGATGGTCGCTTGGTACACGACTTTTTGTTTGGCAGTTTGCATCGGGCTCTGGCGGATGTGCGCCCAGGGCAGAAAGATGAGCAAGCTGAAGAGGCTGATGGGCAAGAGAATGGCGCTGCTGAAAGAGCCAGTGGTATTCAGGCAGGAGAGTTTTCCGGCCAACAAAAAATGCCACTCTCCAATCGCCCCTCACCGGCGAGCTTACAGCAGCAAATGAATGCCTACGGTGCCTTGCATCAACCCTATCGGGAGCCGGCGGCTGTTGCTGAGCCTGCGGTACCTTCTCCAGATGCGCCTCCGGCTGGCGCTCCTGTTGCACCAATGGCTGCGCAGGCACCCACGATTAACGAGAGTGCTAATGGAGAAGATGTTCCGCCGTTGGGTTTTGCCATCGCTCAGCTGCATGGCATATATATCCTCGCGCAGAACGAGCAGGGCATGATCGTGGTGGACATGCATGCCGCCCACGAGCGTATTGTCTATGAACAGATGAAAGTGGCCCATGCTGCGGGCGGTATTCAGGCACAGCCATTGCTGGTACCAGTGAGCCTGGCGGTCAGCCAGCGCGAGGCGGATTGCTTCGAGGAGCGCAGCGAAGTGTTTACGGCTCTCGGTTTCGTGCTACAGCGCGCAGGCCCGGAAACTTTACTGGTCCGGCAGGTGCCGACTATGTTGCACGGTGCTCAGGTGGAGCAACTGGTGCGCGATGTATTATCAGATTTACTTGGGCAGGGTGACAGCGAGCGTATAGGCGAGCAAATCAACGAAGTGCTCGCCACCATGGCCTGTCACGGTTCTGTACGCGCCAACCGCCGCTTGACGATTCCGGAAATGAACGCGCTGCTGCGGGATATGGAACGCACTGAGCGCAGCGGCCAGTGCAATCACGGCCGTCCGACCTGGACCCAGGTTAAACTGGCGGATATGGATAAGTGGTTTATGCGCGGTCAATAATCGCGTTTTGGAAGTAGGTGGTGATTTGAGCGAGCGCACTCTGGACGATAAACCCCGCGCAATTTTTTTGATGGGTCCCACGGCATCGGGCAAGACGGATTTGGCCATGGCTTTGGCCGATCGCCTGCCGGTGGAATTAATTAGTGTGGATTCGGCTCTCGTTTATCGGGGCCTCGACGTGGGCTCGGCCAAGCCCAGCGCGGAGGAGCTGGCCCGCTATCCCCATCGCTTGATCGATATCTGTGATCCCAGCGAGTCTTTTTCTGCCGGCCGATTTCGCAAAGATGCTCTCGAAGCTATGGACGAAATCAGCGCAGCCGGTAAGATCCCTTTACTGGTTGGCGGAACTATGTTGTATTTCCGTGCTCTCCTGGAAGGAATGGCAAAGTTGCCAGAGGCCGATCTGCAGCTGCGCGCCGAGATTGAAGCGCGTGCCGAACGTGAAGGCTGGCCGGCACTGCATGCGGAACTCGCACAAGTCGACCCGCAATTAGCCGCGGAACTGCATCCTAATCACTCGGTACGTATAGAGCGGGGGCTGGAGGTTTATCGGCTTACCGGTGTGCCTCTTTCCCAGTTGCGTCGAGAACAATCTGGTGGCGGGGTACAGGAATGCTACCACTTGACTCAGTTGGCGATAATGCCCCGGGACAGGTCGCTGCTACATCGGCGTATCGGACTGCGCTTTAAGCGGATGCTCGAAGCTGGGTTTGTGCAGGAAGTGCGCGGTTTATTTGATCGCGGCGATCTGCATGAGGATCTACCGGCGATTCGTGCGGTGGGCTATCGTCAAGTGTGGCAGTATCTGGAAGGGCACTGCGATTATGATGAGATGATTGCTGCGGGAATTGCCGCCACCCGCCAGTTGGCCAAGCGACAGCTGACGTGGTTGCGGCGCTGGCCCGAGTTGGAAATTTTGTACACTCAGGACAGCGAGGGTAGGGTGCGTGAGAATGATGAAATATTGGCCGAAGCCTTGAAATTTCTCGCTTGAGCATCCATAACGTGGTTGGGCTATAAAACGACAAGCTCAGTCAGTCAGTTTTCACAGGGTCGGCCTTTTCCGGCTCGCAACTACACTACTTATTACGCGTATTCGACCTCAGTCGTTTTTTGATCCGCGCACTTCGCGGATACGATTGCGGCCTGCATACCGCATTCAGCTTTTTGACAAGGAGAAAAAAGATGTCAAAAGGGCACAGCTTACAAGACCCTTACCTCAACGTATTGCGCAAAGAGCGTATCCCGGTTTCTATCTATCTGGTAAACGGCATCAAGCTCCAAGGGCAAATTGAATCTTTCGACCAGTTTGTGGTGTTGCTGAAAAATACCGTCAGCCAAATGGTTTACAAGCACGCTATTTCCACTGTTGTACCGTCCCGCGCAGTGCGCGTTCCCCTGTTGAACCCAGCCGCACAGCATGGCGGCGAGGGCAATGGTGAAGGCGGTGAGCGCGAATCTTTCAGCTGATTGAGTTGCGCTTAACGAGACTCGCGCCCCGTTACCGGGGCGCAAGCAGCCGAGTGAATCCGGAGTTGGACTTGCGGCTGCCATTTCAATCTAGGGAGCCAGATAGGCGCCCATTTCCTCATATAGAGATTTCCCATTGTTTTTCGATCGACCGGAATCTGGTGAACTGGCAGTACTGGTACACCTTGAACTCTCCGCTATAGACAGCCCCGATGATCCTCGCGAATTTGAGGAGCTGGCCCTCTCTGCCGGAGCCGATCCGGTCAGTTTTATTTTTGGACAACGTGCCACTCCAGACCCTAAAACCTTTGTTGGTCGAGGTAAGCTGGAAGAGATTCGCCAGGAAGTGAAAGAGCAGGGTGCCGAGCTGGTGATCTTTGATCACACCCTCTCACCCAGCCAAGAGCGCAATATTGAGCGTGAACTCAAGTGCCGGGTGCTGGATCGCACCGGCCTGATTCTGGATATCTTCGCCCAACGTGCGCGCACCCATGAAGGTAAGTTGCAGGTGGAGCTGGCGCAATTGCGTCATATGACCACCCGCCTAGTGCGAGGATGGACCCACCTGGAACGGCAGAAAGGCGGTATCGGTTTGCGCGGACCGGGCGAGACCCAGCTGGAAACGGATCGGCGTTTATTGCGCGCGCGTATCGATTCCATTGAGAAGCGCCTGGAAAAAGTTCGCCGTCAGCGAGAGCAGGGCCGGCGTGCGCGCTCCCGTGCCGAAGTGGCTACGGTTTCCCTGGTGGGTTACACGAACGCCGGCAAGTCGACTCTGTTTAACAGGCTCACTGATGCCGACGTGTATGTGCGCGATCAACTGTTTGCAACCTTAGACCCTACTATGCGAAGGGTTGAATTACCCAATGTCGGCGCCATGATCCTTGCTGATACGGTAGGTTTTGTTTCGCACCTGCCACACAAACTGGTGGAGGCGTTCCGCGCGACCCTGGAAGAGGCTGCGCAGGCAACGCTGCTTCTACATGTGGTGGATGCCGCCGCAGAAGATCGTCTGCACCTGATGGAAGAGGTTCAGACCGTACTGGAAGAAATAGGTGCTGCGGATATCCCGCAGCTGCTGGTGTACAACAAAATCGACCTGCTCGCCGACAGTGAGCCCCGCATTGACCGCGATGAAGAGGGGGTACCGCGTGCGGTTTGGCTCTCAGCGGTGACCGGTGCTGGTTGTGACCTGCTGGTGGAGGCGATTGCAGAGCGCCTGGGAGAGCAGATGGTACAGGGGCTGCTGGTGGTAAAACCACAGCAATCCCGCCTGCGCGCACAGCTCTACCAGATCAATGCGGTGCAGAGCGAACACTATCGGGATAATGGTGATTGCGAATTGCAGTTGTTGCTTCCTCGCAGTGATTTCCAGCGTTTACTGGCCCCATTTACAGATGGTGGTGAAGAGCCGGAGTGGCTGCCAAAAGAGGCACTTCCCGATGATAATGAGGCGCAAGAACACTAGCGCCAGCACATTTTCGTGTGGCCGATGCGGCCCCAATTGCGACAAACTTGCCTTCAGCAGAGGTCTGGCGGCAATATTTTGCCGGCGGGGAATGCTAGAATCCGCCGGAGTCAAAGCTTAAATGATCAGAGTTGGAGTAATTTAGATGGCCTGGAATGAACCGGGTGGTAACAACGGCAAAGACCCTTGGGGTGGCGGCGGTGGTAACCGCAATAACGATGGCCCACCGGATCTCGACGAGCTGTTCCGCAAAGTCCAGCAGAAACTCGGCGGATTGTTTGGCGGTAGCCCAAGCACCGGAACGGGTAAGTTCCCATGGATGCTGGTGATTGTTATCGCGGTATTAATTTATGCGGGACTCGGTATTTATCAGGTCAACGCCAACGAACAGGCGGTGGTTTTACGCCTTGGTAAATACCACTCTACCGAATCGGCCGGCCTGCACTGGAATCCACCGTTGATAGACAGTGTAACCAAGGTCAATATGACTGAGGTGCGTACCGAGCGCACCACCGGACAGATGCTGACCGAAGATGCCAATATCGTTGAAGTGGTATTGACCGTGCAATGGCAGGTAAGTGATGCGGAGTCTTTTGTACTGCGTGTACGCGAACCTGTGAAGAGTCTACAGGAGGCCACTGACAGTGCCCTGCGCCACGTAGTGGGCTCTCTCACTCTGAACGGTGTGATTTCGCAAAACCGGACCCAGGTATCCACCGACACCCAACAGCGCCTGCAGGAGTACCTGGATTTGTACCAAACGGGTATCCGCATTGATGTGGTGAACTTGACTGACGCCAAGGCGCCCCGCGAAGTGCAGGATGCCTTTGACGATGTAACCAAGGCTCGCGAGGATGAGGTGCGTCTGCAAAATGAAGCCCAGGCCTACGCCAACCAAGTGATTCCGGTTGCCCGCGGTCAGGCACAGCGAATTATCGAAGAGGCCGAGGGCTACAAGGCACGCGTTGTAGAGAGTGCCCGCGGTGAGGCGGTGCGCTTCGAGAAACTGCTGTCCGAATACGAGCGCGCGCCGGAAGTGACCCGCGAACGCCTATACCTGGATGCGGTGCAGGATGTGATGTCTAACACCTCCAAGGTGATGGTTGATGTCGAGGGTGGCAACAACATGATGTACCTACCGCTGGATAAGCTGACGCAGGAGAGCACATCCCAGGCTGTCCAACGTAAAGATACCTCCCCGATCGTAATCGAAGAGGTCTACCAGCGTATCGTCGAACGCCTGCGCCAGGATGCCGCCAGCAGCCGCCGCAGCCAGACTGTTCGCTAGGAGGTGATGGAATGAACAACAAATCTTTGGGAATTATTGTTGCACTGCTGCTTGTCGTCCTGTTGGTTTCCTCCAGCGCCTTCGTGGTGAAGGAAACGGAAAAGGCCGTGTTGCTGCGCTTTGGTGAGCTGGTGCGCACCTATACCGAGCCGGGTCTCTACTTCAAGATTCCGTTTGCGGAGAAGCTGCGCAAGTTTGATGCTCGTATCCAAACTGTGGATTCAAGCCCGGTGCGTATGCTCAATAGCGAAAACAAGTTCATGATGGTGGACTCGTACGCTAAATACCGTATCTCGGATGTGAGTAAGTTCTACATCGCTACCCGTGGCGATGAGCGCAATGCGGTGCGTCTACTGTCTGAGCGGATCAACGATCAGCTGCGTAACCAGTTCGGTGTGCGTGACCTGCATGAGGTAGTCAGTGGTGAGCGCGATGAGCTGATGGCGGAGATTACCAAAAACCTGAATAAGGTTGCTCAGGGCGACTTGGGTGTGGAGGTGATCGATGTACGCGTCAAGCGCATCGACCTGCCACCAGAAGTCTCCGAGTCCGTGTTCCAGCGTATGCGTGCAGGCCGTGAGCTGGAGGCAAGGGATCACCGAGCCAAAGGGCAGGAGGCCAGTGAGCGGATCAAAGCCAATGCCGATCGCCAAAAGGTGGTGATTGAGTCCGAGGCCTACCGCCAGGCCGAAGAATTGCGTGGTGCTGGGGATGCGGAGGCTGCATCGATTTATGCCGCAGCCTATACCAAGAACCCCGAGTTCTACCGCTTCACGCGCAGCCTGCAGGCTTATAGGGAATCTTTCCGCAGCAAATCCGATATGTTGCTGGTGGATCCGGATAGTGAGTTTTTCCGCTATCTGAAGGACCCTAAAGGGCAATAAACCAACTTGCGGGGCAAATGGCAGCGGATTATCCCTACCCCCCAGCTGTTTGCCCGAGGTCGTGGCTGTCCTTGCGACAGCCCTACCTTCCTGCCGGCAGTTGGTGCTAAAATCACGCAAACCGGGCCTCGCCCGGTTTTTTTGTGGAAGCCGACGCGCCTCATTAACTCTGAAAAGTCCGTTTCACCATGACTCAAGCCGATCGTTGGATGCTGCCGGATGGCATCGCGGAGATTTTGCCCGCGGGAGCTGTTCAAGTTGAAACCCTGCGCCGCCGACTGTTGGACCTCTACCATTGCTGGGGGTACGAGTTGGTGATACCGCCAATGTTGGAATTCACCGAGTCCCTGTTGGTTGGTATGGGGCGTGATCTCGACCTGAGCACCTTCAAGGTCACAGACCAGATTTCCGGCCGCACACTCGGTATTCGCGCCGATATTACCCCGCAGACCGCGCGTATCGATGCGCATAGTTTTCCTCGTGCGGGGGCTAACCGCCTTTGCTACGCGGGCCAGGTCCTGCACACCCGGCCACGTACCGCAATGGGCTCGCGTGCGCCGATCCAGATAGGTGCGGAATTGTTTGGCGTGGACAGCCTCAGCGGAGATATCGAAGTGATCTCCCTGATGCTGGAGAGCCTGCAGGTTGCCGGGGTAGAAGATATTTATTTGGACCTCGGCCACGTAGCGATTTACCGAAGTCTCGCCGAGGCAGCCGGGCTCGGTGACAGTGAGCGTGAAGAACTTTCCGCGCTGCTGCAGAACAAGGCCAGTGCCGATGTTTACAGCTGGGTGTCTGAGAATATTAGTGATTCACAGGTATCGGGCTGGCTGCAAGCTCTCCCCAGTCTTGCCGGCGGGCTCGACTGCCTGGAACGAGCCGCCACTCAGTTGGCGGGAGCGCCGCAGGCTCTGTTGGATGCTTTGTCTGATCTGCAGCAGGTCGCCGAGGCTCTGGGGCAGCGCTACCCGGCGGTGACCCTGTTCTTCGATTTGAGTGAAGTGCGTGGATACGACTATGAAACCGGCTTGGTATTCGCCGCTTACACACCGGGCCACGGGCAGGCACTCGCCAATGGCGGCCGCTACAACGGTATCGGTGCAGTATTTGGCCGGGACCGTCCGGCAACGGGCTTTAGTAGTGATTTAGTGGCTCTCAACACGCTGGGTACCAGCGCGATACCCGCTGAGGGCGCCATACTCGCGCCGGAGGTAAGTGGTCCCCAGGGCGCCGGGCTGTGGCGCGCAATTGATGAGCTGCGCGGGCGGGGAGAGGTGGTCATTGCCACTCTTTCCGATACTGCAGAGAGCGATCTTCATTCGCGCTGTGATCGCGAGCTGGTATTCGAGGGCGACTCCTGGATGGTAAAGCCCCGGGATTGAACAAAGGCGGGCGCAGCGGATGTGCCAATAATGTGCCTATATTGGTGCGGTGAACCCCGCAAGATTCATTGATGTAGGGGCCTCTCGGCCTCCTGCAGAACGAAACCTGAGTTAGAGATTGATACAGATGGGCAAGAATGTAGTAGTGCTGGGTACCCAGTGGGGCGATGAAGGCAAGGGTAAAATTGTCGATTTGCTGACAGAACAGGTCTCCCTGGTGGTGCGCTTTCAGGGCGGACACAACGCCGGCCATACCCTGGTGATCGACGGTGAGAAAACCGTACTACACCTGATCCCCTCCGGTATCCTGCGCCCCAGCGTAACCTGCCTGATCGGCAACGGTGTGGTGCTGTCACCGGAAGCATTACTCAAGGAAATGTCTGAGTTGGAAGAGCGCGGTGTTCCAGTGCGCAAGCGCTTGCGCCTGTCCCCGGCCTGTCCTCTGATTCTGCCGGTGCATGTGGCACTGGATCAGGCCCGTGAAAAGGCGCGCGGTGCCAAAGCAATCGGTACCACCGGTCGCGGTATCGGTCCCGCCTATGAAGACAAAGTTGCCCGCCGCGGTCTGCGCCTCGGTGACCTGTGTAACTGGGAGAACTTCTGCAATCAGCTCAAGGAGCTGATTGACTACCACAATTTTGCCCTGACCGAATACTACAAAGTCGATCCGGTGAGCTACGAGGATACTCTCGAGCAGGCTAAGATCTGGCGTGAGCAACTGGTGCCGATGATCATCGATGTGGCCGACCAGCTGCATAAGGCCCGAGAACAGGGTGAGCACATCCTATTTGAGGGGGCCCAGGGTTCCCTGCTGGATATTGACCACGGTACCTATCCGTTTGTGACCTCTTCCAATACCACTGCTGGCGGCACCGCCACTGGTTCTGGTTTTGGCCCCCTCTACCTGGACTACGTACTGGGTATCACCAAGGCCTACACCACCCGCGTTGGTAGTGGCCCTTTCCCCACCGAACTCGACTGTGAAGTAGGGCGTCACCTGGGTGAGAAGGGACATGAATTTGGTGCCACTACCGGGCGCCAGCGTCGCACCGGCTGGTTCGATGCGGTCGCCGTACGTCATGCTATTCGTATCAACAGTATCTCCGGCTTGTGCCTGACCAAGCTGGATGTGCTCGATGGTCTCGAGGAAGTGAAGATCTGTGTCGGTTACCGCAACAGTGCCGGAGAAGAAGTACCGGTACCTTTCGACGCCGCCGGTTGGGAGGGTGTAGAGCCTGTATACGAAAGTATGCCTGGCTGGACAGAGAATACTTTCGGGGTGCGTCGTGAGGCGGACCTGCCGGCCAATGCCAAGGCTTATATCGCCCGTATCGAAGAGCTGGTGGGTGCGCCGGTAGATATTGTTTCTACAGGTCCCGACCGCAACGAGACGATCGTTCGCGCCTCTTCCGCTCTATGTGAAATGGGAATCCATAACGCGAGCGTATAAGCCTCTAAAGCCTGCTTGTGAATCGACGGTCAAACCCTGGCCTTGCTATTTTTAGTGAGGCCTTTGATCATTAGACCTGATTCAAGTTATCGGTCGAGTGGTTTTGAAGCCACTCGCTACCAGAATTCAATCGGGCCAATTTATGACCTCTTCCGTTTCCGTTGCCAGCCGCTATAGCTTTGCTGAAGAGATTGCCAATAGCGTAACCCACGGTATCGGAGCCGTTCTGGCTATTGCTGGTTTGGGTGTTCTCACTGGTTTCGCCGCACTGCGTGGGGATGCCTGGCATATCGTCAGCTCCAGTGTCTATGCCTCCACCCTGATTCTTTGTTTCCTCGCCTCGACTCTTTATCACGCCGTCAGCCATATAGGCGCCAAGGCGATATTGCGAACTCTGGATCACTCCTCAATTTTTCTGCTAATTGCCGGCACCTATACGCCATTTACTCTAGTGACCCTACGCGGGCCCTGGGGCTGGTGGTTGTTTGGCATTATCTGGGGCTTGGCACTGCTGGGCCTGATTATCCAGTTCACTCCCTTGAAAAAGATCCGTGCACTGTCGATTACGCTCAGCGCCTTGATGGGCTGGGTGGTTATCGCTGCAATCAAGCCCCTGGCGAATAGTCTTGAGACCGGTGGTCTATGGCTGTTGGTGCTAGGGGGGCTGTGTTATACCGGCGGTATTGCCTTTTATTTGTGGCGCAGCCTGCGTTTTCACCACGCTATTTGGCACCTATTTGTGCTGGCTGGCGGTATTTTGCATTTCTTCGCCGTACTCTTTTACGTCATTCCCTGATTTTGTGGCCCTGGTCACAGGGCCTCGCCATCACCAGAACTTCCTTTCGACTCCACTGCCCCCATTAATGACGGATCAAGCGGATGACACCATTGGAGAAATCCGCCTTCCGGAAGAGAGAGGCTCGTTCTAACCTTGTGCGAGCGAAATGTCGTGTCAAAGGTACTCCCATGCCCAGATTGCAACGGTTCCCCGCACTGCTCTATGTTCTTACCCTCTGTTTGACGTTATTCACTCTACAGGCTCAGGCTGCCGATAAGCCGGACCCGGCTTTTGAAAAGTGGGTAAAGGAGTTCCGCCAAACGGCCGTTAAGAATGGGATTTCCCCCCAGGTTTACGACCAGGCCTTTAAAGGCATTACCTCTCCTGACCAATGGGTGCTGGATAGAGCCAGTTACCAGCCGGAATTCAAGGCGCCGGTGTGGCAGTACTTCGACAACCGTGTGCAAAAGCGCGCTATCGAGCGGGGCAAGCGGGAAAAAGAGAAGATGCAGCCCTGGCTCGATAAAATCGAGAAGCGCTTCGGTGTGGACCCCAATATCCTACTGGCAATCTGGTCGGTGGAATCGAGCTTCGGAGGCATTCTTGGCAATGAGACGGTAATGCGCAGTGTAATCCGCTCTCTCGCGACCCTGGCCTATGCAGACCCCCAGCGCAAGAAGTTTGGTCGGCAGCAGTTGTTGGCGGCACTGAAAATCCTGCAGGCCGGTGATGTTGAAGGTCAACACCTGCTTGGATCTTGGGCAGGAGCTATGGGGCACACGCAGTTTATCCCCACCAGCTACCAAGCTTATGCTGTGGACATCGACGGCGACGGCAAGCGTGATATCTGGAATTCGGTGCCGGATGCACTGGCTACCGCTGCCAATTTACTTTCCAGTAATGGCTGGCAGAAAGGTAAGCCCTGGGGCTATGAGGTCACCATTCCCGCCAAGAAAATGCCGGGCGGCAAATTGACAGTTGCGGAGTGGGAAAAGCTCGGAGTCAAGCGCGCCAATGGTGAGCCCTTTCCAAGTAAGAAAGCGGTGGCGGAGCTGAAGCTGCCTGATGGGCGCAATGGTCCGGCATTTCTAGTATTTAAGAATTTCTTTGTACTCAAGCGTTACAACAACTCCGATCGTTATGCTATAGCCATCGGTTTACTTTCGGATCGTATTGGCGGCGGCGCGCCGCTGGTGAAAGACTGGAACCGCCCATTTACTCCCCTCGACGGCAGTCAAGTTGAACAGTTGCAAAAACTGCTGAAGCAGAAGGGTTTCTACAGTGGTGAAATTGATGGTAAAGCTGGTCCGGGAACCCGAAAAGCGATAAAGGCATTCGAGAAGAGCGCCGGTGTGGAGGAGAAGGGCTTTCCCAGCAAAGAGGTATTGGAGTTGCTTCAGAAACAGTAGGGCGCCTCTAAAAGTTCTCATCCGGTAGTAGGCTGTCCTGCAATAACTCGAGGTTTTCAACTACCTCCTGGGGTTCGTGGAAATAGGCGATGTGATACATCGCCTCGCCCTCCTGCACCAGTGGGATGTTCTGCTTGCCGATTATGATTCCCTCGCCATTACTGCGTACCTGGTCTAGTTCATTGCCATAGGGGTCGGCAACAGTGGCGAGCAGGTCACCTTCGTACACTTGATCACCAAGCGCTTTAAGGTGGGTGGCTATGCCGCTGTCGCCGGCTCTTAGCCAGCCACTGCTACGAGCGATAAAGGGCTCTATTAAGCTGCGTCTGCGCCTTACCGGGAGCATACCCAGATGCCTGAGAACGTTAGTCACTCCTTTCAGCCCAGCGCGAATGCACAACTCATCAAAGCGCAGGGCTTCTCCTGCCTCATAAAGGAGGATTCTCACTCCCCGATCTGCGGCCGCCTGGCGTAGGGAGCCATCGCGAATCGATGCATTTAGCAATACCGGTACACCGAAAGCCTTGGCCATGGCACGGGTCACATCGTCGTCGAGATTGGCGCGTACCTGGGGAAGGTTACTGCGGTGGGCGGCTCCAGTATGTAGATCGATGCCGTAATCGCATTTGGCCACTATCTCACGCAGAAATACATGGGCCATACGCGCAGCCAGGGAGCCTTTGGCAGAACCGGGAAAGCTGCGATTGAGGTCGCGGCGATCGGGTAGGTAGCGGGTGTGCTGGAGCACACCGTAGACATTGACCATAGGTACGGCAATCAGGTTACCGCGAAGGGATTTTAGACTGCGGCTCTGAATCAAACGGCTGATGATTTCGATGCCGTTCAGCTCATCGCCGTGCACGGCCGCACAGACAAAAATCGTGGGACCCTCCCGTTTACCGCGCTGTACATAAACGGGTATGGCCATTTCTGTATTGGTGTAGAGGCTGACTACGGGCAGGTCTATATGGCGGGATTCCCCCTTGGCCACTGCGATACCGCCAATTTCAAAGTTCGGGGATTCTTGCATGGTTATGTTCGCAATTGAGAGCTCTAAGTTTAGGGAATAGAGCAGGCCAGGATGGGCCCCTGTGAGGGGCGCCAGTAGGATTTTAGAGCCTGATTAGCGGCATATTGGACGTAGTGTGAGAGAAAATCCTTGAGCCGTTCAGCCACATTTGCAGGGCGGGATTCCAATATCCGGAAGTGGTGTACCATAGACCAGTCTCAATATCGGCGATCAAGCCGATACCGCGCCAGGGGCCAGGGGTTTGTCCAAAGGCTCTGCCATTTCTGTCCTCGGCATCTTTTCCCTGAGACCATTGCACCGTGCCCTGTGCGTCGAAAATAGCCAGCGGTTTTCCCTGTGAGTCAGTGTGATAGTACTCACAGCGGCCGGAGCTCCAGTGGCAGAGTACGGATCCGTTTAAGGGGTGTGTTATCCAATGGCCGATGCCGCGGGATTTACCATCGATCTGGTGTGCTTCAGCCCAGATGCCCAGGCCACTCCAACTGCTGGTGACCCGGCGCTGGCGTGACGACTTGCGATGGGTGCAGGTTTTACTCAGACGGCGCCCGAACGGGTCATAGCGGAAATGAGTTTTAAAATCGCCGCATTCTGCGGTGCTCATCAGCCCCCAACCGTCGTACTGGTATTGATAATCTCTGCGCCCGGGAATTTGCCGCTCGGCGACCACGTTGCCGCGCTTATCCCTGTCAATTTGTGCCTGGGGAAACCCGGTCTGGCGTATTGGAGTAGTGAGCTGTAGCGGGGGGCACTTATCAAATTGCCAAGCGAGGGCGAGTCCACTTTCCAGGCTAAAAGGGCTTCCAAACCGATGTTTGACTATACTGCGCACCTCTCCCTGGATATGAATAGTGTTTTGCTCTTTGAACTCACTGCGCAGCACCGGCTCGCCATTGCCATCCACACCGTAAAGCGCGCCACAGGGTGTGAGCGTGTAGGCCAAGTCGAGGTTGTCGGAGCTGGCGCTTCTCAACCAGCCGCGTGAATCGTACTGATACCTCAGGCTGAAATCGCGCACGTCACTGCTGTCGTGGTTCTCGGCGATAACCCGGTTGCGTCGGTCGTATTTAAAACGGACAGATGAATGTAAATTGTTAGCTTGAATCAGGCGTTTTTCAGTATCGTAATGGAACTCATTAATTTGGCCATTATTATTGCGTATGCTGGCGAGGGTGCCTCTGTCGTAATAGTGGAAGTACCAACGGCAGTCGTTATCACAGTATTCACTCAGGCTGCCATCAACGCTGTAGTTCCAAGTGAGTTGGCGCTCGTCCGGGGTGCGGTGGCTGATCAGTTGGCCGAGTCCATCATATTGCCAGCAGTAATCTCCGGTGGGGGTTTGCAGCTGGGTCAACTGGCCCTGGGTATTGTGGTGTAAAGCCCATTGGTTGCCATCGGCGAAATGTATCTGGCAAATACGGCCGCAGCTATCGTAGTCCCACTGCAAGCTTTGGCTGTTACTGGCATGGATGGCGTGGGGTTGGCCACGCTCGCAGTAATCGATTCCATATTGGTAGCTGCCTATGTGGGACTCGCGTAATTCGCCGGTGGGGCCATAGCGCCACTCACGCCAAGCTTCCCCATTGACGACCAGCGTGGTCATGCGCTGCCAGTGATCGTATTCGAAACCCCACTGCTTTTCCCCTCGGCGAATCGTTTGTAACTGCCCCTGGCCATCCCAGGTAAACTCAATGCAGCCGCCCTCGGGATCTGTAATTTGCGTGAGCATACCGCGATCGCTATAGAGCAATTTCCACTCTTGCTGTTCCGGGTCGATAATTGACTGTGGCCGTCCCTTGTCGCTGTAAGTGAACAGCCATGATTGTTGTTCACTTAACTGTACTGCCTGTGGGTAGCCGTCTTCACTGTATAAATAACGCTTGCTGTTGCTCCCTTCGGTGATGCGCCGCAAGCGGCCAAATTCATCGTAGCGGAAGAAGGAATGCTGTCCATCGGCATTAATCTGCTGGCATAGATTCCCGTAGCAGTCGTAGAGCCAGCTTTTTTGCCGCTGCCCTTGACGCTCTTTGGTGAGCTGGCCGAACTGGTTGAAGTGCAGCTGTTGTGGAGTTCGCTCAGTATTTTCTACCTGGCAATTCCCACGGTTGTGTTGCCAGGTTAATAATGTTACCGATTCCTCTTGTATCAGCCTGTGGCAGTGCCCTTGCAGGTCGTATTCAAATTGACGCTTGCCACTCACACCGCTGTGCGCTTGCACAAGCAATAAATCGTGATAGTGATAGCTCTCCAGATCATGATTACTGTGGACTTCGGTTAGTAGACCGCCCTGGAATTCATAGCTGCACAGATTGCGCTGATCGTCGGGAGCGTGGTTATTCAGCAGTTTGGTAAGGCGCCCGCCGCGGCTTTCGAAGTCGAGTACCCGCCCCCAGGAGCTGACAATTTTTCTGGGTAACCCTTCGCTGTAATCAATGGTTAGGGAATTGCCGAACTGATCTCGAATCTCGGTAAGCGGGAGTGCACTGTTGACTCCATCTGCGCGAAAAATTTTATCGGGCTCATTAAAGGTGGAGAGTCGATAGCTGTGCAGACTCTGCCGGAATAGCAGCAGTCGTTCGAAGCGGTTATAACAGCCGTGCCCAATCGCGGGTAACTGGAATTGAATCTTGCGGCCTTCGGCATTAAACAGTTCTACTTGGTTATCCTGCACCAGTAACTGTTCGCTCAGCGAATGACGCCAGCCAGCTCCAATTCCACTGTCTTCATCGATACTAGAGCGGTAGTATCGTTTCCAAGAAAATGGCAGTGGCCCCGGTATTGTGAGGTCCACACATTCGAAATTCAGTTCGCCGGTTGCAATGATTACCTGTTCGTGTACCCGACGGCACCGGCTAAGAGCGGGGACATGAGTCCCTAGTGGGTTGGTACCGGGAGTATTAATAAATTGAACTGGGCCCTCATTGACTCCGGGTAACAGCTCGACTTCAGGTGCAGCTGAAATTGTATAGGTGTTGACCTCGACAGTAGGTGGTTCTGGCCACAGAGGTCGGTGGTGGCCGTCAGTAATTTGGGCCTCGGGAAGTTCTTCAATAGCCTCCACCCAGCGATAGGCTGCCGCAGGATTTCCCTGGGGGAAGGTGGCTGTGGAGGGGCTTAAGACTTTGAGCAGGTTGGGGACCAGCTGGGTGAGACGTTCCGGTGTCATTCTTCAGCTTCCGGCAAACAGTTTTATCGTTGCGCTTTTCTGATAGTTACATCTGGTGATTTTGGTCTTTGGGTTGCGCTCTGCTCTTGTGCGAGTATCTGCGCTGCGGGTTGGGAGGAGTATTCAAGAATACCCGCACTGATATTGTCGCGCCCTCCCATTCTGTTGGCATCATCAATAAAGCGATAAACACATTCCAGAGCAGGGCGGTGAGTGGCAAGCACTCGCTCAATCGCATGATCGTCCAAATATTCAGTTAAGCCATCAGTGCAGAGTAATAGCAAAGCGTTCTCTGTTAATTTCCAGCTATTAATTTCTGCTTCTACAGAATTGGAAACGCCCAAAGCGCGGGTTATGTGATTTCGTACACTGGATTGCTGTGCCTGCTCCTCGCTTATTTGACCACTGTCTATCATTTCCTGAACAACACTGTGATCGCGTGTAAGGCGCTGTAAGCCGAAGTTATTCCATAGATAAGCGCGAGAATCACCAATATGCGCGACGATCAGGAAATCGTGCCACATAACAGCGACAACAATTGTTGTTCCCATTTTTGCAAAATGCGGGTTGGTATTTTTTGTGTTTAGGAGGGCGTTGTTGGCACTGTTGATAGCGTCGATCAAAGTCGCGCGTAAAATCAATTGTTGTTGCTCGGGTGTGCAGGAGAGGAAGGTATGTTTTAAAAGGTCTTCTAAATGGAATTGAACGGTTTCTGCCGCTATTTTGCTAGCTGTGGCACCGCCTGTGTATCCCCCCATACCATCCGCTATCACGATATAGGCGAAAGGTTGGTCGGCGCTGGCATACCAGCGAATACTATCCTCGTTTTCCTCGCGAACTTGACCAATGTCAGTGCGTCCGTTGACCGCCAGACTTATCTGATCCATGTCTGGTGCAACTCCCCTTTATTTAAATAGCAACAAAATGCAGCGTAACATGATTACAACCACTAACCAGAGTTCATGTTAACTTGGCAGTAGACTAAGTTTGAAATTTTTTTCCCTGATTTGCGATAATAAAACCTTTATTCATCACTAGAAAGGCATTGCGCCTTATAAAAAAGGATTTGCTGGCAAAATGCCTCGTTTGCCCAGGCTCAATCTAATAGATATCCCTCAGCATATTGTGCAAGTTGGTCACAATAATTTGCCGTGCTTCTTTGATGAGGAGGATTATCAATATTATTTGATTAGTTTGCGCAATGCTGCTGATCAGTACCATGTGGATGTGCACGCATACGTCCTACTGCCCAATATGATTCAGATTATTGCCACCCCGAGGGTTCCAGATGGCATACCTTCAATGATGCAATCTCTAGGGCGTCGTTACGTACAGTTTGTCAATCACCGTTACAAGCGTTCCGGCACCATTTGGCGAGGGCGTTATAAATCCAGCTTGATTGACTCCGATGCCTACTTGCTGACCTGCTACCGCTATGTGGAACTGCGCCCTCTTTATTTGGGACTTGCTGACTCACTGGGAAATTATCAGTGGTCAAGTTTCAATCATCATGTAAACACTAAGCATGATAATTTGATTAAAGATCATCGTTTATATACCGACTTGGGTGAAAATGCCGGGCAACGTGCACAGGCTTATCGCCAGCTTTTTCGCTATAGCTTTGATAGCCGGCTACTGGATTACATCGCTGAAACCATTAAGTTGGGGCATGTTCTGGGTGGAGATGCTTTTAAAGATAAGATTGAACAAATCGCCAATCAGAGGGTTCGTCCGCTGAAAAGGGGACGACCAAGAAAGTCGAATAAAATCGAAAAACAAGTAGTGGAAACCAAATAGATAAAAACGCATGATGAGTACAAGGGGTTTCGTTGTGCTGCGTATTTTTTTTACCTGTGGATAATTAACTGTGAGCAAAGCCACTATAGCTGCCGGATTTCAAATCCACGGCGATAAAAATAAAAAGGAAGAAACCATGGACCATGGCAGTGATATTCTAAAAGTCGCAATCTTGGGCGATTTTAGTGGTCGCTCCAGCCGTCGTCAGTGCGAGCCTGAGACTATTGCTCAGCGCAGGGTATATGTGCTGAACCGGGATACTTTTGAAGGAGTATTCAGTGATCTTAGGGTGAGCCTGCAGTTACCGGTGATGGATGAGCCACTGCAATTACCTTGTTTCGATGATTTACACCCGGATTACCTCTACAGCCGTCTACCGCTTTTCAAACATTTTATAGCGCTCGGTCAACGCCTGCGTGATCCTGGCCAATTCCAGCAAGCCGCAGAGGAGATTCGTCAGTGGAAACCGGAGCTGACTGAAACCGGGCAAGAGGCTGCGGATTATTCATCTGAGCAGTCAATCCTCGATGAGATTCTCGCGGCGGGTCGCGAGCGCCTGGCTAGGGAAAATGGCAGTGCTTTCCAGGTGGATCAACTGATTAGGGACATTGTTGCCCCCTATGTACAAAAAAGCGTGGATCCCATGCAAGGGGAGTATTTAAACGCCTTGGCCGAGGCGACCTCTGACACTATGCGCAAGGTGATGCATCATAGTGATTTCCGCCAGTTGGAGGCGAGCTGGCTCAGTCTGCATTTCTTAATGAGGCGACTAGACGAACACCCAAATTTGCAGCTGCACCTGATTGATGTCAGCAAGGAAGAGCTGCTTGCCGATTTTGCCAGTGCTGAGAGCGATCTTGAAAAGTCTCAGGTTTTTAAATTACTGGTTGAGCGTGAAACAGTCGCCGGTGACCGTCCCTACAACCTCGTGTTGGGTGACTTTTTTATTACGGACGAGGAGAGAGATCTGCATCTGTTGATCGATCTCTCCACTATTGCGGAAGCGGCTGGAAGTACTCTGCTTCTCGGAGGGGACACCAAACTGGCCGGCTGTCCCAGCTTGGCAGGATCGGTTGATCCAGATGATTGGTATTATCCTTTGAGTGAGCGCTTTGCCGAAAGCTGGCAGGCGGTACGGGATTACTCCGCCAGTGAGTATGTTGCACTGGCCGCCCCCCGCTTTATGTTACGGCTGCCATTTGGCCGTGAGACCTCCACCACTGAGCATTTTGATTTTGAAGAACTAACCCCCGATCAGGGCCACCAATACTATCAGTGGGGTAATAGTGCCTATCTGCTCGCCTTGGCTATCTGTCAGGGTTTTTCCACAACCGGCAGATTCCAGGCTCCCACCTCTGCAACCTATGAAAGCCTGCCTTTGCATCTGCGTAAACTGCCTCAAGGACAGTGGATTACCCCCTGTGCTGAAGCGTTGCTTACCGATCGTGCAGCAGCAGAGTTTAGTCAGGCGGGGTTGAGTACTATGCGCTCGGTACAGGGCCGCGATCAGATTGTCCTCCCCAGTTTGAGATCTCTCGCCGGTGGAGAATTAAAAGGGCCCTGGAGTTAAAAAGTATTTCCCGGTCACGGCATTCTCTGTAGGCCGGGTTTGAATTTCTTGTGTGGAAGGCCATTGTGCCCGAATCATTTTCGCTCTCTTTGGTAGTTTGTGTCCCAGCGGATGAGCGAAGTACAACAACTGTGTGAGTCAGGAAGACATGGATCTAATTCTCTCAGTATTGGCCGACCCCGCAGGGGCCAATATGCTCAAGCACACCAAGCTGTTCACTAAAGATGGGGGTAGTCTGGGGCGCTCTGCTGATAATTACTGGGTGCTACCCGATCCCGAACGTGTTGTCTCATCTCAGCACGCGCAAATTTCTTTCAGTGATGGGCAATTTTTCCTGACAGATACCAGCACTAACGGTACCTATCATAACGATGGCGATAACCCGCTGGGTAAAGGCAATAAACTCCCTCTGAGCGAGGGGGATATCATCAATGTGGGTGAATATCGCCTCAAGGTGACGTTGCGACAGCCTCAGGCCGAAAGTGACCTGCCAAAGGGATTGGGCAGTGCCGATTTTCTCGATACTTCCGATCGCACCACCTTCAATGCCAGTGCTATGGCCAAGATGCAGAGCCAAGCGGAGGCAAAGCAGCTGGATAACTGGTTGGAACCCGGTGGCAGCAACGATATTTCCCAGTCTGGCGAATGGGGTTACGTCCCACAGAGTAGTCAGAGTGCTCCCGCGCAGGATGATTTACTGGCTGCAGATCCGGGTCCACTGGACCCCATGTCGGCTTTTGAGCAGCCTCAGTCTTTCGGATCGTCAGATGTGCAGGGACTCGGTTCATTTGGTAGCGAACCCCAAGGGCAGGCGGCGCCAGGGCAATGGTCCGATGATGAGTGGTGGAAAGATGGCAGTGCCCAGGACCATGTGCCGGCAGATCAACACTCTGTGCAAATTGCTCCACAAACTCCGGCCCAGTCATTTGAGGCTCCTCCCTCCACACAGCCTCAAGCACCTCAGCCGCAATCTTTCCAGGCGCCAGCTCCGCAACCCCAGGTAGCTCCTCAGCCTCCGCTTGCGCCCCCATCACAGCCAGTTGCCCAACAGCAGCCCCAGTTCGCCCCAGCGCCAGTGTCACCACCCCCGGTACAAATGCAGCCACAAGCCCCGCAGGCTCCACAGGATAATCCTTTTGCGGATTCTTTTGCGGCAATACAGGGACAACAGGTAGCGGGCGCACCGGGCTTTGATACTGCACAGGCGCCTCCTGCAAGCCCTATGGGTTTTGCCTCTCAGGGGCAGAGCTTTTCCCAATTGCAACAACCGACTCCTGTTCAGCAGAGCCCGGCGCCTGAAGTACCGGTAGCGCCGGTGCAGCCAGCCCCGGTTCCTCCGGTATCCAGTGTGCTGGCAGCAACGCTGGGCCTGAATATGAATCCCGGGCAACAACAAATAGCCGATCAACAGGCCGCGGAGATCGTCCGCGAAACGGTTTCCCGCCTGATCGACCTCCTACGTGCGCGCAGCAGTATCAAGAATGAGCTGCGTGTACAGCGCACTATGATCCAGACAGAGGCGAATAACCCACTGAAATTCAGTGCCACGGAGAGAGATGCGTTGGAGGCGATGTTCGCCGGTAATGGTGCTTTTTTACAGCCCAAGGAGGCGGTGCAGGATAGTTTCGATGATCTCTCCGATCACCAGGTCGCGGTGCTGGCGGGGATGCGCGCTGGTTACAGTGCGATGCTGCAGTATTTCAGCCCGGACAATATTGAACGTCGCCTAGGGAATACCTCTGGTGTATTCGGCAATAAGAATGCAAAGAAATGGGAGGGCTTCAGCGCGATGTATCGGGAATTAGTGGGCGATCCGGATGCTTGTTACCGCAAGCTTTTCGGTGATGAGTTTGCTGTGACTTATGAAAACCAGTTGTCTGAGCTGAAGAATGCCAGACAGCTGAAAAATTAATAGATCGGAAGAGGGAATTGGTCGTGTCCATAACAAAGTTACTGAAATTCACCCTACTCGGAATACTGGTAGTTAGTCTGGCAGCGTGCCAAACAACTAGGCGCACCCTGAATCTGGATACCAGTGTCGAGCTCTCGGTCAACATCCGCAATGACGTCAATCCGGATGATGATGGTCGTGCATCGCCGGTGGTAGTGCGCGTGTTTATGCTGGCAGACGACCGCCAGTTTGCCCGAGAGGATTTCCTTAATCTTTATGAAAATGCGGAATCCCGTCTCGGCAAGGATCTCCTAGATACCGTTATCCTGAAGGAGTTCGCACCTGGTGAGCAGCGTGTGGAAGAGCTGCCTTTGACTCCAGAAGTGAAGTACATCGGTTTATTGGCAGAATTTGTGCAGTATCAAAAAGCCGATGCACTCATGGTGCTGCCGATAACCGACCACAAAAAGAATAGTTATCAGATTGCCTTGGCCGACACGCGTATCGGCACACCCGATAATATCGCCAAGCGACGCCGAGGCATTGTTTCACCGCTATCTCGCAACGATACCAGTGGGAAGAAGGGCGACACGGTGACAATTTCCAGTGAAGACTATGACTTGATGAAGAAGCGTCTTCAGGAAGCGGAAAAATCTAAATAGAGCGTCGCTCAGCACAGGTTTAATTAAGCCCACTTCAAGTGGAATTGGGTTTTACAAGGAAGACATATGTCGGTTAACAACAAGGTGATCTGGAGTGAGGGCATGTTTTTACGCCCTCAACATTTCCAGCAGCAGGACCGCTATCTCGAACAGTTAGTTGAGGCTCGCACAGCTTCGCTAGGGCCCTATACCTGGGGTGTGGTGGAGCTGGCGATCGATAGTGAACCGCTCTCTATGGGGAAGATATCGCTATCCCGTGTACGTGCGATATTTCCCGATGGTACGCCAATTCTTGCACCGGAAAATGAAATCCTACCGGATGTCCTGGATGTGCCGGTTAACACCCGTGATGAGATCGTCTATCTATGTGTACCGATGAAGCGTCCCGGCAGCCAGGAATCCATCCGTGACCAGGAAGATTTTCCCCAGGCGCGCTACCAGACAGCAAACTTCGATGCGCGCAATAGTGCCGCAGCCTCCGGGGAGTCTGCCCGTATCCAGGTGGGCAAACTGCGAGTGTGTCTCAAGCTTGAGAGCGATGATCTCAGTGGGTACGCGTCTATTGGTATCGCTAGAATACGCGAACGCCAGCCGGAGAAACCGGTCGAGTTGGATTCAGACTATATTCCGCCGCTATTGAATGCAGAGACTTCAGCGGTAATCAAAGCCTATATCGAAGAGGTTAAAGGCCTGTTGGATCACCGCGGCTCCGCGCTGGGACACCGCTTGAGTGATAGTGGCCGCAGTGGCTCAGCAGAGATTGCCGATTATCTGTTGCTGCAGGTTATTAATCGTTTTGAACCTCTATTAAAACAGATCACTGCTCAGCCACGCCTACACCCGCACAGTTTGTTTGTGGAGTTACTGCAATTGGCTGGTGAGCTGTCGACATTTACTTCATCGACCAAGCGCCCGCCGGAAATCCCCAGTTACTCGCACGAAAACCTACAACTCAGCTTTGCTGGGTTGTTTTCAGCCCTGCGCCAGTCGCTCTCAACAGTTCTGGAGCAGACTGCTATTGCCATGGAGTTGGTGCAGAGAAAGTTTGGTATTTATGTGGCCCCGGTTTCCGATCCCTCGCTACTGAAAACGGCCAGTTTCGTGATGGCCGCTAAAGCTGATATGCCCGGCGACCTGTTGCGCAGTCGTTTCCCCACGCAGGCCAAAGTGGCGCCAGTGGAAGCTATCCGTGAGTTGATTTCCGCTCAGCTGCCGGGATTGTCATTGCGCCCCTTGCCAGTGGCGCCGAGACAAATTCCCTATCACGCGGGTTTTACCTATTTCGAAATGGAGCGCAGCGGTGAGCTGTGGCAGGCCATGCAGAGATCTGGGGGCTTTGCGGTGCATCTCGGCGCGGAATTTCCGGGGCTGACCATGGAGCTCTGGGCCATAAGGAATAACTGATATGAGCAACGACAGCTTCAGCCCTCCACCGTCGCCCAATGCAGGTGACAGGACCGTAATGATTCCCACTCCAGGTGCCGCAGCTCCGGTGCAGTCTGGTTCATCTGCACAGCCGCAGTTCTTTGCCAATCCCGGCAGTTCAGCGGATATGCAGATTCGCAATAGTTTGAATCCTCTGGTCTCCGCAGCCTCCAAGCTGCTGGGGGTGATTATCAAGCTGCGCACAACCATGAATCACTCCAATGTGCCGGATCTGCACAAGCGGCTGACCAAGGAAATTCAGGCATTTGAGCGGGAATCCAAACAGCTGGGCCTGGCCCCTGAGGCAGTGCTTACCGCCCGCTATCTGCTGTGTACCGTTGTGGATGAAGTGGTGTTGACTACGCCCTGGGGTACGGCGAGTGGTTGGAGTCAGCACTCGTTGCTCAGCCTGTTCCACAAGGAGACGTTTGGTGGTGAGAAATGTTTTTCCATTCTGCAGCGTATGCTGGAAACCCCTGCTTCCCACCTGGAGTTGTTAGAGCTCTTTTATCTTTGCCTCAGTCTCGGTTTTCAAGGCAAGTATCGCTTGGTGCAGCGGGGCCACGAGCAGATTGAGCAGATTCGCGATGAGCTTTATCGGACCATAGAGCAGCACAAATCAGCAATGGACCGCGATCTCTCTCCCCACTGGCAGGGCTGTGTCGAGCGCAAGTCGGGCCTGATTCACTACATGCCTTTGTGGGTGATTATGAGCGTCGCACTGGGGTTGTTGGTTGCCACCTACAGCGGCTATCGCTGGTGGCTTTACGAAACGACTACCCCTGTGGCTGACCGAGTAGTGGAATTAACAGGCAGTGACAGTGAGCCCCCGCAAGGGGAAGGGTGACACTCGGACCGAATTGATCCGGTGCCGATTGAGCCCGGGAGATGGAGCTATTCATGAAACGCTTGCGCGACTTTTTTACCAACAAATGGGTGCTTGGCATTATCGGCCTCGCAGCCCTGTCTGTTCTGATTTGGTTTGGGGCGGACTACATCAAGTTTGGCAGTGATAACGCCACACTGTCCCATACAGTTCGCATTACCATCATCGTTTTTATTTTCGCAATTTGGTTGGTGTGGAACCTGAGCCAGTGGCTGGTCGAACGGCGCCAAAACCAGGCTCTGATTAAGGGCATTGAAGAGTCTCAGGAGAGTACCCAGGATCCGGATGAAGAGCATTCCCTCGAGGAGCTTGAGGCTCTATCGGGGCGTTTCCGCGAGGCCATGGATGTATTGCGCAACGCCCGCTTTAAGTCAGAGAAGGGCAAGGTGTCCCTGTACCAGCTGCCCTGGTACGTCATTATTGGTCCACCCGGCTGCGGCAAAACTACTGCGCTGGTAAATTCAGGATTGGAATTTCCCCTGGCGCAAAGCCACGGTAAAGAAGCCCTGGGGGGAGTTGGCGGCACGAGAAATTGCGATTGGTGGTTTACCAACGATGCAGTTTTGATCGATACCGCCGGCCGTTATACCACTCAGGACAGCCACCGGGTTTACGACAACAGTGCCTGGCGAGCATTCCTCGGATTATTGAAACGCTATCGTCGTCGCAGGCCGATTAATGGTGCCCTGGTTGCCATTAGTTTGCAGGACCTGATGGTACAGACCGATGAACAGCGCCAACATCAGGCCAAGACGATTCGTTCGCGAGTGAATGAGCTCCAGCAGGAGCTGGGAATACGTTTCCCTATTTACCTCACCTTTACCAAGTGTGACTTGGTAGCGGGCTTTAGTGAATTCTTTGATAACCTTTCACAAGCCGAGCGCGAGCAGGTCTGGGGTATGAGCTTTCCCCGTGAAGCCAATGCCACTGTCGGCGCGCCGTTGGATAACTTCAGGGCCGAGTTTAACCAGCTGATTGAGCGCTTAAATCAGAGAGTGTTGTGGCGTGTGCACCAGGAGCGCAATGTTGAGAAGCGCGCACTGCTGCAGGGATTTCCCGCCCGCATGGAAAGTTTGTCGGATATTTTAGCGGACTTTATCAAGCAGACCTTCGAGCCAAACCGCTATGAAACTGTGCCTATGGTTCGCGGTATATATTTTACCAGTGGTACCCAGGAGGGCAGCCCGGTAGACCGTATGATGGCTTCGGTAACAGCGGATTTTGGCCTGGAGCGCAGTGTTGGGCCCAAATTCCAGGGGGTTGGAAAAAGTTTCTTCCTGAATCGCCTGCTCAAGGATGTGGTATTCCCCGAAGCTGAATTGGTGGGAGTCAATCGCAAGGTAGAGAGCGCTAACCTGTGGTTGCGCAGAGGGGTATATATCACTTTAGCTGCGGCATTTGTGGGTTCGATCTTTCTCTGGAGTGGCAGTCTCGCATCCAACAAATTGTCCATGGGTGAAGTTAATGACCACCTGGCGGCCTATGAGCAAGCCGAGGAAAAGCTTAAGGACAAGAGGCCTACACCGGCGAATGTTTTGCAGATGCTTGAACCCTTGCGGCAGGCGACTTCGGTGTATGACCGCGAGGAGCACCCCTGGATCTCCAATCTGGGCTTGTATGACACCCGTATAGATCAGACGCTGGATAACCTCTATCGGCAAAAGCTTGAAGAGATCTTTTTACCGGCGCTATTGCGAGATATTGAAAGTAACCTCAGCCGCTTGGGGAGTGATGACCCTGCACTGGTCAGTACCCTCAAAACCTATCTGATGTTCTTCAACCCGGACAAATTGGACATCACGACCGTTGAGGGCTACTACAGCGCCCGCTGGGAACGCCAATTACCCGGCGAAGCTCAGGAACAAGATAATTTACGCTACCACCTCGATCAATTGTTGGCGCGTCCAATACCTGAAAGTGTTCAACAAAATGAGCGTGTAGTGGCTCGCGCCCGCCAACAGCTGCGACGCATCCCTGTGCCGCAAAGGCTGTTTGCGCAATTACAAAATAGCGATCTTGGGCAGACCTCTGTCGACTTGTATCAGGAAATCGGCGGTGATACTCAGCAGGTGTTTGGTGTGAGAGCTGGCGATTCACGCTTTAGTATCCCCTTCCTATATACCAAGGCGGGTTATAAGGACGTGGACTTTGGTGCAGATTCCCAGTTGATGACCACTATGGCGGATGAGCGCTGGATCTACGGTGGGGAACTCAGTGGTGAGGACTTTACCGAAGCCGACCGGGCGAAACTCGGCGAGGATGTAAAGCGTATTTATCTGGGGGAGTATCTTCAGCACTGGCAATCCTTCCTTGGCGGTTTCAGCATTCGCAGATTCAACAGCACTTCCCAGGCACTTGAGGTTCTCTCAACCCTGTCAGACCCCATTTATTCCCCATTACTGGCAATCACGGAAATTACTTCGGATAACACACGCCTGACATTGCGACCGGAGCTGTCGGTGGATGCCAAGGGGGTGCCATTACCGGTATCCAGTACAACTCGCCGACTCGGTGGTGCGGCACTGGATAGCGCAGCAGGGGCGTTGAAGGACCGCTACAAGCCTAATATTGTCGATGTGCGCTTTGAGGAAATACAGCGCATTACACAAAGCGAGAAAGGCAGACCCGCACGGGTTCAGGAGTATCTCCAGACTATCAATAAGATTCAGGAATATCTGACTGAAATTGACAGTGCTCCAGACTCCAATGAAGCGGCGTTCGCCAGTGCCAAAGCCCGTTTTGCTGGGGGCGGCGATGCGATTAAGCAGCTAAGAGTCAAAGCGGCCAATGCGCCGGCGCCTTTTGATAAATGGCTGACCGAAATTGCTGACAGCACTTGGGCTCTGGTTATGTCGAAAGCCAAGGGGCATCTAAACCGGGTATGGCGTGAGCAAGTTTATCAAAGCTACGCCAGCAGCCTGGCAAATCGCTATCCGCTGCGCAGTGACCGGGACCAGGAAGTACCAGTTATTGAATTTAATCAATACTTCAAGCCTGGGGGGATTGAGCAAAAGTTTGTTACTGAATACTTAAAGCCTTTCGTCGATACAAGAAATTGGAAAGTGAAGTATGTGGAAGGGCAGGGTATGAGCCTTTCAATTGAAACGCTGTCCCAGCTGCGTAGAGCGGAGAAGATTCGTAAGACCTTCTTTAAATCGGGAGAAAGCGCAGCTTATTCTTTCCGTATAGAGCCAACCAAGCTGGATTCCAGTGTGCGCCTGTTTGAACTTGAGCTGGGAGATCAGCGTGTTCCTTATTCGCATGGCCCCAAGACCAGTAAAAAACTTACATGGCGCGGTGGAGAGAGTAATCGGGTGCGGATTATCTTTGAAGATCTCAATGAAACCGTACACCGTAAACATTTCGAAGGAGATTGGGCTTGGTATCGACTTCTTGCAAGCTCAGATCTTGAGACAGGGCGAAGCAATGCGGAGCGTTTGGTGACCTTCTCTGAAGAAGGGCGGAAAGCACAATTCAAACTAGTGGCTTCGAATGTAAATAATCCTTTCGATCGCAGTTTACTGCGTGGTTATCGGTGCCCGGAGACTCTGTAGTAGGGAGTGAGTGACTTGCAAAGCAGCATAGGTATTTTTGGCAAGCTTCCTGGGCATGGGGATTTTATCCAGCGTCAGCTTCCAGCGAGTTTCGTCAGGGTGTGGGATGAGTGGCTGCAGCGTGCAGTGCATGGCTCCCGAGAAATAATGGGTGAAAACTGGCTGGACTATTATTTGACCAGTCCGGTCTGGCGCTTTGCCCACAGTAAAGGAATCATTGATGAGACCCCCTGGGTAGGGGTTCTAGTGCCTAGTGTGGATAGTGTGGGGCGTTATTTTCCTTTGACTATCGCCGCACCGTTACCCTCTTCTATGGACATAATTAACTTTATGTCAGATGCAGATATGTGGTACCGGGAACTTACGGAATTAGCTGTCAGCGCACTGCAAAATATGCTCCATGCAGATCAGCTGTTCGAGGCCTTTAGTGAGGTGCCGGTAGAACTGGGGCAGCTAGCTACTCCTGCAGCACAGAGTGAGTTCTTTGTCGCGAGTAATGATGCCTCGGGTAACGACAATCGCTACGCGGGGTTGCTCGGACAGGTATGTCGTAAGCAGTTCGCCAGTTACAGTCTGTGGTCTTGCGAAGGATCACAGCATCTAGCCCCAACCAGCGTGCTTTGCCCCTCTTTACCCGGCCCTGAATTTTACTGCTCTATGTTGGGTGCCAGTCAGCAAAGACAGTGAATAAATAGGTAAAGGATATCTAGTGTGAAGCAAATAATAGTGGCTTTAAATAGTAATAAGCATCGGCGGTATAGTGTGTTAACCGGTGATATTTCACACAGTGAAAATCGACATATCTGTCAAGTGTACCTACCCGAGTTCACGGCTCTGGCTGGAGAATGTCCGATCATATTTTTAAAGTCTCAAGAAGAGAATGCCCTGGAAAGTTGTGCTTTATTAGGTATAAAACCGGGGCAGAATCTTTTTATTCAGCAGGATAAATGGTTGGGTGGTTATATCCCGGCAACATTGAGAGCTTATCCATTTTACTTGCATTACAAAGATCAACTGGAAACAAATCCAATAATTTGTGTGGATTCATCCTCTCTCTCACTTGGTAGCTTAGATGGAAATAGAAGTAGGCTATTCGATGATGAGGGGCAAGCGACAAATGCATTATTGCAGGCCAGAAACTTACTGAGTGGAATTCATCAGCAGAAATCAAATAATAAAGAGTTTATTCGTTGCCTCACTGAGATGGAACTCTTTCAGGAGCAGGTAGTGGTAGTCGATTTACCTGGTAATACCAAACATCGATTAACCGGTGTATTTTGTGTTACTTCAGAGCGTATGAATGCATTGGATGATAATGACTTCTTACGCTTAAAAGAGCGTGGCTATTTAGCTCCAATATACGCTCATATGCTGTCTTTGCATCAGTCAACAAATTTAAGTCGGCTATTCAAAAAGTATCAAGCGAGGCTGCTTCACTAGAGGGTTAAGGCTAAACAATAAAAACCCTATTGTTTTTAAACCATTTGAGCTTGGTGAAGTAATAGCAACTTACTCCAGATGCATTAAAGCTCATGGCATAAGTGAAATTAATTGAGTAGCCTATTTAGGAAAAAGGTACCAGTGTACAGGGCTCTTTGGTTGTCCAAATATCCGCCAACCTATCTATAACTGCAGGAAGCAAGGGTTAAGGTATGTCATATATCGTGGTATTTACTGGGGAGATTAGAGCACTTTTTGAGCGGCGAAAGGCAATATCAGCCCTGGGTAGCGAGTTTGGATTTAGTTTTACACAAATTAAAGCGCTTATGGCTAGCAGCCGCTCACAGCTTAGAAAGACTGCAGATCGTGCAGAAGCCTGTCGTTTTGTTCAGAAATTATGGGTGGCCGGTTGGCACTCCAAATTATTTTTGGACTCTGACTTGTTGCACTCTACTAAAGAATCCGTTGAGCGTGGTGCTTCTCATTTACCTGTGGTTATGGGAAAACTCCACTGTGAAGGCTCGCAGCTGCAACTGTGCGTACCGCGTAATTGGGTAGTTTGTAATAATTTGAATCCAAACGCTGAAATTCAGGCTGGTGATACCGAATTAAACCGGTACCTGATTGTATTGGAGCAAAAGCGAACTGAACTTCCCGAAGAGCTAAGCCTCACGGACTATGCCGAGGCTCAGATGCAGCAGTGTTTGAGCAAAGTATCTAATGGCAACCTTCTAAGTGGCCCACAAGTGCTAGAGCGCGATTGGCAAATGGGTTTGTTGTACGAGATGAGTGCTAATGTCGGCAAAGATTCGGTTCAATATATGGTTGTTTTTTTTCGCGGCAAAGAGAGTTTCTATACCCTTTTTCTATGGACCTCTTTGCAAAGCTTTGCACAAGCAAAAACAGAATTTATTCAGATAGTGGCAAGTTTTCAATGCTCTCCGGAAAGTGAGACTACCGCAGAAAGTAAGGCCTCAGCTGTAATTGCTGTGTAATTGTCTTGTCAGCGGCTGTAAAATCTAAAAAAATAATAAAAATTATTTGTTTAATATTGTGCGCTGTGCACTTTTTTTAAGGTATTGCGATTACATTGTGTCATTTGCCTTGATTAGATCTTTACAACGTGTACTCTTCTCGGAAATCTTCTTGAAGGAATTGATTGGGTAGAAGGGACTTTTTTCATGGCATTCCCAAATACAATAAATATCGAAGAACTCACGGCTCCTATTTCTTCAGAGAGCCCTGTCGGTGAGGATATTCGGGAGGATCGATCACCGACCTCTGATTACTACTCCATCAAAGATGCGCGAAATAGTGCTAGGGCCGCAGAGCGCTCGGCCATGTTTGATGACACAGATTCTGATCTGCTGGCCCCTTGGCGTGATGTGGCAAAGGCCGCAGAAAAGATTCTGACAAAGAAAAGTAAAGATCTGGAAGTGGCCAGCTGGTATACAGAGGCCCTAATTCGTCTCCATGGCTTTAGTGGCCTCAGAGATGGCTTTCTATTAATTGAGCAGCTGGTTACCAATTTTTGGGATGGCCTATACCCAGTTCCTGATGAGGATGGTATTGAAACTACGGTTGCACCACTGACGGGCCTTAATGGTGATGGCGGTGACGGTACGCTAATGATGCCGATCCGTAGTGCACCAGTAACCCCGGAGGGGGATTACGGAGATTTCTCTTTTTTCCAGCATCAGCAAGCTCGGGATGCAGATCGTATCGCAGATGAAGATGCTAAAGCGGCCCGCATTGAGACTCTGGGATATAGCCTGGAAGATGTAGATCAATGTGTGAACAGCGCGACTAATGAATGGGCTAAGAATCTGATAGAAACTATAGAAGCTACTATTAGCAGCTATAAAAATATCAATGATGCTTTGCGCTCTAGTTGCGGTCATGATGCACCGCCATCAACTAATATTTCCTCTCTACTGGATGAAGTATTGCGTACAGCGAGATTCATTTATAAGAGTCAGCTTGATGCGCTAGCACAGAATGAGGCACCGGAAGTAACTGAAGACACACAGAGTGACTCCCCCATTGAGGAAGCTGTTCCCAATGTGGCATCAACAATAGTTGCGAATGCTATTGCAGCACCCACCGGACCGGTTAGCTCCCGAGAGGATGCTCTTAAATTACTAGAACAGGCCGCGAAATATTTCCGTACCTACGAGCCACATACTCCTTTGGCTCCAGGGTTGGAGCGATTAATAGGCTGGGGTCGTATGACGGTCTCTGAATTGATGACTGAGTTACTACCAGATGAGCAGTCCCGAGCCCTATATTCCCAGTTGACAGGTGTTCGTCTCGATGGAACGGATACCCAACGTTATGTAGCTCCGCCGGTAACGAGTAATACCCCATCACCAATTCCAGCTGCATCTGAGCCAGCATCAACAGCCACTGAAGCTGCATCTGCAGCTGAGGATAGCTGGGGTGGGCAAGCACAAGAAGAAGCCAGCTCGGGTTGGTAATTAATTAAGAACAGCAGTCCCTAAATCTAGGAAGGAGACCTGAGATGTCTGAGAGTATCCACAATAAACTTAAGCGTGTGCGCAAACCACGTGTACATATAACTTATGATGTTGAAACCAATGGTGCGGAAGTTAAAAAGGAACTTCCCTTTGTTGCTGGTGTAATGGGCGACTACTCAGGGGATAACACCGAAAATCGCAAAGCATTGAAAGATCGTAAGTTTGTTCAAATTGATCGCGATAATTTTAACGATGTAATGACCAAGGTTAATCCAAAACTGAATCTTCAGGTGGAAAATACCTTATCTGGTGATGGCAGCAAAATTGGTATTGATCTCGATTTCAATCATATGGATGACTTTTCTCCAGAGAAAATCGTCGATCAGGTTGAGCCGCTGAAACAACTCTTGGAAGCACGCAGTAAATTACGTGACCTTCTCAGTAAGGCAGACCGCTCTGAAGAACTAGAAAAAGTTTTAGAAGACATCCTGAAAAGTACGGAAAATGTCGGTGCTATTTCCGAGCAGTTGGGGTTGAACAAGGATAAAGGAGAGGACTCAGAATGAGCACAGAAGTAGAAAATGTTGCGGAAGGTGAAGCTGAGGAACAATCGGTCAACCTACTGGAGCAGGCTATTGCCGCTACCAAACAAACAGAACCGCAGGAAGCCCAGGATCTGATCGCAAACCTGACAGAGCAGGTTTTAAAAGGAACCGTAACCTGGGACCGTAACCTTACCCAGACAATCAAAAAAGCAGTCAGTGCAATTGACCAGGCTATGTCTAAGCAAATGGCCGCTATTCTGCACGATGAAAAATTCCAGAAGCTTGAAGGTTCCTGGCGCGGACTGAATCACCTGGTGATGAATTCTGAAACAGGTGCAACCATGAAGATTCGCATGCTCAATTTGAGCAAACGCGAATTGTTCCGAGACCTGGATAAAGCCGTTGAATTTGATCAGAGCCAGACCTTCAAAAAGATTTATGAAGAAGAATTTGGTATTGCAGGTGGTGAGCCATACGGATGCATGATAGGTGATTTCGAATTCACCAGTCACCCTGAAGATATCGAGCTTCTGAGTAAAATGTCCAATGTTGCGGCAGCGGGTTTCTGTCCGTTTATTGCTGCAGCCGGTTCCGGTATGTTTGGATTTGATAACTTTACCGAACTGTCGAAACCCCGTGACCTCGGTGGAATCTTTGAGTCAGCTGAATATATTAAGTGGCGTAGTTTCCGAGATAGTGAAGATTCTCGTTTCGTTACTCTGGTTATGCCACGGACTCTGGCCAGAACTCCCTATGGCGCAAATACCAAGCCAATCGAAGCTTTTGACTTTGAAGAGTTTGAAGTTGATGAATCTGGAGTTTCACGCCCTGCGGACCACGACCAGTACTGCTGGATGAATGCCTCTTATGTAATGGGCACCACCATGACCAAGGCCTTTGCTGAGAATTCCTGGTGTACAGCCATTCGTGGTGCCGAGGGTGGTGGTAAAGTGGAAGGTCTGCCCTCACATATATTCAAGAGTGATGACGGCGATATGGACCAGAAATGTCCAACAGAGATCGGTATTACTGATCGCCGTGAAGCCGAATTGAGCGCTCAAGGATTCTTGCCGTTATGTCACTACAAGAATACCGATTACTCTGTATTTTTTGGTGCTCAAAGTGCGCAAAAACCAAAAGCCTATGACGACCCGGATGCTACCGCGAATGCAGCGATTTCTGCACGTCTTCCCTATCTGATGGCTACTTCTAGAATTGCCCATTACCTGAAAGTAATGGCGCGTGACAAAGTAGGCTCCTTTATGGAGGCTAGTGATTGTGAACGTTGGTTGAATAAGTGGATTACTCAATACACCAACTCAAATCCGGACGCAAGCCCAGAGATGAAGGCAAAGTATCCGCTTTCAGAAGCTCGAGTTGAAGTGAAGGAAATTCCAGGTCAACCTGGGTGCTACAGTGCTGTTGCCTACTTGAAGCCCTGGTTACAAATGGAGGAGTTGACCACCTCCATGCGTATGGTTGCCAATATCCCATCTGCCGGATAAAAACCTGTGCCCGCCTCGGAATAAGGGGCGGGCAATTTTTTGAAAAGTCTTCATCAAAGCTTTAAATTACTTGAAGCTGTCAGAAATGCTAATGGGAGTTTTCCGGTGCCCTGCGCAACAAAAAAAGAATTTACGGAAGATTATTTAGATATTTTGCCGGAAAATTTAGCGAGTGGAGATCAGGGTCAATTACAGCGTTTTTTACGCGAACCAGACGAGCTATTCTCTTTTGAATACTGGTTAACAGAAATATGTCCTTGTCCAAAAAAGGAGAATTTTTCTGTTCGCCAATATTTGAGTCGTATTATTGTTGAGCTTGATGAGCTTATATGCGATCAAGTTAATCGGATTCTTCATAACTCTCGTTTTCAGCGTCTAGAGGCAAGTTGGCGTGGTCTATCAATGCTGGTATTTGATACACCACATTCAGACAATATTAAGATAAAACTGCTAGATGCCAGCTGGAAAGACTTGAGCAAAGATATGGAGAGGGCTCCAGATTTCGATCAGTCTGGACTTTTTCATTTAGTTTATAACGAAGAATTTGGTACTCCAGGTGGAGAGCCCTTTGGTTTGTTAATGGGAGATTATTATATCTCGCATCGGCCGATGGCAGATCACCCTTACGATGATATTTTTACTCTGCAGGGCATAGCCCATACGGCCGCCGCCGCTTTCGCGCCATTTATCTGTGCTGCAACACCTCAACTTTTTGGCGTCGATCATTTTGATGATTTGGCCAAGCCAATTCGCTTCTCTGAGGTTTTTCGTCAAAAAGAATATATACGCTGGAATAGCCTGAGAGATTTAGAGGATAGTCGCTTTATAGCCATTACTTTACCTCAAGTGCTTATGCGCGAGCCCTATAGCCTAGAGTTTTCAGAATATCGTGGGTTGAGATTTGAGGAACAGGTTAGCGGATCTCACAACCGGCGATATCTTTGGGGGAATTCCTGCTTTGCTATGGGGGCAGTACTGTTACGCGAATTCAGTGAAGTTGGTTGGTTTTCCCATATTCGCGGTGTTGCACGGGATCATCTTGGCGGTGGATTGGTGACTCAGCTGCCCACCCTGGCCTATAAGCCGGACAGCCGCCCCGGTATGGTTAAGATGACCACTTCGATTCTGGTTACAGATTTTGTAGAAAGGGATCTATCAGAATTGGGTTTTGCATGCTTGAGCCACTGTTATGACACGCCATATAGTGCTTTTAATAGTGTGCCCTCTCTTCAGAAAGCTAAACAATATACATCGAAAGCAGCTACGGCGAATGCGCGTATTAGTTCTATGCTGCAACAAATTCTTTGCGCCTCACGCTTTGCTCACTATATCAAGGTGATGATTAGGGATAAGGTGGGTGCCTATATGAATGCTGCTGATTGTGAGCGCCAGCTTCAGCATTGGTTGGACCAGTATACTACTGGGCGAGATGATTTATCTTGGGAAATGTTGGCACGTTACCCCCTGCGTGAAGCTCGAGTTCGTGTGGCGGATGAGCCTGGCAAAGTAGGTAGTTATCAAAGCGTAATTCATCTTAAAAGCCACTATACGGTCGATCATTTGGTCTCTGAGCTCAAGCTCACTACGGCTCTGGCAACGATAGGTGTTGGGGGTTCATAGAATTATGGCAAGAGAAAAAAGACTGTTAGCTCCAGTGCTAGATCGACTACTTGAATCATCTAGTAAAGTAAATGTTCACCAATCCCATCAGATTTTACGCCAGCTACGTGAGGGGGTTAGGCGCGACCTCGAATATTTATTTAATACACGTTATCGCTGTATTTCACCACCATCTGAACTGCGGCACTTGGACGAGTCAAATATAAATTATGGTCTGCCAGATCTGTCTACTGTCAATTTATCCTCATTAGACAGTCGAAAACAATTCTGCCGGGATATTGAGAAGACAATTTTACATTTTGAACCAAGAATTCGCTCTGTAAAAGTTACCACTCAAGATAAGGTAGATGTGGAAGATCCCAGCATACGTTTTCGTGTAGAAGCAGTATTGCATGTTAATCCTGCATCTGAGGTTATCGTATTTGACTCTGCCTTAAACCCGGTAACACAAATGGTAGACGTGTCTGAGATTATGTAATGAGTGAAAAATTAATAGATCTCTATGAGCGTGAGCTCGCATTTATTCAGCAAACATCCGCTGAGTTTGCCCGTATGCACCCTGCGGCTGCATCACGTCTGCAGTTAGATGCAGATACCGTAGATGATCCGCTTGTGGGGCGTTTGTTGTCTGGTTTTGCATATATGAATGCCAGGGTTCAACAAAAACTAAGTGATGATTTCCCTGAACTTACAGATGCAATGCTGGAAACATTGTATCCACATTATTTACGACCCATTCCATCATGTGCGATCGTTCAATTTGAGCCGGATTCAGACCTTGATGCAATAACGCAGGTTGATGCAAAAACGTTGTTAGAAAGTGACAGCTTTCAGGGACAAACCTGCAGGTTTACAACTTGTTATCCGGTGGAAATTAATCCGTTTCAACCGGTCAGCGCAAGCTTAATGCCACGCCCGTTTATTGCTCCTGGTTGTAATGAGATTCAGGGAGCAAACGCCGTTCTTAAGCTCTCCCTTAAAGCTTTGAGTCCTGATCTGAGCTTTGCGGAGATGAATCCCGAAAAAATAAGATTCTTCTTGCGTGGTCAAGCGACACATGTGTATAGCCTCTATGATCTGCTTTTAACCAAATGTGTAAAGCTGGTTGTGGCAAATGGAGAGAGTGATCCAAAACCGACTTTTCTATCCCCAGAGGATATTTGCCAGGTCGGGATGAATGCAGAAGAAGGTTTATTACCCTATCCAGATACAGCATTCATCGGTTACAGGTTGCTTACTGAATATTTTGCTTTCCCCGAAAAATTTCTCTTCTTGGATATTGAAAATTTACAGGGGGCTTTGAATGATAGTTATGCAGATACATTGAACCTGTATTTTTATCTTTCAGAGACGCATGAGGAACTGGAAAAACAATTGGTTCCAAGTATGTTTGCACTCGGCTGTACGCCTGTTATTAATTTATTCAAGCAGAGTGCAGATCCTATACCGCTCACCCATACTCAGTATGAATATCATGTTATAGCAGATGCTCGTCGTAGCGATGGACTGGAAATATATTCTATTGATGAGGTGGCTGCCACAGACGGTGATGGCGAAACCACTAAATATAGGCCTTTCTACGGGATTAAGCATAGCCAACACCACGCGGAACAGTCAGCATTTTGGTTCAGTCGGCGTCGTGAAGTTATAGAAGGGGAGCATCGCAATGAGCAGGCTTCCGAAGTTGATTTGAGTCTCGTTGATTTAGATTTCAATCCGCACAGGATTAATGATCAAACACTCGATATTAAATTAACTTGCTGTAATCGGAATCTGCCTAAGAAGTTACCCAGTGGCAATTCTCAACCTTATCTTGAAGTAGTTGATGGTGATGTCCCAGCGAAACGAATTAGCTGTGTTGTGGCACCAACAGCGACATTGAGGCCTCCGAGAAGAGAGCGAGGCTACTGGAAGCTGATATCACATCTGAACTTGAATCATCTCTCCTTATCTGGAAGTCAGGGATGTGATGCCCTCAAAGAAATTTTCAGACTGTATGATTTTAGGGATTCAGCCAGTACTCGTAATTTGATTGAATCTTTATTAAAGCTGAATACAAAACCCATTACTGCTCCTATCCAGATTGATCAAAGCGTCGTTCTTTGTCGGGGAACTGAGGTAGAAATTGAACTCGACTCGATGATGCTTACTGGCACTAGCCCTTTATTATTTGCCAGCATCATTGAACGTTTTCTTGGCTTATATTGTTCTATTAATTCATTTACTAAATTGATTGCTACCATGAGTGGCAGAGATGGAGAACTTAAAAGATGGCCACCTCGCGCCGGCGAAAAAGCTTTACTGTAATAGAGCGGCTGCGTCGAGAGCCCTATCATTTCGAATTCTATCAGGCGGTGCGTATCCTGGAGCGTGCTGTGTCTTTGGCGGATGGCGGATTTTGTGATGAACCTATTGCCAGTGCGGCTCCACCAGCGAAGGAAATGGTTCGCTTCAGCGCCCAGACCGGTTTATCTTTTATTGGCTCAGACGTTTTACGTCTGGAAAAAAAGACCAGTAATAATGTAGAAATACAAGATAAAGAAGTTAGTCAATGGCATATGGAGGTTGGCTTTACTGGTCTTATAGGGAGTCAGGGTGTAATGCCCTACTACCTGACGGAAATAGTTCAAAAAGAGCTCAGAGAAAATAATACCGCTCTTCGGGATTTTCTCGATATGTTTAATCACCGTCATACTTCGCTACTTTATAAAGCATGGCATAAATACCAATTGCCTGTGAACTATGAACGCCAGCGTTTACGCAATGAAAGGGTTCCAGATATTTTTACACAGGCGATTGCCTCTTTGGCGGGCCTGGGTACTAGCGAGATGCGCTATCGATTGCCAATTCCCGATGAAGCTCTTTTGGGCATGGCAGGCCATTTGGGGCAGGGACGTTGCTCTGCAGCTGCGCTGACCAGCATGATTAAGCATTTCTTTGGTTTGGATGTCGCTATAGAGCAATTTCAGGGGCAGTGGGATGAATTACCGAAAGACATTCTCTGTCGCCTGCCTTGTGATGAAGCTCCCAGTGGAGTAAATAACTGTCTAGGGGTAAACACAATTCTGGGTACGCACTGTTTCCAAGCTCAAAATAAATTTCGAATAGTCATCGAACCAATGGCTTATGAACAATTTATGACTATTGCCCCGGGAACTCAGAAACTGGAATCCCTTAAAGCCTTTATCAAACTAAGTGCTGGGATTGAGTTGGACTTCGAGCTATCAGTATCTTTACCTGCGCAACAAGTTTCGCCTGTTCAGTTAAACAAAAAATCTGATCATGAACCTCTTTTAGGGTGGAATACACATATGGCCAGTGAACAGGAATCAGCAGAACTCATACAGATTACCTTAAGTGCTGAAAATATGTCGCCTGATGAAGCCTTGCCAGCAGCATAATTGTTCATTAACAATAATTTTTAAAAGGATCTTTTTACTGTGATAAATATCGATTTGAAGCGGCTTGTTGATACCATGACACCGCATATGCGTGATTCTCTTGAAGGCGCAGCCGGCCTTTGTTTATCTCAAAATCAATACAATGTTGAACTTGAGCACTGGCTGCTTAAATTATTAGATCAATCAGATACAGACCTTTATCACCTACTGGAAAAACATGACTGTAATCCGGCAAATTTTGCTAAACAGCTTGCTTCCTCTATAGCTGGATTCCGCTCGGGAAGTAGCCGACCTCCTGCACTATCTCCGACAATTGTCGAAGCGGCAAAGAATGCCTGGATGCTGGCGTCTATCGACTATGGGCACCGTGCAATCAGTTCTGGACACTTCCTCGCAGCTCTGCTGTTGGAAGAGACTTCACGTCGACAAATTCAAGAATCTTGTCCAGAGCTTAAAAATATAGCGCCTGAGTCTATTCGTGAAACTGCCCGGGCGATGTTTGGGCAAAGTGGTGAGTCGAGTCATATTGGTGCTGCCTGCGCAACTGATGATGGCGCTGCTGCCGTAGCGGCCGCCGCTAGTAAAGCGCCAGCTCTCGATAAGTATACCGTCAACCTGACTGAAAGAGCGAAGAAGGGGGAGATTGACCCAGTTCTAGGCAGAGATGAAGAGATTCGGCAGTGTATTGATATCCTCACTCGTCGTCGACAAAACAACCCGATTCTCACTGGTGAGGCAGGTGTTGGTAAAACAGCCGTAGTTGAAGGCTTTGCTTTACGAATTGCCAGTGGAGATGTACCTGAGCCTCTACGTGGTGTAGCAGTTCGGACGCTGGACCTGGGCTTACTTCAGGCCGGTGCTAGCGTAAAGGGCGAGTTTGAGAATCGTCTTAAATCTGTGATTCAAGAGGTCAAATCCTCCCCAACGCCTATTATTTTGTTTATTGATGAAGCTCACACCATGATTGGTGCAGGAGGCAAGGAGGGGCAGGGAGATGCGGCCAACTTACTTAAACCCGCTTTAGCACGAGGTGAGCTGAGAACATTGGCAGCCACGACCTGGGCTGAATATAAGAAATACTTTGAGCGGGACCCTGCTCTGACTCGGCGTTTTCAGGTTGTAAAAGTTGAAGAGCCCAGTGAAGCAAATGCCATTGATATGATGCGTGGAATTGCCACTACTCTTGAAGCACACCATAAAGTACGCATACTTGACGAGGCAGTTATTGCTTCGGTTAAGTTATCCCACCGCTATATTCCTGGGCGTCAACTACCTGATAAATCTGTAAGCTTGCTGGACACCGCCTGTGCCCGCGTGGCCCTGAGCCAATCAGCTACTCCTGGCGCTATTGAAGATGCTCAAATTAATATTGAGCGGACTAACACAACGCTTGCTAAGTTGGAACGTGAAAATGCAGCGATGGGTGAGCACGAAGAACAGCTGACAGAACTGAAAGAATTCAAGCTGACTGAAGAGCAGAGATTATCCTCATTAAAACAACAGCTTGTTCAAGAAAATGAGCTGATTGAACAGATACAAAAAATTCGAGATCAAATTGACTCCGAATTTATGAAAGGAAAGAGTGAAAATCTGGAGCCCGATTCAGCGCTTTTAGCTGACTATCAGCAACAATTGAAAAGCCTGTCTGCAGAGCTTGAGGTAATACAAGGTGATACACCTTTGATGCAGCCATCTGTTGATGAGCAGGCTATCGCTGCGGTGGTTGCCAACTGGACAGGTATTCCTGTTGGGAAAATGGTCAGTGATGAAATCGTAGCTGTGAAAACTCTGGCTGGGCGCCTGAACAAGCGTGTGATTGGTCAACCCCATGCGATTGAGGCTGTTGCTCAGGCAATTCGTACTTCACGGGCAGGATTGACTGATCCACGCAAGCCAGTTGGTGTATTTATGTTTTGCGGCACTAGTGGCGTAGGTAAAACTGAGACTGCATTGGCTTTAGCCGATGAGTTGTTTGGTGGTGAGCAAAACATCACTACGATAAACATGGCCGAATTTAAAGAGGAACACAAAGTATCTATGCTGCTAGGGTCTCCTCCCGGATATGTAGGGTATGGGGAAGGAGGAGTTCTAACCGAAGCTGCTAGGCGTAAACCTTACTCCGTAATCCTACTGGATGAGATGGAGAAGGCCCATCCCGGCGTACAGGATATTTTCTACAACCTGTTCGATAAAGGTACCATCAAAGATGGTGAAGGTCGTGATATCGACTTTAAAAATACCGTTATCATTATGACCTCTAACGCTGGTGAGGATGCTATTAGGGCTATATTCAGCCAGGTAGAGAAAAAGCCAGAACCAGATGTACTGCTAGATAATATACGTCCCCAATTACTACAGAAGTTCAAACCAGCGTTTCTTGGCCGTGCTAATGTTGTTGCCTACTATCCACTGGATGACGAGAATCTGGTTGAAATTTGTAAAATCAATATGCGTAAGATTGAGAAGCGTGTTCGTGAACACTATGGCGCTTCTTTCTCATATGATGAGGATGTACTTATCAATATTGTGGCGCGTTGCCATGAAGCAGATACTGGAGCCCGCAACATTGAGGTAATTCTAAATAAAACTTTATTACCAGAATTGGCCAGTGAATGTTTGGATAAAATGGCGAAAGGTGAAGAGGTTAAGGCAATTAAAGTGTCTGCGACTGAAGAGGGTGATTTCGCCTATAAAGTAGAATAATCTGGAAATTAGCCCAGTAGTGCTAAACTCCTGGGCTATTCATGATGTATCCAATACCTTAATTAAAAAACACTAAGTGAATTAATTTAATTTATATTGGTTTTTATCTATTTTGGCGTTGTGTTTGGATATAATTCCTGAAAAATATACAAGTGAAGCTTCATAAGCTATATGGGTTATTCAAATAATTTTCTTGCTGGGGAATTTAGTGCATTTTTCTATGTTTGAAGGGGTGCCTAAGGTTTTTTACTTTGTGCGATAGATTAATTCACCTGTCCAATGCTGCCATATTTTCTTCGTCTAGCTATACCATGTTCAACACGAATAGTATTTTCTGAAATTGTCAGTGGGTCATTAGGGAGAACATTGTTGTCATCGCTTAGGCCCCCTACATTAGCTAGCTCTTCAAGTAAAATTCTTTCAGTTGTTACCCAAATCCAGCCTTGGGTTCTCGTAGTAATAACATTATTTGGGTTGTTGACGGTTCTATTGAGATCTGGAATTCTAATGCTTGCCCCGCCAGTATTTACGCGAGCCCTAAAGAATCGTGATGGTTGAGTTACTTGAACATTATGTAGCATGTTTTGACGCTCATCTACTAAGCAAGTAATTTCAGTTGCGCCACTTAAATAAACTCCACGATTTATTCGATCAGCGTGGCCGAGCTCATGTGCCAACGTGATAAAAATAGGGCAAGCACCGCCATCAGTCACAGTGCCATTTTGATTGAGGTTTGTGGTAGTCTGAACTGTGTTATTCCAGTGGACACATGCACTGGCTCCTGCGCTCATTACTTTTCCCATGAAACCTTGATCGTGTTTAACCAGTGGGACGTAATACTTAAAGTTACTCCATACCCTATCTTTTAACCACTTATCTGGAACTGCCGCTAATCCCGCACTTTCAGTTATTCTTGTATCATGTGGGCTGGCAATAATCCGAGAAACAAGGGTTGCACTTTGAGGTAGCTGTAAGAGTGCATTGGTCATACCAACACCCCGTGTAATTCGGGTAACCGTACGAGCACCGAAGTGATATTTTTCTGCAGAATATGCTAGGGCATTGGCTTGCCCAAGAAGAACAGTTAAAGCGTTTCTAACTTGATTAATAAATGCAACATTGGTTGAATCAATACAAAGTCCCATAAAATCCTCCTTTTATGGTTGTTGATTGTCATAAAGCTATGGCTCTTATTTACTTCAATAGGAAAGTTTGTTGGCAGCCAGTAGATTTTCATTTTTGGGCATGAAGGTATGTATTTGTAGTTGACTAAGCAGTTCTTCTCGAAGTAAAAGATAATAAAATGCGAAAAACTAATCGAGATATTTTTGGAGCAAGTTAGACATAAAAGACCTTATTCTTAGTTGAGTTGTATTATATTTTTGGCTTTTATGGTCTTTTCTAATTTTTTTAATTTATACTGCTAATTGGTGCGTCATGACAAACAGAGTTTGTCTTATAAGGGTTATTAAGTAAATTTATTGTCCCTTAAATTCTTTTTTTGCTCTTATTTAAGTTAAGCAAAGGCCACTGTGAGTGGTTAACCACCAATTAATACTGTTGGACACCCAATAACAATCTTCCCTCCATGTCCAGTTGTATCCCCCATACGGGCAGCTGGTTTTTTTTGTAGCATTACGGTAGTGCTACCCATAGCAACAGTATCTGGTGGTCCCACACAAGTACAAGTGCTGCCAACAGTTGCGGATGGCATGCCGCCGATGATTACTGTTGGAGCACCTGGGCTGAGAATAGGGCCGCCTACATGAGGTACCGTACCAGTAACCATGGGGCATACATGCATATCGGTGATACGTGAAGCTGGCTTGCCCATAATTTAATCCTTCACTCTTCCATTGCCGCCGCGGGCCAGATCCAGACCCTGTTTCATATAGCGGTCAAAGCGTTTGGCGGGGTCTACTGGGTCAGATAAGACTGCTGCTAATGTAATACTGCCAGCCACTGCGTGCGCATAGAGGTGTTCTGGCGGTTCAACCACAGGCTCGCCTTCGGCTGCGAGGCTGCCGTGACACCAGCTGGCAGCGGTTGCTGCCCAGCTTGCGGGCGTCTTGTGTTTGGTTTTATCACCCAGTGTTTTACAATTTAATCGCGACTCCTCATTGGGTTTTTTAGCCCAGGTTTCTGCTGCGATCAATGCACTAACGTTGTCTTCGTCAGTCTCAGGACTTTGTATATCGCGTGCCGCAAGGCAGGCCCACCATACCGCTTCTCGTTTTGGCAGTCCGTGGGCTAGTAGTTTTATTGCATCCGGATAGAGGCCAGCTTCTATCAGTTGATTAATGCTAACTTCAGGTGCGGTATCTGGCACCAGATGCTCTTCCGCCTCCTCGCTAACCTCAAAATTCTTAAGGAGCTCAGCTGCAGTTAACGCTTGTACTTTGATCAGGTCGGTCATCTGCTGTTTAATCCCATCAATTGATCATGGTAACGCCACCTTTTAAGGTAAGCATACCACCGCCCTTAACTTCAGCCGTCGCGTCTCCTTTGCAGGAGAGCATTGTTCCTTTGATGGTAATACCTGCCGGCGTTAGCTTGATACTGCTGCCACCAACCTTTAACTCAATTGAAGCCTTGGAGGATATCTTGATTGCCCCCATAGCATCGGTTGTTTGGGTGCCTTTACTCACCTTAAGGGTATGGTTGCCTGAACCGATAGTGACAACCTGGTTGCCCTTATTGACATTGAGTTTTTGGTCCCCTTTGGCAATGGTGATAACTTCGCTACCATCCGTGACGGTAACACTACGATCCTGTTTGATTTCTAGTGTTTGCTGGTTTTCAATTTTGCCGGTTTGATCGTTATGGATCACAAAGTTATGATCCTTGCCAGCTTCCATATAAATTTCTTCATTGCCACCCTTGTCATCAAACCTAAGCTCATTGAAAGTGCTACCTTCATACTCGGTTTTCCAGCCACTTTGGGTCGCTGTGTAGTTGGGCCCAGGGTTGTCACCGTTATAAACCGCCCCGGTAATCAATGGCCGATCCGGATCGCCATTGATATAGGTAACAACGACTTCTTGGTTAACTCTTGGAACAAAATTCGCGCCCCAGTTCTTACCGGCAAAGGACTGCATTACCCTTACCCAACAGCTGTTCTGTTGAGAATTCCAGGGGAATTTAACTTTGAGCTGTGTATAGGGATCCTGTGAGCTGTCTGAAGCTGTGGCCTTGACCTCTAAAACTCGTGCTACCTGTGGTGAATGGATTTTTTTCGCACATACATTGGGCTGTGGGCGTGGCATTACCGTAGAAGGTATACAGCTAAAGGTGTTGTGGAAGTGGGTATCAATACCATTTCCATCTGCTGCAGAAGTATGCACTGAGGTAATAAGATATTTGCCCTTTTCAGAAGATAATGAGTGATCGAAATTGAAACGACCGCCTGCAGTAAAGGAAGGGCAATCACTGCGACCGTGGCTTACATCAAAAAGTGCTTCTTGCGCTTCCATTGCTCGTTCGGCAAGTGCTTTGTGATAGCTGTCTGTAAATTTGTGCTTGTGCTCACCATCAACCTGGAAATGGTTTAAGCCATAGAGGCCGCGCATATAATTCGCAACATCATTAAGCTGGCTGGTCGTTTTTACCTGCTGCTTGTTGTCTTTAGTTGCTGTGTACTCGCTATAATCTTTAAGCTCAAACCCACCACCGTGATAGTTGAAGTTTCTTCTCCAGCTACTTACGGTATTTTTGGTTGGATGGCTGCCTCCACCGTCATACTCAATGTCAGCGCTTTCACAATCATAAAAGTCTTGAGAATCATCGCAAAGAACGAGTTCGTGCTGTCCTGTGGAATGCTTGAAATAGTAGGATATGCCTTCTTCAGCCATCAGGCGATTGATAAAATCAAAGTCGCTCTCGTCAAACTGAACACAATATTCACGGGTAATGTACTCAGCATTTAACTTTAACGTGAGTTTTATTACCCGGCTATATTCTCCCAGAACCTCTTCTAGAATCTGCTTGGCAGATTTGTTTTCAAAGACTCGGTTGCTGCCGGCCAAACTGGTAAACCACAGACCCGGTTGCAAAATGGCGCTATAACTACGTACACCCTCAGCATTAACATCATGTAGAGAGAACTGGGTAACGTAACCATTGATATGGCGAGGTGTTTCAGAGTGGTGAATGGAAACTGTTACCGGTTTGCCAACAATATCCTTTTGTTCAATAGCATGGTCATCAGAAAGCAATTGCACTTCATAGCGGAAAAGCTTAGATATATGCTCTTCGCCTTGCAGGGTCGTAGCAATTAGCGCATCTGTGCCAACCGGGCTATCGACCGTAATCATTCTTTTATCTTGATTGAGTGTAGCCATGGGCAGCCCCAACTATCCCTACGGTGCCTGAAAGAAATGAGAAACTAGCAGATTTGCAGATCTTTAGCTGAATACTCAATGAGCATTCAGCTAAAGACCTGTAGACAGCCCGCAGAGATTCTGCAGGCCATCTTATCCCAAAAGGGTATAGACCTATTACAGCGGAGTAGCGGTAGTGAGGTCGTATCCAACACGCATGTTTTTGGGGTTCTTGTTGGATTTGTCAGCGTGATTGAGGTCAGCCTCAATCTTGGCAAAGCTAAGGGAGATGGATTCCTGAGGTGCGCCGCCAGCAGAAGCACCGATGCTGTAAGAGGAGATCAGTACGTTTTCTAGCTTATACACAGCGTACTTTTCTACAGAGTTAGCGCCAGTTTGTACAACGTGGATCTCAACAGGTACGCCTTCGTCACCAGTTACGGAAGCCTTAAACAGGCCACCAGATGCAGCGTCAATACGCTTGGTGAAGGTAACTTCGCTCAGGCTCGGACGAGAAGCTTCACGGTTGGAGGTAGCGCCGGCTTCCATAGTGATACCGCGACCAACACCAAAGTTGAAGCTGTCAACTTCGATCCAGTCTTCGTAGCCCTTGGCAGTAACGTTACCCTTAGTGGCGAGGCTGTTGAAGTTCATGTAAATAGCCATGGGAAATCCCTCTTTGTTGGCTTGAGATATTGGTGGTTAGTTCCTTGCTACCGAATTAGTGCGGTAACTCAGATGGTGTCGCAATGACAACTGAGGTGATTTAAACAGAGTGAAATACAAAAAAAAACCGAAATTTCAGCTTATAAAATCGACTCTGGCACTAATTATCCAGGGGAGTATATTGATTGCTGGAGGTATGCCGTCTGCGCTTATTCGACTCTGACACTAATTAATTTTCTATTGAACAGAAAAGCTTGATGTCAAAAAAAATGAGTATTTGAGGAAAAAATATTAAGAATTGTTAACGGAATCACGTTAATAAAATATTTTAAGTTAGGGATTTTCTTTTGTCAGGTGAGCTTGTAAGAAGGTGTAATTATTTGTCTTCAGTATCAGTTTCTCTTCTGAGTCTGTAATTGTCGAGTAGTTTTTTCAAAACGGTATATAGTCAAATATATTTGCTTACCTGTTCATTGTTGCCTAAAAGGCTGTTCGATATACTTTGCCCCTTATTTAGCTTGACAACCTGCCCGTAGCAATATTTTGTTACGGTCTTTGGATGTGTCGAAAAGCTTTCCCATGGAGGCGGAATTGAACGATAAGACACGTGTTGTTCGGCCGAACGGCAATCTGCCCGGACCGGATCAATCTAAAAAGGGACTGACAGATGATGGCGACGTAACCGTCGTTGTTAATCAGGACTCCACTGGGAAAAATGATCACCCTCCGGTGCGGGGTGCGCAGGCAATACTGCCCTCTGCTGCATCTGGGTTTAATCCAGATGCAACAGTTTTTAGCCCTGCACCTCGAAAGAATACCGGCCAAAAGAAAGAGCCGGGCCAACTTTCTGGTGGAATTTCTGCAAACCCTATTGATACTTCTGACTCTTTTGAGCCGTTGCCATCTGGCGCTGTAACCAAAACAGTGATCAAGGGGCGATTTGAGCTAGATAAGCTCCTTGGGGTTGGCGGTATGGGAGCTGTTTATAAGGCACTTGATCGCCGTAAGCTGGAAGCGAATGACAGCGAGCCTTATGTAGCAATCAAGCTGTTAAATGATGATTTCCAGAAACATCCTGATGCCTTTATTTCCTTACAACGGGAAGCGCGTAAGTCACAAACGCTGGCTCACCCCAACATCGTAACGGTTTACGATTTTGACCGCGATGGTGATCGGGTCTTTATGACCATGGAGTTTCTCGAGGGTGCACCGCTTGACAAACTCCTGCGAGAGCATGCGGATGTTGGGCTGGAACCCGAAAAGGCGCGCGCTGTTTTTTCTGATATTTCCCAGGCCCTCATTTACGCCCATTCCCATAAGATCGTCCATTCCGACTTTAAGCCTGGCAATATCTTTGTTACCAGTAAGAAAGGTGCGAAGGTTTTTGACTTCGGTATTGCTCGAGCCGTATCTGAAGGGGGGATCGCCAATAAAACTGGCGAGACTACGGTTTTTGATGCTGGTAGTCTGGGAGCTTTGACGCCCGCCTATGCCAGTTACGAGATGCTGAAAGGGGGTGAGCCCGCTCCATCTGATGATGTCTATGCCCTCGGCTGTGTGGCCTACGAGCTATTTTGTGGCCGACATCCTTATGACAAGGTTCCCGCTGATAAGGCCTTAGAAAAGAAGCTACGCCCGAAACGTATTAGGGGGTTAAATCGACGGGAGTGGCGTGCCCTTGAAGCCGCTCTGCAGCTAAAACGAGAAGATCGTACTGATACCGTAGAAAAATTTGTTCAGGCGTTTTTTGTCAGCAATACCTGGAAGTGGGTATTGGGTGGGGCTTTCACCATGGTGCTTGTAGGTGCTGGGGTCGGTTATAGCCACTTGGAACAGCAGAATACGGCTGAGCAAGAAAGAGTAAAGATTGAGCTTGAAAAGAAGCTCCAGGAAGAGCTACTACAGCGGCGAATCAGTGATAAAAAAGAAGCAATTAATCGTTTGGTGTCACTGAGTATCCTTACTCCAGCCTGGGAAAAGGACCTTCGCTTGGAGCTTCATGAGTATTCTGAGCTTAACCCCAGCGATGAAGAATTTCTCGATAATAAACGCCGTGAAATTTCGGAGCTGTTTCTCGCCGCGGCTACCGGTCAGTTAAACCTGGGTAATTTGGATCAAGCGGATTCCATGCTGGAAAGCGCTGCCAGCTGGTATGGCGTATCCAGCCAAGCTGTTGCGATCAAATCCCAGCTGGCTACGGATAGAGAGAACCTGCGAACTCGCTTGGAGGCTGAGCGCCTAGAGGCAGAGCGTGAGGCTGAGCGCATTCGTCTTGCGGAAGAACGCGCTGAGCGCCGACGCTTAGCCTCTATTAAAAACAGGCAAATCGACACTGTTCTGGCCAATATGGAATCCACACTAACCTGTGGCTTTGATATGAATGTCGCCGCTGTGGGAGCGCAGTTATCTCAGCTGGCAGGGCTAGATAGTGTTAAAGCCAGACAGATTCGTCCGGTTGTTGGTGAAGAGCTTAATAACTGTGCCACCAAATTGGGTGCTGAAGACCCACTAAGGACAGAGGCTCTAGTCGATGAGTTCAGGGCGCTCCTGCCCGGTTATCAGCCCCTCAAAGAATTCAAGCTGGATTTTTGTGGTCACCTAATCCCAGGTAGCGGTGGCAGAGGAGACCGCTACAGCTGTCGCGACCGTCTTGCGGATGGTACCAAGGGGCCTGCAATGGTAGTGGTTCGAGGTGTGAGTGGTCGGCCCTTGGCAGTTGGAAAGTATGAAGTAAGTAACCGAGACCTCGAGCACTATTGTAGTGCAACCAAACAATGTGCAGCCATTGATATCGCTGCGGGCGATCTGCCAGCCAACAACTTAACTCTTCAAGACGCAGAAGCGTATATCAGCTGGTTATCCGATGAGACGGGGTACCGTTATCGCCTCCCATCAGAGCAAGAGTGGTTTGCGGCTGCCAGTGCTAATGGCGAGGAAGAAGTTGCAGATCGCAACTGCCATTTAAAGTATGGCGGTATTGAGAAAGGGGTCGAGTTGATACCAGCCCAGGACGGATCGACAAACAGATTTGGCCTAGTGAATGCTGTGGGCAATGTTCAAGAGTGGGCGAAAGGTACTGATGGGGAGTTACTTGCGCTTGGCGGTAATCGACAAGACCCCATGAGCCGTTGTCTCGCTACATCCAAAAGGTTGCATGCAGGACTCGCAGATGAATTAACAGGCTTTCGCATCGTTAGAGATGTGAATTAATAAAAAATTCGCCGTTTCTAGCCATGTGAAGGCTGGATTCGGCCATATAAATATGAGTAATTTGGGGGAGTTATGCTTGGGCTTGGAAAAAGTAAGCTGGCGCTATTTGTGGGCGCAGGCTTCCTGCTATCAAATTTGCCTGTTTATGCTCAAGACGAGGGTTCCAGTTTTCGCAGTCGTGTAAAGCAGGCCTTTGACCAGGATACGCCAACAGTTAATGAGGCGGACGTAACCAAGGACTTCCTGCAGCGCACCTATGAAGCGGAAGATCCAAATTTGAATACTGAGATTCCAGATATCTCTCAACGTAATCAAGGCCCAAGAATTACTGTAAAAGAGTTTAAATTTCACAGGTTAGAAGAATACCCAGAGTTTGGTATTGAACGCGAAATTGTCGAAGAGATGGCAGAAAAGCTTCGCGTCAAATTTATGAAAGAGGATAAAATCCTCGCTAGTGGTTATACGGTTGATAACCTAGAGGAGTTAGCAGTTTTATTGGGTAATATGCAAGCCCAATTTAATCCAGGTGGTTTGGGACCTGCTGAACTCAAAAAACTCGTCAGTGTCATTGAGAAGCAGAATAAAGAGCGTGGTTTGAGTTACGCTGATCTGGAAGAAATTGCTGCGGAACTGACTAATTTTTATCGTCGCCAAGGACTTTTTCTCGCTCAGGTACAAATTCCTGCCCAAGATGTTGAGGATGGCGTTGTAACTCTGACGGTTCAAGAGGGATTGTTGGGGCAGGTCGCTGCTGAGGATAATAAAGAATACGCTCTGGAACAGCTGGCTAAGCCCTTTGAGAAACAAAAAGGTAAGCTAGTTAATCACGATAATATAGAAGAGGGTCTTTACCTTCTAAATGATTTGCCAGGCTTAAATGTTACCGGCTATTTTAGTGCAGGTGAAAATCCTGGTGAAACTAAGCTGAACTTGAAAGTACGGGATGCCACTAGCTGGAAAACCTCATTTAGGGTAGACAACCATGGATCGGAGTATACAGGTGACCAGAGATTTTATACGACCATAGACTGGTTGAATCCTCTGGGTATTGGAGATGCACTTACCATTGGCTATTTGAAATCGACTAATGTTTCCGATTTTGATTCTGATTTTGGTTCCGATCTTGGCCAGTTAAGGTACAGCCTTCCACTATTTGGACCGCGCACTAGGCTTCAGTTCTCTGCAGATTACAACGACTTTGTATTACGTAACGTCAAGGACCCAGATGACACCCTGAATTTACTGGATATTCATGGCGATAATAGCAGTTACGCATTAACGGTGGATCATAAATTTCGTCGCTCTAGAAGTTTCAATTTGACGGGCTCATTTGGGCTCACTGAGAAAAAGTCAAACTTACGGGCAATTAAAGCATTCGATGAACCCGGTGATCATGTATACGGCGGCGAACTAGGTTTTTATATGGACCACCTATCCAGTGGTTCGATTTCAATGCTAAATATTTTGAGTGCCAGAGTACAATATGGTGAGCATCAGAGGGAGCTGAAAGAGAATTTGCAAGTGCCCCGCGGTGATAGTTTTAGCAAGGTGTCTTTAAATAGTAATTCACTACTATTTTTGCCAATGCCGTTCACTAATGATCAGTCTCGCCTAATAATTAAAAGCCGTATACAGCAAAGCGATAATCCTCTGCCTGCGTTTGAGCAGATGTCCTTGGGGGGCGCTAATGGAGTTAGAGCCTTTGATGTACGAGACTTTTCTGCTGATAGGGCCGGACTTTTATCTGCCGAATGGTATCCCAGTTTCCCCGAAGTGGTGAACCCTATCTTATTTGGTCAGCGCCTAAACGATATGATGCAAATTGCGTTATTTGCCGATGTGGGTTACGGCATTGTGAATAACTATAAATCAGGGAAAGAGGATGACTGGGCCAGGCTTGCCGGAGGTGGCCTACTGTTCAAGTTTACCTGGAACGAATTCTTCTCCAGCAAAGTATCAGTCGGTTGGCCTATTGAAAAAGCCTCTTCCATCGAAGGTACTGGTGAAGATATAGATCAGCCTATGGTCTATGCCGATTTTTCCATTTTTTATAACTAATAATTCAGAATATCATCGATAGCTGAAGCTGACCTGACCGCTCTATGCAAGGTACCGGTATGAAAGCCAAAAAAAATACTCTTGAACTGAAAAAACTGACTTCTGCAATCAAGGTATCTCGCTTAGCGTATGCTGGCATGTTTGCAGGCTTACTAAGCCCTCTGGCACATGCGGGCCCGGAAGGCGGTGTGGTAACTGGTGGTAGTGGCACAATCGATGTGAATGGTACGATCACCACAATCGATCAAAATACTGATCTGCTCTCGATAGATTGGGATTCTTTTAATCTAAGTGCTGAAGAGTTGGTTAAGTTTCTTCAGCCAAATACCTCCTCAGTCGTACTCAACCGAATTTTGGATCAAAGTGCTAGTAAGATTCATGGCTCCATTGAAGCCAATGGCCACGTTATTCTAGTAAACCCGCGCGGGGTACTCTTTACCGAAAGTGCCACTATTAATGTTGGTGCCATTACCGCCTCTGGGCTCGATATGAGCCCAGAGGATTTTATGAATGGCGACTTTACCTTTAAGGGAGAGGACGGCTCCGCGGGCTTTGTTGTCAATAAAGGTGTTATCAATGCAGCCAGTGCTGTATTGGTAGGTAAACAAGTCACCAACGCCTCGTCAGGTCTGATTAGCGCAGAGCTGGTCAGTATGGCCGCTGCAGATGAAGCGATCCTTACCTTCGATGCCGACGGCATGATCGGTGTACAAGTTACTAAAGAGGTGATGGAAAACGACCTCGGTGTTGATAGCGCCGTTTTAAATGAAGGTAATATCGATGGTGCCCAGGTACTCCTGGAAGCGAGCGTATCTGGTGACTTATTTACTGCTGCAGTAAATAACGAAGGCACGATTAAAGCACAGGGAATCGACACCAGCGGAGGTAAAATCCGTTTATTTGGTTCGGGTTCCAGTGTCATCAATAGTGGCGAGTTACAAGCCGCTGGTTCCACGGGCGGTCAGGTGGTGCTCGAGGGTGATACTGCAGAACACAGTGGTGCGATTGATGTTCGTGGTAGCGCTGGCCGGGGCGGTCAGGCCATGGTTCTCGGCGATGAAGTGCTGGTCAGCGGCACCATAGATGCCCGTGGCACGACGGCAGGTGGTGAAGCATTAATCGGTGGAGATTATCAAGGAAAAAATTCCCGGATTCGTAATGCCAAAAAAACAACAGTCACTGAAGATGCTCATATTGATGCGAGTGGTTTAGGCGAAAGCGATGGTGGTGAGGTTATTGTTTGGGCCGACCATACTACGAATTTTGCCGGAACTATTTTAGCCGAGTCAGGTAAGCAAGGTGGTGATGGTGGTTTTGTCGAAACTTCAGGTAAGGTTTATCTTAACCTTGGTGAAGATGGCATGTATGTTTCTACATTAAGCCATGGCAAAGGAATTACAGGAGAATGGCTATTAGATCCAGGTTGGTTCGATATCCTAGATGATAGTTCAGAGGATGTTCCTGAGTGCATAAGTAACTGCATGAGTGTGGGTACATTACAGGACGCTTTAACTAATAATAGTGTAACTGTAAAAACAACTTCCGATAATACTGCAAATGCTGCTTGGAATAGTGGTAATGAAAGTTATTCTGGTGATTTTACTTATGGAATACGTATTCGAAATAACTTGAGTTGGAGCAGTAATACTACATTAACTCTAGATTCCCATGCTGGAGTAATGATACACCAAGATGCAACTGTAGATGCTGGTGGAGCTGGTAGCCTCTCTATCCTTGCCAAAACAGATGTGATTAATAACGGAACTATTCAAGGCCTAGTAAACTTTTCTGTGGCAACAGATGGTAGTTTCATTAATGCCGCATCGGCCGTATCGAATGATAGTTATTTTGGTTCCATAACTGCTGAGAATATTCAGATTATAGCTCAAGGGGATATCGAAAATAATCTGGATGGAGATAAGGTAGCAGAAATAGTTGCTAATAAGATTAATTTATCTGCTGGTGGTTCTTTTAATAATTACGGTAAGATAAATTTTTCAGGTGTCTCAGATGGTCAGGGTGCTTTTGAAGGAGATAGTTTCGAATTAAAGGTTGGTCAAAAAGGTGAGGGCTCAACTAATTATCTTGGTAAGATTTATTTTGATGGTGCATCGCAAGCTACTTTCAACGTTTTAGGTGGCAGTGGTTCTGATATATTTGTTCTTAGTGATTGGCAAGATGAAGTATTCATCACTGGGAATAATGCATTTGATCTGGTATCAACCTCAACAAACCCTGATGAGACCAATGTAAATCATCTAAAATTGTCCTTTTCTAGCATCGAAACTCTTAATGCCGGTACTGGTGAAGATACCATACATGCTAAATCTGGAGAAACGGTTGCGCTCACCGGAATCGCAAAAGAACTCATTACCAGCAATATCGTATTTAAAGAGATTGAGGTAGCGGGTACTGGTGGTGAAAACCTTGTCGGTTCAGACTTAGCCGATACGATCGAGATTACCGGAGATAAGGCCTTCAAGGCCAATGAGATAGCCTTTACCGGTATCTCAAGTCTAAATACCGGTGAGGGTACCGATATAGTTAGTACGAGTGTGGCGAATAGCACATGGAGTCTATCGAATACAGATAAAAAAGCCACAAGCAGCGGAATTACCTTTACCAATATAGAAAAAGTCACCGCTTCAGATAATCAGGGCACACTGGAAAGTAAGAACGATGATAATGAATTTGCCCTGACTAGTGATGGACGTATTGATGTTGATGCTATTCGCTTTACTGGATTTACCACAATTGAGGGTAACGGTACTGCGTCACTAGATGCCAGTGCTATTAGTGGCAATCTTCTTTTGCTAGATGACAACAATGTAAAAGCAGATTTTACCGATGGCAATATCATCGATATTACGATATCCGGTATTAATGAAGCGGTAGCGAGTAATCTGCTGGGTGCGGATATCGCTTATACAGTAAAAGATACCAACAAAGTTTTCGCTAAAGCGATCACCTTCTCCGGTGTTGATCGTATTGTTGATACTGGCTCTAGTGGAGCTGTTACCTCTGAGACCAGCGACCAGTGGGAACTCGTTTCTGCGGATAATGAAGTTAAGCACTCAGGCATTACTTTTGCAGGAATGCGTAGTCTGACGGGTGGTAATAACACCCTCGTTGGTGCCGCTGATAACGGAGATAGCTATCAGCTTTCCCTGACAGGCGATATCACCGTTGACTCCATGATCTTTAAAGGTATTCGCAATGTGAATGCGAATACGGATGATACTAATTATACGGACACGGTAGATGCAACCGGTGCAGTTACTCTTCAAGGTAATAATGCCTTTGGTGTAACCATCGATCCTAATGGTAGCAGCTATGACATCAACTTTAGTGGCATTGATGCGGTTACTAATACAGGAATTTTAACCGGCACCACGGGTGCAGACACCTTCACCGTAGAGGGTGATAATAAGCTGCGCAGCAAAGGCATCCAGTTCTCGGATGTGAGCTCTGTATTAGCCGGCAACGATACTAATATTGCCGACACCGTGAATGCAAAGGCTGGAGAAACGGTTGCACTCACCGGAATCGCAAAAGAACTGATTACCAGCAATATCTTATTTAAACAGATTGAGGTAGCGGGTACTGGTGGTGAAAACCTTGTCGGCTCAGACTTAGCCGATACGATCGAGATTACTGGGGACAAGGCCTTCAAGGCCAATGAGATAGCCTTTACCGGTATTGCAAGCCTCAATACCGGTGCGGGTACAGACAGTATTATTGACGGTACTGGGCAAACCGGCAGCCAGTGGATTTTGGGATCCGGAAATAAAGAGATCACAGGCTACAATATTGCCTTCAGTGATGTAGAAACTATCCAGGCAAATGTTGGCGAGTTGGTTGGCAGAAATGACCAAGATGAAATATTTACGCTTTCTGCTTACACAGATAATGGACAGCAAAAGACCCAGATTGATACTAAAGGCATGGCCTTTACCGGTATTGATATTTTAAGCGCTGGGGACTCAAGCTCTTTTACAGACACGATTAACAGTAGTGTTAACAATAGAAACTGGGCGCTCACAGCGAGTGATAATCAGGTAGAGCATGCCGATGTCATCATCAACGATGCTGATATATTCAGTGGCGGCAATGGAATACTGCAGGGTGCGTCCAATAGCAATGATAGCTACCAAATTGTAAAAAATGCTGATAGCACAACGGCGATCCAAGTTGATGGGATGCACTTTAATGGGCTTACCCGAGTGGAAGCCGGAGCACATGCTGGTGTTAACACAACAGATATTTTGATCGGTACCGACGGGGCCGATACGTTTGGTTTCCTTAGCGGCGAATTACATACTTACGGTATCAGCTTCACCGGTATTGAAGAAGTTAATGCTGGAGGCACAAGTAATGATGGCATTTCTGATCAACTGAATACAGAAACTGATGTAAATCTCACCGGAAATCAAGAAGAGCTGCGCAATGCCAATATCCTGTTCAAAGATATTGAACAGGTCGCCTTTATTAACAACTCGAACGGCAAGATTGTCGGATCGGCTATAGATGACAGCTTTATCATAGCCAGTACCGGTGACAAGCTCACGGCTAATAATATCGACTTTACTGGCTTCAATAAAACGATTGATACCGGCGAGGGCACTGACACCGTTAGTACGCTTGTAGCCAACAGTACATGGAGTCTCTCGAATACAGATAAAGAAGCCACAAGCAGCGGAATTACTTTTACCAATATAGAAAAAGTCACCGCTTCAGATAATCAGGGCACACTGGAAAGTAAGAACGATGATAATGAATTTGCCCTGACTAGTGATGGACGTATTGATGTTGATGCTATTCGCTTTACTGGATTTACCACAATTGAGGGTAACGGTACTGCATCACTAGATGCCAGTGCTATTAGTGGCAATCTTCTTTTGCTAGATGACAACAATGTAAAAGCAGATTTTACCGATGGCAATATCATCGATATTACGATATCCGGTATTAATGAAGCGGTAGCGAGTAATCTGCTGGGTGCGGATATCGCTTATACAGTAAAAGATACCAACAAAGTTTTCGCTAAAGCGATCACCTTCTCCGGTGTTGATCGTATTGTTGATACTGGCTCTAGTGGAGCTGTTACCTCTGAGACCAGCGACCAGTGGGAACTCGTTTCTGCGGATAATGAAGTTAAGCACTCAGGCATTACTTTTGCAGGAATGCGTAGTCTGACGGGTGGTAATAACACCCTCGTTGGTGCCGCTGATAACGGAGATAGCTATCAGCTTTCCCTGACAGGCGATATCACCGTTGACTCCATGATCTTTAAAGGTATTCGCAATGTGAATGCGAATACGGATGATACTAATTATACGGACACGGTAGATGCAACCGGTGCAGTTACTCTTCAAGGTAATAATGCCTTTGGCGTAACCATCGATCCTAATGGTAGCAGCTATGACATCAACTTTAGTGGCATTGATGCGGTTACTAATACAGGAATTTTAACCGGCACCACGGGTGCAGACACCTTCACCGTAGAGGGTGATAATAAGCTGCGCAGCAAAGGCATCCAGTTCTCGGATGTGAGCTCTGTATTAGCCGGCAACGATACTAATATTGCCGACACCGTGAATGCAAAGGCTGGAGAAACGGTTGCACTCACCGGAATCGCAAAAGAACTGATTACCAGCAATATCTTATTTAAACAGATTGAGGTAGCGGGTACTGGTGGTGAAAACCTTGTCGGCTCAGACTTAGCCGATACGATCGAGATTACTGGGGACAAGGCCTTCAAGGCCAATGAGATAGCCTTTACCGGTATTGCAAGCCTCAATACCGGTGCGGGTACAGACAGTATTATTGACGGTACTGGGCAAACCGGCAGCCAGTGGATTTTGGGATCCGGAAATAAAGAGATCACAGGCTACAATATTGCCTTCAGTGATGTAGAAACTATCCAGGCAAATGTTGGCGAGTTGGTTGGCAGAAATGACCAAGATGAAATATTTACGCTTTCTGCTTACACAGATAATGGACAGCAAAAGACCCAGATTGATACTAAAGGCATGGCCTTTACCGGTATTGATATTTTAAGCGCTGGGGACTCAAGCTCTTTTACAGACACGATTAACAGTAGTGTTAACAATAGAAACTGGGCGCTCACAGCGAGTGATAATCAGGTAGAGCATGCCGATGTCATCATCAACGATGCTGATATATTCAGTGGCGGCAATGGAATACTGCAGGGTGCGTCCAATAGCAATGATAGCTACCAAATTGTAAAAAATGCTGATAGCACAACGGCGATCCAAGTTGATGGGATGCACTTTAATGGGCTTACCCGAGTGGAAGCCGGAGCACATGCTGGTGTTAACACAACAGATATTTTGATCGGTACCGACGGGGCCGATACGTTTGGTTTCCTTAGCGGCGAATTACATACTTACGGTATCAGCTTCACCGGTATTGAAGAAGTTAATGCTGGAGGCACAAGTAATGATGGCATTTCTGATCAACTGAATACAGAAACTGATGTAAATCTCACCGGAAATCAAGAAGAGCTGCGCAATGCCAATATCCTGTTCAAAGATATTGAACAGGTCGCCTTTATTAACAACTCGAACGGCAAGATTGTCGGATCGGCTATAGATGACAGCTTTATCATAGCCAGTACCGGTGACAAGCTCACGGCTAATAATATCGACTTTACTGGCTTCAATAAAACGATTGATACCGGCGAGGGCACTGACACCGTTAGTACGCTTGTAGCCAACAGTACATGGAGTCTCTCGAATACAGATAAAGAAGCCACAAGCAGCGGAATTACCTTTACCAATATAGAAAAAGTCACCGCTTCAGATAATCAGGGCACACTGGAAAGTAAGAATACTGATAACGAATTTGCCCTGACCAGCGATGGACGTATTAATGCTGATGCTATTCGCTTTACTGGATTTACCACAATTGAGGGTAACGGTACTGCATCACTAGATGCCAGTGCTATTAGTGGCAATCTTCTTTTGCTAGATGACAACAATGTAAAAGCAGATTTTACCGATGGCAATATCATCGATATTACGATATCCGGTATTAATGAAGCGGTAGCGAGTAATCTGCTGGGTGCGGATATCGCTTATACAGTAAAAGATACCAACAAAGTTTTCGCTAAAGCGATCACCTTCTCCGGTGTTGATCGTATTGTTGATACTGGCTCTAGTGGAGCTGTTACCTCTGAGACCAGCGACCAGTGGGAACTCGTTTCTGCGGATAATGAAGTTAAGCACTCAGGCATTACTTTTGCAGGAATGCGTAGTCTGACGGGTGGTAATAACACCCTCGTTGGTGCCGCTGATAACGGAGATAGCTATCAGCTTTCCCTGACAGGCGATATCACCGTTGACTCCATGATCTTTAAAGGTATTCGCAATGTGAATGCGAATACGGATGATACTAATTATACGGACACGGTAGATGCAACCGGTGCAGTTACTCTTCAAGGTAATAATGCCTTTGGTGTAACCATCGATCCTAATGGTAGCAGCTATGACATCAACTTTAGTGGCATTGATGCGGTTACTAATACAGGAATTTTAACCGGCACCACGGGTGCAGACACCTTCACCGTAGAGGGTGATAATAAGCTGCGCAGCAAAGGCATCCAGTTCTCGGATGTGAGCTCTGTATTAGCCGGCAACGATACTAATATTGCCGACACCGTGAATGCAAAGGCTGGAGAAACGGTTGCACTCACCGGAATCGCAAAAGAACTGATTACCAGCAATATCTTATTTAAACAGATTGAGGTAGCGGGTACTGGTGGTGAAAACCTTGTCGGCTCAGACTTAGCCGATACGATCGAGATTACTGGGGACAAGGCCTTCAAGGCCAATGAGATAGCCTTTACCGGTATTGCAAGCCTCAATACCGGTGCGGGTACAGACAGTATTATTGACGGTACTGGGCAAACCGGCAGCCAGTGGATTTTGGGATCCGGAAATAAAGAGATCACAGGCTACAATATTGCCTTCAGTGATGTAGAAACTATCCAGGCAAATGTTGGCGAGTTGGTTGGCAGAAATGACCAAGATGAAATATTTACGCTTTCTGCTTACACAGATAATGGACAGCAAAAGACCCAGATTGATACTAAAGGCATGGCCTTTACCGGTATTGATATTTTAAGCGCTGGGGACTCAAGCTCTTTTACAGACACGATTAACAGTAGTGTTAACAATAGAAACTGGGCGCTCACAGCGAGTGATAATCAGGTAGAGCATGCCGATGTCATCATCAACGATGCTGATATATTCAGTGGCGGCAATGGAATACTGCAGGGTGCGTCCAATAGCAATGATAGCTACCAAATTGTAAAAAATGCTGATAGCACAACGGCGATCCAAGTTGATGGGATGCACTTTAATGGGCTTACCCGAGTGGAAGCCGGAGCACATGCTGGTGTTAACACAACAGATATTTTGATCGGTACCGACGGGGCCGATACGTTTGGTTTCCTTAGCGGCGAATTACATACTTACGGTATCAGCTTCACCGGTATTGAAGAAGTTAATGCTGGAGGCACAAGTAATGATGGCATTTCTGATCAACTGAATACAGAAACTGATGTAAATCTCACCGGAAATCAAGAAGAGCTGCGCAATGCCAATATCCTGTTCAAAGATATTGAACAGGTCGCCTTTATTAACAACTCGAACGGCAAGATTGTCGGATCGGCTATAGATGACAGCTTTATCATAGCCAGTACCGGTGACAAGCTCACGGCTAATAATATCGACTTTACTGGCTTCAATAAAACGATTGATACCGGCGAGGGCACTGACACCGTTAGTACGCTTGTAGCCAACAGTACATGGAGTCTCTCGAATACAGATAAAGAAGCCACAAGCAGCGGAATTACTTTTACCAATATAGAAAAAGTCACCGCTTCAGATAATCAGGGCACACTGGAAAGTAAGAACGATGATAATGAATTTGCCCTGACTAGTGATGGACGTATTGATGTTGATGCTATTCGCTTTACTGGATTTACCACAATTGAGGGTAACGGTACTGCATCACTAGATGCCAGTGCTATTAGTGGCAATCTTCTTTTGCTAGATGACAACAATGTAAAAGCAGATTTTACCGATGGCAATATCATCGATATTACGATATCCGGTATTAATGAAGCGGTAGCGAGTAATCTGCTGGGTGCGGATATCGCTTATACAGTAAAAGATACCAACAAAGTTTTCGCTAAAGCGATCACCTTCTCCGGTGTTGATCGTATTGTTGATACTGGCTCTAGTGGAGCTGTTACCTCTGAGACCAGCGACCAGTGGGAACTCGTTTCTGCGGATAATGAAGTTAAGCACTCAGGCATTACTTTTGCAGGAATGCGTAGTCTGACGGGTGGTAATAACACCCTCGTTGGTGCCGCTGATAACGGAGATAGCTATCAGCTTTCCCTGACAGGCGATATCACCGTTGACTCCATGATCTTTAAAGGTATTCGCAATGTGAATGCGAATACGGATGATACTAATTATACGGACACGGTAGATGCAACCGGTGCAGTTACTCTTCAAGGTAATAATGCCTTTGGTGTAACCATCGATCCTAATGGTAGCAGCTATGACATCAACTTTAGTGGCATTGATGCGGTTACTAATACAGGAATTTTAACCGGCACCACGGGTGCAGACACCTTCACCGTAGAGGGTGATAATAAGCTGCGCAGCAAAGGCATCCAGTTCTCGGATGTGAGCTCTGTATTAGCCGGCAACGATACTAATATTGCCGACACCGTGAATGCAAAGGCTGGAGAAACGGTTGCACTCACCGGAATCGCAAAAGAACTGATTACCAGCAATATCTTATTTAAACAGATTGAGGTAGCGGGTACTGGTGGTGAAAACCTTGTCGGCTCAGACTTAGCCGATACGATCGAGATTACTGGGGACAAGGCCTTCAAGGCCAATGAGATAGCCTTTACCGGTATTGCAAGCCTCAATACCGGTGCGGGTACAGACAGTATTATTGACGGTACTGGGCAAACCGGCAGCCAGTGGATTTTGGGATCCGGAAATAAAGAGATCACAGGCTACAATATTGCCTTCAGTGATGTAGAAACTATCCAGGCAAATGTTGGCGAGTTGGTTGGCAGAAATGACCAAGATGAAATATTTACGCTTTCTGCTTACACAGATAATGGACAGCAAAAGACCCAGATTGATACTAAAGGCATGGCCTTTACCGGTATTGATATTTTAAGCGCTGGGGACTCAAGCTCTTTTACAGACACGATTAACAGTAGTGTTAACAATAGAAACTGGGCGCTCACAGCGAGTGATAATCAGGTAGAGCATGCCGATGTCATCATCAACGATGCTGATATATTCAGTGGCGGCAATGGAATACTGCAGGGTGCGTCCAATAGCAATGATAGCTACCAAATTGTAAAAAATGCTGATAGCACAACGGCGATCCAAGTTGATGGGATGCACTTTAATGGGCTTACCCGAGTGGAAGCCGGAGCACATGCTGGTGTTAACACAACAGATATTTTGATCGGTACCGACGGGGCCGATACGTTTGGTTTCCTTAGCGGCGAATTACATACTTACGGTATCAGCTTCACCGGTATTGAAGAAGTTAATGCTGGAGGCACAAGTAATGATGGCATTTCTGATCAACTGAATACAGAAACTGATGTAAATCTCACCGGAAATCAAGAAGAGCTGCGCAATGCCAATATCCTGTTCAAAGATATTGAACAGGTCGCCTTTATTAACAACTCGAACGGCAAGATTGTCGGATCGGCTATAGATGACAGCTTTATCATAGCCAGTACCGGTGACAAGCTCACGGCTAATAATATCGACTTTACTGGCTTCAATAAAACGATTGATACCGGCGAGGGCACTGACACCGTTAGTACGCTTGTAGCCAACAGTACATGGAGTCTCTCGAATACAGATAAAGAAGCCACAAGCAGCGGAATTACCTTTACCAATATAGAAAAAGTCACCGCTTCAGATAATCAGGGCACACTGGAAAGTAAGAATACTGATAACGAATTTGCCCTGACCAGCGATGGACGTATTAATGCTGATGCTATTCGCTTTACTGGATTTACCACAATTGAGGGGAACGGTACTGCATCACTAGATGCCAGTGCTATTAGTGGCAATCTTCTTTTGCTAGATGACAACAATGTAAAAGCAGATTTTACCGATGGCAATATCATCGATATTACGATATCCGGTATTAATGAAGCGGTAGCGAGTAATCTGCTGGGTGCGGATATCGCTTATACAGTAAAAGATACCAACAAAGTTTTCGCTAAAGCGATCACCTTCTCCGGTGTTGATCGTATTGTTGATACTGGCTCTAGTGGAGCTGTTACCTCTGAGACCAGCGACCAGTGGGAACTCGTTTCTGCGGATAATGAAGTTAAGCACTCAGGCATTACTTTTGCAGGAATGCGTAGTCTGACGGGTGGTAATAACACCCTCGTTGGTGCCGCTGATAACGGAGATAGCTATCAGCTTTCCCTGACAGGCGATATCACCGTTGACTCCATGATCTTTAAAGGTATTCGCAATGTGAATGCGAATACGGATGATACTAATTATACGGACACGGTAGATGCAACCGGTGCAGTTACTCTTCAAGGTAATAATGCCTTTGGTGTAACCATCGATCCTAATGGTAGCAGCTATGACATCAACTTTAGTGGCATTGATGCGGTTACTAATACAGGAATTTTAACCGGCACCACGGGTGCAGACACCTTCACCGTAGAGGGTGATAATAAGCTGCGCAGCAAAGGCATCCAGTTCTCGGATGTGAGCTCTGTATTAGCCGGCAACGATACTAATATTGCCGACACCGTGAATGCAAAGGCTGGAGAAACGGTTGCACTCACCGGAATCGCAAAAGAACTGATTACCAGCAATATCTTATTTAAACAGATTGAGGTAGCGGGTACTGGTGGTGAAAACCTTGTCGGCTCAGACTTAGCCGATACGATCGAGATTACTGGGGACAAGGCCTTCAAGGCCAATGAGATAGCCTTTACCGGTATTGCAAGCCTCAATACCGGTGCGGGTACAGACAGTATTATTGACGGTACTGGGCAAACCGGCAGCCAGTGGATTTTGGGATCCGGAAATAAAGAGATCACAGGCTACAATATTGCCTTCAGTGATGTAGAAACTATCCAGGCAAATGTTGGCGAGTTGGTTGGCAGAAATGACCAAGATGAAATCTTTACGCTTTCTGCTTACACAGATAATGGACAGCAAAAGACCCAGATTGATACTAAAGGCATGGCCTTTACCGGTATTGATATTTTAAGCGCTGGGGACTCAAGCTCTTTTACAGACACGATTAACAGTAGTGTTAACAATAGAAACTGGGCGCTCACAGCGAGTGATAATCAGGTAGAGCATGCCGATGTCATCATCAACGATGCTGATATATTCAGTGGCGGCAATGGAATACTGCAGGGTGCGTCTAATAGCAATGATAGCTACCAAATTGTAAAAAATGCTGATAGCACAACGGCGATCCAAGTTGATGGGATGCACTTTAATGGGCTTACCCGAGTGGAAGCCGGAGCACATGTTGGTGTTAATACATCGGATATTTTACTAGGCACCAATGATAAAGAAATATTTACTTTTAATGACAGTGCTGAGCTACAGGTTAATGGCTTAACGTTTACTGGTCTTGAGTCTGTCAATGCTTTGGGCGGCGATGATTATGTAGATGCCGAAAATTACTCTAATGGTCTGGAGCTAACAGGTATTGCTGGAGAGTTACGTCTTTACTCTCAGGGGTTACTTTTCCAGGATATTGAAGACGCTTACACGACAACTCTCTATGGCACCGATAATGTTGATGCTTTCAGCATAATTGAAAACGGAAATGACAACCTTGTTGTTGCCTCATCGATCGATTTTACTGGGGTGACAATTGTCGATGCATTGGGAGGCCAGGACACCTTATCCGTCGATGAGGCAAATCTAGAAAATGGAAAAATCAACGGGATCCAATTCGTTAATCTCAGTGACATTATCTCCAGTAGCATTGTTATTGGGGCGTCCCAAGAAGGAGATTTTTATGTATTAGGGGATGGGTTGGTTTCATCTGATACTGATTCGCAAAATCCTGGATATGAATTTAATTTCACTGGTGTAACAAGTGTTAAAACAAATGGCTATGCAAGAACTGTAACTGGTTTACTTGGCCACAACTGGATAATTAATAACGCTAATACTGCGACGAATAATGGCATTACATTTTTTGATGTCTCTTACTTAATTGCAAAGAATGCAGGTTTAGAAGGGTACTCAAATTTAGGCTGGGCTTTGACTGCTAATGATAATGAAGTAAGTCATGCAGGAATTATTATAAAAAATGCGAATTTAATTAGTGGAGGCGGTAGCACGCTGGCGGGCAAAGAAGGCTTCGCTGACACCTACACCTTCCTAGATGGCGGCAGCCAAGGGCAGTTAGTGAAGGTGGACGATATGCAGTTCGCCGGTCTCAGCACAGTCGCCGCCGGTGATGGAGGTGACACCGTGATTGGCCAGGCGGGCCAAGGTTGGGCCCTGACCGACAATGAGAATGAAGTAGAGCACGGCGCGATCACCATCCAGAACGCCGAGTTTATCAGCGGCGGCATCAGCACCCTGATGGGGGGAGACTTCGCTGACACCTACACCTTCCTCGACGGCGGCAGCCAGGGTCAGTTGGTGAAGGTGGACAATATGCAGTTCGCCGGCCTCAGCACGGTCGCCGCCGCCGGTGGTGATGACACCGTGATTGGCCAGGCGGGCCAAGGTTGGGCCCTGACCGACAATGAGAATGAAGTAGAGCACGGCGCGATCACCATCCAGAACGCCGAGTTTATCAGCGGCGGCATCAGCACCCTGATGGGGGGAGACTTCGCTGACACCTACACCTTCCTCGACGGCGGCAGCCAGGGTCAGTTGGTGAAGGTGGACAATATGCAGTTCGCCGGCCTCAGCACGGTCGCCGCCGCCGGTGGTGATGACACCGTGATTGGCCAGGCGGGCCAAGGTTGGGCCCTGACCGACAATGAGAATGAAGTAGAGCACGGCGCGATCACCATCCAGAACGCCGAGTTTATCAGCGGCGGCATCAGCACCCTGATGGGGGGAGACTTCGCTGACACCTACACCTTCCTCGACGGCGGCAGCCAGGGTCAGTTGGTGAAGGTGGACGATATGCAGTTCGCCGGCCTCAGCACGGTCGCCGCCGCCGGTGGTGATGACACCGTGATCGGTCAGGCGGGCCAAGGTTGGGCCCTGACCGACAATGAGAATGAAGTAGAGCACGGCGCGATCACCATCCAGAACGCCGAGTTTATCAGCGGCGGCATCAGCACCCTGATGGGGGGAGACTTCGCTGACACCTACACCTTCCTCGACGGCGGCAGCCAGGGTCAGTTGGTGAAGGTGGACAATATGCAGTTCGCCGGCCTCAGCACGGTCGCCGCCGCCGGTGGTGATGACACCGTGATTGGCCAGGCGGGCCAAGGTTGGGCCCTGACCGACAATGAGAATGAAGTAGAGCACGGCGCGATCACCATCCAGAACGCCGAGTTTATCAGCGGCGGCATCAGCACCCTGATGGGGGGAGACTTCGCTGACACCTACACCTTCCTCGACGGCGGCAGCCAGGGTCAGTTGGTGAAGGTGGACGATATGCAGTTCGCCGGCCTCAGCACGGTCGCCGCCGCCGGTGGTGATGACACCGTGATCGGTCAGGCGGGCCAAGGTTGGGCCCTGACCGACAATGAGAATGAAGTAGAGCACGGCGCGATCACCATCCAGAACGCCGAGTTTATCAGCGGCGGCATCAGCACCCTGATGGGGGGAGACTTCGCTGACACCTACACCTTCCTCGACGGCGGCAGCCAGGGTCAGTTGGTGAAGGTGGACAATATGCAGTTCGCCGGCCTCAGCACGGTCGCCGCCGCCGGTGGTGATGACACCGTGATTGGCCAGGCGGGCCAAGGTTGGGCCCTGACCGACAATGAGAATGAAGTAGAGCACGGCGCGATCACCATCCAGAACGCCGAGTTTATCAGCGGCGGCATCAGCACCCTGATGGGGGGAGACTTCGCTGACACCTACACCTTCCTCGACGGCGGCAGCCAGGGTCAGTTGGTGAAGGTGGACAATATGCAGTTCGCCGGCCTCAGCACGGTCGCCGCCGCCGGTGGTGATGACACCGTGATTGGCCAGGCGGGCCAAGGTTGGGCCCTGACCGACAATGAGAATGAAGTAGAGCACGGCGCGATCACCATCCAGAACGCCGAGTTTATCAGCGGCGGCATCAGCACCCTGATGGGGGGAGACTTCGCTGACACCTACACCTTCCTCGACGGCGGCAGCCAGGGTCAGTTGGTGAAGGTGGACAATATGCAGTTCGCCGGCCTCAGCACGGTCGCCGCCGCCGGTGGTGATGACACCGTGATTGGCCAGGCGGGCCAAGGTTGGGCCCTGACCGACAATGAGAATGAAGTAGAGCACGGCGCGATCACCATCCAGAACGCCGAGTTTATCAGCGGCGGCACCAGCACGCTGGCGGGGGGAGACTTCGCAGACACCTACACCTTCCTCGACGGCGGCAGCCAGGGTCAGTTGGTGAAGGTGGACGATATGCAGTTCGCCGGCCTCAGCACGGTCGCCGCCGCCGGTGGTGATGACACCGTGATCGGTCAGGCGGGCCAAGGTTGGGCCCTGACCGACAATGAGAATGAAGTAGAGCACGGCGCGATCACCATCCAGAACGCCGAGTTTATCAGCGGCGGCATCAGCACCCTGATGGGGGGAGACTTCGCTGACACCTACACCTTCCTCGACGGCGGCAGCCAGGGTCAGTTGGTGAAGGTGGACAATATGCAGTTCGCCGGCCTCAGCACGGTCGCCGCCGCCGGTGGTGATGACACCGTGATTGGCCAGGCGGGCCAAGGTTGGGCCCTGACCGACAATGAGAATGAAGTAGAGCACGGCGCGATCACCATCCAGAACGCCGAGTTTATCAGCGGCGGCATCAGCACCCTGATGGGGGGAGACTTCGCTGACACCTACACCTTCCTCGACGGCGGCAGCCAGGGTCAGTTGGTGAAGGTGGACAATATGCAGTTCGCCGGCCTCAGCACGGTCGCCGCCGCCGGTGGTGATGACACCGTGATTGGCCAGGCGGGCCAAGGTTGGGCCCTGACCGACAATGAGAATGAAGTAGAGCACGGCGCGATCACCATCCAGAACGCCGAGTTTATCAGCGGCGGCATCAGCACCCTGATGGGGGGAGACTTCGCTGACACCTACACCTTCCTCGACGGCGGCAGCCAGGGTCAGTTGGTGAAGGTGGACAATATGCAGTTCGCCGGCCTCAGCACGGTCGCCGCCGCCGGTGGTGATGACACCGTGATTGGCCAGGCGGGCCAAGGTTGGGCCCTGACCGACAATGAGAATGAAGTAGAGCACGGCGCGATCACCATCCAGAACGCCGAGTTTATCAGCGGCGGCACCAGCACGCTGGCGGGGGGAGACTTCGCAGACACCTACACCTTCCTCGACGGCGGCAGCCAGGGTCAGTTGGTGAAGGTGGACGATATGCAGTTCGCCGGCCTCAGCACGGTCGCCGCCGCCGGTGGTGATGACACCGTGATCGGTCAGGCGGGCCAAGGTTGGGCCCTGACCGACAATGAGAATGAAGTAGAGCACGGCGCGATCACCATCCAGAACGCCGAGTTTATCAGCGGCGGCATCAGCACCCTGATGGGGGGAGACTTCGCTGACACCTACACCTTCCTCGACGGCGGCAGCCAGGGTCAGTTGGTGAAGGTGGACAATATGCAGTTCGCCGGCCTCAGCACGGTCGCCGCCGCCGGTGGTGATGACACCGTGATTGGCCAGGCGGGCCAAGGTTGGGCCCTGACCGACAATGAGAATGAAGTAGAGCACGGCGCGATCACCATCCAGAACGCCGAGTTTATCAGCGGCGGCATCAGCACCCTGATGGGGGGAGACTTCGCTGACACCTACACCTTCCTCGACGGCGGCAGCCAGGGTCAGTTGGTGAAGGTGGACAATATGCAGTTCGCCGGCCTCAGCACGGTCGCCGCCGCCGGTGGTGATGACACCGTGATTGGCCAGGCGGGGCAAGGTTGGGCCCTGACCGACAATGAGAATGAAGTAGAGCACGGCGCGATCACCATCCAGAACGCCGAGTTTATCAGCGGCGGCATCAGCACCCTGATGGGGGGAGACTTCGCTGACACCTACACCTTCCTCGACGGCGGCAGCCAGGGTCAGTTGGTGAAGGTGGACAATATGCAGTTCGCCGGCCTCAGCACGGTCGCCGCCGCCGGTGGTGATGACACCGTGATCGGTCAGGCGGGCCAAGGTTGGGCCCTGACCGACAATGAGAATGAAGTAGAGCACGGCGCGATCACCATCCAGAACGCCGAGTTTATCAGCGGCGGCATCAGCACCCTGATGGGGGGAGACTTCGCTGACACCTACACCTTCCTCGACGGCGGCAGCCAGGGTCAGTTGGTGAAGGTGGACAATATGCAGTTCGCCGGCCTCAGCACGGTCGCCGCCGCCGGTGGTGATGACACCGTGATCGGTCAGGCGGGCCAAGGTTGGGCCCTGACCGACAATGAGAATGAAGTAGAGCACGGCGCGATCACCATCCAGAACGCCGAGTTTATCAGCGGCGGCATCAGCACCCTGATGGGGGGAGACTTCGCTGACACCTACACCTTCCTCGACGGCGGCAGCCAGGGTCAGTTGGTGAAGGTGGACAATATGCAGTTCGCCGGCCTCAGCACGGTCGCCGCCGCCGGTGGTGATGACACCGTGATTGGCCAGGCGGGCCAAGGTTGGGCCCTGACCGACAATGAGAATGAAGTAGAGCACGGCGCGATCACCATCCAGAACGCCGAGTTTATCAGCGGCGGCATCAGCACCCTGATGGGGGGAGACTTCGCTGACACCTACACCTTCCTCGACGGCGGCAGCCAGGGTCAGTTGGTGAAGGTGGACGATATGCAGTTCGCCGGCCTCAGCACGGTCGCCGCCGCCGGTGGTGATGACACCGTGATCGGTCAGGCGGGCCAAGGTTGGGCCCTGACCGACAATGAGAATGAAGTAGAGCACGGCGCGATCACCATCCAGAACGCCGAGTTTATCAGCGGCGGCATCAGCACCCTGATGGGGGGAGACTTCGCTGACACCTACACCTTCCTCGACGGCGGCAGCCAGGGTCAGTTGGTGAAGGTGGACAATATGCAGTTCGCCGGCCTCAGCACGGTCGCCGCCGCCGGTGGTGATGACACCGTGATTGGCCAGGCGGGCCAAGGTTGGGCCCTGACCGACAATGAGAATGAAGTAGAGCACGGCGCGATCACCATCCAGAACGCCGAGTTTATCAGCGGCGGCATCAGCACCCTGATGGGGGGAGACTTCGCTGACACCTACACCTTCCTCGACGGCGGCAGCCAGGGTCAGTTGGTGAAGGTGGACAATATGCAGTTCGCCGGCCTCAGCACGGTCGCCGCCGCCGGTGGTGATGACACCGTGATTGGCCAGGCGGGCCAAGGTTGGGCCCTGACCGACAATGAGAATGAAGTAGAGCACGGCGCGATCACCATCCAGAACGCCGAGTTTATCAGCGGCGGCATCAGCACCCTGATGGGGGGAGACTTCGCTGACACCTACACCTTCCTCGACGGCGGCAGCCAGGGTCAGTTGGTGAAGGTGGACAATATGCAGTTCGCCGGCCTCAGCACGGTCGCCGCCGCCGGTGGTGATGACACCGTGATTGGCCAGGCGGGCCAAGGTTGGGCCCTGACCGACAATGCGAATGAAGTAGAGCACGGCGCGATCACCATCCAGAACGCCGAGTTCATCAGCGGCGGCACCAGCACGCTGGCGGGTGGAGAACATACGGACACTTTCACCTTAAGTAAGTCCGGAGCGGATGCCATAGTGCGAGTCGACAACATGACATTTATGGAACTTGATTCTGTGGATGCAGGCGAAGGCTCAGACACTATTGTGGCTACAAGTGATATAGCTGGAGAAACCTGGGTATTGGGATTAGGCCGCGGTGCTCTTGCTGTTGCAGGTGTGAGCTTTGAGGGCATTGAGCAGGTTGATGCAGACAACGTGTCGCTGGACGCATCAACAAATAATCAGGCAGACACTTTCGAACTGGCCAAAACTGGGAAATCGCTCAAAGCGCGGGGTATTGAGTTCTCGTCTGTTGCTAGCGTTTCTGCGGGAAGTGGTAACGAAGATAGCGATACGATTCAGAGCGATGCGGGAAGTTGGCAGTTAGCTGGTACTGCAAATGCCCTTGAGGTGAATGGTGTTCAATTTAGCGGTATTGATCATGTAGAAACTAATAATGCACAGTTATACGGTACTGATGCTGATGATGTCTTAGCCCTAACTGAGTCTGGAATCGCCACTGCGGGAATAGCATTTACAGGCATTACTAAAGTCAGCAGTGAGGGAGGTACTGACCATCTTGTAGGTACCTCTGGCAAGGATACATTTGTTCTGGCTTCCAATGGTGATATTACTGCTGCGGGTATTCTCTTTACCGGGCTTGAAAGTGTGGATACTGGTGAGGGTGAGGACACTGTTAATGCAGCCGGTAGTGGCGCTAGCTGGACATCTTCCAGTAATGGCAGCTCCCTAGAAAACGGAGCGGCTCAAGCCAGGGTGAATGGCCTTACTGTTCTGTTTGATAATCTTGAGATGGTCCAGGGAGTGGGTACATATATTGGCCAGGACATCGGCAGTAACTATGTCTTCGATAGCCTCAACAGCATGACAGTTGCCGGGGTCACTTTTGCGGATCTGGAGAGCCTGAGTGCGGGCAGTGGAAACGATACTATCGAGGGGGCCAATATCGATGCGGTTTGGGATATCAACGATGCGCAGAGTACCGTAAGCGGCAATAACAAAAAGCTTGTGTTTAGCGGTATTGAAACGATAAATGCGGGTAGTGGCCAGGATACTTTTAATTTAAATGGCGGTGAGCTTGCTTCAATAGATACCGGTGCAGGTAATGACACGGTCATACTCTCTGCAACCACCATCGATAGTATTTCCCTGGGAGAGGGGGATGACTACGTGGAAGTGAATGAGAATAGCTCTGACACAGTAGCACTCTCTGGTGGCAGCGGAAGTGATTCCTTCCAGTACAACCTTGCTGGTGATACTTGGCAGGTGAAATCCTCTGGTAACAAAGTAGGCAACTTTAGCTTCTCTGATTTTGAGTTCCTTGATAACACTTCCAGTAATCTCATGTTAGAAACAGACTTTGCTTTTGATTTTGAAAATGGCGGTGTTAATTCCGGCAGCTTCAACAAAAGCGGCGTAGGTTTGCGATTTGCTGGCAGTGGTATGCGTCTCGGTTACGATGGATCAGGGGATATTAATGTACTTAGCAGTGCCACGGGTACTATTGGCGGTAGCCTCAAAGCTAAGCGTGCAGATTTGGTGGTCAGCGGCGATGTCAATATTGAGTCCGATGTCGATGTCCTTGCTATCTCTACTTCCGGGCCGGATGTCGATATTACGGTGCTGGCGAAAGACAACCTACTGATTGATGAAATCAATGCGGGTCGCGGTAACGTTCAGCTGGCGAGTGAGGGCTTTGGCATGCTCACCGCTGAAACCTACGGCGATACCCATATCACAGCGGGCAATATCACTCTGGGTACCGATACTCAGCTCTGGAGTATTATCGGTAGCGAGTTGGTGCCGCTGCGTATGGATGCGCTTACCAATGTGGCAATTGTTTCTGTCTCCTACTACGAGCCTGAATTTATTGGGCAGGTACCGAACTTCACTAGTAAGGGTGACGAGCTGCAGTCTATCGCTGGTGCCCAGGCATCCCAGGGATTGCGCTCCGCAATCCAAAATGGTGTTGAGGACTTCACCCAGGTTGACCCGGCGATTTTCAGTGCGGTGAAACCTTACAGTAGTGGAGTGGATGCGGTGAATTCCCCGGAAATGCGTTTGAGATCCGGTGAGTTGTTACCTGCAGCGGGACTTTCCGGAACCGATGAGGAAGATCCGGAATTCGATGCCAGGCTGGAAGAGAGCCAGGATGTTACTGTCGACTACCGCGAGCAGGAGACCTTGGCCTCCATTAATTCAGGGGGCTGATGGTCCCTAGAAGACTTTAAAATACCGAACCGGCCCCAGTGGCCGGTTTTTTTATGGGCGTTTGTATTGGAAATATCTGGGGACTTTTCGTGGGTAAGATTTACATAAGCCGCAACGAAAAAAGGCCGACTCTTTCGAGTCAGCCTTTTTGGAATTGGTGCCCAGGAGAGGACTTGAACCTCCACGACCGTTAGGTCACTAGCACCTGAAGCTAGCGCGTCTACCAATTCCGCCACCTGGGCAAATCAACGTGTGCTCCGTTGAGGACGCGAACTATAGAGATCTGCAGGGGGAGTGTCAACGGTTTCTTAGCGCTTATTTCAACATTTTACCCAAAGGTCTGGAAATGTGCTGAAATCGCTTATAATGCGTTCAACAGCGGCGAAACATTGAACAAAAACTCTCTACCTCCGCCGCCTGCCTTTGACCGGATAACCTCCGGAAGCCGCCTCAATGGGCGGTTATCTCAACAACGGATGCTGTTTTGACACACAAAAATACTTCAGGCCCCCTCAACGCTGACCCTCATGCCCAGCGAGAGGCGGAAAAATATGAAAAGCCTATCCCCAGCCGAGAATATTTGCTGCAACTTTTGGAGCAGCAGGCGGAACCGGTGCCCTGGGAATTTGTTGCCAACCTTCTTGAATTAGAGGATGAAGACCGGCGTGAAGGGGTGCGCCGACGCCTAATCGCCATGTCCCGAGATGGCCAGATTGCCAGCAATCGCTCCGGTGATTTTGGTGTGCTGGACAAAATGAGCCTGGTTCGTGGCCGCGTTATTGGCCACCGCGACGGTTTTGGTTTCGTTGTGCCCACGGATGGTGACGGCGATTTATTTTTGTCCCATCGACAAATGCGCAAAGTCTTTGACGGCGATGAGGTGCTGGTGCGGGAGACTCCCGGCGGCTTTCGCGGCAAGCGTGAAGGTGCCGTGGTTCGGGTAATCAAGCACAATACCGAACAGCTGGCTGGGCGCCTTTACCGGGAAAATGGTATCTGTTTTGTGCGGCCCGATAACCCCCGCGTGAACCTCGATGTGATGGTAGCGGCAGAAGATGCCGCCGGTGCCGAACACGGCCAATATGTCGTGGTAAAAATTGTCACACAACCTGGGCGTGACCGCGTACCCCAGGGGGAAGTGCTGGAAGTGCTCGGCGACCATTTGGCACCGGGCATGGAGATCGATGTCGCGATCCGCAACTATGGCATCCCCCATATCTGGCCCGCGGCCTTACAGGCGGAAGTGGATGCCATTGCCAATGAAGTGCTGGAAGAGGATAAAAAAGCGCGGGTTGATTTGCGCCAATTACCCCTGGTCACTATTGATGGTGAGGATGCCCGCGATTTTGATGATGCAGTTTACTGTGAGCTTTTGCCTGACAACAGTTGGAAGCTGCTGGTAGCCATTGCCGATGTGTCTCACTATGTGCGCCCCGGCTCGGTGCTCGATGAGGAGGCCCATAGCCGTGGCAACTCGGTTTATTTTCCCGACTTTGTCGTGCCTATGCTGCCGGAGAAATTGTCTAATGGGCTCTGCTCATTAAATCCGGAGGTAGACCGCTTGTGTATGGTGTGCGAGATGCACATTGATCGCAGCGGTGAAATTACCGATTACCGTTTCTTTGAAGGTTTGATGCGCAGTCATGCGCGTCTGACTTATACCCAGGTAGGGCAGGTATTAGAAGAACGGGACAATCGCGATAGTGGTCTGCGTAAGCAGTTTGCCGCACTGGTTCCACATCTGGATAATTTGCACGATTTGTACCTGGCGTTGCGCAGTGCCCGCGATCGGCGTGGGGCGATAGATTTTGAAACCACCGAAACCCGTATTCTGTTTGACAGCGAACGCAAGATTGAGCGCATAGTGCCGGTTACGCGCAACGATGCGCATAAACTGATCGAAGAGTGCATGTTGGCGGCCAATGTCTGTGCGGCGGATTTAATGGAGCTGTCGGAATTACCGGCTCTCTATCGTGTGCACGATGCCCCGAAAGAAGAAAAACTCAGCAACTTGCGCGAGTACCTCGGTGAGCTGGGATTGCGACTGCCCGGTGGCTCGGAGCCACAGCCTGCGGATTTTCAGGCGTTACTGGAGCAGGTCGAGGGCCGTGCGGATGCCCATATAATTCAAGTGATGTTACTGCGTTCCATGAATCAGGCGGTCTATCAACCGGAAAATCGCGGCCACTTTGGCTTGGATTATCGCGCCTATGCCCATTTCACCTCACCCATTCGCCGCTATCCCGATTTGCTGTTGCACCGTGCCCTGCGCTGGCTAATTCGCAATGGTAGTGCCAATGAAGCCGCAGTGGTGCAGAAGGTATACAGCGTGCCGGGTGCCAGGCCCATCGATCGACAGCAGATACTGCCCTACGATATGCCGGCGATGTTACAGCTCGGCGAACAGTGTTCCATGACTGAACGCCGTGCAGACGATGCTACCCGCGATGTGGTTAGCTGGCTCAAGTGCGAATATTTGCAGGATCATGTGGGTGAAGTTTATTCCGGCGTAATTAGTGCGGTAACGGGGTTCGGCTTATTTGTCGAGCTTAATGATCTTTTTGTTGAGGGGTTGATCCACGTGACCGCGCTGCCAAAAGATTATTACCGCTTTGAGCAGGCGCACCAGCGTTTAATCGGCGAACGCAGTGGCAAACGCTACCATCTAGGTGACTCAGTTAGCGTTCAGGTGGCGCGGGTCGATCTTGAAGAGCGCAAAGTAGACTTTATTCTCGAGGAATTGGTGCCGCGTCAAAAGGCCTCCCGTGCTAAGAAAGAAACGACTAAGGTCAGTGCCCGCGCGATGGAAATGGCTGTAGAGCATCAATTGGAGCGGGAGCGGCGCAGCAAGCAGAAAAAAGACAGCAGCCGTAAATTACATGCCAGCCCCTGGGGAAAGCGCGCAGAAACCTCAGCGGAAGTAGCGCCTATTCGCAAACGTAAGGTCGGCTCCAAAGAAGCGGTCCCTGTGGCAGAGCTGACGGAGGATAAGCCCAGTACGAGCAAGAAAAAATCAAGCGAGGATGCCGACAAGCAAAAAACTGAGGCGCCGGCAAAGCGTCGCGGAAGCAAGCGCACTCCCACACGCAAAGGCGGTAAACGCCCAGCGGTAGCTGCGCGCAAGGCTGCACAGAAAGCAGAAAAGGCCAAAACGCGTAGCGGCAAAGTTAAAAAGAAGAAGAAAGCTTCTTCTACCAGTAAAAAGAAAAAGTGATTGAGGCATAAGTTGAGCCAAGAATTGGTATATGGCCTGCACGCGGTGCAGGCTTTGTTAAAGGGTTCTCCACAAAATGTGCAGGAGCTGATGCTATTGCGTGGGCGCAAAGACCAGCGCCTGCAAAAAATTATTCAGCAGGCGGAAAAAAATGATATCGCACTGCGTTTTGTCGACCGTCGCACTCTGGATGACAAGGTGGAAGAGGGCGCTAATCACCAGGGGGTAATCGCTCTTTGTGCGAGTAAAACTCAGGTTCTGGATGAGAAATTTCTGTTTGGCATGCTCGAAAAGCTGGACCAGAAAAGTGAGGCGCCATTTCTCTTGGTCCTGGATGGCGTGACCGACCCCCATAATTTGGGTGCCTGCTTGCGCTCAGCGGAGGCTGCCGGGGTACATGCGGTGATTGCGCCCAAGGATAAATCCGCAGGTTTGACCCCGACAGCCCGCAAGGTGGCCTGTGGTGCGGCTGAGGTTTTACCCTTTGTTACGGTGACCAACCTCGCGCGTACCCTACAGCAGTTGCAGCAGGCTGGAGTGTGGATTTTTGGTGCGGCAGGAGAGGCTACTCAGGATGTCTACCAGTCTCAGTTGACGGGTCCTATGGCTTTAGTGATGGGTGCCGAAGGCAGTGGCCTGCGCCGATTAACCCGGGAGCACTGTGATCATTTAATTAAAATTCCGATGGCCGGTGAAGTCAGCAGCCTGAATGTGTCTGTTGCCACCGGTGTTTGTCTATTTGAAGCGGTGCGCCAGCGCAGCGCCTGATTTATTCTTTTTTTTTGATCTGTAAGTCCTGGTGATTACTGATGCCGGGACTTGCAGCATCCCGGCGTAACGCTTCACACGCAAACCTCTTTTTCCCCTCTATTTCCACTATTCACTGCTAGATTTTTTCCACTGTCACACAGCAATTTTACTGTGCAGCTTTCTATTTCATGCCGCGGGTGAAAAATTTGCGGGTAACTTTCCTTTGATATCCGGGAGTAGCGGTTTGTACGCCTGGCCCCAAAAATTACTGCGACGACGATCGCGTAATGCTCGTTTTGCTGAGTTGATACATCCACATATTCGCCAACTTTATCGTATGGCCTTTCGCTGGACAGGGAATCGCGAGGAGGCTGAGGACCTGGTACAGGATGTTTTGGCAAGCCTGCTGACGCGATCTGTAGCACTGGAAAAAATTCAGCGCTTAGGTCCCTGGTTAATCAAGGTGCTCTATCACCGCTATGTGGATCTCTACCGCCGACGCCGAAGCTCCCCCATTGATGAAGAGGTTGATTGGGAGACGGTGGCAAGCGGCACGCCAGAGAAGGGACTTTCTTCTCAGGTGGAAATGCAGCGCATTTTACTGCAGGCGCTATCGAAACTAGAGGTCGATTGGCGCGATACGGTATTGCTGCACGATGTAGAGGGGTACTCCCTACTAGAGGTGGCAGATATTTTGGGCATAAGTGTGGGCACGGTGAAATCACGCCTACATCGCGCCCATAAAAAATTAAAAAAATTGCTCAGTGAGGGAACTATTAGCGAGGGTCATCCGTGTTAGTAATCAGAGGAAAAGCCAATGCTGAAATATGACTCTGAAGATTTTTCCAGTGAGATGTTGTTACGTCACCAGCTCCGCGCCCTGCCGGTTGAGAACCCTGGCGATGACTTGGAAGAGCGTATCTTAAAGTCTGTCTTCACTGGGCAGGAAAGCAGTCAATCGCCTTCTTTATCAAAATTATTTTTTGACGAATACCGGCGAGTGGGACAGTTGGCTGTAGCTGCGGGTTTCTTCGTGGTCGTGACATTGGGAGTGATACTGACATTCTTAAAAGATACCCCGATGGATGTTGGGGCTGGTGATACGCAACAAGATGTCGAAGGCACTATCAGGCGGCCAGTGCACCTTTTACTGCACAGCAGTCGCCGGATGCCGGGGGCACTAATCAGGGTCGTCTTACCGGAAAATATGCAACTTGATGGTTATGCGAGCAGTCAGGTGTTGCAATGGCAAACGGATATTGCTGCAGGAAGTAATCGCCTGTCGTTGCCGGTGAAAATCCTCGGTGAAAATAGCACGGGGGAGATATTGATCGAAGTGGAATACGGTGGGGTGAGCAAGCGACTGCGTCAACGATTAACGCACTTGTGAAGCCGCCGCAATGTAGGGTTCGATAGCAATTTTTGTCACAACCTAGAGGTAACCAAGCGATGTGGAAACAGGGATTATTGGCGGCGGGTGTCGCAGCAGCAGTTATGTATAGCGGCCCTTTATTGGCGCAGGAGGCACCAGAAGACCTGGATGTCACTCTCACTGTGGTTGAGGAGGGGCAGGATGCGCAAGATGTGGTGAACAACATAGAGCTTCCGCCGGATATGCAGGAGGTGGCTGAGGAAACCATTGCGGCGGTAATGGAAGCAGTCGCGGCTACTGGGCAGGGCGCTGAACATAGTGAGGAAATTGAAGCAAGGATGCGTGAGGCCCTCACACGCCACCAGGAGTTGATTGCCAATGCGCGTCTCTCAGCAGAAGCGGCCAGGGAGGAAGCTCTGCGCACCGCTGAAGTAGCCAGGGAAAGTATCGAAGAGGCCGTTAAGAGTGCGATGAACGGTGCAGATATACAAGGCGTTATCGAGCAAGTGATGCAGGATATTCTTTCTAGTCTACCGGCGGATATTCGCGACCAGATTTCTATGGAGCTTGATGGAATGTTTGAGCAGGCTCAGGACAATTTACCCGATGGGCCAGATGCCTAATTAATTGGCACTGCAAAATTGATGACAGGGAATGTTTAGAGGTAATCCACAGTGCGAAATGGGCGAATCGGAATAGTGCTAATTACGCTGTTGGTGTTGATATCACCAGTATCAATAGCTGCAGAGTTCTTCAGTGAGGCTACGGAGGCTTTCAAGCAGGGAAAATACCGTAGGGCGCTTAAGTACTTTGAAATTGAGCGTGAGTCTGGCAATAACTCTGCAAAGCTCAGGTATAACATTGGCGTTACCTTGATGAAACTAGAGCGTTATTCGGAGGCCACGATATATTTTCTCGGCCTCCTGAATAATGCCCGCTGGAAGGATTTGGCCCGTTATAACTTGGCCATTGCCGCAGAGCGAAGTGATCGAGAATTGGTCGCACTTAAACATTACCGTATTGTGCGAGCAGGGGCGGCTACAGAAAAGCTGCGAGGCATGGCTGCGCGCCGTCTGCGCTTATTGGCAGAGGATCACCGTGGCGAACGTGAGAAACCCTGGCTGGCCACTGTCAGCCTGACGGTGGGCAATGATGACAACGCCTATGCGTTGCAAAATGAACTACTGGAAGAGGCCTCGATTGGGGATGACAATTACGCCGAGTTGTTTGCCTGGGGGCAATACCGCCTCAAGGGAACTGCTGGGAGTGGCTGGCGGGTGCAAGGTTACGGATTTGGGCGCAAATACAAGGAGTATGACAATCTCGATCTAGCCAGCGCCAGGGCGGGATTATTCCATGATCGCCGCCTGTTTGGTTGGACTGCAGAGATGGGATTTGCCGTCGAAATGGTGACCTTGGGGGGGGAGCCTGTCACACAGCAAGCACGGCTGTTGGGTAAAGTTTCAGGGAATTGGGGGCGCTCCAGAATTGTTTTTTCCTATAGTCCAGGTTACTACTTTGGTGGCGATGATTATGCTTATTTGGATGGCTGGCGCCAGTACTTTGACTTGAGTTGGCAGCGTTCATTATTTTCGACCGAGGCGAAGTTGTTTTATCGATTCGATTACAACGATCGTGAAGGGCAGGAGAAAGCAGAGGGGGATTATTATAGCTACTCACCGGCTCGTCATACTCTTGGAGGCACCCTGGTTTGGATACCTTCACCAAGATGGAATATCTCCACAGGGGTGGAGTATCGCAGTAGCCTCTATAACGAAAGCAATCGTATTACCGATAGCCAAGGTGATGTGGATCTCTATTTTAGAGAATCTGATCGAATGAGATCCTGGTTAGGAGCAAAGCTTCGTATTACCCCTAATCTCCATGTTAATGGGAAGTACCAATATATTGAAAATGAGGAGAATCGGGAATTCTATACTTACGACAAAAGTGAATATAGTTTAGGGGTCGGTTATAGTTTTTGATAGCTGAACTATTAAATCGCTTGGGGGCAAGGATGGCTCCCCCAAGCGCATCTGTAAATTTATAATGGGTATTGAGACGTTTAAGTTATTCCTTTTCGAGATTATTGATCTTTTTTATTGGATATTGGAGCCCAGGTTATTTAGATAGTTATAGTCCAGACTGTGTTCAAAGATTTGTTTTGGATGTTTTCCTTGGAATAACTTATTGGCCATGTTGCTATAAAGCGCATAACTCGATTGAAATAAAGCAGGTCCCCAGCTTAGCCTACGAATACCCGCTCGCCAGAAATGGGCGGGCTCTTCCATACCGGCTAGCAGCATTAAATTGAGTGGCATACTGATTTCTTGTGTTAGCTTTTGTGCGTCCGCCAGGGAGGTTAAACCAGGAATAAATCCTCCGTTGGCACCGGCCTCCCGGTAATCGGACAACCTTTGCATCACCTGTTTCAGTGAATCCTGGCTGTTCTCCGTACTGTTCAGGTAAATATCGGTCCGTGCATTAATAAAAAAGGGTCGCGCCTTTAACGTGGAGCGAATAGCCAGGATTTTTTCACGCAGCAGTTGTGGGCTTTCCCTGCCATCTTCGATATTGATGCCAGCTACGCCAAGATCACACAAGGTTGCAACTAACTCCGCTACTTGCCCGGGATCAGAGCTGTAGCCATCCTCAATATCAATGGATATCGGGACGCGGGAAACCCTCAAAATGCGCTTAACGGCGCTCAGGTGTTCCGATATTGGCATGCTGCTGCCATCGGCATAACCCAGTGACCAGGCCACAGCGGCGCTACTGGTAGCTAAGGCGGGAGCGCCGGCTGCTTGGCAGAGCTGTGCGCTAGCGGCATCCCAGATATTTGGAAGGACTAAGAGTTGGCTGCCTTCATGCAAAGCGTTGAATTGTTCGAAGTAATTAGTGGCCATTAAATTTCCCCTTGCGACGACTTATTGATCGAGTAACTGGGGTAGAAAATTACTTCGAGCCTTTTCTAACTTCTGGCCAAAAACGGAAGTGAATAGGGAAGGTGTTACTGTGAGGGGGTATTGCTGTGCTGGAAAATAAGCAGGAGTAGAAAAACTGGGGGTTGAATACCTGAAGAGTTCAGCTGCCTCGGCGCCACACTTTGGATGGCGCCAAGACCTGTATTTCCTCAGTAAGAGCCTGCTTGGTGTTGAGTCAACCAGCTGTCCACCTCGGCGATAATCGGACGTGGATTTTTGATCCAGCTTAGGTGGGGGTTGCCTTTCGGATAGGTGGCGGCCATCTCACGGGTCTCGCCATCTACGATAGCAGCCAGTTTGCGCGCAGCCTTTACTGGTGCAAAGGGATCGCCGGCCAGGGCGATATGAAGAGTGGGTTGGTTGCTGGGCTTGTGTTTTCCAAGGCGTTTTTCTGGAGCAAAGCGTCCACTGAAAATAGAGCGGGCCCAGTCTTTCATCAGTTTGCGCGCTTCACGCCAGCCAAAACCCATACGTGCGCCGGGGAAATAGCCGAGCAGACTCGAGGTGACACTCACTATTGAGGCAAAAAGTAAAATGGCGTACCTGTGCAGTCCGCTCCAGCTGCGGTGGTCTACATGGCCGGAGGCGATGGTGACAACCCTGGCATTGCCGGTCAGGCCGGCACGGGCCGCGAGAGTGCTAGTTTGGCCGCCGATACTGTGGCCGAGAATCAGGGCCGGGCCTGCGGGGAAGGACTCTTCCAGCAGTGCCAGTAGTTGCGGGATAAAGGCAAATACCAGGTCATCGTAGCCGTAGTCGGCATTGCGGTTGGGTCTCGGCAGGCTTTCGCCGGTTCCCGGCAGTTCGGTGATGGCGGTGCTGTAGCCGAGTCGCTGTAATTCCTTCAACAAAAGATGGTAGCGATTGGCGGGAACGCCCATGGCGGGAACCACCAGGACTAGTGGGCCTTCGCCGTTGCGAACGGTGGTGACGGGCACCTGGAAGGCGCCAAAACTAAGGTTGTGCGTTTCTTGGGGCATGGTACTTCTCCCTACAGAGGGAGGCACTATATGCCAGCTCGCCGTCACAAACCCATGACCAGAACGCGCAGTTCAGTGGCTGAATCTACACAAAGACAGGGTTTCGTTGGGCTAAGGCCCACGTTTGAACGGGTGGTCTCTGAGTGAGCAGTTGGAATAATTAGTTCACTTGTCCCCGAGCTGGAGAAGACACAGCCCACAAATAATTGATCAACTTGCAAGCAATCCCGCAACTGCCTAGAATACGCCGCCCGCAATGGGCTCGGTCTATCCGTGCCCGTTGTACTCCTTGCCTTACCGGACTGTCCGGAAGGCTGATTAACCCGTAAGGAGCTAAAATGCGTCATTACGAAATTGTATTCCTGGTTCACCCGGACCAGAGCGAGCAGGTACCCGGCATGGTGGAGCGTTATACCGCTGCCATCAAGGACACTGGCGGTGAAGTACACCGTCTGGAAGACTGGGGCCGTCGCCGTCTGGCTTACCCGATCAACAAGATCCACAAAGCCCACTACATTCTGATGAATGTTGAGTGCACCGAAGAAGCTCTGGAAGAGCTGACCACCAACTTCCGTTACAACGATGCGGTTATCCGTAATCTGGTAATCCGTGAAGACGAGGCGATCACCGACGAGAGCCCGATCATGAAAGCGGAAAAAGAAAGCCGTGAGCGCAAAGCTGCCCGTGCAGAGCGCACCGAGCGTCGCGAGCGCGCAGAAGAAGAGCAGTCCTCTTCTGACGCCGCAGAAGCTTCTTCCGATAACGCTGAAAGCGAAGAGTAAGGGGATTATCAGATGGCACGTTTTTTCCGTCGTCGCAAGTTCTGCCGTTTCACCGCCGAAGGTGTTAAGCGTATCGACTACAAAGATCTCGATACCCTGAAAGCCTACATCTCTGAGACTGGCAAGATTGTTCCAAGCCGTATCACCGGTACCAAAGCCAAGTATCAGCGTCAGCTGGCCTCTGCGGTCAAGCGCGCGCGTTACCTGGCCCTGCTGCCGTACACGGACAGCCACGAAGCCTAAGCCGCAGTTTGCTTAGACTCATTAATAGAGAAGCTATCTAACTATGCGCGCCGTAGCTGAGTTTATTATGCGCGGGCGCGTGCGGGCGGTGATCCTCACTATGGTGGGGATACCGCTGATAAGCCCGGCAATCCTCGCTCTAGTGAGTTTGCGCCGCGGCAGCAGTGAAGGCCTGATGGTTTTGGCCTGGGCACTGTTGCCGATCGTTGTTATGGGCATGAGCGGTCATGTACCACCACTGGTGACCGGTATTTCCGCCGGCCACTTTGCCGCAGTGTTCTGCGGCGCCGTGGCACTGCGCAGTAGCCGTTCATGGGTCGCCGCACTGTTCACTGTAACAGCGGCCTCGGCGGTGGGTATTTTGCTCACTTCTGCCTTCAGCGGCGGTTTGCTCCAGGGCTTTATGCAAGCGCTCGAAAGAGCGGCAGAGCAGCCCAATACGGTTCCGATGGAAGAACTGAAGCAGGTGTTCTCAGGCGAGTTGCAGATTACTGGATATCTGAGCCTGATATCGGCGATGAGCGCCACACTGGCTTTGGTTCTGGGGCGCTACTGGCAGGCGCTGCTGTACAACCCCGGCGGTTTCCGCCAGGAGTTTCACCAGTTGCGTATGCCGGTATGGCTGGCGGCACTGAGTATGCTGCTGTGGGTGGTGAGCCTGGTGACCCCAGGTTACGCCTTCTGGGGCGCGGTGATCGCCTTCCCCATGGTGGTTGCAGGTATCGCCCTGATTCACTGGCTGGTCGCCAGTCGCGGTTGGGGGATTGGTCCCCTGGTGGCGATGTACGTGATGCTGGTGATTGGTGGCTTGCCCCTGGCTGGATTCCTGTGTGGTTTGGCTCTGGTAGATAGCTGGATAGATATTCGCGGGCGCTCCGCAAAGTAGGCGCGCTCTGCACAATACAGAAATTGAGGAAACCGAGATGGAAGTTATTCTGCTCGATAAAGTAGGCAAACTGGGCAACGTGGGTGATCGCGTTGAAGTTAAAGCCGGTTTCGGCCGCAACTTCCTGCTGCCGACTGGTAAGGCAATTCCGGCTACCGCAGCCAATGTTGCTGAGTTCGAAGCCAAGCGCGCTGAACTGGAAGCCGCTGCAGCTGCCAAAATGGCAGAAGCTGAGAGCCGCGCTACCAAGCTGGCCGACCTGGCTGTAACCATCGCTGCCAACGCTGGCGACGAAGGCAAACTGTTCGGCTCTATCGGCACTCGCGATATCGCAGACGCAATTACTGCTGGCGGTGTTGAAGTAGCCAAGGCTGAAGTGAAGCTGCCGGAAGGCGCTCTGCGCGAAGTGGGCGAGTACGAAGTAGACGTACAGCTGCACTCCGACGTGACTGCTGTAGTTAAAGTCGTTATCGAAGCCGAGTAAGGTTTTGCCGACAAGCAGTTGGTGCCACAGGCGCCAGCCGCGCTACAATCGGGCGCTGCACCCTACCGGGTCAGCGCCTGTTTTGTTTCTGGTATCCAGTAAAGTCCCATGATCGACGAATACGCTACCCCCGAAGAAGAAATCCACAGTGAAGAGAGTTCACCGCTGCCACACTCGGTAGAGGCGGAGCAATCGGTGCTGGGGGGCCTGATGTTGGATCCGGGCCGCATCGATGCGGTTGCCGAGCAGCTGAGTGAAGAGGACTTCTTTACCGCCAGTCACCGCAAGATCTTCGCGGTAATGGGTGAGCTGAGCAATGGTGAGCAGCCGCTGGATATCGTTACTCTCGCCGAAGGCCTCGCCAGTCGCGACCTCCTCGGCGAGGTGGGCGGTCCGGCCTATCTGGCGGAACTGGCCGAGAACACTCCCTCCGCGGCGAATATTGTCGCCTATGCCAAGATAGTGCGCGAGCGCTCCATGTTGCGCCAGCTGATTGCCGCCGCCGGCGAAATCAGCCGTACCAGTTTCAATCCCGGTGGCCTGGCCTCCGCCGATCTGCTGCAGATGGCTGAGCGCCGTGTGGCGGAAATTGCCGAGGGACGCGCCAAAGAGGGCGGTTTCGTCGGTGTGGATAGCCTGCTGAAGAAAACCGTCGAGCGCATCGATGAGCTGTTTAAAACTGAAGGCGATATCACCGGCCTCAGTACCGGCCTGACAGAATTGGATCAGCGCACCTCCGGCTGGCAGCCGGGCGAGCTGGTAATCCTCGCCGCGCGTCCTTCCATGGGCAAGACCGCGCTGGCACTGAATTTTATTGAGAGTGCCATGCTCAGCCAGGAGCGCCCGACCCTGGTCTTCAGTATGGAAATGCCGTCTGACAGCCTGGTAATGCGGATGTTGTCTTCAATCGGTCGTATCGACCAGGGCCGTATCCGCAACGGCAAGCTGCAGGAAGAGGATTGGCCCAAACTCTCCAGCGCCGTACAAAAAATGAAGGGCAAAGCCCTGTATATCGACGATACGCCTGCGCTCAGCCCCAGTGAGGTGCGCGCGCGCACCAAGCGCACCGTGCGCGATCACACCAATAAGTTGATGCGCGAAAATCCGCGTATGAGTCGTGAGGATGCCGAGGCCAAGAGCCTGCCGGCAATGATTATGGTGGACTACTTACAGCTGATGCAGGTGAAGGGCTCTACTGAGGGCCGCACCCAGGAAATTTCCGAAATCTCGCGCTCTCTCAAGGCATTGGCGAAAGAGTACGACTGCCCGGTAGTCGCCCTCTCGCAGCTCAACCGCGGTGTGGAGCAGCGCCCCAACAAGCGGCCGATGAACTCGGACCTGCGGGAATCCGGGGCGATCGAGCAGGATGCCGACGTGATTTTGTTTATCTATCGCGATGAGTACTACAACGAGGACAGCCCGGACAAGGGGCTGGCAGAGCTGATTATCGGCAAACAGCGTAACGGTGAGATAGGCACCTGTCGCGCGGCATTTATCGGTAAATATACGCGCTTCGATAACCTGGCACCGGAATATTATCAGGGCGAGTAGATCGCTAGGTGCCAGTCTCTGAAACCTGACTGGTAACTGCTGCTCAGCAAATACAAGGAGGGTGACACCATGCTGTCAGAGCAACAGGTCCGCGCACTGGTGCTGGAGCGTCAGTTTATCCACAGCCCCTGGAAGGAGGGGCTCCCCGCCTTAATAGCGCATCTCGGCGCGCTGCAACTGGATGCCATCCAGCGCATTACCCGTGCGCACCACCACCAGCTGTACAACCGTCTGCCCCGTTACCGTGAGCCAGACTTAGCCGAAGCAGAACAGCGCCGCGAAATTTTTGAATACTGGTCCCACGCCGCCGCCTATATGTCGATGGAGCACTACCCCTATGCTCGGGTGCGTATGGATCGTATCCGCGCTGGGCAGCGCCACTGGTATGAGAAGAATGCCAAACTGTGCCGCTATGTGCTGGATCGGGTAGGCGCTGAGGGACCATTGCGGGCCAGTGATTTCGTACGCACCAAAAGCGGTTGGTGGGAGTGGTCCGATGAAAAGAAAGCGCTGGAGCAGCTATTTCACGAGGGTGAGCTGATGGTCAGCCACCGAGTGGGTTTTCAAAAGGTCTTTGATCTCCCAGAGCGGGTATTGCCGGCAAATACGTCGATCAGCGCTGCTACCGAACTGGAATACGGCAGTCACCTGGTACGCACTTTTCTCGGCTGCCAGGGCATTGGCCGCCCTGAGGAAGTCGCCTATCTACGTCGTGAAGACAAGCCCCTGATTCAACGGGCCATCGAAAATATGCTCACCACTGGTGAGCTGACTTCTCATGGCAAAGAGTTGATGCTGACAGAGCAGCTGGAGCAGAGTCCGGCGCGGCCAGCGCGCAAGGTGCGGCTGTTATCGCCTTTCGATCCACTGATACTACAGCGCAAGCGCCTGAGCCGGCTGTTTGAATTTGACTACCAGCTGGAGTGCTATGTCCCTGCAGCCAAGCGTCGCTATGGCTACTTCTGTTTGCCGATTTTATACGGAGACCGTTTTGCGGGGTTGGTGGACTTGAAGGCCGATCGGGATGCGGGAGCACTGCGTATCGAGACTCTGCATTGGTTGGAAAAGCCCGGTGTCTCGCTGGAGGCGAGCTTTCACCGGGCCTTGGGTCAGTTCGCCCGCTTTCACGGGCTGGAAAGAGCGGCGGCGCTTACAGCTTGACCACCACATAGACTTCCTGGCCATCGCGTTGAGTCGGCATAAAGTAGTTGCCGCCATAGCGATAGTACTGGATGCCATTGATCACTTCAGCCGCGTAGCCTTTAGGCAGCGTCTCTAAGACCTGACCGGGCTGGAAACCTTCTGGGCCAGGATCCGGGGTTGCGGGGACTGTCGCCGGTGCCGCGGTTGGAGCTTGTGCAGGCGCCGCAGCGACAGGGGCCGGAACTGTAACCACTGGTGCCGGAGCTGGAACGACCGCGACCGGTGCTGGAGGCGCTACTACCACATAAGTGCGGGTAGCCGGTACCCACTGGTAATAGGCATCGGCATACTGGTAGTAAGTGACGCCGCCCACTTGTACCGGCACGGCTCGGCTTGGCAGTGTTACCACCGAAGCGCCCAGCGGCGCATTCACGACGACGTAACCCCTTGGGCCATGACGGTAGAAGTGTCCGCCGTGGTAGTAATAGGGACGCCCGCCAACGGCAACCCGTACATGATTGGTGGGTAGTATCGGGGCGACAAAGCCAATGGAAATGCGGCTGCCGCCATGGTAGTGACCGTGGCGATGATGATGGCGGTGCTCCCCCCAGCGATCGTAGCCACGGGCGTCAGCAGATGGACTAAAGGCAAAAGCCGCCAGTGCAATGAAGGCACTGGCGCCAAGAACGATATTCAGCTTATTCACGGTCTCTCCAGCGAAGTGATTACTCACATCGACATACTAACCCTTAATCTGACAGCAATGACAGGTTAATTGGTTAAGAATTGTCAAAGTGCTGGAAAGCGAGGCTGCCTCAGCGGTTGCGCTGAATAATCCCCATCAGTTTGTACATCAGCTGGGCAGCGGCGAAATCATAGGCGTGGAAGCCGTCAATCGGCGCGAATTCCAGTACGTCAAAACCGATAATCTTGCGTTGACGCGCCACGGATTCGAACAGGTTGAGGGTCTGGTACCAGCCCAGACCGCCGGGTACTGGAGTGCCGGTAGAGGGAAACACCGAAGGGTCCATGCCATCCACATCCAGAGTAAAGAAGACTTTCTTGGGGAAGTTTTCCGGCAGCTGGAATTCCTGCACGTTGTTGGGCACTAGCTGATGGGCGTCCAGATAGCCGACGTTGTAATCCTTGCGCGCTTGCATCTCTTCTTCGCAGTAGGCGCGAATCCCCAGCTGGAACAGGGGCACACCGGCCTCTACCACCAGGCGCATCACACTGGCGTGACTGTGCTTGTGGCCTTCATAGCGGTCGCGCAGGTCGGCATGGGCGTCGATCTGAACCACACCGAAGTCGGTTTCACCGGCATCCAGCAGGCCTTTGATAATGCCCCAGGTCACCGAGTGTTCGCCGCCGATGCCCACGGGCATCTTACCCAGTGCCAGCACCTCTTTGGTGGCTGCGGCGATATTGTCCATTACCTGTTCTGCGGCACCACCCATTTCAACCGGCGGGCGGGTGTAGATACCTAGCTCGCAGGGTGAGGAGAAGTTGTCGAAAGTTTCCAGCTGCCAGGAGGCCTCGAGGATGGAGGCCGGGCCCTTGCCAGTGCCGCCACCGTAGGAAACAGTCTCCTCATAGGGGATGGGGATGATATGAAAGAAGGCGTCCTCGGGCTTGGGTTGCTCAATTTCAGAGCCCAGGAAGATGGGGTAATCGTTTTCTGGCTGCATCTATGTGTCCTCCGGCGGCGGGGGATTGTACTGCCCGCCGCATCACTATCTTGTTGGGGCTATCAGGAGAGGCGCTCTTTAAAGTCGTCGTAACCGAAGCTCTTGATGATTTTCAGGTCGTCGGTCTCTGAGTTCCACAGGGCGATGGAGGGCAGGGGGATGCCATTGAAGGTATTGGTTTTCACCATGGTGTAGTAGGCCATCTCCTCGAATACCAAGCGCTCACCTACCTTGAGGGGGTTGTGGAAGCTGTATTCGCCAATGCTGTCCCCGGCCAGACAGCTCTGCCCGCCCAGGCGGTAGGTGTGGGGCAGCTCGCCGGGGCGCGCGGCACCGGTGATTCCCGGGCGGTAGGGCATTTCCAGAACATCCGGCATATGGCAGGTGGCGGAGGCGTCGAGTATGGCCTGGTTCTGACCATTCCAGGCGGTATCCACCACTTCTGTCACCAGGATACCAGCGAACAGGGAAATGGCCTCACCGGGCTCCAGGTAGACCTGCACATCATATTTTTCAGAAAAATTGCACACGGCGGCAATCAGCTCGTCGACCTGGTAATCGCGGCGGGTGATATGGTGGCCACCGCCAAAATTGATCCACTCCATCTGCGGGATCAGGTCGCCAAATTTCTCTTCCACGGCAGCGATGGTGCGCTCCAGCGGTTTAAAGTCCTGTTCGCACAAGGTGTGGAAGTGCAGGCCGCTAATGCCCTCCAGCGACTCCTCGTCAAACAGTGAACGCACGATACCGAGCCGTGAGCAGGGCGCACAGGGGTCGTAGAGGTCGGTGTGGCCTTCGGAGTGCTCTGGGTTAATACGCAGGCCAAAGCGCAGTTCCGGGCGCTGCTTCTGCATATCCAGGCACAGTTCCCGGTAGCGTTTCCACTGGGAAAAGGAGTTGAAGATCACGTGGTGGGCGAACTGCAGAATTTCGCGTAGTTCATCTTCTTTATAGCCGGCACTGAAAACATGGACTTCCTTGCCCTGGTCGCGCCCGCCGTACTCTTCAAAGCCGAGTTTCGCCTCAAACAGGCCACTGGCACAGGTGCCCGATAGGTATTCAGCAACAATTGGACCGGTGCTGAACATGGAGAACGCTTTCAATGCGGCCAATACTTTGGCGCCACTGCGTTTCTGTACATCGGCCAGTAGTGCCAGGTTGTCGCGCAAGGCGATTTCATCGACCACGAAACAGGGAGAGGGTACGCGGTAGGGGTCAAAGTGTCCGAAGTAGTCTAGGCGGGGAGTGAGATCCATAGGGAGCTTCTTTATCCTGCTACGCGGGATGGGCGCCAGGGCCCATCCCGAGGGGTATGGAAAAGTGCGGAATTACTGGAAGGGCTTATCCAGCCAGGTTTCCTGCCAGGGCAGGCCGTACTTGTTCAGGTCGTCCATAAAGGGGTCCGGGTCCATCTGCTCCATGTTCCACACGCCGGGCTTCATCCACTTACCTTCCAGCATCATCTTGGCGCCGATCATTGCCGGTACTCCAGTGGTGTAGGAGATGGCCTGGGACTGTACCTCTTTGTAGCAATCCTGGTGATCGCAGGTGTTGTAGACGTAGTAGATCTTCTCTTCGCCGTCTTTGCTGCCGCGGATAATGTTGCCGATGCAGGTCTTGCCTTTGGTCAGCGGGCCCAGGCTGGCGGGGTCTGGCAGCATCGCCTTGAGGAACTGAATGGGCACAATTTCCTGGCCTTGGAATTGCACCGGTTCGATGCCGGTCATACCGACGTTTTGCAGTACTTCGAGATGCTTCAGGTAGCTGTCACCAAAAGTCATCCAGAAGCGCGCGCGCTCGATTTCCGGGAAGTGCTTGGACAGGGATTCCAGCTCTTCGTGGTACAGCAGGTAGATGTCTTTGTCGCCGATGCCTTCGGGGAAATTGAAGACACGCTTCTCTTCCATCGGCTTGGTGGTTATCCACTGGCCATTTTCCCAATAGCGGCCGTTGGCGGTAATCTCGCGGATATTGATTTCCGGGTTGAAGTTGGTGGCGAAAGGCAGGCCGTGGTCGCCGGCGTTGCAGTCGAGAATATCCAAGGTGTGGATACGATCGAAGTGATGCTTCTTGGCGTAGGCGGTAAATACGCTGGTCACACCGGGGTCAAAACCGCTGCCGAGCAGGGCCATCAGGCCGGCTTTCTCGAACTTCTCCTGGTAGGCCCACTGCCACTTGTACTCGAACTTGGCCTCTTCTGGCGGCTCGTAGTTGGCGGTGTCCAGGTAGTGCACGCCGGTTTCCAGGCAGGCATCCATGATGTGTAGGTCCTGGTAGGGCAGGGCCACATTGATGATCATGTCCGGCTTCACTTTTTCGATCAGCTTGACCAGTTCGGGTACGTTATCCGCATCGACTTCGGCGGTATCAATTTTCCGCGGCAACATCTCCGCGATCTTGTCGCACTTGCTCTTGGTGCGGCTGGCGAGAGTGATGTTTTCAAATACTTCAGGAACTTGTGCGCACTTGTGCGCAACTACCTGGCCGACGCCGCCGGCGCCGATGATCAGTACGTTGGCCATAAAGATCTCCTTAGTCTGCGACGTTGGCCGCCGCTATCTTCTTAAAGGCTTACCGCCTTATTTTTTAAACTTACTTTTCGAAGTAGGTGTAACCGCTCATGCTGGCGGTATAGGTATGCAGAATCTGCTTGCGCTGGGCAGCGGTGATCAACCCCTGTTTCACAGCGCGCTCCGCCAGGCGGCGGAAACGCTCGAACAGTTCTTTGGGTTGATATTCTACGTAACTCAGCACGTCGGAAATACTGTCGCCGTGAATCTCATGGCTGAAGTCGATACTGCCGTCCTCCTGGATACGTACACTCACCACGTTGGTATCGCCAAACAGGTTGTGCAAATCGCCCAGCGTTTCCTGGTAGGCCCCCACCAGGAAGGTGCCGAGGATATAGTCCTCGCCGTCTTTCAGTTCGTGCAGGGGCAGGGTTTTCTGCTCCTTCTCGCGACCGATAAAGCGGTCGATCTTACCGTCGCAGTCGCAAGTGATGTCGGCGATGATACCCGAGCGGGTCGGCGCCTCATCCAGGCGATGGATCGGCAGTAGCGGGAATACCTGGTCGATGGCCCACATATCCGGGATCGACTGGAAGACGCTCACATTGGCGTAGTAGATATCCGACAGCACCTCTGGCAGGGCCTGCAGGTCAGCGGGTATTACTTCGGCTTCGTCGAGGAGTGCGCGAATCTCCTGGGCACCCTGCAGGAACAGGTTCTCCGCATTGGCGCGCTCGCGCAGGCTCACCTGGCCGTGCAGGTACAGGGAGCGCACTTCGTCGCGATAATAAAGGGCGTCGTTGTAGCTCTCCTGCAGGTTTTTGGGGGTGATACTACTCACCGCATCCTGCAGATTGAGCAACATCTGGTGGTCGCCATCGCTGATCTTGGTGTGCTCCAGTTCCACCGGTTCGAAGCGGGTGGTGTCGAGCACATCGAACAAAAGCACGGAGGAGTAGGCCACGGTAGCGCGGCCGGACTCGGTGATAATCACCGGGTGGGCAACCCCTTCACTGTCGAGAGTCCCCATAATGGCTTCCACGACATCCACGCAATACTCGTCAAGGGAATAGTTCTTGGAGTGGGTGTAGTTGGTCTTGGTGCCGTCGTAGTCCACCGCCAGGCCACCGCCCAAGTCCAGATAGCCCATGGGAGCGCCTTCTTCCACCAGATCGGCGTAGTAGCGGCAAGCTTCCAACACTCCGGTGCGAATATCGCGAATATTCGGTACCTGTGAGCCCAGGTGGTAGTGCAGCAGCTTGAGGCAGTCGAGCATATTGTGGCTGCGCAGCTGGTCGACCATGGCAATCAGGTCGTTACTGCCCAGGCCGAAAATGCTGCGGTCGCCACTGGTGGCGTTCCAGTAGCCGCCCACCTTGGAGGCGAGTTTCACCCGCGCGCCGATATTGGGGCGCACCTGCTCGCGCTCTGCGCAGCGGATGATGGTTTCCACTTCCGAGGGCGTTTCTACCACGAAGAAAATCTGTACACCCAGGCGCTGCGCCTGCAGGCCGAGGTTGATAAATTCCTCGTCCTTGTAGCCGTTACAGATGATCAGAGATTCGGTGTTGTCCAGAATGGACAGTGCAGCGATCAGCTCCGCCTTGCTGCCAGCCTCCAGGCCGTGGTTAAAACGGCGGCCGGCGCTGGCGATCTCCTCAATCACCTGGCATTGCTGGTTGACTTTGATCGGGAAGACCCCGCGAAAAACATTGCCGTAGCCGCAATCTTCGATGGCGCGGGCAAAGGATTCATTAATGCGGGCGATCTGTGCATCGAGCAGATTTTCAATGCGCAGTAGTAAGGGCATGCCCAGGCCGCGCTCGGTGGCGCCGCGGGCGATCTCCATCAGAGAGACACTTTGGGATTCCCCGTTGGGACCCTCGACCAGGACCGAAACTTCACCGTCTTCATTTAAATCGAAATAGCCGGCGCCCCAGTTGCGGATGCCGTAAAGTTCGGCAGAATCGTCGCAGGTCCAGTTTTTTACTTGTTGCTGTTTCATGGCGCCTTTCCGTTGATCTGTGGCGGGCGCGAATCTTGGGCCCAGCAGTGCTGGAAAGCAATAACTATAGATAAAAAAACGTTGATTTTTTTCCCTGTAAAAAACTAAATATTTATTCGGTTTTTTTCTGGCTTCAGCGCGCTTTACGATGAGGAATTGTTGTGGAAATTTAGCCGCGAAATAAAAAAGCGGTCCGAAGACCGCTGAAGCTTGGGGGGATGGAATAGGGCGGTTAAAACAGTCCGGGATTGGGCACAACGCGGTAGCCGCGTCGTCGGTCATCCCAGCGGTAATAGGTGTCGTAGGCTACGTAGTAGTTGTAACCACCGACAACCACTGTCAGGGCCGAGGCCGGTAGGCTATGCACGATGGCGCCGTGGGGCGGACGGGTTACCACATAGCCGTGAGAAGCCGGGCGGTAGAAAATACCTTCGCTATAGTAGAAGCCGGTGGCGCCGATGCTGATACTGACAAAATTTTGCGGTAGGTGGCGCCAGCTGTAGCCGTAGCCGTAATGTGCTGGGCGCCAGCGAGGACGATGCCCATGGTGGCCACGGCGATAATGGGGTCTGTGCACCGCGCGGTGCTCGTGCCGGTGGCCTGTGCGGTGGCCGCGGCTATAGCCATCGGAGTAACCATCTTTGTAAGCGTGGCGGACTTCTCGGCGATGTCTGCGCTCCTCTCTACGCTCTCTGCGTGCTTCCTTGCGCTGTCTGCGCTCTTCTCTACGATGTTCTCTCTCGTGCTTGCGATTATGATGTCTGTCGCGTTCCATGTGACGCTGCTCGCGATGGGCTCTTCCCTGTCCGTGGTGATCGTGGTCCATTGCCCGCTGGTGTCCCCTATGTACTTCGGATATGGCAGGGGTTGCCAGGAGCAATAGGCCCGCGGCGGCGATGGCAGTAGTGAGGTGTCTCATGGCAGCGCTCCCGAGCACGGATGGCTCTTTGATGTCGTTTAAAGTCGTTTGTGGATCTTGGCGGGCAGTTTGCCCTGGCGGGTATGAACACTTCCTGAACTCTGTGCGATAACCTGAGGTGGGGGAGAGGTGTGGTGGGATAATTTGTAAGTGACTTGGAATCCGGCTGATATGACCTAGACGTGGTCTGTAAGCTATCAGAGATGTCGTGGAAAAAACCTGGGGATAGCGGCACTTTTGCTAAGTTGAGACGCCTCGTCTCAGCGAGTATGATGCCGCGCTGATACATAGTGAGCGGTAGAGAGATGCAAGTCTTCCACCACGTAGCCAGCCTGCGCGAGGCGCTGGCCAGAGCCCGAGCAGACGGCAAGACCGTGGGCTTCGTGCCCACCATGGGCAATCTGCACGACGCCCATATCGAGCTGGTCAAGTTGGCCCAGCAGCACTGCGACCTAGTAGTGGTATCGATCTTCGTCAACCGCCTGCAGTTTGGCCTGAATGAGGATTGGGACAAATATCCGCGCACTATGGAGCGGGATATGGCCCGGTTGCGCGAAGCCGAGTGCGATTTCCTGTTCCACCCGGATGAGAACGAGATTTATCCCAACGGTATGGACCAGCAGACCCGCGTAGTTTGCCCGGCCATGACCGATGTGCTTTGTGGCGCGAGTCGCCCCGGTCACTTCGAAGGGGTGACGACGGTAGTCTCCAAGCTGTTTAATATTGTGCAGCCGGACAAGGCCGTATTTGGCATCAAGGACTTCCAGCAATTGGCGGTGATTCGCCGTATGGCCGAGGACCTGTGTATTCCGGTGGAAATCATTGCTGCGCCGGTACACCGCGAGAGCGACGGTCTGGCCCTGAGCTCGCGCAATGGCTATATCACTGCCGATGAGCGCCCCAAAGTGGCGGTGCTCAACCAGTCGCTGAATTGGGTTAAAGATGAAATCGTGGGTGGGCGCCGGGACTTTGCCGACCTGGAAAAAGAGGCGCGCCAGCGTATCGAAGACACTGGCTTCCGCGTCGACTATTTCTCCATCTGTTACAGCAAGGACTTACAGCCGGCAGCTGATGACGATAAACAAATTACGATTCTGGGGGCGATGTACACCAGTGCCGCGCGCCTGATCGACAACGTATCCCTGGAACTCTGAGGGGCATCCAACCATGCAAATTGAAATGTTGAAGTGCAAACTGCATATGGCCGCGGTGACCCAGGCCGAACTCTGGTATGACGGCTCCTGCGCAATTGATGAAGATCTGGTAGAGCTGGCCGGTCTGCGCGAATTCGAAAAAATCGATATTTACAACGTGAGCAACGGTGAGCGCTTTCACACCTATGTGATTCTGGCCGAGCGCGGCTCGGGTATTATCTCCATGAATGGTGCCGCTGCCCGCCGTGTACAAGTTGGCGATCGTATTATTATCGCTTCCTATGCCCAGATGACAGAGGCAGAGGCCGATAGCCATAAGCCCAAGCTGGTCTACCTGGATGAAAGCAACAAGGTAGAGCGCAGCACTAATACCATTCCGGTTCAGCTCGCTGAAGCCTGATTCTCTCCGTTACAGGGCTTTGTGCCCTGTAGCACCCCTGCCATTTAGTGATTAGACATCAATAACACTTCCTGATTGAATCTCTTTTCCAGGTAGGACTCATCCAGGGTGTAATGCCAGAGATTTTTCTTTTGCCCTTTAGCAAGGGCGATTTCGCCGATTCTGCCAGGATTGTATTTAATCGGTTGGTCGAGTTGGTATTTGGCGATGGGATCTTGATAAGCCTCCTGCAAAGAAATTATTTCCCAGCCTTCCCGCTGCAGGCGACGAGCTAAATCGCCAATAAACAACGCCGTAATGTCCATTTCGTGTAACAGTAGGACGTGCTTGGGTGAACGCCCAAGATATTTGCTTGCCATATCGTCATAGTAATTAATACTCGCCATAAGAACGTCGACATAAAACTTTGAGAGTCTCTCCATATCAACCGGTTTCCCGACTTTCACTGCCGCTTGGAAAAGCTCTTCGATATACCAGTCGTAATTATTTAAGGTGATATAGGCATTTTGGTAATTATTTTTCTGTAATAGATTTCGCATGCCATCCCGTTTTTCAATAGTTTCTCCCTCGCGCAGGTAGGGAAAGCGGAAATAGGGTTTAAAATTGTCAAATTGTTGCAGTAGATGATGGGCTTGTAAAAAATCTGACTGATAGACGGATAGCTCTGTCTCAAGAAAGTTGGGATGGCTATGGGTGTGATTGCCAATAGTATGCCCGGCCTTGTTGTATGTGCCTATTCTCTCTAGGCCTTCCTGATTCAGTGATTGCGTGGTGGCAAAGAAGGTTACTTGTCCAATTTTGTGCTTTTCCAGGTTCTCAATTAGTGTTTTTGCTCGAGTTGGTCCGTCAAAGTAGCCATCGGCTTTGCGGGGAGCATCATCAAAAGTAATGGCCAGTTGTTTGGCATTAAGCGCGGGGCTGATTATCAGGCAGATGATCAAAAGCAATATTGAAAGTCGCATTGTTTCTGTCTCGAATAAGTTTATTTATGGATTTCTCGGTATGCCTGGGGGATCTGTCCTGTGACCCCGACTTTCTGGCTTAATTCGCTTTTAATGCAAGCCGAAAAACTGTGTATTGGGAATTTCAATGATCCATGAACTTGTTATCCTATTGTGTCCATTTTAGGTGAAGGTGTATATGGCAAAAATATTGGTAAGCTCTTGTCTTCTGGGATGTGCGGTGCGCTATAACGGTAGCGATGTTGGGGTCCATAACAGCGATTTTGATTGGCTTGTGGATACCCAGGAGATTGTTCCCCTCTGTCCAGAGGTGTCGGCAGGTTTACCTATCCCCAGGGCGCCGGCAGAGATTTGCGGCGGTAGCGGAACTGAGGTTTTAGCGGGCACGGCCAGAGTTATAGGAAGCGACAGGGAGGATCTAACTAATCAATTTATATTGGGAGCGGATTTAGCCCTGCGCCTGTGTCGTGATCAGGATATCAAGTTTGCGGTGCTCACAGAAAACAGCCCATCCTGTGGTTCGAACTTTATTTACGATGGCAGTTTTTCTGGAGTGAAGAAAAAAGGGATTGGAATAGTGGCTGCCCGTTTAAGAGAGTCGGGAGTGTTGGTTTTTAGCCAGCATAGGGTTGGAAGGCTCAGAGACTTAGTTGAGATTTCACGCTCGATATAGTTTTAATTAGTAAGTGCTTTTTTGCTTGGGAGAAAGGATTAGGTAATGAGTTATGAAGTCATTAATTTCAGAGAAAAGCTAGCAAAGGTCTCGGACCATTGGTCCCCTAAGGTCATCGCGGAGATGAATGATTACCAGTTCAAGCTGGTAAAGATACAAGGAGAGTTTACCTGGCATGATCATCCCGATACGGATGAGGTTTTTATCGTTATCTCAGGACAAATGGAAATTGAGTTTCGGGATAATACGATCTGTTTAGGCCCTGGGGAGATGACTGTGGTGCCCAAAGGCGTGGAGCACAAGCCAAGGGCTGAACAGGAGTGCGAGATTTTACTGGTTGAGCCCAGAGGTGTTGTGAATACTGGTGATGCCGGAGTTGAACTGACCGCGGATAATAATATCTGGATTTAATATCCGGTAAATTGCCCAGGGCTTAATCGATAATTTTCTGTTGTTAGTCAACCCTCTGGCCCCTTGTTGTTTTAGCCGTCCCCAGTGGGTGAGGAATGGACGAATTATCTTGTACCGTGTGAATGTTTCCTACTTTTCAACTCTGCCAGCGGTGGGGGGATTGTTTCACCCAGGCAATGCTATAAAGTGAGTCGAATAAGACCCCATAAATTCAGAATTCTCTAGGCCAAGGTGCCACGCTAATAATAAGGGAGAAGATGATGTCAGATGTGCATACCCGCCCCATACCTGCCAAGTTTGCTGCCAATGCTCTGATTGGCGCTGAAGACTACGAAAAAATGTATCGACAATCGGTGCAAGATCCAGAGGCATTCTGGGCTCAGCAGGCCAAGGATTTTCTGCAGTGGGAAAAATCTTTTACCCAGGTGCTGGAGGAGGATATGCACCGAGGGCATACGGCTTGGTTTGCCGATGGTCAACTCAATGTCACGGTGAATTGCATCGACAGACACTTAGCTAGCCGCAGTGAGCAAACCGCCATTTTGTGGGAGGGAGACGACCCTGCGGATAGTGTGGCGATTACCTATCGCACTCTGTATGACAATGTGTGCCGCTTGGCGAACCTGTTGAAGTCTCGTGGAGTGAAGAAAGGGGATCGGGTTTGCATTTATATGCCCATGATTCCCGAGGCGGCCTATGCCATGCTCGCCTGTGCCCGTATTGGTGCGGTGCACTCGGTGGTGTTTGGCGGTTTCTCGCCGGTTTCGCTAAGGGATCGCATACTCGACTCTGATTGTCGCTTGGTGATTACCGCCGATGAAGCGATTCGAGGGGGTAAGCATATTCCCCTCAAGGCTAATGTAGATCAGGCCTTGTCTGAGTGCCCCAGCGTTCATACGGCCATTGTGGTAAAGCATATCGGCGCCCCAGTGGACTGGGATAGTAAACGGGATATCTGGTATGCGGATGCCATCGCAGAAATGGATGGCGACTGTGCACCAGAAGTCGTCAGCGCTGAAGATCCGCTGTTCATCCTCTATACCTCCGGTTCCACCGGCAAACCAAAAGGGGTGCTACATACCACCGCTGGTTATTTGCTGATGGCCACCATGACTTTCAAATATGTATTTGATTACCGGGAGGGTGAGGTTTTCTGGTGCACCGCGGATGTCGGTTGGATTACCGGACACAGCTATATCGTTTACGGTCCCCTGGCTGCAGGAGCCACCACGTTAATGTTTGAAGGCGTGCCCACCTATCCGGATGCCTCACGTTTTTGGCAGGTTGTGGATAAACATCAGGTCAACAGCTTTTACACTGCGCCCACGGCGATCCGTGCACTAATGGGAGCGGGGGATGCGTTTGTCACCAGTACAGAACGCAGCTCCTTGCGACTATTGGGGACAGTGGGTGAGCCAATTAATCCAGAGGCCTGGGAGTGGTATTACAAGGTGGTCGGTGATGAGCGCTGTCCTATTGTGGATACCTGGTGGCAGACGGAAACCGGCGCTCATATGATCACACCGCTACCCGGTGCTATGGCGCTTAAACCGGGTTCCGCCACAAAGCCTTTCTTTGGTGTGCAGCCGGTGTTGTTGGATGGGGACGGCAAAGAAATCGAAGGTGCAGGAGAAGGCGCTCTGGCGATTAAAAAAAGCTGGCCCTCAATGATTCGCGGAGTATATGGCGATCGTCAACGTATGATCGATACCTACTTTTCTACTTATCCCGGTTATTACTTTACTGGCGATGGTGCGCGCAGGGATGCGGATGGTTACTACTGGATCACTGGGCGTATCGACGATGTGTTGAATGTTTCCGGCCACCGCCTAGGTACCGCTGAGATCGAGAGTGCTCTGGTATTGCACCCGGACACCGCAGAGGCCGCAGTGGTGGGTTATCCGCATGATATTAAGGGGCAGGGTATCTATGCGTTTGTTACCCTGAAATCAGGGCGGGAACCCAGTGAAGCCTTGCGGCAGGCGTTAATTGAACTCTGCTCCAAAGAGATAGGGCCTATTGCCAAGCCGGATGTTATTCAATGGGCGCCGGGCCTGCCTAAAACCCGCTCGGGAAAAATTATGCGGCGTATTCTGCGTAAGATAGCCTGTAATGAGTTGGATAACCTCGGAGATACCTCCACCCTGGCGGACCCTGCAGTAGTTGACGATCTACTGGCACATCGCGAAAATCGCTGACCTGAATTTAGCGCAAGTACTATTCCCTGGCGGCGCGGCTGTTGGGGACTGTAGAAAAGCCGGGCATCGCCCGGTTTTTTTGCTCTTATCGGTGCCATCGCGCGCTGGTCCAAGGCCAGTAAATTGACTCAAGGAGAAAGAGTTTGGAGCAAGTAAAGTACCTTTGTGAGCACTATCGCTTTGCAGCTGACCAGCGCCTCAAGGTTTTTAATTTTTTTGTTGTACTGACCATGTTTGTGGAGGGTGGGATTTTTACTGCGGTGGAGAAAAATTTTCACCCGCTTATATTGGCCCTGCTCGGTGGTTTTGTGATGATCCTGGTAACGGTATTTTGGTTGATGGATGTACGCAGCCGCGAGCTACTTAGGTTAGCGGTACCCGCCCTGCAAAACCTCGAGCAGCAGTATCCCGAAGAGGCCAGAATTTTTTCCAATGACGCTATCCGTCGTGGGGAAATTGCGCGTTACACCTTTGCCTATCGGGTACTTTTGGTCGGCCAGCTTATCTTTGGATTTGGTGTGGCAGCATATGGGTTGTATCACTGGTATATCACTCCTTAACCCGACCCCTCAAATTTTGGCATGGCAACTTGGCGACAGAATTTGCTGGGTTGTCATCAGCCTCGACACTGTAATGGTTCTTTTCACGCAGTAAAGCCCGTCACGATTCCATTCCGAGCAAGGTCTAACTCCCTTCCCTGGACTATCTTGCAGATTGGCGGTGAAGCCAGCCTAAGAAAGGGAAAGTAAATCCATGTTGGATCACATCAGAATACCGGTCGAAGATTTTACTCGCTCCCGTGAATTTTATCGCCAGGCCCTGGCGTGTTTGGGGTATGAACTGGTGATGGAGTTTGATAATTCAGCTGGTTTTGGTTGGGCGGATAAGCCGGAATTTTGGATTCGCGGCGAGGAAGTCAGCAGCTCTCAGCTTCATATTGCCTTTCGTGCAGAGGAACGTGAGGTAGTGCGTGATTTCTATCGAGCCGCATTGGCAGCGGGTGGTACCGATAATGGTGTGCCGGATATCTATGAAGAGTATCACCCGGATTACTTCGCAGCCTATGTATTAGACCCGGATGGCAACAATCTCGAGGTGGTTTGTCATTTGCCCGGCGATTTGCAGGAATAATTCAGGTAGTTGCTTAGCTAATAAAATAGAGACTTTGTTATGGATGATGCTGTCCGCGCCAAGTACCTACCTATTGCACTGGTAGTCGTAGGCCTGATCTTTATATTTGCTATTTATCCGATGATGATGTGGGTTTGGCCATCTGGGTGGGGGTGGGCCCCACGACAGCCGGAATATGAGCAGATGATTATGGGGATCTATGCAACTTTGGGTGTTTTTCTTATTCGCGCGGCAAAAGATCCCGCAGCCAATGCCAGCTTAATTTGGTTTACCGTTTGGTCCAGCCTGGTGCATGCTACGATTATGCTGTTTCAGGCACTGTACGATCGCACTGAGCGAGCGAATTTGTTGGGAGATATTCCTGCGCTTTTTTTGGTGGCAATTGTGCTTTGGTATCTGATGCCAAAGCGTCACTTTAAAAAAAGTGATAAAACTTGAGGGGGAATTTTATAGTCAGTGCAGCTTATTAATCCCAACTATAAGAACGATAATAAGGTCTAATTTCCCACTAAATATACTCGCTTATAAGCTCTGTCCCTGTAATAGAAACAATTTTAGGGACGGACTTGCCGATGAAATATCTTCCTTTATTTGCATTAACTATCGGCCTGATAGGCGGTGCCAATGCTGAGACATTAACTCGCGATAATGGCGCACCGATAGGTGACAATCAGAACTCACAAACTGCGGGAGAAAATGGTGGAAATTTACTGCAGGATGTGCACCTGATCCAGAAATTACAGCGCTTTGCCCGCGAGCGTATTCCAGAGCGGGTTGTACATGCGCGCGGCACAGGAGTACACGGTGAATTTGTCGCTACAAAGGATATTGGTGAGCTGACCCGAGCGGTGGTATTTGAGCCCGGTAGCAAGACACCAGTCTTCGTGCGTTTCTCAACCGTAATTCATTCCAAAGGCTCGCCGGAAACTCTGCGCGATCCCCGTGGCTTCGCCACCAAGTTTTATACCGATGAGGGCAACTGGGATCTCGTAGGCAATAATCTGCCGGTATTTTTTATTCGCGATGCGATTAAATTTCCAGATATGGTGCATTCCCTGAAACCCTCTCCGGTAACCAATCAGCAGGATCCGAATCGCTTTTTCGATTTCTTTAGCCATGTACCAGAAGCCACCCATATGCTCAGCTGGGTTTATTCTGACTACGGCACCCCGGCAAACTTGCGTCAAATGGATGGTTGGGGTGTGCACGCCTATAAACTTATCAATGATAAGGGCGAAGTACATTATGTGAAATTCCACTGGAAAACCCGCCAGGGTATTAAAAACTTAAGTGCGGAGGAAGCGGCGGAAATCCAGTCGAAAGATTTCAGTCATGCGACGCGAGATATGTACGCGGCCATTGAGAAAGGCGACTACCCCCAGTGGGATTTGTATATCAAGGTACTGAAACCTTCTCAGCTTGATGGCTTTAATTACAACCCACTCGACGCGACTAAAATGTGGCTGGAGGTGGAGGAAACCAAAGTCGGCACCATGACGCTCAACCGTGTGCCCACTAATTTCTTCCAGGAAACTGAGCAAGCCGCATTTGCGCCAGCCAATATTGTGCCCGGCATTGAACCGTCTGAAGACCGTCTGCTGCAGGGCCGTGTTTTCTCCTACTCCGATACTCAAATGTATCGCTTGGGAGCGAATCATCAGCAGCTGCCGATCAATCGTCCCCGCGCAGTAGTGAATAACTGGAACCAAGATGGAGCCGCAAATTACGGGCAGCAGACTTCCGATGTGAACTATCAGCCGAGCCGTATTGATGCCCGCAGCGAAGATCCCAAAGGCCTGTACAGCAATAAGCTGCTCACTGGCAGTACCCAGCAAAAGGCGATTGAGAAGAAACTGCCATTTGCCCAGGCCGGTGTTTTCTATCGCAGCTTGAGTTTGAAAGAGCGTCAGAACCTGATCGAAAACCTAGCTGGCGATCTGGGTAAGGTGCGCGATGACAACACCAAACACATTATGCTGAGCTATTTCTACCACGCCGATAAAGACTATGGCCAGCGCCTGACCAAAGCGGTTGGTGGCAACCTGAGCCGAGTGAAAAAACTGGCCCAGTAATATTGACCCATTGGTGGGCGGCAGTTGCCGCCCACCAAAATGTTTAGGTGAACTCATGAGATCAATTCTATTTGCAATCGTCTTTCTCGCCCAGGGGCTAACTCTAATGGCTCAGGCAGTGGAGCCGGAAAAAAATGACTCTGACTTTACCGAACTCTCCCAGTATTTTTTTGCCGCTGCCAGGATTGGTGATACCGAGGTGCTGCGTGAATTCTCGCAAGCCGGATTTCCCCTAAATACCCGCAATTCAAAAGGCTATACGGCACTGATGATTGCCACCTATAACGGCCGCAGGGAAGCTGTGGATTATTTGTTGCAAAGAGGTGCGGACGCCTGTGCACAGGATTGTCGCGGCAATACCGCGTTGATGGCGGCAATTTTTCGTGGTGAGTTTGCCTTGGCAAGAACCTTGTTAAAGCAGGACTGTGATTCGCAACAGGTCAATAGGGCCGGCCATTCGGCAGAGGATTTTGCCGAGGTCTTTGGTCGTGACCAAATGGTTCAGCTATTGCAGCAACAGCGGTCAAGTGGCGGTTAGTCACTGCAATTCAGAGAGTGGTTCTGGTTAGTGCTATTGCACGCCACTTCCCCTTCTGCAGCCTCTTTGGGTGTCGCTAAAGCTGCGGGGCTATTCTGTGTTTGTCCCCGCCCCCGCGAGCGCGTTAGCATAGCCAACCGATATTCAGTTGGTACCCGCTATGACCCAGAGCCACCATCCCTATGAAGCCCTTACGCCGGACGTGGTGATTGACTGTGTCGAGAGCACCGGGCTGATTTCCGATGCGCGCATTTTTCCCTTAAACAGTTATGAAAACCGGGTCTACCAAGTGGGCATTGAGGGCGCGGAGCCATTGATCGCCAAATTTTACCGCCCCGGCCGCTGGAGTGATGAGCAGATTCAGGAAGAGCATCGTTTCACCCTGGAATTGGCCGAAGCGGAGATTCCGGTGGTGGCGCCGATGCAGTTTGATGGGCATACCCTGCTGGAGTCGGCAGGCTTTCGCTTTGCCTTGTTTCCCCGCCGCGGGGGGCGCCAGCTGGAGCTGGATAATTTCGATCATCTGGAGCAGGTGGGCACTATGCTCGGGCGTATCCACGCAGTGGGTGGCGCTAAGCCCTTTATTCATCGCCCGACTCTGACTCTAAAGCACTTTGCCCTTGATAGCCGAGAATTTATCCTGGATGGTGATTTTTTACCGCGGGAAAACCGTGAGGCCTACGCCTCGGTAACGGGGCATATTATTGAACAGGTCGCCCCGTTGTTTGAGCGTGACTGGGACTTACTGCGTCTGCACGGTGACTGTCACAGTGGTAACTTCCTGTGGCGCGATGAGACCCCCTGGTTTGTGGATCTGGATGACTGCCTGATGGGCCCGGCCATCCAGGATATCTGGATGCTGATCTCTGGCAATCGCGCCGAGCAAACCGCCTACCTTGATGCGGTACTCGAAGGTTATGAAACCTTCTATAGTTTTGATCCTCAGCAGTTGCAGCTGGTGGAACCATTGCGCTGTTTGCGCCAGATGCACCACGCTGCCTGGCTGGCGCGCCGCTGGCAGGATCCGGCTTTTCCCCAGGCATTTCCCTGGTTTAACACGCCTCGTTATTGGGCGGAACATATACTGGCACTGCGCGAGCAGCAATCGGCACTACTGGAGCCACCTCTGACACTGGGAGCGGTTTGATATGGAAGAGTCCACTGTGAATGCCTCATGCACCGAGACAAACTCGGATTTACTATGGGAGCGAATTCGCATCGAAGTGGCACAGCAGGTCGAACGCGAACCGATCCTGGCCAGTTTTCTGCACGCCACTATTCTCAATCACAGCTCCTTGGAGGCGGCCCTCAGCTTTCACCTGGCTAACAAGTTGGACAATGCCGTGGCGCCGGCACTACTGATCCGCGAGGTGATCGATGAAGCCCTGGCGGCCGACCCGGAAATAGGTCGTGCGGCGCGCGCGGATCTGAATGCCACTTACCTACGGGACTCCGCATGCAATTCCATGCACGAGCCCTTCCTCTACTTCAAAGGGTTTCACGCCCTGCAGGTGCACCGGGTGGCGCACTGGTTGTGGAGGCAGCAGCGGCGTTCGCTGGCCATGTTTTTACAACATCGGGTCTCGGTGGTGTTCAGTGTGGATATTCACCCCGCGGCAAAAGTGGGGGAGGGTATCCTGTTGGACCACGCTACCGGTATTGTGATTGGTGAGACTGCGATAGTGGAGGACAATGTTTCTATCATGCAGTCGGTAACCTTGGGGGGGACCGGCAAGGAGAGTGGCGACCGCCATCCCAAGATTCGCTGCGGGGTTTTGATTGGCGCCGGCAGCAAGGTACTGGGCAATATCGAAGTGGGCGAATGCGCCCAGGTGGCCTCTGGCAGTGTGGTCTTAAAGCCAGTACCGGCAAAAACCCTGGTCGCCGGCGTGCCGGCCAAGGTGGTGGGGCCGGCGACTTGTGCCCAGCCGGCAATGTCTATGGATCAGTGCGCGCTTTCGCAAGTGGAAAAGTCGTGATCGCAACCCCGTCTTGTGCGGGGTTTTTCGTTCTTTAGGGAGTTGGATAAACGGAACTATCCTTGTACCCATGAAATACAGTCTCAGCGCCAAAAACCTTGTCTGCCGCAATCTAGAGGCTCACGCCAGTTATTGCGCGGCTTTGCTCAATCCCAATCACACCAAAGAGATCACCGGTATTGTGCGCAGTGATACTGGTCTTTTATCGGGCCGTCTCAACCAGGCGGTTTCCAATACAGTGATGCAGCCACGCATACTGCAGCGCTTCGCGCTGGACTATTTTGCCGAGCGCCACAGCGCATTTACCTTGTGGCACAGCGCCTCCAAGCCGCTCGATGACGAGGCTCTGGCGCAGCTGGGATTACAGCGCAAGCAATCGCAGGTGGCGATGGCCGCAGAGATTGAACGCCTGGCAGTGCAGGGGGCCGCACAGAAAGTGGATGGGTTGGTGCTGTCCCCGGTAAAAAAAGAGGCTCTGCCCGAATATGCAGAAGTACAGGCGGCGGAGTGCGGCAGTGCCCTGGAAGCCGCGGAGCTAAAAAAATTTTACACGGCACTGGCGGAGATTCCCGAACAGCGCCGAGCGCGGCTCAGGTTCTTTTTGGCACGGTTGCAGGGTACTCCGGTGGCGGCGGGCTGCCTGTTTGCCTCCGCCGATGCTCTGGGACTCTACGATCTGGTGACTCTGCAAGACTACCGAGGGCAGGGGATTGGTCGGGCTCTGTTTCACTATCTGCTGGAGCAAGCTCAGAGCAGTCATCACCGCAGTCTAGTGGCGCTGGTACCTGCGGAACGTCAGCAGTTGCCATTGGATTGCGGCTTTTTTGCTGTGGGCGAGGTGGCGCGCTATGTTTACACGCCTTGAGGGGGCTGATCAGTTTGTTGTTCTATAGAGTCTGACGAGGGTCAAGCGCGTTCAATAGGAAAGGCGATCACCTCTTCGATGGTTTTGTAACCACCGGCCAACATCAATAAACGATCCACACCAAGTGCCACACCGGCACACTCCGGCATCCCCGCCCGCAATGCCTCCACTAATCGCTCCTCATAGGGATAGAGATTGAGGCCGTGCTTTTGGCGATAGGCATGGTCCGCTTGGAAACGGCGCAGCTGTTCCGCACTATCGGTCAATTCCCAATAACCGTTGGCTAGCTCCAGTCCGCCCACATAGGCTTCGAAGCGCCTTGCCACTGGGGTGCCACCTTCGTCGGGAAGCACCTTGGCAAGCGCCGCTTGGTCTGCGGGGAAGTCGTACAGCAGCGTAATACCCTTACCCATGGTGGGCTCCAGGCGATGGCTCATCAGCAAGTCCAGACATTCGCTGCGATCAGCGGGGCTGAAGGCCAGGTCCATCTCCTGCTCGACACAGCGGTGTAAATCACTATCGCTGGCGTTATGGGGGTCCAGCTGTAATTCGCGCTGGAACAACTCCCGATAGCTGAGTAACTGCACTTGTTGGATTTCTAGTACCTCGCTCAGTAGATCGGCCACTTCGTCCATCAGGCGTCGATCATCCCAGCCGCAACGATACCACTCCAACATGGTGAATTCCGGGTTGTGGCGGCTGCCTGCTTCACCTTGGCGAAACGCCTTGCCCAGGTAGTAGCAGTCGCCGAAACCGGCGGCCAGCAAGCGCTTCAGCCCAAACTCTGGACTGGTGGCCAGGTAGGCGTTGTCACCACCGCATTGGGTGGGAATGGAATCGATATGCGGGTCGCTGGTAGCGCGGCGTGAAAGCACTGGCACTTCGGTTTCCAGCACCTTGCGCACAGTAAAAAATTGACGAATTTCAGCCAGTAACGCGGCGCGATGGCGCAGAGCTTCAATGGTGGCGCTAGGACGCCAGAGGTTAGAGGTCATGGGATTGGCTCAGGCGGCGGACGGCCGGTGGCCGCCCGCGAGAGGTGGGAAATTAATCTTCTTTGGCGCGGCCCAGGTATTCACCGGTGCGGGTATCTACTTTGATGGTCTCGCCGATTTCCAGGAACAACGGCACTTTTACCACAGCGCCGGTAGCCAGGGTAGCCGGCTTGGTGCCGCCCTGGGCGGTATCGCCGCGCAGGCCGGGATCGGTGTCAGTGATTTCCAGAATGACGTGGTTGGGCGGAGTGACTGCCAGCGGAGAACCGTTGTACAAGGTTACAGTGCAGATATCCTGCTCTTTGAGCCATTTGGATGCGTCGCCCACTGCGTCGGTGCTGGCCTGGTGCTGTTCGAAGGTTTCGGGCTCCATAAAGTGGAAGAACTCTCCATCGTTGTAGAGGTATTCCATCTCGCGGTCCATAACATCTGCGCCTTCCAAGCTTTCGCCGGAGCGGAAGGTGCGCTCCCAAACTCGGCCGGTTTTCAGGTTGCGCAGTTTAACGCGGTTGAATGCCTGGCCCTTGCCAGGTTTGACGAACTCGTTTTCTACAATCGAGCAGGGATCGCCGTCGAGCATTACCTTGAGGCCGCCCTTGAATTCGTTGGTAGAGTAATTAGCCATAGCAATTAGAGCCCTTATAAGTCATGTATCTCTATGATTTTTAACGAGTTTTCCCCTCGCAAAAGCCCGGCCGCGGCCCGCTCCAGCCCTGGGAATCCCGTGCGCTTCCGCCAAAAATGGTAGCTGCAGGCGACTCGTTAGGCCGCGGCGTAGAGACTTTACCTGCGGCCCTGAAATGTTGGGGCGAGATTATACAGGAGGGCGGCGGCTTGAACGACTCCGTGCGGCGATTTGAAAAGTTGTTATGGCCGCTTGTACAGATCTTGGCTGGAGCAGCTTGTGAGCCCGCAGGTGTTGGGCCCGCGGACTGAAAAAAGTAGCGGTGGCTGTGTATTAGCCAAGCGGATTATCGTTGCTTTTGTCGATATCCCGCAGCAGGCGTCTGGCATAGTAAGCGAAGGTAGCCTGACTGCGTTTTTCCTGCAGGATCCAGTCGTGGGCTTCGCGGCCGAGTTCCGGTTTTATATCCTGAATGGTGCCAGAGGACTCCGCCAGCATTTGCAACTGGGCGGCGCGCTCGCACTGGAGGGCCATGGAGCAGGCTTCCTCGACGGAGCGACAGGCAATGATCAGGCCGTGGTGGGCGAGCAGAATAGCGCGCTTGTCACCGATCGCTTCAGCAATCAACTCGCCCTCGCTGTTGCCCACCGGCACGCCTGGCCACTCCTTGAGGAAGGCGATGTCGTCGTACAGCATGCAGGCGTCCATGTGGGAAATTTTCAGTGGGCGCTCCAGCATGGACAGTGCAGAGATATGAATTGGATGGCTGTGCACTATGCACTTAACATCCGGACGTGCACGGTAAATCCAAGTATGGAAGCGGTTGGCAGGGTTGGCCATGCCGTCGCCGGAAAGGACTTCGAGATCTTCGTTCACTTCCAGCAAATTGGACGCGGCAATTTCATCAAAACCCAGGCCCAGGCGCTGGGTGTAATAATTTCCTGGTGTTTCTGCTCGGGCGGTGATCTGTCCGGCCAGACCGGAGTCGTGTCCGTGGGCAAAAAGAATACGGCAGGTGAGCGCAAGTTTTTCACGCAGAGTCCAATCGGGCACGCCCAGATGCTGCTTCATGGATTTGCTGGCGCGCTCAATCAGCTCGCTTTTATTCATTGATAGTGTTTCAGCCATTTTTAACTCCAATATTTACGGCACAGAATGTTCACCGGTTGCCGTGCGCGGTGGAACTCTGGGAAAGTGCCGTTCAATCTTTTTAATTTTTTGCAGCAAGCACAGTGATTTCACTGTGGTAAATACATCCCTGTATTGTGCCCAGCCACAATAAATGGCCGGGCAAACACGGTTTAGGCGGGGATCGCTTGGGGCTGACTCTGTTTCGAGGTGCGGTAGGCAGTTTCGATAGAATCGAAGAACTGTTGGCGGGCCTGCACCAGACGGCGTCCCGCATCGAGCATGACATCAAGCTGGGAGGCATCTTTACTGCCGATATCGACCATAATATCGCGGATGGTTTCAGCATGGCCGTCGTCGCACTCGATATGCAGCAAAAAGAAAGTTAACTGTTCGTCTGCCACGCCGCGGGCGCGGAAGCCGGCTACGATATCGCTATAAAGGTCCGGTACCAGTGCCTCTGCGCCCAGGCAGAGTGCGCCCAGTCCCGAGCTGGCACGCAGGTCGCGGCAGTGCTGGAACATAGTGTCGATCAGGTGCTGGGTGCCCGGCAGAATTTCTGCATTTTCCAAGCTCAGACCAAAATGCTCGAGAGTCTCGCGGTAAATCTCAGCGTGGGGCTTGGGGCTGTCGGGTTCCAAACCCAGTTCTTCCATCAGGTTTTCAGCCAGCTCATGTACTTCTTGATTACTGGGGAGGTTGGCCATCATCGCACACAGATAACGCACGAAGTAGCTGCTGTAAATTCCCTGTTGGACCAGGAAAATTTTCAGCTCTTCCATGGTTATAGAGCCATCGCGGCAGCGCTTGAGGAATGGGTGAGCACGAGTTTGCTCAATCAGTAAATCTTTATTTGCCTCAAGTAACTCAAGCTGCATTTCCATCGAATTATTCCTTTATGTAATTCCATTTTTATTGGACGAGGAAGATGTCCGGTTTATTTTTTTATTGAAATTCGAGTGCACTGAATTCAAGAAAGACAAGGTTATTATCGCTTTGTCTTTGGTTAAATTAACACCGTATTAACCCTGTTGTGAATGGGGGAATTGTGAAGATTTTCCTAAGGAAATTTGTATGAGTAGTAATATTTTTATGCTGGCAGTTATTTTTTTGTTAGTAACAACTTTTATTGATTCGGAGTGATTTTTTACCTTGGTGGTAGTGAAGTCGTTACTTCGCTTACAGCGCAGGCTGTGCGCCTATGTTGAAAGGGCGATATTGAGATTTTCTAATCTAAAGATCAGTGTGGCGTTTATTTTTTTGTCGATTTTTTTTCGTTGTTTATGTGACAAAGTTGAATAATTGTGAGAGAAAAAATATTTGGCACAGGCTTGGTTTACACTCCTTGTTACTGAAATTCAGGGTGTGGGCCTGACTGAACCCGATATTAATTGGCTTTAAAGCCATTGTGACTGTGTGGTTTTATTGGTTTTGGCTCGGTAACTTAGATCGGCAGTTTTCCGCCTTTTGGGTACCGCTATCAGGCTTGGTAGGCCGAATACCTGGAGCGTCTGTGCTGGGGGCAGCTTCTGGTACAATGGCTTCTTTTAGTGTTGCTCCCTTCCGTGCGTATTCCTATGGCGAAATCCCCAGCCGTCGACAGCGAAATGATCGACATCTCCGAAGCCCGCCGCTGGCAGGATGAACTTTCAGACTTGATCACTGATCCCGAAGAGTTGATCCGGTTGCTGCAGCTCGACCCGGCGCAGATGCCTTGGGCGCAACGGGCCAATGACAAGTTTGCTTTGCGGGTACCGCGCCCGTTTCTCCGCCGTATACGCCCTGCCGACCCAAATGATCCGCTGTTGTTGCAGGTTTTGCCCGGCGCTGCAGAGTTGGAAGTAGTAGCGGGTTATAGTGCAGACCCGCTAAAAGAAGCTGAGGCGAATCCACTGCCGGGGGTGGTACATAAATATCACGGTCGCCTGCTGTTTATTGCGGCGGGACAGTGCGCGGTAAATTGTCGTTACTGCTTTCGCCGGGAATTTCCCTACGGCGATAACCATTTGAATCGCAAACAGTGGTCTGCAGCGCTTGATTATGTGCGCGCACACACAGAGTTGCGCGAGGTGATTTTGAGCGGTGGCGATCCACTGGTATTGAATGATCGCCAACTCGGTTGGCTCGCCGGTGAGCTGGCACAGATCCCCCATCTAAATAAATTGCGCGTGCACAGTCGTGTACCCATTGTGGCGCCTAGCCGCATTACTGATGAGATGCTGTCCTGGTTCAGCCAGTCGCGCCTGAAGCCAGTGTTGGTTATGCACTGCAATCACGCTAACGAAATTGATGCTGAGGTGCGTGGGGCCCTGCTCAGGTTACGCGAAGCGGGAGTGACTCTGCTAAATCAAGCGGTGTTGCTGCGCGGCGTCAATGATAGCTGCGAAGCCCTGGAGGCCCTCAGCGAAACCCTGTTTGATGCGGGTGTGTTGCCCTATTACCTGCATCAGTTGGACAGGGTCAACGGTGCGGCCCACTTCGAAGTGAGTGATAGCGTGGCAGTGGAAATCGTTGAGCAATTGCGCCGGCGCTTACCGGGTTATTTGGTGCCGAAGCTGGTGCGAGAAGTGCCGGGTGTCGCTTCCAAGTCGCCAATAGAGGCTTGCGTCAAACCTTCTAAAGTCGATTAATAAAAATCCTGAGGGGCAGAGGTTAGAAAAATGGCGTCAAATTGATCTGTGCTAAATACACGGCAGAGCCTACATATATAGTGGCTGCCGATTAATTGCGCCGCACAGCCCGCGGGCCAGAAAAGCAGCTGCCGGCCTGCTCAGTGATTACTTATTCGCAAAAAAATACTCTCGGGCGTGTTTTTGGCAGGAAGAATAGTGTGACTTGAATCACGCGTACCACCCAGATGTGCTCTTGTATGCCACCACAGGGGCCCCCTAAACTACCGCATGGGGTTGCGGTGCGCTGCCCTGAATAAATAGAGCAAATAATGAATAGCAACGACACTATCCGACTCCTTCTGATTCACGATATGCCTTCAGAGGCACAGCGCCTGGTGAGCATGTTGCATAATGCAGGCAGGCCCAATCGTGCCCAGCATGTCGCTAATGAAGCGGTTTTTACCCGCTTGCTGCAAGATAAAACCTGGGACCTAGTGATTGCCTCAGAAGGTAGTACTCAGGTTCCTCCAGCAGTAACTCTACGCACTATCAGTAAACTGCAAAAAGATATTCCGGTGATTCTGCTGAGTGAGCGCAGTGGCTCTCAGCCGGTGGTTGAAGGGCTGAAACTGGGCGCCAGGGACGTGGTGACGGTGGATGAAGATCAACACCTATTGTTGGTGATCCAGCGCGAGATGTCGGCTCTCGAAAACCGCCGCCAGGCGCGGCTACACGACCGTCGCTATCACGCCACACTCAAGCGGGCTAAAGAATTACTCGACAGCTCCAAAGATGCCATAGCCTATGTCTCCGACGGCCTACTGGTATATGCCAACGATTCCTTTGCCGAGCGTTTCGGCTATGAAACTGGTGAGGATATTGAATATCAACCGCTGATCGATATGTTGGCGGAAAATGAGCAGGAAGGCGCACGGGAATTTCTCAAGCGCTGCGCCATCGACAACAATGAGGTCGAGGCCAAAGAGTGGCGGTTTACCGCCAGAACAGTGAATGGCGATCCCCTGCCCACCCGTGCCGAGGTGCTCAGCACCACCTACGAGGATGAGCGCTGTTTGCAAGTGCGCATTGCCAGTCGTCGCGGCGATACTGAACAGCTGGAAGCCCAGCTCAGCGATATTAAAAATCGGGACCCTCTCACTGGCCTATATAACCGCCAGCATTTTTTGCAGCTACTGGACTCCACCATCAAGGCTTCGGCGGATTCACATCGCACCGGTGGCTTAATGTTTATTCAGGTGGATCGCTTTGCTGAGGAGGTGCAAAAAGTTGTGGGTGTGGCTGGTGCCGACGCACTGCAGAAAGCCATGGCAGAATTATTACAGGGCTGCCAGCGCAGCGGTGATACTCTAGCACGTTACAGTGATGACAGTTTCTGCCTGCTGAGCTCCGATACCACGCCGGATAGTATCGAGCTGCGCGCTAAAGACATACTCAAACGAATTGCAGACACTATCTTCGATGCCGCCGGCAAGACCCAGCAGGTGACCGCCTCGATTGGGATTTCATTACTGAGCGAGGCTTCCAGTGGCTCCCAGCAAGTGCTGGAGCAGGCACAAACGGCCCATAAACAGGCCCTCGGCGAAGACGCTCAGGGCGGTGCTTTTGCCCTTTATGAGCCGGATACCGAAAACAGTGCCGATGCCGGTACCTATCACCGTGCCCGAGTGGTGCAGGCGCTGGAAGCGGGCAACCTCAAGCTACTGTACCAGCCGATCCTGAGTCTGCAGGGCACCGGCGAGCAGATGTACGAGGTATTAGTACGTATGCTTGATGAAAAAGAGGAACTGGCGCCGCTGGCTTTTCTGCAGGAACTGGGTGATGCGGGGCTGTCGGCAAAGATGGATCGCTGGGTGATCCTTACCGCGATCAAGGCCGCGGCCGCCGCCAGGGCCGAGGGCAAGGAGGTGTCGCTGTTGTTGCACCTCACTACCGCCTCACTACTCGACAACAGCCTGCCGGCCTGGCTGGGGGTGGCCTTCAAGGCCGCCAAGTTGATACCCGCCTCGGTGGTTTTTCAGTTGCGCCAGGAGGATATCACCAGCAATTTACACGCTGCGCGGGACTTCACGACCCAGGTACAGCAGATCGGCTGTCGTGTTTCAGTCTGTCACTTCGGTACCGGCCTGAATCCGTTTAAGGCGCTGGAGCATGTGAAGGTGGATATCGCCAAGATCGACCCGTCATTTGTGCGCGAAGTGCAGGACGAGGGCGAGAGTAGCGACACCCTTGCAGGGTTGGTACAGCGCCTGGGTGAGGCGAATACCAAGGTGATCGTGCCCCATATCGAGCAGGCCAGCATGTTGCCCACTCTTTGGCAAACCGGCACTGACTATATCCAGGGCTACTATGTGCAGGCTCCGGCAGATGAGATGAATTTCGACTTTAGCCTGGATTGATCCGGCTCTTAATTGGCGGGAGAAAACCGCGCGACTCGATGGGCCGCGCGGTTTTTTTATGCCGCTTAAACCTGATAGCGGCTGCGCAGGGCAGCAATGGCGTTGCGCGCCAGAGTGGCATAGCCTGGAGCCGGTGCAGGCACTTCCGCGGGAGCACTACTCTCACTCCAGGCTCTTTGTATGTGGTTGGCGCCGGCCTTTTGCTTATAGATTCGCGCCAGGTTGGTGTTGTAACTCTTACTGGTGACAGTATCCACATGGTACCAGTGGGCTTTGGTGCGAGAGTGGGATACATCCATCAGCAGGTAGCCGCGCTGGGTTACGTCAACCCACTTCAGATGAGGAATCAGTCCATCCATGGCGATGGCGGCTACATCAGTTAAATGGGACTTGTCCAGGAAGCTGGAGGTCACTCCCGGGGTGACAAACTCGCCGCCCAGGGCACCGCGGCCGGTTAGGCGACCGTACTCGAGAATATTGAATGGATTACTGGCCAGGTCCCAGGCCCAGGAGCTGTGGATATCTCCGGTGAGCACGACAAAATTGTCGATATTGTGGTTGCTGATGTGATTGAACAGGCGCTCGCGGGAGGCGGTGTAACCATCCCATTGGTCCATATTGATCGACAGATCTTTGGCCAGAGTCAGTTGCGCCATCATCACTTGCTGCCCCAGTACCCGCCAGCGCACACCGTCCGCTTGGGATTGCGTCAGGCCGCTGTGCAACCATTGCTCCTGTTGTGCGCCGAGGATACTGCGATCGGGATTATCGGCGGTCTTCTGGTCGAACCAATTGGCCTGCTCGTCACGCGCGGCAATTCGCGTATCCAGCATCATCAAATCCATCAGGTTGCCAAAGCGGAAGCTGCGGTAAATGGCCTTGTCACCAAATAAATCGAGGATGCCGTTATCGCGGATTGGCATCCATTCAAAGTAGGCCTGGTTTGCCACAGAGCGGCGCACCGCCCATTCGCCTTCGCCGTCTTGGGGGTTGTGGTTCTCCGCACCACCGGCCCAGGCATTGTTGGTGGTTTCGTGGTCGTCCCATACGCAAATAAACGGGTGCTGGCGGTGGACTTCCTGTAGATCGGGGTCTGAGCGATATTGTGCGTAGCGCTGGCGATAGTCCTGAATATCCACCATTTCCTTGGCGGGAATTGGCTCGCGTCCGAGGCCGCTACCGGTGCCAAAACCACCGGGACCATATTCATAGATGTAGTCGCCCAGGTGCAGTACCACATCCAGATCGGCGTGCAGGGCGATCTCGCGATACACATTGAAGTAGCCCATCGGGTAATTGGAGCAGCTGGTAACGGCGAAGCGCAGGCGCTCTACATGGCCGGTGGGCAGGGTGCGGGTGCGGCCGATCGGCGAATCGATACCGTTGGAGTAGAAACGGTAATAGTAACTAGTGCCTGCCTGCAGTCCTGAGGCGTCCACCTTGATGGTGTAATCCACTTCTGGGCCGGTGAGACCACTGCCACTGTTAACCACCATGACCATTTCCGGGTCCAGTGCGATCTGCCAGCTATAGGGCACCATGGACTGGAAGGCGGGATCATCGGAGGGGGTGATCCTGGTCCACAGAATAACGCGATCCGCTAGGGGATCTCCGCTGGCTACGCCGTGCTGGAATGGCTGCAGGCCAGCACCATAGGCTTTCAGCAGTGGCAGCGATGCCAGGCCGGCGCCGGAAAATTGTAGAAACCGCCTCCGGGATAGTGACATGGGGCTCTCCTTATGTGCTTGTTTTAGAGGGCCCGCAGTCTGAATAGGGAAAGTGAAGGCTTTGTTAATTGATGGGGGGATTTTTGTGTTGTAGGTGCGGATTAGTCGGCAAATTCGTCCGCCAACCGATAAGTTGAGACATATGTCTATTTTTATTGCCCCTGAGAGTACGATCTTCACTGGCGGTACGCTGTACCCCTTCATTGTGACCGGTATCCAGCAATGGTCTTTCCCGCTGTCGTTCCGCAAGCGCGTACTCTCGGGTATCCTGTGGCGCAAATTGAAAAGCTGAACCCAGGGAGTAGACCCATGTTGCCCCGTTTACTATGCACCAGCCTGATCGTCGGCGGCCTCGCCGTAGCCTCAGGTTGTTCCAAGAATGAACCGACCAAGGTCGAAGCTGACAGCGCCGATACGCCGGTAAAAGCGGCTGCGGTGATCGAGAAGAAAAGCGTTGCAGAAAAGGCGCCGCAATCCGGTGTGGATTATCACTCCTTCGCCAATAGCAATGACTACCAGGTGCAGCACCTGGATCTGGACCTGACTGTCGACTTCTCCCGCAAGGTACTCGAGGGCGAAGCCAAGCTGGACTTCAAACGCCTCAACGATAAGAACCTGCCGATGGTGCTCGATACTCGCGAGCTGGAAGTGGTTTCTGTATCGGCCAATGGCACGCCGGTGAAGTTCTCCATGGGTGAGAAAGACAGCCACCTGGGCACTCCGCTGAATATCGAGCTGCCGGAAGAGGCCGACAGCATTACTATCCGCTACCGTACAGCGCCGGGCGCCTCTGGCGTTCAGTGGCTGGAACCGCAGCAGACCGCGGGCAAGAAGCATCCGTTCCTGTTTACCCAGGCCCAGGCGATTCACGCGCGCAGCTTTATCCCGCTGCAGGATTCCCCGAAAGTTCGTATCACCTACAACGCTACCGTTCGCACCCCGAAAGAACTGCGTGCGGTAATGAGTGCGAACAACGATCCGCAGGCGGTTAAAGATGGCGTTTACGAATTTGAAATGCCCCAGCGCATTCCCTCTTATCTGATTGCCCTGGCAGTAGGCGACCTGCAGTTTAAGCCCATGGGTGAGCGCACCGGTGTTTACGCCGAGCCTTCCATGCTGGAATCTGCAGCGGCGGAGTTTGCCGATACCGAATCCATGCTGGAAGTGACCGAAAAGGCGTATGGCCCCTACCACTGGGACCGCTATGACCTGCTGATTCTGCCGCCCAGCTTCCCCTTCGGCGGTATGGAAAACCCGCGCCTGAGCTTTATCACTCCGACGGTGATTGCCGGCGATAAGAGCCTGGTAGCCCTGATTGCCCACGAATTGGCCCACTCCTGGTCCGGCAACCTGGTGACCAATGCCAGCTGGCGCGACCTGTGGCTGAATGAAGGCTTCACCACCTACCTGACCAACCGCATCATGCAGTTCGTCTACGGCGATGAGCGCTATCAGATGGAAATGGCCCTGGGCTATGACGACCTGCAAGCGGATCTGGCCGATAAAGAGCCCCGCGATGAGATTATGGCGATCGACCTGCGCGGCCGTGATCCCGATGAAGTCTTCTCCAATATCCCCTATGAAAAAGGCTCTCTGTTCCTGTACGAATTGGAACAGAAAGTGGGCCGCGAAGCTTTCGACCGCTTCCTGATGGAGTACTTCAACCACTTCTCCTTCCAGAGCATTACCACCGAGGATTTCGTTAAGTACCTCGACAAGACCTTGTTGGTTGAGCACGCCGATAAGTTGGATCGCGAGCGCATTCACCAGTGGATTTTCGAGCCGGGTATTCCTGAAGGTGCGCCGCACCCGCAGTCCGATGCCTTCAGCAAGTTGGACCCAGTGCGTCAACAGTGGTTGGACGGCAAATTGGCAGCGAAGGATATCGACACCAAGGGCTGGACCTTCCACCAGTGGAAGTATTTCCTCGACGGTATGCCGGAAAAGTTGACTGAAACGCAATTGAAGGAACTGGACAGCGCCTTTGGCCTGACCCAATCCCGCAATAACGAAGTGGCCTTTAGCTGGCTGATGATTGCCGTGCGCAACGACTACGAGCCGGCATTCAATCGCCTGGAAAACTTCCTTACCAGCATCGGCCGCAACAAGTTCCTGCGCCCGCTATACCGCAATATGGTTGAAACCGGCAAACAGGATGTGGCAGCGCGTATTTTTGAACGCGCCAAGGTGGGGTATCACCCGCTGACGGTAAAAGTGAACAGCCTGGTAATCTACGGTAAAAAAGAAGGCTAGCTCGGCCTTAGACACTTGTGCGATTTTGGTGCTGTGCACCAGAATCGCCACTCTCCATACTGGTTGTTGCCAGCGCAACACTGGCCAGCTACAAGCTTTCCCTAGCTTTATCTGCCCGTTTTTCCTCTTGCCAAGATTAACTCAATGAATCTGCTACAGCTGGTTTCGGGTTGGGTTTGGCTGGCGCGCAATGCTAAAAAAGGCCTGTGTAATCGGTTGTGTAGCAAAGCTGAACAAACTGGTACAAAAGAAAGAATTTTACGTCAATTTTCTGGCATAAAAATCATTAAACTGCTGTTCAAAACGGAACCCATTGCGTACCCTGCTGCTCGAATAAAAATCCATTTAGGCAAAGGGAGGTACCTATGTACAGGCGGATTTTAATATTGGCTTTTCTCAGCCTTTTGGCAGCAGGCTGCGAGTATGAACCCAGTGCCTGCTCGGATAACACTAAGCCGCGCTCATTCCCCTTCCCACACGCGGTGATATAAACCTTTTTTGGGACACCTTTAAGAAGGCTGTCCCAATTCGGCAATTTGCTGGTCGTTGAGACCGAACAGGTAAAGCGCCGCATCTAGTCCAAATAGAGTGATAGCTTGCGGCGCCTCCCTGCGGACTTTGGGTTTCGGATGTATGGCGATACCCAGGGCACCCAGGTTCAACATGGGGATATCGTTTGCCCCATCCCCAACGGCAACCACTTTTTCCAGCGGCACTCCCATCTCCTTTGCAGTTTCCCCCAGCAATAACCGCTTGCGCATTCCGTCCACGATAGGCTCTATCACTTCACCGGTGAGCGCGCCTTCGGCAAACTCCAGTTCATTGGCGTATATCAGGTCAACAGCCAGGCGTTCCCTTTGTAGGAAATTGGCGAAGTAGGTAAAACCGCCGGACAAAATGACCGTTTTGCAGCCGAGTTTGCGCAGGCAGTGCAACAGGTTTTGCGCCCCATCTTTTAGTGGCAGTTGCCTGGCGATTTCTGCCAGGCGCTGTTCGGAAAAACCTTTTAGCAACGCCATACGCTTTTTGAAACTATCGCGAAAATCCAATTCGCCGCGCATGGCGGCCGCAGTGATGGCCGCCACCTGGTCGCCGATTCCGGTAATCTTGGCTAGCTCGTCGATAACCTCGGCATCGATCAGAGTGGAATCCATATCGAAGCCAGCCAGTGCCGGTACTCTCTGACTGATGCCCGCCTGCAAGACCAGATCGGCTCCGATTGCTTCGGCCAGTTGTAGGCAGGCAAAACGTGCCGGGGAAAACTCCAGTTCAGCGCTGAACTGAAAGCGGATGACCGTGCACTTGTGCCGGTGGGCTAGGGTGTCGATGACATCAATATGCCAGTGTTGCTCAGCACAAAAATCCAGCAGGCGCTGCAGTTGTGACAGGGTGGCTGCTGGGCTTAGGAAGGTCAGGCACCAGGGCGATTGCACGTCTGATGGTATCGCGCTGGGTAAATTCAATTGGCAACTGACGGCGTCCAAAAAGGGGGCTGTATTGTCGTATTCCAACCCCAGCAGTGCATGGCCGCCGCTATAGGTGAGGTAGCGCACAGAACAGTCGAAGTGTGACTGGGTAATTTGCGCCAGGGGCAGATGAAATTCTTGTGCTTTAGTCTCGACGCCCATAGCGAAGGTCCCCAATTTATTCAATAAGCGACGCATTATAGCTCTAGCGGGAATCTTCGTTAAAATCAGCGCCGCAGGTTGGGCCCGCTTATTTACTTACAAATTAAAAAATCCTGTGTGGAACTATTTTGTTGCGGGATCGACCAACGGCACAGGAAATTACACTGCGTATTATTCGCGCTTTGTGAGGATAAAATTGCGCCAGGGCCCTTGGCCGTGGAGAGTTCCAAAAACGCAAGGTAATAAAAAACAAGGCAAGGTATTAAAGCCGTATTTATGTCTGTATCGATGATTTCCCTTCTGCGCAGGTTGCCAGAGCAGTTTGCGCGTTTATCTAAACGTACCCGCCAACGTCTGCTGGCTGCGATGATCTGGCTGATACTGGCGCTGTTCTGCAGTGTGGCTCTCGGTCATTACTATGCGCAGCGCCATGCCGATGCGGTGGAGAGAGACCGGGCCTCTGCGCAGGTTGCGGCCAGTTTTCTCGCCGGGCAGAGCCTGGAGCGTATTGTTGCCGATGATCGTATCAGTATGCAGCTGTTGGCCAGGCAGCTGCTGGAATTGCCCGCTATCAGCGGTGTTGCTGTTGAGGATGTGGAATCCAATAGCCTGGCGGAAGTTGGTGATCTGAAGAGTGGCGAGACCATCAGTGTGCCGGTAGTGCTGCATGACAGTATCGCTGGCAATGTTACCGTAGCCCTGATTCCTGGTGCAGACGTCAACTTTCCCTGGGCCAGCTTATTACTGACGCTGGTGTTTGCCCTGCCATTTAGTGCAGTGGCGGCACTGATGACAGGGGGTTTTTCCGCGCAGCGCAGTTTGCCAGCGGAAGAGCCTCTTTCCTCTGCGGATCTTCCCGAGCAAAAGCAAGACTCTATAGGCCTGTACCTGCGGCCATTGAATTGGGCTCAGTTGACCAACCAATTGAGTCGCAGTGCGCTCGAAGGCATTCAGCGGGAATTGGATGGGCGTATGCAGTTGCTGCGTAGGATCTACGGTGCCCATCCATTGAGTTGTGCAGGGCCGCAAGTAGGTTTGGGGTTTTCTGGCGCCGATTCGGCGTTTCGTGCGGTCTGCTGTGGCCTGTTGCTGCGGGAGATGCAGAGTGTCAGCCGCGCTACCGGTTTGAAGTTGGCCCTGGCGGTAGCGCCTTGTGAGCCAAGCACGCCAGATTTTTCTGCTGAACAGCTACTAAACCAATCGCGTGGTTTGTTTTTACATCCTGAGTTGCTGGAGGATAGCTCTCTGGCTGGGCGTATTGAGCACCATGGTGCTGGCTGGGCTCTGGAAATCACAGGCCTTACACCCTCCTATCAAAAGCTGCTCGATAATCAGTTGCAACAGCTGTTGGGCGTCTGATCCCTCCCATACGATTACTGCGATGGGTTAATGACTGAATAGCCCCTCGCAGTTATTTTTTGGCGTTTGCTTTACGTTTACGTCAACGTAAACTCTTGTTAGGCTCTGTTGCGTCTCGAGGAAGTACTTATGAAAGCCAAAGCCAGCATCGTAGAGCCCCAGAGTTACAGTATTTCGGAGCTGGCGCGGGAGTTTGAGATAACCACCCGCGCCATCCGTTTCTATGAGGATAAGGGCCTGCTCAAACCGGAGCGGCATGGTCAGACCCGTGTCTACAGCCCCGAAGAACGGGTGCGCTTAAAGCTGATTTTACGCGGCAAGCGCCTGGGTTTTTCCCTCGATGAGAGCCGCGAGATTATCGATATGTACGACCCCGCTCATGGCAATGTAGAGCAGTTACAGCGCCTGCTGGAGCGTATAGCGCAGAAGCGGGCACAGTTGCAGCAGCAGTTGCGGGATATTGAGAGCCTGATGGGGGAACTTGGTGAAGCCGAAGCCCGTGCACAAGCGGCTTTGGTAAAGAGCCGCAACGAGGAAAGCCCCTAGTTCACCGGTTAAAAATTTCGACAGGCGCTTGCGAAAGCCTGTGACCCGCAGAGGTTTAGCGTGTCACCCGATGTATCGAGTGGTTGCAGGTGCCGTCAGTTTAAAAGACTTTTCTAATAATTATTGGAGCCATTATGAATACCTCCTATCCAACCCTGAATTTCGGTCTCGGTGAAGACATCGATATGCTCCGCGACATGGTCTACAAGTTCTGCCAGGCGGAGTTGGCCCCGCGCGCGGCGCAGATTGATGAAGACAACCTGTTCCCCGCCGATATGTGGAAAAAATTCGGTGAGCTGGGCCTTCTGGGTATGACCGTGGAAGAGGAGTTCGGCGGTTCTAATATGGGTTACCTGGCACACGCTGTGGCCATGGAAGAAATCTCTCGCGCCTCCGCTTCTGTGGGCTTGTCCTACGGTGCCCACTCCAACCTGTGTGTAAACCAGATTCGCAAAAATGGTACCCGCGAGCAGAAGCTCAAGTACCTGCCCAAGCTGTGTTCCGGTGAACATGTAGGCGCCTTGGCCATGAGTGAACCCAACTCCGGTTCCGATGTTGTGAGCCTACAGCTGCGCGCGGAAAAGCGCGGTGATCGCTTTGTTTTGAACGGCAATAAAATGTGGATCACCAACGGCCCCGATGCCGATACCTATGTGATCTACGCGCGCACTGAGCCGGGCATCAGCTCCGGTGGTATCACTGCATTTATCGTTGAGCGCGGCTTTGCCGGTTTCTCTCAGGCGCAGAAACTCGACAAGCTGGGTATGCGCGGTTCCAACACCTGTGAGCTGGTGTTCGAAGACTGTGAAGTGCCGGAAGAAAATATTCTCGGTGAGTTGAACGGCGGCGTACGCGTTTTGATGAGCGGTCTCGACTACGAGCGCACCATTCTCTCCGGTGGCCCTGTCGGTATTATGCAGGCCTGCCTGGATGTGGTGGTTCCCTATATTCACGAGCGCAAGCAGTTCGGCAAGGCTATTGGTGAATTCCAGCTGATGCAGGGCAAGATCGCCGATATGTATGCCGACCTGAATGCCAGCCGTGCTTACCTCTACGCCGTGGCGCGTGCCTGTGATCGCGGTGAGGACTCGCGCAAGGACGCCGCCGCAGTAATCCTGTTTACTGCAGAGCGCGCAACCCAGATGGCCCTGCAGGCTATCCAGACTCTGGGCGGCAATGGCTACATCAACGAGTACGCCACCGGTCGCCTGCTGCGCGATGCCAAGCTCTACGAAATCGGCGCGGGCACTTCTGAAGTGCGTCGTATGCTGATTGGTCGCGAGCTGTTTAACGAGACCCGCTAAGGCTGGGCATTTCTTCTCGCTGCCGGCGCCTGTCGGCGGCAGCTGTCTCCACGGACATTACGGCGGTAAGCCGCGCTCCGTAGAGGTCTTTTCTCCGGGAAAGTGAATCGGACTTTATGAATCAGTTGCAGAGCAAAATAAATACGCGCGATGCCGCCTTTGGCGAAAACCGCGAGCAGATGCAGGCGCTGGTGGCAGACCTGCGCGAAAAAGTGGAAGCCATCGCCCAGGGCGGCGGCGAGCGCGCACGGGAAAAACACCTGGCGCGAGGAAAATTATTGCCGCGGGACCGTATCGATGCGCTGCTCGATCCGGGTAGCCCCTTCCTGGAATTTTCCCAGTTGGCCGCTCATGAGGTTTACGGTGAAGATGTCCCGGCTGCGGGTATTATTACCGGCATCGGCACCGTCTCTGGCCAGCCTTGTGTCATCGTCGCCAACGATGCCACGGTAAAAGGCGGTACCTATTACCCGCTCACGGTAAAGAAACATCTGCGCGCGCAGACCATTGCCGAACAGAACAATCTGCCGTGTATTTACCTGGTGGATTCCGGTGGTGCCAATCTTCCGCGCCAGGACGATGTTTTCCCAGACCGTGAGCACTTCGGTCGCATCTTCTTTAACCAAGCCAACCTGTCTGCACAGAATATTCCGCAGATCGCGGTGGTTATGGGGAGCTGCACCGCCGGTGGAGCCTATGTGCCGGCCATGGCAGACGAATCCATTATGGTGAAAGAGCAGGCCACCATCTTCTTGGCGGGCCCGCCCCTGGTGAAAGCGGCCACCGGTGAAGAGGTTTCCGCGGAGGAACTCGGTGGTGCCGAGGTACACTGTCGCACTTCCGGGGTTTCCGATCACTACGCCAATAACGATGTACATGCGCTGCAGTTGGCGCGTCGCTCTGTAGCGCGCCTGAATCGTATCAAAAATCCCGGCCTGGATATCCAAAAGCCGGTGGAGCCGATTTATCCACCGGAAGATATTTACGGTGTGGTGCCTAAAGATTCGCGCCAGCCGTTTGACGTGCGCGAGATTATCGCGCGGGTTGTGGACGGCTCCGAGTTCGATGAATTTAAAGCGTTGTACGGCACCACTCTGGTAACCGGTTTTGCCCGTATCCAGGGCTATCCGGTGGGAATTGTTGCCAACAACGGCATCCTCTTTGCGGAGAGTGCACAGAAGGGCGCGCACTTTATTGAGCTGTGTGCGCAGCGCAAGATTCCATTGGTTTTCCTGCAAAATATCACTGGTTTCATGGTGGGCAAACAGTATGAGGCGGGCGGCATCGCCAAACACGGCGCCAAGATGGTGACCGCTGTCGCTACCGCCAAGGTGCCCAAAATTACCATCCTCATCGGCGGCTCTTTCGGCGCCGGTAACTACGGTATGTGTGGCCGCGCCTACGACCCCAACTTCCTGTTTATGTGGCCCAATGCGCGCATCTCGGTTATGGGGGGTGAACAGGCTGCTGGCGTATTGGCCCAGGTGAAGCGCGACCAGATGGCCGCCCGGGGTGAATCCTGGAGCGAAGAGGAAGAGCGCCAGTTTAAGCAGCCGATTGTGGATAACTACGAACACCAGGGGCACCCCTACTACGCCTCCGCGCGCTTGTGGGATGACGGCGTTATCGATCCGGCGGATACCCGCCGCGTGCTCGGTCTGTGCCTGGCGGCGGCCAGCCACAAAGAGCCGGAAGAGACCAAGTTCGGCGTGTTCCGTATGTAAGGAACCGTGGTTGCGGTGCCGCGGGCTACCCCGATGCCGCTAGAGAGAAACGCCCCAATCGAGGAATAACAATGAGCGATAAATTGCTGTGCGAAGTGGATAGCGAGGGCGTGGCCACGGTCACCCTGAACCGGCCGGAAATCCACAACGCTTTTGATGATGAACTGATTCACGAACTGGCCACCACCTTCGACACCCTGGCGCAAAATCCCGCTGTTCGTGTGTTGGTACTGGCTTCCAATGGCAAGAGCTTTTCTGCCGGAGCTGATCTCAACTGGATGAAGCGCATGGCGACTTATTCAGAAGAGGAAAACCGCCGCGACGCGGCCGCGCTTGCTGCCATGCTGTACAAGCTTGACACTTTCCCTGCTCCCACTATTGCACGAGTACAGGGCGCCGCTTTTGGCGGGGCAGTGGGCCTGGTGAGCTGCTGTGATATGGCCGTGGCCTCTGAGCGCGCCAGCTTTTGTTTGTCGGAAGTCAAAATTGGCTTGCTGCCCGCTACCATCAGCCCCTATGTCATCAATGCGATCGGCACCCGCCGCGCGCGCCGTTACTTTGTCACTGCGGAGCGCTTCTCCGCCGAGCGCGCAGAACAGATGGGCTTGGTATCCGAAGTCTGCGCCGAGGGCGACCTGGACCTGCATGTGCAGAAATTAGTGAATGCCATTGCCGATAATGGCCCCAAAGCGGTCGCCATGGCCAAGCAACTGGCCATGTCCATGTCCAACCGGGTTATCAACGATGAATTGCAGGGCCAGACCAGCGCGCTGATCGCTGCCGTGCGTGTATCGCCGGAAGGACAGGAAGGGTTGAGTGCGTTTTTGGAAAAGCGCGCACCCAAGTGGATGAATGGTGGCGAAGGATAATTTTATGATTCGCAAACTGTTAATAGCTAATCGCGGCGAAATTGCCTGCCGTATTATCAAAACCGCCCGCCGCCTGGGGGTGGCCACCGTTGCTGTCTATTCCGATGCGGATGCCGACGCCCTGCATGTGCAGATGGCGGACGAAGCGGTACACCTGGGCCCGGCCCCGGCCAGGGATTCGTATCTGAATATCGACAAGGTATTGGGTGCTGCCAAGCAGACTGGTGCCGATGCCATCCATCCGGGTTACGGCTTCCTGTCGGAAAATGCCGAGTTTTGCCGCGCTTGCGATAGCGCCGGCATTATTTTTGTTGGCCCGCCCACCGGGGCGATTGAGGCGATGGGCTCCAAGTCCGCCGCCAAACGTATTATGGAAGAGGCCAATGTGCCCCTGGTGCCTGGTTACCACGGCACAAACCAAAATGAAGAGCTGCTGGAAGGCCATGCCAATCGCATCGGTTACCCGGTATTGCTGAAAGCCGCTGCCGGTGGTGGTGGTAAGGGCATGCGCCGTGTCGACAGCGCCGATGAATTCCACGAAGCATTAGCTGCAGCCAAGCGTGAGGCCATGAATGCCTTTGGCGACGACATCATGCTGCTGGAGCGCTATGTGGTGAGTCCCCGCCATGTGGAAATCCAGGTGTTCTGCGATCAGCAGGGCAACGGTGTCTACCTGTTTGAACGGGATTGCTCGGTGCAGCGCCGCCATCAAAAAGTAGTGGAAGAAGCTCCCGCACCGGGCATGACTCCGGAGCTGCGCGCCCGCATGGGTGAAGCGGCCCTGCGCGCGGCCCACGCGATTGGTTACGTGGGTGCCGGCACGGTGGAGTTCCTGCTGGATGCCAGCGGTGCCTTCTACTTTATGGAAATGAATACCCGTTTGCAGGTAGAGCACCCGGTGACGGAAATGATCACCGACCAGGACCTGGTGGCCTGGCAGTTGTCAGTTGCCGCTGGCGATACCCTGCCCATGAGCCAGGATGAGCTGCAGATCAACGGCCACGCCATGGAAGTGCGTATCTACGCCGAGGACCCGGACAATGATTTCCTGCCGGCAACCGGCGTATTGGTGCGTCACCAGCCCCCGGCGGAAGGCGAGGGCGTGCGGGTGGACACCGGTGTGCAGACCGGCGATGAAATCAGTGTGCATTACGACCCGATGATCGCCAAATTGATCTGCCACGGCCGCACCCGCAAAGAAGCCCTGGCCAAACTGGATCGCGCATTGCGTGATTATCAGATTGCCGGTGTGCGTCACAATATCGAATTCCTGCGCCGAGTGATCAATCATCAGGCATTTGCCAGCGGTTGTATTTCGACGCACTTTATCGAGGACTACGAGGCGGAAGTACTGCATCAGGAGCAGACACTGACGCCGCTGAAATGCGCTGCTATTGGAGGTTATTTGCAGCAGCGTGAAGAACGCGATCTGCGCAACAGCGCACCGCAGCGGGATCCTTTCTCCCCTTGGCACAACGGTGATAACTGGCGCAATGCTCTGGCTGGCAGTCGCACCCAGACGGTGGACTACCGTGGTCAGCACGCTCAAATTCGCTTTGTTGCGGAGGGCGATAGCCTGCGCTGGACTTGCGATGCCTTGCCTGAAGAACAAAACAGCGGTGACATTCGCCTGCTGCCGGGACGCGACTTGATGCTGGTGGATGGCCGCCGCATGAGTTTCTCCGCCGTGGATACCCGCGATGGCGGTGCTGTATTTATCGATGGCACCCAGGTGGAATTTAAGTTGCTGCCACCGGATATCGGCGAGAGCAATGACCAGGCCCACGGTCTTGATGCCCCCATGAACGGCACCATAATTTCGCTGCTGGTTGAGCCAGGTTCAACGGTGGAAAAAGACCAGCCGCTACTGGTCATGGAAGCCATGAAAATGGAACACACCCTGCGGGCTCCAGCTGCCGGCACCGTGCAGCAGTTCTTCTGCGCCGAAGGTGAGCTGGTGGATGGCGGCAGCCTGTTGGTGGATTTTGCCGGGGAGGAGCAATAATGACATTGCCCAAGCAAGTCAAAATCGTCGAAGTGGGGCCCCGCGATGGGCTGCAAAATGAAAAGCAGCCTATCTCTGTGGAGACCCGTATCGCTTTGGTAGACAAACTCAGTGCTAGCGGGTTGTCGGTTATTGAAGCCGGCAGCTTTGTCAGCCCCAAGTGGGTACCGCAAATGGCCGCCAGCGAGGAAGTGCTGGCGGGTATTCAGCGCAAAGACGGTGTTATCTACAGTGCGCTCACGCCAAATTTAAAAGGCTACGAGCGTGCAGTAGAAGCCAAAGCGGATGAGGTCGCCGTATTCGGCGCGGCCTCAGAAGCCTTCACCCAGAAAAATATTAATTGCAGTATTGCTGAGAGTCTGGAGCGCTTCCGTCCACTGGTGGAAAAAGCCAAGCAAGACGGTATACCCGTGCGCGGATACGTATCCTGCGTACTTGGTTGCCCCTATGAAGGCGATATTGACCCGGCCAAAGTGGCAGAGGTTAGTGCCGCTCTATTGGAAATGGGTTGCTACGAAATTTCCCTCGGCGACACCATCGGTGTCGGCACCCCGGAAGCCGCCAAGCGTATGCTGGAGCAGGTGATGGCCCGTGTACCTGTGGAAAAACTTGCTGTGCATTTCCACGATACCTACGGCCAGGCGTTGGCCAATATCTACGCGGCCCTGCAAATGGGTGTCGCAGTAGTAGATTCCGCCGTAGCTGGCCTGGGCGGCTGCCCCTATGCCCGCGGCGCTTCCGGTAATGTTGCCAGTGAGGATGTGCTTTATATGCTCAATGGCATGGGTATTGAAACCGGTGTGGATTTGCAGTTGTTGGCAGAGGCTGGGAACTTTATTTCTGAACAGCTGGGGCGCGAGACCAACTCCCGTGTGGCTAAGGCTTTCGTGCCTTGCTGAAAAGCTATGATTAGTTCACACTAGAAAATCAGACTGTCTTCTAGTGTGAACTTTCTTTTATAAATAACCCTTATTTCTTGAAGCCAAATTGCATTTAATAAAATTTTTTTTAAATTAAAAAATCTTCCAGATTGCTATTTTTCTGCTGTCAAATAAATGCTCAGGGTCGCTACCTGATCTTTTCTAAAATAATAAGTTTAAAAATATAAATGTTTGCTAATTATATTTTTCTTTATTGGTGCTGATATAAAGTAAGCGTGCTAATTAATTTCGATGCATGGAATTTATGCGGATTCGTTTTTCCTCTTAGGTTTATGTGTGGTGGGGATGGGGTGATGGTGTCTGCATTCAAAGTTTCGAATTTTTGGTCGAGCTTCGATAAGTTTATATAGGTTCTGATTAAGCTGTTTGCTTGCGTGTATTATAAAATTGTAATAGTTCTAAGAGTTCCTTGGTTGGACCCTCACCTAAAAAGAATGCTCTATATTATTTGTATAGTGGGTGTGCCAGCTGGCTAAACATGATTAATTAATTCTTTATTTGTCGATTTCAATTTAATTCAGTTCTTGTTGCTTGTTCTCGCAAAGTGCCTTGAGGTAATTTTTGCTAATAAGCTTTTGTCAGTCAGTTTGTCACCTTAAACCTTTGTCGGATTTGAGAGTTGGTCCGAGATGGCTCTATTTTTGAAGTTTCTTGTTTTTTATGTGGTTAAAACCCTCATGCTAATTGACTTTTTTGTGCCAAAAATCAAATTATGTTGATTAATGTGGCATGCAGTGGAGATAGTTATATTTGTTGTGAACCATTCTAAATAGCTTGGGTCTCAGCTGAAGACTTCAATATGGATTTCCTTAAAAAGGAGTTTGGTGTGAAAAAATATGGTTTTATTTTTTTGTTTGTATTTTTTGTGGCTTTAGACGTTGTCGCTGAAGAGTACAATTCGATCACCAATTTCGGCTACTCTGACTTGGATTTTGATGAGGGTGATAGGGATGAGTTTTTTGCAGAAACCACTTATTATTTTTCTGTAAAAAGCTCTCTGGGACCTTTTAACGAGTTTGAGTTTATTAATAAGGCTAGTAGTTTGTCGGCGGCCTATTTCCATAGTGCTAAAGGTTACGGTAATAGTGATGACTTTGCCTTGGGTGGAGAATTTTTTTCAAAAGCTGGATTTGTGTTTGGTGGTAACCTGACAACTTTTGGGCGAGATAACTTTAATACATTTTCACTGGGGTATTTGTTTACATCTAATTTCTTAATGAAGATTTACAATACTGATGGGGCTACATATGCAAAAGCTCGTTATAACTATCAATTGAATGATTCTGATTATGTCGGGTTTGATGTTTCTACTGATATTGTTTTTGATTGGCAGATTTTTTCTTCAAAGTACTTTTCTAAAATTGGTGGTGATAAATATGTGTCGCTTGAATTTAATTATTTGAATGATAATGAGTGGGATAATTATTGGCGAGCGGCTGCAAATTATTATTTTACTAAAAATTCTTCTTTAGGTGTCGATTATGATGAAAATAGTGATTATCGAGTAGGTTTCTCTCACTTTCTCAATAAAAATGTTGCGATAAAAGCCTCCTATACTACCATTTTAGAAAATACCTTCAGGTACACAAGCTTTGGCAGTGATGTCTTTAAAACTATTTGGAATACGGACAGAAACTTAGATAAGTTTGAATTGGGTGTCACTGTTCAATTTTAGTTTTAGGCTGCTGGAAGGGCTTATTGGAGTAAGCCTTTCCAGGCAGGTTTTAGTGTCATTGCAGTGGCGAGAAATTATATTCAGGGTGTTCAGTGTTACTTTCTTTGCTTTAATTCTGAATCTTTTGTTGTTGATGTGATTGCTATTTCGAATATTCAATAATTTTTGAAACCTAATTACCCTCAAATTCAAAGGTTGATGAGTGGTTAGAAGTAACGCCTTGATAGGCTTGTTGCTGCTCAAGTGACACTGCTTTGTAGCCGGCGATGATTGATATAATTTTATATCTGGCGTCAGTTATTTGATATTCTCCCTCCTTTAAATATTTAATAGAGTTGTTGTATGGATGCTCTTTGGTATAGGTGCCACCATAAACTTCATGGATATAGATAAAGTCGTCGGTGTAGTGAGAAAATAGTTTGTCGATATCTTCGATTGTCGATCCCTTCATCAGCATTTTGTTTTGTGGCTCATTGATAAGGGCAGCTTTTTTCTTCAAGTTTTCCTTTGTTAATTCCGGTATTTCAGTGGCAATTGCCCCTGATGCCAGTGTAAAAAATAATAATATTATTAGTGTTTTCATCGTAATTACTTATTTTGTAAAGCTCAATTCCGAGTTGTTTTTGATTTTCTTGGGTGATTGTAACCATTGATGATGTTGTTTGGTTCTATTCTTATTCTTGCTGTCTTATTTATTGTTCGGCTTATCGATTAGTTTCTAGGTGTTTACTTTTCATCTTAGATTAGAGCTTAAAAGTTAATGGATTACTGGTTGTTTATTGGTTTTGGCGCCAATACCCTAAATGGCCTCATCATATCGTAATCCTCATGGGAGAGTAGATGGCAGTGCCATACATAGAGTCCCTCGCGGTCAAAGCGCGCAATTACCCGGGTCACTTGGCCGGGAAGCGCGATGACTGTATCTTTGGGGCCACTTTCTTCTGGCTGTGGTGGAAGAGGTTTTCCCTGTAGAGATTCTATCTCCAGTCGTGCTCCCTGAAATACTTCACCTGTGTGCATAAATTTCTGTGGTTTGGGGATTAGCTTTCCTTTAAAAGGCTGGCGGTTCAGCACCTGAAATTCCACCAAGTGAATATGAATAGGGTGGGCCGATACGGTGGGGTTGTATATCTCCCAGATCTCAACGGCGTTGTGTTGGATTATTTCTGTAGTAGGGTCTTCAAAAAATAGGGAGCCCTCCTTTACTGGACCTAACATGAGTAGATTGCGGCCGTAGGGATCGTCCAACCGGTAGGTGGCAAGTTGTCGTGTATGGCTGGCTTGGTTAAGCCTATTAAGTGGGGCGCGTAAGGGAGTATTTAGGCTGAGTTTTAAATCTCCAATGGTATTTTGAATCTCTGATTTCTGTTTATTAGAAGGGCCGTTTATCGGTGTTGGAGCAATATGAAATTGTAGGATCTGGCCTGTAGTATTTGGATCGGTAGCTGGTGTGATGCCGCCGCGCCCATCGCTTAATACGCGTTTACCATCCGGGTTATAGACAAGTGGAATTGAACTCTTTGGATCATTAGCCTCTACAAATCCTTTAAAAGGGACATCCGGCCCAAAGTTCCGCAGTGTCAGTTCACGTCCTTCATAACCGCTGAAATCTACTAAAACATCTGCTCGCTCTGCAGGTGCCAATATCAACTCGTTCAATTTTACAGGGTAATCGAGAAATCCGCCGTCACCGCCGACTTGTACAAAGGGTGTATTTTCGTCGATCCTGAGTATCAGTGTGCGGGTATTGGATGCGTTGAGTAATCGCAATCGATAGACGTGTGGAGTGACACTGACTTTGGGCCAGGTCATACCGTTTACCAGAATAAAATTGCCAAAAAATTCGTCGAGATGGGATGGATTGGGCCAATTGGCCTTAACCACCTCATGGGAAACCGGTGATGGAGGCTGGTCCCTCCAGCCAGGAAAATACAGCTGCCCATCGGAGCTAAACAAGCTGTCTGTAATAGCGGCTACAAAAGTGCGCTCTTCTGCGGGGAGCAGCTTCTCCTGTATCAGATGGTCTTCATTGTCATCGCCAACCAGGTAAAAACCGAATAGACCTGCGTAAACATTAAGGCGCGTCATGCCCAGGGTGTGGTCGTGATACCAGATAGTGGCGGCATCCTGGGAGTTGTCGTATTCGTAAATCTTTTTCTCAAATAATGGTCCCGTCTCACGATAATTGCGGGTGTACCAAGCGAGGGGGTTGCCGTCACTTTTCCACTCTGTATGCCCGCCGTGAAGGTGGATAATCATAGGTACAGCTTTTGGATCTTTTACGTCGGCGAGGTGAATAGATCGATCCACAGGAAATAGATGCGGACCCGGTAGCTCATTGGCCCAGTGTACAAATACCGGTTGGCCTTCTCGGGCGCGAATAGTAGGGCCAGGAGAGTGGATGCGACCTGCATATTCAAAACCCCAGGCCTTTGTCATTAAACGTTTGCCTTTCTTATCCCGTAGCCCCATCCAAACTTCAGTGGGGCGGGCGGGTAGTTTAAGCGGGGCTGAGCCCTGAGGGTGGATTTCTACGGGTATTGGCAGTTCATTGACGAACTTATCCACAGTTGCTGGATCCAGCAGCCGCAGGGGAGTTGCTTTAGCTACATCTTCAGCAGCAGTCAGGGCAAGGGGAATTAACAACAGCAGGGAAAAGATTACCCGAAACATTGGCTGTTTTTAGCAGTAAGTATTTAACAGTCAAGTATAGGTAAACAAGCGGTTTCGGTGGCGTTAACTTGGGGGCAGGGAAGGGTGCAAAGGGCCCTTCCCTGATGCGACCCTTCACTAGATAAAGCGATTGATCGCCATTTTGGCATTGTCTTGATAGGTAGGATTGTCCAGGTCCGGGAAAAGCTTCCGCTGTTCACCAAGAGGTCCAGTCAATCCGCGTTCACTGCCGTAAAAAATACCTGTGCGGAAGGATCTTGTATCCAGTAGGGCATCGATATAGCGCTTGGCGCCTATTTCTACTTTGTGGACTTTGCCAAGTAGCAGCATAATCTGCATCATGCCCTTCATCATATATTGCTTGAATAACGACAGTGTATTGAAGCCCTCTGTGCCTATAGTAGCCCCGGGACTCATGGTTACGAAGCGGATATGGGGGAATTCCCGCGCCATGGAAGACATCCATAGGGCGCCCATATACTTTATCGGACCATAGGGTACCGTAGCGTCTTTGGTACTGGCATAGAGCTTTCCTTCACAGATCTGCATAAATTCCTCCACAGAGGCGCTTTTCAGGTCTGGTCGCTTCATACCCATCTCTTTTACGCCGCGAGCGGCCTCGGAGCCGGCATAGATAGCAGCCTGCGTTAATTTATTGGCTTTCAGTAACTCGTTAGTCAGTAGAGCATGCCCAAGCAGGTTGACGGCGAAAATTTGTGTGACTCCCTCAGGGGTCTTGTTGTAAAACTCTTTCCCCCCGGTACCGCCAGCATTCATAACCAGCGCATCAACTGGGGAGTCCAGGTTCTTAACTGCCTCTTTCACAGCTTGTTGATCCGCGACATCGATCAGCAATACTTCGAAGATATTCCTGCCTGTTTCCGACACCAGCTCGGCCTGGGCTTCCTTGGCTTTGTGCAGATTGCGGCAGCCGAGATAGATCTTGTTAATCTGCTGGTATTCCGCCAGTTGCTTGGCGCACTCCCTGCCTAAGCCTGCATTCGCTCCGGTAATCAAAACACTCTTAATCATCTTTCTGTCTCTGTGGATATTGGGAACTGGTGCCCGGATATGGATATACCCGGCTGTTGGAGAGAAAGATAAGCGGTTAAGCGCCTCGTCTTTTGACATTTCTTGCTGTCTTAGTGGGATACCAAGACCGCAAGAAATATCAAAAATAGGGCCTTACTGGCCAATATGATTAGGTCATCACTCCAAATACGGCAAACTAAGGTGACACTATGAATCAGGCGAGTTCTATAGAAAGAAAAATTTTCCAATTGTTAGTGGTAGCGCTAGCGGTGATCTGTTTTGTACCCGGTGGTATCAGTGCATTTGGAGGGCTGAATGGCAGTGCTGCTCTGAGTGGTGGTGCTATGATTTTTGGCCCGGATAGCCCCTTGAGAGGATTTGGGGATAATCAATATCGATTTGCCTTTGGTGTTTTCTTTGCCCAGGGGTTGGTTCTACTGTATTTCCTGAGCAATATCGAAAAACATAAAGCATTGTTTTACTTCGTGGCTTTATCCCTCTTCATTGGCGGTCTGGGCCGCTTAAGCAATATTCTGGAATTTGGATTGGTGGATGATCAGGTCTTACCGCCTACGATTATTGAGCTTGCGATAGTTCCACTTCTGGTTTTTTGGTATAGGCGAGTAGCCTCTCAAAGTTAGTCATTAGAAGCTCTTAGTTAAGCAACTAAAATTATTTACACTTAAGAGATTATTACTTTGTTACCAGTATTTTTACATATAGAGTCTTCACCAAACTTACAGGAATCGCAGGCTCTTCAGCAGTATATAGGTCTGGCACCGCAATTAATGCAACAGTATGGGGGGGTGCCTATTGCCTCTTATGATGTGGAAGAGGCCCTGGACGGGGGTCGGTCACCAAGGGCATTTGTTGTGGTATCTTTTTCGGATCGGGAGGCGATCTATGCATTCTTTAATGATCCAGCCTACCAGGCGATTATTCCTTTGAGGGACAAGGCATTTAGCCATTTACGCTTTTTTATCACTAGTGAGCGAATTTAATTTAAAGGCATACTAAACCGGGAAGGTATTGTTCGAAAATTTCACCGCCCCAACGTAGACTGGCAGTAAAGGAGCCTCTCATGCAGCGATTTTTTAAAAGTATTAACTTCGTAGAGCAGCATCTATATGACAAAATTTCTGTTCACGAAATTGCCGCTGCCTCTCATTACTCCACCTACCACTTCAGCCGTATTTTTAAGGCATTAGTGGGGGACTCACCGAAAGAGTATTTGCGTAAGCGCCGATTGACCGTCGCCGCAAAGAGGTTGTTGAGTGAAGATATTGGTATTCTTGAGCTTGCCATGGAGTGCCAATTTGACTCCCAAGAAGCGTTTACTCGCGCGTTTAAAGCTTTATTTAACGTAACCCCGGCACAGTATCGAAAGCAGCAGGATCCTTTTCGGTTGTTGTATAAGGATCAATTTAGCCCTCATATGCTGCACCTCTTGCAAAATGAGTTGTCCATGGAGCCACAAATTATTTCGCGGCCAGCGATGCAATTGGTGGGGGTAGCGCAGGAATACGACCATGAAAATCTCAGCTTGCCAAAGCTCTGGTCTGCATTTCGGCCCTACAGGGATAAAATCCCCAATCGTATCAGCGATGAATCTTTTGGTATCTATGAATGTTATGAGGAAGCGGGTGATGAAATTCAGTTTAAGTATGTCTGCTGTGCGCCGGTTGCCGACCTGACTCAGGTACCCGAGGGAATGGTGGCGCGGGAACTACCGGAGCAGCTATATGCAAAATTTGTTCACCGCGGATCTATTACCACCCTGGAACAGACATTGAAGTATATTTGGGGAAGCTGGTTGCCAAAGTCCAATTACGACTATATTGAGAGGCCAGACTTTGAGCTGTACCCACCCAGATATCAGGTTACCAGCCCGACAGCGGAAATGTTTCTCCATATCCCGGTCAAAGAAAGGTCGTAATCGCTTGGCAATAGCGTAGTTTTTTCGCTACTCAATCTTTTCGGTTGCTTGGCTGGCGTTGTATCGGTAATGCCCGGTAATTTTAAAGGAAAACAGCATGTCTTCCAGCACGGGTCCAGCCCCGATATTGTGTGCGACCAAGTACCGGTTGGTCTTTAGAGAGCGTTTCGCAGTCACAATACCGATATGTGGTAAATTACCGGGCAGCATCCAGGTAACGATGTCCCCTGGTAGATAATCCTCTGCCTTGTTACTTATTGAGAGTGATTGCCCTTTGCGAGTAAAAAAAGCCTGTAGATTGGGTACTCGCCGGTGATCAATATTTTTATCTGGCCTGGAAAGTCCCCAAATGCGTTTAGATGGGTAGGCTTGAAAATGACCCGATATATCCTCGTGAACTTCTTTTTGCAAATCGATCCCCAGCTTCCTATATGATCGAATCACTACGTCGGTACAAACACCGGTATCAGCCGGCACATCTCCATTTGGATAGGGAATAGACACATAAGCAGGATCGTAGCGTACCTTATGATAGGTTCGCTCCAGAGCAGCTTCGGCCAAAGTCATATTTTGTGCATAGCTACTGGATGAAATAATACCAATAAAGAATATCAACCTTTTCACCTTATTATCCTTCTATTTTTTTCTTGCTCTGTGGATTCACTTTGCTAAAAAGAATATAGATAAAAATCTCTTCCATACTATCTATTGTGCATTGGTCAGAGGATGTGCATTCAATGATGTCTAGATTGAATTCTTTATTGGTCTAAATCGACCAGTTCGTTTAGTTGCTCCCAGATATACCAATAAGTTGGTACTTTACTTCCATCGGGAGCATGCCAAATACTTTCCTGTACTTGTCTCCCGCCCAGTTTTTGGTAGAAGGATTGCGCTTTAATATTATCCTGGTTGACTAAAAGGCACATGCCTCTATGTGGAGCCTGTTGATAAGCCCTGCGCGCGCCCTCTATAAAGAGCGCTTTGCCAACTCCCATTGAGTGGTAGCCTTCGCGTACATGTAAGTTGTCCAGGTGTGTACCCCAGTCAGGGTGATTATCCATGTATAGACAGATAAAGCCGGCGATATTGCCCTCTACTTCAGCTAAAAACACCTGCTGATTGGATTTAGGGTGCTCAAAGCGATCTTTCCAGAGTCGCATCCTTTCCATTGGAATCCTATCTTCAAGGTACTGTTTGCTAAGCACGCTACGATAATTTTCCTGCCAGCTGACACTATGTATGTTAGCGATGGTGGGCACATCATGCTTTGAGGCTTTACGTATTTTCATAGTGATTATCTACTTCTTGATAAGTAAGGATAGTAATGGCGATTAATTGATGAAATTGTTCAGTTATTTTGGAACGGTTTTCTCATAGTTTTTTATGTAATAAATTCCACGTTTGTATCAAATTCTTTCTGCAGATGTGCACGAAAAGAGGTTATTTTGCTGGAGGGAAAGGTAAATTCTGGAATTTCTCCCGGAGATATCTGATTGTAAGGGAGAGAAAAGTAGCCGCGATCCTTAACCGAGTCGACAGCAACTTTCCTTATCTCTGATCTCTTAATTGAATGATCACCAATGAAGATAAACTCTCCATCAAACCTTACATAGGAAACTGGATCTTCTATTATTGGTTGCTGAAATTTTTTTCGGTTGTAATTTATGGCAATGAGAGCCGTTATAAAAGGAAACAATCTCCAAATGAGATGATCCTCGGGTAAGTGAATTGCCATTAAAAAGATTAAAAGAAAGATGCTAGAGATTTGTAACGCCCTTAATAAAAATTGTTTGTTGCTCATTCCCTGTACTCTATATTTTTCTTTATTTACTCATTTCTTGGCTATGATGCCAAAAGAACTTATCTCAAGCTAACGCTGTATTTATCCCAGTACCATTTAAAGAATGGTAATTCAATTAGTAAAAAGCTGATTAGAGAAAATCCAAACCAGTTAGCAGTAAATAGCAGCATATTGAACTTGTATCCAGAATCCCAAAAGAGAGCGCCGGCGATCAGTAGTGCGATACCGGTTGCTAAGAGGTCATTAATTATGATCTTGTTAAGGTCAGCGCCTGCATGCCTTGGGTAGATATAGAGATAGGCGGCGCAGATGATTATAGCGTTAACGGTTAGTAACGTTACCTCGGGTTTCAAAATTAGATCTCTCTGATTGGTACAACTTTGAATACCATTATACGGCAGGACTGCGCCAAAGTACTCTAAATATTGGGGTTATAGAGGGTTAGTTAGCTATTGGAATCTGTGGGAGTTATTGCACTTATAAAAGGGGAGAATATTTTTAGCTTTTAATTTTTTATAGCGAACACTCGTGCCGTATTATCATTAACTCACAGGCTCAGGGGTTATTTTATATCAAGCCTGGCAATCCGTTATGTCTGGTTGTTTAACGTGGCCCCTGCTAAAGGGAATCGCCCATTGGGGCTATGGAATAGGCAAAGAGGTTCAGCCCTGTTACTGCTGTCGCACTAATAACTTCATAATCTGCTACCATCAGCGCAAATCCTGTTGTTAGATCGATTCTTATGAAACTCTTGCGTTGGCTTCTGTTAATCCTACTGGCTTTACTGGTAATTTCAGCCCTGGCGGCGCCAGGATTCATTGGTCCCAAGGTGGAGGAGGTCTGGAAGCAGCAGCTGAGCAGGATGCAGGGGGGAAGCACTACCGGCTATCAACGCGGTTGGTTTGGAGCTGAAACCAATACTGAGGTGGCGCTACAGAATGGCACCACTGAGCTGCACACTGAAATTCATCATGGTCCATTGCTGTTAACTTCTGGTGGGCCCCGTTTGGGGGTTATCTATAGCGAAACCCGCCTAGATCTAGAGCAATTAAACCCGCAGCTACGCGCTCAGCTTGAGGGAATCTATGGCCGCTTGCAGAACAGCCCCCTGGTTTTGGAAACCCTGGTTTTAGCGGATAACCGGGTACTCAATACCCTGCGCCTGGAACCCTTTAAAAGTTCAGGTGATTTTGGCCAGCTGGCATTTACAGGTGGTGAGATTGCAGTGTCGACAGATTATAGCGGCGCGGTGTTGGATGGGGTAATCGATCTGGGTAGCCTGACCCAGATGCGCGATGGCGTGGAAGTATTATTTACCGAACCGCTTAAAGGAGAGTTTCAGTTAGAGCCCCGCCGTGGCGGTAAGGCACAGCTATATCTGTCACTGTTGCGTGCCGAGCGTGATTCGGGGCCGGCGGAACTGCGGGATATTAGCCTGGAACTGGATATAGAAATGCTCGCGGCGCAGACCCTCAAAGTGGTGAGTGATCTGCAGCTACCCAGTGTGCAGTCTGCCACTCCTATTACTTCTGTGCGCCAACAGATGACCCTGCCTAAGATTAAGGCTGCCGATCTGGGCCACTATTTACGTGTACTACTGCCGGTGGCGGAGCGCAATTGGGCGAGTGATATGCGTCCACCCCTGCGCCTGCAACAACAGCTGGTAGTGGAATCTCGCAATGGTCCGGTTCTGGTGGATGCGGATATTGACTGGAAAGGAATGAAGCGACCTCCGCGCCATCGCAACGGCAGCGCTTTAAATCAATGGCTGAATCCTCTGGTGGGCAGCATGACCCTGAGCGCGGCAGAATCGGCGTTGCTGCAGTCGCCGCTGGTAGGCCAGGCAATGATGTTGCGACAATACGGTTTGCTGATTGAGCAAAACGATGAACTGCAGATGCACCTGGAGGTGAATCGCGGGCGCCTGGAAGTGAATGGCCAGCAGTTGCCACCAGATTTGTTCCTAATGGCACTGACCGGACAATTTTAAAATCTGATTGGCTTAACGGTTAGATTGGAGAAAGGAGTGATGTGATCGTTCCTTTCTCTTTCCGGTAAATCCATTTTTTAACAAGACGGTATCTTGGGTACTCATTGCGTCCTAATTTATATCGACCGGACAATGCAAAAATCCTCTTGCTGTTAGATTAAAGGGGTACTGAGCCAGCTAATATCATAGTGAGGTGGCAGCACATCGTCCGGCAGGTTTTTTCTTTCCTTTGGGGGCAACCTTAGAAACTCTCCTTGTATTCCTAAAGCTTCACACCCCACCTCCCAGTTAGCGCACCAGATGCCAGTAGCCACTGCGGCATAGTATCTAGAAGATGTTGTCGCATAAAAATCAAGGCGCACTTGAGAGCCTTTCTTGTGGGCAATACAGCGTGTGGTTTGACCGTTATAGGAAGACGGTGCCCACTGGCAACTTTCAAAACATCGATTAAACGCCTCCCAGGGCGATTTATCTATTTTTAATGCTTCTTTCATGGCGTTATCTACGAAAAACAGGTCGGACAGCGGCAGACGCTTATGAAACTGATTGTTAAAAAAACGGATAAACAATGGTGCGTACCAGCTTTCGTAACCCACAGCGCAGAGACAAATAATAGAATCCTTTTTCTTATCAAAGCGCTCGCGGAGGTGGGTTTTGACACTGCGGTGATCTGCTCCGGGACCAATCCAGCAAGTCCCTAAACCCATTCGCGTAGCGTCTAAAACAATCTTTTGCAGGGTTCTGCCGATATCAAGAATGGCCGTTCGATTGTATTCCGCTGGGGCTATTGCAACGAGGAAATATCTGGCATTGACCACCGGCCAAACAGTGATGGGTGCTTTGACCCACTCCAGACGTATCGGTGCATTGCCGAGACGTGGTTGCTGTAGGTGAATTGCAATACGAGCTTTTAGTGCTTGCTCATGGATGGGGATTAAGGGACGGGTTTGATAGGCGCGGCACGATCTACGGTCACGTATCAGCGCGAAAATATCTTCTCGGCTGCGGGCTTTGGGTAGCGGTTCCGGCAAACGGATACAAAAACGGCAAGTCACAATATCAAAAAGAATAATGGCCGTTAGTATCAAGGGTAGCCAGATCAATATATTGGCCAGTCCAGTTAAACCTACTAGATATATGAGTCCCACCAACAGGAAGAGGCTCAGAGTGATTGGGACAGGCATTAGGTACTGCAGCCAACCAGTAAATTGAAGTTGCAACTTTATACCCAAAAGACGAATAAACAGGCGGCGAAGCCAAAGGGGATGCACTTTGTCGACCATGGCCCGCTCGTTGGGTCCAAAGCTGGCGTAAATGACTTTTGACTTGCGGGTTCTAGCCGTGGTTTCAGGGTCGCTCATCGGCATCTCCTGTAATGCAAATGACCACTTGCATTATGCGCCTGTTTATATCGAAAAGGAGATTCTATGCAGTGCACCATCGATGAAGCCAAGCTGTTTAAAGTAGTTATCAGCGAATGGATGGCTCATGGTTATGGGTGCTGTACAACTAGGGACATGGCCAGTATCGCAGGTGTTAATAAGGCGATGCTGTTCCGGCGGCTTTGGCGGTAAAACTGGTTTATTCACACGGACGATAGATCATCAGCTGGCTGATACCCCGTTGGAGTTATTCTGTATTTCGGGAGATCTGAATAACGATCTACGGGTTCTAGCAGAAGAGTATATGGACACTTATCGATTGTATGGGGGCGTGGTGTATCGTGCAGTGTAGGAGTTGCCCTGGTATCTGGTAGTGCCTCGATTTAATTTGATTGGCCATATATCAGGCTTTTTATAGGGGCGAGGGTGTAGGCGAGCAGAGTGGGGGACTCTGCCCGCCAACGGTTATCCGGTATTGCGCATGCCTGCGGCGATACCGGCGATCGTTACCATTAGGGCACTCTCCAACACAGCGTCATTCTCCCGCTCGCGCAGACGCGCCATTAATTCGGCCTGAAGCAAATGCAGTGGATCGGTATAGGGATCGCGCACGCGGATGGACCAACGCATCACTGGGTTATTGTCCAACAGACTTTCGCGACCGGTGAGTTGCTGCAAAGCACTCACTGTATGAGCCAGGCGTTCGCGCAGGCTTTCCCCCAGCTCTATCAGCTCCTTGTTGTCTGTAAGGCGTTCCTCATACCAGGAGGCGACACGGGTATCGGATTTCGCCAAAACCATCTCCAGCATATCCACCACGCCCTGGAAGAAGGGCCACTCACGACTCATTTCTCCCAGGGTGTCGGCTTCGTCTGCCTGTTTTAGGGCTTGTTCGAGTGCGGTGCCGGTGCCGAGCCAGGCGGGTAGCATCAGGCGCATCTGGGTCCAGGCGAACACCCAGGGAATGGCGCGTAGTGTTTCTACGCCGCCACCGGGCTTGCGCTTCGCCGGTCGACTACCGAGAGCCAGACGGCGGAGTTCCGTCTCCGGGGTGACGGTGCGCAGGTAGGCCACCAGAGCCGGGTCGTCACGCACCACTTCGCGGTAACTCTGCACCGAGACTTCCGTGAGGCGTTCCATCTGATTGCGCCACTCGGGGCGAGGCTGGGCCGGTGGCATCAGGGTAGCCTCCAGTGTGGCGGCCACATACTGCTCCAAATTGTAGGCGGCAACGGAGGGGCGGCCGTATTTGAAGCGGATCATCTCTCCCTGCTCGGTAACGCGGATACGCCCAGCCACCGAGCCTGGTGGCTGCGACAACAGTGCCATGCGCGTTGGAGAGCCGCCGCGGGAAATAGAGCCGCCACGGCCGTGGAACAGGGTTAGGGGAATGCCGTGATTGCGGAAAATTTGGGTGAGCGCCTCCTGAGTACTGAACTGTGCCCAGGCCGCGCCGAGGAAGCCGGCATCCTTGGCCGAGTCTGAGTAGCCGATCATTACCTCCTGGCCCTCCAGCACGCGCTGTTTGTACTGGGGAATATTGAGCAGGGTACTCATGGTGTCGGCAGCATTATTGAGGTCGTCCAAGGTTTCAAACAATGGCACCACGCGCATAGGTTGGTTTACCCCGGCAATTTTCTGCAGCAACATGACCGCCAACACATCGGAGGGCTTTTTCGCCATGGAAATCACATAGGCACCAAACCCCTCGTGGCCCTGCTCAGCAACCACCTTGCAGGTTTCTAATACCTCGCGCACATCCCCATCGCAGAAATCCGTATGGTAGAAATCCTCATCGATTAATGGCCGGCGGTTATCCAGCTCCGCCAGGAGGAAGTCCAGTTTGCTCTGCTCATCCCAGGTGGCGTAATTCCCCAGCCCCAGATAGCGTGTGATAGCGTCGATGGCATCCATATGGCGGGTGGATTCCTGACGAATATCCAGGCGCAACAGGGTGATACCGAAGCAATTGAGCCGGCGCAGGGTGTCTTTGAGCTGGCCATCGGCGATCGCCGAGAGCCCCACCGCGCGCAGAGAGCGGTCGATCAGGTTCAGCTCAGTGAGCAGTTGTTGACCGCTGTGAAATACTGCACCCGCTGGTTCCTGCTGTTCGTTAATGCGGGCCTCCAGTTGCGCGCGAGTATTGCGCAAGCGGTAGCGCACCCGGCGGAGTATGAGCCGGTAGGGCTCATGGCTTGGGCCTGTTTGTGCCAGTAATTCTTCGCTGGCCTTGTGCATGGATAGATCGGCCAGCAGGTTTTCCACATCGCGCAAGAGAAGGTCGGCAGCCATCCAGCGCGCCAGCAGTAATACCTTGCGGGTTACCGCTGCGGTGACATTGGGGTTGCCGTCGCGGTCGCCACCCATCCAGGAGGCGAAGCGTATGGGTACCCAGTTATCCGGCAGTGGCGGTAATCCCGCTAGGGTTAGTTCCTCCTCGATGGCGCGCATAGTCTGGGGTACTGCCTGCCATAGGGACTGTTCAATGGTGGCGAAGCCCCACTTGGCTTCGTCTACCGGCGTGGGCCTCTCACGGCGGATTTCATCGGTGCTCCAGGCAGAGAGTATTTGCTCGTGCAGATGACGTCGCAGCTCGCGGCTCTCTTCCTGGGTAAGGTCTGGTCGGTCCAATGCGGCGAGGAGATCGGCGACGTGGTCGTACTTGCGGATCAGGGTGCGACGGGTGACCTCGGTGGGATGGGCGGTGAGGACCAGCTCCACGGAGAGATCCCTGAGTGCGGTGTGTATATCGTCGGTTGAGCGATTGATGTTCTTTAGCTCTGCCAATACCTGGCGCAGGCCGCGGTCTGTATCTGGGTCGCCAGAAAAACGCTGATGCTGCCGGTGCAGGCGTTCGCGATGGCGTTGCTCGGCGATATTGGCGAGATTCAAAAACTGGCTAAAGGCGCGCGCCACTTCCAACAATGTATCGTCGTCGAGAGGGTCCAGCAGCTGGTGTAAGCGATCCACCTGCATCTCTCCGCTACTGCGGCTTTCCACTGCGGCCTGGCGGATGGTTTCCACAGTATTAAATAGCGAATCACCGGCTTGCTCGCGCAATACCGAACCGAGCTCCTCGCCGAGTAGGCGGACGTCCTCCCGCAACGGGGTGTTTTGATCCTGACTCACAAGCCTTTATCTCCCTAACGATATCCGGTGAAAGTACCGGGCTTTATCTTCGCATAATTTTTTCGTAAGGAGGCTGTGCTGCCAAAATAAAAGATTTTTTCAGTAAGAAATTTACTTAAATAATGATAAATAAAGGAAAAGTCTTACGATAAAGGTTGGTTTTTAGAAAATTTATAATCCAGCAGGTATAAATATCATGCCAGGTATTTTATCGGCTATTAGAGAGAGCTTTCGACCAGATTTTTTTAGGCGGGAGGTCATCAGGAGGGGAATTAAATTGGAAAAAGCGAAGAGTAAATTGGTTAGGAAGGCGTAAAATTTATGGGATTTTTAAATATCCCCTATTTGCGCAGGGCAGAAGCGCCCGCGCGAGATTTTCACGCGGGCCGGGTTTTAGTAGTAGTCATAGGCGGGGCGGCGATCGACTAGGCGCAGCCAGCCGCGAATAACCCGGTAAATAACCCAAATCCAGTTTACGGCGAGAATCACATAGCCGAGACCGAAAACCCAAAAGGTCAAAGAACCAACCACAGTCCACAGCAACCAGAACCAGAAAGTGCGAATCTGCCAGCGGAAATGGGACTCCGCCAGGGTGCCGCGTACATCGCTGCGCTTGAAATAGTTAATCAGTACGCCAACAAAAAACGGAACCGCGGTAAATAGGCTGATGGCCTGGATCAGGTAGACCATGATGGCCAGATCTCGACCACTCTGTTCGCGGGCCTCCTGGGAGCGTGTGGGGTACTGCTCTGACATAACTTTATTCTCTTGTGGACTCTGAAAAATATAGTGTGGTCCCCAATGCGCAATTCAACTTGACTGCGTTGGAATGGTATTTTTACACGACAGTCGGTGAAGAGCCCAGGGTGTCGTAACGTCCCATATTATTTTAGTGCCCACTCGGTGTGCACATTGCGCTCGCGCCATGCCTTCAGCTGTCGCACCGATTCCCGCATCAGTTGCAGTAATTCTGTACGCTGCTGACGGCAGTGTTCGCGTTCGCTGTCGATGGAGAGGTTGGCGGCGAGACTGCGCAGACGACTGGCTACGCTATCGAGCCCCACCTGTGCCGCTGCCCGGGCGACATCCTGCGCCTGTTTTTCTGCATCCAACCAGTGGCGGCCGGTGAGGGCGCTGGTGAGCGCAGTGATTCGTTTGGGTAGGGTGGCGCTGCGGTCACTGAGTAGCTCGGCGAAGGTCAGGTGATCGAGAGTGTCCTGCTGGCGTAAAAGAGCACTGGTGTTGAGCAGCTGGGTGGGGCGGTTTTTTTGTTGTGGTGACGTCCCCTGCGTGCGCCGTGAAGCCCATTGCATCAGCTGCATTAGCTGGCGATCGGCAATTGGGTGGGTAAGTACGCCAGTAAAACCTCGGGCCTGATAGCGCTCTTTATCGCCGGTTTTGGCAGATTGCAGCAGGGCGAAAATGGGTAAATCGTTGCCCCGTTCGCGGCGAATTTCTCGTACTGCCTCCACGCCATCCATCAGTGGTAGATGGGTGTCGGTCAGGATTAAGTCAAAGTTTTTTTGGAGGGCGGCGCTGCTGCCGTCGATACCGTTACATTCCCTTTGTACATGGTGGCCCATGGCTTCCAGCGGCGCTTGCAGGGATTCGTGTTTATTATTTTCCACCAACAGGATGGCGAGGCCGCTGCCGGTATTGCCGAGCACTTCCTTGGGAAGTTTCAGCTCCACGGTTTCCACCTTGCCGATCTGACGTAAATCGTCCAGAGATTTGAGAGCGGCGTTTAACTGGCGCTTGCCGATTTCAACCAGCGCTTTGATATTGTTGTCCTCGCTGCGTCCAATCAGGTTGAGGGTGCCCATCAATGTATCCAGGGGGTGGTGCAACTGGTGACGTACTATTGTGAGCAGATCGGATTTTTCCTGGCGCAGTAATTCGAGGCTTTCACGAGTTTCTTCGAGTTGCTTCTCTAGGGCGAGAAATTCACTGTTGCGGCTATGCACCTGCTGAAACAAATTACTGTTTTCGGCGCTGATATTATCGACACGCTCTGCACTCTCTTTACGCAATTTGCGCAGACTCAGTTGTCTATTGAGTGTAAAAGCACAAATTAGCACAGTAAAAATCAGCGCCGCGATCAACCAGTAAATAGGAATTTGTTGCTGCAGAGCATTTAATTCAATGGCTTGTGCGGTGGTGGAGATAAATACTGAGCCGCACAGTAGTGCTCCGGCTAGTAGAGCGTGAAAAAAAACACGACGAGAGGGCAATCCCCCAGAAGAAATGGCTTTTATCATCCTTATAACCACTTGTGTTAGGGCGGACTAAATCCTGCAGTCCGCAGTGTGATTTTCGCGGTAGGTTTTGATCGATACTCCCGAAAAGATCAGAGCGTTTGATACTGCAATATGGCACGGCGTACAAGAGATATTTTTATAGGACTGGCAGGCTAAGCGGTGGATAATCCGGTCAGAGGCATGAACGCTATCGCCATTAGCCAAGAGTTATTGCGCCAAAAACAGAGTATGGTTTTTTTGAGGGGGCTTGATGCTGAAGAATTGCACGCTATTACATAGGCTTATATAGCGGGAGGTTTTGCACGAGGTTGACGTATTTTACCGAGATCGGTGGCACAGCGTTCCTCGATAAAATACGCAAAAAAATAAAAATATCAGGGTTGATTCAAGCGGCCTGAGGTAGGCGTTCCTGCAATAACTGCAACATGCGCTCAGAAGGTAGAAACAGGCGAATTCCATCGCAATGGGCGAGCAATTCCTGATAAAAATAATCGAAATGTGTGCAGCCCAGAATCAGTATCTGCACGCCGCTTTTCACCAGAGCCGCGACCAGATCATCCAAAGCGTGCTGACGCACGATCATCTCGGCGGCGAGGCCATCCTCAATATCTTCGACGATCTGCAGGTTGCCGATGCCGATCACCTTGGCGGTTGTGTTGCGCTCGAGGATTTCGCGCTCAATATTGGCGCAACTTTGGCAGTTGGCGGCGAGCAGGCCAAAGTTGCGGTAGCGCTGGGTGAGTTCGGCGTATACCTCAAGGGGAGAAACCACCTCAATTGGCGAGGTGGATTTGACCGCTTCCATATCCACCGCACCGGAAAGGGAATTGCAGTAGATCATGGCGGCTTCGGCGCCGGCCTGATGCAGCTGTTCAATCGCTTCGATCAGCTGCTGGGTGAGAGCGCCGCGCTCTAGCGCTTGCAGTTGCGTCTGTTCCTGGGGCGATGTTGACAGAGACATACCGACGCCACGCAGCTGACGCGCGGCGAGGAAATCCAGGCCAAAGCGGGTGTCTGTGGGGGTGCCGGCGACCACGCCAATGGTCATAGAACTTTTTTCAATGGCGTTATCGGTCAACACAGTCATGCTCCTCTCTCGTAATGCTCAATCGAGTATTGGTGCCCCTTAGATGGCGCGTCTGCCCAGCAGGGGAACCAGCGTATTAATCCACACTCGGCGCACCCAGTCGAGATAAATTCCATAAGGCCGCCCCAAGGCGCCTGCGATCAGCATAAAAGTGATGCTGGCTGTGGCAATTTCGTCCCAGCTGGCACCGCCTAGGCGCATATTGGCCATATATAGGGGAAACTGGAAACTGAGGAAGACAAAGGTGTCTACCAGGTAAGCATTTACAAAACCGCCGCCACCAAAGCGGTTCACAATCCAGCTGCGGTACATGCTGAAGGGGCGAGCGATCAGTGTATTGAACACCAGCGCCATCAGACGCACTTTCAGGTGCTCACTCCAGCTCATACCTGCCAACACCAGCTCGATGGGGATCGCCACGGCCCAGGAAAAACTGTTCATGGCGAAGATATCGAGCAGGAAATCCCAGCGTCGCGAGTTGGGTGCGGCTGGTTCGGCGTCGGGGCCGGATGGTGTTAATGCGGGCGCGGACATGGAGCAGACAACCTCTTGAACCTCGAGCCACCATATCAAGATGGCGGCAGGCCGGCGATTATATCTCCAAATTGCGTAAATGCTAGCCTTGCATCTCGACTGGTGAGGTCTGCCGAGATAAACGTCCTACTAATTATTAGAAAATTAATCTAATTATCTTATTGGCCTAACGCGCCTCCTGGTCACGATGGCTCCGCAGAGGTTAATATGCAACTCTTTGCATAAGACGAATCGGAGCTGCCATGTCCCTGCGCTATGCCGTACTCACCCTGCTGGATATAGAGCCCGGCAGTGGCTACGACCTAAAGCGCCGCTTCGAGCGCAGTGTTTCCCATTTCTGGAGCGCCAGCCACCAGCAGATGTATCGGGAGCTGCACAAGTTGCACGACGAAGGATTGCTGGATTGCGAGGAGCAACCGCAGGAGGGCAAACCGGACAAAAAGGTCTACAGCCTCACCGACAAGGGGCGTGCGGAGCTGCGCGACTGGGTCATTCAGCCAGCGGCACCACAGAAGATTCGCGAACCCTTTTTAGTGCGTATGTTTGCCGGCCACCATTTGAGCCAAGAGGAGTTGCGCTCGGCTCTCAATGATCAGCTGCACAGGCACCGAGGGCTGTTGGAGAATTATCGGGAACAAAATGAGCGGGTGCTTAAGAGTGACCCCGCCCTGCAGGAGCGCTATTGGCTGGCCCACCAGACGCTGCTGTTAGGCATAGAGGCGGAGAAAACCTGGATCAACTGGGCGGAAAATATGCTGCAGCAACTGGAACAAAAATGTGAAGAGAGCAGTTAAAAAAACCGGGCGATGCCCGGTTTTTTGTGTCTTTGGTGCGGAAATGAGTCGAGCGCTAGTTTATAAAGCGACTTTCTCCACTACCAGGCTGCCGATAGAGTAGCCTGCGCCAAAGGAACAGATAATTCCGCGCTCACCTACTTGCAGGTCATCGCTGTGCAGATTGAAGGCGATGACAGAACCGGCGCTAGCGGTATTTGCGTAGCGGTCCAGCACCACCGGGGCGCGTTCTGCGCTGGCTTCATCACCCATCAGTTTCTTGGCGATCAGATTATTCATGTTGATGTTGGCCTGGTGTAGCCAGTAGCGGCTCACTTCGCGGGGGTCGGTGCCGCTCTCCCCTAGGTGCTCCTCAATATGGGCGGCGGCCATGGGGCAGACTTCCTTGAATACCTTGCGGCCGTTCTGGCGGAACAACTTGCCGGGGCCGAAAGGGTCCACATCGGCAGCGCGCGCAGCATAGCCGAAGTTGGAGCGGATATTGTTGGAGTAGACGGTCTTGGCCTTGGTGCCGAGGATTTCCCAGGCAGTGTCTACGCTGCAGGTCTCGCGGCGCTCGATCACACTGGCGACCGCCACATCTCCGAAGATGAAATGACTGTCGCGATCGGTAAAGTCCACTTGCGGTGAGGCCAATTCAGAATTGATCACCAGTACGGTGCGTGCGGCGCCGGAACAGATGGCATCTACCGCGCGCTGTAGAGAAAATGTTGCCGAGGAGCAGGCGACTTCCATATCGAAAGCGAATCCATCGATGCCGAGGGCGCCCTGAATTTCGATGGCAATGGCGGGATAGGCGCGTTGCATATAGGAAGCGCCAACAATCACCATATCGACATCGGAGGCCTGTTTATTGGCTTTCTCAAGCGCCAGTTTGGCGGCTTTTAGCCCCATCTCCGCCTGAACACACAGGTCGTCGTCGTTGCGCTCGGGAATAAAGGGGCGCATGCGCGCGGGATCGAGAATTCCTTCACGGGTCACCACATAGCGGCTCTTGATACCGGAGGCCTTTTCGATAAATTCCGCAGAGGACTGTGGTTTGGGCTGCAGTTCGCCGGATTCAATTGCTTGAGCGTGCTCCAGGTTGTACTGCTTGGCGTAGCTATTGTAGGCGTCTACCAGCTCTTCGTTGCTGATCGCTTCCGGTGGGGTCCACAGGCCGGTGCCGCTGATGACAATGCCCCGTGGCAACTTGTGTTCACTCATCGCTGAATCCCTGGCTCGCAGCAAAACACCTGCGAGCAATTAGTCACTGATTAAAACCTTAGCCTTTAGCGGTGCCGGCTTGTTTGGGATTTATCTGCCAGAACGGCAAGGCAAGTTATTGTGACGTCTCTGTGACTGCCGGTCTATCTGCGGTCGCGCCGAAGAGTCATGGCGTTCTGGCCAAAATGAACGCACTGACCTTGTGTGCACCAGCTTTCAGGAGTATCTGTGCCGCCGCCTCCAGGGTGGCTCCGGTAGTCAGGACATCGTCCACCAGCCCGATATGCATTCCTTCAACGGATTCACGCAGGGCAAAACTTTGCAGTAGGTTGCGTAGGCGTTGTTGCCGGCGCAGCTGCGACTGGGTGCGGGTGGCGCTAGTTTTGCGCAACAGTCGCGCTTGCACCGGCAAATGCCATTGCTTTCCCAACTCGCTCGCGATCAGTTGCGCTTGATTGTATCCGCGTTGCCAGTAGCGCTGCCAGTGAAGAGGAATGGGGGCGAGTAAGTCGGGGGGCTCGTTGTGTGGGACTATTGAAGTGGCGGCAAGTTGCGCCAGGCTATGGCCGGCGGCCAGGTCGCGTTGGTACTTGAAGCGCTGGATTAGCTGGTTCACCGGAAAGGCATACTGCCAGGCGGCCTGAACCCTCTGGCAGTGCGGCGGCTGGCGCAAACAACTGGGGCACAGGCGTGCGCTGGAGGCCAACGGCAGCGCACAGCTTTCACAAGCCTGGCCCAGATAGGGCAGGTCTCGGATACAGCTGGCACAGATACCAAAGTCACCGGCTCTATCACCGCACAGCAGGCACTGCGTCAGGTAGCGGGAGAGTCGAGCTGAAATCAGGCTGTAAACCATATGAGAGCTTCTGAGTTGACAGCAGGTGGGGCCTGGCTAAACTGGCCAGTCTGTTTGGTCGAGTTTGCCACTGCTGTCTTCTGCAGTCACCCCGCCCGAATACATAAAAACAGCACCCCAACTCCAGTAACAGAGAGAGTAAGCTTGTGACTGCAGCCCAGACTATGCCCGCCGCCGATATCCGCCACGACTGGACCCGTCAGCAGGTTCTGGATCTCTTCGCTATGCCATTTAGCGATCTGATGTTTACCGCGCAGCAGGTTCACCGGACACACTTCGATCCCAATCGGGTCCAGGTCAGCACCCTCTGTTCCATTAAGACCGGCGCCTGCCCGGAAGATTGCGCCTACTGCCCGCAGAGCGCCCGTTACGATACTGGGCTGGAGCGGGAAAAATTGATGAAAGTGGAGAAGGTGTTGGAAGAAGCTCGCGCGGCCAAGGCTGGCGGCGCCACTCGCTTCTGTATGGGAGCTGCCTGGCGCTCACCCAAGAAAAAAGATATGCCTTACGTCACCCAGATGGTGCGTGAAGTGAAGGCACTGGGTATGGAAACCTGTATGACCTTGGGGATGTTGAATGATGACCAGGCGCAGGAATTAGCTAATGCCGGGCTCGATTACTACAACCACAATCTGGATACCTCACCGGAGTATTACGGCGAGATTATTACCACCCGCACCTACCAGGATAGGTTGCAGACACTGGGGCGCGTGCGTGCCGCCGGTATGAAAGTCTGCGCCGGCGGTATTGTCGGCATGGGCGAGGGCGACAAAGATCGCGCCGGCCTGCTGATGCAACTGGCCAACCTGCCTGAACACCCCGAGTCGGTGCCCATTAATATGTTGGTAAAAGTAGCTGGTACGCCGCTGGAGCAGGAGAAGGACCTAGACCCCTTCGAATTTATCCGCTGCATCGCCGTAGCGCGCATTATGATGCCCAAGTCCCATGTGCGCCTGTCCGCCGGGCGCGAACAGATGAGTGATGAGATGCAGTCTATGGCTTTCCTCGCCGGTGCCAACTCCATCTTCTATGGCGAGAAGCTGCTGACCACCGCCAATCCCGAGGCCAACAAGGATATGCAATTGTTCTCCCGCCTGGGTATCCAGCCGGAGGAGTATCAACAATACGCCGATGAGAGCGCAGTGGAAGCGGAGTTGAATGCACAGATTACCGAGCAGCAAAACGACGCTTTCTTTTACGATGCGGCCAAATGACCCTGGATAAAACCCTGCGCCAGCGTCTCGATGAGCGGCATCGGGACAATCTTTATCGCCAGATTAAAACTCTGGAAGCGGCGCCCAGCCCCATCGCTGTAGTGGATGGGCGAAAGCTGCTGACCTTTAGTAGTAACGATTACCTGGGACTGGCAAGCCACTCAGAAGTTATCCGTGCCCAGCAGGCCGGTGCTGAGCTGGGCGCCGGTGCCACCGCTTCCCATTTGGTTAACGGCCACCTTCAAGTCCATCAACAATTGCAACAGAGCCTTGCCGAAGTCACCGGACGCGAGGCCGCACTGGTTTTTTCCAGTGGTTATATGGCCAATGTGGGGACACTCTGTGCGTTGCTGGGCCGCGCGGACAATGTTATTTCCGACAAGCTCAACCACGCCTCCCTGATAGACGGCGCGCGCTTGTGTGGCGCCAACAGTTTACGTTTTGCCCACAACGATCCAGTTGCCCTGCGCCGCCAGCTGCAAAGGGCGGCCGAACGCGGTGGCAATACTCTGGTGGCGGTAGATGGGGTCTACAGTATGGACGGCGACAGGGCTCAATTGGCGGAGATTGCTGCCCTGTGTTGGGAATTTGATGCCTGGCTGATGGTGGATGAAGCCCACGGCTTTGGAGTGATGGGGAGTGAACAGCTGCCCCTTGCCGGCAGCTGCGCGGCCGCCGGTCTCGGCCAGGATGAAGTGCCGGTACTGATGGGTACGCTGGGTAAGGCCGCCGGCAATGCAGGTGCCTTTGTGGCTGGCTCGCGTATGTTGATCGATTTTTTGGTGCAGTTTGCACGGCCTTATATTTATACCACCGGTATGCCGCCGGCAGTGGCGGCAGGTTGTATTGCAGCAATTGAACTGATGCGCAATGCGCCCGAGTTGAACCAGCGCCTGCAGGCGAATATCACTTACTTCCGCCGGCGTGCGGCGCAAGCGAATTTACCTCTGACGGATTCATCCAGTGCGATTCAACCACTCCTGTTGGGCTGTGAAGAAACTGTGATGACTGTGTCCAAAAAGTTGGAGCAGCGTGGCTTTCTAGTGGGCGCTATTCGCCCACCTACCGTGCCCAGAGGTACCGCTCGCTTGAGAATCACCCTGAGTGCCTCCCATAACCACAGCCAAATTGATGCTTTGGTAGATGCCCTCGTAGCTGTGCTTCAGGAAAAAATAGCGGTGCCTTTGTGATTGAGATAGAGAACCTGGTATTCCTGCACGGTTGGGGGGGAGATAAAGGGCCCTGGCAGCCCCTACTCGAAGCGGTGCGTGAACAACTGGCACAACCTTTGACTTGTATCGAATTACCGGGGTGTGGGGAGCGTAGTGGCGTGCCCTGGCCACAATTAGAGACACTTTTACAGCGACTGTATAACGAACTGCCTAATAACTGTGTTTTGGTTGGGCACTCTCTCGGAGGCATGTTGGCCCTGCAGTTGGCGGCCAGACCGGGACAGAAAAAAATCCTCGGTGTTGTCACCATTTCTGCCAATGCCTGTTTTGTGGAGCGGGACAACTGGCCGGGTATGCAGCGGCGTGTTTTTGAGAGATTTCGCAGGGCCTTTGTGCAGGACCCCTACGCAATCTGGGAGCGCTTTTGTGCCCTGCAGTCCCATGGTGATAGTGCCATGCGCGACCTGCTCAAGCAGCTTAAGGAGCGCCGCCCCAATATCAATGCCGAAGCCTGGAAGCGGGCCCTGGACTGCCTGGCAGACCTGGATAATCGTCAACTACTGCAGACACTCGGAGTCCCCACACTGCATCTGTTTGGTAAGCAGGATGCCCTGGTGCCCCAAGCTGCCGTAGAGGAGATCCAGGGCTGTGGTGCAGCGGTAGAGGTGATTGAGGGATGTGGTCATAAACCGCATTTATCTCAGCCGCGCCAAGTCGCAGGGCGATTGCGGCATTTTGTCGAGAGCCTGTCTCCCCCTGATAGCGGTACTTCCGAGCCTTTCGATAAATCCGCCGTGGCGCGCTCCTTTGGCCGCGCTGCCGCCAGCTATGACGACTGCGCTCATATACAGAGAGCGGTGTGTCGGCAGCTGATGAAAATGGCGGATCGCCACTGGGCACCGCGCACGATTGTCGACCTTGGTAGCGGCACCGGCTTTGGTAGTGAGTTGCTGCGCCAACATTTTCCCGAGGCGAGAATTATCGCCTTGGATCTGGCGGAAGATATGTTGCGCTACGCTCGCACAGAACGCCCCCAGGCTGATGATTATATTGTTGCGGATGCTGAACAGTTGCCCCTAGCAGATGACAGCGTGGATCTGGTGTTTTCCAGTATGGCGCTGCAGTGGTGCTATCGCTTGCCACAGCTGTTTACCGAGTTGCGTCGGGTACTCTCTCCAGAGGGGTTCTGCCTGGTGGCGACACTGGGGCCGGGCACGCTGGCAGAGTTGCGTAATAGCTGGGCCCAGGTGGATGGCGATATACACGTCAATCGTTTCCTTCCCCTGGTAAAGTGGCGTGAAGCGGCGGTGCAATCGCAATTAAATGGCGAGGTGCTCGATGAGCAGCGCCTGTTGTATTTCGATAGCCTGCGCCAGCTGATGAAGGAATTAAAAGGCGTGGGGGCACACAATATTAACCGCGCCGCCAAGCGGGGGATGACCGGGCGTGCCAGGTTACAGCAACTGGCCGAAGCCTATGAAGGCCTCAGGCAGCCCAGAGGGCTGCCGGTAAGCTACGAGGTCATCTATATGAAGCTGGCCTGTGAACCAGATCAGGGGTAGATATCGATGGGGATCGGGGTTTTCACCAGCGCCCAGATCTCGTCCATTTCCCGATTGGAGGCCACTGCGATACAGCCATCGGTCCAGTTATTGCGGCGCAGATGCCTCTCCATATAGGACCACTCGGGCTTGATGCCGTGGATCATGATATCGCCGCCAGGGCTGACCCCCATTTTGGCTGCCCGCGCACGGTCCTGTTTATTTGGGTAGGACACATGAATAGAGCGGTAGAAACGGCTGTTGGGGTTTTTCCAGTCGAGGGTGTAGCGCCCTTCGGGGGTGCGTTCATCCCCCTCGCGGACCTTGTGTCCTCTGGGATTATCGCCGAAGGAGACGGTGTAGCTTTTCACTACCCGGCCGTCGCGAATCAGCTGCATCAGCTTCTTCGACTTGTACACAACAACATGATCGACAGGAGTTACTTTTGCTGAGGCGAACAGAGGCATCGCCAGCAACAGGGCAAGAGTCAGGTATCGCATGGTCTCTAAGCTGCTTGAATGTTTTCAGTTATTTCGAGATTTCCCGCGTCCCTGCAGAGCAGTTTCCCCTTTTGAGGGAATTATTTTGTGAGCGCGGCCCCGTGCCTTTGTTATCAGTGCTTGGCTTGATTTGTTCAAAATCTGCGCTACACGACTAAATTATCATCAAGTGGCTGGCGTGAAAAGTCACCACAAGAAAAAATTTGAACTTTTTGAATAGGGGAGGCCTTGGTCTTGGGCAGAAGTTATTTTGTAGCCGGTACCGATACCGAAGTGGGCAAGACCTTTGTCAGTGCGGCTCTACTCACAGCGGCCGCGAATGTGGGATTGCAAACCGCAGCGGTAAAACCGGTGGCCTCCGGTTGTGAGCAAACTGAATATGGACTGCGCAATGAGGATGCCTTGCTGTTACAGGAGGCCATGACTTTGCATCTGCCTTACCAGCAGGTGAATCCTTTTGCACTGGAACCGGCAATCGCCCCCCATATCGCCGCCATAGAGGCGGGTAAGCAGCTCAACGTATCGCGCATGGCTGGAGTCTGCCGCGGTGTGATGTGTGCCGGCGCTGATCTGGTGTTAATCGAGGGGGCCGGCGGCTGGCGCACACCCCTGGGTCCCAGAGCCTTTCTTTCGCAACTGCCGCGGGAGTTGAATACCCCGGTGATTCTGGTGGTGGGTATGCAGCTCGGCTGTATCAACCACGCACTGCTGACCGCCGAGGCGATTCGCCACGATGGGCTGCCTCTGGCGGGTTGGGTGGCCAACTTCGTCCGTCCGGGCATGGCGCGGGCCGAGGAAAACCTGGCCACCCTTGAGGCCCTGCTGCCGGCCCCGTTGCTCGGTGTGCTGCCCCATAGCGAGACGCGGGATTACCGCGAAGCGGCGCAACACCTGGATATTCGCCCGCTGATACCCAGCTAAAGCACCTCATCAAAGCATTCTCAGTCGGGCCCGAGAGGGCCCAAATCGGTTGACTTTGTACGCCTTCGGCCCTAGATTCAAACAAGCGTTTGAAACACCTGAATGAGGACCGGGAGCATGGCCGACTACAAGGCGCCACTGCGGGAGATGAACTTCCTGCTGCACGAAGTATTTGCTGCGGAAAAACTCTGGGCGGAACTGCCCGGGTTGGCCGGAGCTGTGGATCGCGAGACCGCAGATGCGATTCTCGAAGAGATGGCCAAGTTGGCTTCCAACACCCTGGATCCGATTAACCGCAGCGGTGACGAAGAGGGCTGTGATTGGAACGATGGTGTTGTGACCACCCCTGCGGGCTTCAAAGAAGCCTACGCCACTTTCTGTGAGGGTGGCTGGGGCGCGCTGTTGGGCAACCCAGAGTACGGCGGCATGGGTATGCCGAAGATGCTGGGCGCTCAGGTCGAGGAAATGATTAACGCCTCCAATATCTCCTTCGCTCTCTACCCGGTACTGACCAACGGTGCCTGTCTGGCGATCGATGCTCATGCCAGTGAAGCGCTGAAACAGAAATTCCTGCCCAAGATGTACGAGGGCACCTGGGCCGGGGCCATGGACCTGACCGAGCCCCACGCCGGCACCGACCTGGGTATTATCCGCACCAAGGCCGAGCCCCGCGAAGACGGCAGTTACAGCATTAGCGGCAGCAAGATCTTTATCACCGGCGGTGACCAGGACTTGTCCGAAAATATAATTCACCTGGTACTGGCCAAGTTGCCGGACGCACCCAAGGGCCCTAAAGGCATTTCCCTGTTCCTGGTGCCGAAGTACAAGGTGAGCGAAGACGGCAGCATCGGCGAGAGCAATAACGTTAATTGTGGTTCCATTGAACACAAGATGGGCATTAAAGCCTCCGCTACTTGTGCGATGAATTTCGACGGTGCTCAGGGTTGGCTGGTGGGTGAGGAGAACAAGGGCCTCGCCGCTATGTTTACCATGATGAACTACGAGCGACTGGGTGTGGGTATCCAGGGCCTCGGTGCCTCTGATCGCTCCTACCAAAACGCCCTGGAATACGCCCGCGATCGTATCCAGAGCCGCTCTCCTGCCGGTGCCCAGCAGCCCGAAAAAGCTGCCGACCCGATTATCGTGCACCCCGATGTGCGCCGTATGCTGCTCACCCAGAAAGCACTGGTGGGCGGTGGCCGCGCCCTGTCCACTTACGTGGCTCAATGGCTGGACATCTCCAAGTTCGGCGAGGGTGAAGAGAAAAAGAACGCCGAGGCTATGGTGGCCTTGCTGACCCCTGTGGCCAAGGCCTTCACTACCGATATGGGCCTCGACTGCACCGTAATCGGCCAGCAGGTTTTCGGCGGTCATGGTTATATTCGTGAATGGGGCCAGGAGCAGCTGGTGCGCGATGTGCGTATTACCCAGATTTACGAGGGCACCAACGGTATTCAGGCATTGGATTTGGTGGGTCGCAAGACCGTCGCCAGCGGTGGCGCCCTGTTCGAGCTATTTGCTGCGGATGTGCAGCGTTTTATCGATAGCCAGGTTGATCGCGAGGCAATGGCTGAGTTTGTACAGCCGCTGGCAACTGAGTTGCAGCGCCTGCGCGAAGCCACAGAGAAAATGATCGCCGCAACCAAGGAAGACCCCCACGCGCCGGGTGCAGCTTCGGTGGAATACCTGCATCTGTTTGGCTATGTGGCTTACGCCTTTATGTGGGCCAAGGTGGTTGCAGTTGCGCTGGACAAGCAGGAGGCGGACAGCTTCTACAAGGGCCAAGTGAAAACTGCACGCTTCTATTTTGCGCGCTTACTGCCGCGCACCCAGGCACTCGCCAGCAGCGTCAATGCCGGTAGCGCCACCCTGATGGATCTGGAAGAGGAACTGTTCTAACAACCCTCTCGGTAGATTCTAAAAAAGCCTCGCCTTGCGGGGCTTTTTTTATGGAGTCGCTTTTCGCTTTCTCCTACACTCGGGAGAAAACAATAAAGAGCGAAACAGCCAATGACCAATATCTCCCAGAAGAGACTCTCCGAGGAAGACCAGGCCCGGGTCGATCAGTATCTGCAAAGCGCGGTCAACCAAGTGGAGCGCAAGCCCTTCCGCCCCTGGTTGTTGTTCGTCATGCTCCTGGTGGTGCTGACCCTGCTGTCGTTGATCAGCGTGTTGATCGCGCAGACCAAAGGCGTGGTGTGAGGGGCTTGCTATGGAGCCCGATAAAAACTTTCAGCCACTGGATTTTACTTGCCTTGGCGATGACGAGATGCGCCGTCGCGCAGGGGACTTTTTCCGTTTGATGCGCCGGCGTCGCTCGGTGCGGGATTTCTCAGTTAAACCTGTGCCCCGCGAGGTTATCGAAGACGCCGTGCGAGCTGCCGGTAGCGCTCCCAGCGGGGCCAATATGCAGCCGTGGCATTTTGTCGTCGTTGAAAATGCCGAGGTTAAACGCCGTATTCGCCTGGCCGCGGAAGAGGAGGAGCGCGAGTTTTACCAGCGCCGTGCCTCAGAGGAATGGCTTAACGCATTGGAACCCCTGGGCACAGATGCGCACAAGCCTTTTCTTGAAACGGCGCCCTACCTGATTGCAATTTTTCTGAAGAAGTTTTCCAGTGCGGAAAATGGTGAGCGATTAAAAAACTATTACACCGCGGAATCGGTAGGTATCGCCACAGGTATATTGATTGCCGCCCTGCATAATGCCGGTGTGGCGACCCTGACCCACACCCCCAGTCCGATGAAATTTCTCAATGAAATTCTTGGCCGCCCTGTGCAGGAAAAACCCTATATGATTCTGGTGGCTGGGCTGCCCGCTGAAGGTGCTCAGGTGCCAGCTATCGGCAGAAAACCCCTGGATGAAATTGCTGATTTTATTTGAGTTACCGCTTTCCGCGCGGCAAAAATAGATACACTGGTGGAATTTGAGCTTAGGGTTCCATGCCAAGAATATTGATCGTCGAGGACGAAGGCGCAATAGCCGATACCCTGATTTATGCGCTGCAGGCCGAGGGTTTTACCACTCACTGGCTGGCGCTTGCCGGCGAGGCATTAGCACTACTGAAGAGTGAGTCTTTCGACTTGGTGATTCTGGATGTGGGACTGCCGGATATCAGTGGCTTCGAAGCCTGTAAACAATTGCGACGCTTCTCCGAAGTGCCAGTGATTTTTCTCACTGCGCGCAACGGGGAAATAGACAGGGTTGTAGGGCTTGAAATTGGCGCTGATGATTATGTAGTGAAACCTTTCAGCCCGCGCGAGGTGGCAGCGCGGGTCAAGGCCATCCTCAAAAGGGTGGCGCCACGCCCAGAGAGAGTAAAGCTATCTGAGGCTAAAGGCCCTTTCCGTATCGATTCGGTGAGTTACCAAATCCTCTTCCACGAACAGTTATTGCCCCTGACCCGCCACGAGTACCGCCTATTGGAAACCCTGCTGGCCCAGCCCGGAAGGGTGTTTTCCCGTGCACAATTGCTCGATGCTTTGGGGGTGGCTTTGGAAGTGGGGTATGAGCGCAATGTCGACAGCCACATCAAAGGGCTGCGGGCAAAAATTCGCGAGATAGCACCAGACTCCAAGCCAATCCAAACCCATCGCGGCCTCGGATATAGTTGTTGCCCGGAGCAATAATATGCCGCTCGGGATACGCATTTTTGCCGTCTATTTCCTGTTTGTAGGGCTGGCCGGTTGGTTTGTATTGGGCACGGTGATGGATGAAATTCGCCCCGGCGTGCGCCAGTCCACTGAGGAAACCCTGGTGGATACCGCTAATCTATTGGCGGAAATCCTGCGCGATCCGGTGATCGCCGGTAACTTGGCTCAAAGTCATTTACCCGAAGTGCTTAAAGCCTATGGTCGTCGCCGCCCGGAGGCGAGTATCTGGGGGTATACCAAGAGCCAGGTCAATCACCGCATCTATGTCACCGATGCCAGCGGTACAGTATTACTTGACTCCAGTGGCCTCGCTGTGGGGCGGGATTACTCCCGTTGGAACGATGTTTATCTGACCCTGCGTGGCGATTACGGTGCCCGATCTACCCGCGAAGACCCCAATAATCCAGATTCTTCCGTCATGTATGTGGCGGCGCCAATCCGCGATGGCGAACGGATTATCGGTGTGGTTTCGGTGGCCAAGCCCAATCAAACCTTGCAGCCCTATATCGAGCGTTCGCAGCGTCGCCTGATATGGCAGGGGGCGGGGCTGGTTGTACTCGGTTTGTTGGTAGGCGCCCTTCTGTCCTGGTGGCTCAGTCGTGCTCTGGGGAAACTCACCGATTATGCCCAGGCTGCCAGTACGGGCCGCAGGGTAAAACCGCCGCAGTTACCTAGTGGAGAGTTGGGGCAGTTGGCGGTGGCGGTAGAGCAGATGCGCGGTGAACTAGAGGGCAGGGACTATGTAGAGCGCTATGTACACACCCTGACTCATGAACTGAAGAGCCCATTGGCGGCCATTCGCGGTGCCGCCGAACTGCTTAATAGTGATATGCCGACCGAACAGCACCAGCGTTTTGTGGGTAATATCCAGCGGGAGGCCGAGCGATTGCAGCAGTTAAGCGAACGGCTACTGCATCTGGCCCAGGTGGAGCAGCGTCAGGGGCTGGAGGAGCGAGTGGCGATACCGCTGGCGCCGCTCGTTGAGGAGCTAATCGAGGCTCAGCGAGTTCGTATCAGTGCCGCCCAGCTGCATGTGGAGCAAGAGCTGGCACCGGCACTGCAGCTGTACGGTGAGCGCTTTCTGCTGCGGCAGGCCCTGGCCAACCTACTGGACAACGCGCTGGATTTTACCCCGGATGGCGGCCTGATTCGCGTCAAAGCCGAATGCTGTGGAGAATGGGTCAAGGTGTGCTTGTTCAATCGGGGCGAGGCAATCCCGGAATATGCCCTAGGGCGCCTTACTGAGCGCTTCTATTCACTGCCGCGTCCTGGGGGCGGGCGTAAGAGTACTGGACTGGGACTCAACTTTGTTGAGGAGGTGGCGGAGTTACACGGCGGTACTCTGTCGATCCGCAATGTGTCTGGTGGTGTCGAGGTCAGTCTAAATTTGCCCGCAGCCTGATGGGTAAAGTTACTTTCCACTGGCCCCCACACAATCTCCCCAGACTCTCCATATTGCCTCCATCGGCAATCCATACTCGCAGCTCAGACTGAGGTTATCGAAATTGGATACCGAGGTCTGAACCATGAACCGAGCCCTGGCTTTTAAATTGGGCGCTATTGCTGTTTTGATTTTGTTGCTTCTTATTCCACTGACCATGATCGATGGCCTGATCAGTGAGCGAAAGCGTTACCAGAGTGATGTGCTAAAGGATATTGCCCGCAGTTCCAGCTTTAACCAGCAAATTACCGGCCCTATTTTAGTGGTGCCCTACGTCAAGAAATACTGGAAGTGGATAACCAATGAAAAAACCGGTGAGAGGCACAAGGAGCAGCGGGAAGAGCGCGGCCACTTGTATTTCCTTCCCGAGCGCTTTGTCTTCGATGCCGACCTGACAACTGAGCGGCGTGCTCGGGGTATCTATGAGGCGCTTCTGTACCACAGCGATAGCAAGGTCAGTGGCTTGTTCCGAGTGCCGGAGAAACTGGGTTTGGGAGCGAATTTGGATCAGTACCGCTTTAGCACGCCTTACTTCTCGGTAGGTATCAACGATATTCGAGGTATCCGCAACGATCTGAAATTGCGCTTGAACAACCAGACATTGGAATTTGCCCCGGGCAGTCGTGCACCGATTCTCGGTGATGGTGTGCACGCTATGCTGCCAATGTTGGACTCGGAAGGCGGCCAAACCCTGGCGTTTTCCTTCGATCTCAAACTACAGGGTACCGAGCACTTCAGCCTGGTACCGGTGGGTCGTGACAGTCGTGTCATGATGAGGGCCGATTGGCCGCATCCGAGCTTCTTTGGCAACTTCCTGCCCAGTAGTAGAGATTTAAACGATCAAGGCTTTACTGCGGAATGGCAGACCAGCTTTTTCGCCACCAACTTGGAGGAGATATTGCAGCGCTGTATGGGCAGTGATCATTGTAATAACTTGATTAACAGCCGCTTTGGTGTGAGCTTCCTCGACCCAGTAGATCAATACCTAAAAACAGATCGCGCGATCAAATATGCGTTGCTGTTTATCACCCTGACCTTTGCCACCTTCTTCCTGTTTGAAATACTCAAGCGCCTGGCAGTGCATCCGGTGCAGTATGCCTTGGTGGGCTTGGCATTGGCGTTGTTTTACCTGCTTCTATTGTCTCTGTCGGAGCATATCGCTTTCATCAAAGCCTACATAATTTCCGCCGCAGCCTGCGTAGGCCTAATTGGTTTTTATGCCAGCGCGGTGTTGCGCAGTTGGCAGCGCGGTCTGGGTTTCGCGGGGTTGTTGGCCGCCCTATATGCACTCTTGTATGGTTTGCTCAGCGCTGAGGACTACGCTCTGTTGATGGGCTCGCTGTTAGTGTTCGGGGTGCTTGGCTGCACTATGGTACTGACTCGTCAACTGGACTGGTACAACGTCGGGCACAGCCCTACCCAGAGGGGCGGCGAGCCCGGTGGAGACGAACAACCGTAAGCTGGGATAAATCACTTCGGGGTGGCGTCTTGCCGCCCTGTTCTAGTTTTACCCGCCCAATTTCAGGATGTAATCCCACTCTTCCTGGCGCACCGGCTGTATCGACAAACGCCCCTGCCTGACCAGTACCATTTCCGCCAGCTGTGGATCCTTCTTGATTTCTGCCAGGGGTACTGGGCGTTTGAATTCGCTGCACCATGCCAGGTCCACACAGAACCAACGAGGACTATCGGCGCTGGCCTTGGGGTCGAAGTACTTGCTCTTGGGGTCGAATTGCGCCGGGTCCGCATAGGCGGTGCGCACTACCTCGGCGGTGCCCACCACCGCCGGCAGCTTGCAGGCGCTGTGATAGAACAGCACCCCATCGCCCACGGCGACCTGATCGCGCAAGAAGTTGCGCGCCTGGTAATTTCGAATACCATCCCAGCGACCGCTGCCATTGGCTTCGGCGGCGAGGTCTTGCAGGCTGTACTCATCGGGTTCGGATTTGAATAACCAGTGTGTCATGCGGCAGTTTGTCCCTGTGCTGCGCCGGTTGGTGTTTCGCCGGCGATCGGCGCCATTTAGTATGAAGCCATACAAAAGTGTCAAATCGGCGTTATTTTTTTACGCCTCTAGCGGGAGATTATGGGAAACAAAGCATTTCAGTGGCTTTCAGAGCGCCTGTCGAGCCACAGGTCCCAGTACTGGGCCCTGCAAATCAGTGGTTGGGCCGGCTACACACTGCTGACTTTTGTCGGTAGCTTTTTCTGGGTGAAGGACCACTGGATCCACTCGGGTTATATCGCTGTGGCTACTGTCGCGGGGATATTTCTCAGTGAAGCCATGCGCTTCGGCTTTCAGCGCCTCTGGAACAAGCCTCCGGCGACTCGATTCTTTGGTTCACAGCTGCTGGTGATTGGTGCAGCTGCTGTGTGGGCGGCAATCAAGTTTGGCGGTTCCCTGTGGTTGTACGGTAAGGACAGCGATGAGCATCCGGCCGTGCTGGCCATGTACTGGTTTTCCTATTCCTTCCTGATTCTCACCACCTGGGCGGCACTGTATTACGGCATCAAGTATTATCGATCTTCACAGACCCAGCGGGCCAAGGCTCTGCGTGCGGAATCCATGGCGCATCAGGCCCAGTTAAAGATGCTGCGCTACCAGCTGAATCCCCACTTTCTCTTCAATACGCTAAACGCTATCTCCACTCTGATCCTGGATAACGATGGGCGCACCGCCAACAATATGGTCACACGCTTGTCTCAGTTTTTGCGTCATTCCCTCGATAATGACCCCATGCAAAAGGTTACCCTGGCCAAGGAGGTGGAGGCCCTGATGTTGTATTTGGATATCGAGAAAGTACGCTTTGCCGATCGCCTTGGGGTACGGCTGGATCTGCAGGGCGACTCGCCCCAGGCATTGGTGCCCAGCCTACTACTGCAACCTCTGGTGGAAAATGCAATTAAATACGGTATCTCTCAACTGGAGAGCGGTGGCGAGATCAATATCAAGGCGCGAGTGTTCGCAGGGGAGTTACTGCTCGAAGTGAGCGACAATGGTCCGGGTATGCCGGAAGAGGAGTTGCGCCTGATAGGCAAAGGTTACGGTGTTGGTATTCGCAATACCTGTGAGCGCTTGCGCGCTCTGTATGGCGATGATCAGAGAGTGCGTTTCCACAACCGTCCACAGGGTGGGCTGTCGGTGAATATCCGCATTCCCTATGAACAGGAATAACGAGATGAGTGCAGTTGAAAACCTGACCGCAGTAATTGTCGATGATGAACCCCTGGCACGTCGCGGCCTGCGCCTGCGCCTGGAGCATATGTCCGGTGTCGATGTAGTCGCTGAGTGCGGCAACGGCCGTGAGGCTCTGGAAATTATTCTGCAGCTAAACCCGGATGTGGCGTTTGTGGATATTCAGATGCCTGGCGTCAATGGTCTGCAGCTGGTGCAGCAAATACCCCTGGAAAAACTGCCCCAGGTGGTGTTTGTAACGGCTTATGATCAGTATGCGGTGGAGGCCTTCGAGGTCAACGCGGTAGATTACGTATTGAAACCCATCGAAGAGGAGCGACTGCAACTGGCTCTGACTCGCGCACGGGAAAAAATGGCCACGGCGGATATCGCCATACAGCGCGAGCAGCTGTTGGAGGCGGTTGCGGATTTGACCAAGGAATCCCCGGAGGCACTGGAGCAGAAACTGGTCAGCGGACAGTTTGCCGGCAGCGCCTACCCGGATAAAATCGCTGTGAAGGACTCTGGTAAGATCACCCTAGTGCCGGCACGGGAAATCGACTGGATTGACGCTGCCGGGGACTATATGTGTGTACACGCCCAGGGCGAAACCCATGTGATGCGCATTACCATGAAGGAATTGGAGCAACAGCTGGATCCAAAATTATTCCAGCGTATTCACCGCTCCACCATCGTAAATTTAAGCCGTGTGCGGGAAATTCGCGCGCATATTAATGGTGAATATCACCTGGTGTTGGACAGTGGCGAGTGCCTGAAAATGAGCCGCAGCTATAAGAGTAAAGTGCAGCATTTTCTTTGAGGTATTTTTGCGCCTAGCAGAAATAAAAATTCACTCAGTAACCTGATCGAATATTCCCGACACTTTGTCGCAACGGCCTTGTTTGCAACTCCTATTGCATTAATCTTCCTTTCCCTAGCCCGCTGTTCTCCAGCCGCGGGCATATCGCACGGCACAGGAAGTGCGGTTATTGGCCCAGAGCTAGAGTGTCTGGAATAATGCCTATCACTCCCAGAAAAATGGTATTTTTTCCAAGAAAATAAATCGGGTGCGAACCGACCTACTAACTGCAGGTTTACGATCTCTGCACCAGTATTTTGTCAGAGACAGTGAAATAGATCAGGACATGTCTGGGTCACTGCCACACTAACCGTAAATATATAATTAAGGGCCTATGGAATGGCACTGACAAAAGCCGCTCTGAAAAATCCTGCTGCCGCCGGCGTGGTAGTGGTGTTCGCAGTCTTGCTGGGGGCTTTTCTTGCCAGCCGCTTACCAGTACAGCTTTTCCCCGATATCGAAAGCCCGCGTATTGTTATCCAGGCGGGCTGGCGTGCTGCCGCACCGAAAGAGGTGGAGGCAGAAATTGTCGAGCCGATTGAATCGGTTCTGCAGGGCCTTACCGGTCTGGAAACCATGGAGGTCAATGCTGGCCGTGGCGGTGCTTGGGTAAATCTCGAATTCAGTATGGGCACCGACATGGACAAGGTGCTGATCGATGTGATCAGCCGTATGAGCAGCTTGCCGCCTCTGCCGCGAGATGCGGAACCGCCGCGGGTAATGCTAGGTGGTTGGGGCGGTGGTACCAATGCACTTACTTATTTCTTTTTGCAGAAGCTGCCTGAAAATCCCAACCACCTAGACGACTATACCGGCCTGATTGAGGATGTGTTGCGGCCGGAGCTGGAGTCTGTGCCGGGTGTGGCAAGTGTGGAGGCCCAATCCGGTCGTGCCGCGCAAGAGGAACTGCAGGTTATTTTCGACCCTTGGAAAGCGGCTGATTTAGGTATTCAGTTGCCGGCGATCAGCCGTCAGTTGGCCTCGGCAAGAGATGTTTCTGGTGGTTTTACCGATGTCGGGCGTCGCCGCTACACACTGCGTTTTGTCGGTGAGTACAAGCCGGCGGATTTATCCGAACTGGTGCTGGAGTGGCGCGATGGCCAGCCGGTGCGCCTCGGTGATATTGCCGAGGTGCGTGTAGGGCCCTCTGAGCCCCGCGGAGTGGCCACACAAAATGGCAATCCGGCTGTCTCTATGCGCATCAACCGCGCAAACGATGCCAATATGCTTGCCACTCTGGAGCTGGTAAAACAGAAAGTGGAGGAACTGAATGAGACCAAGCTGAAAAACGAACAGCTGGTACTGGTGCAGTCCTTCGATGCCTCGGTATTCGTTTACCGCGCCCTCAATTTACTTGGCGGTAATATGATTTTGGGCATATTACTGGCGGTGGGGGTGCTCTGGTGGTTTATGCGGCGTATGCGCGCTACTTTGATTGTGGCAGCCGCTATTCCCATTTCCCTTTTATCCACCTTCGTTGTCATGTCTGCCGCTGGGCGCAGTGTCAATGTGATTTCCCTTGCTGGCCTTGCTTTCGCTACCGGTATGGTGCTCGATGCGGCAATTGTGGTGTTGGAGAATATTGTGCGTCTACGGGAAAAAGGCAGCAATCCGGAGGAGGCTTCGGAACAGGGCGCCGGTCAGGTTTGGGGCGCATTGCTGGCGAGTACTGCCACTACCGTAGCGATCTTCTTGCCGGTATTTTTTCTCAACAGTGTCGAGGGACAGGTTTTTGGTGATCTGGCTCTGACGATTGCAGTGGCAGTGGTATTTTCCCTGTTGGCGGCCATTGCCATAGTGCCACTGGCGGCAAAACTCTGGCTGCCCTCGATTTCCAGTGAGGATCGCCTGGCTCATGTGTGGGAGAAAATCGCCACTCGGGTTATGGCACTGACCGGTACCCGTGCGCGTCGCTGGCAGGTGATCGGTGGCTTTCTGCTGGTGCCTATTGCCGCAACTTATTTCCTATTACCCAATCTCGATTATTTACCGCCGGTAAAAAGGGATGCGGTGGATGTATGGATGAATTTCCCCGCGGCTACAAATACCAAAACTATCGAAAAGGATATCGTCAACGAACTGGACCGGCGCATGGCACCCTTTATGAGTGGTGAGCGCGAGCCGGCTCTCAAAAACTACTACATCATTACCTGGCCCAGCGGCGGAAATATGGGCGTGCGTGTTAAGGATATGGATCAGGCCAAGGAGATGGAGACGCTGTTGCGTGAGGAAATCCTGGTAGATATTCCCGACTTTCAAGGCTTCGCCGCAAGGGGCAACCTGTTTAGCCGCTTTGGTGGAGATCGCAATATCGCCCTACACCTGCAATCCCGTGATGCTGATGGATTAATGCGCGCGGCTGCCCGCGGTGTTGAAGTGGTGGAAGAGGTGATGCCGGGCACCCCAGTGCAGACTAACCCGGGTCTGTCTCTGTCTGAACCAGAGCTGACTGTGCGCCCTAACGACCGCGCCATGCTGGAGCAGGGTTGGAACCGCCAGGATATGGGGGGGCTGATTCGCACCCTCGGCAATGGTCTCTATGTGGGCGAATACTTCGACGGGGAAAAACGCCTGGATATGATTTTCAAGGCCAAGCCTTGGAGTACACCGGAACAGTTGCAGAATACGCCTTTGGTCACTCCCCGTGGAGAGGTGGTATCGCTGAGCCAGTTGGCGAGTGTGGAGCGCACCGTGGGCCCGGGCAATCTGCGTAGAGTGGATGGTCGTCGCACTATTACCCTGAATATTGTGCCACCGGATGACATCTCTCTAGAGGAAGTACGTGCCCAGCTTGAGGAAGAGGTGCTGCCGAAAATTCGCGAGGCTTTGCCCGAGGATGGCAGTATCCTGGTAGGGGGGAACGCTAGTGATTTGGATAAAGCTCTGGTATCTCTTTCACAGAACTTCCTGTTGGCGCTGTTGATTCTGTTCCTGCTGATGAGTGCTTTGTTTCGCTCACTGCGCGATGCTGGGCTGGTGCTGTTAACCGTACCGCTGGCTACTGTCGGCGGGGTCTTGGCACTGCAGTTGCTGAATCTGATCAGCTTCCAGCCCCTCGATCTTCTCACCATGATTGGTTTCGTTATTCTTCTGGGGTTGGTAGTGAATAACGCCATCTTGTTAGTACACCAGACCCGCTCAGCGGAAGGCGCGGGCGCCAGTCGGGTAGAGGCGGTGGAGCAGGCGTTGCGCCTGCGCCTGCGGCCGATCTTTATGAGTACCTTGACCAGCGTATTCGGCATGTTGCCCCTGTTGGTAGCTCCGGGCGAAGGAAGTGTGATCTACCGCGGTCTGGCCTCCGTGATTGTCGGTGGAATGGCGGTCAGTACTCTGTTTACCTTGATTTTATTACCGGCGCTGTTACAGACCGGTCGCCTGCCTGTGCCGCAATTTACCCGCTTGCGTCAAAGACTGGCCCTGAGGAGTTCCCAATGAAAAAGTTACTTGCCGGAGTAGTCCTGTCCCTCACCTCTGTGGGACCGGTTTTGGCCCAGAGTGGCGCCGTGGCGGTCACTGTGGATCGGGCTGAGACCCGCCAGATGGCAGCTAGCCAGTGGTCCGCGGGGGAGGTGGTGAGCCGTCGCGATATTCGTATTTCCTCTGAACTGGATGGCGTGTTGGAGTTTGTTGCTGAGCCCGGTAGCTTGGTAAAAAAAGGTGAGCGCCTGGCGCAGTTGGATGGAACCCATTGGCGCCTGCAGTTGCGCAATAGTGAAAGTCGTATTGCCCAGCTGAAGGCGCGTCTCACCTACCTGGACGCGCAGCTGCATCGACTGAGTAAATTGGCGGAAACCAACAGCACCTCCCGTGCAGCGTTGGAAGAACAGCAGGCCGAGCGCGAGGCGATGGCCCAGGATCTGTTAGCCGCACAGATTGAGCGGGACAGGCGCGCCTATGAACTTGGTAAGACCAACATTGACGCCCCCTTCGATACCCTGGTGGTGAGCCGCGAGTTGCAGGCGGGGGAATATGTCCGCACCGGCTCCGAGCTGTTGCGCGCGCTGGATATGTCCCAGCTGGAGGTGGAGGCAGATATTCCGTTGGCTGCTCTGCCCCTGATTGGTGCCGGCGACAGTATTTCGGTGCGCAGCGATGCCTTGTCCCTCTCCGAGAGTGAGCGCGCTAAAGCAAGGATTATCAGCGGTCATGTGCGCCAGTATGTACCTGTGGCCAGCGAAAACTCTCGCAGAGTTAAGCTGATGGTGCAGCTGCCCGGCAAGGCTTCGCAGCAGTGGGACTGGGTAGTGGGCATGCCGGTACAGGTGGCAGTCCCCCTGTCTGAGGCCCGCGACACCATGGCAGTTCCGCGTGACGCCTTGGTGTTGCGCAATGGCGAAACCTTTGTTTACCGTGTAGATAAAGAGGATAAAGCGGAGCGTTTGTCGGTTCGTGTTGGCAGTGGTGATGGAGAGTGGATAGCCGTTTATGGTGAACTCGCTGATGGCGATCGGGTTATCGTGCGCGGTGCCGAGCGCCTGCAGCCGGGGCAGGAGGTGAAGATATTATCAGAGGTGGTGCGCGATAAAGATGACAGCAGTGTTCTGGCGGTGGCTGACTGAAATATTGATACCAGTCTCTTTTAATTAAATTGGGGAACAGAGTTCCATGACAATACACTTCTGCGACATTTACTTGCTCGTCGAGGTGTCTTATGCGTTTCCTGCTTGCGCTGCTGTTACTGACGATTGCCTCAGCACCTCTCGCGGAGACGCAGGTGGTGCCCCTTCTGGACGGGGCGCGCCTTATCGAAGCCAACAATGAAATTTATTTCTATGCAGATGGATATTTCTACCGGCAGGGACCAGATGGTTACACCCGTGTGGAGCCACCACTCGGGGCTAGAGTGCCGGAAGTACCAACAGGCACATCCTTTTACCTCGGTGGCAAGGATTACCGGCGAGCGGGGAATGGTACTTTCTTCGAGTTTGACCCTAAAGACAACCAATTTGTGGTGGTTACCCCTCCGGCCAATTGGCGCAATTACAATCGCAATCCCCTAGCACCCGAAGTAAGAATTTACCCGCGTGCCTATCCGCCCAATTACGAATCTACCCGAGCCTATCCTCCTAAATACGAATCCTCCCGCAATGTCAGCCAGCTACGTCATTCGAGAAATGTCCGCCGCCCTGACAGAAATCTCGGCCGTAGGGAAGTGTTTTGTAAGGCCAGAGCAGCCAATCTGGTGAGAAGTGTGCATAGACCCGGAAGGGTATCTGTGGTTAGTACTCGCGCCTATCGCAGACAATACCTCAATTGTATGCGCAGCTATGGGCGCAGACGCTACTGAGCCCCCTTTAAGTTGAAGGGCCGAGAGCCTGGCCGCTCTCGGCTACACTCAAGAAATAAGCCCCTAGGGGCAAGGTCTTCCCCTTGCTGATACTGCTTCACGGACAGATGTGTATTTTATGCTGGGTGTTGGTGGTTACTTCTTTACTGATAAGCCTAAGACTCGCACCGGGCAACGACTTTCCCACTTTTTTCCGATCGCCTTCTGCCTGATTTTTTTCGCCCTTTGCTCTCTGGCCGCTAGTGCCCAGTTACCCGGTTCCAAGCCCAAGGAATTCAAGGCGGTGGTGCCTGAGTTTGCCGACCCTTCTGCAGATTGGTGGACCGGCTGGACCAATGCATCGCCGGAGCAGCGACGAGAGTGGCTACAAGCGATTAAAAAGGATTGGCAAGAGTGGCAGCAAGAATTACCTGAAGAGGATGAGGCGCTGCAAAAAGGGGCAAAAAAAATTACCCAGAGCCTGGAGGGGGTGGAGGTCACCTGGAAGAAGCGTCAGGAATATCTAAAAGTTGAGTTGATGCCGGAGGTGAAGTTTCCGGAAAACCCTAGTGTACTCGACTGGGCCCGCGCCGATGCGGCCATTAGCCGCGGTCAACGCCGCCTAAGTGGTGTGCAGCTAGAGGCGCGGCAGCTGCGCGCTAGTCGATCGCAATCCTTGGCGCAGTTGCGCAAGCAAGTAATTGTGCTGCGTGATGCCAAAGGTGAGGAAGAAGACCAGGCGGCACAAGCGCTGTTATTGGCGCAGATCAATCACCTGAATATTATTGAGCAGCTGGATACGGTGAATGAGTTTCTCGGCACCTGGCAGGAAAAAATCGAACTGTCGGAAACCAAGCTGCGCGGTATGCTCGACGACCTGCAGTTCAGTGAGAAGGATGCCGAAAAGCTGGAGAAATCCATCACCGACAGCGATAAGAAAATTGAGCGTATCGCCGCTACCCGCACCAGTATCCAGAGCACTACCGAGCCCTCCACTGACCCCGACGTCAATATGAAAAAGGACCTCACCCTGATGCAACTGGAGGTGGACCTTTTAGAGGAACACCTGGGTAAGCGCAAGAGTGAGTTACTACAATCCATCAACCGCGTATTGAATCCAGAAACTGGCGAGGAGACATTGGTTGTCAGTCGCGAGCTGCTGGAGAATGCCAATGCGGTGATCGATAGCACTTCGCGGGAGCTGGCGATCCGACAGCGGCAGGTGGTGGCTTGGCGCGATGAGGAGGAAAGTGCCGATCTGAGCCGTTGGTGGGCTTACTTTGAACGGATCGGCAGTGGTCTGGCGCGGGCCAACGACTTGGAGCAGGATATCCAGCGTTATGAGAAGGCCCAACTTGAAGTTTACCGCGAGCGCCAGGGCTGGTGGGCCACGGTTCGTGAACGATTGGCGCTGACCGGCCGCCAGGTATACAAACGCTGGCGCACTCTGGCGGATTACCAGCTGTTTACTATCACGCAAAACCCAATCACGTTGCGCCTGATTGCCAGGATGGCATTTGTGTTGGTCTGCGCCTGGTTGCTGTCGGTACTGACTCGCGCCTTCCTACGCCGGCTGGTACGCAGGGAACACGCCAGCGAATCCTCCATGTATAACCTGAGTCGCGTTTTGCACTACACCTATATCGGCGTTGCCCTGATTGTGGTGTTGAGTATGCTCGGCCTGGATACCTCCAAGCTGGCACTGGTGGCTGGAGCCCTATCTGTAGGTATTGGTTTTGGCTTGCAGGCTATTTTTTCCAATTTCATTTCCGGGCTTATTTTGCTGTTCGAAAGGCCCTTGAAGGTTGGGGACTTGGTAGAGCTGGAGTCCGGTGTTTTTGGCCGAATCCGCGATATCAATGTACGTTCAACCCGTATCACCACCCGCGACAATGTGGATATCCTGGTACCGAATACCGAGTTTGTCGCTGGAAGGGTGATTAACCATACCCTCGATGACCCGGTGCGTCGTATTCATGTGTCCTTTGGTGTTTCCTATGCCTCCGATCCAGACTTGGTGCGGGAAGCTGCACTGGAGGCCGCCTCGCGGGTCAATATCACTCATACCGACTGGAAGCGTAAAACTGAAGTCTGGCTGATGGAATTTGGCGATAGCGCGCTGAATTTTAAGCTGGTGGTATGGGTGAACAGTAACATGGTCACTTCTTTGGGTGACTCCTATGCGCTTTACAATTTAGAACTGTTGCGGGAATTTCGTGAAAAGGGTATCGAGGTGCCTTTCCCACAGCGGGATCTGCACCTGCGCAGTTGGGATGCACCGGCAATGATTACTCGCACAGGGAGAAAGTAGTAGCCCAGGGAGAGCATCGGGCTTGAGTTGCGGTGAACAGGCGTAGTATTTTCCAAGCGGCCGACGGTGATGTCGGCCCCATCCCTGTTATTTTTATTGCAGCGTTTTGCTATTGGGCGTTCGTGCAATATCTACAAGGAACTGCCCGTGCTAATAATCCCGATCCAGAATAAACCAGACTGGCGCCGACCTCCTCTGATGTGCTTTGTGCTAATCCTCGCCAACTTACTGGTATTTATGTTCTACCAGGGCGGTGACGATGCCCGCTGGCAGCAGGCTGAGGAATATTACTTCGACAGTGACTTACCGGATCTGGAGGAGCAGCGCTTCCTGATTTATGTCAATGAGGAGCATCCCGAGTGGCGCCTGCAGATGGATGTAGAGGGCGAGGAATTTGTCTATCGGGAACTACTGTGGAATACGGAATTTCACCAGTGGCTACTGCCCAGGCTGGAACAGGAGGGGCAAACCCAGTGGTTACAGCAGCGCCAGTATTTTGCCGGGCTGCGCGACAAGATTAGCAGCATGGCCCTGGGTCTGACGCCGGCGGAACCCAGTGCGGCTGGACTTTTAGGTCATATGTTTTTACACGGCAGCTGGGATCACCTGATTGGCAATATGGTGTTTTTGCTGCTGTTTGGCTTATCGGTTGAGCTGGCGCTGGGGGGGCTTTGGTTTATCGCCCTTTATCTTCTCGGTGGCTTGGCTGCGGCTAGCCTGCATATGTTGGTTGAATCGGGTAGTTATGTACCTATGGTCGGTGCTTCTGGCGCTGTATCGGCGATTATGGGGATGTTCGTTGCTATATACGGAGTGCGGCGCTTGCGCTTTTTTTACACCATCGGATTTATGTTTGGCGAGTTCAGTGCACCGGCTCTGATGGTGTTGCCCCTGTGGCTGGGTAAGGAAGTGTTTGGCTACCTATATGGTGATGCCGGGATCGCCTATTGGGCCCATACCGGCGGCTTGCTGGCTGGATTTGTTCTGGCCTTACTGTTGATTTACTGGCGACCACCGTTAAAGGCGATGCCGCAGGAAGAAGAGGAACTACCATCCCCGCAAAAGAGCGCGCTGGCGCGCATCGATCGATTCCAGGAAGAGGGTAAGCTGCTCGAAGCCGCAGAGGCTGCGGCCTCCGCAGTACGTCAGTATCCCGACCACCTACCGCTGATACAGCGCTTTATCGAGTTGACCGCGATTAATCCCGATAGTGAGGCGTATCACCGAGCCAATTTGGCGCTATTTACCCAGGCGGCCAACCCAACAGTTGATGCTCGTATTATTTCCGACGGTTATTACAGTTACCTGCAAACTACGCAGAAGCCTCGAGCCCTAACCGCCAAAACTTGCCTGCTGATGGCGCGCCGCGCTGCTGAAGCCAAAAACTGGCCCTGGCTCGATGAACTCTTGAACAAGCTTATTGCGCAAAAAGTACAGCACCCGTTGATACCCAAATTAGGTATGACTCTGGTGAATTATTACCGACGTCTGGGCGAAGAGGGGCGCGCGCGGGAAATGAAGGCGTTAACCCAGGGGATGGAAATATCTGGACAGCCCTAGAGGATAAAAACCTGTTTATTAAAATACATTGGCAGTTAGACAGATCCCAGTAAGCATCCATAAGATCAAATTGGCAGGGGAGCCTTATGAATAAATATATTCTTAAAAAAGAACAAATCCTGGATATGGAGGGGGAGCACAAGGTGCACTTCCTCAACCCGAATGCAGTGCGCCGCAATAAATCCTTGGGAGACATGACCGGGATAAGTGGCTTTGGCTTTCACATTATTGAAATAGAGCCTGGGTACGAATCCACAGAGTATCACTGCCACAAATTTGAAGATGAATGTGTCTATATCCTGCAGGGGCAGGCTTCAGTATTCATCGGCGAAGAAAACTATATAGTGGGTGAAGGGGACTTTATCGGATATCCGGCTAATGGCCTTCCCCATGTGATGAAAAATACCGGAAACGATATTCTGCGCTGTATCGTAGTGGGCCAGCGCCTGGATCATGATGTGGCAGACTACCCCAATAAGAATAAGAGGATTTACCGTAATAAGGGGTTGCCGTGGGAACTAGTGGATCATAAAGATATCGAGCACCCTCGTTAACTCCACAGACAGAGATTCTGTATGGCCACAAAAGTACGTGTTTTCTACAATTCTGCCTGTCCGGTATGCGATGCGGGTATCCGTGCTCAGAAGAAGAAAAACACCACTTGCGGTGTGGAGTGGGAAGATGTTCACCTTGATAATGCCAAAGCACAGCAGCTCGATGTGGACCTGGAATTTGTGCGAGAGCGCTTGCACGTGATTGATACACAGGGGCACCTGCGAGTGGGTTACGAAGCATTTATAGCGATTTGGGAGAACTCTCCCAGTGAGCAGTGGAAAGCAAGGTTTTCAAAAACACCGGGTCTGCGATGGTGTCTTAACAAAATCTATAATGGCTTTGCCCGCTGCCTCTATCTATGGAATAGGGCTTTAAAGCACTGGTGAGATTGCTTCTGATTTTCTGCCGAGTGGAATAAACGGATAGAGAAAGCACGCAACCCTCTCCTGGAAACGTGCTATCGGTACAGGCTACTGACTCGTTGACCCTATGAATTTATTGGTGTGTGTTCTCTGAACTATTTAGTACTTTCCACAGAGTATCGATTTGATTGCGTAGAGTGCTGTTAGGGAATTTCTGTCTAATGAATTGCAGTAATTTCCTGGCCAGGTCTTCGCGGTTCAGCCCATCCATATATACCTGCGCCAGCAGCAGGTAAGCCGCATCCAGCTGTGGATAACTTTCTTTGTGTAGATTGTTCAATAATTGCGCCGCCAGCTGGTATTTGTGCTGTTGGTAGAGCACCTTGGCTAGGGTGTGGCGAAGCTCGGGTTTTACAATAGGGGGGGCCGGCTCGGTGGCCAGGTAAAGTTCCGCCGCTTTGTGTGGCCGGTTGAGTTGTATGAACTTATCCAGTAAATGGGGGCCGAGTTCCCGCAGGGCTTTTTGGTCCTGGGTTGCCAGTAGCAAGCGGTAGTAGCGTTCGTTGAGGACTTCATCATTGGGGTAGCGGCGCAAGCCATCTACCAGCGCCTGCCGTGCGGCTGGAAGATTCGATTCGCGCATTAAAATCTGTGCATCGGCCAAAGCGCGTGCGCGGTTGAATTCGTCCTCTTCCAGAAAGGTACTTTCGTCATCCAGTTCGGCCTGAATACCCAGTTTTTGCTGCCGCGACAGGCAGATGTAACCCATCATGGCGCTAGTCACGATATAGAAATAGGTAGTCGTGGCTGCAATCACCGGGCCCAGGGACCAGGGGGGTAGCTTTTCAATAGCAATGGCCATCAGCAGGTTGGGTGCGGCGGAAACCGCAGTGGTGGTAATCCACAACAGCCAGTAGGGCCAGCCGATAATCAAAGTGAATTGCAGTAACTTAAGTGGATTGATCGCCGCACGCAGGCTGTGTTCAAGGGCCAGTACAATCATCGCTGCCGGCGCAAATAGGAAGAGGGCAAAAGCATAAAGCTGCACGGCACCCATACCGAAAGAGAAGAGCTTGTAACCAACAAAACCGGCAATCAAGGTCATAGCGATGACTTTCAAGAACAGCGGTGCACTATTACCGTCCAGGGCATCGCCGATTCCGGGAGCTTCCAACTGGCCACTGGCAAGCCGCTCGATAACCAGCAAGTTGTAGCGGCTCACCAGGGCAACGATGCCCACCAGGGCCACGATTGCTAAAAGACCCAGGCCTGAGATTAGTAAACTAGCTGCAGCTGCCAGTGCTATGATCGCCAGGGGACCTGGTTTTAAGGCGTAGAGAAAATAAAAAATTCCCATCTGCCAAAAGGGCTTAGCACTGTTGCTGGCACCGATATACTCCACTAGATCGCGACACAACGGACACTCGGGTCCAAGGCCCTGATAGTTGGCACTGGAGCCTGGGATACATTCGCTACAGTATTTGCGCTGACAGGGTTGGCACTGCCAGGATGCATCGGCACTGGAATGGTAGCGGCAGGATTCAGCCATGAATTTTCCCTAAAAACTTTTCTTCCTGAAGGTTTATTGTGTTTCTTTCTAACAGTTTATCTGCCGTCATCGTGGCGGCGCAATCGTCGAGTATTTTTGATGTACTGTTAGAATGCAGCGTGAATCCCAATAAAATTGGCACACAAGTTTCAAAAAAGGTGTTGTATGACAAAAGCTATGCGCGTTCATTTGGTGGAAGGCACTGCAGGAGGACCCTGGGGCGAGGCGGCGTTACTCAGTTTTAATGGCAGCGAAGCTCATATCCATATTGGTGCGGCCAAAGGTGCTGCACTGGTGGCGGCGCAACGCGCGGCTCGGCGCCTCGATGGCATGGGAATCAATGAGGTGATACTCAGCGGTGAGGGTTGGGATATCGAAAGTCGCTGGGCTTTCTGGGGCGGTTATTTTAATCCACGTATCAATAATAAAATCCACTGGGGCAGCGAGGATACTGGCGAGCTAAAAGAACTGGCAGCACGTGAAAATGCTGCGTGTTGGGTCCGCGAGATTACCAATGGCACGCCGGATGATGTTTCTCCCAGGGTGCTGGCGGAGAGCGCGGCGGAAATGCTACAGAAGCTTGCCCCGAGCGCAGTTAACTATCGCATAGTGGCCGGCGATGACTTGCTGCGCGATGGTTTTGTTGGTATCCACAATGTGGGCCGTGGTAGCGTGCGCGAGCCGGTCATGTTACAGCTCGACTACAACCCTACAGGCAATGCGGATGCTGAGGTGGATATCTGTCTGGTGGGCAAAGGGATCACCTTCGATTCCGGTGGCTACAGCATTAAGCCCTCAAGCAACATGGCCACCATGAAATCTGATATGGGCGGTGCCGCTATGGTGACTGGAGGCCTCGCGCTGGCCATTGCGCGTGGTCTGGAAAAAAGAGTGAAGCTGTACCTTTGCTGTGCGGAGAACCTGGTTTCCGGCCACGCATTTAAGTTGGGCGATATTATTGAATACAAGAATGGTGTCACCGTTGAAGTGCTGAATACCGATGCGGAAGGGCGTCTGGTATTAGCGGATGGCCTACTCGCCGCAGGGGAAGATAAGCCTCGCTTTGTTTTGGATGCCGCTACCCTGACGGGTGCTGCCAAAATGGCTGTAGGCCGCGACTTTAATTCAGTCTTCAGTTTTGAAGATGAAATGGCACAGAAGGTACTGAATGCCGCAGCACAGGAGAATGAGAAGGCCTGGCGCTTGCCACTGGAGCCCTTCCATCTGGAGCAGACCCCCTCTAACTTTGCCGATATTTCTAATATAGGCGCTGACGGTAGCCCTGGGGCTTCAACTGCGGCGGCCTTCCTTGCTCGTTTTGTATCGGAGGAGGGCCGCAACTGGGTGCATATAGATCTCTCTGGCTCTTACCAGCCAAGTGCCAATGACCTTTGGGCCGCTGGTGCCAAGGGACATGGCTTGAGAACTATTGCTCGTTTCCTACTGGATAATTAATACCCAGCAATTACTGCCAAAAGCCTTGCAAAACGCGCCTAAAATTGGCGCGTTTCTATTTTTTCCTGACCTGCGCCTGTAAATTTTCACGAAATTATATTCCTTTTGAAAGCTTTAATCAGTGAACTTTCACTAGTTGAGGTTTTTTTAATTTAGCTCGTTAATTGGGACTTGGGCTCATAAATACGTTTTGTGTAATTCGGAAATTTATTTTAAATGTCGAGGGGTAATAGGTAATGAGTACTACGGCATCCGCAAATCATTCTGCTCAAAAATCAAATCGTTGTGCTAACTGCGAAACTGAACTTTTGGGACCTCACTGTTACAAGTGTGGTCAGCCGGTCAAGGGGATGGTGCGTCATTTCTCTTCCATAATTGGAGACTTTTTTGACACTCTACTGGCATTTGACTCGCGTACATGGAAAACAGTGCCGTCTTTATTCTTTCGACCTGGATTTTTAACTACTGAATATTTTTCAGGTCGTAGAGTCCGCTATGTGAGTCCTGTAAGGTTGTTTATTTTTCTTTGTATCACCAGTTTTTTTGTTACTCAGATTAATAGTGACTGGGCTATTAACTTTGGTGGCAATAAATCTGTAGTTGTGGATACGGAGTCTGCCGAAAGAGGTCTTGATCAGGCTGTTGAGAATTTAAAAGACCTCCAAAAAAAACATGCGGAAGACAATTTGGTGGTCATCAATTTAAAGGAGGTAGAGTCTGACCTTGTTGAAGAACGCATTGAAATTAAGGCGGGTTTAGACGAACTGAATACGGATCTAGATAAAGTTAATGTCAATCTGAACGGTGTTACAGGGGCATCAAAGCAATCCGAATATTTCACTAAGGATGCTATTGCTTCGGGGCTAAATGAAACTATTACCGAAATAGATGAAGAGTTTTTTCAAGTTGGCTGGCTTCCTGATTCTTTGGAAGATTGGGTTAATAAAAAAGTAGACAGTGCCCATAAAAATGTAGAACGAGTCACTGAAGATCCAAATCGACTTAAGAAAGCATTTCTGGGAGCCTTGCCTTCTACTTTAATAATCATGTTGCCAATTTTCGCCATGATGTTGTGGGTAGCTTATATCTTCAAACGTCGACTTTATATGGAGCATTTAATTGTTGCACTGCACAGTCATGCTTTTATTTGTTTAAGTATTTTAACTGCCAATCTGTTTTACAGCGCAAGCGAAAAGTTTTCTGATTACAATGTAATCTCTTCGCTTTTTGATAATCTGTTTTTTCTGCTAATTTTTTGGGTCCCCATTTATCTATTTTGGATGCAAAAGCGTATATATCAGCAGGGGTGGCTTATTACCTTATGTAAATACTCTTTTCTGGGAGGGGCTTATTTGATTTTGCTGGCCTTGGGTGCGGCTTTGACTGTTCTCTGGAGCTTGGCAGAGCTTTAGTGCTAGTTTTTAGCTATTCGTGAAATAAAACAAATTGATCAGTGGTTAGTATTTTTTGGACGTTCTTCACATAATAAGATGCAAAGAAGTAGAACGTTTTTATGGTTGATACCTAGAAGTAGAAAAAAGGATAGAGGTAATGAGTTGTTCAGAAACAGTGGAGCATATAAAAGGAAGTGTTGCTGAATGTGCAAACTGCAAGACCGAACTTTTGGGGCCACACTGTTATTCTTGTGGTCAGCCTGTAAAAGGAATGGTGCGCCAATTTTCTAACATAATCGGGGATTTTTTTGACACATTACTAGCGCTTGATTCGCGTATAGTACGCACTCTGGCGCCTTTGCTGTTTCGTCCTGGTTTTCTAACAGTCGAGTATTTTGCTGGACGGCGGGTACGTTATGTCAGCCCAGTACGTTTGTTTATTTTCTTATGTATAACAACCTTTTTTACAATTCAGCTTAGCACTGATTGGAAGGATTATTCATCTGAGAATGATGAGACTGTGGTTGAGGAAGTATCTGATATAAAGCAGCCCCTTGATGAAGGGAGAAATACTATATCAGACACATCAAATCAGGATGTCGAGACTGAGTTTTTGCCGAATGAGGCTCCAAAGAAAAAAGTTGGTGAAATAATCGATGAATTTCAGAGGGCTGAGCCCAAATTGGTAGTTGATATTTTTGATAGTGAAGAGGATGATCATTGCAATGTAAAGGTTGGTGGAGCTTGCTGGGATAACAAAGCGGAACGCCCAAGATTTTCAGGTGTACCACAATCCCTGGTGGATAGCGTGGCTGAATTCTTGCTAAAGATCGAAAAAAATAGTGATCTAGTTGAAGCTGATCCCAATCGTTTCAAGAAGATTTTTCTTGGCTCTTTACCTTCCACACTATTTATTATGCTGCCTATTTTTGCATTCATGTTATGGGTGCTTTATCTGTTCAAGCGAAGGTTATATATGGAACACTTAATTGTTGCATTACATAGCCATGCATTTATTAGTTTGGCACTATTACTGACGACTCTTCTACTTAATGTTCAGGGTTGGTTTGGCGGTTATCCATGGGTTGAGCAGATCACGTGGAGTTTAATATCTATCCTTGTCTTTTGGATACCTGTATATCTTTTAATCATGCAAAAGCGTTTATATAGGCAAGGTTGGATTATGACTTTGATTAAGTATTCTTTCTTAGCTGTTGTGTATCCGCTAATGCTTTCAATTGGAGCTACATTGGCAGTTTTATACAGCGTCGCAGAATTTTAGTATTTCCTGTTTATTTTCGGATTTTCTCACTCAGTAGTAATTAGGGTGCTAGGGTATTAAAAATACACGTTTAATACCCTTGATTATAAGAGGATAAGTTAATGTGGATGGATTAGGATATATGCTTTGTATCTTGGTTATATTTACATTTCTCTAGCGCTGAAGTGTCTTAATTATAAAACTGAATTTAAAATTAAAAAAATCATGATAAATAAGAGAGCTGCAACTGTTTAAGATTAAATTCCGCCAATATTTTCCAGCTATATATAGATATTCCATAAGGTCGCTTTACAATCTCTCCAGCCAATAGAATGTAGTTTTTATTTGATATGTGGTTGAAGGGTAAAATAGTTAGTAAAAAAAATACTTTATGGAGGGTAACATGTTGAGACTGATAATCAGTTTTTTAGCTAGTTTACTGACTTTGATTTTTGCGATAATCAGTTATGCAGATCCGATTCAGGATATAAGTATGCAGAACTATAATGCTGGTTGGTACCCTAACTTCTATCAAGGTCAGGGTCCATTTACCTGTCGTAGAACTTGTGCAATTTGGGTCGGTGCTACATCAGAATCTGAACTGACAAAGGAGATGACAGAGGAGTTTGAACAAACCAATGTTTGTAAAATCACTCGCAATCCAGAGATTATTGAAAAGCCATATGATGATCCATTGGCCCATTGGTTATATGGTAATCAATTTGACGACGAAGCTAATTGTTATGCGGGTACACCCTTTGGAGTAATTGAAGATGATCACTACATGTGCTTATGTGTATGTGATAAACCAGACCTGATCGTGAGCAAAATTCATGATCCAATCTGGGACTCTGGTTCAGGGCAATCCCTGATTGCTGTAGATATCACCAATGTCGGGCAAATGGCAGCTGCCGCAAGTTTTGCTCGCCTGATCGATCCCGATACTTTGGCCAATGATGTTCAAGCAATCCCAGCCTTAGCCGTTAGTGCGACGATAACCCTCAACTTTACCTTGAATTATTGGGTATTTGATCCTGATGCGGTGCTGGAAGTGACCGCAGACTATAAAAACATCGTGGAGGAATGCGATGAAACTAACAATACGCAGATTTATAAAAAGCAAGGTTAAAGTATATCTTATTAGTGTTCGACAATAAATTAACGAGCTAGGTGAACATTAATTACCTCACAGTTCTCCTTACCTACTGTAGCCGTTGGCATACCACCACCCTTGATATTGATATCGGACTTTTTGGGGATAATGATGTACATACGATGATAGTTACGTAATACGTAGTCTTTCTTGTTTGCGCTCAACCAAGGGTATTCGTTTGCAATGGCGGCTACCCCCCTTGCCAGGGCAATACCATCGGTACAATTATTTGGTGTGGTGGTGGCCATAACCATGGCTAGTAGGGCAGATGAAAAGAGCATAAATCTTGTTCTTTGGCCGAAGTCGGGGTAATCGAGGCACTAAGCTGTCACTCGGGAAGTATAACTAAGTCGGCTACAGAGCTGTAGTGATCTATACCAGAGTTTTGTCAATCTATACTCTCTCACAGCAGAGTGACAGGTCTATACCGGTCACTCTGCTAAACCTATTTTCCCTCATGAATTCTCAACTATCCCCATACGGATTTCTTTGCTTTGCAATATCTCCATTTGATTATCCACTTCGACGGTTCTCTGTTGAAACTATAAAAGGAGAAATTTGAAGGAATGAGTACTTATGAATAGCGAATATCTGTGGCTTGCGACACGAGTACATAAGATGGCATGGAAAATGAAGCTGTTACCCACAGCGTATTTTGCGTTGCAATCGGCATGTCTGTTTTTGTCGTAATTGCGTCTTTTGTGACATTTCTAGAGGAGTAGAATAGGTACAAGGAGGAATTGCTATGAGCAAAAAGATTGGTTTTTTCATTGCCGATGGTTTTCAGGCCCTGGACTTATTTGGCCCCTTGGATGCATTTATGGAGACTAACAGTTTTATCAGTGAGGCCTATTCTTGCTATTTATTAGGTTTGTCTTCAGGGGTTGTTGAAACAGCGTATGGACAATCCCTTTCTGTAGACTGCGATATCTTTGAATTACCACAAGTCGATTACTTGGTCATTTGTGGCGGTGTTGGAATGCGGCAATTGGAACTGAGCTCGAAGCAACTCAATGCTTTGAGGCTGATAGCTGAAAGTGCCCGTAGGGTAATGAGTATCTGTACCGGTGCTTTTATTCTGGCAAAGATTTTTCCTGAACAGAGTCATAGAGTTACTACACATTGGCGACATTGCCGACAATTGGCACAACAGGCAGTTAATTATCAAGTAGAAGAAGACCCGCTGTTTATTGAAAGTGAAGGAATCTGGTCTTCCGCCGGTGTTTTATCCGGTGTCGACCTAGCCTTAGAGATCATCCGCAGAGACCACGGCAATACTATTGCTGCGAGTGTTGCCAAAGAACTGGTGGTCTACTTACAGCGCCGTGGTGGTCAGGCGCAGTACTCAGACTTATTACAGGTACAATCTGGCGATAGCATGCGTCTCAACCCATTGCTGGAGTGGTTAGCTCAAGATTATCAAAAACCTATCAGTGTCTCCGATATGGCCGAGAGAATATCTATCAGTGAGCGCCAGTTAACTCGCTTGTTCAAGCGTCATTTACACAGCACGCCTAGCCAGTATTTAAATCAAATTCGTCTCAACCGGGCGCGGGACCTGATTACTTGCGAGTCCTTGAGCTTGGAGCAAGTAGCTCTAAGAGTGGGCTTTTCCAGTTACGATAGTTTTCGCCGGGCCTTTCACCTTCAGTTTGGGGTCTCTCCCTCATATTTCAGCCGGAATCAAGCATAAAACAAAGATTATTTTTAATTATCTACTTGTTATTTTTTTCATATAAAGCCAACACACTTGAAACTGAGAAGGTTAGTTTGTGGAAGGAAGATATACAGTAATTACAGAAGTTAATTGAAACACATCATATAGATCCGCTTGTTAATGTTGATAAATATGAATTCTATGAGCAAATTCATAATCTACTTAAATCTCTGCCAGATATGAATGAAGCAGAAGTAGAGGTGGGAATAATGCGTTTAATGCGTAGTATTGGCAAAGTTTCTTTATGGCACTGGCATTATTGATGGACAAGATGAGGTGACTTACCAGTTTTTAAAAGATGGTAGATCTATCTCAATGAAAGTGCACTCTGTGCCTATGGAAAAATTTGGTGGGTTGAGCACACAGTATCCGGTTTTGGTTCCTGATATTAATTAACACACTGGTAAACCACCGCCTCTGGCGGTGAGACTTGACAAGGCTCAGCCGTTCCGGCGTGCAGAGTAAAAATATGGCCTCCATGAACGGGCAAGTTCTAGAAGGAGGCCATATGCGAGATTGGCAGTGCCAAGCTCACGTGAAACATTATTGCAGGTACCACGTGGTATTTGTGCCCAAGTATCGAAAGAAAGCGTTATTTGGGACATTGAGGCGGGAGATTGGAGCAATATTCCGAGACTTATGTCGTCAAAAGGGCATTGAGTTAGTCGAGGGGTACGCAATGAGGGATCACATTCATATGCTGTTAATGATTCCTCCGAAGTTTAGTGTTTCCAATACGGTTGGGTTTCTGAAAGGAAAATCTGCGATCCAGATATTTCGGAAGTACAAGCATGTACAGAGAAATTTCATAGGAAGACACTTTTGGGCTCGGGGTTACTGCGTGAGTACAGTGGGGCTTGATGAGCAGATGATTCGAGAGTACATCAAGAATCAAGAGGTCGAAGAACGCCGGCAAGAGCAGATTCAACTAGCGGGGTTGTAACTAGCCCCTCTGGGGGCTTTCACCATACCACCCGCTATGCGGGTGGTTGCTGATTATTTTAATATCGACTTGTCTGGTATCCGCCTGGCTTTACTAAGAAAGTACGACGCAGTTTACGTGGACTTTGATAGTTATCCAGATTTACGTGGTCTTCAAGAGCAGTGTGAGAATATTGTTGATATCATACGTGGTAGTAGAGTTCAGAATCTTGTTATCGATTTTCGAGATAATCATGGCGGGGATTTTTACGTAGGCTTGGCTCTCTCCTCCTGTATTAAAAATTTGGATCAATTCGATTGGCGCAATGGTATATATGTAATGATTGATGAGGGTACTCAATCAGCAGCGATGAGTAATGCGGCCCAGTATCAGCAAATTCTCAATGCCAACCTGGTGGGTACTCCGACAGGTGCCGATCCTAATATAGCCTCTGAAACTAACCGTTTTAAGCTTAAAAACTCGAAGATAGAGATAAGTATTGCCAAGCGCTATTATTGCTTTATTCAATCTCCTACCGATGCGCTCTACCCTGATTTTCCGATGACGACAAGCTGGCGTGACTATAAGCAGGGTAGAGACGAAGCACTATTACAGTTACTAAATCATATTCAAGAAAAGGATCGTGAAAATCAGGTAAAGTCATAGTAAATATTGACTTTCATTGTGCTGAAAAAATAATACACTGCACTCGAAATTTTATTAGGTATCAATACTCATTGAGCGCATACATGATTTTATTCATGATAAATTCCGATAGCAGTGTATTACTCGTTTTCTAGGGAATAGCTCTCTAAAATAAACGGCTACCACTCCACACAAATCTTACCAAAGTGCGAACCGCTGGTTTGGTACTCAAAAGCTTCCTCAAGATTGGCAAACGGAAATGTCTTATCGATAACTGGATGCACTGTGTTGCTTTCCAATGCCGCAACATAATTCTGCTGTTCACGGCGATTTCCCACAACCAGCCCTTGAAGGCGTGCTTGTTTTCCCATCAGTAATGCTGTTGGGACTTCTCCCTCTCTGCCAGTTAGCACCCCAATGAGGGAAATGTGCCCCCCCACCCTAACCGACTGAATGGATTGTTCCAAAGTGGCGGGCCCACCCACCTCGATAATATGATCGGCCCCTTTGCCATGGGTTAACTCCAGTACTTTTTCTGACCACTGTGTATGGGTCCTGTAATTAATCCCGTGAGTTGCCCCCAGCTTCTTGGCGCGTTCTAGTTTCTCATCGGAGGATGAGGTCACAATTACTTGGGCGCCCAACATATTGGCAATTTGAATTACGGCAATAGATACGCCGCCAGTACCAAGGGTTAAAATTATATCTCCTGGTTTAACCTTGCCATCGCTGACCAAGGCCCTCCAGGCCGTGAGGCCCGCTGTGGTAATAGTGGCAGATTCAGTATGGCTCCAGCCCTTGGGTGCCAGGGTAAATGCAGTGGCATCACGTACTACATGCTGGGCTGCCATTCCATCAATGCCATCTCCGGGTGTATTGGCGAAGCCCCAAACATTGTGGCATGCCGGCCCTGCCTGCCATTGGGGAAAAAAGCAGGAAACCACGGAATCACCGATCTTAAATTCGGTGACACCCTCACCAACGGCCTCAACTGTTCCTGCACCATCAGACATTAAAATACGGCCATCTTCGGTAGATATACTGCCGTCGGCAACCAGCAAATCATGGAAGTTGAGCGAGGATGCGCCAATGGCAACACGGATCTGCCCAGGCCCTGGCTTGCCGGGGTCATTAATTTCGCTCAGAGAGATATTTTCAAGACCGCCAGGTGCTTTTAGCGTCAGAGCTTTCATTATGTTCTTCCTTTAATCTTAAGAGCCTTTATTCTCAGGCCTTCTAGCCAATCTTGATGGCCATTAATCATAGGATTAGGTTGGGTTATCACTAATTCAATGGCAGGCAACCGATTCTGTGCTTCTTATCTGAGGATATTATTAACCAGGCGTACTGAACATCCATATCAAGCTGCAGGTGCTGACTATTGTTTAACTGGTGCAGTATATCCTACATAGCGCGCTTCAACCGGAAATTGAGAATTTAAAATATACTTTGTGTACCTTTACTTAATTCAGGTCCCTGCCCATTCTGGAATTGGACATTTACAGAGTTAATAGGCATGGAGTAGTGGCCACCCATCAGTTATAGCTGGCTTTGAGATAAAATTTACCTAGAGCAATGGTTATTGGGTAATCCTGAGAGAAGCTCTGAACCAGATTATTTTACTCATTGTGGTCTTGGTAATGTTGATGACGGTCAATCACTTTTCTCTGCAGAGTTACCAATATATTCTTTAATCTCACGACTCTTCTGTATGGCGTTGAAGGGGTCATAGGGCTATATACTTCAAATTTTTATTCATTATTCTCTATGAGAAAATCTTATATCTAACTGAAGGTTTAAGTACTTGCAATATATTTATTTGGGTGTTTAAAAGGTCTAGAAATTAAAAATTATTTGAATGGAAAGAAGCTGGCGTTATTTTCTGCTGCTATAAGTATTTAGTTGGTATACGTCTCTGGGAAACTGGTATAGCTCATGACAAAGACTTTTAATGGGAATAAGTTGTTGATAGCTCTGATTGTATCTTTATCTGTAGAAAATTTTGCGTATTCTGAGAGTTACGATACGGGCGATGAGCGTGATTGGTTGTTGAATGCAGAAAATGATAGAGGTCGCTTTATTTTGCTGCAAAATTATCTTGGTGGTTTTTCTGTTTCCATGTGGGAAGTAGGGGATCGTTACAAAACCATATATTCGGCACTTCAGAATGAGAACTTTGACCTAGCTATATATCATTGGAAAAAAATTAAAGCTGTCATTGAGAATGGTTACCTAAAACGTCCTGCCCGGAGGGCAAATTCGGATGCAATTTTTATAAACTCAACATATGAAGCTGTACTTAGTGCATTTGAGACCAGGGATATAAAAAAAGCCTGGCAAGGATTTTCCAATGCCCGCTCTGCATGTATGACATGTCATGTCGCCGAAAAAATACCTTGGATGAATGATCAAAATTTATTTAGAGATACTGCTGTTTCAAATAACTGAATACTATTTTTAATGGTTTACTGAGAGGATTGAGCACCCTACTTGAAATTACAACACTTTGACTAGTTGTTAGGAGTAGTCTTGATATAGATCTATTCATAATAGTTCAGGCTTCTAATCGCTCTCTATCAGTGGTGAATATCATCCGCTGTAAAAGTTTTTATGACCTTCTATGTTTCTTGGAGATTTTGGTGGTGATGGCGGATTAATAGTTTGATGTTTGAATTTACTGGGCTTTAGAAAAGGTGTGATATATCGCTAGCTACTTCAACGTTGGGAGTGCGTAAGTGGGTGCTTTTCCTAGACGCCTAGAAACCCAGTGAGTCACATGAGAAGGGATTAATTGGGGATTAAAATGGTGGGCCCTCCGGGACTCGAACCCAGGACCTGCCGATTATGAGTCGGATGCTCTAACCAACTGAGCTAAGGGCCCACACTTTGCTTGCGGGTATCGTTGCAAGCGGTTGGGCAAAGTACAAGATTTTTCCTTTCAAATCAATGCCTTTGTGGCAGAAATTTCTTCTTGTCGTGTTTGCACAACAACGTCAATCTCAGTAGCTATTATTTGAGCGGTCTTTAAATTTTAACTTCCCAGCCTAGAAAGTAAGGGATGGATATCCCATTTTGAGCTTGTTGGTACGCCTGTTCAGTTTGTTGGTGTTAGTTAGTACCATTGTTCAGGTTATAGAAGGGGAGGCGTAGCCTCCCTTTTTTTATAACTAACGATTTTCAAATAGTGCGGTTAAATCGGCAACTTGGGAATCACAATACAACCCCAGACGATAAACCACATTAACAGGGCCACTGCTACTGCGGCAGAGCCGGTGTCTTTGGCGATCTTGGCCAGTGGGTGCTTCTCAGCTCCTATGCGGTCCACAGTGGCTTCAATAGCGCTATTGATAAGCTCCAAAGGCAATACCACCAGGCTAACAGCTATCAATACGGCGCGTTCAGCCGGGGTGTCTCCTACCCATAGGGCAAAAGGGACAAAGAAGATAGCGAGGATAACTTCAATACGAAAGGCTTCCTCATTACGCCAGGCGGCGCTGAGACCTTCGCTTGAATATTTGGCGGCGGCAATCAGGCGGGCAATGCCTTTTTTGCCTGGCTTGTTGGCGACTTCTTCAGACTCTTCCGGTTTATTGGCGACTTCTTTTTGCATGCTGCTCTCCTGCCATCCGTAGACCCTTGCGGGCGGTCATGATTGTGTCACATAAAAAAGCCCGGTCGAACCGGGCTTTTTCGTGGGGGCTTACTCGTCGAGGAAGCTCCGCAGGTGCTCTGATCGGGATGGGTGCCTCAGCTTACGCAGGGCCTTAGCCTCGATCTGGCGAATACGTTCACGGGTTACATCGAACTGCTTACCCACCTCTTCCAGGGTGTGGTCGGTGTTCATGTCGATACCGAAGCGCATACGCAGTACCTTGGCTTCACGCGCGGTTAGGCCGGAGAGCACGGAGCGGGTGGCGTCGTGCAGGCCGGTCTGGGTGGCGGTGTCCACCGGGGAGGACTGGTTCTGGTCCTCAATAAAGTCACCCAGGTGCGAGTCTTCATCGTCACCGATAGGAGTTTCCATGGAAATGGGCTCCTTGGCGATTTTGAGAACCTTGCGCACCTTGTCTTCCGGCATATCCATGCGCTCGCCCAGCTCCTCCGGCGTGGGTTCGCGCCCCATTTCCTGTAGCATTTGGCGGCTGATACGGTTGAGCTTGTTGATAGTCTCAATCATATGCACCGGGATACGAATGGTACGTGCCTGGTCTGCGATAGAGCGGGTAATAGCCTGGCGAATCCACCAGGTGGCGTAGGTGGAGAACTTATAGCCACGGCGGTATTCGAACTTATCCACCGCCTTCATTAGGCCGATATTGCCCTCCTGAATCAGGTCCAGGAACTGCAGGCCGCGATTGGTGTACTTCTTGGCGATAGAGATAACCAGGCGTAGGTTAGCTTCAACCATTTCCTTTTTAGCGCGGCGGGAGCGGGCCTCGCCAATGGACATACGGCGGTTGATCTCTTTGATCTGGCCTACGTCTAGACCGGAGCGCTCTTGGCACTGGGCCAGCTTGCGTTGCGCGCGAACGATATCGTCTACGACATGACGCAGGGCGTCAGAGTAGTCGCGCTTCTTTTTGATGATCGCGGGGATCCACTCTTCATTGGTTTCGTTGCCGGGAAATTCCTTGATAAAGGTCTTGCGCGGCATACGTGCACGCTTGATGCACAAATTCATAGTGATGCGCTCTTGCCTGCGCACACTATCGAGAATATCGCGAACTTCGCCGTAGAGAGGATCGAACTGGCGTGGTGCCAGTTTGAAGTAGCGGAATACCTCGGCGACGGCTTCCAAAGCAGTACCGGCTTCCTTGGAGTCGCGACCGTGGGCGGCGATGGCCTCATCGGCGGCTTTCTGCGCAGCGATCAGCGCATTCATGCGCTCGGCCAGCTCCTCTGGGTCGAGACCGCCGGCGTTTTCCTCTTCTTCCTCGCTGGAGGAATCGTCGGCGTCGTCCGAGTCATCGTCCTCTTCGCCTTCGCTTTCAGAGGACTCGCTGCTGTTGTCGCTTACTACAGCGGCTTGGCCAGCCTGGGCTCCGGGGGGCACATCTTCTGCTGGGTCGAGCCAGCCGGCGATGACATCGGGGATACGGCGCTCCTCTTTCTCGATGAGCGCGTATTCATCGATGATTTGCTGTACTGCGCCAGGCCAGTAGGCGAGGGCGGCCATCAGCTCGCGCAGGCCCTCTTCGATACGCTTGGCAATGGCGATTTCGCCCTCGCGCGTGAGCAGCTCTACAGTGCCCATTTCGCGCATATACATGCGTACCGGATCGGTGGTGCGGCCTACATCAGACTCAACTGCGGCCAGTGCGGCGGCGGCTTCGGCTGCGGCGATTTCGTCGGCGGAGCTGTCACCCTCGGCCATCAACAACTCTTCGGCATCTGGTGCGCTTTCGAACACCTTGATACCCATGTCGTTGATCATGCCAATAATGTCTTCCACCTGATCGGGATCGGAAATATCTTCCGGGAGGTGGTCATTTACCTCGGCATAGGTGAGATAGCCCTGCTCTTTACCGCGGGCGATCAACTCCTTGATACGGGAGGTTTGTTGCTGGGTTTTGTCGGTCATGCACAACCCTGAATTCTGGGGATGAAAATACGGGACAAAGACGCGGGATTATAGCGTATATGCACTAGCAATAACCACTCTAGCTGTCAAGCAACGGCTTTGGTGTGAATTTTAGGGTGCTGAGGTTCCCGTTCCCGCCCGGCGGGGTGAGTGAATATAGTGTTGAGGCCGCAGTTTTCAAGGGGTTATTGCAGATTAATTGTCTTTTCTGCGCCAGTTGGCCAATAAAGCCAGTTGTTCTTCCTGACTGAGCTGGGCACCGGCTTTTAACTGGGCCAAGAGATCGCGATTGCGCTGCTTGGCATCGGATTTTTCTAGGTGACGTAGACAGTCGTTAAATTCAGCCTGGGGATCGTATTCCAGGTTGCTATCGCCTTGGGCTAGGTGACGAACCCCGGAAACTAGGGGAGATATCGCCAGCTTAGCCAGAATATCGCTGGATTCGGCGCCGTGATGGGCGCGCCAGTGGCCGATCAATTGGCGAAAGTTAAGTTGTGGGCGGCTCTTGAAAAGCTCCACCAGCTGAGCAAATAGCAGCAGGTCTGGGTTGTCGGCGCCGAGGAACTGTTGCAAGTCCTCAATCTGCGTGGCCAGCTCGGGGTGGTGGAGGATCAGCGCTACCAGCATACGTTCAGGAGGTAGGCGATACTGGCCGGTGCGGCGTGGGCTGTCCCCAAGTGTGGGGGAATATTCAGATTCGTCTTCGCGGGGCCAGGGTTCCGGTGGGGTGCGGTGTTGGAGTTCCTCATCCTGCTCGGTAGAGAGGGGTGCGCCGGTGACAGTTGGCTGTGCCTGTGCTTGCTGTAACTGGGTGTTGCGAGCCTTCTCCGCGTGAATCACCTCCTGCAGAGTGTCTTTGTCGAGTCCGGTACGCGAGGCCAGCTGCTGGAACATCAGTTGGCGATATACGCCTCCTGGCAGCAAATCCAGCAGTGGGGCGGCCAGCTTGGACAGGCGCGCGCGGCCGTCCATGGTCTGGAGGTTGATGTCTTCGCTGAGCAGGTCGAAGAGAAAGTCCTCCAGGGGGCGGGCCTGCTCTTCTATCAGTTGCTGGAAACGTTCTCCACCCAGTTGCCGCACCAGAGTGTCGGGGTCTTCGCCTTCCGGCAGCAACAAAAAGCGTAGGCTGCGGCCGTCCTGCATATGGGGCAGGGCAGATTCCAGTGCGCGGCGGGCGGCGGCGCGGCCGGCGCGGTCACCATCAAAACAGAATAGCAATTCACTAGTATGGCGAAAGGCCAGCTGAATGTGCTCTTCGCCGCAGGCGGTGCCAAGGGTGGCGACGGCGTAGCGGATATCGAACTGTGCCAGGGCCACTACATCCATATAGCCCTCCACCACGATCAAGCGCTCTAAGTTGCGATTGGCCTGGCGCGCCTCCCACAGGCCGTAGAGTTCACGGCTCTTGTGGAAAATCGGGGTTTCCGGGGAGTTGAGGTACTTGGGCTTTTCGTCCCCCAATACCCGGCCGCCAAAGGCGATGGTGCGGCCGCGCTGGTCGCGAATGGGGAAGATGATACGGTTACGGAAGCGGTCGTAGTGATGACGCCCGCCTGGTTTGCTGTTGCCGTCACTGTCCTGGCGACGAATGGCGAGTCCTGCCAGTTCAAGCTGGTCGGCTTTTTCGGGAGTGTCGGCCAGGGCGTTGAGCAGGTTGTCCCAGCCCGGTGGTGCCAAGCCGATGTCGAAATCTCGGGCAATCTCCCCGGATAATCCGCGATTGCGCAAGTAGGCCACTGCGTTACCTGCTGCAGGGTGGTTGCGTAGCTGTTCACGGTAGAATTCTGCAGCTTTTTCCGCCAGTAGATAGAGGGATTGGCTTTCCCTCTGGCGCTTTTCCTGCCCGGGAGCCAATGCCTCTCTGGGTACTTCCAAGCCGCGGGTGGCTGCCAGTTTTTCCACGGCTTCGGGAAATGGCAGGCGATCGTATTCCATCAGGAAGCCGATTGCATTGCCGTTGGCGCCACAGCCGAAGCAGTAGTAGAACTGCTTGTCTGGGCTCACGGTAAAGGATGGGGTTTTTTCGTCGTGGAAGGGGCAGCAGGCGGAGTAGTTTTTTCCGGTCTTGCGCAGTTTTACCCTACTGTCCACCAGCTCGACGATATCTGCGCGGGCGAGCAGGTCGTCGATAAAGTGCTGGGGGATCTTGCTGGGCATACTTTTCTGTAATCCGGCTGGGCGTTAGGCCAGTCGGGCCTTAACCAATTTGCTGACTGCGCCCATATCTGCACGGCCTTGAACCTGGGGCTTCACCTGGGCAATCACTTTACCCATGTCGGCCATACCGCTGGCCCCGGTGCTCTGCACGGCGGAAGCGACAATTTCGCTAATCTCCGCTTCGGTCAACTGCTTGGGCAGGAACTCTTGGATGACTTCGATCTCCGCCTGTTCCACTGCAGCCAGCTCGGCGCGGCCGGCCTTTTCATACTGGGTGATGGAGTCGCGGCGCTGTTTGGTCATCTTGTCCAGCAGAGCGAGGATACGCGCGTCATCCAGATCGATGCGCTCATCCACTTCAACTCGTTTGATCTCAGCATTGATTAAACGCAGGGTGGCAAGACGCTCTTTGTCGCGTGCTTTCATTGCGTCTTTGGTCGCTTGAGTCAGGGTGTCCTTGAGAGTGCTCATAGTGAGTGTTCCGGGATTGGCATTGATTGTGGTTTATTGGGTTGAGCGCTAAGGATAGCGCGTCCGCCGAGCATGGAGAATGCGGTTGGCAGAACGAAAAACGGCGCGCGAGTAGGGCTCGCACGCCGTTCTTTATAGCTCCGCTACGGGCTAAGCCCGTCCGGCCGCCTCGCTGCGACAGGCTTATTCAGCCTGCGGCTCTTAGTAGAGACGCTGGAACTTGCGGTTTTCGCGCTGAAGCTTTTTAGCGTGACGCTTAACAGCGGCAGCAGCTTTGCGCTTACGAACAGCGGTGGGCTTCTCGTAGAACTCGCGACGACGTACTTCAGACAGTACGCCTGCTTTTTCACAGGAGCGCTTGAAGCGGCGCAGAGCGATATCGAAAGGTTCGTTGTCTTTGATTCGTACAGAGGGCATTAGGATACCTGTTAAAATTCGTTTCTCTCGGCCATTCCGGCAATGCTCTCGCAGTTGCATCCGGTGGCCGGTTCACAGCGAGGGCGCAAATTCTAAACACTCCTATACGGGATCGCAACCCCATTTTCCAGTATGATAACCGCCCCTCGAAGTAGTCACGAGAATGAAATCAAGTGCGCGTCCTCGGTATAGAAACTTCCTGCGATGAAACTGGCGTCGCTATCTACGATTCTGAGTCCGGTCTGCTCGGCCATGCTCTATTTAGTCAGGTTGACCTGCACGCCGATTACGGCGGTGTAGTCCCTGAACTGGCAAGCCGCGACCATGTGCGCAAGCTGTTGCCGTTGGTACGGCAGGTAATGGCGAAGACCAATACCAAGCCTTCCGATTTGGGGGGTGTAGCTTATACCGCCGGTCCAGGCTTGGTTGGCGCCCTGATGGTGGGCGCCTGTGCCGGCCGCGCCCTGGCGTATGGCTGGGGGGTGCCCGCTGTGGCGGTGCATCATATGGAGGGGCATTTATTAGCTCCGATGCTGGAGGACAATCCACCGGCTTTTCCTTTTGTGGCCTTGCTGGTCTCTGGTGGTCATACCCAATTAGTCGAAGTGCGCGGTCTTGGCGACTACGAACTGATGGGGGAATCCCTGGACGATGCCGCTGGCGAAGCTTTTGACAAGGCCGCCAAGATGCTCGATCTGGACTACCCCGGTGGTCCGCGATTGGCAGCCTTGGCTGAGAAAGGTGATCCCAAGCGCTTTACATTCCCTCGCCCTATGACGGATCGACCGGGGCTGGATTTCAGCTTTTCGGGCTTAAAAACCTTCACCCTGACCACTGTGCGTCAGCACGCCCTCGAAGATGGCCTGCCGGATGAACAGACCTGTGCGGATATTGCGGCAGCCTTCCAAGAGGCGGTCGTGGATACTCTAGTGATTAAATGTCGTCGTGCAATTAAAGCCTCTGGTTATAAAACTCTGGTAATTGCCGGTGGGGTTTCCGCGAATAAGTTGTTGCGTGAACGTTTGGAAATGAGCCTGCGCAAGGATAGTGCCAGCGTCTACTACCCCCGTCATGAGTTTTGCACCGATAACGGCGCTATGATCGCCTATGCCGGTAGTCTGCGTTTGCAAGCCGGAGAACAGACGAGCCTTGCAGTTGATGTGCGTCCACGTTGGCCAATGACAGAATTGCCCAAGACCGAACTTTAAGAAATCCCAGGGGCATCCTGGCAGTAAAAAGAAAAGAGCCGATAAATGGATATTGTTTATATACGGGATTTAAAGGTGAATACCATTATCGGTATTTACGAGTGGGAGCGGGAAGTACGCCAGACTGTCAGCCTTGATATAGAAATGGCTTTCGATATCAGCGAGGCGGCGCGTACAGACAATATCGAGCACACACTTAACTATAAGGCGGTGGCCAAGCGCTTGATCGCTTTTATTGAAAGCAGCGAGTTCTTGCTGGTGGAAACTATGGCGGAACAGGCTGCGGCAATTGTCAGGGAAGAGTTTTCCGTAAGCTGGCTGCGACTGCGTTTGTCCAAGCCGGGTGCGGTCCGAGGGTCCAGGGATGTGGGTGTCATTATTGAGCGTGGCGAAAGGCCAGCAAAAGGTGCAGCAGCGATGTCTGCGGGAGTGTAAACGTGGCTCAGGTGTATCTTAGCCTCGGCAGTAATATCAATCGCGCGCAATATATCCGCGCAGCGCTGGATGCCCTTGCAGGACAGTTTGGCGACTTGAAGGTGTCTCAGGTTTTCGAGAGCGAAGCGGTAGGATTCCCAGGGGATAATTTTTACAATCTGGTGGTGGGGCTACAAACTGACCTGCCAGTAGGACAGCTGGCCCTGTGTCTGCGTGGTATCGAAGATGCCAACGGCCGCCTGCGCTCTGGACCTAAATTCAGTGCGCGCACCCTGGATATTGATATTCTTACCTATGATCAACTTACGGGGACTATCGATGGAGTGAAATTGCCTCGAGGTGAGATTGTAAAAAATGCCTTTGTTTTACAGCCTCTGGCAGAGATTGCTCCGGAAGTATTGCATCCGATCGAGCAGAAAACTTACCGTCAGTTGTGGAATGAGTACGACCAGGCTTCACAAAAATTGTGGCCGGTAGAATTTATTTGGCCGTGATTCCAATAATTTTTTAAAAAATGTAGATAAAAAGCAGCCTTTAGAGGCTGCTTTTTTGTCAGTAAAAATTAACTCAGGCTCATTAGTGCCTCTTTGGTAAACGGAGTGATTTCCTCCGCGCGATCTTCACGTACCTTAGCGAACCAGTGTGAGTCTTGTAATAGTGCGCGGCCAACGGCAATCAGGTCGAACTCCTGGTTGTCCATACGACGAGTTAGTTCGCCTAGATCGGTAGGGTTGGCAGTACCGCCCATGCCCTGGTTATTGCCGCCGATAAAATCATCGTCAAGGCCGACACTGCCGACAGAAATTACTGGTTTTCCAGTCAGCTCCTTGGTCCAGCCTGCCAGGTTGAGATCAGAACCCTCAAATTCTGGCACCCAGAAGCGTCTTGTAGAAGCGTGGAAAATATCAACGCCGGCTTCAAGTAGCGGAGTCAGGAAGCGTTTCAGTTCTTCCGGGTTTTGCGCCAACTTGGCTTCGTAATCCTGCTGCTTCCATTGGGAGTAGCGCAGCACTATGGCGAAATCTTCGCCTACGGCCTCACGTACCGCTTTGATAATTTCCACTGCAAAGCGGGTGCGATTTTCGATGGAGCCACCGTACTCGTCATCGCGTTGGTTGGTACCTTCCCAGAAAAACTGGTCGATCAGGTAGCCGTGGGCGCCGTGAATCTCTACGCCGTCAAACCCAATTTCCTTGGCTGCTTTCGCCGCGTCTGCAAAAGCTTGTACAACTTCCCGAATGTCCTCTTTGCTCATCGCCTGGCCATTGGGCTTGCCGGGTTTGAACAGGCCTGAGGGGGAGTAGCCGGGTACTGATTTATCCGGGCCTGTGCCCTCTTTGCGCACGGAGCCTACGTGCCATAACTGCGGGATAATCTGGCCACCGGCAGCGTGTACTTCGTCTACCACTTTTTTCCAGCCGGCGAGAGCGGCTTCACCGTAGATTGCCGGTACATTCTCGTAGCCGTTGGCAGCTTTATGATTAACGAAGGTGCCTTCGGTAATAATCAGTCCCACTTCACCTTCAGCTCGACGGCGGTAATAGCCGGCCACTTGGTCATTGGCTGTATAGCCCGGTGACATAGTGCGTGTCATGGGGGCCATTGCGACCCGGTTGCGCAGCTTTAGGGATTTATGCTCGAAAGGACGCAGTAGGTTGTCCAGGGAACCACTCATATTTCTCTCCTGAATGTCTCGATTCAACACTGGGACTCACTGGTCCCACTAGGTCACAATTAAAATGGTTGCGTTATAAGACCTTATTTTAAGGTTGAGTTCAATATCTGGTTTCGTATTGCAACTCTTTTGTCGGTATAATGGCTAGGGAGCCTCTGAATAACTCCGTAATGCCTCTGCGGGCCATGAAGGCTGCAGATGTTAGGCGCAGCTCGCCGCGAATGGCTCAGTCCTTTGCAAGAGCTGCAACGCAGCAGCTGTGGCCTTCAAGGCCCGCCCTTCGGGGCTTGCAGAGCGATTCACACTCCGCGTTGCGACTTCTTGAAAGGTCTAGACATTCTTGCGAAGCCGCGCCTTTATTGTGAACCGCTCTGCATGCCAGAGGTATCACGGAGTTATTTAGAGGCTCCCTATATGTCACGTAAACGCTTTGATGATCTGGATTGCTCCCTGGCTTGCGCCCTAAATGAGGTGGGGGACTGGTGGTCCCTGCTGATAATTAAGCAGGCGATGCTGGGTACCCGCCGTTTTGTGGATTTCCAAAGAAGCCTGGGAATTGCCAAAAATATCCTTGTGGATCGGTTATCCCGTCTGGTGGAAAACGAGGTTCTGGTGCGCTTTGATGCGGGTGAACACGGCACTCGCTACGAGTACCGCTTAACGGAAAAAGGTCGGGACTTGTTTACGGTGGTAATCGCCCTACGCCAGTGGAATCTGCGCTGGAACGGCAATAAAGATGGGATGCATCTGGTCGATAAAAAAAATGGTGAGCCTATCTCCGAAGTGGCTGTGCAGAATGCCCAGGGACAAAAACTCAGTATTCGCGATGTATTATTTGTGGATGAAAATGGCCAGCCCCTAGAGCAGGCTGGCTAGTTGGCTTTTTGAGGGGCTCAATCAATCCTGGCTCTTGGACAGCAGTCTGATTATGTCCAGAGCCCTGCCCGGCTCCCAACGCATAACAGAGATAACGCCGTGCATGGCCAGTAGGCGCTGGTCTATTTTCCCCTTCTTCTGAAGCTTTTGTAATTTCTCTGTGGCCTCGGTAAAGCCACTCTGCTCATAAGTGAGTAGTAATTTGACGGTCTGCTCCGCCGGAGTGATTTGGCGTGGAACAGGGGTGTACCCCATCGCGCTTACCATACTCTCAGCCGCCAGCCAGGTGGACCAGGGGTTTTGCCCGGTAATAAGCTGGCCATCCACGCTGACTTGTTCCAGGTAAGTGGGCCCAGCCTGAAAAAACGCGCCTTGCTCACGTAAGCGATCCTCAAGCAGGAATGGAAATCGTTGCTCGGCGTCAGGGATAAGAAAAAGCTCCTCTTCGTTAGTAAAAGCACTGATCTGCCGATCGGCGATTAAGAGCTTGCCATTATCCAGGGTGACATTGGCAAGGGCTGCTGGCCCGTGGCATACCGCTCCGATAATTTTGCCGCTGTTATAGATTTCCCGCACCAGGGACTGGATATGGGGATTGTCAGGGAAATCGAACATAGTGCCTTTACCGCCGACAAAAAATACGGCCTGGTAATCCTCTGCTGATACCTGATCGATAGGAATACTGTTGTTGACCTTTTGTTGTGCCTCCGGGTCATTGAGAAAGGCATAGTCGAAAGGCCCCAGATCATCTTTATCGATCACCGCAGGCGGTTTGCCGCCTTTGGGACTGGCAATATCGATAATAAATCCGTTGGCTGAAAAGATGTAATAGGGGCGTGCCAGTTCAGTTAATTCATAACCAGTTGCCTTGCCACTATCTCCCATCGTTTCAGTACTGGTGACAACAGCTAAGATTTTTCCTCGGCTTTCCCTGGGTAATTGTTGTAAATACGGCAGGTCACTTACTGTCGTAGTGGAAAAGTCCTGCTCTTGGGGTGGAATTAGGCCCTTAATCCAAATAATAAAACCAAAAAATACGGACAAAGTCAGTGCCAGGGAAATAACAATTTTCTTCAACATATTAATCTCCAAAATTGCAGTAGTAGACGGAAAATCTTCTAGTGAGTTCGTAGGAGAATAAGGGATGGAAGGTGAAATTCAGGTGAGATTGTAATTGCTATTTAGGAAGAAAGAAAAAGCTGCACTCGAGATCGTATAAGGTATGGATGCCGATTCACTGTGCATATCGAGCGCATACGGTAAAAATTTGAATCTTAGAACGCTACTGTGTAAAAGACAGAGCGCACTGATAAGTATTGTTTCGACATTGGATTGAGATGGTCCAATTTAAGGCTTCACAGATTCTCGTGGCCAGGAAAAGGCCTTGACCAATACCATCACTGCCTTCCCTTTTTTGGCCGGGTAAGAGGGAGGTTTCTAGATCTAATTGGTTGTCTGTGGCGTTCTCAAAAAAGAGTGTGTCCCCCTTATAGGTAATAACCAATTCAGGGCTGGTAGCGTGCTGTAATGCATTGCTGATCAAGTTGTCGAAGAGCAGACTTACCAGGTGTCGATTGGCCAGGACTCTGACTTTGTGCCCTAACTTTAAATCAACATTAAAATGCTTTTGTACAATTAACTGGTGTTGAGCTAAAAGACGTTCCTCTAGTAAAGCGCACAACGGGATATCTTCCGACTGTAGAGACTCAGAGCGGGCGAGGGCTAATAGTGTCTTAACGGTTTTTTCCATACCGGTAACAGTTTCTAATAGCTCATTTTTCTCAGCTAAAGTCATTTCCCGATTTTGACTGAGAGCCAGCGTGCTTTTCAGAATGGTTAGCCCGGTGCGCAACTCATGGCTTGTATCCCGGGTAAACTCAGTTTCCCTGCGCAATGTTAGCTTGAGCTGGTTAAGAGTATCTTGCAACGTACTTGCGAGATAACCGATTTCATCTTGTTCATTGTTATAGGGCAGGGAAATTTGAGAATCGCAGTTTCTCTGCCGCTGAACTGCTTTAGCGAGGGTTACTACAGGCGCGATGGTTTTACGGGAAATACGAAAAGCACAATAGAGGGCTAAGAGTAGGGTCAAGATACAGGCGCTGGCAAAAAGCCAGAGAAGCTTTGAAGATTGTCGGGTAACAGTGAGCAATTCACTGACTTCAGCTACGAGAACGGCGGAATGGTTGTCCGGAAAATGTACTCTGCGTAAATGGAAGTGATGTTCAGTATCACTAAACCACTCAGCCTTTTCTGCATAGCTTGGTAAGGCAGTGCGCAGTTCGGCCGGAATTATTTTGCTTTCAGTGTATAGCGTTAAATAGGGTAGGCGTGGCTCTGGGGTCGCATTAGTCAGTCTTGCCTGCTGTTCGAGGTAGCGGACTTCTCCGGCCAATAAGTTATCGAGTAAATGGTCTTCAACTACATAGGCCACCATCATACAAATGGCAAAAAACACCAAGCATAGCAGCAGGGTAAAACTGCCAAAAATAGCGAAGACCTTCCTCTGTAAATTACTGGTTTCGCGCATTGGGAGTTTCCAACTGATAACCGAGATTGGTGATGGTTTTCAACATAGGGGCCTGGAAAGGCTTATCCAGTGTTTGGCGAAGACTATAAATGTGGGATTTTAAGGCGTCTGTTTCTGGGGGTTCATCACCCCAAATATGGTGGATTATTGCCGAGCGGCTTACTGGTGCTGGCGACGCCTGGGCGAGCATAGTGAGAATGCGAAAACCGATAGTTGTCAGGGGCAGAGGTTGTTTATCCCGGTAGGCCGTTTGCTGGCGCTGGTTTATCTGTAAATCACCGACCTTAATTTCTTCACTGGTATGCAGCTGGTGTCTACGTGCCAGGGCACGGCATCTCAGTATCAGTTCCCTTGGTTCGAAGGGCTTACATAAGTAGTCATCGGCACCGATACCAAATCCGCGTTCTTTATCTGCGAGAGCATCTCGGGCAGTTAACATCAGAATTGGCATGTTAACTAGCGCTTGTGCCTTGACCTTTTCGCAGACCTCTAAGCCGTCCATATCCGGCAGGCCCAGGTCGAGAATAATCAGGTCGAAGATTTGTTCCAGGGCCAGCTGTAAGCCCTGGCGGCCCCGCTGGGCATAATCTATCTGCCAGCCCTCAGCGTGCAGGAATTCGGCAAGCTGGCGGGCGATAGTGGGGTTATCTTCAATCAACAATATCTTCAGTGAGCGCACCGGCAAATCTCTTTTGGCAGAGGAAGTTGCAAAACATTCTGACAGAGTGCCGGTGAAATTGAAGTGAAGCCTCGTTGTTGGACTGTTTATTGGTTGGACTGCTCTAGATATTGAGGTTGCGGCCGCCGTCAACGGCAATAACCTGACCGTTGATATAGGGGGCGTCACAGACCAGGAAGCGCACGGTTTTGGCGATATCACTGGGGTCACCGGTTCGGGCCAAAGGAATGCGCTGGGTGATCTGTGCTTTCTTGGCTTCGTTAGTTGCCTCTTGCTCTGGCCAAAGAATGGCACCGGGGGCGACTGCATTGACCTGGACCTGGGGAGACAGCTCCAGAGCGAGGCTTTTTGTCAGCATTACTAGCCCAGCCTTGGCGGCGCAGTAAATAGTGTGCTCGGGCATCGGGCGCTCGGCGTGAATATCCGCCATATTAACAACGCAACCCTGTTGTTGGCTGAGTGTTTCTTTCAGGGCCTGAGTGAGAAAGAAAGGGGCTTTGAGGTTGCTGCCTACCAGCCGATCCCAGTCCTCCTCGGTCGCATTTCCCACAGGTGTGGGGTGAAATGCTGAGGCATTGTTGACCAGAACATCAATACTGCCCCAGGCCTCTTGTGCGCGTTGGGCCAGATTGGAACAGGCTTCGGCGCTATTCAACTCACTGTGCAACGCTATGGCAGAGTTGGGGCGACGTTGGTTCAGCTCGTTTGCCAGGGCCTTGGCAGCATCAGCCGAGTTGCGATAGTGAATAACAACTCTGTGATCTTTATGTAGCTCCTCAGCAATAGCACGGCCCAGGCGTGCGGCGGCACCGGTAATCAACACATTACGCAATGTAGTCATCCTTTACTTTGGCGATTGCCTTGATACGCTCCCGGTCCAATGCTTGCCCCAGTTTCGCACCCTGGTAGCCCTGTTTAATCAACTCCTCGGCAGTTACTGCCGCTGCCTCATCTCGAGCGGCGCGTAAAAATTCCACCTGTGGATAATCTCGATTCTCCAGCCCCTCACGACCTCGGGCATCTGCCTCACAGGCGCGAAGAAAGTTTTCAAATCGTTCGGGACGTCGAAAGGCATCCAGACTGCGGATCATCTTCATAATGCTCTGTGGGCGCAATTCGAAGGCTCTGTGGCAATGCAGGTGATATTCGCAGACCCCGACAGCTAGTGCAGTCAGGTCTTTTGGGGTACGCCAGCGCTCACAGACGGCCTTTACCAGGGGCACGCCGGCGGCCTCATGGCCGTGGTGACTGGGGAGAATCTCCTCGGGAGTCAGTCCTTTGCCCAGGTCGTGTAGCAGTACTGCAAAACGCAAGGGGAGCTCTGCCGGTGCGGCGCGCAGGGCTAGCAGTACGTGTTCTCCAGTGTCCACTTCGGGGTGGTGTTTGGGCGGCTGGGGAACACCAAACAAATTCTCTAATTCTGGTAACAGTACCGAGAGGGCACCGCAGTCTCGCAGTACTCGAATAAAAATATCGGGGTCTGGCTCGGTAAGCGCCCGGCTGACCTCTTTCCAGACTCTCTCGGCCACCAGATATTCCACTTCACCCGCTTCTACCATCTGGCGCATGAGTATCATGGTTTCAGGGGCAACGCTAAAGCCAAGGTGATGGTAGCGGGCGGCAAAGCGGGCCACTCGCAGAACTCTTAGCGGGTCTTCGGCAAAAGCAGGGGAAACATGGCGCAAAAGCCGTGCCTCCAGATCTTTCTGCCCGCCGTAGGGGTCAATTAGCTTGCCGTCGGTGTCTTCTGCAATGGCATTAATAGTGAGATCTCGCCGCAGGAGATCCTCTTCCAGGGTGATATTGGCATCGGCGTTAACGGTAAAACCGCCATAGCCGTGTCCGCTCTTTCTTTCGGTGCGAGCGAGCGCGTATTCTTCACCGGTCTCAGGGTGTAGGAATACTGGAAAATCTTTGCCGACTGGGCTGTATCCGAGATCCTGCATTCTATTTACATCTGCCCCAACCACTACCCAGTCACGCTCGGTGACTGGACGATTCAAAAGTCTGTCGCGCACTGCGCCGCCAACAAGGTAGATCTTCAAAAATTGTTCTCCAGAGCTGGAGATATCATTAATTCGGTAGGTGATTGTACTGCCATAAGTCCATTTATTCCGGCAATGTCCGCAGGGGTGCTGCTGGATAAGAATGCAGGGAAGGAGAGTCAGAGGTTTTGGCAAGATAAAAAAAAGGCCCCGAAAAAACAAGGGGGCCCAGGGTCTTAGGGTATTCGCTTAGCAAACATCTAATTGCCAATAGCGGGATCGCTGACTTACCGGCCATACCCGCTGGAGAGGATCTGGCGACACACTGGTACCGCTAAATCTGAAGTCATTCTATGTGACCTGTCATACCTGTCAACTATATCTTTTAGTATTTTTTGAGGGGGTTGTATCTCTGTTCGTTAACTAAATACATGGACCGAATTTCGGGCTGGTTTTGCAGCATTGAACAGCATAATTTATAGGGGCGATCCTGTTGGGCAGGATAATTTCGCGCCTGGCTTCGGGGGATGGAGTTGGGGCTTTTGAAATTGACTTGTTCGTCAAGGATTGCAGTTGTTGGGGAGAATAAATATGAGCGAACTACATGTGCTAACCACCGGGGAAGCGGCTCGGTATTGTGGGGTCAACTTCCGAACGGTGATTCGCTGGATTGAGCGGGGGCAGCTCAAGGCTTACAAGCTTCCTGGGCGTGGCGACCATCGGATTTGTGTAGAGGACTTCGTGGGTTTCCTGCGGGATAACTCTATGCCAGTGCCGAATGACCTGGCGGTACCCAGTCGCAAAGTTCTGTTGCTGACAACAGATCCGGAACTGACTTCTTCAGGCCTCCAGGCCTTGAAAAATATCGGCTGTGAAATTGAAGTGGCTGGTGACAGTTTCTCTGCGGGTGTTTTATTAGCTAATGCCAAGCCGGCGCTGTTGGTTGTCGATGCCGCATTGGTTGGTGACGGGGGCTTTCAGGTACTGGATTACTTGAGGTCGCGCAGCGAGTATAGCAGCCTGCGTATCCTGGTTGTGGCTGCTGAGGAAGATCTGGATAAAGCCCGCTGGCTGGATGCGGGGGCCGATGCCCTTCTGGCACATCGTGAAGAACGCGGTGAACTGGCTGCTAAAGCCAGGTTGCTGTTAGAGGCTGATCACTAAGCCAAGTTTTCTGCCTGGATTTATTCCTGGCCATTCGCCCCGTTTGCACGGGAGTTTTAACAAAAAGCTCCCGTGCAAAGATTCAGATAGGTTTCGGAATCAGCATTGACTCCTCTTCTCCTTCCTGCCGATCACGGCCCTGTTCAGGGCAGTGGAAGCTAGCCATAATTTCATCGCCGTTGAGGCTGTTTAGATGTATATCAAAACCCCAGAGTCTGTGTAGATGCCTTAAAACTTCCGGAGTATCTTTGCCAAGTGGCCGGCGGCGATGCTGGGTGTGATTTAAGGTGAGTGAACGATCTCCCCGTGTATCTACAGAGTAAACCTGTATGTTGGGTTCTCGATTACCCAAGTTGTACTGGCCCGCGAGATTCTCCCGAAGTTGTCGATAACCACTTTCGTCATGGATTGCACTGACAACAATTTCATTTTCCTGATCGTTGTCGCTGACACAAAAGAGTTTCATATCACGCATCACTTTTGGTGAGAGAAACTGTAGGATAAAACTCTCATCCTTGAAGTCGCGCATGGCAAACTGGAGTGTTTCTCGCCAATTGCTCCCAGCGATATCTGGGAACCAGCGGCGATCCTCATCGGTTGGTTCTTCACAGATACGCCGGAGATCACTAAATATACTGAAGCCCAAGGTGTATGGATTGATGCCATTGTAATAAGGACTGTCAAAACTGGGCTGATAGATCACGTTCGTATGACTTTGCAGGAACTCCATCATAAAGCCTTCAGTCACTCGTCCTCGCCGGTAGAGTTCTGTTAGCAGTGTGTAGTGCCAAAAAGTGGCCCAGCCCTCGTTCATGACTTGAGTTTGGCGCTGTGGATAAAAATACTGTGCGAGCTTGCGCACGATACGTACTAATTCTCTTTGCCAACCTTCAAGTAAGGGGGCATTTTTTTCGATAAAGTAAAGGAGGTTCTCCTGGGGTTCCTCCGGAAAACGTTTCTCATTGGTTTCCTCGGTGCCTTCTCCAAGTTTTGGGATCGTTCGCCATAGGTCGTTGAGTTGACGTTGCCGATATTCTTCACGCTCCTGTTGCTGGCGCTCTTCTTCAATAGCGGAGATGGGGTAAGGGCGTTTATAGCGATCCACGCCGTAGTTCATTAAGGCATGGCAGGAGTCGAGAATGGCCTCGACTTCATCAAGCCCGTGGCGTTCTTCACAGCGGGAAATATAATTTTTGGCAAAGATTAGGTAGTCGATAATACTACTGGCATCCGTCCAGGAGCGGAAAAGGTAATTGCCCTTGAAAAAAGAATTGTGCCCGTAGGAGGCATGAGCGATCACCAAGGCCTGCATTGTCATGGTGTTTTCTTCCATGAGGTAAGCGATGCAGGGGTTGGAGTTGATAACAATTTCGTAGGCGAGCCCCATTAAACCGCGCTGATAATTATTCTCAACACTTATAAATTGCTTGCCAAACGACCAATGGTTGTAGCCCACTGGCATACCCACCGAAGAGTAGGCATCCATCATTTGTTCTGAACTGATAACCTCAATTTGATTGGGGTAGGTATCCAGGCCAAATTCGTCTGCCAACGCGCCAATGGCGAGGTCATATTCCTGGATCAGCTCAAATGTCCACTCTGAGGTGGTAGAGATAGGGTTTGCTGATTCTGGTTTTTGCGAATCGCTGCCGCTGGCAAATGTATCTAGCATCGAGCGGTCACCTTCTGGCTGAACAGTTGACGGAACACAGGATAAATATCCTGCACATCCACAATTTGCTCCATGGCGAAGTGATTTGGGAATAGGGTACGCACACTTTCGTATTCTTCCCACAAGGCTTGGTGGTCTCTGGGAGTTATTTCCACGTAGGAGTAGTACTGTACATGGGGCATGATGTCGTCAATTAGGATACGATGGCAGGTGCTGGAGTCATCATTCCAGTTGTCACCATCTGAAGCTTGGGCGCCGTAAATATTCCATTCACTCTCCGGGTATCGATCGCGCATAATCCGTCTCATTAACTTCAAAGCGCTGGATACGATGGTTCCCCCTGTCTCACGAGAGTAGAAGAATTCCTCTTCATCCACTTCCTTGGCGCTAGTGTGGTGGCGGATAAAAACGACTTCTGTGTATTCATAACTGCGTTGCAGGAAAAGATAAAGCAGGAGGAAAAAGCGCTTAGCCATATCTTTAGTGGCTTGATTCATAGAGCCGGATACGTCCATAAGGCAGAACATAACCGCACGCGAACGAGGTTTTGGTTGTTTGATTAATAGATTGTATTTCAGATCAAAATCATCCAAAAATGGCACCCGCCCAACACGGCGGCGCAACTCAGCAATTTCGCCTTTCAGAGCCTCTATCTTGCGCTGATCGCGCAGAGCAGTATCTTTTTGTTCCTCTAACTCTAGGGATTTCTCCAGTTCACGGATATTTCGTCTTTTACTACTAGTGAGTGCGATACGACGAGCGTGAGCTGCTCTTAAGGAGCGAATGACATTTAGCCGACCAGGGGTGCCTTCGTTACTGATTCCAGCGCGGACAACTTGAAAGGACTCATTACCAGCGAGCCGCTGTTTAACCATGTTGGGTAGCTGTAGCCCTTCAAACATAAAGTCGAGAAATTCTTCCTGTGAAATTTGAAAGACAAAGTCATCCACTCCCTCGCCACTATCACTGGCTCCTCCGCCATTTCCATCACCACCTTTAGGTTGCTGGCGTGGAATACGATCCCCTGTGGTAAATTCTTTGTTGCCGGGTAAAACACGCTCGACATGCCCCCCTGAGCCATGTGAAAAAAGGGGTTCACTGATATCTCGGGTAGGAATGCTGATACGTTCGCCCTTGTCCATGTCCATTATGGATCGGCTGTTCATAGCGTCACCCACGGCTTTCTTTATATGGGCTTTATAGCGCCTTAAAAAGCGTTGCCGATTTACAGTACTTTTCTTTTTTCCATTTAGGCGGCGGTCGATGATATAGCTCATAGTTCTGCCTTTAGTCTGAATAAAACCATCTGGCAAGGCCACCATACAATCTATTCAGAAATGCTTTTGTCGTCTATTAGGCCCTATGGGGGGCCTAATAGACGAAATTTTTCAGCTCTAGGAAAATAGGAATAGATACTTGAAAGTTTCTATCCGTCATTGCAATTAATCCAGCTACTGAGATTTACGTACTCGGAGATACCATTCTGATAACAGACGAACCTGTTTTTCTGTATAGCCGCGTTCTACCATGCGGGCAACAAAGTCTGCATGCTTGCGCTTGTCATCCGCAGAAGCTTTGGTATTAAAGGAAATAACTGGCAGGAGATCCTCGGTGTTTGAGAACATCTTTTTCTCAATAACAGCGCGCAATTTCTCATAGGATCGCCAATCTGGATTTTTCCCCTGATTGTTGGCGCGAGCACGTAAAACAAAGTTGACAATTTCATTGCGGAAGTCTTTTGGATTAGAGATACCAGCAGGTTTTTCTGTTTTCTCTAATTCTTCATTTAGTGCGCCACGGTCTAGGATTTCCCCAGTCTCTGGATCTCGATATTCCTGATCCTGAATCCAGAAGTCCGCATAAGTGACGTATCTATCAAATAAATTTTGTCCATACTCGGCATACGACTCGAGATATGCGGTTTGAATTTCCTTGCCAATAAATTCTACATATCTTGGAGCGAGATATTCCTTGATGAATCCAAGATAGTTTTCTTGTATTTCTGGAGGGAACTGTTCTTGTTCTATTTGTTGTTCCAGGACATAGAGTAAATGCACAGGATTGGCTGCTACTTCTGTAGCATCAAAATTAAAAACTTTGGAGAGTATTTTGAAGGCAAAGCGAGTGGACAGCCCATTCATTCCTTCATCGACGCCGGCATTATCTCGATACTCTTGTATAGTTTTGGCTTTGGGGTCTGTGTCTTTCAGATTTTCTCCATCATAAATGCGCATTTTCGAGTAGAGGCTTGAATTTTCCGGGTTTTTAATCCGTGAGAGCACCGAAAATTGAGCCAACATACGTAAGGTGTCAGGCGCACATGGAGCTTTTGAAAGGGAGCTATTTTCCAGTAGCTTCTGATAGATTCGAATCTCTTCCTGAACCCGAACACAATAGGGCACTTTGACAATATAAATTCTGTCAAGGAAGGCCTCGTTGTTGCGATTATTCCGGAAGGATTGCCACTCAGACTCATTTGAATGTGCCAGAATAGTCCCATTAAATGGTATAGACCCGAGTCCTTCGGTGCTATTGTAGTTGCCCTCTTGGGTTGCGGTAAGGAGAGGGTGAAGCACCTTGATCGGAGCCTTAAACATCTCAACAAATTCCATCAGCCCTTGGTTGGCACGACAGAGACTGCCTGAAAAGCTGTAGGCATCTGGATCATTCTGAGGAAAATCCTCTAGTTTTCTGATATCAATTTTGCCAACCAGGGAGGAGATGTCCTGATTGTTTTCGTCGCCAGGTTCAGTTTTGGAGATGGCAACCTGATCAAGAATCGATGGGCGGATCTTAACTACCCGAAACTTACTGATATCACCTTTGAATTCATGAAGGCGCTTAACAGCCCAGGGGGACATGATAGTATTTACATAGCGTCTAGCAATACCGTAGTCTTCTTCAAGGATGCGCCCATCTTCATTGGGAGAGAACAAACTCAAAGGGGATTCAAAAACCGGAGACCCTTTTATTGCGTAAATGGGCACTTGCTCCATGAGTGCTTTAAGACGTTCTGCCAGTGAGGATTTACCGCCTCCTACAGGCCCTAATAAATAGAGTATTTGTTTTTTCTCTTCCAGCCCTTGAGCGGCATGTCGGAAGAAGGAGACGATTTGCTCAATTGCCTCCTCCATACCATAGAATTCGCCGAAAGCCTTATAGCGCTTGATAACCTTATTGCAGAAAATACGTGATAAGCGAGGATCGCGAGAGGTATCTATCAGCTCTGCCTCTCCAATGGCCATCAGCATTCTCTCAGCGGGTGACGCATAGGCACTGCGGTCTGTCTTACAGAGTTCCAGGTATTCTTGAATACTGAGCTCTTCATCCTGGATTGACTCGTATCGTTCCAGGTAGTGATTAAAAATTGTCATGGAATTTACCTCCCTGTAGCCTGGTGGGCAGAGTCCAGCGTCCTGCTTATCATTTTGAATCAGAGCACTGACTAGTTGTTTCGAAGACTGTATTTACTGTGGCTCCCGCAAAGTGTTTGATTGGCGGTTATCCAGTCATTACCTTGTTTGAGTGTTGCCCGGCATAAAGCGCTATTCATTATCGCCGTTGCTAACCTTGTCCTTCCCCGGATTCGATGAAACGGTTCCGGCTTTTCCAGCATAGCTTTTTGGTTCACTACGGCACTGGATTGTTATTCAGAGAGGTTGAATTTAATGGCAGTTTTGGTCTTTACTTACGACCCAGAAGAAGTAAGTGGGTTAATAAGGAACTGAAATGGCGATTTTAGTGACTGGCGGCGCCGGTTATATTGGTAGTCACACCTGTGTTGAGATGCTTTTGGCTGGATTACAGCCAGTAGTGGTGGATAACCTCTCCAATAGCAGTCGTGAGGCCTTAAACAGGGTAAATCTGATCACAGGTGAGGATATACCTTTTTTTGATCTGGATATTGCTGATAAGCCTAGGCTTCGCCAAGTATTTACTGATCACAAGATAAAGGCAGTAATTCATTTTGCAGGCCTTAAAGCAGTGGGTGAATCCGTGGCTCAACCTTTGCGCTATTACCAAAATAATGTGGCTGGTACCTTGGCACTTATGGAGGTGATGGAGGAGTTTGATACTAAACAAATTATCTTCAGTTCCTCAGCTACGGTCTATGGAGATCCAGAAACGGTACCTATACATGAAAGCTTTCCCACTGGCGCTACAAACCCATATGGTGCTAGTAAGCTGATGGTAGAGAATATAATGAGGGATATTTGCTCAGCGCCAGGTAACGGTTGGAAGGTAAGTCTTTTAAGGTATTTTAATCCAATTGGTGCACATAAGAGTGGTTTAATTGGTGAAGATCCTCGTGGTATACCTAATAATTTACTGCCTTATGTTGCCCAGGTTGCTGTTGGTCGGCGCCCATTCCTACAGGTTTTTGGGGATGGCTACGCTACGGTAGATGGTACTGGTGTCAGAGATTATATCCACGTGGTGGACTTGGCTCGAGGTCATCTTGCAGCTTTAAATATGTTGAGTAAACCCTCAACCCCCGTAGGTTGCTATACCCATAATCTTGGTACAGGCAAGGGAAACTCAGTATTAGAGGTAGTAAGGGCTTTTGAGGCGGCTAGTGGCAAGTCTATACCCTATAAAATTGTACCCCGTCGAGCGGGAGATATTGCTGAATGTTATGCAGATCCAACTCTGGCGGAGAGTGAGCTTGGCTGGAAGGCTGAGCATGGCCTGGAACGGATGGTAGAGGATACCTGGCGTTGGCAGTCTCAAAACCCAAATGGTTACGAAGCTTAAGTAACTATCTTCTCTGATTGTAATGCTGTGTAGTGGGAGGGAGTCCACTACTTACTGCCAATTCTCTAAGAACTTTGGAACTATTAACTCCACAAGGAGCCACTACTCTTTGTTATTTAGGATAGCTTATTCTTTATGGAGTGAAGAAGTTTTGAATCAATTGGTTGTTGATGCTCTATATGTTCATCGAGGAATAAACCGTGTTATTGAAAATCTGTCCTTCTCTGCCTCTGCCAGAATAATAAAAATATTGGGAAAGAATGGCTCGGGAAAGACAAGTCTTTTGCTTGGGATATCAGGTCTAATTCCTATATCCTCAGGTACTATTAATTTACTTGGGGAAATAAAAAGGTCAAACCGAAGAGGAAGGTGTGGAGTGTTTTCTGATGCGATCACCCTTCCAGGTTATTTATCTGTTGGGGAGGTCCTATCTGTTTGCCATATACAAAAAACTGACCATTTAAAAGAATTTAAAGAAGAGTTTTTGTGCGATATTCATTCTTGTGCAAAAGTTTCCGACTTATCGGAAGGGCAGCGAAGAAAAGTGGCTATAGTTTGTGCCTTATTTAAAGAAAATGGAGTTCTTTTATTGGATGAGCCTTTCAATGCGTTGGATGAGAACTCTAGCAGAGCTTTGATCGAGTACTGATCAAGTTATTCTGGAATGCTTATTTACGCGAGTCATAATTCCGTTTCTTTTTCAGAAAAAGAAACGGAGGTAATGTTGTGAGCCTGCCTTTGAATAACTTGTTGTTTGCAGGGGTTGCCTTTAGGCTGAGAGTTTGGGTTGAGGTAAATCAATGGATTTTAATTGGGCTGGCCTCAATAATAACCCCTGTATTGATGATGATTCATCTTCCTGTAAGCTTGCTCTTGACAGGAGAAGATGGAGATATAAGGACTTCTCTTTCTATTCTTCTAGTGGCGCATATTGTTTTTGCGGTTTGTGGAATTCTGTTGTCTCCTGAACCTGCGGAGTTAAAATGGTATTTGAGCTGCTTTCACCCTCTAGATCTGATTAAATCTCTATGTATAGTTCAGCTTAAATACAATCCACTTTTTTGGGCGTTATGGTTGCTTCCGCTCTTAGTGTTGGTGTACTTGGGGGAGCCATTTAGTATCTTAGGGTACCTGACTTGGTTTTTCTTATTCTGTAGCATCCAATTGCTTTCTTTTTTGTCTTTAATAGGGCTCAAATATAGACAAATCCTATTTTCACAATCAAGGGCAGTTTTATTAAAAAAATCGCGTATAGTCATCAGATTGCTAATCGCGTTTGCAATTACTATTTACTGTTATATGTTTGCGGCTAATGAGATTTTGATTGCCTTGCGTATTTTATTGGTAGTTGGCTCTTCAATAATTTTTACCTACGCAATAAATTCCATCTTGGAGGATGAGGCTGAAGTCAATTTTTGGATGATGATGAAATCTTGTGGAAAGGGTGAAATTGTTATTCAGGAATACTTCAAAGGTATCCTAATATCCATGCCTGGGATTATGGCAGTTGTCTTTATAAATGGGCTGGAGTCAGCGGCACATTTTTTGATTTATATGCTTGTTATAACGGGGTTCTCTTTACTTTCACTTTATAAGTGGGGGCGAGTTATTTTAGCTCCTTTAGTAGCTGTCTCCGGGGTGATATTGTTGAGCGTATAAACCCTCAAGTCAGGTATACAGCTCTAAGGACAAAACTAAATTTCTAGTAGCCTCCATTGACCTCTGAGATTTTTTATAGTTTTGTGGAGGCTCAGAGGCTGCAGTCTGTACAAAAAAACTCTTCGTCTCCCAGGCGCATAGCTGTTAGATATCCCCCCCATACACAGCCGGTATCCAAAGCATAGATATTTTCGGTATCGGCTCTTCCTTCAAGGGCGGCCCAGTGGCCAAAAATTATTTTGTCATTTTTGGTCTTTCTATTAGAAAAACTAAACCAGGGCTTGTAATCACCATGGGATGCCTGAGGCCCACGCTTGGTAACAAGGTCGAGGGTGCCATCCTCCTTGCAGAGGCGCATGCGCGTGAAATAATTGGTAATTGAACGAAGCCGCTCAATTCCGATTAGGTGATCATCCCAGCAGTGGGGTTCATTACCATACATGCCGTAAAAAAAAGCCTTTGCCATGGCTTCATTCGAGAGAGCATGCTCTACCTCACGAGATAGCTTTTGGGCTTTGGTAATACTCCAGATAGGGGGGATACCGGCGTGGACCATAGTGTATCCCTTTTTATGTACCATTAAGGGAAGGGTCTGTAGCCAGCTTAACAGACGATCTGAATCTTTTGCCCTTAGAATCTTTGCGAGATCTTGCTCTTTCTCTGCAAGATGCTTGGCCCCATGTGCCAAGGCCAAGAGATGCAGATCGTGATTGCCGAGAACAGCGGTAACTTGATAACGGTGTTCATAAAGAAAGCGTAAAGTACCCAGACTGTCTTCGCCACGGTGCACTAAATCTCCGGCGATCCATAGTTTGTCACTGTCAAAACTAAAATGGATTTTCTTTAATAGGCGCTTTAAAGATTCGAAACAACCCTGAATGTCGCCAATAGCATAGGTAGCCAAACTCTTATCTCCCGAGGCTTAACTTGCTCAGTGTTGTCCAAGTTTTGTGCAGTAATTTGATAGCTGTACAAACTCTTGCACACTCAGAGTTTCTGGGCGACGGCTGGCATCCACTGGCAGTTGATCTGGATCGAGATCTGGGAACAGGGGCTTTAGTGCATTGCGCAGTGTTTTACGGCGTTGCTGAAAAGCGACATTGACGATTCTTTCCAATAGTTTTTCATCTTCGGCAATGTAGGGGATCTTGCTATGGGGTATTAGACGGACAATAGCAGACTCCACTTTAGGGGCTGGCCTGAAGGACTGAGGTGGTACTGGAAATAGCCCTTGAACACGGCAGTAATACTGTACCATTACTGTGAGACGGCCATAGGACTTGGTGCCAGGGCTGGCTCCGAGGCGATCGACTACCTCCTTTTGCAGCATAAAGTGCATGTCCTGCACTTTGCTTTTGAAGCTGAGCAAATGAAATAAAAGAGGCGTGGAAATATTGTAGGGGAGATTGCCAACAATACGCAGAGGGTTCTCACCGGCAAATTCTCCAAAATCGAATTTCAATGCGTCTCGCTCAATAATCTTGAAATCAGGGTAGTCCCTGAATTTAAATTCCAACAGAGGAATCAGGTCCCGGTCCAGTTCCACGGCTGTGAGTGAGGGACAACGTTGTATTAGCAATTCGGTAATAGCCCCTTGGCCAGGGCCTATTTCGACCAATTTATCGGTTTCTTTAGGGGCTATTGAACGAACTATACGCTCGATGATATTCCCGTCGACCAAAAAGTTCTGGCCAAAACGCTTGCGTGCCTTATGTTGGAAAAAATTGTCCATTAATTAATCTGCAATTCAAATAGTGGTATTAGGCAAACAGGATGTTATATCACCTGCTGTTTCCGAAGTTGTGCCAGTTCTATTGCCTGAGTGAGGGCAGCTTCGAGACTGCCACAACTGGCTTTGCCAGTGCCCGCCAAGTCCAGGGCGGTGCCATGATCGACCGAGGTGCGAATATAAGGTAAACCCAGGGTGATATTAACCGCCTTGCCGAAGCCATGAAATTTTAACACTGGCAGGCCCTGATCGTGATACATAGCAAGTACTGCATCGAAATGCTCTAACTGGGGTGGGGTAAACAGTGTGTCTGCCGGTAGTGGCCCGGTCAGATGAAGGCCACGTTGACGCAGCCTTTCCAGTGCTGGCTGAATCACTTCGATTTCTTCCCGGCCCAAGTGGCCCCCCTCTCCAGCATGGGGGTTCAATCCACAAACCCCAATGTGAGGTGAATGGATACGGAACTGATCACGCAGACCGCCGTGTAGAATCTCGGTGATGAGCTCCAGACGTTTGCCAGTTATTGCTGTGCTCACATCTTTAAGTGGAAGATGTGTGGTGACAAGGGCTACTCGAAGCTCCTGCGCAGCCAGCATCATGACGACTTGTGCTACGCCTGCTCGCTCCGCAAAAAACTCGGTATGGCCACTGAAGGGAAATCCAGCTTCATTGATTACCCCTTTATGTACAGGGCCCGTCACTAGCGCATCAAATTGACCATTTTGGCACCCATCTGCGGCTATCTCCAATGTCCTCAATACATAGAAGGCGTTGGCGGTGTTTAGCTTTCCAGGTAGGGATGGCTGCTTTAAAGGGCTTTCTAAAATATAGAGACTACCTGGTGCTGTTTCCGACAGCGGGGTTTCTTCAGAGAAAGATATAAGCTGAAGGGGAAGTTTTAGCTTTTTAGCAGCCCGTTCCAGCAGGCTTGGGTCTGCAATGGTAATCAGTTGTGCAGGGCTGCCATGCTGAGACAATTTTACACATATCTCTGGGCCAATACCGGCGGGTTCTCCGGGGGTCAGCGCGATTCTGGGTATCATAGAGGAGTCACACTTTATACGAATAAAAAACCGGGCGCTTTGGCCCGGTCTTCGAGGTCTTAAAAAGCGCTTTTATTGCGCTTCCTGTTCAGGACCTTCTTGCTTTTCATCTTTTAATTTAATTTCTACATAAGCCTGGTCGCGGATTTCCCTGCGCCAATTTTGCAGTTCTTCTTCATAGCGGCGGTTGCGTAAGAGGTTGGCAGCCTGGTTGCGAATATATTGATCGGTCATATCTTGTTTGCGCCGCCCCTCGACCATCAGGATATGCCAGCCGAATTGGCTGCGAAATGGCAGGCTGATTTCGCCGATGCCGGTGGTGTTCATGGCCTGGGTAAATTCAGGCACAAATTGTCCTGGCATAGACCAGCCGAGATCACCGCCGGACAGCATGGAACCAATATCTTCGGAATTCTCGCGAGCGAGCTCGGTAAAGTTATCGCTAGCCATCGCCTCTTCTCGCATGGCTACCAGCTTGTTGTAGGCTTCATCATCTGTGAGGATGGCTGAGGGTTTGAGCAGGATATGACGAACTTTAGTCTGCTCCACTAGTTGCTCGCTGGCACCTTTTTGTGCATGAATCTTGAGCAGGTGGAAGCCGGCATCACTGCGGAAGGGCTCAGAGATATCACCTACCTTGAGGCCGCTTAGAGCATCAGCAAATAGGGTGGGGAGTTCCACTGTTTTGCGCCAACCCAGGTCGCCGCCGGCGAGGGCATTCTGTCCAGCTGAATTGGCGATTGCCAGGCGACGAAAATCTGTGCCATCGCGAACCTGCTGAACCAGCTCCTCGGCTTTCTCACGAGCTTGGGTAACTTCGCTGGCAGGTGCACTGGAGCTGATGGGGATCAAGATATGTCCCAGCTCATACTGAGGGGACTTCCAGAACTCGCCCTCTTTAGAGCGAAGGAAATTGTCGATGTCTTGGTCGGTGATCTGGATTCGGCGGTTGACGCTGCCTTGTTCTACCCGGCGGATCATCAGTTCCTGACGGATCTGCTGGCGAAAGCTCTTCATAGTCATGCCATCGGCACGCAGGCGCTGACGAAATTCTTCAGGGCTGACACTCGCATTTTGTTGAACGCGAGCAATGGCTTGATCGAGCTCGGACTCAGATACTGTAATGCCCGCACGGGAGGCCATCTGTAGCTGTAATCGCTCGATAATCAGTTGTTCCAGTACCTGGCGGCGCAAAACATCTACAGGCGGTGCTTGGACTTGCTGTGCTTGAATCTGGCTGGCAATAGTGTTCATGCGCTGGGCTAGTTCACTGGCCATGACTACATCTTCATCAACAACGGCGACTACCCGGTCCAGGGTTTGTACTTGCGCTGTGACCGTGCCGGCGATCAGGGCGCAAGCAGCCAGAACGGATGACAAGCCTAATCTCGGCATAAATTTCTGCATTATTTTCATCACGGTTTCAGCTTTTCTCTCTGGTCAAAATTGGCAATTCCTTGGCTAAGCATCTGGGTGACCGTTGCGCCAAATCCTGCTAGACCCTTCAGTTGTATTTCGAGGTAGATACCTTCATCGTATTGGAGGTCTTCAGCTCTAACAACACCGGCTAGGTCATTGTCTAGGGTTCGGCGCCATAAAAGGCGTGCACGATAGCAGCAGTCGTCATATTCGATACCTGCCAGGTATTCCAGTTCCCGGTTCAATGACAAATCGTAAGCTGCGCCAGCCATTATAGAAGTGTGCGTGTTGATAGGCAGTACAGTGGAGCTGTTCAGCTGGCGCGTAGGGCCGACCTGCTCAACACCGTCCTTATTGATAAATGTGACATTGTCACGCTTATAGTAGTAACTGAGGTTAAAAATACGCGCTTCATCATCAAAGTAGCGCAAGCTGAAGTTGCCGCGGTTGACATTGTGCTCTGTGTCATCGTAGACCAGCTCACTGCCAATACGTAGGGATTGAATTGGGCGGCTTTCCAGTCTGGCGGCAAGCTCAGAGCGAGGGGTTTCTTCGATAAGCTCGCGCAGACCAATCTGGGTATCGCTGGAGTAGAAAACCTGGCCGACACTTGCAGACAGCAAGTCACGGCCACTAATAGGCTCAATAAAGCGGGTGGTTAGCCCCAGAGCAACCCTACTTGCATCGTCAATACGATCATTGCCGGTAAAACGGCTGTGGCGAAATAGCTGGTCGTAGCTGAAGGTGAACAGTGAGGTATCGTAGAGTAGATTGTTACTTTGAGGATCAATGGGGCCTAGGTTATTGATATCAGCACCAGTGATATTAAAAAAATCCTCTTGTTTGGCATTGCTACTAAGCAACCCGTACAAGCGGGGCTCTAGAGTCTGGATATACTCATGATTAAAGGCGAAACTATCTCGCTCGAAGTAGAGGCCGGTGTCCAGAGTGAGCTGCGCAGCAGAGGCGCTGGGGGTGTCGTTGGTGCCCTCTGGTAGGAAGGTATCACTGACTTGGTAACCCAGATAGCGGCCTGCCAACCCCGGCTTAAAGTAACCCCAAAGCCACTCCTTATCCCAAAAAAGCTCATAGTCCAGTCGCAAGCGGTCTGCGGTGATAAAGTCTCTTGTTCGTTCAGTGACACTGTCGGGGTCATCAATATCTCTAATAAACCTAATCGTCTGAGTGTCCTGGTGCCGCCATACAGTGGCTTCATTTTGTAAGGCTAGTTGCCAGTCACCCCAGCGGTAATTGCCATCCACATCTAGCCGAGGCAGCTGGGCGAAAGTATCGAAACGATCATTTTCCAATACTTGGTAATCCTGGGCACGAAGGCTAATCGCCCAGTTTTCAAAAGTGAGTCTACCCTGGGCTTTTTGACTAACCTGGGTTTCCGCGTTGATATCAAGGTTGGCGGTACTCAAATCGCGAAAATAGTCTGGATCGCTCACCTTGGTGTAGTCGATGTCGGTACGCCAGATACTGCCGCTATAACCGCCCTGCTGTTCCAGGTTGACCAACCAGCGATCGTCCCCTTTGTAAGGTAGAACCAGATCCTCAGGGAAGCCCCGGTCAATCAATTCCTGGGCGAGACCACTATTGCCGCCCTTATCATTGGGAAGGTCGGCTAGGCGTATTTCGGTGTTGAACACAGGGCTTAGGTGGCGGAATTCTACTTCCAGACCAGTGCCGCGATACTGGATATAGCGTGGAGTGATGGTCGCATCCATCTCCGGGGCGATGTTCCAGTAATACGGAACAGATAGGTCCCAGCCATTCTTATCGCTGTTGCTTAGAGAAGGAAAAAGGAAGCCCGACATGCGCGCATCGCCCACCGGGAAGCGAAAATACGGGAAATAGAGTACGGGAACATCCAGTATCTCCAGGCGTACATCCCTTGCGGTTCCCTGACTCTCCACTTGATCGATATTGATTTCTCCGCCACTCAGGCGCCAGAAAGCCCGGCCCGGCTCACAGCGTGTATAGGTGCCATCGGTAAGGGTCAATTCACCACTGGTCTGACGTGCGACTTGGGCGGCGTCACCATGAATAAATTCGTCGTGTACAACGTATGTTGCGTCCTCAATGGAGGCCGCTTCGGTATCGGTGTGAACCTCTGCCGAGTCCCCTCGAACGAGTAAATTGGGTTCGCGCAGTTCGATAGCGCCACTTAGGAAAGCGGTGTTGGTCTGGCGGTTGAGGGTCACTTCATCGGCAAATAATTGGCGATAGCCTTGGGTGATATGGACGTTGCCAATTAGTTCAGCAGATCCGTCATCGAGGATGCGAGACTGCTCGGCTGTGGCACGTAGTGGCGCGTCTTCAGGGGGCAAGTTGGCATCGGGGTAATCCCTAGGCGGTTCGATAAAGGCTCCGGAGCAAATCGCCGGTACTCTGGCGCTTTCCTCAGGGGTCAATTCAGAACGTGGTAACCAGTCTAAGTACAGGTAGGGGTTGTATTCAGGATCTACGGCGGTTTGGTCCGCATGAGTCCATATAGGGTGCGCGGCCAACAAACCGAGGGCTAGAGAGTGGGCTCGTGGATTCTGAGCTATTGCTAGAGCGAGGCGACGCCACCGGGAGACTTCAAGCATCAATCGATAGGTTCCGGCTATTCTTTGGTGTTTCTTGTATCGGCAGATGCGTGCGACAGCTATCCAGCCGGGGCGCGCAAAAAATTATCGCCCGATTCTACTTGAATGTAGAAGTGGTTAATAGCCGCACAGATGGTACGGATGTAAGAGGCGAGAGTGTTATAGTCGCTTCAAGCTCCCTGGGGCAGGGTTTCAATACGAGCTGCTTAATGGGAAACTGCCGCGATAGAAAGAATCATTGATGGGCCGAACAATAAATGAAGGGTGTACTGTGAGTGATGACCTGCGACAAGAGGCTTTGGCTCTTTGGGTGGGTAAGGCTTTGGAAATTGAATTTCCAGCAGACTTGGCCAACCTTGCCGGGGATGCGGGCTTTCGGCGCTATTTCCGCACTTCTACCGAGCCGAGGTTAATCGCTGTTGATTCTCCACCTGAGTGTACTAACCCGGCCCGATTTGTAGCAGTTGCCGATTATCTGCGGCGCAATGGTGTGCACACACCCATGGTAATAGCAGCTGATACAGCCAATGGGTACCTGCTATTGGAAGACTTGGGTGATACCCAATTATTCGATGTGCTGAGTAATGACAGTGTCGAGGGACTCTATGCGGAGGTAATGAGTGAGCTGCTGAGTCTCCAGCAGATACCCCGTACAGAGGATTTGTTTCCAGATTACAACCGGGAACTATTGCTGACAGAGATGCGTATTATGCCCGAGTGGCTGGTAGGCAAGTTACTCGGCTACTCTCTGAGTGAAGTGGAAAACCGCCTGCTGCAAGAGACCTTTCAGCGGTTGCTGGAGAGTGCTGCAGGCCAACCGCAAGCTCTAGTGCACAGAGACTACCACAGCCGTAATTTAATGATCCGTGGAGGTGAGCGCCCTGGAATCGTGGACTTCCAGGATGCCGTGTGGGGACCGATTACCTACGATTTGGTCTCTCTGTTGCGAGACTGCTATATCCGCTGGCCACGCCAGCGGGTCGAGCGCTGGGCTTTAGCCTATGCCGCTACTGCAGAAGCTGCTGGGGTGCTGGAACCTGTCGAGCCTAAAGAGTTCTTAACTTGGTTCGACTGGATGGGGCTCCAGCGTCATATTAAAGTGCTGGGCCTTTTTCCACGTCTATCATTGCGCGATGGCAAGCAGAACTACCTGGGGGATTTGCCGCTGGTGATACGCTATGTACTGGAAACTGCTGGGCGCTATGAGGAGCTTCAGCCGTTTGCGCAGTGGTTTGAGCAACAGCTACTTCCGCTTATAGAGCAGCAGCCTTGGTACAGTGATTATCGCTATGCCGGTGAATAGCACTAATAAGCTGTATAAAAACTGATAGATGAATTGAATGACTCAGCTCACTGAGATAGCCCCAACAACCGCTATGGTCTTGGCTGCGGGCTTTGGGCGTAGAATGCGCCCCCTTACTGACCAAACCCCCAAGCCTTTGTTGTCTGTGGCGGGCAAGCCGCTCATTGAGCATGTGCTTGAGCGACTACAGGCTGTGGGAGTTCAACGGGTAGTGATCAACCTGGGCCATTTGGGCCATAAGATTCGTGATTACCTGGGGAGTGGTGATCGCTGGGGACTCGATATCCAGTATTCTGTGGAGCAAGAAGACCGACCCCTTGAGACCGCTGGGGGTATTCTCAACGCGATGCCGCTGCTGGGAGAGGGCCCATTCTTTGTGGTTAATGGGGATGTTTGGTGTGACTTTGACCTTTCGCAGTGGGTGAATCGCCCCTTACCTGAGGGCTGCCCCGGCCGACTTTTGATGGTGCCAAATCCTCCACATAACCCCGAGGGAGACTTCGGAATTGATAATGGCCTACTGTCTGGAACTGCCAAGCCCCGCTATACCTTTGCCGGTATCAGTTGGCTGCGCCCCGAGGTGTTAACCCGCTACCCCAAAGTGCGTGAATGCTTCGGCCTTGGCGAGGTCTTTACTTTCAATGAGGACAAACTACAGGCGGACTTATACCCTGGGGACTGGTGTGATGTGGGCACCCCCGAGCGCCTGGAAAACCTGCATTGCCGCCTGAGCGCGGAAAATTGAGTTACTGAAGGAAATAATGATGTCAGATTACAAGATTGCCCCCTCGATTCTTTCCGCCGACTTTGCCCGCCTTGGTGAAGAGGTGGACAATGTGTTAGCCGCTGGTGCTGACTGGGTGCACTTCGATGTGATGGACAACCACTATGTGCCCAACCTCACCATCGGCCCAATGGTGTGCCAGGCGTTGCGCAAGCATGGTGTCGAGGCGCCCATTGATGTGCACCTGATGGTGGAGCCGGTAGACGATATGATTCGCATGTTTGCCGATGCGGGCGCAAGTTATATTACTTTCCACCCCGAGGCTTCGCGACACCCGGACCGCTCCCTACAGTTGATCCGCAGTCTTGGCTGTAAGGCCGGTTTGGTCTTTAACCCAGCCACAGGACTGGATGCGGCCAAGTATGTGATGGACAAGCTGGATATGATTTTGTTGATGTCAGTCAACCCTGGCTTTGGTGGGCAAAAGTTTATTCCGGGCACTCTGGAAAAACTGCGCGAGGCGCGCCAGTTGATCGACGCTTCTGGTTACGATATTCGCCTTGAGATCGATGGCGGGGTCAACCGTGACAATATTGCGGAGATTGCCGCAGCCGGCGCGGATACTTTTGTTGCAGGCTCTGCAATCTTCAATGCCCCTGACTACGCTGAAGTGATCGGTGCTATGCGCGAAAGCCTGTCCTGAGAAAAACTTGGCGGGCAGCCTCTTGCCCGCCGCATACGGGATTTGTAAACTTGTGCGCCTGCACAGAGGGAATTTCCGTGAATCACACTATCCCCACATCCAGCAGTTGGCGATGGCGCCACTGATCCGCTGAGGCCAACTGGTCAACAATACCGTTCGGCCACCTCTCCCGTGGGCGCCGCCTATACTTTGGCGCCAACAAGAAAAATACCCAATAGATCGGAGTCTCTATGACCCCTAGTGAATACGCCCAACTTGTGTCTGAGGGCTATAACCGTATACCGCTAGTGCGCCGTGTGCTGGCGGATATTGAAACCCCCCTGTCCACTTATCTGAAGCTTGCCGAAGGCCGCTACAGTTACCTACTGGAGTCGGTACAGGGCGGGGAGAAATGGGGGCGCTACTCCATTATTGGATTGCCCGCCAGAACTCTGCTTCGGGTGCGTGGCAACGAGGTTACGGTGGAGTGTGACGGGGCGGTGATAGAAAGCTATACCGAGCGCGATCCGCTGGCATTTGTTGAGCAGTTCCAGCAGCGCTATCGGGTACCGGAACTTGCCAATTTGCCGCGTTTCAATGGTGGCTTGGTTGGGTATTTTGGCTATGACTGTGTGCGTTATATTGAACCGCGTTTAGCGCACAGTATGCCGCAGGATAGCCTGGGTAATCCGGATATCCTGCTGATGGTCAGTGATGAGCTGGTGGTGTTCGACAACCTCGCCGGTGCAGTTATCTTTATTGTGCATGCGGACCCTTCCCAGGCCGATGCCTATGAGCGGGCCCAGCAGCGTCTGGATCAACTGGTGGAAAGGTTGGCTCGGCCTTTACCGGATACAGTGCCTCTGGACCTGGATGGCAAGGGAATCGAAGAGGGTGCTTTTCACTCCCACTTTGGTGAGAAAAATTTCAAGAAGGCCGTTGATAGGGTAAAGGAATATGTTCTCGCCGGTGATGTTATGCAGGTGGTGCCATCTCAGCGCTTGTCGGCTCCTTTCGATGCCCCGCCACTGAATTTTTATCGCGCCCTGCGCAGTCTGAACCCCTCGCCCTATATGTATTTCCTCGACCTAGGGGATCACCAGGTTGTGGGCTCCAGTCCAGAGATTCTGGTACGCCTGGAAGAGGGTGAGATGACTGTGCGTCCGCTAGCAGGCACCCGCCGTCGCGGTACTTCCGAGGAGGAAGATAAAGCCCTGGAGCAGGAGCTATTGGCAGACCCCAAAGAGTGTGCCGAGCACCTGATGTTGATCGATCTGGGGCGCAATGATGTGGGCCGTGTAGCGGCGACTGGCAGCGTGCGGGTCACTGAGCAGATGGTGGTGGAACGCTACTCCCATGTGATGCATATCACCTCCAATGTCACCGGTCAGTTGCGGGAGGGACTCACCGGTATGGATGCCCTGCGCGCGGCGCTGCCGGCCGGCACTTTATCCGGGGCACCAAAGATCCGCGCTATGGAAATTATCGATGAATTGGAACCTGAGAAGCGTGGTATCTATGGTGGTGCGGTGGGTTACTTGGCCTGGAATGGCAATATGGATACAGCCATCGCAATTCGCACCGCAGTTATTAAGGACGGACAGTTATTTATCCAGGCCGGTGCCGGCCTGGTGGCCGATTCAGATCCCCAATCCGAGTGGGATGAGACCATGAATAAGGCTAGGGCGTTGTTCCGTGCAGCGGGCATGGCTCTGGCGAGTAGTTGTAAAGAAGTAGAAGTAAAGATCGAACAAAATGAGCGAAGCTAGTATTTCTCAAAAAGTATCTCTTGCCGCCCGTTGTCAACAGATAGTCGAAGCTCCCATGTTTAATCAGGTGATCATTGGCATGATCCTGGTTAATGCACTGGCGGTAGGGCTGGAGACTTCAATATGGGTGATGGAGCGTTTTGGTACTGCATTGGGCGTTGTTAACCAATTGGTGCTGACTGCTTTTATTTTAGAGGCAGCGATAAAAATAACTTCGCACGGATCGCGTCCTTGGCGTTATTTTGCCAGCGGCTGGAACTGCTTCGATTTTACCATCATCGCCTTAAGTTTGATTCCCGCCACAGGGCCCCTGGCAACACTCGCGCGCCTGGTACGGATCCTGCGGGTGTTGCGCCTGGTTTCTGCTTTCCCTGAACTGCGTACTCTGGTGGATACACTGTTGCGCAGCTTGCCGAGCATGATGCACATCGCAATCTTGATGGGAATTATCTTTTATATCTATGGTGTGGCGGGCTACTTTCTCTTTCATGAGATAGACCCAACCCATTGGCGCAACCTGCCGATAGCTCTGTTGAGTCTGTTCCGTATAGTGACCTTCGAGGATTGGACCGACATTATGTATACCGCTATGGATGCAATGCCCTGGGCCTGGCTCTACTTTGTCAGTTTCGTGGTTATGGGCGCCTTTGTCATGATTAACCTGTTTATTGGCGTGGTGCTCAATAACCTGGAGGAAGCCAAGTTGCGTCGAATGGATGAAATGTGTCTGCCGCCCAGTCAAACCGAAATTCTGCGCGAATTGCGCTCAACCCAGGCGGCGCTCGCACGACTGCAAAAGCGCATGGAAGCAACTACCGATACTGCACAGGCTATGGGGGCCAAGTAATGATTTTGATGATCGATAACTACGATTCCTTTACGTGGAATGTGGTGCAGTACCTTGAGGAGCTGGGCGCTGAGGTTGTGGTCAAGCGTAATGACGAAATTACCCTTAAGGACATAGAGCAGTTGGCCCCGGCGAAAATTGTGATTTCACCAGGGCCCTGCACACCCAATGAGGCAGGCATTTCCCTGGAGGCGATTCGTCATTTCGCCGGGCGTATCCCCATTTTGGGTATTTGCCTTGGTCACCAGAGTATCGGCCAGGTTTTTGGTGGTCGCGTGGTACGTGCCGGCCAGGTTATGCACGGTAAAACATCGCCTATAGTGCACAACAACCTGGGAGTGTTTCACGGCCTATCCAACCCTTTCGAGGCCACCCGTTATCACTCCCTGGTGGTGGAAAAGGGCAGCTTGCCTGAATGCCTGGAAATTACCGCCTGGACGGAGACGCCTGACGGCGAGATTGATGAAATTATGGGGCTGCGCCACCGGGAATTACCGATAGAGGGCGTGCAGTTTCATCCAGAGTCCATTCTCACCATGCATGGCCACGATATGTTGAAGAATTTTCTCGAGTCCTGATGCGAAGGGCAAAACGCGGGGCAGTTAATTACGCTTCGCACCAATCAATACTGAGCGGGACAAGGGAGGCACAATGAATATACAAAATGCTATCGCCAAGCTGGTGGATGGAGAGCATTTGAGCCGTGAGGAGATGCGTGAGACTGTAGGCCAAATCATGCGCGGTGAAGCCCTGGAAGCGCAGATAGGGGCCTTGCTGATCGCGTTGCGCATTCGCGGTGAAACTGTCGACGAGATCGTCGGTGCGGTGGAAACCATGCGCGCACTGGCCACTAAGGTTGAACTCGACCTTGAGAATACCGTAGACATCGTCGGCACCGGCGGAGATGGCGCAAATCTATTTAATGTATCCAGTGCCAGTAGCTTTGTTGCAGCTGCAGCTGGGGCTAGGGTGGCCAAACACGGCAACCGCTCGGTGTCTTCTAGTAGTGGCTCCGCCGATTTGCTCGAACGTGCTGGGGTTTACTTGGATTTAAGTGCGGAGCAAATGGCGCGCTGTGTGGAAACGCTCGGTATCGGTTTTATGTTTGCACCCAGTTTCCATAGCGCCGTACGTCATGTAGGCCCAGCGCGCAAAGCATTGGGGCTGCGCACTATTTTTAATCTGCTCGGCCCCATGACCAACCCCGCCGGAGTTAAGCGCAAGGTCATCGGTGTTTACGAAAAACGCTACTGTCGTTTGTTGGCTGAAGTCCTGCAACGACTTGGTTCTGAGCACGTGCTGGTCCTGCACAGCGATGACGGCCTCGACGAAGCCAGTATCGCCGCGGATACTTTTGCGGTGGAATTGAAAGATGGTGTTATTAGTGAGTTTACTCTCTGCCCCGAAGCCTTTGGTCTGCCCCGCCAGAGCCTGGATGGCTTGATCGTTGCGAGTGCCGCAGAGTCTCTATCCTTGATTCGCGACGCATTGGGTAAGCGTGAAACTGCAGCAGGGAAAAAAGCTGCAGATATTATCGCCCTGAATGCCGGCCTGGCCATTTATGTCAGCGGCACTGCGAGCACGGCAGAGCAGGGTGTCGCCATGGCGCAGGACGCCATCGATAGCGGTTTGGCCGCAGAAAAAATCAATGACCTGGCTGCCTTTACCAGCGCCTTTCGCCCCGAGGAAGTGAAATCGTGAGCACACCGACCATTTTAAAAACTATTATCGAGCGCAAGTGGCAGGAAGTGGCGGAGCGCAAATCTCAATGCAGCCTGGAAGAAATACGTCTGAGCGCGCATGACCAACCACTGGCACGGGGATTTGTCGCGGCATTGGAATACAAAATCGCCGAGGGGGAGGCCGCAGTGATTGCGGAAATCAAAAAGGCTTCCCCCAGCAAGGGGGTGATTCGCGAGGACTTTCTTCCCGCAGAAATTGCGACCAGTTATGAGAGGGGTGGCGCGGCATGCTTGTCGGTACTCACCGATAGGGATTTTTTCCAGGGCGATGACAGTTATTTGCAGCAGGCGCGCAACGCGGTTCGTCTACCGGTTTTGCGTAAGGACTTTACCGTGGACCCTTACCAGGTGTATGAGGCGCGCGCTATTGGAGCTGACTGCATCCTGCTCATTGCCGCCTGCCTGGAAGATCAGCAAATGCAGGAACTCAATGGTTTGGCCCTGGAACTGGGATTGGATGTGCTGGTGGAAGTGCACAATCGCGCAGAGCTGGAGAGGGCGTTGGCTCTCCCCAACCGTCTAATTGGAATTAACAATCGTAATCTGCACACCTTTGAGGTACAGCTGGAGAACACTTTTAAACTGCTCAATCTGATTCCCAAGGACCGCATTGTTGTAACAGAAAGCGGTATCCACACCACGGATGATGTCGCGGCCATGCGCGGACACAGCGTTGATGCATTTTTGGTTGGCGAGGCTTTTATGCGCGAGGAAGAACCGGGACGAAAATTGATGGAGATGTTTAACTGAGTGCTAGTGGGGTTTTAGAAAGTTAGCTAGATAAAATCACAGACACAAAAAAGGGCGATTGATTACATCGCCCTTTTTTGTGTCTGTGGTATTTGACTCTGGGACAGGTATTTAACGGGTGCCGTAAACCACCATGGTTTTACCTTTGACCGATACCAAGCCCTGCTCTTCCAGGGTTTTCAGCACGCGCCCAACCATCTCACGGGAACATCCAACAATACGGCCAATTTCCTGGCGAGTGATCTTGATTTGCATGCCTTCTGGATGGGTCATCGCATCGGGCTCATTACACAGGTCTAAAAGGGTTCGCGCCACGCGACCGGTAACATCAAGAAAGGCTAGATCGCCAACTTTTCGAGTGGTATTGCGCAGGCGCCCGGCCATTTGTGTGGCTAGAGCGAACAGGAATTCTGGGTGCTGACGAGTCAGTTCCTGGAATTTGGTGTAGGAGATTTCCGCAACCTCACACTCGGTTTTGGTGCGCACCCAGGCGCTGCGGGTGTCCTGATCAAATAGCCCCATTTCACCGAAAAAGTCCCCGTCGTTTAGATAGGCTACGATCATTTCGCGGCCCTCGTCATCTTCGATTAAGACGGTGACTGAACCGCGCATAATGAAATAGAGGGACTCACAGCGGTCGCCGGCATAGATAATCGTGCTCTTGGCCGGATAGCGTCGCCGGTGGCAGTGGGCCAGAAAGTCTTCAATATTGCCGATAGTCATGGGGTCTTCGATAGCAACCGTCACGGATTTATTCCTCATTTTTTGTCTCGTGCTCTATCCCGGCTTTAGCAGCTGAGCACTATTGAATTATCGCGCGAAAAAACAGTCCCCAACAGAGGTTGGTCGCGGCAAAGTTCCGCAGTGTGACCTGTGACACTCTGGCGCGGGTGCGATTGGACTGCAAGCGGGCTATTGCGTTCACTGGCGAAGGGGGAAACTTCAGTAGCGAACATTTCGCGCGGAGGTGTTGTGGACACTATACCGGAAATACTCTGCCTGTCAGGATAATCTTGTACTCTGTGCTAAGCTTCGCGGCTTGAATTTCAGCGGGAGCATGGCAATGCAGGGCAAGGTAACCTGGGTTAATGATTTGACCTTCGTCGGCGAAGCCGGCAGTGGTAATTCGGTAGTGATGGAAGGGGGGCGCACTAATAACGGTGTGCGCCCGATGGAGATGATCCTCCTCGGGGTTGGTGGCTGTGCAGCCTATGATGTGGTTTCCATTTTACAGAAGGCGCGCCAGGATATTATTTCCTGTCATTGCGAATTGAATGGCGTTCGCCCGGATACCACCCCATCACCTTTTGAGCGAATTGAAATGGAATTTGTTGTGCGAGGCCGGGGAATAAAAGAATCCCATGTAGCCCGCGCTGTGGAGCTATCTGCAGAGAAATATTGCTCTGCTTCAATTATGTTGCGCAATGCGGGAGTGGAGATTGTGCATCGCTATCGAGTAGAAGAAGTCTAAGCAATACTCAGATAAAGAAAAGGCCTGCTCAAAAGCGGTTGCTTTTAGCGGGCCAGTCAATTTTTACGAACCGGTTATTAATATTTTAAATTTTGTAACTGGCTGAGGTCATCACCTTGGCTACCAGAGACATAGCGCCTTTCACCGGTGCTGGGAAACGTTTGCCTCCGGCGGCTAGCGCGGCATGAGCGTGTTCGCTCTCATCGACCAGCATTTGCTCCACTACGGCGCGACTGCGTTTGTCCTGGGCTGGAAGCTTCTGCAGGTGACTCTCCAGGTGTTCGCAGACCCTTTCTTCTGTCGCTGCGACAAATCCCAGGCTGATGCGATCGCTGATTTTGCCGGCGGCGGCGCCCAGTCCAAATGACAATCCATACCAGAGTGGATTGAGCAGGCTTGGGCGGCTGTCCAGTTCTTTGAGGCGCTGCTCACACCAAGCCAGGTGGTCGATCTCCTCATCCGCAGCGCGCTCCATTTCACCGCGTACCTCGGGCAGTTTTGCTGTGAGTGCCTGGCCTTGGTAGAGGGCCTGAGCACAGACTTCGCCGCTGTGGTTGACCCGCATCAGACCGGCGGCGTGCTTGCGCTCGGTATCGCTGAGCTCGGCCTCCGCTTCGCCTTTGGCCGGAGATGGGCGCCCGTGACAGGGCTCGCCGGGACTCAGAGTGCGCAGGGCGCGGTCAGCCTGAATCAGCAGGTGATCGAGGCCACTTAAATTGCGTTCACTCATGTTTATGACTTCCTCTGTATGGCGGTAGTCAGCCCTACCGCCATGCTGGGTAAAACTACTTATCGCTACTAGTCTGTTCTCTTTCGACCGCGCGATAGCCGATATCTTTCCGGTAAAAGACACCTTCCCAATAAATGGCGCGGGCAGCTTCATAGGCATTGGTCTGAGCTTCGGCGACAGTGTCGCCCAATGCGGTGGCGCAGAGTACGCGGCCGCCATTGGTGACCACACGTTCGCCGTCCAGGGCAGTACCAGCGTGGAAGACTTTGGCATTATCGCCGTCAGCTTTCTCAAGCCCACTAATAGCATCGCCCTTGCGGTAACTGCCGGGATAGCCGTGTGCGGCCAGTACCACCCCAAGTGATGGGCGCGGGTCCCATTCAGCCGTCACGCTATCGAGCTTTTTGTCCAGTGCGGCCAGGCAAAGATCTACCAGGTCGGATTTCAGACGCATCATAATAGGCTGGGTTTCGGGGTCGCCGAAGCGGCAGTTGTACTCGATCACTCTGGGAGCACCCTGCGGATCGATCATCAGGCCAGCGTAGAGAAACCCGGTATATGGCGTACCCTCAGCGGCGAGGCCTGTTACTGTGGGTTCAATCACTTCTTGCATAATGCGCTGATAAACACTGTCGGTCACTACCGGTGCTGGGGAGTAGGCACCCATGCCGCCGGTATTGGGGCCAGTATCGCCGTCACCGACGCGTTTGTGGTCCTGGCTGGTGGCCATGGGCAGGATATTCTCCCCATCTACCATAACGATAAAGCTCGCCTCCTCACCCTGCAGGAATTCCTCGATCACTACTCGGCAGCCAGCGTCGCCAAAGGCATTACCGGAGAGCATATCGCGCACAGCCAGCTCGGCCTGCTGCTCGGTCTCGGCGACGATGACGCCTTTACCAGCGGCGAGGCCATCGGCTTTGACTACGATGGGTGCTCCGCGCTCACGAATATATTCGATGGCTGGTTCAACTTCGGTGAAATTGCGATAAGCGGCGGTGGGGATTTTGTGGCGCTCAAGGAAATCCTTGGTGAAGGCTTTGGAGCCTTCCAGTTGTGCAGCGCCTTTGCTGGGGCCAAAGATGGCGAGGCCGCGCCCGTTAAAGAAATCTACGATGCCGTCAACTAGTGGCGCTTCGGGGCCGACGATAGTGAGTTCCACGCCGTTTTCCTCGGCGAAGTCCGCCAGTGCGGGGAAGTTGTCGACACCGATAGCCAGATTCTGCACTTTGCCTTCGCGGGCGGTACCGGCATTGCCTGGTGCTACAAACACAGTACCCACTTTGGGGTTTTGTGCGGCTTTCCACGCTAAGGCGTGCTCGCGGCCACCTGAGCCGATGATTAATACATTCATTCTTAAATCCCCCTAAGTCGACCACTTGGGTCCATTGGACAGGTATCAGGTGCGCTAGTTTAGCGCGGAATCGTTGCAGGTGGTGTTACACGCCTGCAATAGGCGCCTCTTTGATAGTGGGCGCTGGGAACTACTCGATAACAGTGACGCAGAGGATGCGTCACTGTCACGAATCCCCTTGAAGCGAGAGAGTGCTTCGTGGAGAGTGCCGGTTTAGTGGCGGAAGTGGCGCATGCCGGTAAAGACCATGGCCATATTGTGCTCATCCGCTGCGGCGATCACTTCCTCATCGCGCATGGAGCCACCGGGCTGGATAACCGCCTGGATGCCGACAGCGGCGGCGTTATCAATACCATCGCGGAAGGGGAAGAAAGCGTCGGAGGCCATCACGGACCCTGCAACGGCGAGGCCGGCATGCTCGGCCTTGATCGCGGCGATACGCGCGGAGTTTACGCGGCTCATCTGGCCTGCGCCTACGCCCACAGTGCGGCCGTCTTTGCCGTATACGATTGCATTGGATTTTACGAACTTGGCCACTTTCCAGGTAAACAGCAGATCGCGGATTTCTTCTTCCGTGGGCTGGCGCTTGGAGACTACTTTCAGGTCGGCAGCGGTGATCAGGCCGTCGTCACGGTCCTGAACCAGCAGGCCGCCATTAACGCGCTTGTAGTCCAGTGCCGGGGTGCGCTCGCTGCTCCACTGGCCGCATACCAGCAGGCGCAGGTTCTTCTTCTCGGCAACGGCCTGTTTGGCCTCTTCGGAGACTGACGGTGCGATGATGACTTCAACAAACTGTCGCTCGACGATAGCACGGGCAGTGGTGCCATCCAGTTCCCGGTTGAAGGCGATGATACCGCCAAAGGCAGATTCGCTATCGGTAGCGAAGGCCAGGTCGTAGGCCGTGTGAATATCTTCAGCAATCGCCACACCGCAGGGATTGGCGTGTTTTACGATCACGCAAGCGGGTTGCTCGAAGGACTTCACGCACTCCAGCGCGGCATCGGTATCGGCGATATTGTTGTAGGACAGCTCTTTGCCCTGCAGCTGGGTGGCAGTGGAAATGCTGGCCTCAGCCGGGTTGGCTTCGGTGTAGAAAGCGGATTTTTGGTGTGGGTTCTCACCGTAGCGCAGATCCAGTTTCTTGATAAATTGGCTGTTGTAGGTGCTCGGGAACAGCTGCTTTTCCTCGCCTTTAATGGCACCCAGGTAGTTGGCGATAGCGCCGTCATAGCCCGCCGTGTGCTCGAAGGCTTTTACCGCCAGGTCAAAGCGGCTGGCGTGGCTCAGTGCACCGTCGTTAGCTTTCATTTCCTCGATGATGCTGCCGTAATCGCTGGCATTGACCACGATAGTGACATCTTTGTGGTTCTTGGCGGCAGCGCGAACCATGGTGGGGCCGCCGATATCGATGTTCTCGATAGCGTCCTCAAGGGAACAGTCAGGCTTAGCTACGGTTTGAGCGAAAGGGTAGAGGTTGACCACAACCATATCGATGGGGGTGATACCGTGCTCGCCCATGATGGCGTCATCGGTGCCTCGGCGCCCCAAAATGCCGCCGTGTACTTTCGGGTGTAGGGTCTTGACGCGACCGTCCATCATTTCAGGGAAACCGGTATAGTCGGAAACTTCTACGACTGGAATTCCGGCTTCTTTGAGCTGGCGGTGGGTGCCACCGGTGGAGAGGATCTCTACGCCCATTGAGGAGAGCTGTTGGGCGAACTCTACGATGCCACTCTTGTCAGAGACACTAATTAAAGCGCGGCGGATGGAAACCTTGTCTGTCATTGCACTAGATCCAACTGGTTTTCGGAAAAGATGTTTAAAGGGTTTATACGGGTTGTCCTCTGCGGCAACGAATAAAATTGCTGCCGGGAAAATAGCGAAGGGGGATGAGTTACCTCATCCCCCTTCAGAATTTCTCTCGGTGGGAAGCTTACAGCAGGCCGTAGCGCTTCAGCTTCTTGCGCAGAGTGCCACGGTTGAGACCCAGTAATTGCGCGGCGCGGGTCTGGTTGTGGCGAGTATATTTCATCACCACTTCGAGCATGGGCGCTTCGATCTCCGACAGCACCATGTCATAGACATCGGTAACCATCTGGCCATCCAGGTGGCGGAAATAGTTCTCCATCGCGTGCTCAACGGCATCGCGCAGGGACTGTTGTTGCGGCTGTGCCAGCTGCGTCTGCCCCCTGGAGGATACTTCTTCGCTGCCAGTATCCGGAATCAATACTTCATTATTCATGCCGCTTGTGCCCCTCTCGTTATTCGGCGTTCAAACCACTCGTGAACGCTGGCATGTTGTACTTCTGCGCTCTCTATTTGGAAAAAGGTCTTGCGGAAGGACTCGCTGTCCGCGAGTGTCTTCAAGTACCAGCCCACGTGTTTGCGGGCGATACGGACCCCCATCACCTCACCGTAGAATCGGTGCAGTTCACCCAAGTGGGTGAGCAGTATTTTTTTTACTTCGTCCAATGTTGGTTCGGGCAGCCGCTCGCCGGTGGCGAGGTAGTGGGCTATCTCCCGAAAAATCCAAGGTCGTCCCTGTGCGGCACGGCCAATCATGACCGCCGCAGCACCAGTGTAATTGAGCACCTCGCGGGCTCTCTCGGCACTGGTTATGTCGCCGTTGGCAAAAACTGGGATTCTTACCCTGGATACAATATCGGCAATGGTATCGAATTCAGCCTGTCCGTGGTAGCCGCAGGCACGAGTGCGACCGTGAACCGCCAAAGCAGCGATACCAGCATCCTCGGCCATTTGAGCAACGGTGACGCCATTACGGGAATCCGTACACCAGCCGGTGCGGATCTTAAGCGTCACCGGGACGGAGACAGACTGGACCACGGCCTGCAATATATCCGCAACCAGCTTTTCATCCCGCAGCAGGGCGGAGCCCGCCGCTTTCTTACACACTTTTTTTGCCGGGCAGCCCATATTTATATCAATGATTTGCGCGCCGCGACGCACGTTCTCCCGAGCGGCCTGAGCCATCATCTCGGGATCACCACCGGCAATTTGTACCGATATGGGAGCTGCCTCACCACCGTGGTCCAGACGCAGTCGTGACTTGCGGCTATTCCACAGACGCGTGTCTGAGGTCACCATCTCCGATACCACCAGCCCGGCGCCGAGTTGGCGACACAGTTGACGGAAGGGGCGATCAGTAACTCCGGCCATTGGCGCCAAGATTACCGGGTTGTCGATAATGTAGGGGCCTATAGCAATAGACACGGTAGCTCCGTTTGGGCTTTGGAAGGGCGTTCTGGGCCCAGGCAAAAAGGCCGCCTATGATAACGACTGCCCCGGCGTTGGCAAAGCGAAAAAGCGGGCAAATTGATCGATCCCTGTGCGTTTAGCTTGCAGAGTGGTCAATTTTAGTGGCTTTGTACGCCAGGGTGGCCAATGTCTTGACGCTCAAACCTTCCTCAAGGAGCGATTTTCATCTCGTAGTTCACCGCCTCGGCCCCTGGATCGACCACCTCAATGGCAATGTGAATAGGGCTGCCCTGGGGCATTAGCTTGCGCCCAGCCAACTCCCCTTGTAAATACTCTTGGGGACTAAAGCGGCGACTCGCTACCGCTTTATTTTTCAGGTCGCTGAAATTTAACAGCAAATTGGGAAACGCCTGGGGGTAGGGCGCTGTATTTAGCAGCACAGCATCCACAATCAGAGCGCCCTCCAACTGGGGATGGCTGCGCACCATCAGGTTGGAGGCCTGGATCGCTCTGGCATCGCGTAATGGGGGGAGAGTACAGCCGAATAGTGGGCAGGCCACAGCGTAAATTTTGCGCCATGGTTGCTGCTTGCTGAGACGGTCGAACTGAAAGTAGCCTACTTGAAGCAGCAGTAAAATGACCAAAGCTGGCAGGAGAAGTCGCCACAGCCAGGGACTCACCGCTTTCTTCGATGGTGTCGCACCCCAGCTCATTTCCAGCGGGGCAGGTTGAATGGCGGAGATCAGCTGTTCACGAGCGGGCTCGGCCTGCGGCTCAGGAGTGTCCTCAGCTTCTGTGGCAAAGTAAGGCTCCCTGCGTTGACCACTTGCCTCAGGCTGGGATGTAGGGAATATCTCTTCGGAGCTATGGGGCGTCTCGGATGTTGATTTTAGATCGCTGGGCTCTGTGGCAGTTGTTTGCGCCTCCAGGGGCTGTTCCCAGGGATCCAGGTCATTGAGGCTATCGTTTTTATGGGTGGTGTCCCGATTGTCATAATCGGTGTCAACCCTATTGCCTGTAGTACTGTTATCGAAGTCGGGTACATCGTCCCAATCCGGTTTGAGTACCGACTCTAGGTCTTCCTCCTGGGCTTCCTCGTGGTGGTTTTCTTCTTGTAGCTCCTGCCACTCGTTATCGCCAAATGCGTCACCAATGAGGCTCTCGGAATTCGCTGGTGGTGCTTCGGGCTGGGTGTCTTCTGCGGGTTCCCCGGCTTCAAAATCGATGGGAGGCTGCTTTGCATTGGCGCTGTTGGGGGCTGCCTTATCCGCATCCGCCGGATCGTCGTCTTCCAGCTCGATATCGTCATGAATCAGGAAGTCATCGTCTTCCAGAAGAGTTTCCAGATCACTGCGTGTGTCGGGGCCATTGTCATTAAAGACAATGTTCTCATCTGCACGGAAAACTTGCAGGCAGGAACCACAGCGCACAGCGCCACGGGCAGCGCGCAGCTGCTGGTCATTAACGTGAAATGAGGTGCTGCAATGGGGGCAGCGGGTTACCAGTTGAGACATTCGACTATGGCGCAGTTTATTTTGCGCTCAAGTTTATCAGTCTGCCCGGTCCCCGCGTAGTACTGGCTAGCGTATTTAGCGAATACGGGTACCACTCAGGCGTACCCAACCCTCGTGCTCCGCATCCTCATCGAAATCGATCTGGTCTGAGTAGGCAGTTTTTACTTGTTCGGCCTGGGAGGCGAGGATACCGGACAGGCAGATACGCCCGCCGATTTTGGTCAGCGCAATCAGCTGCTTGGAGAGCTCTACCAATGGGCCAGCAAGGATATTGGCTAGCATGAGATCGGCGGCTTCCTGAGGCATCTGTTCTGGCAAATAGACTGGGAAGCGCTGCGGGTCTATGCCGTTGCGCACCGCGTTGTCGCGACTGGCAATCAGAGCTTGTGGATCGATATCGGTCCCCATGGCGCATTTGGCTCCGAGTAGCAAGGCGCCGATGCCAAGGATGCCGGAACCACAGCCAAAGTCGATGGCGCTCTTATCCTGCAAGGGCTCTTGTGCCAGCCAACGCAAGCACAGGTAGGTCGTGGGGTGGGTGCCGGTGCCGAAGGCGAGTCCAGGGTCCAGTAGCAGGTTGACCGCCTCCGGTTGAGGTGGCTCGCACCAGCTGGGGCAGATCCACAAGTTGTCGCCGCACTGAATGGGTTTATAGTGAGACATCCACTCGCGTTCCCAGTCTTTATCCTCAAGTTGGTCCCAGCGGGCATTGGGTAGGAGTTCGCAAAGGAAGGAAGCTGCTTTGGCCTCAGTGACAGCAGTGTCGACCTCGGCATCGAACAGACCGGTAACCCGTGTTTGATCCCACAGGGGTACTTCGCCGAGTCCGGGTTCGAGAATGGGTTGGTCTGCGTTGTCTTGCAGGGTAACGGATACGGCACCGGCAAAAAGCAGTGCATTTTCAATTTTGTCCGCTTGGGCACGATCGGTGTCGACGCGGAGTTGTAGCCAGGGCATAGGGATTCCGTGGTGAGTAACTGCTATTGGGTGGAGTGGCCACCCTACTTTTGCGATGTCCGCCGCCATCCCTGGCGTTCGGCATCATCGTATTGTGGCCGCAATTCTCTCCAACTTTGCCCTGGCTGGCGAGGGTTAGAGTCCCAACTTCTTCTCCAGGTAGTGAATATTGACGCCACCCTTGGCAAAGGCCTCATCGCGTACCAGATCCTCCTGCAGGGGGATATTGGTCTTGATGCCATCAATAACCAGCTCAGATAGGGCTACGCGCATGCGTGCCAGTGCGGTTTCGCGGTCCTCGGCGTAGGTGATCAACTTGGCGATCATCGAGTCGTAGTTGGGGGGAACCGTATAACCCGAGTAGAGGTGCGAATCGACCCGCACACCCAGGCCGCCTGGCATATGAAAGTTGTTGACCTTGCCGGGACTGGGGAAGAAAGTCTGGGGATCTTCCGCATTGATACGGCACTCGAAGGCGTGCCCGCGAACGACAATATCCTCCTGCTTGAGAGAGAGCTTCTCTCCAGCACAGACACGAATCTGTTCCTTGATCAGGTCTACGCCAGTCACCATTTCAGTAACAGGGTGCTCAACCTGAATACGTGTGTTCATCTCGATAAAGTAGAAGCGTTCATTCTCATAGAGGAACTCGAAAGTGCCGGCGCCGCGGTAGCCGATATCGATACAAGCTTGCACGCAGGATTCGTGTACCTGTTCACGCACGGCGTCGGGGATTCCGGGAGCTGGAGCTTCTTCTAGTACTTTTTGGTGACGGCGCTGCAGGGAGCAGTCGCGATCCCCTAGGTGAATGGCATTACCCTGTCCGTCGGACATTACCTGGACTTCGACGTGGCGTGGGTTCTGCAGAAATTTCTCGAGGTATACGGTGCCATCACCGAAGGCAGCTTGAGCCTCAGACTTGGTAACAGCGATAGCGTTGATCAGGTCTTCGGCGCGCTCCACGACACGCATACCGCGACCACCGCCACCGGCGGCGGCCTTGATAATGACTGGATAGCCGACTTTTTCGCCTATTTCTAGGCAGCGCTCGCTATTTTCGGGTAGGGGACCATCGGAGCCGGGTACGGTGGGGACGCCTGCCTTTTTCATGGCGGCGATGGCGGATACCTTGTCACCCATCAGGCGAATGACATCCGGGTCTGGGCCGATAAAAGTGAAGCCGCTTTTTTGTACTTGCTCGGCGAAGTCCGCGTTTTCTGCGAGGAAGCCGTAGCCTGGGTGCACGGCTACTGCATCGGTGATCTCCATAGCGGAAATCAGGGCAGGAATATTCAGGTAGCTCTGCGGCGAGGGGTTGGGACCAATACAGACAGATTCATCGGCCAGGCGTACATGCTTGAGATTGCGGTCCACCAAAGAGTGAACCGCAACTGTGGCGATGCCCATTTCTTTGCAGGCGCGCAAAATCCGCAGGGCGATTTCACCGCGGTTGGCGATCAGGATTTTGTCGAACATAGTGACTTACCCCACTCAGACGATGGTCACGAGCGGCTGATCGAACTCTACCGGCTGGCCATCTTCGAGCAGAACGGAATCGATGGTACCGGCCTTGTCGGCTTCGATCTGGTTCATCATTTTCATGGCTTCAACGATGCACACTACGTCGCCGACCTTAACCTGCTGGCCAACTTTGACAAAGGGCTCGGCGCCGGGGCTGGGAGCTGCGTAAAAAGTGCCCACCATCGGGGATTTCACCGCATGGCCGCTGATCGTTGGTTTGGATTCTTTTTCTACCGCCGCCGGGGCTGGTGCAGCTTGGGCAGGTGCAACAGGAGCCGGTGCCGGTGCCATTGGAGCCGTGTAAATTGGAGCAATCGGTTGATTTGCACCGCTGACCCCGCGGCTGATACGCACCGATTCCTCGCCCTCTTTAATTTCCAGCTCGCCGATATCCGATTCTTCGAGCAGCTCAATTAGTTTTTTAATTTTGCGGATATCCATAGTTCTTTCACTCGCAGGTTTGATTCATTGATTTTGAGACGCCATACCCAGTTGGTGTATGGCCGCCTGAAGTGCCAGGGTGTAGCTGTGTGGCCCGAAGCCACACACCACACCACGGGCTAAATCGGATAGATAGGAATGGTGCCTAAATGCCTCGCGGGCATGAGGATTGGAAAGGTGTAACTCGACAAACGGTATGGCAACGCCCGCTAAAGCATCTCGTAAAGCCACGCTGGTGTGGGTGTAGGCGGCGGGATTGATTACGATGAAATCCACGCTGGTATTGGCGGCTAAGTGGATGCGTTCCACCAAGGCAGACTCGCTATTGCTCTGGAGGGTTTCCAGCTGGTGGCCTGCAGCATCACATTGGCGCTCGGCGGCCTGATTGATTTCCGCAAGGGTGGCGGCGCCGTAGATATGCGGCTCGCGACTGCCGAGCAGGTTGAGGTTGGGGCCGTGCAGGAGAAGAATTTTAGCCATAGTATGCCCTGGGGAAAGTTGCCGAAAAACCCAAAAAAATGGTCTAAAGTTGGCTATCTTGCGGGCAAACTCGAATTTTTGGCCTATTTGCCCGAGTGCTTTAGGCGAGTGTGCCGCAAAAGTGACTCCCTGTCCATGCCTGCTGGGCAGTTTATCGAAGTTAGCGGCAGTTCGGCGATATTTGCCTAAAAATTAGCGCAAAATATCCGCAATGTGGCCTTTTTACCCTTGGGATTGGCTACAAAGGCGGCAGTTTCCTTTAAGGGGCAGAGGATCTACTGAGTTCGCTCCCGGCAGCGGCTTCCAGCTCCATCAATAGCTCCTCGCGGGAGAGGATTTGCGGCAGGATTTTGGCCTCGCCACCACTGGCGGGGTAAAGCAAGTAAAGCGGCACGCTGGTACGGCCGTATTTCGCCAGGAGCTCGCTGATATGTGGGTCCTGATTGGTCCAGTCCCCTTTAAGAGCTACTACCCCTAGTCTCTCAATGGCGTCGCTCACAGCATCACTCGACAGCACCACTTTCTCATTGGCCAAGCAAGTAATACACCAGGCCGCGGTCATATTGGTTAGCACTGGACGCCCCTTCCTCCGCGCTGTCTCGAGCCGTTCGGCGGAGTAGGGCTGCCAGTAGTCACTGGTCTGTTGAAGTGCTTGGGGGGCAGTACTGAGGCGTGGCAGTAGCATTAGCGCAAAGCTCAGGGCCACAACCGCCAGCGAGCCCCGCAGCCAGTGCCACTGAGGGCTGGGCCAAAGCCATAGCGCAAAGGCGATTGCCACAGCGCCGCTGAGAACCAGAGCGATACCATCGCCACCAGTCTGACGTCCCAATACCCACAGCAGCCACACTGCGGTCAAGTACATGGGGAAGGCCAGTAGTTGCTTTAAGCGATCCATCCAGGGGCCGGGGCGTGGCAGCTTGTCCACTAGAGCGGGAATATAGGTGAGCAGCAGGAAGGGGGCGGCCATACCGGCGCCAAGGGCGGCAAAAACACTGAGCGCCACGGCTGGAGATTGTGTGACTGCAAAGCCCAGCGCCGAGCCCATCAGGGGCGCGGTGCACGGGCTGGCCACGAGTGTGGCCAGGGCGCCGGAGGTAAAGGAGCCGCGCAACCCCTGACTGTTACTTAAATTGTTACCAACGCCCATCAGGCTGCTGCCGATCTCTGTGACACCGGACAAGCTGAGTCCCATGATAAAGAACAGATAGGCCAATGCGGCTACCAACCAGGGAGACTGTAGCTGGAACCCCCAACCTATCGCCTCACCGCCGGCGCGCAATGCCAGCATGGTGGCGGCAATGGCGACAAAGCTGAGTACAACGCCGGTGGAGTAGGCCCAGCCGTGATGGTGACGTTGATTAGCATTCTGTGCTGTCTGGCTAACTGCCAGCAGCTTGATTGAAAGCACTGGAAAAACACAGGGCATTAGATTGAGTAGCAGGCCGCCGGCAAAGGCGAAAAGCAGTGCAAAGGGGAGCGTGATGGCGCTAGCGTTACTCCCCTGAGGTGAGGAGCTGCCACCTGTACTTTGGGGAGAAGAATTTTGCGGGCCTCCCTCAATAGGCTGGATGCTTCCCGAGCCAATATCCACGCGATAGTGGCGTACCTCTGGTGGGTAGCAGAGCCCCGCATCGGCGCAGCCCTGATAGTGCAGTTCTAATTGTAAGTTATTGGCGCTGTCGTTGTCGTTGAGGGGAATGGGGAATTCCAGCTGGCCGCGATAGACCTCGGTTTCCTTCTCGAAATACTCATCCCAGATAACTTCACCGCTGGGGAGATTCAGTGGAACTGCGGTCTTTTGTCCGTTTTCTACAAGGTAAAGGGCAAGTTTGTCGCGATAGAGATAGTATTCTGGAGCTATTTCAAACAGCGCACTGAGCTGGTTGCCACTCAGCAGCAGGTCCTGCCGGTAGGCTTCGTCCACTGGCAGGAAGGTATTTTGCTGCTGGCCGATAGAAGACGCAAAAGGGTTACTTTCCGCCTGCGCAAGAGCGTTGGTTGTGGATAGGCATAGCAATATTGCCAGCAGTGCGAGGAAATTATTTCTGAAACTTTTGGTCATCACAGCCATAGATGAAAAAATTCATTATAGTCGGGCGCATGGTTCTGACTGCTGCGCCGGACGGGGGTTCAGTCGCGTCAGCAGTATAGCGATGCTAGTGGTACAAAAAAACAACAGCGGAGAATTGCTTTGCCGTCACTTGAACGCCTTCACAGCTTTGCTATCTGCCTCTTGATGGCGGCGTTACTTGGTGCCTGTGCTTCGCAACAACCGCCTCCCCCGGCGCCCAGTCCTCCTCCGCAGAAAGCCAAACCATCCGTTAATGAGGTGCGGCGTAACAATGTGGCTTACTTCTTAAAGCGTGCTGAACAGGCGCTACGCAAAGGCCATCTTACCAAGCCTGCCGGCGCCAGTGCCTATGACTACTACTTAAACGTGCAGAAGTTGGACCCTGGAAATCGTAAGGCTCAGACCGGAATTCAAACAATTGTGGTCACCTACGTTGAGCGTGCCCGAGAAGCGCTGCGCAGGCGTGCTTTTACCGAAGTGGGCGGCCTACTACAGCGCGCAGAAATACTGGCTCCGGGGAATCCTTTGGTGGCTGAGGTGCGTACACAGCTAGTCCATGAGCGCGGCCGCGCACAGCTGGATCTACCACAGGGAGAGGCTATTGGCCTGCCTGCGGCTGGGCTGCGGGCGAGATCGGAAAATTTGGTCACAAAGCTGCGCCAAGTGGCCCAGCGTATTCGCAGAGAACAACTACGCGTCATAATTGTCACCGGCAATGACGCGGAAGGTCGCTGGGTTTACCAGCAGCTGCGTGAAGCGGTGCCCGGTTATCGGGTGCGGGGGGATATAAAGATTGGCAGCCCCGCACGTTTACTTCTTATTAAACCCAGTGGAGGGGTCCAGTGAAAAAGCCAAATGTATTTGTGTGGATTCTGCTTTCCAGCAGCCTTTTGTACACCTTGGGGGCTTTGGCCCTCACCCAGTCCCTTATGATTGAGGGCTATGCCAGAGAGACTCCGCCGGGAGCACCTATGAGCGCGGCGTACCTCTCCCTGCACAACACCGGCAAACAACCGCTGCAGTTGACGGCGGTGGAGTTGCCCGGAGGGGGGGGCGGGGCTGTCGATTTGCATACCACTGAGCGTGAGCGGGGCGTCAACCGTATGCGTCCACTGGAGAAACTGTCGATTGCCGCTGGAGAGAAACTACAGATGATGCCAGGTGGTATCCACTTGATGATTCATGGGGTGCGCCTTCAGGCTGGAGATACACTGCCCCTACGCCTGCTTTTTGACGACGGAAGTAGTTTGGAGGTCGTGGTTCCGATCATGGGGCGTGATGGACTTGATAAAGATCACCACCATCATCATGGCGGTGCTGGATAAAAAAATCCTGTTGAAGTAAAGGTAAGAAAAATGAAGAAGTTATTGTTATGGGTGGGGTCTCTGGTCGTGGCTGGGTGTGCTCACAGCCCACTGCAAATCCAATTGTATCCACAGGTTCAGGTGGCTCCCGAATCCATTGGTTCGGGCTATAGCCTCAATGTTCGCGGTGTTAATGAACTATCCGGTGGGGGGCTCGGTTCTCTCGGCGGAGTCTATGCAGACACATCTCAGGTGAGTATTGCCAACGATGCAGGTAGTGCTATCGCCGCAGGGTTGAGCCAGGGTTTTGCCAATTGGTCATTCCGTATCACCGACTCGGCACCTGAGGTGCAGGTGACGGCGAAGTTGGTGAAGCTAACGTATAACAGCCCCAGTCAGGTTTACACCACCCAGGTGGATACCTCTGCTGAGATTCACTTGGAGGTTAAAGTGGGCCATGCCACCTATTTTGGAACTTACAGTTCCTCTGGCAAAGACCGCAATCTGATTAAGCCCAGCCGCGAAGAGGTGGAAAGCCGGGTAAATGGCCTGCTGAGTGCGACTATGCAGCGGGTATTCGAAGATGAGAAACTGAAAAAATTCTTGCGCGCAAATCTTTGAATGTGCAATTTAGGGATCTACTGAAGTGAGCCGGCTGGAGGCTGGATAATTGAATACAATCGGCGATTTTGGGCGATGATAAGGCTATTTTTAGCCATTTCTTGCGGTGAGATGCCTACAAGGGCTGCGCCAGCCACCCTTTTCCAGGGATATTTCGGTTTCCACTGGGAGTGTGGCTGTGGCCTTATTTGACACTCAATCCGCCGAATACCTCGGTTTGTTGGGGGAGCTGGAGGCTCAACTCAAACCCTGTGAGCAGATCAGCCTACAGGCCGCTGAGGCGGCGCTGGGGGAGATTGCCGATGGAGTGATCGTCACCGATCCCCGCGGTATTGTGCAATATGCCAATCCGTTGGTCAGTGAGATGAGTGGTGACCTGGTTGGACTCCTGCCTGGTCAGCCTGTGAACGAGGGCCTGCGGCTTCGCGATAGTCAGGGCACCCTGTTGCCTGCGCTGATACCAGACTCCCCTTCTCACGAAGTACCCAGCGTGCGGGAGGTTCGCGCCTTTATTTGGAGACTCGGGGAAAACCGTCCACCGCTGGAAGTCTCTGTGCAGGTGATGGCTTTGTGGGATGCCGGCACATTAAAAAATTATGTGTTGGTCTTGCGGGATACTTCTGCTGCCCGACGAGTGTCTACTCGCCTGAGCTGGCAGACCAGCCACGATGCGTTAACCCGCTTACCCAATCGACAGTATTTCGAGAGCGAATTGCAAAAGCTCCTGTCACAGTGCGTCGATAAGCGTCAGCATCATGTACTCCTATACTTGGATGTCTATCAATTCAAAGTAATCAACGACACGCTGGGTTTTGTCGCCGGTGACCAGTTGCTGGTGCAACTGGTTGCACTGCTACAGAAGGGCTTATCTGGGGCTGATTTGTTTGCACGTGTGGGCAGTGATGAGTTCGCCATTTTGCTGCGGGATTGCACCCTTGAAGAGGGCGGGCGCGTGGTTGCGCGTCTGCGCGAATCTGTTCAGGAATTCAGCTTCCACTGGCAGGGTAATGATAGCCGTGTAGCGATATCAATTGGGGTGGTGGGTGTGGACCGATTCACCCCCAGTGCCAGCCAGCTGCTGGCAACCGCCAATGATGCCTGCTGCTCAGCCAGGGATCAGGGGCGCAACCGGATAAAGTTGTTTGGAGATTCGCGCAAGGCGTTGGAAAAGCGTCGTGAGTCCACTTGGGTTGCAGAAATTCACGCTGCCCTGCGAGAGGATCGCTTGATCCTCTATCGGCAGCCTGTGGTCTCCCTAAAAGGGGAGCGCCAGATTCATCACTATGAAATTCTGGTACGCATGCGCGGGCGGGATGGAGGGGTGATCTCGCCGGGCTTGTTCCTACCCGCAGCGGAGCGCTATGGCCTAATTGAGGAGGTAGATCGTTGGGTTATTCAGCGCGTGTTCCGTTATATGGCCCAGGAGCAACTGATCGGTATTGCTACGGCCAGCTATGCCATCAATATTTCCGGTATCAGCCTGGGCGATGATACGTTTGCAGACTTTGTACTTGCATCAATGAGTGAGGAGGGGGTAACGCCTTCAAGGGTACAGTTTGAGATTACCGAGACCAGTGCCATCAACAACCTTGAAAGGGCTCTGATTTTTATCCACAAGCTGCGCGCTGCGGGCTGTAGTTTTGCCCTGGACGACTTTGGCCGCGGAGTTTCTTCGCTGGCTTACCTGCGTCAGTTACCGGTGGACTTCCTCAAAATCGACGGGAGCTTTGTGCGCAATATGCTTGAGGATGAGATCGACAGCGCGATGGTCAGTACCATTGATCACCTGGCAAAGCGTATGGGGATCAGCACTATCGCCGAGTATGTCGAGAGCCCCGAACTGATGGATAAACTCTGTCGTATGGGGGTGGATTACGCCCAGGGCTTCGGTATTGCTGCCGCTTCGGAATTGCCCGATATTGGTGAGCCCTAAGGTTTAAAGCTGAGCGGCCGGTAAAGGCCGCTCTCAATCTCTACCGCTGACTTCAGATAACCGCTGCCAATAGTTCTGGATGTTGTTCTGCTTGTAGTCGTGGACCGTATTGGCTGACTACCTGTGCGGCGGCGCGGCAGGCGAGTTCGCCGGCCTCGGCAAAGCCCATCTCCCGGTTGACCGCATACAGAAATGCGCCTGCGAACATATCGCCGGCACCGTTGGTGTCTATTGCGCGCACCTGCGGACTGGCAACTCGGTACTGCTTGCTGCCATCCCACAGTAGCGCACCATCGGCGCCCAGAGTGATGGCAAAGCTGCGGCAGTAATCGCTCATTGCTTCTGCCGCGGCATCCAGTGAGTCGGTGCCGGTGAAGCCCAGTGCCTCATCGCGATTGCAGAACAGCATATCTACGCCGCCGCCAATCATTTCTCGCAAGCCCTCGCCAAAGAATTGCACCATAGCCGGGTCTGAAAGGCTCAGCGCGGTTTTCACACCTGCCTGCTGGGCCTGTTCACGCAGAGTGATAGCTGCGCGGCGCCCAGTTTCGGAGGAGACCAGATAACCTTCGATATAGGCCCACTTGGAGGCTTTCAGGGCTTCGCTATCCAGTTCGGCTACCGAGAGTTGCTCGCTGATACCCAGGTAGGTATTCATACTGCGCTCGGCATCGGGGGTAATCATTACCAGGCACTTACCGGTAGTGCCGCCATCTGCTTGCTGCAAAGTGGTTGGATAGTCAACGCCAGCGGCGCTGAGGTTGCTGCGATAGAAATCTCCGTTATCGTCGGCGGCAACTTTGCAGGAATAGAAAGTGTTCAGGCCAAAATAGCTGGCGGCGATAACTGTATTGGCACCAGAGCCACCACAGGCGCGTTTGGCGGTGATCATGTGGTCCCGAAGGTCGTCTACCAGCTGTTTCTGCCGGGCATCGTCCACTAGGGTCATAATCCCCTTTTCAACACCGAGCTCCGCAAGATCCTTGTCGGATACCTCAATTTCCGTGTCCAAGAGGGCGGCGCCGATGCCGTAGAGATCATATTGCTGCATATCCATCCTTTTCGGGCGATTTGTATAGATTTCCGCCGCATTATGGCTGTGATTATGGCAAGTGCAAGGTGGTTGGTTTGACTTAAAGCGGTCAGCGTTTATAAAGGCGTCATATGCCTCAATATGAACTTATAGGAGGCAATTGCGGTCAATCCTCGAACAGGTACTTTGTGTGCTTGTGGTATGACTACCGGGATACTCAGCCCGGATTCTGGCGGTTCACGGATGTTCCCCAAGGCGCCGGTTCAGGCGTCTACGGCAAGATACCAGCGGAGCTGCCACCTGCTGGTGTCCTGCCTGTGATAGTGATGAGGCTCCTGAAGATCCCCACTGTCTAGAGATGTACCGAGATGGCAGCTGGAAAACTCTTATATGGCCTCGACGAAACGCCGGCGCAGTAAAGCGTCAAAACCGAAAAGACGCTACCGCTGGTTAAAGTTCTTATTCCTGCTGGCCCTGGTGGGGGCAATGGCCCTTGCCGGCTATATGGCATACCTCGACGTACAGCTGCGGGAGCGTCTCGATAGCCGCCAGTACCAGTTGCCGGCGCGGGTTTTTGCGCGCCCTCTGGTACTGCGCGAAGGCATGGCAATGCACCCTGATGAGCTGGAAAGCGAGTTTGCCGCCCTCAACTACCGCAAACAAAAGACTCTGACGGAACCTGGCGCCTGGACACACGAGGGGATGAATTACCGGGTCTGGCGCCGGGACTTTATTCATGCCGATGGCCGTGAGCCGGCGGCTATGGTTACTTTCCGCCTGCGTAACGATGAAATTGACAACCTGCGCAATGAAGATGGGCAGCGTATCGCCGAGTTCCGCCTGGATGCCGCTAATATCGGTTCATTGCTGGGGGGCGGAGACGATCGCAATCCGGTGCGTTTCAAGGATATCCCGCCGTTGGTGGCGAATACCCTGATAGCGGTGGAAGACCAAGACTTCCTCAACCACTTCGGCATCTCTCCGCGAGGTATTGCCCGCGCTATGGTGGCGAATATCAAGGCAGGGCGCCTGGTGCAGGGCGGCTCAACCATTACTCAGCAGCTGGTTAAGAATATCTTTTTCGACCATAAGCCGAGCCTGCAGCGCAAGATCAATGAAGCCTTGATGGCGGTATTGATGGAGATACACTACGACAAGGGTTATATCCTGCAGGAGTACATCAATGAGGTGTGGTTGGGCCAGCAGGGAGCCAGAGGTATTTATGGCTTTGGCCTGGCCTCGGAGTTCTATTTCCAACAGCCGCTGGATACTCTGGAGCCCCATCAGGTCGCCCTGCTAGTGGGGCTGGCCAAGGGTGCCTCTTACTACAACCCTTGGCGCCATCCCCAGCGCGCATTGAAGCGTCGCAACACCGTTCTGGAACTGATGCGCGAGCAGGGCCTGATTACCCAGGCAGAGTTTGAGAACTACTCCGCCAAACCACTGGGTGTGGTGAAAGGCGGTGTAACCGCACAGAATCCCTACCCGGCCTTTACTGAGCGCCTGCTCTCAGAGCTGCGTCCTTATTACTCCTACGAGGAGCTGCGCACCACCGGTTTGCGGGTTTATACAACCCTTGCGCCTTCGGTACAGAAACTCGCGGAAGAGTCCATCAGTCAAGGCGTACAGAAGTTGGAGAAAGATCGCAAAATTAAGGCGAATACTCTTCAGGCTGCTACGGTATTGCTAGATAACAACACGGGTAATGTGTTGGCCATGGTGGGAGACCGCGATCCGGATTATCCCGGCTTCAATCGAGCCCTGGAGGCGCGCCGCCAGGTGGGTTCTCTGATCAAACCGGCGGTCTTCTTAACTGCCTTGGAGCGTCCCGAAGAGTACAACCTAGCTACCTTGATCGACGATGCGCCAGTGCGAATTGAGGAAGCCGATGGCGATGTATGGATGCCGCAGAACTTCGATAAGCTCGCCCACGGTCAGGTGCCTCTCTATGTCGCCTTGGCCAAGTCTTACAATCTGGCTACTGCCCATCTGGGGCTCGATCTGGGACTGCAGAATGTGCGTCAGACAATTCGACGCCTGGGTGTAGATACTAGTCTGCCGCATGTGCCTGCAATGTTGTTAGGCGCAGTGGAGATGACGCCATTTGAGGTAGCTGGCATGTATCAGACCATCGCCAATAATGGCGAGACGGTGCAACCGCGCACCTTGATGGCTGTATCCGATGCACAGGGAGGGCGGGTACAGCACTTCCGCCCGCGCACTAATCGTGGTGTCGATCCGGTGCCCGCCTACTTGTTGCGCTGGGGGCTGGAGCAGGCGATGCGCGAAGGCACTGGGCGCAGGTCGGCCAAGCGTCTGCCCAGTAGTGTGCCCTTTGCCGGTAAGACGGGTACTACCAACAATAACCGCGACAGCTGGTTTGCAGGGTTTTCCCCTGAGGTTACCGCCGTGGTGTGGCTTGGGCGCGATGACAACGTACGCACCCGTCTAACCGGTTCTACCGGAGCTCTGCCGATCTGGACTGAAATCATGCGCAAGTTGCCCCATCAGCATGGTCCTGTCGAGGCACCGCGGGGTGTTGAGTTCAAAGAGGTGAATGCGCGCGGGCAGTTTATGGACCCGGATTACTGTCGGGGCGGCTATGAGATTCCCTTCTCCTACGAAACCCACTTGCAACCTGCGCCTGAATGTCGCGGGCGCGACCGCTGGCGCTGGTTCCGCAACCTGTTTGGCAATGAGCGGTCCGAGGCGGCTCCAAGGGAACAGATGACACCGGGTTGGGGCAATGATACAGAGCGGCGCCAATATGAAAGTGAGCGCCGCCATCAAATGCGAGAGCAGTTGCGCCGTGATGATGCGGAGACATTGGGTGGGGATTCCAGTCTGGAGCCTTTGGAGCTCCCTCGCGGACAGTCCACAGAGGTGGACTACCGAGGTGTCCCCGTTGAGGAGGCCCAGCCGGTGGGCCCCGCGCTGGAAGACCAATGGCCCTGAACCGGTGGCGCGGCGCAGGCCGCGCAAAATTTACAAGGGTTCAGCCCTGCAGTAGCTGTGCGGCCTCCTCGGCAAAATAGGTGAGGATTCCGTCCGCGCCCGCGCGCTTAAACGCCAATAGGGATTCGAGAATTACCGCCTCGCGCTGCAGCCAGCCATTTTCAAACGCGGCGCAATGCATGGCGTACTCGCCGCTTACCTGGTAGGCAAAAGTGGGTACTCGCAGCTCTTCTTTCACCCGGCGCACGATATCCAAATAGGGCATACCGGGCTTCACCATCACCATATCCGCACCCTCTTGCAGGTCTAGGGCGCACTCGTGTAAGGCTTCATCGGAATTGGCGGGGTCCATCTGGTAACTGGCTTTGCTGCCCCCCTTGAGGTTACTGGCGGAGCCGACAGCATCGCGGAAGGGGCCGTAGTAGGCGGAGGCGTATTTGGCAGCATAGGACATGATCAGGGTATTGCTGTGCCCGGCGCCTTCAAGTGCTGTACGAATAGCGCCGATACGGCCGTCCATCATGTCTGACGGCGCCACCATATCTGCGCCGGCTGCGGCATGGGAGAGGGCCTGCTGTACCAGTACCTCAACCGTCTCATCATTGATGATATAGCCGCTGTGATCCATCAAGCCATCCTGACCGTGGCTGGTGAACGGGTCCAGGGCCACATCGGTAATAACCCCTAACTCCGGCACGGCATTCTTCAATTCCCGCACGGCACGTTGGGCCAGGCCATTGGCATCGTGGGCAGCGCTGGCGCAGTCGGATTTCACCGAGGGGTCCACTACAGGAAACAGCGCGACGGCGGGAATACCGAGCTGTTGCAGGGACTTGGCCTTATTGGCCAACAGGTCCACACTGAGGCGCTCGACGCCGGGCATCGAAGCCACCCTCTGAGTTTCGCTGCGCCCCTCGATGACAAACAGGGGCAGGATCAGGTCGTCGCAGCTGAGCTGATTCTCCCTCACCAGTCGACGGGAAAAATCCTGCGCGCGCAGGCGGCGCAAGCGGGTGTTGGGGTAGGCTCCGCGGCCGAGATTTTGACTCATAGGGAATTACTCCGGCTATCGATAAGGCCGCAGCAATCCCGCGACCGCAATTGGCGGCCATCATATCAAATTGCCGCCACCGGTGATTTCCCTCAACTTGCTTTAGAGGCTGTTTGGCGTGGTGTGAAGAAAGGACACCAATTGCTTGCCGGCGGTTTCGATATGCGTGGCTAGCAGGGCTGCCGCTTCCTGTTCCTTCTTTTGTTGTAGGGCCTCGAGAATTGCGTAATGCTCTTTCTGGCTGGTGTTTTGGTAGTCCAGGCTGCGAGATTGGTAACCAATATAGCGCTCACATTGTCTGTGCAGATGCTCCACAGTAGCGAAAAGGGTGGGGCGCTCTGCGGCGAGGTAGATAGTGGCGTGAAATTGCCAGTTAAGACTGCCGATCTGCTCGGCTGAGAGGTTGGGGTTCCCCTCCATGGTATCGAGAATGTCTCGTGCCCGACCGATAATTTCCCCGGTGAGTTTTTTTTGTGCAAAGGTCTGTATTAGAGGTTCCAGACGCATACGTATCAGGTACAGATCTTCTACTTCCAACGGATCGAACTCGGGTACAGCGACACCCCGCTTGCCGTGGGGCGATAGCCAGCCTTCATTTTTCAACCGCTGCAAGGCGTCCCTTATGGGAATACGACTGACCTCGTAGAACTCGGCCAATTCAGCCTGCTTCAATGCTTGGCCTGCGGGAAAACGTCCCCGCTGTAAATCGGCTTTGATTTTCTCGTAAAGGTTCATTGGCCCTTTATTTATTATCCTGTTTGAAAAACCAATAACAGCCCAGTCCGCCGACCAGGCCCCAAAAAGCAGCGCCTATGCCCAAGAAGCTGATGCCTGAAGCGCTGACAAGAAAGGTGATTAGCGCCGCCTCACGGTTTTCTGTATCTGCGGTAGCACTCGCTAGGCAGTTGCCTAGTGTCCCAAGCAGCGCCAGGCCAGCCAGGCCGGCTATGAGTGCCTTGGGGAAATTACTGAATAATGCCACTACGGTGGCGCCGGATAATCCTACCAGAAGATAGAAGAAGCCCGCGGCAATCCCGGCCGTATAGCGTTTGTCTGGGTTGGGGTGTGCTTCGGGTCCGGTACAAATTGCCCCGGTAATCGACGCCAGGGTCAGGGTGAAGCCGCCGAAAGGAGTGAGAAGCAGGTTGGTTAATCCTGTTCCGCTGATCAGTGGAGAAACTGGCACTCGTTGGTAACCACTGGCGGCCAGGGTTGCAGCCCCTGGGAGATATTGAGAAGTCATTGTGACGATAAACAACGGGATGCCGACGCTGATTAGGGTTGAGAGTTTGAATTCCGGTGTAACCCAAATGGGCTTCGCAGCCTGCCAGTGAATCTGGTCAGGTGCGAACAATTGCAGTTTCCAGCAGACAGCCACCCCACAAGCGAGTACCAAAATAATGGCGTAACGGGGTATCCAGCGCCGCCCGATGAAATAGGCCAACAACATCGCACCCACTAGTACAGGCTGGGATTGCAATGAGGTGAAAGTAGCGAGGCCGAACTGGAGCAATATGCCCGCCAGCATGGCGCCGGCAATTGGGCCGGGTACTAGCCTGGCTACTCGTTCGAAGGCTCCGGAGAGGCCTACTACAAGGGTCAGCATAGCGCTAAAAAAAAATGCACCGATGGCCTCAGCAATTGGGATACCGCTGAGGCTGGTTGCTAGTAATGCTGCGCCGGGAGTCGACCATGCAGTAACAATCGGTGCGCGGTAATACCAGGAGAAGAAGATACCGGAGAGCCCCATCCCCAATCCCAGAGCACCGATCCAGGAAGCAATCATCGCCTCGTCTGCGCCGGCTGTACGGGCTGCTTCAAACACAATGGCTGCGGAGCTGGTTACGGCGACCAGCACGGCGATAAAGCCAGCGCTGATCGTGGACAGGCTGGTATCGGAAAGCAAGCTTCTCAAAATGTATACCTTTTTCATTTTGTATACATTTTTGATCACTAATAACAAAAGAACAACGTTTCTGCGACAAAGCGTTGATCTACAGTGCTTGGGGGCCGTTGATCTACAGTGCTTGGGGGCCGTTGTGATACTGGGAGAGCGTACAGGCACCCACCCTGCGATGGATGCCTGAGAGAGAAGGGCTAGTCGAGCCGGGCGAAGACGCGTTCTGCGGCAGCGATAGTCTCTTCGATATCCTCGTCGCTATGGGCGGCGGACATAAACCCGGCCTCATAGGAAGCGGGTGCCAGGTATACGCCTTCCTCAAGCATTCCGTGGAAGAATTGATTAAAGCGCTCGTTATTACAGGCCATTACCTGCTGGTAATTGGTGACTTGGGGTTCTTCGGTAAAGAAGAATCCGAACATACTGCCGGCTTTATTGGCGGTGATAGGAATACCGGCCTTTTTACTTGCGGCCAAGATACCTTCTACCAGACGATCTGTTCTGGCTACTAAAGGCTCATAGAAGCCGGCTTCCTCCACTAAACGTAAAGTTTCTAGGCCCGCAACCATGGCCACGGGATTGCCGGATAAAGTGCCGGCCTGATAAACCGGTCCCAGGGGGGCGATTTGCTCCATAATTTCGCGTTTTCCACCGAAGGCGCCTACCGGCATGCCTCCGCCGATAACCTTACCTAGGGTGGTCAGGTCCGCCTCGATACCGAAGTGGCCCTGGGCTCCGGTAAGGCTTACACGGAAGCCCGTCATTACTTCATCGAGAATCAGCAGGGCGCCGTGCTGGTCGCAGACTTCGCGCAATGTCTCGAGGAAACCGGGGACTGGAGGAATACAGTTCATATTGCCGGCAACGGGTTCCACGATAATACAGGCAATTTGGTCGCCAATTTCATCGAAGCAGGCGCGCACGCCGTCAGCATCGTTATAGCTCAGGGTAATTGTGTGGTCGGCCAGGGCGGAAGGAACACCGGGAGAGGAGGGCACGCCCATGGTTAGGGCTCCAGAGCCGGCTTTGACCAGTAGTGAGTCGGAATGACCGTGGTAGCAGCCCTCAAATTTCACAATTTTATCGCGCCCGGTGAAGCCGCGAGCGAGGCGGATAGCGCTCATGGTGGCTTCGGTACCGGAGTTGACGAAGCGCACCAGGTCCATATTGGGCCACAAGCGGCAGAGCTCTTCGGCAAGCTCGGTTTCCAGCTCGGTGGGGGCACCGAAGCTGAGGCCTGACTGGGCCTGCTCCACAACCGCTTCAATCACTTCCGGGTGTGCATGACCCAGCACCATCGGGCCCCAGGACTGTACATAGTCGATATAACGCTTATCGTCCGCATCGAAGAGGTAGGCGCCTTCGGCGCGACGGATAAACAGAGGGGTGCCGCCCACAGCGCGGAAAGCGCGCACCGGTGAGTTAACGCCGCCGGGGATAAATTGCTGGGCTTCAGCAAAGAGCTGCTCGGATTTACTCATAGAATTCATTCAGAAATTGCGAAAAAGGCCAAGAGTCAGCGGCCATTATCAGGGTGTGAAGCTCTAAGGACAATGCGTGAAGAGTCAGGGCGCAGTAGGGGAGGCTGGCTGGTAAGTCGCACCGACCTTAGTGTCGGTGCGGATCCTATTGTGCAATGAGGAGGGAAGTGCCCTAGCGTTCACACCAGAATAAGCGGTTGGGAATCGGCCGTCCCATCCCCAGACGACGGCTGTCGCGGATGGCGCTCCAGGCGTATTGCTGGCTGCGGCTCACTGTCTCGGTGATGGTCAGGCCGTGGGCGATATGACAGGCGATGGCGGTGGCGAGGGTGCCGCAGACCCCATAGGCTGCAGGTGGCAACCGCTCCCAGTGGAATTCACGGATCAGGCCGCGTTCATCGTAGAGGCGATTCTGCAGTTGTTGCTCATGCGGTACTCCGGTGAGGAGCAGGTAGCGACAACCGCTTTCCAACAATTCCTGGGCCATAGCATCATGGGTGTCGGCCTCTACTGCCATGGCGCGCGCCTCACGGCGGTTGGGGCAGACCATGGTGGCATATGGCAATAACAGAGAGGTCATGGCCTCCCAGAGAGGCGGGGCCAGTACACTCTCTTTATCGGCCAGGGTGGCATCTGGGTCGATAATGACTGGAACGTCCGGGTAGTCGCGCAGCACGCTGTGCAATGCCCGCACATTTTCCACCGAACCGAGATAGCCAACCTTGATAGCCGCTATCGGCATATCTTCAAGGACCGTGCGGGCCTGCTCAATTAAAAGGCTGTCATCCACTGGCGCTACGCCGAGCAGTTCCCCGGTATTGCAAACGCTGATGGCGGAGACGACGGAGGCTGCATGGCAGCCCAAACTGACGGCCGTTTCTGTATCTGCGCCTATTCCTGCGCTGCCACTGGGGTCGTGGTGGGTGACGGTCAAAATAATGGGCTGCGGTGTATCCATAAAAGATCTACATGACTGCCAATTGCTGTGCGCCTAATTTTAGTTCCTGTAAGCCCCACATAAAGAATGATTTTGCGCCAAATTAAAATGGCTTCACGACGGCTAAAATTACAATGGCGAATAGAGCCACTGTTGGAACCTCATTAAAGATACGGAAGTAACGCCCGCTGCGGGTATTGGTGCCCTGGGCGAACTTACGAACGTAGGCGCCACACATATGATGATAGGCCAGGAGCAATACAACGAAGGTGAGTTTCGCGTGCATCCAGCCGGCTGAGGTGTAGTAGCTGGGATTCAAGCTGTACAGCCAAATACCCAGGCCGACGGTGGCGAGCATGGCCGGAATGGCGATCCCCCGATACAGTCGCCGTTCCATGATGCAGAAACGATCGCGGCTAAGGGCGTCGGTAGCATCTACGTGGTAGACGAAAAGACGCGGTAAATAAAACAGCGCGGCAAACCAACATACCATGGCAATAATGTGAAAAGCCTTGATCCACAACATGGAATATCCCCTCAAAAATAAAAACGGAAACGATTATTTCCGGTAAAAGTTATCGATCTGTAGCGGCAGAATAATGCCCGCGATGCGATTGTCCAGAGAACCGCTCTGATGGCGGCTGATGTAGAGAGCGTCGGCACCGGTTTTTTTCAGTTCCTGCTGGGCCTCCAACATAGTGGCCCGCCAATTTAATTCCGCCATTTGTTTGCGCTCACCGGGAATTTTTAACAAATCAATAGTTGCTGCTTTTTCCCCGATTTTTTGTTCGTGCTCAACAAGAGACTCTTCACTTCCCTCCTCTCCACTGCCCTGGAGGAATGTAGCCAAGTCAGCGGCGCGTAAGAGTTCAGGCGGTTTTTCATTAGATAGGTCGATCAATATCCATTGGGGGTGTTGTGCGATGTAACTCTGTGCCTGCTCTACAGTAATTTCCTGTTGAGCAACAATAAAACGCCGATCCATTTGACTTGCAACACCCACACCACTGAGCATCTGCTGACGCCAGGTTGGGGTGCCGGCCTTGTCTAATGCACGCAGTGTCTCCAGGTAAATTCCCTGGGTGCCGAAAAATTGTCGACTGATCAAGGTGGCCACCACGATCATCATCATGCCGGGGAACAGCACATTGGGGTTGTAGGTCAATTCGAGAATAGCGAGTAGAGCGGCGAGGGGTGCGTTGAGCATGGCAGCCATCATTGCTGCCATACCCACCATGGCGTAAAAGCCAGGGCTCGCGGTGTGCTCACCCAGCCACATATTGGCAAGGCCGCCGGCGATGCCACCGAGACAGGCACCGAGGATCAGGCTGGGTCCAATGACGCCTCCGGGAATACCCAACCCGGACCCCAGAGCGGTGGCAACCAGCTTGGCCGCAACAATAACCACCAAAGTGTTTACGCCCAACTCTCCCAGCATGGCCATTTGCAATGTGTCGTAGCCCCCACCGAGAATTTCTGGGACCCAGATTCCGATGGTGCCTGTCACCAGGCCGACCACTAAAAAACGCAATAGTGGGGATCGATTATTCTGCTTGGTGAGTTTGCGGTGGGCCAGTATGAAAAGTGCAGCCAGAAAGCCGATAGCCAGTGCACACAAAAATAAAATTGGCAATTCGGCCAGGGAGTTGAGATGGATTGCCGGCACATTAAAGTCTGGTTCGCGTCCAAAAGTGAGCTGGGTGATTGCGCTCCCAGTTACCGCCGCCAACATAACCGGTAAAAAACCGGCCACGGAATATTCCAGCATTACCACTTCCATAGCGAATACCACACCGGCCAGGGGGGTGTTGAAAGAAGCGGCAATCGCGGCGGCAACACCACAACCGAGCAGGTTGCGCGCAGAATTATTGGGTAGTCGCAGTGTACGGGCTAACCAGCTACCGCTGGCGGCACCCAGATGTACGGCTGGGCCTTCTCGCCCGACCGAATGCCCGCTAATTAGGGCGATGGCACCGGCGAAAAATTGCAGTATTGCGTTGGATATCGGCATATTGCCCTGGTGGTTATAGAGACGGTCGAGCACATGCACTACACCGACGTCGTAGCGCTTGGGACTGAGCACCAGGTAAATAACCCCGATGAGTAGAGAGCCGATTATCGGTAGGGCAAACCGCCACTGTGGCGGCAACGACTCATAATTTTGGGGGACTGAAAGAAAAAAAGTTGTCGGCCACTCCATAGCAAAACGGAATAACACTGTGACTCCACCGGCGAGTGCTCCGGTAATCAAAGCCATGCCAAGCAGTGGTGCCAGGGCTTCCCGGGCAGAGAGTTGCAGGCGGATCTGTTCCAGGCCGTTTGTCTTTGGTAAGTAACGGCTCAGGGTGCTTTTAAGTGAAATCCTGGGGCGCTGTGACACCGCACATCCTTCAAGGTCCGGGGCTTGTGTTAGAGTGCTTGGCTGATTTTATGATTATCGTCTCAATTGACGAATTTATCGGGAGAGTTTTGCAAGGTGATTAAGGTAGCAATTGTCGGAGGCACCGGCTACACGGGAGTGGAACTGCTGCGGATTTTGGCGACACATCCTCAGGTAAAGGTAACCGCAATCACCTCACGATCCCTGAAGGGCACACCTGTCGCAGAATTATTTCCCAGTCTGCGTGGTCATTATGACCTGGCTTTTTGTGAACCGAATGTTGAGCAGCTGGCTAGCTGTGATCTTGTATTTTTTGCGACTCCCCATGGAGTTGCACAAGCGCAGGTGCCGGCGCTGATTGAACGCGGCGTGCGGGTGGTCGACCTCTCCGCTGATTTTCGTCTCAAGGACATTCCCTCCTGGGAAGCCTGGTACGGTCAGCAGCACGCAGCTCCGGCCTTGGCCAAGGAGGCGGTTTACGGGTTACCCGAAGTCAACCGCGCCGATATTGCAGCTGCGCAGCTGGTGGCTTGTCCCGGTTGCTATCCCACTGCGATTCAGTTGGGCTGGATCCCTCTAGTGGAAGCGGGGGTAGTGGAACCATCAGAACTGATTGCCAGTGCGGCCAGTGGTGCTAGTGGTGCCGGGCGTCAGGCCAAGACCGATCTAATTCTGGCGGAAAATAGCGATAACTTCCGCGCTTACTCCGCTGCGGGCCATCGCCATTTACCAGAGATTGAGCAGGGGTTGCGGAATATACAACCACTCGGTGCCAACCCGATAAAGGTGACATTTGTGCCGCACCTACTTCCTATGGTCAGGGGCATCCACGCCACACTTTTTGCTAAAACCAGCTCCTCAGCGAGCCTGTCGGCAAGTGAATTGCAGATGCTATTTGAGCAGCGTTACAAAGATGAGCCCTTTGTGGATGTACTGCCGGCTGGAAGTCACCCTCAAACCCGTAGTGTGCGCGGAACAAATATGTGCAGGATTTCCGTGATGCAGCCTCAGGATCGGGATACCCTGGTGGTAATGTCGGTGATCGACAATCTTGCCAAGGGCGCCTCGGCTCAGGCGGTCCAAAATATGAACATTATGTTTGGCTTAACTGAGACGTTGGGCTTGGAGAGCCCTGCGCTGCTGCCTTAAAATCAAAAAATTACGACAACCGGCAACTCCGGTTTGGCCCCAGCGAATTTTATGGAGCTCAAAGTGAAAGGCAGCAAGCAGTACCGTATGAAAGTGGTGCCTCATCGCCCCTTCTCCGGCGTGATTGCCGTAGGTGGAGTCACCTTGTTGGTTTTGGTCACCGCTGCTGGCTCTTATTTTGCGGGCCAATACCATCTACGTAAAAACCTCGATGAAAAGACTCTGGAGTACACCCGGGTGCTGGAGAAACTCGTGGCGCTTAATAGCGAGAATGAAGCGTTGCGCCTGCGTGCAGCTACCGCCGAGCAGTCTTTGGTAATCGGTGAGCAGGCCAGTGAAGCGGTGCGAACTGAGTTGGTGCAGAAAGAGAGTCAGATTGCCGAGCTGAAGCAGGAAATCTCTTTTTATCGAGGGGTCATGGCGCCAGCAGAAGGAGGGGAAGGGGTTTCAATTGGACGTTTTATTCTCTCCCAGACTGCTGATGCGCGCAGCTATCAGTACAAGCTGCAAGTGCAGCAGTCGGCAGCGCGCCGCAATGTAATCAAGGGGGCTGCCACTTTTACAGTTGTGGGTCGTCAAGATGGTGAGCCAATGCGCTACGCCCTCAAAGACTTATCGGAGCAGGTGGATACAGAGTCTATACCGCTGCGTTTTAAATATTTTCAGAACATTGAGGGTGAGTTGAGCCTACCGGAAGGATTTATTCCAGAGGGTGTGGAGCTGTCGCTCAAATCCAGTGGGCGCACGGGTTTCAATATTGAACAGCGCTACGGCTGGTTGGTACAGAAAAGCTAGCATTGATGCCAAAGGCATGAGGTTTTAGGGATTATGTTAAGAAAAAAAGAGAAGCACGTAACTATGGCCAGCACCGGTAGTAACCATACCACTCTGATCGCGCGCCAGACGGAAGTCACTGGCGATATACACTTTCGAGGTAACCTGGTAATCGAGGGCAAAGTAAAGGGCAATGTTTCCGCTCATAGCGACAGCGATGCCCGCTTACAGATTGTCGAGGGTGGCGTTATAGAGGGAGAAATCCGTGTGCCCCAGGTGGTCATCAATGGTAATGTGAGTGGAGATGTATTCGCTGCCCGCCATTTGGAATTGGCGTCCAAGGCGATGGTAGAGGGCAATGTACACTACAAGTTGATTGAGATGATGAAAGGTGCCCAGGTCAATGGCGCCTTGGTTTCCAATGCCGACCTCAGTTCTGCGGGTGAGCCCCCTATGATTGGGTATTCCGAAGACGAGACGGTGATAGAAGCCTCTTAAACTAAACCGTAAATTACTGCCCCAGTTCTCACTGATGCTGGGGTCTGTTGTGCCAAATACTTGACTGATTTGCTGGGTTTAAGCAAGATGACGCCCCCGAGGCTGTGCTCAGTATGGTTTTTATACGAGCTGCGAACGTCCCGATGAGTTGAGAGAGACTTATGTCAGAAGCTGTATCCTTTTCTCCTGCACCACTAGTGGTCACCGATAAAGCGGTGGCTAAGGTCAAGAGCCTGTTGGAAGAGGAGGGCAACCCGGAATTAAAGCTCAGGGTCTTTGTAACCGGTGGCGGCTGCTCTGGATTCCAGTACGGTTTTACCTTCGATGAACTGGTTGCCGAAGACGATGCCATTATCGAAAAGGATGGTATCCAGGTACTGGTTGATGCGATGAGCTACCCCTATTTAGTGGGTGCCAATGTGGACTACGAGGAGGGACTAGCCGGTTCCCGCTTTGTGGTGCAAAACCCCAATGCCTCTTCGACCTGTGGCTGCGGCTCATCTTTCTCAATCTGAGCCGCTCGTCAGCTAGCCGCTTAAGGGGGATAGATAGCCCCTAGCACGGCTTCTTTTTTTGCTCCGGTCACACCGGGGCAATTACCGGGCAGGCCGAGTAATGTCTGCCGTGCCAACCAAGCAAAGCCCACTGCCTCAAGCCAATCGGCATCAATACCATAGGTGCCGGTATCGGTAATCGACCAAGTGGGCAATCGCCTCTGCAACCTGGATAACAAATCTTTATTCCTGGCCCCGCCACCGCATATTAGCAACTCTCCACCATCAGCGAATGAATGCACGGCTTCAGCAATACTCGCAGCGGTAACTTCCGATAGAGTTGCCTGTACGTCTGCGGGAGCTAACTCTAGCCCAGCCAGGGCCTGTTCTAGCCAGTTGGCATTGAAAGTTTCACGCCCAGTGCTCTTGGGAGGCTCAGCGGAGAAGTAGGGGGCTGACATCAAACGATTGAGCAACTCGGGACTTACGCGTCCGCTGGCTGCCCAGCCGCCGTCCCGATCGAAAGGTTGTTTTTTGTGCAGACCTACCCAGTAATCCAGTAGGGCATTGCCGGGGCCAGTATCGTAACCACAAATGCTGCCATCGGCTTTCAGCTCGGTGATATTGGCCATGCCGCCAATATTGACAACGGCACGGTTGCCTTCGGTTTTGAATGCGGCGCGGTGGAAGGCGGGCATCAATGGTGCCCCTTGGCCTCCCAGGGCCATATCGCGTCGACGAAAATCTGCGACAGTGCTAATACCCGTCAGTGCCGCAATGGTGTTGGGGTCGCCCAACTGTAGGGTAAAGGGGGAGCTAACGGTGCCGGGTGGCCGGTGCCTGACAGTTTGTCCGTGGCTGCCGACTGCGGTGACATCGCTCGGTTCTATACCGGCACGAGCTAATAGGGTATTCGTAGCCTCGGCAAATACTTGGCCGAGCTGTCGATCCAGCTGTCCCGCACGGTCTAATTCTGAGGGACCTGGAGAGCATAGAGCGAGGATGGCACTGCGCAATGAAGGGTGGATAGGGTGGCTTAGAGCTGCCAGGATGCGCGGCTTGATTTTCTCTTCGCCGCCAAAGTCGACCAGTACCGCGTCGATAGCATCGACGCTGGTACCGGACATCAGGCCGATAAAAAGATCGGACATAAAAATAGTGCTTGTTTAGTTGTCGTCTTCGAGTTTTGCCAGGGCGGGGCCCTGATAATTTTCCAGCTTAGCCAGCAGCGGTTGGGTTTGGTTTTTAAAGCGCGTCATTTCCGCTGAGGGCACAGACTTGGCCTTGGGCAGTTTACGCACGATCGTGGCCGGGTTGCGGTGTCTGCCGTCCACCAGGAATTCATAGTGCAAGTGGGGGCCGGTGGCATAGCCAGTAGAGCCGACAGTGCCAATAACCTGGCGCTGTTTTACTCGTTGGCCTCTCTTCACTTTACGCTTTGTTAGGTGCAAATAGCGGGTAACGTAGCGTTCGCCATGCTGAATAAATACATAGTTGCCATTGGGCTTACTGTAGCCGGATGCAATGACTCGGCCGTCGCCCGTTGAGTAAACTGGAGTGCCGCGCGGAGCAGCATAATCGGTACCGTTGTGAGGACGACGCGACTTGAACACTGGATGTAGACGGCGAGGATTAAAGTGTGAGCTGATACGCACTATATCCAATGGCGTGCGAATAAACGCCTTGCGCATGCTTTTACCTTCAGGTGTGAAGTAATTGGCATCGCCACTACTATCGACATAGCGAACTGCGCTGTAAGTATTTCCCTGATTGGTAAAGCTGACGGCGAGAATAGGACCATTGCCGATTTTCTCTCCGTCGAGGAATTTTTCTTCAAACATCACACTGAAACTGTCACCTTTGCGAATATCCAGTGCGAAATCGATATCCGAACTGAAGACATCGGCCATTTCCATGATCAGGCTATCGCTCAAACCGGCATCACTACCGGCAACAAATAATGAGCTATCAATTTGTCCCTGGCGATAAGCGGGATGGCTGTCGGGTTCACGCTGGACTAAATCGTGTTGGAACCTGCTTTCTGCATCGCGGGTAAATCTGACCTGACTGAGTTGGTCTTTTTGCAGCGCTAAACCCTGCAATTTTCCATCCGCATTGACTGTAAAGGTCAATTCTTCGCCAGGATTAAGTCGCGCTAATTTTTTCGCTTCCTTGCCACTACCCAGTAGTTGATACATCTCCCCGGCGCTCACTTTGGCGCGCTTAAACAGGTCGGATAGAGTGTCACCATTACGTACGGTCAAGCTTAATGACTGTACTTTAGCCACAGCTGCTGTGGCTAATGCAATACCTTGCTCGGGAGCAACTTTCTCAACATGCACGGGTTGCTGATCGGTCACGGTCTCTTCAGTTGAAGATAAATTGACGGGAAGCGGCATTCGCTTGGCTTCCACTTCCGGCGTTGGAATAAAAACTGCCAACACCAGCACACAGGCCGCGGCACTAGCCGTGAGCGCATGTACGCGGGGAAAATGTTTGGGCAAGGCGCCTATACGGACACGGGATGTCGGTTTGCGATGATTCTGCATGGTATTAACGGGCGGCGCCGGCTGTGGTTGTTATCTGCGCTTGGAGTAATGAGTGTTTAAAAAACAGGCATTGAAGAGACTTTATAGCAAAAAAGCCGCCTGGGTTCACTGGGTAATTGACCCATATCTCCATGAATTAGTTCCTCAGCACTTATTTCATCATTTCAATGGGGCTATAAGGCCCGCTTGTATTTGCCAAAAAGTTCGGTAATGTTGCAGCGCATTTTGCCGCCGCCCGGTGGCGCTATTTTCAAGCCTAAATATGAGGGGAAAGCATGGCTGGGGTCGACATGACACTGCTTGAAGACTTGGACCGTCGCGGATTAATCAATCAGGCGACTGGTGACGGCGAACTTACGCAGCATTTGTCTGAGAGCCGAACCCTTTATTGTGGCTTTGATCCCACCGCAGACTCCCTTCATATAGGCAGTCTAGTACCATTGTTGACTTTGAAGAGGTTTCAGGCGGCAGGTCACCAACCGATTGCTTTGGTGGGCGGTGCTACCGGTTTAATCGGGGATCCGTCTTTTAAAGCCCAAGAGCGCAGTCTAAATACCCCGGATGTGGTTGCCGGCTGGGTTGAGAAGTTGAAGAACCAAGTTTCCCAGTTTATCGATTTTGACTGTGGTGAAAACAGCGCACTGGTAGCAAATAATCTGGACTGGACACGTGAGCTGAACGTGCTCGACTTTCTCCGTGACGTGGGAAAACATTTCTCTGTCAACAATATGGTGAATAAAGAATCGGTTAAGCAGCGCATTCAGAGAGAGGGAGAAGGTATCTCCTTTACTGAATTTTCCTATATGTTGCTGCAGTCCATGGATTTTTCCGAGCTGTACAAACGCAATAGTTGCACGTTGCAGATCGGCGGTTCCGACCAGTGGGGTAATATTACCGGCGGTGTTGATCTGACCCGTCGCCAGCACCGCGGTAAAGTTTATGGTTTGACCTTGCCATTAGTGACAAAGGCGGATGGTACCAAGTTTGGTAAAACGGAAAGCGGTACTATCTGGCTTGACCCC
>NZ_CP174341.1:7500-117500 GCF_052468275.1 Microbulbifer mixtoriginis (SeqCode) | reverse complement strand
AAGACCCCGTGAACCTTTACTACAGCTTTGCACTGAACTTTGAGCCTACTTGTGTAGGATAGGTGGGAGGCTTTGAAGCAGTAACGCTAGTTACTGTGGAGCCGTCCTTGAAATACCACCCTGGTATGTTTGAGGTTCTAACTCTGGTCCGTTATCCGGATCGAGGACAGTGTATGGTGGGTAGTTTGACTGGGGCGGTCTCCTCCCAAAGAGTAACGGAGGAGTACGAAGGTGCACTCAGCATGGTCGGAAATCATGCAATGAGCATAATGGTATAAGTGCGCTTGACTGCGAGACAGACATGTCGAGCAGGTACGAAAGTAGGTCATAGTGATCCGGTGGTTCTGTATGGAAGGGCCATCGCTCAACGGATAAAAGGTACTCCGGGGATAACAGGCTGATACCGCCCAAGAGTTCACATCGACGGCGGTGTTTGGCACCTCGATGTCGGCTCATCACATCCTGGGGCTGAAGCCGGTCCCAAGGGTATGGCTGTTCGCCATTTAAAGTGGTACGCGAGCTGGGTTTAGAACGTCGTGAGACAGTTCGGTCCCTATCTGCCGTGGGCGTTGGAAATTTGAGAAGAGTTGCTCCTAGTACGAGAGGACCGGAGTGAACGAACCTCTGGTGTTCGGGTTGTCACGCCAGTGGCATTGCCCGGTAGCTATGTTCGGACGGGATAACCGCTGAAAGCATCTAAGCGGGAAGCCTCCTTCAAGATTAGATTTCCCTGACTCCTTGAGAGTCCTAAAGGGCCGTGGAAGACTACCACGTTGATAGGCTGGGTGTGGAAGCGTTGTGAGGCGTTGAGCTAACCAGTACTAATTGCCCGTGCGGCTTGACCATACAACAGAGATGGTTACTAACGACTAGCTAAGCTAGCGGATTGTGGAATGAAAGACACACAATGATCGCTTGCGGTGTATTACTACAGATTGTTTTACCGACTTATTTGGGGTTATCGCCGGTCAACAGACCGAGGCAAACAGCGATAACACGGCAGGCCAAGCAGATTGCTTATAAGACCAACGCCAACCCAAGCCAGTTTGCCTGACGACAATAGAGTTGTGGAACCACCTGATCCCTTGCCGAACTCAGAAGTGAAACGCAACATCGCCGATGGTAGTGTGGGGCTTCCCCATGTGAGAGTAGGTCATCGTCAGGCTTCTAATCCGAAAGGGCCACCCAATAGGGTGGCCCTTTTTTTATGGGCAAAAAAAATATTGAATGCATCAAAAAATAAAAACAGAGAATAAAAAAATAAATTCAAAATACAGAAAAAATAAAAAGCCGAATCGAATTTTTACTCGCAACACTCCCGCCGAAAAATCCAACTCGGTAAAAGCCAATTAAACAAGCGCAGGCTCTAAAAAGTTCTGAGGAGCCTTCCCTCCTATAAATAAAGCGCTTTCTTAGATTTTTTCTGTAAGGAAAAAATGGAAATACAAAAAATAACGCGCTTTATTTAATCTGCACCCCAAGCACCACCACAAAAACACCTGAAATTAAAAAGTGCTCTTTAGCCTAGAAAAATTATTGCGTTGAAAAAAACGGCGCAGAAATACCAATAAAAGTACCGGTGATTTTTTGCACGTTTTAATGAACCTGTGCAACCACGGGGCCTGGCGCGGATATACCGCAGTTATGCACAAGTCTATCCAGGCTTTCTGTTAATAACGCCAAGCGGTGGAAAGTGGATAAATGGCTGGTGTTTTTTTACCCGTTGAAAAGGCCCTCGCGGAAACAGGGGCCTGAGCGTGGATATCCCTGAGTTATACACAGCTCTATCCATGGATTCTGTTAGTAACAGCCTGTTAATGGAATGGTCATCAGCAGGAAACAGAAATATGCCTTGCTGTTGTGGGTAACTTGGAAGGATATTTGGCTGTGTGTAAAAGGGGAGTAATAAAAAGCCCCTAGAGAGGGGCTTCTGAAAGTACTTAAAACTTGAATTAATTGACCTGCTCATAGGCATTGTCCGGAACTAGATCATACTGCATTTCTTTCAAGCGTAATTCATCGAGAGGAACAAGAGCTGAGGGAAGAGTAAAGTGCCGAATAACTGTACCTGCCTGGCAGTCTATTATCTCAATATCTTCCTGTGTCTCCTGCAGACTATGTAACAAGCCCTTCAGGTGGGTTGCACTGGCATTGGAGAGGGATTGGTAATCATGTGTGCCATTGAGCCTGACAAAACGAGCTTCGGCGCCAGCTTCTTCTATACGGAGCCAGGCAATACCGGCTTCCTTTCCAGGTTCTCCAAAGACTATAGGGCCGAGAGAGTCTTCGTCAACAGGAGCAAAATCTGTGTCGGTTGGGGATAGTAAGGTACCTACCCAAACCCAGCCAGGGAGGCTTATACGGCTAAGCTGCCACTCACACAACCAGACAGTTTGATCGTCATCAATACGGAATTCTCGATAGTCTCTTTGGCTAAGGTAATTGTCAAAGGAGACTTTGGCGGTGGGGTTGTCTCTGCGGAAGCTGTGTAGTTGTTGGGTCATCTCATAATTGACTTCCCAGTGTTTTTTTAATCGCCATTGCATGGGGTATTGTCCCCACTCAACGATATATTCTTCCCGCTCAGAAATGGTTTCAACCACTCGCCAAAAAGCGCCATCAATCAGTATGCAAGTTTCACCAATTTTACATCCTGGCGCGATGATGCTGCACTCGGGAGATGCTTCAGAAGCACTGACGATATGCTCAGCACGCCCCTCAATAACTTCATACCAGGGAAAACCGTGGCGCAGAGGGGGAGGAAAAGCCAGTGCTGGTCGGCCACCAAGTAAGCGACGGAAAAGTACAGACTTCTCAATTTCAAGGTCAGAAAGTGTATAGCCCTCCTGCTGGGTGATCTGGCCCCAGGCAAAAGCGGCTCGAATTAAGTGTTTTTCACGGTCTGAAAAGCTCATGGGTGCAGTCATGGGCAAGCTAAAACTGAAACCTTACCACTCAGAGCAGATGGGTGCTAATGCAATTCTTCGAGATTGAGTGGCTAAGGACAGAGATGTTGGAAGTTGGATACACTGCGATGCTTGGCACCATAGGTTAAGGAGAATAATAACGTGTTAGGGGTAAACAGTCTTCGAACTGCTGTCGCCATATTAAGCGTCTTGTTATTAGCGCCGGTAATAACTGCAAAGGAATTATCTAATACGCAGGAATGCTATTTGGATGGTTGGCGGCACCCATTAAGGTGCGAGCGAATTTCAGTGGGGCACGGAGATAGCAAGGTAAATTTAGTAGTATTTGTGTCACCGGCTCTAGATGAGACGCAGCGAGAGCCTTTATATCTTCTCGCTGGTGGTCCAGGTCAGGCCGCGAGTGGTTTGATTCCGCTATTGCACACATTCCGAAAAATTAATCAGAAGCGGGCAATAGTCATGGTTGATCGGAGGGGAACCGGGCACTCTCGGTCATTTGGTTGTGGTATAGATCGGCATACACCAATGGATTTATCACTGATTTCCAAAGAATTGGAGCAGTGTTATCTACAGCAGGCTAATTTTGCTAATTCATTGAGTAGTCGACAAGCGGTTGAGGACCTGGAAAAGGTACGAAAGTATTTTAATCACAAGCAAATATCTCTTTGGGGGGGATCTTGGGGGACCCGAACAGCGCTTCTTTATCAACAGTGGCATCCGAACAGTTTGAAAACATTGGTGCTCGATGCGGTTGCACCTATCGATACTAAAGTCTTTCTGAGTGCGGCAGCTGCGGAAGACGCTATTCAAATACTGATGCGTGATTGCAGCTTAGAGTTTAGCTGCTCTAAGTTTGGAAACTGGAGGGAGGTATTGGATAAATTATTAAGTCAATGGGATGAGTCTAAATCCATGGATTTCCCTGATCCTGTGACAGGAAAGCCAATGAAGCACTCAATGTCTCGTTGGGTGCTACAAAATACCATACGTGCCGCCCTTTACTCTCCAGAAGCTGCTGCGCAATTACCCTTTGCTATTCAGCAGGCTGGCTTGGGGAATCATTATCCGCTTGCGGGTATTACTGGTTTATTTCCCGAGTCAGCGTTAGGTATGTCCCTTGGCTTAACGCTTTCTATTGCTTGTGCGGAAGAATTATCCCGTATCAGTGAGGAGGAGATTTTAGCTGATACTAATGGGTCTTTTGCGGGAAATGCTTTTCTTGAGATATTTGAACGTGGTTGTGAAGTTTGGCCTGTAGCCGATCGCTCCTATGCTAAACCACAACATCGAGAGCACCCAGTGTTACTAATTTCCGGGGAAGCCGATCCAATAACACCTCCCAGGTATGCCGAAAAACAACTTGGCTACTTGACCAATAAACAGCATTTAATCATTACTAGCGGTGGTCATATTAATTCCATGAGAGGTTGTGTACCGCGATTAATCGAAGAGTTCCTGGACTCTTCAGGGGAAGAGTTGGCAACGACCTGTGTTGATGAAATTCACAGGCCACCGTTTGTGAGTGGAATTTATGGGCCAGAGATAATGCAGGGTGTAACGACTACAACTGCGAGCGGAAAGCTTGGGGAGAATGCACCGTGATTAAGGTTGAGGGGGTAAATAAGCAATTTTCTGGGGTTTCTATACTGCGCAATCTTAGCTTTTCTGTGCCGAATAGCCAGATAACGGCCTTGCTTGGTGCTAACGGTGCAGGGAAGACCACGTGCCTGAGAATTATTGCCGGTCTTTTGAAGGCAGATAACGGTAAAGTTTTTGTTGGTGATATAGACCCTTGTAAAAATCCAAAAGGTGCTCGTAGGCAGCTTGGTATTGTAGGTGATAGGGAGGGGCTTTATGAGCGGCTCACTGTTGCAGAATATTTATCCTTTTTTGCCTGTGCTCAAGGGCTGACTGGGTCAGAATTAGAATTTGCACTGCAATCGGTTAAGGAAGAATTAGAGCTATCGAACCTGTGGAATCGCCGAACCAAGGGGTTTTCTCAGGGAGAGCGGATGAAAGTTTCTCTCGCTAGAGCATTGGTGCATCGTCCGAGTCACTTGGTGCTCGATGAGCCAACCCGGGGGTTGGATATACTTGCTGCTCGCCTGTTACGTAAGACGATTTTGCGCTTGAGGGCAGAGGGAACTGCTGTTTTATTTTCCAGCCATATTATGGCTGAAGTGCTCGAGCTATCCGACAGAGTTCTAGTTATGGCGGGAGGTTCGATAGTGGGGAACGGGACCCCGGATGAACTTATACAACAGACTGGCTCCGCAAGCCTTGAGGATAGCTTTGTGGAGCTTGCCTATGGGAATTTGTTAGAAAAAGACAAATGCGGTGAGCCGGTAGGATGATTTTTAAAAATCTATTTTCTCTGCAGATGCGAGCATTACTTCTTAAAGAGTTACGCGAAGTTTGGCGTGATCGACGCGCCCTAATGATCACGCTAGGTTTCACCTTATTGTTCCCTGTGTTGATCATTAGTAGTGGCGCTTTATCTTTGAAAGTAATGTCTGATACCTCCTTTGATGTAGCTATTATTGGGGCTGAGTATGCGCCGCTGTTGGAGGAGCAGTTACAGACAGGGGACTTGCGAATTGAGCGCTTACAAGATGGGGCTCCTCAAGCGCTTTTAGCAGATACATATGATGTGGTTTTGCGAATAGAGCAAAACTTTACTGAAGATTATCGAAGCCTGTTGTCTCCCAAGATTTATCTGTATGTAAATAGTGCAGATCAGTCTGCGGGGCGTGCTGGGCAGCTGGTGCAGCAGCAGTTGGCGCTATTTCAGCAGGTGATTGTGCGGCAGCGTTTAGCGGCCAGAGGTTTAGCAACTCAGGTTTTAGCACCGTGGCAGCTTGAGGTGCGGGATGTCAGTACGCCGTCCAGTCGAGGATTGGCAATTTGGGGACTGATGGTTCCCTTGTTACTGATAATGGCACTGCTAGTGTGTAGTGCGGCCCCTTCTATTGATACTTCTGCTGGGGAGCGTGAGCGCATGACCATCGAGGTATTATTACAGCAGCCTATAAACAGCTGGCAACTTGTGGTGGCGAAAGCTGTAGCCGTTACCAGTATCGGTTGGTTTGGTGCACTTCTTTCTCTGGCAGTTTTAACTGTATCACTGAGCTTGCTTCCCTTGGCTGAGATTGGTGTCCACTTTTCAGCTGGCATCAATGAACTGATGGGGATAAGTCTTATTTTACTGCCCTTAGCACTTCTGGTTGCGGTATTGCAGATTCTGCTATCTCTGCGTTCCCGTTCTTTTAAAGATGCCCAGATTCAGCTGAGTATTTTACAGGCTCTACCTGTCACACTGTTAATTGTATTGAAATTGTCCAATATTGAACTGGACTCGCCCTTGTGGCAGTTGACTCCACTTATCGGGCAGCAGCAGTGGTTGAGTGCATTAATGGCTGGGGAGTCCGTTTCTGTCTCCCTGGTGATAGCTGGTTCCCTGGTCACCCTTTCTTTGGTCGGGCTGTGTATATTAGTAGGTGCCCGTGCTTTACGGCGTGAAAGCTTACTTGGGGCAACCTAGCTGGTGAACTGAGAGTTGTAATGGCATGAACGATTTTCGCGAGGGTCTGCTGAGTATCAATTTGCAGTCCATTGCTGACAACTACCTGGATCTGACTAAGCGACTGGCAGCGGGTACTCGCTGTGGCGCAGTAGTCAAAGCGGATGCCTATGGCCTTGGTATGAATCAGGTAGTGCCGGTTCTGTATAGACAGGGTTGCCGAGACTTTTTTGTGGCAACGCAAACGGAAGGGGAGCGCCTGCGTAAAGAGCTGGGTAATAGCGTTCGCATTGTTATCTTGACTGGGGTGCGCACCGGGGCAGAGCTGGAATGTGCACGTGCAGGATTAATGCCGACACTTTTCACACTAGAGCAGTTGCGCAACTGGGTGGATATTTCCGTTAGCGAGGGGATTAAGGCGCCTTGTGCGGTAAAGATAGATTCGGGTATGACTCGCCTGGGTATGTCTCCCGAAGAGTTTGACCTACTGCTAAGAGATAGTCAGTTGTTGCGCTCGGCGGATATTCGTATTTTGCTGAGCCACCTTGCCTGTGCGGATGAACCTCAGCATCCACAAAACAATATTCAGTTGCGTAGCTTTAAAGCGGCTGGGGAAAGATTGAGGGCCCTGTGCCCTGAGGTTCAGCTGAGTCTCGCCAATTCATCGGGTATTTTCCTAGGTGAAGAGTATCACTTTGATATTGCGCGGCCGGGCTCTGCGCTTTATGGCGTCAATCCAATACCCGGGACCACAAACCCTATGCGCTCAGCTGTGGCACTCAGTCTGCCTATCGTGCAAAAGCGATTTGTCAGTCGTGAACAATGGGTAGGCTATGGAGCTACCCAACAAATAGCAGCGGGCAGCTGGTTGGCGGTAGCCCGTGGTGGATATGCCGATGGGATAATCCGGGCTCAGGGAGGGCGCGGTTGTGGCTGGGCCTATGGCCGCCAACTGCCGATAATTGGCCGGATTTCCATGGATTCCACAACTTTTGATATTTCTGCTCTCTCTCAAGAGGAGCGGGAATCCCTCCTATCAATTGAGATACTGAATAAAGACCTGACCGTAGATGAGGTGGCTGAATACGCTGGCACCATAGGTTATGAAGTGCTGACCAGCTTAGGGCACCGCTATTTCCGTCGCTATTTAAAAAGTTAATTACCTTGCTAGACACTATTAAGAAAAGTCCACTGGAACCATTGCGCCCAGTATTGGAATTATTGGCTGATGGCGAGACGCACTCTGGCGAGGCGCTCGGATTGGCTCTAGGAGTAAGCCGGGCTGCGGTTTGGAAGCAGTTACAGAAGCTAGAGCAGTACGGATTGGCTTTGGAGTCCATTAAGGGGCAAGGCTATCGCTTGCCTGGTGGTTTGGAGCTCCTGTCCTCAGAAAAAATTTACAGCACATTGGGTGAGCAAGCCGGGGCGCTATTGCGAGAGTTGATGCTATTTGATGAGGTGGACTCGACCAATACCCAGTTGCTATCACTCATGGAGGAGGGAAGAGGGCACGGGGTTGCACTGCTCTCCGAGCGGCAGAGTGCCGGCCGCGGTCGTCGTGGTCGGCAATGGGTTAGCCCCTATGGGACGGGCATCAGCCTATCCATTGGGTGGGAGTTCAATGGGGGGGTGCAATGCCTCGAAGGGTTGAGCCTCGCCGTTGGGGTGGCTATTGCCCGGGCATTGGAGCGCTTTTCGGTGCCAGATGTTCGCCTCAAATGGCCAAATGATGTTTGGTGTCGCGGTCGAAAGTTATCTGGTGTTTTACTGGAGCTTAAAGGCGATCTTACGGATCGCTGTGCTGTGGTGATTGGTATTGGCTTAAATAGTGGCCTGCGAAGTGAGATTGCCACGGCAATAGATCAGCCATGGGCAGACTTGCAACAAGTGAAGCCCGGAATATCTCGCAATCAATTGGTGGCAGCGATTCTGACTGAGCTGCTACCGCTTTTATACAGCTATACCGAACAAGGTTTTGTTGCTTACCGTGAAGCCTGGATGAAGCTGGATCAGTTTGCTGGGCAAAAGGTTACTCTGCAGGCAGGTAGTCAAACCTGGCGCGGAGTTGCAGTTGGCGTTAGTGAAAAGGGTGCTTTGAAGTTAAATATGGACGGGCAAGTGCAACACTTCCATGGTGGTGAGATTTCTTTACGGGGGCAGGTTTGATTCTCGAACTGGATATCGGTAATACCCGGGGCAAGTGGCGCCTGTTAGATGAATTACAGGTGAGCGCCAGGGGTAGCTTTATGACTGCTGATCTGCGCGATGGGCATTTGCCCGATGGGTGGGATCTGTTGGACCCGCGGAGAGTACGCGTGGTCAATGTGGCGGGACCGCAAGTTGCGGAGACGCTGATCGGGCATATTCAGAAGTTGTTTTCACTTGAGGTGGAGTTTTCCCAGGTTCTGCTGGAATGCGCTGGTGTAGCTTGTGGCTATGATAATCACCGCCTGCTCGGCACTGATCGCTGGCTGGCTATGCTGGCTGCCTATGATCGAGAGCGGCGGGCGGCCCTAATTGTCGACTGTGGCAGCGCGGTCACTCTGGATTTGGTCGACAATAGCGGGCGTCACTTAGGGGGCTACATTGTCCCTGGTGTCGGCCTTATGCAACGTTCTTTGTATCTGGATACTCATGCGGCTAAAAGTGCGCAGGATATTGCTCTAACGGAGTCCCTCGGTGCAGGCCGCAGTACCGATGAAGCCATAAACCGCGGCCTCCTGCTTATGGTGCTTGGTGCCATCGATCGTGCACTGGAAGAGTTGCGTGAATACTGTGCTGAAGAACCGCTGTTGTGGTTGACAGGCGGCGATGCCCCAGTGCTGTCAGCTCTTTATCAGCGGGAGCACCATTTGGTTCCTGAGCTGGTAATGGATGGCTTGGCGTTAAGTAATCCCTGAAACAAATAACACCCTATGCGCTGGATAGCTCTTTTCTTAATACTGTTGAATTTCGGTGTCTTTGCTTGGTTTGTTGGTACTTCAACCTCTGATAAAGAGAGAATAAGGGTTGCCGATAAAAGGGCGGAGGTACAGGTCCAGAGTATTGCCCTGGTCAATGAAATATCTCCGCAGGAGCTGTCTCCTCTGCCGGTGGCTCCCATGTCGCCCGCAAAGGCAAGCTCTACTGAGCAGCTCTGCACTTTGCTTGGCCCATTTGCGGAGGAGTCACTTGGAGAGGCGATAGTACAGCGCTTAAAGTCCCTGCAGGTTTCTGCCGTATTGCGAGATGTGGAGATGCAAGGGCAGATGCGTTACTGGGTTTTTCTGCCACCATTGAATTCCAGGCGAGAAGCCTACAACCGTTTACGAGAATTGCAGGCACAGGGAATAGATAGTTATGTGATCCCCAAAGGTGCGTTGGCTGATGGTATTTCCTTTGGCATTTTCAGCAAGCGTTCGCGTGCTGAATCTCTGACAGGTGAGTTGATTGAGAAAGGCATACGGGCTCAATTCCGCGAGGAGCCTCAGACCCACGCCGAACGCTGGATCGTATTGGCGCCAGGCGCCTCAGATAGTTTAGCCCCGGATTTTTGGTTGCAGTTGCAGCAAGAGCATCCCGAGCTGGATCGTCGCCGTAATCTTTGTGCAGAAGTGTCCGGTTGATGGGGTTGGGCTAGAGGTCTAGGTCCCCAGCCGTGAAACAAGGTTCACCGTATTTTTCTATACGTGGCAACAGGCGACATAAAAATTCTGATTTTTCTGCAAGAAGGGTGTTGCGTGTCGGGATAACTTCCCATAGAATCCCGCCTCCATTGACGAGGGTGACTATTCAACTTCGGCAATGGACGGGATAGGGCTGGCGTAGCTCAGTTGGTAGAGCAGCTGACTTGTAATCAGCCGGTCGGGGGTTCGACTCCTCTCGCCAGCTCCATTTTTATCCCGGCGCTGCTCGACATTAGATTTTTCAGCTAAGTCTGTGAAATTTAAAGAAAAAAATGTTGACAGCGCGGCGGAAGGTGTAGAAAATGCACCCCGCATTGAGGCAGGGGTTCCCGAGTGGCCAAAGGGATCAGACTGTAAATCTGACGCGAAAGCTTCGGTGGTTCGAATCCACCCCCCTGCACCATTTTTTTACACCGTAAGGTGTTGCCGGCAAGACAGGTAGTTTTGTCTGGAGGCTCCCGCAAGCGGGCATAGTTCAATGGTAGAACCTCAGCCTTCCAAGCTGATGATGCGGGTTCGATTCCCGCTGCCCGCTCCAATTATGGGTTCGGCTGGAATGCTCTCCAAAATGGCAAGCCTTGTGGTCGCCTAGGAAGGCGTTGATTTGCTCATGTAGCTCAGGGGTAGAGCACACCCTTGGTAAGGGTGAGGTCGGCGGTTCAAATCCGCCCATGAGCTCCATTTTTTAATAGCCGCAAGAGTGAGAGCTCTTGCGGTTGTTTGTGTCCGGGGTCGGGCTTTTCCGGGTCGGATGCGCATGTTCTGTACGTGGGTGGTGCCGTTAGCGGCTCATCTATATTAGGAGGCTGCAATGGCAAAAGAAAAGTTTGAACGTTCCAAGCCCCACGTGAACGTGGGCACCATCGGTCACGTTGACCACGGTAAAACCACCCTGACCGCTGCTCTGACCCGCGTATGTGCGGAAGTATGGGGCGGTGACGCTGTTGCTTTTGATGGTATCGACAATGCTCCGGAAGAGCGTGAGCGCGGTATCACCATCGCTACTTCTCACGTTGAGTACGAGTCCCCGACTCGCCACTACGCGCACGTAGATTGCCCGGGACACGCCGACTACGTTAAGAACATGATCACCGGTGCTGCTCAGATGGACGGCGCTATCCTGGTATGTTCCGCAGCTGACGGCCCCATGCCGCAGACTCGTGAGCACATCCTGCTTTCCCGTCAGGTAGGTGTACCTTACATCGTTGTATTCCTGAACAAAGCGGACATGGTAGACGACGAAGAGCTGCTCGAGCTGGTAGAAATGGAAGTTCGCGAACTTCTGGACCAGTACGAGTTCCCAGGTGACGACACTCCGATCATCGTTGGTTCCGCTCTGATGGCCCTGAACGGCGAAGACGACAACGAAATGGGTACTACCGCTGTTAAGAAGCTGGTAGAAACTCTGGACGAGTACATCCCTGAGCCGGAGCGTGCAGTAGATCAGCCGTTCCTGATGCCGATCGAAGACGTATTCTCCATTTCTGGCCGTGGTACCGTAGTAACTGGTCGTGTAGAGCGTGGTGTAATCAACACTGGCGACGAAGTTGAGATCGTTGGTATTAAAGAAACCACCACCACTACCTGTACTGGTGTTGAAATGTTCCGCAAGCTGCTCGACGAAGGTCGTGCTGGTGAGAACATCGGTGCGCTGCTGCGTGGCACCAAGCGTGACGAAGTAGAGCGTGGTCAGGTACTGGCTAAGCCGGGCTCCATCACTCCGCACACCAAGTTCGAAGCGGAAGTGTACATCCTGTCCAAGGACGAAGGTGGTCGTCACACCCCGTTCTTTAAAGGCTACCGTCCTCAGTTCTACTTCCGTACTACCGACGTAACTGGTGCGGTTGAGCTGCCGGAAGGCACTGAAATGGTAATGCCGGGTGACAACATTCAAATGGTTGTTACCCTGATCGCTCCGATCGCCATGGAAGACGGCCTGCGCTTCGCTATCCGCGAAGGTGGTCGTACCGTAGGTGCGGGCGTTGTTGCTAAGATCATTGAGTAATCTTTGATCTTCGTGTCGCCAGGGTTCCCTGGTGGCGCAGTAGATAAGAGGGTGGTCTGTAGCCCTCTTTATCTTCGGGTGCTAATGCACCCAAGCTGTACAGGCCAGTAGTTCAATTGGTAGAGCACCGGTCTCCAAAACCGGGTGTTGGGGGTTCGAGTCCCTCCTGGCCTGCCATTTTAAACACTCCACTTGAAATAAGTTTAGGGGTGTCGCAAGACCCTACTTGTCAGTGGGGCTTTTGTGTTTTTGAGCACTAAGGGCTTATCTGTAGTGCGCTAAGGGCTTCATATATGAATGCTAAAGCAGAAGCGAAAACCTTTCGTCTTGACGGCCTGAAATGGCTGCTAATAGTGCTGCTGGTTGGTGGTGCTGTGGCGGGCAATTCTTATTATGCCGAATTCCCCCTGATTTACCGCGTGCTGGCAGTGACTGCAATCTGCCTGGCTGCCCTGGTTGTCGCGGTGAATACTGCGAAGGGTAATGCACTCTGGCAACTGTTGCGCGAAGCGCAAACGGAAGTCAGGCGCGTGGTTTGGCCGACTCGTCAAGAGGCCACCCAGACGACTGTGATTGTGGTGGTTTTTGTGTTGATTATGGCGCTAATTCTCTGGGCGCTGGACTCCGCTTTAGGTTGGGCGGCATCCAAACTCATCGGCTAAAGGTTGATACATGTCAAAGCATTGGTATGTGGTCCAGGCTTACTCGGGCTATGAGAAGCGTGTAGCTAGCTCTCTCAAGGAGCGAATTGAGCTGCACGAAATGGATCACCTGTTTGGTGAAGTGCTGGTTCCCACCGAAGAAGTGGTGGAGATGCGAGCAGGGCAAAAGCGCAAGAGTGAGCGCAAGTTCTTCCCCGGTTATGTCCTGGTGGAAATGGAACTGAATGACGATACTTGGCACTTGGTAAAAGAAACTCCTCGAGTGCTCGGTTTTATCGGAGGCAAGGCGGATAGGCCGGCCCCGATCACTGATCGCGAAGCGCAGGCTATCCTGAATCGAATCGACGATTCCGCCGATAAGCCCAAGCCCAAGACCCTATTTGAGCCAGGTGAAATGGTTCGGGTTATCGATGGTCCGTTTAATGATTTCAACGGTGTGGTCGAAGAGGTCAACTACGAGAAGAGTCGCTTGCGAGTGGCTGTGTTGATCTTTGGACGCTCCACCCCAGTTGAACTGGAGTTCAGTCAGGTAGAGAAAACCTGATTCCAGTATAAATTTTTTGCCCTCTTTCGCCGCAAGGTGGAAGGGGGTTTTCGCGTCCCCGGAAAATAGATTTTATTGGTCGGGGCGGGGAGCCAGTTGCAGTAACCATTAACGGTTAGGTGTAGCGGGCGTTACCACCCATCTAGAGGAGAGCTGTAATGGCTAAGAAAGTAGAAGCTTATATCAAGCTGCAAGTTAAGGCCGGTCAGGCCAACCCAAGTCCGCCCGTTGGTCCTGCACTGGGTCAGCACGGCGTGAACATCATGGAATTCTGTAAGGCGTTCAACGCCCAGACTCAAGGCCTTGAGCCGGGTCTGCCGGTGCCGGTTGTGATCTCTGTATACAGCGATCGCTCCTTCACCTTCATCATGAAATCTCCGCCCGCCGCAGTACTGCTGCGCAAGGCCGCCAAGATCAAGAGTGGTTCCGGTCGCCCGAATACCGACAAGGTCGGTAAGGTTACCCGCGCTCAGATCGAAGAGATCGTAGAAATGAAAAAGGCTGACCTGACTGCATCCGATATGGACGCGGCCGTGCGCACCATCGCCGGTTCCGCACGCAGTGCCGGTATCGAAGTGGAGGGTCTCTAAGTGGCTAAATTGAGCAAGCGTCAGCGCGTAATCGCTGAGAAAGTTGAAGCTGGTAAAGCATACGGCATCGAAGAAGCCGTAGCTCTGCTGAAAGAGCTGTCCAACGTTAAGTTTGCAGAGACTGTAGACGCTTCTGTAAACCTGGGTATCGATCCGCGTAAATCCGACCAGGCTGTTCGCGGTGCGACCACTCTGCCGCACGGTACTGGTAAAGAAGTTCGCGTAGCTGTTTTCACCCAGGGTGCAAACGCTGATGCCGCTAAAGAAGCGGGCGCTGACCTGATCGGTATGGACGAGCTGGCTGCCGACGTTAAAGCGGGCAAGATGGACTTCGACGTAGTAATCGCTTCTCCCGATGCGATGCGCGTTGTAGGTCAGCTGGGTCAAATCCTCGGCCCGCGCGGCCTGATGCCGAACCCGAAGACTGGCACTGTAACTCCAGACGTTGCTACCGCAGTTAAAAATGCCAAAGCTGGTCAGGTGCGTTTCCGCGCTGACAAAGGCGGCATCATCCACGGTGGTATCGGCAAAGTTGCTTTCGATGCGAACTTGCTGAAAGAGAACCTGGAAGCTCTGGTAGCAGACCTGAAGAAGGCCAAGCCGGCTTCTGCAAAAGGTGTGTACCTGAAGAAGATCACCCTGAGCACCACTATGGGCCCAGGTCTGGTTATCGACCAGTCTTCCCTGAACATCTAATTGAAGCTGTGCGCTGACACTGTTGGCGTATGGTAAATCGAACTTTGGGGTCCACTTGATGCTTAGGCAGAAATGTGGGCCGTCAAAGACCGTAGGTGCCAGATGCGTTGAGGTTTAACGTGTCCGGCTTAATCCAAATCTCGGCCAGGTTGGTCGTTGAGAGGTTTGAGCCTACGCAGACGGTGTCGCCCAAACCAGTATTTTTACTGGATTTGAGCTTTATGCACCGGAACGGATCGGGCTTTGAGCCCGGTTTTTTTCAAATCCAGGAGTGACACTATGGCTATTGGACTCGAAGACAAGAAAGCGATTGTCGCAGATGTCCAGCAAGCTGCTGAGGGTGCTCTGTCTGCGGTAGTTGCGGATTCCCGCGGCGTTACCGTAAATGACATGACTGCCCTGCGCAAAGAGGCTCGCGAGAACGGCGTTTGGTTGAAAGTCGTCCGCAATACTCTGGCGCGTCGCGCTCTGGCAGGAACCGATTACGAATGTCTGACTGACAAATTCGTAGGTCCTAGCATCATTGCATTCTCTAACGAACACCCAGGTGCCGGCGCGCGCATCCTGAGCCAGTTCGCCAAGGGCAATGACAAGCTGGAACTGAAAGGTGCTGCCTTCGAAGGCGCGATCACCGACGTCGCATTGTTGGCAAGCCTGCCGACTTACGACGAGGCGATCGCCAAGCTGATGAGCGTGTTGAAAGAAGCATCTGCTGGCAAGCTGGTCCGCACTATTGCGGCCGTTCGCGACCAAAAAGAGCAGGAAGCTGCGTAATTGTATTCGCTTTAGCGAATCGCGGTTTCAAAACGAAATACGAGCAGCTACTGCTCAAACCAATTCAGGTAATGACTCATGTCTCTGACTAAAGAAGATATCATCAACGCTGTTGCCGAAATGTCTGTTAAAGACGTTGTTGAGCTGATCGAAGCAATGGAAGAGAAGTTCGGTGTAACTGCTGCAGCAGCAGTTGTAGCCGGCCCGGCTGGTGGCGAAGCTGCCGCTGAAGAGAAAGACTCTTTCGACGTAGTTCTGACTTCTGCAGGCGACAAGAAAGTGAACGTGATCAAGGTTGTTCGCGGCATCACCGGCCTGGGCTTGAAAGAAGCCAAGGCACTGGTTGACGGCGCTCCAAGCCCGCTGAAAGAAGGCGCAACCAAAGACGAAGCTGAAGCCGCTAAGAAAGAGCTGGAAGAAGCTGGCGCAACTGTAGAACTGAAGTAATTCGGTTGTTGCGATTCCCGCTATTGGTCGCCTAAAACGACACATAGCGGTAAGGCTGGTGGACTTTTGTCCGCCGGCCTTTTTGCCGTTTGCGGTACTGAGGTTTTAGCGGTGCCGGCGGTATAAAACCGTGGCAAACCTCATTTAACCATAGCGCAGTTGCGCTGCCCGAAAGCAAGCGGAGAGGTTTCTGAACAGCGCAGGCAATCTGTGTTGTTCAGAGGCTTCTCGCCCGGAGGGGCTCCCGAATGGAGTCCCACGAAGTCTTGTCACTGATCAAGCTGGGGAATTTGAATGGCTTACTCATATACTGAGAAAAAACGTATCCGCAAGGATTTTGGCAAACTGCCTAAGGTCATGGATGTGCCCTTCCTGCTTGCGATACAGCTGGATTCATATCGCAATTTTACACAGGCCGACAAGCGCCCCGACGATCGCTTAGATGTCGGCCTGCAGGCGGCGTTTAAATCCGTATTTCCGATTGTCAGCTATTCAGGCAATGCCGCTCTGGAGTACGTGAGCTACACACTGGGTAAGCCCGCTTTCGATGTTAAGGAATGTACTCTGCGCGGCGTGACCTACGCCTGTCCGCTGCGTGTACGTGTGCGCCTGATTATTTACGATAAAGAGTCTGCGAATAAGTCCATTAAGGACATCAAAGAGCAGGAAGTTTACATGGGCGAAATCCCGCTCATGACCGACAACGGTACCTTTGTAATTAATGGTACTGAGCGTGTTATCGTATCCCAGCTACACCGTTCCCCAGGTGTATTTTTCGATCACGACAAAGGCAAGACCCATTCCTCCGGTAAGCTGCTGTACGCCGCGCGTGTAATTCCTTATCGTGGCTCCTGGCTGGACTTCGAATTCGATCCAAAGGACTTGGTATTCGTTCGTATCGACCGCCGCCGCAAACTGCCTGCGACAATTCTGTTGCGTGCACTGGGATATAGCTCCCAGGAAATGCTGGAGATGTTCTTCGAGACCAGCAAGTTTGAACTGCAGGAAGACCGCGTTAGCCTGGAACTGATTCCCTCCCGCTTGCGCGGTGACGTGGCCTCTTTTGATATTAAAGATGGCCAGGGCAAGGTGATTGTGGAAGAGGGGCGTCGTATCACCCCGCGTCATATTCGCCAGCTGGAGAAAGCCGGCGTAGAAAAGCTGGACGCGCCACTGGAATACCTGTTTGGCCGTATTCTGGCTCACGATATTGTCGATGAGTCTACTGGTGAAATTGCAGTTGAGTGTAATGCTGAGATTACCGCTGAAGTAATCGCCCAGTTACGCACGCTCAATATTAAGACTTTCGAAACGCTGTACACCAATGATCTAGACCGTGGACCGTTTATCTCCGATACCCTGCGTGCAGAGCCTTCCCGCACTCAGCTGGAAGCGCTGGTAGAGATCTACCGCATGATGCGCCCAGGCGAGCCGCCCACCAAGGAATCTGCGGAATCCCTGTTTGAAAACCTGTTCTTCACCGACGAGCGCTACGATCTGTCCGCCGTTGGTCGCATGAAGTTCAATCGTCGCCTGGGCCGTGAAGACGAGACTGGCGAAGGTACCCTGAGCAAAGAAGATATCGTCGATGTACTGAAGACCTTGATCGATATCCGTAACGGTCAGGGCATGGTGGACGATATCGATCACCTGGGGAACCGCCGCGTGCGCTCCGTTGGTGAGATGGCCGAGAACCAGTTCCGCGTTGGTCTGGTACGTGTGGAGCGCGCGGTCAAAGAGCGCCTGTCCATGGCGGAGTCCGAAGGCCTGATGCCGCAGGACCTGATCAATGCCAAGCCGGTTGCCGCTGCCGTGAAGGAATTCTTCGGTTCCTCGCAGCTGTCCCAGTTTATGGACCAGAACAACCCGCTGTCGGAAGTGACTCACAAGCGTCGTGTTTCCGCACTGGGCCCAGGTGGTTTGACCCGTGAGCGCGCTGGCTTTGAGGTGCGCGACGTGCACCCGACGCACTACGGCCGCGTATGTCCGATTGAGACGCCGGAAGGACCGAACATCGGTCTGATCAACTCCCTGGCCACTTACGCTCGCGCTAACCACTACGGTTTCCTCGAGAGTGCTTATCGCAAAGTGGTTGATGGCAAGGTAACCGACGAAATCGCTTACCTGTCAGCGATCAATGAAGCAAATTACATTATTGCCCAGGCGTCTGCGGAAGTAGATGACAACGGCAACTTCATTGATGACCTGATCAGCGTGCGTCACCATGGCGAATTTACCCTGAAAGCACCGGGTGAAATCCAGTATATGGATGTTTCCGCCAAGCAGGTGGTTTCTGTCGCTGCGGCGATGATCCCGTTCCTTGAGCACGATGACGCCAACCGTGCATTGATGGGCTCGAACATGCAGCGTCAGGCGGTACCGACCCTGCGTGCTGAAAAGCCGCTAGTAGGCACCGGTATGGAGCGCACAGTAGCGCGCGACTCCGGGGTATGTGTGGTAGCCAAGCGTGGCGGTGTGATTGAGCGTGTTGATTCCAGCCGTGTGGTAGTCCGCGTGGCGGACGCTGAGGTGGAAGCCGGTGATGCAGGTGTAGATATTTATAACCTGACCAAATACATCCGCTCCAACCAGAATACCTGTATCAATCAGCGTCCGATTGTTAACACTGGTGATCGCGTAACCCGCGGCGATATCCTTGCCGATGGTCCTTCTGTTGACCTGGGTGAGCTGGCTCTAGGCCAGAATATGCGCATCGCCTTTATGCCCTGGAATGGTTACAACTTTGAGGACTCCATCCTCATTAGTGAGCGCGTTGTACAGGAAGACCGCTTCACCACTATTCACATCCAGGAACTGACCTGTATTGCCAGAGATACCAAACTGGGTAGTGAGGAGATCACTGCGGATATCCCCAATGTGGGCGAGTCTGCGCTGAATAAGTTGGACGAGTCCGGCATTGTATATATCGGTGCGGAAGTAGGTGCCGGCGATATCCTGGTCGGTAAGGTTACTCCTAAAGGCGAAGCACAGCTGACCCCAGAAGAGAAGCTGCTGCGTGCAATCTTCGGTGAAAAAGCTTCCGACGTTAAAGACACTTCCCTGCGCGCGCCCAGTGGCACCCGTGGTACCGTGATTGACGTTCAGGTGTTCACCCGTGACGGCCTGCAGAAAGATCAGCGTTCCATCGATATTGAGAAGGCGCAGCTGGATGAGGTTCGCAAGGACCTGAATGAGGAATACCGCATTGTCGAAGGCGCTACCTTTGAGCGTCTGCAGCAAGCACTGCTGGGCCAGAAGGCTGCCGGTGGTAAAGGTATCAGCAAGGGCCAGGAGCTCACTACTGAAGTACTCGCCACTCTGCCGCGTGAAGACTGGTTCAAGCTGCGCATGGAAGACGAGGGTCTCAACGAGCAGCTGGAGAAGGCAGAAGTACAGCTGAAAGAGCGTCGCAAGCTGCTCGACGAAGCCTTTGAAGACAAGAAGAAAAAACTGGAGTCCGGCGATGACCTGGCTCCGGGCGTATTGAAAATCGTCAAGGTCTACCTAGCGATCAAACGCCGCATCCAGCCGGGCGACAAGATGGCCGGTCGCCACGGTAACAAGGGTGTGATCTCCGTAATCAAGCCCGTTGAAGACATGCCTTACGACCAAAACGGTGAGCCGGTAGACATCGTTCTGAACCCACTGGGTGTTCCCTCGCGGATGAACGTTGGTCAGGTTCTGGAAATGCACCTGGGTATGGCTGCTAAAGGTCTTGGCGTCAAAATCGACAAGATGATCAAGGAGCAGCAGGAAGTCGCCAAGGTGCGCGGATTCCTGGAAGAGGTCTACAACTCCACAGGCGGTCGCAAGGAAGAACTGGATCAGTTCTCCGATCAGGAAGTCATGACCATGGCGCAAAACCTGCGTCGCGGTGTACCCATGGCGACCCCGGTATTCGACGGTGCCGATGAGAGCGAGATCAAGCAATTGCTGCGCCTCGCCGATATCCCTGATTCCGGCCAGATCACTCTGCACGACGGTCGTACCGGTGATGCTTTCGAGCGTCCGGTTACCGTGGGCTACATGTACATGCTGAAGCTGAACCACCTGGTGGACGACAAGATGCACGCGCGTTCCACTGGCTCCTACAGCCTGGTTACTCAGCAGCCGCTGGGTGGTAAGGCACAGTTCGGTGGTCAGCGTTTCGGGGAGATGGAAGTGTGGGCGCTGGAAGCCTACGGCGCCGCATACACCCTGCAGGAAATGCTCACGGTCAAATCAGACGACGTGGAAGGGCGGACCAAGATGTACAAAAACATCGTGGATTCCGACCACCGTATGGAGCCTGGCATGCCGGAGTCCTTCAACGTACTGGTTAAGGAAATCCGCTCTCTCGGTATGAACTTCGAGCTCGAGCACGAGTAAGACCGATTGGTGCAAAAGCCTGTTCGCAGGTGAATTGAGACAAGCGCCGGCACCCTGGAAGCAGTGGGGTTGCCGGCCCGCCCGGCCCGGCGTAACGGCCGGGTTGACTACCCCCTAGTGGAGGAAAGGCCTTGAAAGATTTATTAAATCTGGTGAAGTCCCAGGAGCACCTGGAAGAGTTTGATGCGATTCGTATCGGTCTGGCCTCGCCGGACATGATCCGCTCCTGGTCCTACGGCGAAGTGAAGAAGCCGGAGACCATCAACTACCGTACCTTCAAGCCTGAGCGTGAAGGCTTGTTCTGCGCCAAGATCTTCGGCCCGGTAAAAGACTACGAGTGCTTGTGCGGTAAGTACAAGCGCATGAAGCACCGCGGTATTATCTGTGAGAAGTGCGGCGTTGAGGTCACCAAAGCCAAGGTGCGCCGTGAGCGTATGGGCCACATTGAACTGGCCAGCCCGGTTGCGCACATCTGGTTCCTGAAATCCCTGCCGTCCCGTATCGGCCTGTTGCTGGATATGACCCTGCGCGATATTGAGCGCGTGCTGTACTTCGAATCCTACGTGGTAACCGAGCCCGGCATGACTACCCTGGAGCGCGGCCAGCTGCTGAACGATGAGCAGTACTTTGAGGCGATGGAAGAGTTCGCCGATGAGTTTGAAGCGAAAATGGGTGCCGAGGCAATCCAGGAGTTGATGGCAGATATTGAGCTGCCGGTTGAGATCCAGCGCCTGCGGGAAGAGATCCCAGCGACCAATTCCGAAACCAAGATCAAGAAACTGTCCAAGCGCCTGAAGCTGCTGGAAGCCTTCTACAAATCCGGTAACAACCCGGAGTGGATGGTGATGAAGGCTCTGCCGGTTCTGCCACCGGATCTGCGTCCGCTGGTACCGCTGGATGGTGGCCGCTTTGCGACCTCCGATCTGAACGATCTCTACCGTCGTGTGATCAACCGTAACAACCGTCTGAAGCGTCTGCTCGAGTTGAATGCGCCGGATATTATCGTGCGTAACGAAAAGCGTATGTTGCAGGAATCTGTCGATGCACTGTTGGATAACGGCCGTCGCGGCCGCGCTATCACCGGCTCCAACAAGCGCCCGCTGAAGTCCCTGGCTGACATGATTAAAGGTAAACAGGGCCGCTTCCGTCAGAACCTGCTGGGTAAGCGTGTGGACTACTCCGGTCGTTCCGTGATCGTGGTTGGCCCGACCCTGCGCCTGCACCAGTGTGGTCTGCCCAAGAAAATGGCTCTGGAGCTGTTCAAACCGTTTATTTTCGGCAAGCTCGAAACTCGCGGTCTGGCCACTACCATCAAAGCCGCCAAGAAAATGGTGGAGCGCGAAGAGGCCATCGTTTGGGATATCCTCGACGAGGTGATCCGCGAGCACCCGGTACTGCTCAACCGAGCACCGACCCTGCACCGTCTGGGTATTCAGGCGTTCGAGCCGGTACTGATTGAAGGTAAAGCGATCCAGCTACATCCGCTGGTTTGTGCTGCCTATAACGCCGACTTCGACGGCGACCAGATGGCGGTACACGTACCTTTGACCATCGAAGCGCAGCTGGAATCCCGCGCGCTGATGATGTCCACCAACAACATCCTGTCGCCCGCCAATGGTGAGCCGATCATCGTACCGTCCCAGGACGTGGTACTGGGCCTGTACTGGATGACCCGCGAGCGCGTCAACGATAAAGGCGAGGGTATGTCCTTCTCCGATATCAAAGAGGTGAGCCGTGCCTTTTATGCCAAGCAGGTTGGCTTACAGGCGAAGGTTAAAGTGCGTATCCGCGAAAATATTGTGGGTGAAGATGGTGAGAAACACGAAACCATCTCTGTACAGGACACCACTGTAGGCCGCGCGCTGCTGTGGAATATTGTCCCGGAAGGCCTGCCCTTCGAGCTGGTTAACCAGCCGATGAAGAAGAAGTCTATTTCCCGTGTACTGAACGAGTGCTACCGTAAGGTGGGCCTGAAGGCGACCGTTATCTTCGCCGACCAGCTGATGTACACCGGTTTTGATTTCTCTACCAAGTCCGGTTCCTCCATTGGTGTGAACGACTTCGAAATCCCGGCCGAGAAAGCTCAGTTGATCGAATCCGCGGAAGCGGAAGTGAAGGAAATTGAAAGCCAGTTTGCCTCTGGTCTGGTAACCCAGGGTGAAAAATACAACAAGGTCATCGATGTTTGGTCCCGTACCAACGATAAGGTGACCCAGGCGATGATGGCGGGCATTAAGAAAGAGAGGGTGATTGACCGAGAGGGCAAAGAGACCCAGCAGGACTCTTTCAACTCTGTTTTCATGTATGCAGACTCCGGTGCACGGGGCTCCGAAGCACAGATTCGTCAGCTCGCTGGTATGCGTGGTCTGATGGCCCGTCCAGACGGCTCCATTATCGAGAACGCCATTACCGCGAACTTCCGTGAAGGTCTGACCGTACAGCAGTACTTCATCTCGACACACGGTGCTCGTAAAGGTCTGGCGGATACCGCACTGAAAACCGCGAACTCTGGTTATCTGACCCGTCGCCTGGTGGACGTTGCTCAGGACGTGGTAATTACCGAACTGGATTGTGGCACTGACGACGGCCTGACCATGGCGCCGGTAATCGAGGGTGGTGACGTTATCGAATCTCTCGGTGACCGTATCCTAGGTCGTGTTGTGGCTCGCGATGTATTGAAGCCCGGCAGCGATGAAATCGCCGTTTCCGCCGGCACCATGATCGACGAGAAGTGGGTAGAGCGCATCGAAGCCATGGGTATCGATGAGGTTCTGGTTCGCTCCCCGATCACCTGTACTACTGCACACGGTATCTGTGCCCAGTGTTACGGCCGCGACCTGGCCCGAGGCCACCGCGCCAACCCGGGTGAATCTGTGGGCGTTGTTGCCGCACAGTCCATCGGTGAGCCGGGCACCCAGCTGACCATGCGTACCTTCCACATCGGTGGTGCTGCGAGCCGCGCTTCTGCCGCAGACAGTATCCAGGTGAAGCTGGGCGGTACCGTTCGTCTGCACAATGTGAAGACCGTTAAGACCGAAGCTGGCAACTTGGTAGCGGTTTCCCGCTCCGGTGAGTTGGCAATTGCCGATAGCGCTGGGCGCGAGCGCGAGCGCTACAAGCTGCCTTACGGTGCTGTAATCAGTGTCTATGAGGGTGCTGAGGTTGATGGTGGCCAGATTGTGGCCAAGTGGGATCCGCACACCCACCCGATCATCACCGAAGTTGCCGGTTGGGTGAAACTGTCCGGTATGGAAGAGGGTCTCTCCATCCGCAAGCAGACCGATGAAATTACCGGTCTGTCCTCGATCGAAATTATCGATCCAGCCGAGCGTCCGGCGGCAGGTAAAGACCTGCGTCCAGCGGTAACTCTGTTGGATGAGAACGGTGAAGAACTGACTCTGGCCAACAGTAATGCCCCCGCGCACTACGCACTGCCGGCACGTGCAATTCTCAGCCTGAAGAATGGTGACAAGGTGAACGTGGGTGACGTAATCGCACGTATCCCGCAGGAATCTGGCGGTACCAAGGACATCACCGGTGGTCTGCCCCGTGTTGCCGACTTGTTTGAAGCGCGTAAACCGAAAGAACCGTCCATCCTGGCGGAGATCTCCGGTACCGTTTCCTTCGGTAAAGAGACCAAAGGCAAGGTGCGTCTGCAGATCACCCCGCGTGATGGCAAGCCGCTGGCCAACGGTAAGGACCACTACGAGGTTCTGATTCCGAAGCACCGTCAGCTGACTGTGTTCGAGGGTGAAACTGTAGAAAAGGGTGAGGTTATCTCTGATGGCCCGTCCAACCCGCACGATATTCTGCGTCTGAAAGGCGTTGAAGAACTAGCGCGCTACATCACTAACGAGATCCAGGAAGTTTACCGTCTCCAGGGTGTAGGTATTAACGATAAGCACATCGAGACTATTGTGCGCCAGATGCTGCGCAAGGTGGAAATCCTCGAGATGGGCGATTCCAGCTTAATTAAGGGCGACCAGGTGGAATACCAGCGCGTGATCGAAGAGAACGAGCAGTTGCGCGCCGAAGGCAAACAGCCCGCTCAGTTCGAGCGCCTGTTGCTGGGTATTACCAAAGCGTCTCTGGCCACTGAGTCCTTCCTGTCTGCGGCTTCGTTCCAGGAGACTACCCGCGTTCTGACCGAGGCGGCGGTAACCGGTAAAGAAGATAGCCTGCGCGGTTTGAAAGAGAACGTGGTTGTGGGCCGCTTGATTCCGGCCGGTACCGGTCTGGCCTACCACGCAGAACGCAAGCGCAAGCGCAACCTGCAGCTGGAAGAAACCTTCGGCGAAGGTCCTTCTGCAGCAGAGGTAGAAGCGGCACTGACCGAGGCCCTCAAGTCCTCTGGCGAATAAGGCGTATTCCACTCCATCCGATGATGGAGTGGGGTAGGTCGGGGCACTTCGGTGCTCAATCTGATATTGGCGACTGTCTGTGATGTAAGCACTTACTTCTGTCGCCGATTGACTAGGCGGGTTGTCGCTTATAGAATGCGGCCCCCGCTGATGTGGGGTGTTTCGTTCGACCTCTGGGTCGGCGCTACACACAGACGACAGGCCCTCACTTTTAGAGGTGGGGGCATTTTATTTTTGGAGTGATTTTTAATGGCAACGATCAACCAGTTGGTTCGTAAGCCGAGAAAACGCAAAGTCGAAAAAAGCGACGTTCCCGCTCTGCAGGCTAGCCCGCAGCGTCGTGGAGTTTGCACTCGCGTGTACACCACTACACCGAAAAAGCCGAACTCCGCACTGCGCAAAGTTTGCCGTGTGCGTCTGACCAACGGTTACGAAGTAACTTCGTACATCGGTGGTGAAGGCCACAACCTGCAGGAGCACAGCGTGGTACTGATTCGCGGCGGTCGTGTAAAAGACCTGCCGGGTGTGCGCTACCACACTGTACGCGGTGCACTTGACTGTGCCGGCGTAAACGATCGCAAGCAGGGCCGTTCTAAATACGGCGCCAAGCGTCCTAAAGGTTAATCGCCTTTAACGATTTGCGTTTCGGTTTCCAACCGGAGTAAGGCTGAGCTCGCCGGATTGTAAGGTTTTACGGCGGCGTCTCAGAATAACCCTGAAGAGAGGCAATTCCCATGCCGAGAAGACGAGTAGTCGCTAAGCGCGAAGTACTGCCCGACCCCAAGTTCGGGAACGTCACCCTAGCCAAGTTCATGAACCACGTCATGATCAGCGGCAAGAAATCAGTAGCAGAGCGCATTGTATACGGTGCCCTTGATACTATTTCTGAAAAATTGAACAAAGACCCGATCGAAGTGTTTGAAGAGTCTTTGGAAAACATCGCGCCTATGGTGGAAGTTAAATCCCGCCGTGTTGGTGGTGCGACCTATCAGGTGCCTGTAGAAGTGCGCCCCTCGCGCCGTACGGCTCTGGCAATGCGTTGGCTGGTAGAGTTCTCCCGCAAACGCGGCGAGAAGTCTATGGCTCAGCGCCTGGCCAATGAAATGATCGATGCAGCTCAGAACAAGGGCGGCGCGGTCAAGAAGCGTGAAGATGTACACCGCATGGCGGAAGCCAACAAGGCGTTCTCTCACTACCGCTTCTAAGTCTGATGATTACCAACATCGGAAATTAATACCGAAAGGCAGCACGGAAATTTCCAGGCTGCCTTTTGCCGTTATATCGAGGATACAACTGTGGCACGTAAAACGCCTATCGCACGCTACCGTAACATCGGTATCTGTGCCCACGTAGACGCCGGTAAAACCACCACTACTGAGCGCGTACTTTTCTACACTGGTCTGTCCCACAAAATTGGTGAGGTGCACGAAGGCGCCGCAACCATGGACTGGATGGAGCAGGAGCAGGAGCGTGGTATTACTATCACCTCCGCTGCAACCACCTGTTTCTGGGCTGGCATGCAGCAGCAGTTCGATCAGCACCGCGTAAACATCATCGACACCCCAGGACACGTTGACTTTACCATTGAAGTAGAGCGCTCCTTGCGCGTACTCGACGGCGCGGTTGTTGTACTGTGTGGTTCCTCTGGTGTTCAGCCGCAAACTGAAACCGTTTGGCGCCAGGCCAACAAATACCACGTGCCGCGTATGGTATTCGTGAACAAAATGGACCGCGCCGGTGCGAACTTCCGCAACGTTGTGGACCAGCTGAAAGATCGTTTGAACGCGAACGCCGTACCGCTGCAAATGACCATCGGTGCTGAGGACGAGTTTAAGGGTGTTGTTGACCTGGTGAAAATGAAGGCCATTCTGTGGAATGAAGCCGATCAGGGCATGACCTTCGACTACGCTGACATCCCCGCTGAGCTGCAGGACGAGTGCGACGAAATGCGCGAGTACCTGGTAGAAGCGGCCGCTGAAGCCAGCGAAGAGCTGATGGAAAAGTACCTGGAAGAGGGTGAGCTGACCGAAGAAGAGATCAAGGCAGCTATCCGTCAGCGTACCCTGGCCAATGAAATCGTACCGGTTCTGGGCGGCTCTGCGTTCAAGAACAAGGGCGTGCAGGCCATGCTGGACGCGGTTATCGAATACCTGCCGGCGCCGACTGAAGTAAAGGCGATCGAAGGTACGCTGGAAGACGGCGAAACCGTTGAGACTCGCGAAGCCGACGATGATGCTCCGTTCGCCGCTCTGGCGTTCAAAATTGCTACCGACCCCTTCGTTGGTACCCTGACTTTCTTCCGCGTTTACTCCGGTAAGCTGGAGAGCGGTACTGCGGTATACAACTCCGTAAAAATGAAGAAAGAGCGCGTTGGTCGTATGGTGCAGATGCACTCCAACGATCGTAAAGAGATTAAAGAAGTACTGGCGGGTGACATCGCAGCTGCGATTGGTCTGAAAGACGTGACCACTGGTGACACCCTGTGTGCCGAGAGCAACAAAATTGTTCTGGAGCGCATGGAATTCCCAGAGCCGGTAATCTCCGTAGCGGTTGAGCCCAAGTCCAAGCCGGACCAGGAAAAAATGGGTATTGCCCTCGGCAAGCTGGCCCAGGAAGACCCGTCTTTCCGCGTGAAGACCGACGAAGAAACTGGCCAGACCATTATCTCTGGTATGGGTGAGCTGCACCTGGACATCATCGTCGACCGTATGCGTCGCGAGTTCAATGTTGAAGCGAACATCGGTAAGCCTCAGGTGGCCTACCGCGAAGCGATCCGTAACACCTCTGAGATCGAAGGTAAGTTCGTTCGTCAGTCCGGTGGTCGCGGTCAGTTCGGACACGTTTGGGTGAAATTCGAGCCCGCTGAGGATGAGTCCGCAGAAGGCCTGGAATTCGTTAACGAAATCGTGGGCGGTGCAGTACCTAAGGAATATATCCCTGCGGTATCAAAAGGTATCGAAGAGCAGATGCAAAACGGTGTTCTGGCTGGCTACCCGCTGCTAGGCCTGAAAGCGACTCTGTATGACGGTTCCTACCACGATGTGGACTCCAGTGAAATGGCGTTTAAAATCGCCGGTTCTATGGCGACCAAGAAGCTCTCCTCTGTGGGTGGCGCGGTATTGCTTGAGCCGATGATGAAGGTGGAAGTAGTAACTCCAGAAGAGAACATGGGTGACGTAGTTGGCGACCTCAACCGTCGTCGCGGCCTTATCCAGGGTATGGAAGACAACCCCGCTGGTAAGGTGGTAAACGCAGAAGTGCCTCTGGCAGAGATGTTCGGTTACGCAACCGACCTGCGTTCTGCTACTCAGGGCCGTGCTACCTACACCATGGAATTCCTGAAGTACTCCGAAGCGCCGAAAAACGTTGCCGATGAGATCATCGCCAAGAACAAAGCCTAATTAACTTCTGCTCAAAGGGGGCCGGGCCAACAGCTGGGGCCCCTTTGGCAAACTTTTAGCTAGAGGACATCTAAAGATGGCAAAAGAAAAGTTTGAACGTTCCAAGCCCCACGTGAACGTGGGCACCATCGGTCACGTTGACCACGGTAAAACCACCCTGACCGCTGCTCTGACCCGCGTATGTGCGGAAGTATGGGGCGGTGACGCTGTTGCTTTTGACGGTATCGACAATGCTCCGGAAGAGCGTGAGCGCGGTATCACCATCGCTACTTCTCACGTTGAGTACGAGTCCCCGACTCGCCACTACGCGCACGTAGACTGCCCGGGACACGCCGACTACGTTAAGAACATGATCACCGGTGCTGCTCAGATGGACGGCGCTATCCTGGTATGTTCCGCTGCTGACGGCCCCATGCCGCAGACTCGTGAGCACATCCTGCTGTCCCGTCAGGTAGGTGTACCTTACATCGTTGTATTCCTGAACAAAGCGGACATGGTAGACGACGAAGAGCTGCTCGAGCTGGTAGAAATGGAAGTTCGCGAACTTCTGGACCAGTACGAGTTCCCAGGTGACGACACTCCGATCATCGTTGGTTCCGCTCTGATGGCCCTGAACGGCGAAGACGACAACGAAATGGGTACTACCGCTGTTAAGAAGCTGGTAGAAACTCTGGACGAGTACATCCCTGAGCCGGAGCGTGCAGTAGATCAGCCGTTCCTGATGCCGATCGAAGACGTATTCTCCATCTCTGGTCGTGGTACCGTAGTAACCGGTCGTGTAGAGCGTGGTGTAATCAACACTGGCGACGAAGTTGAGATCGTTGGTATTAAAGAAACCACCACCACTACCTGTACTGGTGTTGAAATGTTCCGCAAGCTGCTCGACGAAGGTCGTGCTGGTGAGAACATCGGTGCGCTGCTGCGTGGCACCAAGCGTGACGAAGTAGAGCGTGGTCAGGTACTGGCTAAGCCGGGCTCCATCACTCCGCACACCAAGTTTGAAGCGGAAGTGTACATCCTGTCCAAGGACGAAGGTGGTCGTCACACCCCGTTCTTTAAAGGCTACCGTCCTCAGTTCTACTTCCGTACTACCGACGTAACTGGTGCGGTTGAGCTGCCGGAAGGCACTGAAATGGTAATGCCGGGCGACAACATTCAAATGGTTGTTACCCTGATCGCTCCGATCGCCATGGAAGACGGCCTGCGCTTCGCTATCCGCGAAGGTGGTCGTACCGTAGGTGCGGGCGTTGTTGCCAAGATCATTGAGTAATAGTTACTTTTGATCTAAATAAAAAACCGCAGCGGACGCGCTGCGGTTTTTTTTTGCCGATATTTTTTTGTTTTTTCTCGCCAATGCAGCCTGTTAAGTGTTTATTTGAATTGGCTGCTCGGGAGAGTTTTGTGGGCAAGTGCTTGCAAAGAAAAACCGTAAAAAAGGTTGTCGGAGAGGTTCAAGTTTAGCCTCGTAATTTATGATGAGCGTAGCTGTAGTTGTGCAATTTGATAAAGATTTATAAAGGCTTTATTTGAGGGATATTTATTCGCGATAGCGTATTGGAGAGAGTTAAATTGGGGGTTGTTTTATCTTGTGTATAGCTTTTTGAGCGTTAGCATTTGCTGTGTTCTCATTGTGGCTCTGCAGGGCTTTAAGTAGCGTAGGTGTCCTGCTTTACAAGCTAAAACCTCTTCAGGGTATGTATTTGTTTTGTGTTTTGCAGAGATGTTTGTGGTAGTTAAAACAAATATCCCTGTGCCCAGCGATTTGCTGGTCTAGCCTGGTAGCTGGTGGGGTGCTTATCTAATTGGATAGGTTGGTGGAAGGCAGTGTTTGCTGGTCAGAATCCTGTGGCTCTGGCTTGAGCAGCACCACAGGATTACATTTCTTTGTGGCGCCTTATTCAGGCTGATATTTCAAATCCTTCTGCTTCTAGGGTTGCTTATGGCCAGTCCTTACTAAGATCAGCGCTTCGACACCCGGCAAACAGTTTATTGAATTGTGGTCCATTCATTTCTACCAGTTCTTCGTGGTCACCCGCCTCAAAAAAGATCGTCTCACAGCGGCTGAGCCCGCTGTCTATCAGAGTAGTAATGCCATAAGCCTGGCCGACAGGGGGTAGGGCGCCCAGCTCGCAGTCTGGGAAGACCGATCCCAGCTCATTTTCTGCGACCATCTCCAGGTCGTTGCGGCCAGTTTCAGTGTGCACTGCGCGTAGATCCAGGCTGCTGCTGGCGGGTATTACCGCCATCACGAACCCCTCCTTATCGCGCAACAGGATTGCCTTGGCTACCTGGTCTTCGCGCACATGAGCAGCGTGGGCGCTTTCTCGACTGGTGCGAGTGTGGGGATGCTGTATTAGGTGGTAGTCAACTGACTGGTCATTCAAGTATTGACTCAATCTCGCAGCAATAGTCATGTCGTTACCCTCGATTTACCTAAGGTACTCCATTGTAGTTTGAGCCGATTGAAATTTGATCATGCTGTACAGTTGACAGCCTCTTGTACGCCCCGTAGAATTCGCGCTCCTTTTCGCCCGCCCTCGGGGTTGCGAGAAAGGACGTTCTTTAGTTCATAAGTTGGAGTTTGATTCCATGCAGGGTCAACGTATCCGAATTCGCCTGAAGGCCTTCGATCACAAGCTGATCGACGCGTCTACTCAGGAGATCGTAGAGACGGCTAAGCGCACTGGCGCACAAGTTCGCGGTCCTATCCCGCTGCCGACTCGCAAAGAGAAGTACACCGTACTGATTTCCCCGCACGTTAATAAAGACGCTCGCGACCAGTATGAGATCCGTACTCACAAGCGTTTGCTGGACATCGTTGAGCCTACCGAGAAAACCGTCGACGCGCTGATGAAGCTCGATCTGGCGGCCGGTGTTGAGGTCCAAATTAGTCTCGGCTAAACACTTTTAACTAACTACCGAACCCCAGGCGAAAAAGGTCTGGGTAGTGTAACGCTCTGAAATTGGGCGGCCGCAGTGGGTTAAAGCCCCGTGCACTGAGAGGTTAATAAGATGACTATAGGTATTGTCGGCCGCAAGAGCGGCATGACTCGCGTCTTCACTGAAGATGGCGTATCCATTCCGGTAACCGTTGTTGAGGTTGCTCCGAATCGCGTCACCCAGGTGAAAACTGTGGAAACCGATGGCTATGCCGCTGTTCAAGTAGCAGTGGGTAACCGTAAGGCTTCCCGTGTCTCCAAGCCCGAAGCGGGCCACTTCGCCAAAGCCAATGTAGAGGCTGGCACTAATCTTTTCGAACTGCGTACTGACGCTTCCGAAGAGACTTTCGAAATCGGTTCTGAAATCACTGTAAGCAGCTTTGAAGCTGGCCAGAAGATCGACGTAACCGGCACTTCCAAGGGTAAAGGCTTCCAGGGTGGCGTTAAGCGCTGGAACTTCCGTACTCAGGACGCAACCCACGGTAACTCTCTGTCTCACCGCGCTCCCGGTTCTATCGGTCAGTGCCAGACTCCTGGCCGCGTATGGAAAGGCAAGAAAATGGCCGGACACATGGGTGCTGAGCGTGTAACCGTGCAGAACCTGGAAGTAGTTCGTGTCGATGCCGAACGCAACCTGCTGCTGGTTAAAGGCGCTGTTCCCGGTGCTCCCGGTGGCAACGTTATCGTTCGTCCGGCAGTAAAAGCCTAAGTCTGAGGGGAATTAGATATGGAACTGAATATCGCTACTCCCGAAGGCGCTAAAGGCACAGTAGCTGTCTCTGAAGTGACTTTCGGACGTGAGTTCAACCAAGATCTGGTACACCAGGCAGTTGTCGCCTACATGGCTGGCGCTCGTCAGGGTACCAAGGCGCAGAAGAACCGTTCTGATGTTTCCGGTGGTGGTAAAAAGCCCTGGCGCCAAAAAGGTACTGGCCGCGCACGTGCCGGTACTATCCGCAGCCCGCTGTGGCGCTCCGGTGGTGTAACTTTCGCCGCTGACCCGCGTGATCACAGCGTTAAGCTGAACAAAAAGATGTACCGCGCTGCACTGCGCTGCATCCTGTCTGAGCTGGCTCGTCAGGAGCGCTTGATAGTGGTTGAGTCCTTCGATGTGGACGCGCCCAAGACCAAGCAACTGGTTAGCAAACTGGCTCAGTTTGACCTGTCCGATGCGCTGATCGTGACTGAAGAGGTTAGCGAAAACCTGTACCTGGCCGCTCGCAACTTGCACAAAATCGATGTTCGTGATGTGCAGGCGATCGATCCAGTAAGCCTGATTCGCTTTGATAAGGTCGTGGTTACCGTTTCTGCGCTCAAGAAAATTGAAGAGGTGCTGGGATGAACCAAGAGCGACTCTACAAAGTACTGCTGGGCCCGGTAATTTCCGAAAAAGCTGCTGTGCTGGCCGATAGCGCCAACCAGGTAGTTTTCAAGGTTTCCACCGATGCCGAAAAAGCTGAGATCAAGGCCGCGGTTGAAAAGCTGTTTAACGTTTCTGTTGAGCAGGTTCGCACCGTGAACGTTAAAGGTAAAACCAAGCGTACCCGCTACGGCATGGGCCGTCGCAGCGATTGGAAAAAAGCCTACGTTCGCCTGGCCGAAGGCAGCGACATCAACTTTGAAGCTGCTGAGTAAAGGGGACTGTTACAATGGCAATTGTAAAAACAAAACCGACCTCCGCCGGCCGTCGACACCTGGTTAAGGTTGTTAACCCCGACCTGCACAAGGGTGCTCCTTACGCTCCTCTTTTAGAGAGCAAGAGTAAAAGCGGTGGCCGTAACAACAACGGTCGTATCACCACTCGTCATATCGGCGGTGGTCACAAGCAGCACTACCGCGTAATCGACTTCAAGCGCAACAAAGACGGTATCCCGGCTAAAGTTGAGCGTCTGGAGTACGATCCCAACCGCAGCGCACATATCGCTCTGGTTTGTTACGCGGATGGTGAGCGTCGTTACATTATCGCACCGAAAGGCCTCAAGGCTGGCGCCACCATTCAGTCCGGCGATGCCGCACCGATTGCTGTGGGCAACACCCTGCCTCTGCGCAACGTTCCGGTGGGTTCTGTAATTCACGGTATCGAGCTGAAGCCTGGTAAAGGCGCTCAGTTGGCCCGTTCTGCGGGTGCTTCTGTACAGCTGGTAGCCCGTGAAGGCCAGTACGCGACTATTCGTCTGCGTTCCGGCGAAATGCGCAAGGTTCTCGCTGAGTGCCGCGCAACCCTGGGTGAAGTGAGCAACTCCGAGCACAGCCTGCGCAAGCTGGGTAAAGCTGGTGCTGCACGCTGGCGTGGTGTTCGTCCTACCGTTCGCGGTGTGGCGATGAACCCGGTAGATCACCCGCACGGTGGTGGTGAAGGTCGTACCTCTGGTGGCCGTCACCCTGTTACTCCGTGGGGCGTTCCGACCAAGGGTAAGAAAACGCGCAAGAACAAGCGCACCGATAAGATGATTGTACGTCGTCGCGGCAAGTAAGCCGCGCGATGTCTGAGCAGCTAGAGAGGAATCGACAGTGCCACGCTCATTAAAAAAAGGTCCCTTTATTGATCTGCACTTGATCAAGAAGGTGGAGGCGGCGATTGAAGCAAACGATCGTCGACCGATTAAAACCTGGTCCCGCCGTTCCATGATTATGCCGGAAATGGTTGGACTGACGATTGCCGTTCACAACGGTCGTCAACACGTGCCCGTTTTGGTTAACGAAGAAATGGTTGGCCATAAACTGGGCGAGTTCGCTGCTACCCGCACTTACCGCGGTCACGCTGCGGACAAGAAAGCGAAGAAGCGCTAAGCCGAGGTTAAAAAGATGGAAGTAGCAGCAAAATTACGCGGCGCACGTCTATCGGCGCAAAAGGCGCGACTGGTAGCTGATCAGGTTCGCGGCAAAGGCGTTGAAGAAGCCCTGGATATTCTTGCATTTAGCAATAAAAAGGGTGCGGCGATCGTCAAGAAAGTACTGGAATCGGCCATTGCCAACGCTGAGCACAACGAAGGTGCTGACGTTGACGAGCTGAAGGTTTCCACAATTTTTGTGGACGAAGGTATGACCATGAAGCGCATTAAACCGCGTGCGAAAGGTCGTGCAGATCGCATTCTTAAGCGTACTTGTCACATCACTGTGAAAGTGGCCGAGAAATAAGAGAGCAGGCGAGAAAACCATGGGACAAAAAGTACATCCTACCGGCATTCGTCTGGGTATCGTTAAAAAGCATACCTCTGTTTGGTATGCCGGCAGCGACGAGTACGCAGACAAGCTGTACACGGATCTGAAAGTTCGCGAATTTATTCGCAAAAAACTGGCCCACGCTTCTGTGAGCCGTATCGAGATCGAACGTCCGGCGAACACCGCTCGTGTGACTATTCACACTGCGCGTCCGGGTATCGTGATCGGTAAAAAAGGTGAAGACGTAGAACGTCTGCGCAACGACGTAAGTGCGCAGATGGGCGTACCTGTGCACATCGACATCGAAGAAGTGCGCAAGCCTGATATGGACGCCGCTCTGGTTGGCCAGAACGTTGCCCAGCAGCTGGAACGCCGCGTAATGTTCCGTCGCGCGATGAAGCGTGCCGTACAGAACGCTATGCGTCAGGGCGCTGAAGGTATCAAAATTCAGGTAAGTGGTCGTCTCGGTGGTGCGGAAATCGCACGTACCGAATGGTACCGCGAAGGTCGTGTGCCTCTGCACACCCTGCGTGCCAACATCGACTACGCCACTGCTGAAGCGATGACTACCTACGGCATCATCGGTATCAAGGTGTGGATCTTTAAAGGCGAAGTCATCGGTGACGAAATGCCCGATGAGAAGCCGGCTAAGACCCGCAAGAAAGCTGCTAAATAAGGGGTACGCAGATGCTGCAACCAAAGCGTACAAAATTTCGCAAGGTACAGAAGGGTCGCAACCGCGGTCTTTCTCAGCGCGGCTCTAAAGTGAGCTTTGGCGAGTTTGGCCTCAAGGCCATCGGTCGCGGTCGCATTACTGCGCGCCAGATCGAAGCGGCTCGTCGCGCAATGACTCGTCACGTTAAACGTGGCGGCAAAATCTGGATTCGCGTGTTTCCGGACAAGCCAATTACCAATAAGCCCCTCGAAGTCCGTATGGGTAAAGGTAAAGGTGGCGTTGAATACTGGGTAGCTCAGATCCAGCCGGGCAAAGTCCTCTATGAGATGGAGGGTGTGTCCGAAGAGCTGGCTCGTGAGGCTTTCGCACTTGCTGCGGCCAAGCTGCCTGTAAAAACAACTTTCGTTAAGCGTTCGGTGATGTAATGAAGACTGCAGATCTACGCGAAAAGTCAGTTGAAGAGCTGAACCAGGAACTGCTGAACCAGCTCGAAGCTCAATTCAAGCTTCGTATGCAAAAGTCCACCGGTCAGCTGGCTCAGACTCATCTGCTGAAGCAGACTCGTCGCGACATTGCTCGCATAAAGACTGTGTTGACCGAGAAGGCAGGTAACTAATCATGGCTGAAGCAAAACTGAAGCGTACTCTGACCGGTAAGGTCGTGAGTGACAAGATGGATAAAACCATCACCGTTTTGATCGAGCGCCGTGTTAAGCACCCGATCTACGGCAAAATTGTAAACAAGTCCACAAAGCTTAAGGCACATGACGAGAACAATGATTGCAGCATCGGCGATGTTGTAACCATCGAGGAATCTCGTCCGCTGTCCAAGAGCAAATCTTGGGCTTTGCAGAAAATTGTAGAGCGTGCGGCGAAGGTATAACCCCTAGCGCATTGACTGCCGAATTGAAAGGTTTCGGAGAGAGACAATGATTCAAGCGGAATCCTACTTAGAAGTAGCTGACAACAGTGGGGCTCGCCGCGTCATGTGCATCAAGGTGCTGGGCGGCTCCCATCGTCGTTATGCCGGCGTGGGCGACATTATTAAGGTAACCGTTAAGGAAGCCATTCCCCGCGGTAAAGTGAAGAAAGGTCAGGTAATGAACGCCGTTGTGGTTCGCACCAAAAAAGGTGTGCGTCGCGCGGACGGTTCCCTGATTAAATTTGACGATAACGCAGCGGTGCTGCTGAACCAGCAACTGGCGCCGGTTGGCACCCGTATTTTTGGTCCGGTAACTCGCGAATTGCGCGGTGAGAAGTTCATGAAGATCATCTCCCTCGCTCCCGAAGTTATCTAGGCCTCGAGCGGAGAAGAGTTATGCGCAAGATCAAGCGTGACGACGAAGTGATCGTTATCGCCGGTCGTGACAAGGGCAAACGTGGTTCAGTACGTAAAGTACTGAACGACGGCCGCCTGATTGTCTCCGGCATACAGATGATCAAAAAGCACCAAAAGCCAAACCCACAGATGGGTATTGCTGGTGGCATCGTTGAGAAAGAAGCTGCTATCCAAGCTTCCAACGTAGCCATCTTCAACCCTAACACCCAGAAGGCTGACCGGGTGGGCTTTAAAGTACTGGAAGACGGCACTAAGATTCGCGTCTTCAAATCCAGCGGCGAAGCCATCTAAGGCTCTTGACGCAAAAGCAGGTTGGTAGATCATGGCAAAGCTTAAAGAGCTCTACACTAAGGACCTCGTGGCCAAGCTAAAAGAAGAGCTTGGTCTCGAGAATGTGATGGCAGTGCCGCGCATCACCAAGATCACCATCAACATGGGTGTTGGTGAAGCGATTGGTGATAAGAAGGTGCTGGAGCACGCTGTCAACGATATGACAGCAATTACTGGTCAAAAGCCCATCGTTACTAAAGCGCGCAAGTCTATTGCGGGCTTTAAGATTCGCGACGGTTGGCCGATCGGCTGCAAGGTAACTCTGCGCGGTGAGCGCATGTATGAGTTCCTGGAGCGTTTGGTTGATATCGCGATTCCGCGTATCCGCGACTTCCGTGGCATTAGCCCGAAGCAGTTCGACGGCCGCGGTAACTTCTCTATGGGCGTGACTGAGCAAATCATCTTCCCGGAAATTGACTACGACAAAGTAGACAAGCTCCGCGGTCTGGATATTTGTATTACCACTACAGCTGCAAACGACGATCAAGGTCGTGCGCTGCTGAAAGCGTTCAACTTCCCTTTTAAGGGTTAAGAGGATTCCATGGCGAAGAAATCCATGATTGCGCGCGAAAACAAGCGCGCTCGAACCGCAGCTAAGTACGCCGAAAAGCGTCAAGAGCTGAAGGCGATCATCGCCAGTTCCACTGCTTCCGAAGAGGAGCAGTGGGAGGCTCAACTCAAGCTGCAGAAAATGCCGCGCGATGCAAGCCCGGTACGTCAGCAACGCCGCTGTCGTATTACTGGTCGCCCCCACGCTGTATACCGCAAGTTCGGCCTGTGCCGTAACAAGCTTCGCGAAGCTGCGATGCGTGGTGATGTTCCTGGCCTCGTGAAGTCCAGCTGGTAATTACCAGCTGGTTTAAGGCAGATTTGAGGAGTCTCATAAGATGAGTATGCAAGATCCGTTGGCAGATATGCTGACTCGCATCCGCAATGCCCTGGCACGCGGAAAGGCGGAAGTCACCCTGCCATCATCCAAACTGAAAGTAGCAGTGGCCAAAGTCCTGAAAGACGAAGGTTACGTTACTGATTTAAATGTAAGCGAAGGCGCAAAGCCGGAACTGACCATTGCTCTGAAATACTTCCAGGGCAAGCCGGTTATTGCCGAGCTGAATCGCGTTTCCCGTCCGGGCCTGCGCGCTTACACTGGTAAAAAAGCTCTGCCTACCGTACGCGGTGGCCTGGGTATCGCGATCGTTTCCACCTCTAATGGTGTGATGACTGATCGCGCTGCACGCCAGGCTGGTGTTGGTGGCGAAGTGCTTTGCACCGTATTCTAAGCGGGGGTTGCAATGTCTCGAGTAGCAAATAGTCCGGTAGTTCTCCCCGCAGGTGTTACCGTAGACCTGAAAGGTCAGAACATCGCTGTTAAAGGCGGTATCGGTAACCTGGATATGGTTATTCACGGTGATGTAGAAGTAAGCCAGGCTGAAAGCCAGCTGACTTTTGCCGCGCGCAATAACTCCAAACAGGCCAAAGCGCTGGCGGGTACTACCCGTGCTCTGGTCAATAACATGGTGATAGGCGTAAGCAAGGGCTTCGAGAAGAAGCTGCAGTTGCTGGGTGTTGGTTATCGTGCGAAAGCCGCCGGTAAAGCGGTTAACCTGACCCTGGGCTTCTCCCATCCGATCGATTATCAGTTGCCGGAAGGTGTGACTGCGGAAACGCCATCCCAGACTGAAATCGTACTTAAGAGCAGCAATAAACAGCTGCTGGGCCAAGTGGCCGCTGAGATCCGTGCGTTCCGTCCGCCGGAGCCCTACAAAGGTAAGGGTGTCCGTTATGCCGATGAACGCGTGTATCGCAAAGAGGCCAAGAAGAAGTAAATAGGGCATAGATATGAACGTTAAGAAAGCATCTCGCTTGCGTCGTGCACGTCGTGCCCGCGCCAAGATCCGTGAGCTGGGCGCCGTTCGCCTCACCGTGAACCGCACACCGCGTCACATTTACGCACAGATCCTGTCTGCCGAAGGCAATGCGGTATTGGCTTCTGCCTCTACCCTGGACAAGGACCTGCGCGAAGGTAAAACCGGTAACGTCGACGCCGCTTCTGCGGTTGGCAAACTGATCGCTGAGCGCGCGAAAGCCGCTGGCGTTGAAGAAGTTGCCTTCGATCGCAGTGGCTTCAAGTTCCATGGCCGTGTAAAGGCTCTGGCTGACGCTGCCCGCGAAGCCGGTCTGAAATTCTAAGGGTTGAGTTATGGCTAGAGAGAAAGACAAAAGCAACGACGAAGGCCTGCAGGAGAAGCTGGTCCAGGTCAACCGCGTTGCCAAGACTGTTAAAGGTGGTCGTATCTTCGCCTTTACCGCACTGACCGTAGTTGGCGACGGCAATGGTCGTGTCGGTTTCGGACGTGGCAAGGCGCGTGAAGTGCCTGTTGCGATCCAGAAAGCGATGGAAGCTGCACGCCGCAATATGATCCAGGTAGAGCTGAATGGTGACACCATCCAGTACGCTACCAATGGTCGCCACGGCGGTTCCAAGGTTTACATGCAGCCCGCCTCCCAGGGTACCGGTGTAATTGCCGGCGGTGCCATGCGCTCCGTACTGGAAATGGCTGGTGTACACAACGTACTGGCTAAGTGCTACGGCTCTACCAATCCGGTGAACGTAGTACGTGCAACTTTCAAAGCTCTGGATCAAATGCAGAGCCCGGAAGATGTAGCTGCCAAGCGCGGTAAATCAGTCGAAGAGATTCTGGGCTAATCACAGCCCAGATTTAAGGTTATTGGTGGGTTAAGACCATGGCTAAGAAGACCATTAAAGTCACCCAGACCAAAAGCATCAACGGACGCCTGAAAAGTCATCAGGCGTGCGTTGCGGGTCTGGGCCTGCGCCGCATCGGCCACACAGTGGAAGTGGAAGATACTCCTTCCGTGCGCGGCATGATCAACAAAGTAAACTACCTGGTTAAGGTTGAGGGGGAATAACATGCGTTTGAATGACCTGTCTCCCGCACAAGGCCACAAGCACAGCGCCAAGCGCGTTGGCCGTGGTATTGGTAGTGGTTTAGGTAAGACCGGTGGCCGCGGCCACAAAGGTCAAAAAGCGCGCTCCGGCGGCAGCGTTCGTCCGGGCTTCGAAGGCGGTCAGATGCCTTTGCAGAAGCGTCTGCCTAAGTACGGTTTCACCGCTCGTGTTTCTCGCTTCACCGCAGAAGTACGTCTGGCAGAGCTGGCCAAGGTAGAAAGTGACGTAATCGATTTGGCAGCGCTGAAGAATGCCGATATCATCGGCAGCCATATTAAACGCGCCAAAGTGTTTCTCTCAGGTGAGCTGACTAAAGCTGTAACCGTAAAGGGGCTGGGAGTGACCAAAGGTGCAAAGGCGGCTATCGAAGCTGCTGGCGGTAAAATAGAAGACTAATCGAGGCGCCAATGGCACGACCAGGATCCGGTGGAAATCCCCTGGGCAACAGCAAGGGATTGGGCGAGCTCTGGGCTCGCCTTCGTTTTCTGTTTCTAGCGATACTTGTTTATCGCTTGGGAACACATATTCCGGTGCCCGGCATTGATCCGGAAAAGCTGTCAAATCTGTTTAATCAGAATCAGGGAACCATCCTTGGTCTGTTTAACATGTTTTCAGGCGGCGCCCTGGAAAGGATGAGTATTCTGGCTCTGGGCATCATGCCCTACATCTCCGCATCCATCATTATGCAGTTGATGAGTGCGGTGACTCCCTCTCTGGAAGCATTGAAGAAAGAAGGGGAGGCCGGAAGGCGTAAGATCAACCAGTACACCCGTTATCTGACGGTGGTGTTGGCCCTGATTCAGGGTATCGGCATGACCTTTGGGTTGGCAGGGCAAAATCTGGCTTACTCATCTGAGCCTGCGTTTGGTTTTTACTTTGTGGCGGTAACGTCGCTGGTGACCGGTGCCGTATTCATGATGTGGCTCGGTGAGCAGATCACTGAGCGCGGTGTGGGCAACGGCATTTCCATGCTGATTTTTGCCGGTATCGTTGCTGGGTTACCCGGCGCTATCGGACAGGCGTTCGAGCAGGCCCGACAGGGTGAGTTGCATATTCTTATGCTGCTTATCATCGGTGTTATCGCTTTAGCTGTGGTGTTCTTTGTTGTAGTAATGGAGCGCGGTCAGCGCCGAATTACGATCAACCACGCTAGGCGACAAGCCGGTCGCTACTCCGCAGCACCAGCTGCGCAGGCGAGCCACCTGCCTCTGAAGGTGAATATGGCCGGTGTTATTCCGGTGATCTTCGCCAGCAGTATCCTGCTGTTCCCAGCGACGCTGGCACAGTGGTTTGGACAGGGTGGTGAAGGTGTCGGTGCCCAAATTCTGCAGTGGATGGCATTGCAGCTGGGGCCAGGGCAGCCGCTGAACATTATTCTGTTCGCACTGCTGATTGGTTTCTTCTGTTTCTTCTATACGGCGTTGATGTTCAACCCGAATGAAGTTGCAGATAACCTGAAAAAGTCTGGTGCCTATGTACCTGGTATTCGTCCAGGTGAGCAGACAGCCCGCTATATCGATAGTGTGTTGACCCGACTCACTCTGGTAGGTGCTGTGTATATCGCACTGGTATCCCTGCTGCCGCAGTTCCTGGTGGTTGGGTTTAACGTTCCCTTCTATCTGGGGGGTACCTCACTGCTGATCGTTGTAGTAGTAGTGATGGACTTTATGGCACAGGTACAATCGCATCTGTTGTCACACCAGTACGAGGGCTTGATGAAAAAAGCGAACCTGCAAGGCTACGGTCGTCGCTAGTGCGTCACCTGCTCGCAGTTTGATTGAATTGAGGTAAGGTCATGAAAGTACGCGCTTCTGTAAAAAAGATCTGCCGTAACTGCAAAATCGTGCGTCGCAAGGGCGTTCTGCGGGTAATCTGCAGCGCTGAGCCACGTCACAAGCAGCGTCAAGGCTAATAGGGGCCAGCCCCTTACAGAGAGCGTCCGTTGGGCGCCTCTGTAAAAGCTGGAAAAATTCGCTATTTGTTACAGCCCCGTAATGAATGGCAACACCATAAAGAATTTCTTTGTGGTGGGAGGTCAGCCTAAAGGTTGGACCTCCGCTAGGGGGCGTTGACTGTCGTCCACATCCGCTGCGGGAGGTCGTGGTGGCCGTGGGCTATTGCAATTTGGTGTCTGAAAAGCTATTCTTGCGCGCCTTTTTGGTGGCGCTGTCGGTTTTTTAGTCGCTGTCAGCGCCGAAATCAAAGTAGAGTCACATACTTAATATAAAGCAGTGGCTCCCAATACGTGGAGTACGCCTCTATGGCACGTATTGCTGGTGTCAATGTACCAGACCACAAGCACGCCGTGATCTCCCTGACCCACATTTATGGGGTAGGTCTTACTACGGCTAAGTCTATTTTGGCAGCGGTTGGTATCGCTGAATCCACCAAAATCCGCGACCTGTCTGAAGAGCAGATCGAAACCATCCGCGGTGAAGTTGCAAAGCTTACCGTAGAAGGCGACCTGCGCCGTGAAGTATCCATGAACATCAAGCGTTTGATGGACCTGGGTTGCTATCGCGGTCTGCGTCACCGTCGCAGCTTGCCGCTGCGTGGTCAGCGCACCAAGACCAATGCTCGTACCCGTAAGGGTCCGCGCAAGCCGATTCGCAAGTAAGCCTTAACTAAGGCGCGAAATCGCGGTTCAAGATGCCCCGGCCGGCTAATCGCCGCGGGGATTTGATACAGGATTTAGGATACTGGTATGGCTAAGCCAAAAACTACTGTTCGCAAAAAGGTCAAAAAGACCGTTGTCGACGGTATTGCCCACATCCACGCATCGTTCAACAACACGATCGTGACGATCACTGATCGCCAGGGTAATACCCTCAGCTGGGCCACCGCAGGTGGATCTGGCTTCCGTGGCTCACGTAAGAGCACCCCGTTTGCAGCCCAGGTTGCCGCTGAGCGCGCAGGTACTGCAGCTCAGGAATACGGCCTGAAAAACCTCGACGTAGAAGTGAAGGGCCCTGGCCCCGGTCGCGAATCCGCTGTTCGCGCACTGAACAACTGCGGCTACAAAATCACCAACATCACCGACGTGACGCCTATCCCGCATAACGGATGTCGTCCGCCCAAGAAACGTCGCGTGTAAGAGGGGGCTGATAGAATGGCACGTTATATTGGACCAAAATGTAAACTGTCCCGTCGTGAAGGGACTGACCTGCAGCTGAAGAGTGGTGTACGTCCGCACGACTCCAAGTGTCGCGCAGAATCTAAGCCCGGCCAGCATGGCGCTGGTCGCGGCCGTCTGTCCGACTACGGCATCCAGCTGCGTGAAAAGCAAAAAGTTCGTCGTATCTACGGCGTACTGGAAAAGCAGTTCCGTAACTACTATAAGGAAGCAGCACGTCTGAAGGGCGCTACAGGTGAAAACCTGCTGCAACTTCTCGAGCAGCGTCTGGACAACGTGGTTTACCGCATGGGCTTCGGCTCAACTCGCTCTGAAGCGCGTCAGCTGGTTTCCCACAAAGCAATTCTTGTAAACGGCACTACCGTTAACATTCCTTCTTTCCAAGTTAAAGAAGGCGACGTTATCGCTGTACGTGAGAAAGCCAAGAAGCAGCTGCGTATCCAGAATTCCGTTTCCCTCGCTGCCCAGCGTGGCGATGTCGAGTGGGTAGACGTAAACGCGAGCAAACTGGAAGGCACTTTTAAGCGCACTCCGGATCGTGTCGATCTGCCGGCAGAGATCAACGAAAACCTTATTGTGGAACTGTACTCCAAGTAACAATTAGTCCACTTTAAGGAATGCAACTGTAAACAGGTATGGCTATGCAGACTGCTGTCAACGAGTTTTTGACACCGCGTCGTATTGACGTCACCGAGTACAATCCGAATCACGCCAAAGTGGTTCTGGAGCCCCTGGAGCGTGGTTTCGGCCACACTCTTGGCAATGCGCTGCGTCGCATCCTGCTGTCCTCCATGCCGGGCTGCGCCGTCACCGAAGTAGAAATCGACGGTGTCGAGCACGAGTACAGCGCGATTGAAGGTGTGCAAGAAGATGTTATTGAAATCTTGCTCAACCTGAAAGAAATCGCGGTTGTTATGCACGGCAAAGATCAGGCGGTATTAAGCCTGAGCAAGAAGGGCCCGGGTGCAGTGACCGCTGGAGATATCCAGGTAGATCACGATATCGAGATTGTGAATCCTGAACACGTGATTGCCAATATCACAGGTGATGTAGAACTCAACCTGCGACTCACTGTTGCGCGTGGGCGTGGTTATCAGCCCGCCGACGCTCGCCGTGATGAGGAAGAGGAAAGCCGCGCGATTGGCCGTCTGCAACTGGACGCATCTTACAGCCCGGTTCGCCGTGTATCTTACAGCGTGGAAAGCGCGCGTGTAGAGCAGCGTACCGATCTGGATAAGCTGGTTTTGGACCTGGAGACCAATGGTACCCTGGACCCAGAAGAAGCTATTCGTCGTGCAGCCACTATTCTGCAGCAACAGCTGGCAGTATTTGTGGACCTGGAAGGCGAGAAAGATGCGCAACCGAAGGCGGAAGAGCCCGAAGTTGACCCAGTATTGCTGCGCCCGGTTGACGACCTGGAACTCACCGTACGTTCGGCTAACTGTCTGAAAGCGGAAAACATCTACTACATCGGTGACCTGATTCAGCGCACTGAAGTAGAGCTGCTGAAGACTCCGAACCTTGGCAAGAAGTCTCTGACTGAAATCAAGGATGTACTGGCTTCCCGTGGTTTGTCACTGGGTATGCGTCTGGAAAACTGGCCACCGGCCAGCCTTAAAGGCGATAGCAAATTAAGCCCCCTGTAAGCATTTGGTAGTCGCGGCGATGTCGCGACTAGTAGAAAGAACCCGAGCGGTGCCACAGCTTAGCGCGACACCGCTCCAGAACGACCTGCTGAGACAGCAACTGTGGTCGTAAGGAATTGAGTCATGCGTCATCGCTATAGTGGCCGTAAATTCAGCCGTACCAGCGCTCACCGCAAGGCCATGTTCAAGAACATGACCGCTTCTCTGGTAGAGCACGAACTGATCAAAACTACACTGCCAAAAGCCAAGGAGCTGCGTCGCGTCGCCGAGCCGCTGATTACCCTGGCTAAGAAAGACAGTGTTGCCAACCGTCGTCTGGCTTTCGCTCGTATCCGTGATAAGGATGCTGTGCGCAAGTTGTTCGATGAGCTGGGTCCTCGTTACGAAGCCCGTCCAGGTGGATATATCCGTATCCTGAAGTGTGGTTTCCGCGCTGGTGACAAAGCACCGATGGCTTACGTAGAACTGGTGGATCGTCCACAAGTTGAAGACGAAGCTGCTGAAGCATAAGTTGCACTAGCAATTTTGCTACGGAAGGCCGGTCATAGACCGGCCTTTTTTGTATATACAGGAGAATTTTGTATGTCTTTTGAGCAGTTGTTAAATAATTTGAACCCGCAAATTGTTGCCAGCCTGCGGCGAGCAATTGAGTTGGGCAAATGGCCCAGTGGTGTTGTGATTACTGCAGAGCAACGTATTCTCTGTGCAGAGGCGGTTGCCAGCTGGGAGGCCCAAAATCTGCCTAAAGAGCAGCAGCTAGGCTATGTCGCACCAAAGACCTCCAAAGACCCCTGTTCTGCTAAAAAAGGTGATGAACAACCTTTGAGCTGGGTATAAGTCGCTTTAGCTGATTTACTTACTTTCCAGCTGTTTAATAGATATTGGCGCATATCTCTTCAGCTGGGACGCCCTTCCCATTCATCCCCCCGCTTTTCTCTGCTTATATAGTTACCGACATAACGAAATATAAATTTAAATTTGCTCGGTAATTGGATATGAAAAAACTGATATTGCTTGCCGGTGCAGTAAGCCTAGCTGTTGTCGGCATTGATCATTACGATATTAATGTCAAAGAAAGTGTGGCGAGAGTGCAACAGTTTGTGCAGCCATTAAAGGAAAATAATGGGTTGGCACAGGATATCTCTGAAAAAATACCTTGGTCAGAGCTGGATACAACGGAGATGGTGGAACTACTGGACCATCCTAGGGTGAAGGCCTATCTCGATCGTGAGAAGTTAAAGCAGGAGTTAAAAGATTACTTTGCCGACCTTGGGAACTTATCCAGTGCTGAGGCCTGGGACGCAATTGAGCAGGTGGAGAGTGAGAAACGAGTAACGGGTTATGAAGCACTGTCGATGAAACTAGCCTGGTTAGAAAAAAATAGCCTTAACGAAGCCGATTTCAAGCAGCGCGCCGAAGAACTTTTTAATATTTATCGAGAAAAGGCTCAGTCAGTGATTAGCCGCTATGACCCACATACTCAAGTGCCAGGCTTCTCTACCTATAAAGATCTAGAGCGCTCTATTGTTGAAGAGGTTCAGCAAATGACATCTTTTCCCAATGGAATGAATAAGCAAGAATATTTGCGACAACGCTTACAGGAAGCTCGGGAAACAGTGTACGGTAGCTAATCAAATAACAGTGCTGCTGTTAGTCAGCAGCACTGTCTTCCGCTTAGCTCTCTTACATAAATAAGCCAATCAAGTCATAGAACCAATTACTGTTGTTATCAAAGTCAGATACTTTATCTGTCTCATAGGCGCGAATCATTCCACCACCGTTGTGGTTCACGATGTTGTTTAGGAAGTCCTCTAACTCCAATCCATGCTCAGCAATTTCACCGTACTTGAGGTCAATAATAGTGGTGCAGTGGCTCTCATTTAGGTTGCGAAACATTGGGAAGTAGTAGCCCCAATTACTGGTTTGATCCAAGAGTGGTATTAGATTTTCATGGGTGTCCTTTTGCCAGCGCTGGCGTAGTTTATCTAAACGAGAGTTGGCATCTGGGTCGTTGTAAATATCTTCGTAGAAGCGCTCATAGGAGTATGAAGAAAAGTTACCATCCGCCAGGAAGTGCGTGATACCCAGGCGATCTGTAGGGAATTTATCTGACAGTGCGCGGTATATCGAAGCCAACTGATTGCTGTCAAATCCTGGAGTAAAAGATTTTATCGCATTAATAGGGTTCTCTTCATTGGGATCCCCATCAGTTGTATAAGTAGTCCAGGAATGAAGCACTTCGTTGTGTAACGGTAAGGATGGGTATTGAGTGTTGTTTTCACTGTCCAGAGGCGCTTTGTAAAGCGGGCCGGAATCATCTATCAGATAGCCGTATTCGACATCCATATCCTCACGAAGCTTCGTGTAATTTAACAGAGCCCCTACGCTGCCTGCACTGCAACCAGCGGCAAGCATTTGCTTGGGTTTCTGCAAATTATTCTTTACCCATGAGGTTACTGCCTGCACATTGCGCAGGCCATTATGATGCCAAATTAGATCCGAATTCTGTCCAGTCTTATCCTTATATATCTCTGTCTTATCACCAACATAAATATCACCAGTACAGTATGGAACGTAAACCATGTTCCACTCGCCAGTTTTATACTGGTTGTAAGGATGGTGAGTATAAATAAGGGGTGAAACACCTGCGGTAGTGAGATTATCGAAATTTGTGAAATCTAGGAGGTGTACATTACTGAGATAGTCATCAGGGATGCCATTAGGGTTGCGTGCCCCGCGAATACCAGCCTGGCCGGAGCAGCTTTCGTAGTCCCAACAGGCACCGCCACCTTCAAAATAAAAAATGGTATTGCTGGTATCGGGCACCCGATAAACAAAAAATTTATAGGGGGAGCCATTGCCACACATGGCGCCGGTACTGGCAGGAACATCTACTTTTTGCCAAGTATTAAAATCTTTAGGCTCGAAGTCATCGTTAAAGCTTGGGTCGTGCATGGTCAGAGGATACATCCCCTGAGCTTGCTGGGTAGAGACCGGTGCATCAGCGTTGGGAGGGTCAAAGAGGTGTTTGAGGGTTTTCCAAAAATTGTAATCACCTGGTTCTGCTTGTGCATATGAGGTGATAAGGAGTGAGCTGGCAATAAATGCCATAGTTAAACCACGGAGAATTTTTATCATTATTAATCCCCTTTCGGTAATTGGTGTTTTCTCTCTGGACCAGGCCGCATCGCGAACACAAGTTGTAGAAAATAACGTCACTTCAACGCTTGCAGTTAGCTAAGTAGGACACTCGTCCAAATCGCGCTTTAGGTAAAACCCAAGAAGACTAGTTAATAATGGACTTTTGGTCTAGCTAAAGACTAATTAAAACTACTAAGTCATGCTGGACCAATTGGTCTGACAGATTTCGTGAAAAATATTTTATTAAGTTGGGAGTGTCGATGGTTTTTGGAGTGCGCGTTGGTTGGTTTGGATAAATATTGCTTAGTCACAATGTGTGACCAGGCTGCTACATAAGGGGGCGACTTTCGTAGTTTAATTGTTTTTCTTACATAAAGTGAAAAACGTTAACCTAAGCCTTGCTTTAGAGGATGAAAGACTCATTATTTTCTGGTGCTAGATAATTTTTAAGGTTCTCAAGATACTTCATTTTTTTTAATAGTATCTCTCTTGCCTGTGCTTGATTGACTAGTTGAAAATTAATTTTATCCTGAGCCTTGAGTTGTCCTAATCTATGCAGGTCGGCTCGAATGATATGGGCAATACGAGGATATCCGCCGATAGTTTGCCCCTCAATAAAAGAAATAATGGGTTCGCCATTGTTAGGTATCTGAATACTGCCTGGGTAAAGTCCGGAGGAAATCATTTCATCCGAACTGTCCGTAATAGCTTTAGAGTCTACAATGATTGATGGGGATAGGCGAATCCCCATACGATTGCTCTGGGCGGATACTTGAAAGGTTTTTCTAAAAAAATTATTTAATGTTAACTCTGTAAATCGCTTTTTTTCTGGTCCGTAGATGACTCTCAAAAGTGGTCGAGATTGATAGCAGGGTTGTAGGCTTCGATCTATGTGAGCGGATTTTGCGATGCGAATATTTTTCAAATTAAAGCGTTCTTCGTAACTGATAGCCTTTCCTTTGTTGCCTCCAAAGTGACTGATTAAGTGTGTTGATACGCTGTTGAAAGCCTGGGGGGTAGAAATTTTGGCGGATAAGCCAATATATGCTCTGGTGCCACTTAGTAGTCGACCAAACTCTAAAATATCTCCCCGCTTAACTTTGATGACCTTGTAATTTTCTACAGTTATTTTATTTAACAGAACATTGAATTGTGCTCCTGTGATAGCTATTGAGATATCACATTCGAACCTAATAACTGGACCAGTTAACGTTAATTCCAATACAGGGTTGTTAAGGCAGTTACCCAATAGCAGATTGGCAAGTTGCATGGACAGGATGTCGGCTGCGCCCCCCTGGGGAATTCCACAGTGCATTAGACCTGGGCGTCCAAAGTCTTGAATGCTTGTTTGTAGTCCTGGACGAATAAAATAGATACTCATAGTTAGATCAGTTTCACATTATAGACTGATGAATATCGTCAAATTCTGCTTGATTGATCGAATAGAACTTAATGATATCTAATGGATCTGCAATAAATGGATGGCTGCTGTAGGGTTGGAATAATTGAATGGGAGTCTGGCCGATAATTTGCCACCCTCCTGGTGTGGCCTGTGGGTAAACTCCTGTCTGGCTGCCGCCGATGCCAACAGCTCCTGCAGGAATGCGCACCCGTGGATTTTTTTTGCGAGGACATTCCAGTCTAGGGTTGAGACCGCCGAGATACAAAAATCCGGGAGTAAAGCCCAACATATGTACGAGATAAGAGGGTGCTGTATGCAGCTTAATAATTTCTTTGCTGGATAAGCCAGTGTGTTTGCTCAATATTGAAATATCTGGAGCAAAAATTGATTCATAGCACACAGGAATGCGAATAGTACGGGGTTTTCGTGAGATGTTTTTGTGGGCTTTAAGGAAGTCTTGAATTGATTGTTGAACTTTCTGTGAGAGCATCTCGCTATCAAATAAAGCAGGGTTAAAAATCAGAGTCAGACATTGATAGGCAGGAATTAATTCAATAAAGTTATTGGGGTTTTTATTAAGGAGATATTCTTTAAGCCCAATAATATAACGGCTAAGGTTTTCACTTGGCTCTGAGTTGAAACGGATATCTAACGCACTATCTCCATTTGGGTAAACACTAAAATCGAGCATAGTCGAGTGATTTCTTTGTTTGGAGGATGTCACGATTGTATGTTCAGGCCATGATGTTGTAGGTGCTTGACTAGTGCTTTTGCGATTTTTAGAGCGGCAGGATTGTCACCATGTAAACAAATCGTATCCACAGAGAATTTCAGCGGTGTGCCATAATAGCTTGTGAAGTCTGTACCCTTTGCCAATGCGACAGCTCGTTCTAGGCAGTTTTCAATATTGTTTAGCACTGAGCCAGGTAGATTACGTGGGGCTAATTTGTCTTTGTTTAAGTAGTGCCTATCTATAAAACCCTCCCGATAAAAGGTGCACTGCTTCTCTATTGCTACAGACTCCATCGCACCGTTGGCTAAACCGATAATTTTCAGAGAGGGATACTCTTTGGCGAAGAGTGAGATAATTTCTTTAGCGAGTAACCTATCTGCTTCGGCATCGTTATATAAAGCGCCATGTAGTTTAACGTGATCCAGCAGTACACCTGCTTCAGTAGTCAGGAATTGCAGCTGCTCGATCTGTTGAAACAATGAGTCAAGTAATAGATTTGTTGGGAGTTTGATAGACTTTCTTCCAAAATTTTCCCGATCTGGGTAGCCGGGGTGTGCTCCAATTTTTAAATGATGTTTTTGTGCGTTGAAAATGGAAAGGCGCATAATGTCCCGATTTCCTGCGTGAGCGCCACAGGCGATATTGCAGCGGGAAATAAAGGGCATGATTTGCGTGTCTCTAATACAGCTTTTTAGATCGCTACCTTCACCTAGATCGCAGTTGATATCGATTTTCATTCGTCGCAGCTCACGATTAGGGAAAACTCTGTTAGAATTCTATCTAATGAAAATTGACTAAGTGCGGTTTGTTGTACATGCTTCAACCTCCATAGAGGTTCCCTCGTCCTCTGAACGATAGCATCCACCCAAGGGTGAGCAGAAGCAGAAGTCGACTGATATTTTCCCTCTTTCTTTGTCTAGCTTTTCCCAAAGGTTGTAAGATCGCTCACCATAAAATAATGCAAATATTCGGCGCTTGGAGTTCGCTGGGATTAAGCTGTTGGATAAAGTTGAGGTGAGTATATTTCCTTTATCTAGGCTGGTGGTGTCGTCATCACCTGTCAATTTTTTTGTGAATTCCTGATATTCCTGTTGGCAGCAAGCATTCAGAAATTCCCTGGCGGTATGATAGGTAGTTTGCTCATAGTTGATGCTGAAACTCTTCAACAGAGCTGGGCTTGCCCCCACATTGTGAAGTTCAAAGTAAATTGATGGTTTGTTATCCTCAAGGTCGTAATTGCTCTGTGAAAATTGAATTACAGGCATGGTCATTATTTTGACTTGTTTATTTGCTGCTTCGGCCTGCAGATAAGTTGCATAGAAGGAGGCAAGGGAAACCATCATTGCGCATAGTGCAATAATTAAGTTTAACTTTTCTTGATCCAATTTTTTTATCATTTCCCACGTTCCGTCGCGGCATGTATTCGGTGGTTTTATTGATATAGGAGCCAGATTGCGATCCAGCTCCGTACTATTGATTACCCAAGCATCGGCTTTAGGAAGCGGCCGGTATGGGAAACTTTCATTTCTGCCACATCCTCTGGAGTCCCTGCTGCAATAATCTGTCCTCCACCGGAGCCGCCTTCCGGGCCCAGGTCCACAATCCAGTCGGCAGTTTTAATGACGTCCAGATTGTGTTCGATAACCACGATGGTATTGCCGTGATCGCGCAGGCGATGTAAGACATCCAGTAATAATTGGATGTCGGCAAAATGCAGGCCAGTGGTGGGTTCGTCAAGGATATACAAGGTTTGGCCGGTGTCGCGCTTGGACAGTTCACGAGAGAGTTTTACTCGCTGCGCTTCGCCACCGGAAAGTGTGGTGGCCGCCTGGCCAAGTTTGATATAGGAGAGACCGACATCCATCAAGGTTTGTAATTTCTTGGCAATTGCGGGCACGGGGTCAAAAAACTCTCGCGCATCTTCCACTGTCATTTCCAATACCTCGTGGATATTTTTGCCTTTGTAATGTACTTCCAGGGTTTCGCGGTTGTACCGTTTACCATGGCAGGTGTCGCAGGGCACATAGATATCCGGTAGAAAATGCATTTCGACTTTGATCACACCGTCGCCCTGACAAGCCTCACAGCGACCGCCTTTTACATTAAAGCTGAAACGGCCTGGCTTGTAGCCACGTGAGCGCGCTTCCTGGGTACCGGCAAATAGCTCTCGAATCGGGGTAAAAATACCTGTGTAGGTGGCCGGATTAGACCTTGGGGTGCGGCCTATAGGGCTCTGATCGATATCCACACATTTATCGAAATGCTCTAACCCATGAACGGACTCATATGGGGAGGCCTTCAAGGTGGTGGCTTTATTGAGTGCTGTGGCTGCAAGAGGGTAGAGGGTGGTATTGATTAGGGTAGATTTACCAGAGCCCGAGACACCAGTGACACAGGTAAAGAGGCCTACGGGGATTTCCAGGTCTACGTTTTGCAAATTGTTGCCGCTGGCACCTTCGAGGCGCAGCATATAGTCCTCGTTGGGGATGTAGCGCTCTTCCGGTACAGCAATTTTCTTTTTTCCGGACAGGTACTGTCCGGTGAGAGATTTTTTACACTTGGTGATTTTATCCGCGGTACCAGCCGCGACTACTTCGCCACCGTGAACACCGGCACCGGGGCCTATATCGACAATAAAGTCGGCACTGCGGATAGCGTCCTCATCGTGCTCAACGACAATGACTGTGTTACCGATATCGCGTAGATGGGTAAGAGTGTTAAGTAGGCGTTCGTTGTCCCGTTGGTGTAAGCCAATAGAAGGCTCGTCGAGGATATACATTACGCCCACCAGGCCGGCCCCGATCTGGCTGGCCAGGCGAATCCGCTGTGCCTCACCGCCAGATAGAGTTTCTGCGCTGCGATTCAGAGTTAGGTAGTTGAGCCCCACATCTACCAGGAAGCGAAAGCGATCGCGCAGCTCTTTAAGAATTTTATCGGCAATTTCTTTTTGGGCACCTCTGAAGGTCAGCTCGTGATCAAAATAGTTGAAAGCATCGCCGACGGGCAGCTCGGTAATCTGTGCCAGGGTACGATTGTCCACAAAGACATGACGGGCCTCTCGACGCAGTCGGGTGCCATGGCACTCAGGGCATTTTTGTGTGCTCAGGTATTTGGCCAGTTCTTCGCGTACAGATTGGGATTCGGTGTCCCGATAACGGCGTTGGAAGTTGGGAATAATGCCCTCGAAAGTGTGCTGCCGCACGGTAACATCACCGCGATCATTTACATAGCTGAAGTCGATTTCCTCATCGCCACTGCCCTGTAAAATGATCTTGCGGTGCCCCTTGCGTAGTTTCTTCCAGGGTTTGTCCAGATCGAAGCCGTAGTGCTCGGCGAGAGAGTCGAGCATGTGATAGTAGTAGATGTTGCGTCTGTCCCAACCGCGAATAGCACCTTCGGAGATGCTGCTCTCTGGGTCGAGAATCACCTTATCCTCGTCAAAGAACTGCTTAACCCCCAGGCCGTCGCAACTGGGGCAGGCGCCGGCCGGGTTGTTGAAGGAAAACAGGCGAGGTTCCAGTTCGTCCAGTGAATAGTCACAGACAGGGCAGGCGTGGCGTGCGGAAAAAAGTCGGTCTTCCTGGTCACCATCCATAAAGCTGATGGAAGCGATGCCATCGGTGAGATTCAAAGCAGTTTCGAAGGACTCCGCCAGGCGTAACTGCAGGTCATCGCGCACCTTAAAGCGGTCTACCACAACCTCTACGGTGTGCTTGCGTCGCTTGTCCAGCTTGGGCGTGTCGTCCAGATCACAGATAACGCCATCGATACGTGCTCGAACGAAGCCGTCACGACGCAGCTGTTCAAATACATGCTGGTGCTCGCCCTTGCGGTCGCGTACTACGGGTGCCAGTAGCATCAGCTTAGTGCCCTCCGACAGGGTCAGTACCTGATCCACCATCTGGCTCACGGTCTGGGCCTGTAGCGGTTCGTCGTGTTCCGGGCAGCGGGGTTCGCCGACACGGGCGAACAACAGTCTGAGGTAGTCGTAAATCTCAGTAATGGTGCCTACGGTGGAGCGCGGGTTGTGGGAGGTGGACTTCTGCTCAATGGAGATGGCCGGCGACAGTCCCTCAACAGTATCCACATCCGGCTTTTCCATCATCGATAGGAATTGCCGTGCATAGGTGGACAGGGATTCCACATAGCGGCGCTGGCCTTCAGCGTAAAGGGTGTCAAAGGCCAGGGAGGATTTACCGGAGCCAGACAGTCCGGTTATCACGATCAGCTTGTCGCGGGGGATGTCCAGATCGATATTTTTCAGGTTGTGGGTGCGAGCACCCCTCACATAAATCGTGTCCACGCTCTACCTATATTGCTGCTAATACTGGGCCGGGCCACGGACTTGCTCCGCACGGGGCGATCACAACTGCGGTGCCGGGAAAACAGCCGAGTATAAACTCGCGACCCAATGTGCCAAAATCGTCTACCGCAAAAAACCAACCGATGAACAGAAAGCGCTGATGATCCCTGTAATTCTTTGTGGCGGCACTGGCTCGCGCCTGTGGCCACTGTCCCGGGAAACCTACCCAAAGCAATTTTTGCCGCTAACAGGTGAAGAAACCATGTTGCAGGCCACCGCGAGGCGGTTGGAAGGCGTGGCACAGCTACAGGCTCCGATTTTAGTGTGCAATGAGGAGCATCGCTTTGCTGCAGCGGAGCAGTTGCGCGAGATTGGTCACGGTGCCCAATCTATTTTGCTAGAGCCCTGTGCGCGCAATACGGCACCCGCTATCGCTCTGGCGGCCCTAGCTGCGCTTGAATCTGGTAAAGACCCCCTGCTACTGATACTGCCGGCGGACCACGCGGTGGCCGATGTGGCGGCCTTTCAGGAGGCACTCAAGCCTGCCCGGGCCTTGGCTGAGCAGGGACATTTGGTGACTTTTGGTATTGTTCCGACAAGAGCTGAGACCGGTTACGGTTATATCCGCCGCGGAGAAGGGCTTTCTGCTGGTGCCTGGGCAGTCGCAGAATTTGTTGAAAAGCCTGATGCCGAGACAGCTGAGTCCTATCTGGCCGATGGCGGTTATTCCTGGAATAGCGGTATGTTCCTATTCCGCGCTTCCCGTTATCTGGAGGAACTGGGCCAGCATCGAGAGGATATTCTCGGTGCCTGTCGCACAGCCTACGAGCAGGCCGCTCGAGATCTCGACTTTACCCGGGTGGATAGAGAGGCCTTCGCCGCTTGTGCCGATGAATCTGTGGATTATGCGGTTATGGAGCCTACGGAGTCGGCGGCTGTAGTGCCTATGGATGCTGGCTGGAGCGATGTGGGCTCCTGGCTGGGTTTGTGGGAGCTGGCCGAGCGGGATGACGACGACAACCTGCTGCAAGGAGATGTGTTGCAGGAAGGCAGCAGCGGTTGCCTGGTGCGTGCGGAGAGTCGCTTGGTCAGTTTACTCGGTGTAGAGGACCTGGTGGTGGTGGATACCGACGACGCCCTGCTGATTGCTGACAAACAGCGGGTTCAGGAGGTGAAAAAACTGGTGGGGAGCCTCAAGCGCTCCGGCCGCAGCGAGGCCCAGCGACACCGCAAGGTGTATAGACCTTGGGGCTACTACGACTCTATCGATGCGGGTCCGCGTTTTCAGGTAAAACGCATCGTGGTTAAGCCTGGACAGCAGCTTTCACTGCAGATGCACCACCACCGCGCGGAGCACTGGATTGTGGTGCGTGGCACCGCAAGGGTGACCCGCGGTGATGAAGAGCTGCTGGTTACCGAGAATCAATCCACCTATATCCCCCTGGGGGTTACGCACCGGTTGGAAAATCCCGGCACCATCCCTCTGGAGCTGATCGAGGTGCAGTCCGGCAGCTACCTGGGCGAGGACGATATAGTCCGTTTCGATGACGACTATGGTCGAGGCTAGATCTCCGCGAAAGTTGTACTGCTCCCACTACAGCCTGGCGCTCACTCGCTGTACAATGCGCGCCCACTTGACGCTGTTCCGGGAGCTGCATGAATTCTATTGAGCGCCGAGCCCTGGGTGGGCTGGCTTCCCTTTATGTGTTTCGCATGCTCGGCCTGTTTATGGTGCTGCCGGTGCTCACGGTGTACGGTGAAGGCTATCGTGATAGCACTCCGATGCTGCTGGGGTTGGCCATGGGTGCCTACGGTTTGAGTCAGGCCTTATTGCAGATTCCGCTGGGACTTCTGTCTGATCGCTGGGGCCGAAAACCCGTAATTTATACCGGCCTGGCGCTATTCGCCCTAGGCAGTATCGTCGCTGCGCAGACAGATTCCGTATATGGGCTGATTGTTGGCCGGGTGTTACAGGGATGTGGAGCGATCGCTGCCGCAGTGATGGCACTAGTGGCTGATTTGACCCGGGATGAGAAGCGCGGCATTGCCATGGCCGTGATCGGGGCCTCGATCGGTGTGGCCTTTATGTTGGCGGTAATACTGGGCCCGGCACTCGCGGGTGTTGGCGGACTGCCGGCCATTTTCTGGCTGACAGCAGTACTGGCCGTACTCGGCATGTTGCTGGTATGGCGGGTGGTGCCAACACCTCAAGTAGCAAAGCGCCCTGCGGTATTTAAGGGCGGTTTCCGCAAAGTATTGGGTAGTGGCCTGACCTGGCGCCTGGTCAGCGGGGCCTTCTTTTCTCACTTACTATTGACGGCGCTGTTTGTGGCATTGCCACTGGTGCTAGTCGATCGCCTGGATTGGCCGGCGGATGAGCACTGGAAACTTTATGGTCCGCTAATGCTGGGCACCTTTATCATTATGCTGCCCTTAATGCGTGTGGCCGAGCGCTCTGGCAAAGTGCCGCTTGCGCTGAACCTGGCGGCGCTTGCTCTGGTGGCTGGCAGCGCGGCGTTACTGCCGATGAATGGAACAATAGCAGTTGTACTGCTGCTGAGTATTTTCTTTGTGGGCTTCAATCTGTTGGAAGCCTTACTGCCGGCCCAGTTGACTCGCAAAGCCCCGGAGGATGCCCGTGGGGCAGCTTCGGGCCTGTACGCGACGCTACAGTTTTTTGGCACCTTTGTCGGCGGCAGTCTGGGCGGATATCTGTACGGACTCGGTGGCACCAGTGCGGTGGCGGGGCTCGGTTTTGCTGTAGTGGCAATTTGGATGCTGCTTTGGTGGGCTCTGCGCGAGCGGCTCTCCGATATCCGTGAGGGTAGCGCTTACTAACAGTGGGTGTCTGTTGTATGCTGCTGTATAAAAATACACTGTCTGCAGCTGTAAGTGGCTGCATGCTTACATACTCAGAGTACGAGTGAAACCGTACCTGAAATTTAATATTGAATGATTAGTGCTCCGGGTGGGACCCGGGTCGAAGAGAGGAGAGGGCCATGGCCAGGGGTATCAACAAAGTAATCTTAATTGGCAATCTGGGTAATGACCCGGAAACCAAATATATGCCGAGCGGTGGTGCGGTTACCAATATCAGCTTAGCCACCAGCGAGAGCTGGAAGGATAAGCAGACTGGCCAGCAGCAGGAGCGCACTGAATGGCACCGCGTAGTATTTTTCAACCGCTTGGCAGAGATTGCCGGTGAGTATTTACGTAAAGGTGCAAAGGTCTATGTAGAAGGTTCGCTGCGCACGCGTAAATGGCAGGATAAGAATACTGGTCAGGATCGCTACACTACGGAGATTGTTGCCAGCGAAATGCAAATGCTGGATGGTCGCGGAGAGCAGGGCGGTTTCGGTCAGGGTATGGGCGGTGCCGCAATGGGTGCGACAGGTGCAGCTATGGGGAGCCAGATGGGCGGTCAGCAAGGCGGTTACGAACAGCAAGGCGGTTTCCAGCAAGGTGGCTATCAGCAGGGTAATCAGGGGCGCCCGGCTCCCAGTAACCAACAGCAACCTGCGCAACAGCAAAGCCAGGGCCCTGCCGGTGGTTTTGATAATAGCTTTGACGACGATATCCCCTTCTAAAACAGGCCTGCCCTGTGTCTGATCTACATACCGGATATAAGCCGGATCGGGTTGCGCTAATTCGCGCCGGAAACGATATCGATAGCGCGCTGCAGAAACGCCTGCAGCGTGCTGGTTTCCGTATACAGCTGCTCACACCCGCAGAACTCGATAAGTTGCGCCCCGCCTCTATTGTCATTAATGCGTCGGCATGCGCGGATGACCAGGGTATGCCGGAAGCCCTAGAGGTTGCTGAGTCATTGGCACAGTGCTCCTGTCAGCATGTTATTCACCTCTCTTCCTATGCGGTCTTTGCCGGTGGTGAACCGAGGAAATATGACGAGGATGAGGTAGCTGCACCTCAATCTCACAGTGGGCGGCAATGGCTGGCTTGTGAGGAAGCCTTATCAGGATGTGAGAATCTGACAGTTCTGCGTTTTGGCTGGATGGTGGATAGCAATCCGGATGCTCTGCTGGGGCGGGTGTTAAGGGGTTTTGTGACGGGTGAGCCGGTCACACTGGATGGCTGCAATAGCGGTAATCCGGTCACGGCCCTGGATCTGGCTCGTGTTGCAGTTGCAGTGGCGCAGCAACTAGCCAGTGGCGCTGAGGCTAGAGGGATCTATCACTACGGCAGCTCGGATGACTGTACTGCGGTGGAGTTTGCCCTTGAGGTTGTGGAGCGAGCCCAGTCACTCTACGACGAGGGCAGGTTCGCACAATTCAGCGCACTGGAAACCGGGCCGGACCAGAACCGGGGGGTGGTGTTGGCCTGTGGTAAGTTGCGCGATGTCTTTGGCATACAGCAGCATAGCTGGCGCCAAGGCCTCACTAGGCAGGTGGAGCTGTGGTTGGAGCGTCTGGATGCGGAGAAGCAGGAATAGCTTTAGAGCGATTGTAAAAAGGGCGCCAATGTGGCGCCCTTTTTATTTGGATCAAGATAACGGCTTTAAACTTTATCGAAAATCAGGCACGCGTTGGTACCACCGAAACCAAAGCTGTTGGACATGGCACGCTTAATCTCGCACTCGCGCAATTCAGTGACTAGATCCATCCCTTCCGCTTCTGGGTCCCGGTGCTCCACATTGGCGGAAGCGGCAATAAAGTTATTTTGCATCATTAGCAGACTGTAGATGGCCTCCTGCACGCCGGCAGCGCCGAGGGAGTGTCCGGTTAGAGACTTGGTGGAGGCAAATGCGGGCACTTTGCCGGCAAAGACTTCGCTCATGGCTTTTAGCTCAGCGATATCGCCGACCGGGGTTGAGGTGCCGTGGGTGTTGATGTAGTCCACACCGCCTTGAAGCCCTTTGCCATCCATACCTGCCAGGGCTTGCTGCATGCAGCGCACTGCGCCTTCTCCACTCGGGGCGACCATATCGTATCCATCAGAAGTTGCGCCGTAGCCAGTGAGTTCGGCGTAAATGGTTGCGCCGCGGGCGAGTGCATGGTCCATTTCTTCCAGAATCAGACAGCCACCACCACCGGCGATAACAAAACCATCCCGATCGGCATCGTAGGGGCGTGAGGCCTTAGTGGGGTCGTCGTTAAACTTGCTCGATAGGGCGCCCATGGCGTCGAACAGGTGTGTGAGACTCCAGGCCAGTTCCTCACCGCCACCGGCGAAGATAATATCCTGCTTGCCCATCTGAATCAGCTCGGCACCGTTGCCGATGCAGTGGGCACTTGTGGCACAGGCGGAGGAGATGCTGTAGTTCACACCTTTGATTTTATAGGGTGTGGATAAGCAGGCTGAAACGGTGCTGTTCATCACCTGGGGAACTCGGTAGGCGCCGACACGCCGAACCCCCTTTTCCTTGAGCGTGTGTGCGGCATCAATAATATTTTGGGTGGAGGTGCCGCCGGAACCCATCACAATGCCGGTTCGAGGGTTGGAGATGTCTTTCTCCTCCAAGCCGGACATTTCGATTGCCTCTCGCATGGCGATGTAAGCATAGGCTGCTGCATCTCCCATAAAGCGCAGTTGCTTGCGGTCTATATGTTCTTTGAAATCGATATCCACAGGGCCTGCAACCTGGCTGCGCAGGCCTAGCTCTTTGTACTCCTCCTGGAAGCGGATACCGCTGCGGCCTGCTCTTAGTGAATCGGTAACTTCTTTTGTATTGGTACCGATACAGGATGTGATGCCCATCCCGGTAATGACTACCCGACGCATAGTGATCTCCAACAGTACTTGGTAGTAAAGGCCTTTAAAGTTTTGCCCGCCTGAGCTTAATAAAGTTAAAAGTTATCAGTACGAGTAAATAAACCAACGCGAAGGTCTTTTGCAGTGTAGATTTCACGCCCATCCACCGACACAGTGCCATCGCCAATACCCATAACCAGCTTTCGTTCAACAAGCCGGGACATTTGAATGTGGTAGGTTACCTTCTTGCTGGTAGGTAAAATCTGACCGGTAAACTTTACCTCCCCACAGCCGAGGGCACGGCCATGTCCGGGATTACCCTTCCAGGCCAAAAAATAGCCTAGGAGCTGCCACATAGCATCGAGCCCCAAGCACCCAGGCATTACCGGGTCACCGGGAAAGTGGCAATCAAAAAACCAGAGGTCAGGGTGTATATCCAGCTCGGCGATGACTTCACCCTTATCATATGCTCCCCCCTCTTTTGATATATGGGTGATACGGTCCAACATCAGCATATTGGGGGCGGGCAATTGTGCATTGCCTGGACCAAACATCTCTCCGCTGGAGCAGGTCAGTAGCTCCTCTCTGTTGTAGCTACTTTTTTGAACAAAATTACTCATCTTCTCCCCGGCTTTGGGTGGTTACGCAACTCATGTTGAGCGTTTTTGTAAGAGCGGGCATTCTAAGCGCTGTGTGTCGCTTGTCCAGTCAGTCAAAATTATTTTTGTGACTGTCGTAGTAATTACCTTCACAACATCTTATATGATCATTTGTGTTGAGCGCTGACACATTGGAGGAATTTGGCGTCATCCTTTGTAGGTGAACTCTCCTCTGAGCTGTGTTAGGTTGCCGTCGGCGCAGGAGAGCGCTTATTTATCTGGATTATGGGGTAGCGCAATGCTTAAGAAATGTTTATTCCCGGTTGCCGGTTACGGCACCCGTTTCCTGCCTGCCACCAAGGCGATGCCGAAGGAAATGTTGCCACTGGTGAACAAGCCGTTGGTGCAGTATGGGGTAGAAGAGGCCATTGAAGCCGGCCTCACAGAGATAGGTTTCGTTACTGGGCGTGGTAAGCGCGCTATTGAGGACCACTTCGATACCAATTACGAGCTGGAGCATCAAATTGCCGGAACTGGTAAAGAGCGCTACCTAGATTCTGTCCATAAAGTAATTGATAGTGCCAGCTTCTCCTATACTCGCCAGGGAGAGATGCGTGGACTGGGTGATGCTATTTTGCAGGGGCACCGTCTAGTCGGAGATGAGCCATTTGGAGTGGTGCTAGCTGATGACCTGTGCCTGAATGAAGACCTTGGCGTACTTTCGCAGATGGTTCAGCTTTACAAGCAGTTTCGCTGCAGCATAGTGGCCGTCGAAGAAGTGCCGATGGAGCAGATTCATAAATTCGGTGTGATTGCAGGCAATGAAATCAAGCCAGGCCTATACCAGGTAACGGATATGGTGGAAAAGCCGGCCGTTGAAGATGCGCCAAGTAACAAGGCAATCATAGGGCGCTACATTCTCACCCCAGATATTTTTGATCTTATCCGCAATACCCCGCCTGGCAAAAATGGGGAAGTGCAAATTACTGATGCATTGCTGACCCAGGCGCGGCAAGGCTGTGTTCTTGCTTACGCTTTTAAGGGGCGGCGCTTTGACTGTGGCTCTGTGGAAGGGTTTATTGAAGCTACTAACCATGTCTATGAAAATAAGTATCTGCCGGAGCAAGCAGCTGAGGAGAAAAAATAAGTGTCAGAACTGACCTGCTTTAAAGCCTATGATTTGCGCGGTCGTGTGCCAGATGAACTGAACACAGATGTGGCTTACCGGGTGGGGCGTGCATTCGCACAATTCCTGGATGCACAACGGGTAGTCGTTGGGCACGATATTCGTCTCACCAGTGGTGAACTGACCGATGCCCTGGTGAATGGCTTACGCGATGCCGGTGCCGATGTTTTTCATATCGGCGAATGTGGTACTGAAGAAGTGTATTTCGCTACTTTCTATGGTGATTTTGATGGCGGTATTTGTGTTACCGCCAGCCATAACCCCATGGATTACAATGGCATGAAGTTTGTTCGCGCGGGTAGTAGGCCGATTAGTGGGGATACCGGGTTATTGGAAATCAAGCGCCTGGCAGAGGAAAACCACTTCGCTCCTGTTGCAGAGCGCGGTGAACTGCAGAGCTTTGAGCACAGACCGGCTTTTGTTGAGCACTTATTGGGTTATGTTGATAGTAAAGCGCTGAAGCCTTTGAAGCTGGTAGTGAATGCGGGCAATGGTGGTGCAGGTGCAGTTGTCGATGTGCTAGCCCCTCACTTGCCTTTTGAGTTTGTGCGGGTTCACCATCAGCCAGATGGGAATTTCCCCAACGGTATCCCCAACCCAATCCTACCGGAAAACCGTGCCTCTACTGCAGAGATGGTGCGTGAGAGTGGCGCCGACTTTGGTATTGCCTGGGATGGAGATTTTGACCGCTGTTTCTTCTTCGATGAAAACGGTGATTTTATCGAGGGCTACTATGTGGTCGGCCTGCTTGCCGAGGCCTTCCTGGTGAAGCACAAAGGCGCCAAAGTGGTCCACGATCCCCGCCTGCTGTGGAATACGGAAGATATTGTGCGTGCTGCTGGGGGTGAGCCAGTCCAGAGCAAAACTGGTCATGCCTTTATTAAGGAGCGCATGCGCAAAGAAGATGCCATTTATGGTGGTGAGATGAGTGCACACCATTATTTCCGTGACTTCGCTTACTGCGATAGTGGCATGATCCCCTGGTTGTTGGTGGCAGAGCTGGTCAGCCGAAGTGGTAAGACTCTGTCCCAGTTGGTCGGAGAGCGCATGGCAGCTTTCCCCTGCTCGGGTGAGATCAATTCCAAGGTGCAGGATGCGGCAGCGGTTATTAAAGCTGCAGAGGAAAAGTATGGTGCAGATGCACTCAGTGTCGAGCATGTGGATGGTCTGAGTGTGGCTTATGCCGAGTGGCGCTTTAATTTACGCATGTCCAATACTGAACCCGTGATTCGCCTCAATGTTGAGTCCCGCGGGGATAAGGCTTTGATGCGTGAGAAGACCGAAGAGCTACTAAAGTTGATTCGTTCATGATTTCCTGATCAGCTCTGAATAGGCTTCATGAGCTGCCGCCTTGAAATTAAAAAAGCCCCATTTTATGGGGCTTTTTTTATGGGTGCTGGTTTACGACATCTGGCCTTCTCGTATCTAGGGCTAGGACGATACTCCGAGCCTGCTAGACATTTCTCTCCACGGCAAAGCTGGCTAGTTGTTGTAGGGCGGTTTTTTGATCACTCTCGGGTAGGAAATCCAGCTGAGTTTTGGCATTCTCCACGGCAGCGCGGGCCCGCTCCATGGTGTAATCCAGTGCTCCGCAGGCCTCAATAGCCTCGACAATTTCTACCAGCTTTGCTGCACTGCGCTGTTCAATCGCCTCCTTTACCAGAGCCGCCTGGTTTTGGCTGCCATTGGCCATGGTGTAGATCAGGGGAAGTGTGGGCTTGCCCTCCGCAAGATCATCGCCGACATTTTTGCCTAGTTCTTCCGGGTTGCCTCGATAATCCAGGGCGTCATCCACCAGCTGGAATGCGAGGCCTAAATGGCGTCCATACAGTTTCAGGGCATTTTGTTCCTCGGCGGAACAGTCGGCCAAAACGGCGGCGGTCTCACAGGCCGCTTCGAACAACGCTCCGGTTTTCTTGTAAATCACACTGAAGTAGTTTTCTTCGCTGACCTCTGGGTCACCGGCGTTTACCAGCTGCTGTACTTCACCTTCGGCAATGGTATTGGTGGTGTCAGAGAGGATTGCCATGATGCGCATGTCCTTTAGGGCAATCATCATCTGGAAGGCACGGGAGTATAGAAAGTCTCCCACCAGGACGCTGGGTGCATTGCCCCATTTGGCATTGGCGGTAAGGCGGCCGCGACGCATATCGGAAGTGTCTACCACATCATCGTGTAGCAGGGTGGCGGTGTGGATAAATTCGATAATGGTGGCCAAATCAATATGGCCCTCATCTCGGTAGTTACAGGCCCTGGCACATAGCAGCACCAGCAGGGGTCGCAGGCGTTTGCCGCCGGCCTCAACCAAGTAGTGGCCTATATTTTCCACCAGGGGGACATCCGAGTGCAGTTGGTCGAGAATACGCTGGTTGACCGCGGCAAAGTCTTCGGCGGCGACCCGGTGAAAAGGCAGCATTTGAGAGTTCCTTAATACGACTAGACAGGCGCCCCCGAAGGCTCGGGCGGCAGAGGGCCGCTATTGTATCAACCCGGCGAATTGATTAGAATCTGCGCCCCGTCGATTGCGGGCTCCGCGGCTTTACTGTTGCTGGTGCCGCCGGCGAAATAGATGTTAAACAACACGGCGCAAGCTCCCGAAATGCGGAGCAGTGACTCGATAGTCCTCCCGCTGCTTCGTGTCGTCCATACCGGAGCATAGAAATATGTACGCTGTTATTGAGAGCGGTGGCAAGCAACACCGTGTAGAAGAAGGCGAAGTACTTCGCCTGGAAAAGCTGGAAGTAGCTACTGGCGAAACCATCGATTTCGACAAAGTGCTGATGGTCGTTGATGGCGATAAAATCAACATCGGCGCTCCCGTTGTAGACGGCGCTAAAGTATCTGCTGAAGTGGTAAGCCACGGCCGCGGCGAGAAAGTGAAGATCATCAAATTCCGTCGTCGTAAGCACTCTATGAAGCGCCAGGGCCACCGTCAGTGGTACACCGAAGTTAAAATCACTGGCATCAAGGCATAAGAGAGGAGTAACGACTCATGGCACATAAGAAAGCTGGCGGTAGTACGCGAAATGGTCGCGATTCCGAGAGTAAACGCCTGGGCGTGAAGCGCTTTGGCGGCCAAGCTGTAGCGGCAGGCAACATCATCGTTCGTCAACGTGGCACCAAGTTCCACGCTGGTGTTAACGTTGGTATGGGCAAAGACCACACCCTGTTCGCCACTGCGGACGGCGTTGTGAAGTTTGAAGTTAAAGGCCCCAACAACCGCAAGTTCGTTTCTATCGAAACTGCTTAAGCGGTCGCAAGCCCTAGCTTCATAAAAAGCCCCGCTATTGCGGGGCTTTTTTGTTGGGGCAGCCCTAAATAGAGGGGTGGTGGGAAGTTGGGGCGGCAGATGCCTGCGAGTGGCGGCTTGTCGGCTGGTATGATGAATATGATGGTAGGTGTGTGTATGTGCGCACCGGATGAGACAACCGCTGTGGCGGTGGAGTGATTATGAAGTTTGTCGATGAGGCGCCCATATTTGTGCAGGCGGGTAAAGGTGGCAATGGCTGCCTGAGTTTCCGCAGGGAAAAGTTTGTAGAGAAGGGGGGACCGGACGGCGGTGACGGCGGTGATGGCGGTTCCGTCTACCTGGAGGCCGATGATTCCCTCAACACTCTGGTAGATTACCGCTACCAGCCCCGTTACGCCGCTGAGAGCGGCCAGCCTGGCCGTGGGCGTAACTGTACTGGGGCCAAAGGGGAAGACCTTGTTCTTAAGGTGCCTGTGGGTACCACAGTAATCGATGTGGATACCGGTGAAGCTGTTGGTGACATGACCCGAGCCGGTGAGCGTCTGCTGGTCGCCCAGGGGGGCTTTCACGGTTTGGGTAATACGCGCTTTAAATCGAGCACTAACCGAGCCCCTCGCCAGACCACCAATGGTAGCGAGGGTGAGCTTCGCAGCCTGAAGTTGGAGTTGAAGGTGCTTGCGGATGTGGGAATGTTGGGGCTTCCCAACGCCGGCAAATCCACGTTTATTCGGGCGGTATCGGCGGCCAAGCCCAAGGTGGCTAACTATCCCTTCACGACCTTGGTGCCAAACCTAGGAGTGGTTCAGGTACAGCGGCATCGCAGTTTTGTGATTGCCGATATTCCGGGTTTGATTGAGGGGGCGGCTGAAGGAGCAGGCCTGGGAATTCGTTTCCTCAAGCATTTGACTCGCTGCCGGGTGCTCCTGCATTTGGTAGACCTGGCGCCATTTGATGGTTCGGACCCAGTGGAGAACGCCCGCGCTATCGAGCGTGAACTGGCTAGTTTTAGCGATACTCTGGCGGGTCGCGAGCGCTGGTTGGTACTGAATAAGACTGACCTGGTGCCTGCTGCTGAACTGGAAGAGCGCTGTCAGTCGGTTGTGGATGCGCTGGGCTGGAAAGGGCCGGTGTTCCGGGTGGCGGCTATTCGCGGTGAGGGTACGGATGTACTTAGCGGCCGCTTGATGGATTACCTGGAGGAGCGCCAAGAGCAGGAGGATCGCGATCCGGAATTGGCTGAGGCTGAATTGGAGGCGCAGCGTCAGATGCAGCGCGAAGCCCGCGAGCGTATCGAGGAGCTTCGGGTTAGCCATCGCGCCAAGCGCAGGGCTGCCAAGGGGCATGTCGATGATGACGAAGACTGGGATGATGACGATCACGATGTCGATATTGAGTATCGCTCTTGAATCGTATGTTTCCGGTGGCAAATCTGTGCTGCCGCGCAGAATTTCTGTCAGCTCCGGCTCTTTACCGGCAATGTGATGATAATTCGATAGGCCCCTAGGGGCCGGTGTCCAGGGAGGAAGTATGGGCTCCGTATCAGTGTCCCGTAGAGGGCTTTCTAAGGGGCGGCGCTGGGTGGTAAAAATTGGCAGTGCCCTACTTACTGATAACGGTCGAGGCGTCAATAATTCGGCGATCTGCGCCTGGGTGGCGCAGATCGCCGAATTGCGCCAGCAGGGTGTTGAAGTGGTGTTGGTTTCTTCTGGGGCAGTAGCCGCGGGTATGGATCGTCTCGGCTGGAACCGCAGACCGGAGTCGATCCATCAGTTGCAGGCCGCAGCTGCGATAGGGCAGAGCCATTTGGTGCAGGTCTATGAGCAGGCTTTCGGTCGCTTCGATATACGCAGCGCGCAGATTTTGTTGGATCATGATGATCTCTCCAACCGCACTCGTTACCTCAATGCGCGCAGTACATTGCGAACACTACTCTCCTTGGGGGCTGTGCCGATCGTCAATGAAAACGATACCGTCGTAACCGATGAAATACGTTTCGGTGATAACGACACCTTGGCGGCGTTGGTGGCTAACCTTGTCGAGGCGGATGCCCTGTTGATTTTGACTGATGCCGATGGGCTCTTTACCGAAGATCCTCGCGATAACCCCGATGCGGAGCTCGTTGGTGAGGCCTCGGCGCGGGATCCGAGGCTGCTGGGGATGGCGGGGGACTCCCGCAGTGGTCTGGGACGAGGAGGTATGACCACCAAAGTACGTGCGGCACAACTGGCGGCTCGTTCCGGTGCCTGCACTGTAATTGCCGGGGGTGCCAGAGAGGGAGTGGTAACGCGGGTATGGAAGGGTGAGGATTTGGGAACTCTCCTGCTTCCGGAAGCGGACCCCTTGGCGGCGAGGAAGCGCTGGCTTGCCGGGCAGCTACAGGCGCGCGGTAGTCTCACTCTCGATAGTGGTGCTGAGAGGGCATTGCGCGATGGTGGTAAGAGTTTGCTATCGGTGGGGGTGACCGCGGTGCAGGGGCGTTTTCACCGGGGAGACTTGGTTTCCTGTCTTGATGGTGCGGGACATGAGATCGCCCGTGGTCTTGTAAATTATGACAGCAGCGAGAGTGCTAGGATTCTCGGGCAGTCATCGGAGCGCTTTGTTGAGTTGCTCGGCTATCGTGATGACGATGAGTTGATACACAGAGATAACCTTATCTTGCTCTAGCAGAAGTACTGGCTTTCAGGCATAAAAAAACCCCGCATTGCGGGGTTTTTTGTGTCTGCTACCTAAAGAATTAGGCGGCGAGAGCTTTAACCTGAGCGTTCAGGCGGCTCTTGTGACGAGCGGCTTTATTCTTGTGAATAATGCCTTTGTCTGCCATGCGGTCGATAACGGGAACCGCTTCTGCGTATGCAGTTTTTGCTTTTTCAGCGTCGCCTGCATCGATGGCCGCAACTACCTTCTTAATGTAGGTGCGCACCATGGAGCGCAGACTGGCGTTATGCATGCGGCGCTTGTCGTTCTGGCGCGCGCGTTTCTTCGCTTGAGGTGAGTTGGCCACCGGTTGCTCCTGTCTGGAATCTATAAATCTGTAACTAACAGGCCCTGGGGCCCGATCGGGACGCGACATTATCCCCACAGCTGGTTGTTTGTCAACCATCTGGGCAGATAGCTTGCGCTTTGTCTGCCGGTGCTGGTGCGTGATTAGCGGGTCGGCAGTTTTAGGCTGAACTCCACACCGCTATTATCTGTGCGATTTCGAGCCTCCAAGCGGGCTCGGTGAAAGTCAGCAATCAATTTAGCGATATGCAATCCAAGGCCCAAATGCCCAGCGTTGTCACCTTCCTTACGCACAGATACCAGGGAATCGAACAGCTTGTGTGCATAGCCATTGGGTAGCAATGGACCGTCGTTACTCACACTAATTAGGTATCCGTCCTTTTCGCTGTAGACTGCAAGCTGAATCTCACTGTGCTTTGGGGCGAAACTACAGGCATTGTCTACCAGCTTATCTAAAAGCTGTGCCAATAGCTCCGGCGCGCCCTCACAGCGAAGCTCTCCATTAGGCTTTTTCAGAGAAAATTGGTGGCGGGGGTGGGCGTCGCCATAGCACTGCACCATAACTTCCAGCAGGTCCGCCAAGTCAAAGCGCTCGCGCTCTGCCTGATGAATGCTGGCTTCCAGGTTGCTAGCCGCAGAGAGGCTGTTGAGGATGCCGGATAGGCGGGCACTGCCATCCAGTGCGCGTTCGGCATAGCGGCGGCTGTCTTCATCCAGTTTGCCGGTGGAGAGGTTATCGAGTGAAGAGCGCACCACCGCGAGAGGCGTGCGCAACTCGTGGGACAATTTACTGGCGAGGGTTCGCAGGTATTGGTGATACTGATCTAGCTCGCCCAGCAGACTGGCAAAGGCACGGTTAAGTGCGCCCAGTTCGTCTCTGGCAGAGGAGAGGGGAAAGTTGCCACGCAATTTGCCACTGCTGTCGACCGCATTGCGCGCAGCGCGGTGCAGCTTGCGAATGCGCCAAGATAGCCAGCTGGCGTAGCCGAGCAAAAACAGCAGTGCGGTTGCTGCTGCCGCACAGCTAATCAACCATAACCTGTGTGCGGCGCTATCGGTCATCGACTGCATAGCCTCAGCGGACTGCAACACAAGCACTCGTCCCAGCAGAGGCCTTTCTACGACTTCGTCAGCCCGGGTTATCACGGGCACACTGACTGCTCCTATACGCGACTGTAGTGGCCCGCCAAACCACTGCTCGGCTGTATCACGTCCAATGCCACTGCTTAGCGGCAGTTCATTTTGGGGTAGCTTTGGTAGCTCTTCCCTGGCAAGCAGTTTGCGATAAATCCAACTGCGCAGCCAGGGCCGCGGTGTGTTCTGCTCCTCATTGGCCACCTGTGGTTGGCCGTTACTGGCGAGCAAGAATCCTTCGCTGTCTACGACTGCCAAGCGCAGGTCTGGGCGGGCAAAGTGGTCCAATTCCCCCTGCAGCTTGGGCAGTGGAGCAACTAAGTGCCCCGGCAGGCCATCGGCGGGAAGGGTGCTGGTACTGTGAACTGGTGGGGAACCGTTGCTACTGGTGCGGTCGAGTATTTGAATGGACAGGCTGCCACGTGTGAGTGTGTAGGGAAGGCTGAGCTCTAGTTGATACCCCTTCGGTGAAGCGGTCCAGCGCCCGCGTAGGCGCAATTCGCGTTGGTAGCTGCCTTCGCGTGGATTGTGCCAAAAGGCCTCGACAGGCCCCCGGCTCGCCACCGGCAACAGATAATGGCGCCCATTGGTAAACAGCTGAACGGTATCCCCTCCGGCGAGCAGGTTTGTGCGAGGGTCCCGGTAGGCTGGGGTCTCATCACTGACTGTTAGCAGTAGGTAGATCTGATCAGCATACTGGCCGAGTGTGATCTGGGCCTGGGGCATGTGCTGCTCATTGAGCAGTTCTCGGGGAGTAAGCTCCCAGGGACGCCAATCGTCCCCGTAACCATCTACAACTGGAGGGTGGGAGAGGGGATTTAAGTAGAGCTGGCTTCCAGGCGGTCTAGCATGGCGTGCGGGATCGGGAGCGATTAACTCTGGTGCGCTGGCCAGGCGCGCGGCAATTGCTGCAGCTGTGGCCTCGAGGGCCTGTAGTTGGCCCTGCGCCAGTGCCGCATCCACCTGACGGAGATACTGACAGCCGGCCCAGGGCAGAGCCAGCGCCACAAGGCTCACCAATAGGAGTTGTCGGCGAAGTTTCATCTACGGGTCCCCGAAAAGCTGTAGACCGGCTGCTATGTTGCCGAGGCAATCAGAGCTGCCAGCGATAGCCCATGCCATAGGCTGTACCTATAGCGTTGAATTCATTATCCAGGGCCTGAAATTTTTTGCGGATTCTCTTTACGTGGGAGGTGATGGTGTTGTCATCCAGAACTACCCGAGCGGCCTCCATCAGCTGACTGCGGGACTTCACATGCCCGGGGCGCTTGGCTAGAGCGTGGACAATCCAGAATTCAGTGACAGTGAGATCAACTACCCTTCCGTCCCAGTGGCAATGCAACCGGGAAATATCCAATTCCAGCTTGCCCTGGGTAAGGCTCTCCCCTTCATCGCTCTGGTCGCGCAGTACGCTGACCCGTCGCAGCAGCGCGTTGATACGCGCTTGCATATGGGGCAGGGAGATATCCTTAGTGAGATAGTCGTCGGCGCCGAGGCGTAGTCCCGAAATAATATCCAGTTCGGAGTCTCTGGCGGTGAGAAACAGGATTGGCAGACTGGGGGCCATAGCGCGCAGCTCCCTGCACAACTCAAAACCGCCTTCCACTTCACTGCCGAGCCCGACGTCGATTACCGCCAGGTCTGGCAGTCGCTGCCGGAAAGCTTCCATGGCTTCAATCCTTGCGCTGTAGAGATCGACTCGATAACCGCTACGGCGCAATGCATCGCGGTAATTTTCGGCGATGGCGCGCTCGTCTTCGACAATAGCGATAGTTGCACTCATGGCTGATTCCGGCTGCTTCCTTTGTGGCGGAGAATCATGCACGAAATAGCAGCTTATTGGCAAAAAGGCGGGCGCAAATGGCCCGCAAGCACAACAGGGTTTTTTTCACGGAGGAGAGTTTGTGGCCATACTTTTAATCAGTCCACAGGCGCAATAGCGATTTGAAGTCACCTTGCGCAGCCGCGAGGATTTGCAGTCCATCGCGGCTGTTTAGCAGTTGTTAGAAGTGTCCGGCCATGGATTCCGGTAGGGAAAAGCGGATATCAACACGGCGCTCCATGGCGTAAGCGTCGACATCGCCCTTGGGGGCCTCCGAATAGGTGGAGCCCATAGCGCGACGGCTGATGCGGGAGGCGTCAATGCCCAGAGAGATCAGTGCCTGTTCAACACTTAGGGCACGTTGGTCAGAGAGCACGTTGTTGTAACCATCGCTGCCCCGTGGGTCCGCGTGTCCCTCCAGTTGAATCTGCAGGTGGGGATGGCGTTTCAGGAAGTCTGCCATGGCATTCAGCTGTTGAAGCTGGGTGGTCTGGAGTTCGTCTTCCCCGGTGGTGAATAGCATCTGGAACTGTAATGAATCCAGTGCCACTTGGCTGGCATCATTCGCGGACAGTCGAGCCGCATCCAGTTGCTGTGCCAGGTTGCTGAGCTCTGCACGGCTCTCTGTCAGTTGTGTTGCCAGCATATCAGCCTCTTCTGCTTGCTTGACCTGTTCGCCGAGCCAGGCTCCACCGATTGCGCCGGCGATAAACCCGACAGGGCCCCCTACAGCGGCACCGGCAACGGCTGCCGTGGTAAAGACCGTGGCCTGCTTGGCCGGGGTCAGTTTCGATTCGTTGAGTTCATTCGCCTGGGTACCAGAGGCGATCAGGGAAGTCAGGGCTGCAACCATTAATGTTTTTTTCATTGCTTACTCTCCTTGGAGGCTTTCTTTTACTCGGTGGGGCTGTGTGTGGCCCGTTTGAGTGCTATTAAAAAGCTCCAAGGAGGCACTGGCGTGGCGCAGTGGTGGCAAATCGCTGCGCAATTGTGGCGAAAGATGGCAACCGGTGTGTCCTGTTATTTCAGGCGGTGGTAGCGCCGGTCGCGGGGCGAATCTACGCGGACACGCACACGCTGGGGGCGGGGGCCACGCATTATCGCAATGTAAAGCACAATCGCCAGTGCCAGGGCAATAATCAAAGCGTTAATGGTCATCCTGTCTTCTCCCCGCGCCACCGATTCCGTGGGACGCGTCACTAATTCACAGCTAGTATAGGCTCGTGGGCTCCAGGTCGTAGGAGCATAAAGATATCCATCCCTCAATGACTTTTGTGGAATTGCGGTAGACTTGCCGGCCAGCAGATATCGCCCAAATCCAGGAGTCACAGCGTTGCCCCAGTCGCCGCCCACCCAAGACCAGCCCGTCGAAAAAACCGGTACATCCAGACTCCTGCGCGGCAGCTCGGTGGTGGGGGCCGCAACGATGTTGTCCCGGGTTGCCGGCCTGGCCAGGGATATGGCCCTGGCGCGCTTTGCCGGGGCTGGGGATGCCGCCGATGCTTTTTTCGTGGCGTTTAAAATCCCTAACTTTTTCCGCCGCTTGTTTGCTGAGGGCGCCTTTGCCCAAGCATTTGTGCCGGTGTTGGCGGAGTACCGCCAAAAGGGGGGCATTGCTGCAGCACGAGAGCTCAATGATCGCGTCGCGGGAGCACTCGGCGGTGTTTTGTTGTTGGTTACTTTATTTGGCGTATTGTGCGCGCCTCTGGTGACGGGGATCTTTGCATTTGGCTGGTGGTGGGATGGCAGCGAAAGGGAAAAGTTTGAGCTCGCCACCGGCATGTTGCAAATTACCTTCCCCTACCTGATGTTGATCTCCCTGGCGGGTTTCACCGGCGCTATTCTGAACAGCTTTGATCGATTTGCGATTCCGGCACTGACGCCAATTATGTTGAATCTGGTGTTGATTGGTGCGGCAACTATAGGTACGGCTTGGTTCGATCCAGAGATACTGGCCTTGGCATGGGGTGTGCTTTTGGCCGGAGTGGTGCAATTGCTGTTTCAGCTGCCTTTTCTGGCGCGCGAGGGGTTATTGCCAAGGCCCAAGTGGGATTGGAGCCACCCGGGGGTACGCAAAATTCTGCGCCTGATGGCTCCGGCAATTTTTGGAGTCTCGGTCACTCAAATCAGTTTGGTATTGGATACGCTGCTGGCTTCATTCCTGCCCAGTGGCAGTGTCTCCTGGTTGTATTTTTCCGATCGCCTGACCGAATTACCGCTGGGGGTGTTTGGTGTGGCTGTGGCAACGGTGATATTGCCGAGCTTGTCTCGTCTGCACAGCGATGGAGACCCGCGCCGCTTTCGCCATACCCTCGACTGGGCGCTGCGCAGCGTTACCCTTATCTCCCTGCCTGCGGCGGTAGCCCTTGTGGTATTAGCTGAGCCGCTGTTGACCACGCTATTCCAATACGGCCAGATGCAGCCCAGAGATATGCAGATGGCGGCCTGGTCCCTACGAGCTTACGCCTTGGGGTTGTTGGCTTTTATGTTGATCAAAGTGCTAGCGCCGGGCTATTTTGCCCGTCAGGATACCTATACACCGGTGCGTTTCGGCTTGATCGCAATTTCGGCCAAGATGGTGCTGAGCCTTCTGTTTGTTATCCCGCTGAATCATTATTTTAAACTCGGCCATATGGGACTGGCGCTGGCTACCGCCTGCCAGGCGGCAATCAATGCCTGGTTACTGTACAAGGGTTTGCGCCGGGATGACGTTTACATGCCTGAGGCTGGTTGGGGGCGATTCCTATTGCGGTTGATAGCGGCGAATTTGGCGATGGTCGTTGTGTTGATGGGGCTCCTTCACGTCTGGGAAAGCTGGAGTGCCTGGGGCTGGTTTGAACGGGCCTGGCGTATGGGTGTAATGGTGGCCGCAGGGGGCTTGGCCTACCTGTTTACCCTGTTTGTGTCAGGCCTGCGCCCACGTCACTTCCGCGCCACCAGTTAACTCTGAATAGACGCCAATATGGCATGAATTGTATGCGGCCAGTCGCTACTGGCCGCCCTGTGGGAATCCGCTATACTGTGCGGCTCGATTTTATGAGGATGGGAAGATCGTTTTGGCCCAGGAACGCGAACTAATTCGCGGGTTGCACAACCTGCGCCCCCGCCACCGAGGATGCGTGGCGACGATCGGCTCGTTCGACGGCGTACATCTTGGTCATCAGGCGATCATTGCCCAGTTGCAACAGCGTGCGCTTGAGCAGGGCCTTCCTTCGGTAGCCATTATATTTGAACCCCAGCCTCACGAGTTCTTCTCTGGCGAGCAGGCTCCCGCGAGGCTGATGCGTTTTAAGGAAAAAGTGCTGGCGCTGTTCGATGTGGGCGTGGAGCGAGTCTTGTGCCTGCAGTTTAACGATACCTTGCGCGGCCTCAGTGCTGAGGCATTTATCCAGAGGATACTGCTTGATGGCCTGGGCATTCGCCATCTGGTGGTGGGCGATGATTTTCGTTTTGGCTGCGACCGTAGTGGAGACTATAGCTTCCTGCAAACGATGGGCACCCAGCATGGCTTTACCGTGGAAGATACCGCGACTATGGAAATACGCGGCTCCAGGGTGAGCAGTACCCGTATTCGCGAAGCCCTGCAGAATGGTGATTTTGAGCTGGCCGAGGCCCTCTTGGGGCGGCCCTACAAGATTACCGGCAGGGTGGCGCCTGGGCGTTCACTCGGTCGTCAGCTGGGCGCGCCCACGGCCAATGTGCGCCTGCAGCGCTACCGCTCCCCGTTAGTTGGCGTTTATACGGTGCGCACCACTGCCACAGATGGTTCTGAGCTTGCTACGGGGCGCCAAGACATAGATGGCGTGGCCAATGTGGGATTTCGTCCCACTGTAGAGGGCGAGGGCGCGCGCCCCCTGCTGGAGGTGAACCTGTTTGATTTCAATGGCAATCTCTATGGGCGAGAGCTTGCAGTGGAGTTCTGCCACAAGTTGCGCAACGAGGAGAAGTTTGCCTCGTTGGATATTCTCAAGGCTCGTATCGCCGAGGATATTGAAAATGCCCGGCAGTGGTTTAAACAAAATCCTAGACCGCACCAATAAACTGAGACGACCTAATTTATTTTTCTACTAGAGCTGAAGTAGACACCCAATGACTGATTATAAAGCGACCCTGAATCTGCCTGAGACCGATTTTCCCATGCGCGGCAATTTGCCGCAGCGTGAGCCGGCAATTCTGAAAAAATGGCAGGACAACAAGCTCTACGAAAAAATTCGCGAGGCGCGTGCCGGGCGCGAGCAATTTATCCTGCACGACGGTCCTCCCTATGCGAATGGCGATATTCATATTGGTCACTCAGTTAACAAGATTCTCAAAGACATCATTATCAAGTCGAAAACCCTGAGTGGTTTCGATGCTCCCTACGTACCTGGCTGGGACTGCCACGGCCTGCCGATTGAGCACCGCGTAGAGAAGAAAATTGGCAAAGCTGGCAGCAAGGTGGACCATAAGACTTTCCGTCAGAAGTGCCGTGAATATGCCGCCAAGCAGGTGGATGGGCAGAAGAAAGATTTTGTACGCCTGGGAGTGTTTGGCGAATGGGACAACCCCTACCGCACTATGGATTTCCAGTTTGAGGGCGATATTATTCGCGCCCTTGGCCGTGTGGTGAAAAATGGCCATCTTGCACGCGGTTTCAAACCGGTCTACTGGAGTGTGGTGGGTGGTTCTGCGTTGGCGGAAGCGGAAGTGGAGTATCAAGATAAAGTCTCCTATTCCATTGACGTTTGCTACCCGGTGAGTGAAGAGGCGGATCTGGCCATAGCCGATGCCTCTGGTGGCCATGCTGGAGAAGGCCCACTGTCGGTGGTGATCTGGACCACAACACCCTGGACCTTACCCTCGAGCCAGGCGGTCTCCGTAAACGGTGAGCTGGAATATGTGGTGGTGCAGGCAGGCAAGCGCCGCCTGTTGATCGCAGAAGCCTTAAAGGATGCGGTACTGGCCCGCGCAGGCTTCGAAGGGGAAGTTGTGGGTCGCATTCGCGGCGCGGCCCTGGAGCACTTGAAAGTGCATCACCCCTTCTACGACAAGTTGCTGCCCATTGTCCTGGGTGATCATGTCACTACCGATGCTGGAACCGGCTGTGTACATACAGCCCCAGACCACGGTCCGGACGATTTCCAGGTAGGCAAACGTTACGGTATTGAGACCCTCAATTACATTGATAATAACGGTGTTTATCGCGACAGTGTGCCGCTATTTGCTGGCGAGCATGTCTACAAAGTGGACGACAAGATTGTTGCATTACTTGAGGGGCGCGGTGTGCTGCTGCACAAGGGCAAGCTGGAGCACAGCTACCCGCATTGCTGGCGCACTAAGACACCGCTGATCTACCGTGCGACTCCTCAGTGGTTTATCAGCATGCGGCAAAATGACCTGCTGGATCAGGCGCAAAAAGCCGCCGATGACGTATTGTGGATCCCCGGCTGGGGTAAGGCCCGAATCGACTCCATGCTCAATGGCAGCCCGGACTGGTGTATTTCCCGCCAGCGCACCTGGGGGGTGCCTATTGCTTTGTTCGTGAACAAAGAGACCCACGAGCTGCATCCGGAATCTCCTGCCTTGATGGATAAAGTGGCGGCCCTGGTTGACGAAAAGGGTATGGATGTCTGGTTTGACCTGGATGCCCGGGATCTTCTTGGTGATGAGGCGGAACATTACGAGAAGGTTACCGACACCCTCGATGTCTGGTTCGACTCAGGTGTGACCCATTACGCGGTGTTGGAGCGCCGCGCAGGGCTGCGCTTCCCCGCCGATCTATATCTGGAAGGGTCCGACCAGCATCGCGGCTGGTTCCAATCTTCTCTGAAGACTTCTATCGCCATTAATGGTTGCGCGCCTTATAAGCAGGTACTCACCCACGGTTTCACCGTGGATGCGCAGGGGCGCAAGATGTCGAAGTCTATCGGCAATACCGTTGCTCCCCTGGATGTAATTAACAAGTTGGGTGCAGATGTACTGCGCTTGTGGGTATCGGCCACTGATTTCAGCGGTGAAATGGCTGTCTCCGATGAAATTCTTAAACGCACTGCCGATTCTTATCGTCGCCTGCGCAATACCGCCCGTTTCTTCTTATCTAACCTAGCCGGTTTCGATCCGCAAAAAGACCTGTTGCCGGAGGAAGAGTTGCTGGCACTGGATCGCTGGGCGCTGGATAAGGCTGCACACCTGCAGGATGAGATCCTGGCAGCCTACGATAATTACCAGTTCCACCAGATTTACCAGAAGCTGCATAACTTCTGCGTGGTTGAAATGGGTGGTTTCTACCTGGATATCATCAAGGACCGCCAGTACACCACCAAGGAAGATAGTGTCGCGCGTCGCTCTGCGCAGAGCGCGCTCTACCATATTGTGCAGGCATTTGTGCGCTGGATTGCCCCAATCCTCAGCTTCACTGCGGAAGAGTTGTGGCAGTTTATTCCTGGTAATAATGCCGATAGCGTGTTTATCGAAGAGTGGTATCCGCTGCCCAAACTGTCAGCCGAAGCTGATAAAGGTGCGGCCTATTGGGCTGTAATGGCCGAAGTGAAAACGGCGGTAAACAAGGTATTGGAGGAGCAGCGCGCTGCTGGAGCAATTGGTGGGTCTCTGCAGGCGGCAGTTACTCTGTATGCCAATGATGATCTGCGCGAGAAATTGCTCGAGTTGGAGAATGAACTGCGTTTTGTATTGATTTGCTCTTCCACTTCAGTGCAGCCTCTCAGTGATGCGGCGGGTGCTGAAAGCACCGAGCTTGAAGGTCTTAAAATTGGTGTGAGCAAAGTGGATCACCCCAAATGTGAGCGTTGCTGGCACTACCGTGCAGATGTGGGTGAAAACAGTGATTACCCGGATATTTGCGGTCGCTGTGTAGAGAATGTGGCTGGTGAAGGCGAGGTAAGGCACTATGCCTAAGACTAATCTGCTATTCGGCCACCCCTGGCGCTGGTATTGGCTGGCACTGGCTGTGGTGGTTCTGGATGTTGCCACCAAAGTCTGGGCTGTGGGCGAATTTATGTACGGCCCAGCGGTGCAAATTATTCCGGGGTTTCTGCAGTTTACCTATGCGGAAAACTATGGTGCAGCTTTCAGCTTCCTGTCTGATGCGGGTGGTTGGCAGCGCTGGTTTTTTGGTGTGATCGCAATGGTGTTTAGCATTGTTGTCATTATCTGGTTGTGGCGTTTGCCTGCACTAAAGCGCTGGGAACCCTGTGCCCTGGCCCTGATTTTGGGTGGTGCTCTCGGAAATCTGTGGGATCGCATTCTGCTGGGATATGTGCGGGACTTTATTTCCGTGTACTACGGCAGTTGGCATTTCCCAGTGTTTAATGTGGCGGATATGGGTATCAGTATCGGCGCGGCCATGCTGGTTATAGAGTTGCTTTTCTTTGCAGAAAAAGACGGCGACAAGACAAAAAATAACGCGGAAGTTTAACGAACCATGAGTAATAGCGTTATCGGCGAGCACAGCCGCGTAACTCTGCATTTCAGCCTGAAGCTGGATGACGGTACCGAAGTGGATTCCACTTTCAAAGGTGATCCCGCTTCTTTTAGTGTGGGGGATGGCAGCCTGCTGCCAGGCTTTGAAAAAGCCCTCTTCGGTCTCAAAGCTGGCGATGAGGCGGAAATCGAAATCCCCCCTGAGCTGGGCTTCGGTCAGCGTAATCCGGCCAATATGCAAAAGGTGCGCCGCGACAGCTTCGCTCCGGATATTGAGCTGGAGCCTGGCTTGGTAGTTTCCTTTGATAATGGAAGTGGTGAATTACCCGGTGTAGTTCGCGAGATTGAGGAGGATGAAGTAACCGTTGACTTCAACCACCCTCTGGCAGGGCAGACACTGAGCTTCCACGTAAAAATTATCGCAGTGGATTCGATTCAATAAGGGCAATTTTTCACCCGTTGAATAGATTATCGAAAGAGTGCTGAAGTAAAAATGCAAATCCGACTGGCTAATCCCCGTGGCTTCTGTGCCGGCGTCGACCGCGCGATTGATATTGTTAACCGTGCCTTAGATGTCTTTGGTGCGCCCATCTATGTACGTCACGAGGTGGTACATAATAAGTTTGTGGTGGAAAGCCTGCGCGAGCGCGGTGCCGTGTTTGTGGACGAGCTGTCGGAAGTGCCCGATGATGTTATCGTTATTTTCAGTGCCCACGGTGTATCCAAAGCTGTGCAAAGGGAAGCAGAAGATCGCAACCTGCGTGTATTCGATGCCACCTGCCCACTGGTTACCAAGGTGCATATCGAAGTCAGCAAATTCAGCAGTGATGGCGCCGAGTGCATACTAATCGGCCACGCCGGACACCCGGAAGTAGAGGGCACTATGGGTCAGTATGATGGCACCGCTGGTGGTGCTATCTACTTGGTCGAAGACGAGGAGGATGTGGCCAAGCTAAAGGTGAATAACGAGAATAATCTCGCATATGTTACCCAGACCACCTTATCCATGGATGATACTGCCCGGGTAATCGATGCCTTGCGACAGCGCTTTCCCAACATCCGCGGCCCGCGCAAGGATGATATCTGCTACGCTACCCAAAACCGCCAGGACGCTGTTCGCCAGCTTTCTCTGGAGAGCGACCTGGTGTTGGTTGTGGGCAGCCCCAATAGCTCCAACTCCAACCGCCTGCGCGAACTGGCCGAGCGCTGTGGTGCCGATGCCAAATTAATCGACGGCGCTGTTGATATTGATGCCGATTGGCTCACAGGCAAAAAATCCATTGGCATCACCGCCGGTGCCTCGGCTCCAGAGGTACTGGTGCAAGAGGTGATTGGCAAATTGCAACGGCTTGGTGCCACAGTGCCTGAAGAGATGGATGGGTGTGAAGAAAATATCCGTTTTTCTCTGCCCAAGGAGCTCCGCTAAATCCTAGATATTTAAGTTGAATGCCGATTATGAACAATCATTCTCGTCCGCCTCTTCAATCCGCATTCGTCCGCCGCTGGATAAAATAAAGGCCTTCCCTCGGTTATTTTCCTGGCTACATATATGTAGTGTTCCCATCTGCAGAGCCCCTTCTGGAGAGCCTGCCTTACGGCTCTCCCCGGTACTTATAAAGGAAATGTAATCCTCAACTGGACTGTTCGTTTTAATAAGGACTTTATCTAGGGCTGCACTACTAAGAATCAATAACTCTTTGTCTCCCCGTTCTCCGTTATTATCGCTATCGGCAAAAATTTCCCAGCCTTGTTCCCAGCTTCCCAGGTTTCGCATTGTTACCCGCTGGTTGCGAATGATGGCGTTTGTTCGGGTAAGCTGTACAGCAGTAAAGAACTCCTCGGTAGAGGTTTGCAGACGGGTGTTTTCTAGTAATTGTGTAAAGCTTGGCAGACCGATTAAAAGAAGTATCGATAATAGCGCCAAGGTGATTATCAATTCGAGTAGTGTAAAGCCCTGCTGAGTCATGCCCCTTCTCCTAGGGTTGTTTAGACACAGGTCTCAATTTCTCGACCATTGAATCTGCTGAAATCGCCGCTTGTCGAGCCCTATTGGTATGGTGATGGCGGCAGTGCTATTTTCGCGAATATAACTCTAGGTGAATCCTTCTTCTAGGCGCGTGGCGGCTGAGGAAACTCAAAATTATTGGTACAAATTACATATTAAGTAGGAATACATGCGGTATAAGCAGAGCCAACACAAACGCTGTTTGCTGCAGCGAGGTTTTACCCTGATTGAGCTGATGGTTACTCTCGTAGTGCTGGCCGTTCTGGTAAGTATCGCAGCACCGAGTTTTACAGACATGATTAACAACAATCGTGCCGTTGCTGTTTCAGAGAATTTTACAGGAGCCCTAAGCTACGCTCGCTCGGAGGCAATTAAGCGCGCTGGACGGGTATCTATTTGCGCGAGCGCAGATGGGGCGAACTGTACTGCAGCTGATACCTGGTCCCAGGGCTGGATGGTATTTGTGGATACAGCAGCGACAGATAACAGTACAAATTTCGGAATATCGCAGATATTGCGTACCTGGGAGGCTGATGACAATGCCGTTATCACCGTTAAGCAGGGTGCTGCTAATACTAATTTCTTACGTTACACCACCCTTGGTACTTTGGGGCGCTTTAATGACACTACGGTTACCACAAAAGTAACGGGTTGCACGGGCACTAGTGCACGGACACTAGCAATTACAGGTTCCGGCATGCTTAACGTATCCAAATCCAGTTGCTAAGGGATATCTCAATGCAATTAATAAATAAGCAGCGCGGTGTTGGTCTTATTGAGGTTATGGTCACGGTGTTGATCTTATCAACCTCATTACTCGGACTAGCTGCACTGCAAAATAAGGCTCTGCAGTACAACCACAGCGCCTATATGCGCTCTCAGGCTAATATTCTGGCCTATGACATTTTAGATCGAGTTAGGGCCAACCGTAAAAAAATTGCAGATTATAAATTGGCTGTGACGGCAAGCACGCCAACAAGCAGCTCGAGCTTGGCTGGAAGGGACCTAATTGAGTGGAGGCAACTGTTGGGTCGCCAACTACCAAATGGAACCGGAGGAATTACCTGTGATAGCGATGGTAATTGTACGGCAACTATTAACTGGGGAGAGCAAGACTCTACTGCTTCTGATGGCACGACCAGTTTTGAATACATGACACGGATTTAAGCAATGAATTTACTCAAGCAGAGGGGTATTTCCCTGGTCGAGTTAATGGTCTCGATCACAGTGGGCCTGGTATTAATGGCGGGTGTGGTGCAACTTTTTCTGGCCAGTAAGGTGACTTTTAATAGCCAAAGCGCTATTGCCCGGGTTCAGGAAACTGGGCGTTTGGCAATGGATTTTATTGCTGAGGATCTGCGAATGGCGGGTTATATGGGCTGCGCGGACTTTTCTGTGACCAGGCTTGATAATCACCTTAAAGATACAACAGCGCTGATTTATCGTTTTGAGTCCCCTATTGAAGGTGTTGACGAGGGGATTACTGATAAAAGCTACCCAGCTGGCCGCCTGAGTAGTACCGATGCACTGATATTACGTAGCGCCAATAGCAATACGATGGGACTGCAGGGGACAAATACCGCTGACCGTATTTATATAGAAAATACTGATTTCGAAGAAAAAGCCTGCCCTAATGATAAGGATAAATATAGTGGGTTCTGTGAGGGTGATATCGTAGTAGTTGCTAGTTGCTCAAAAGGAATTGTCTTTCAAGCGACAAAATTTGAGTTCGCGAATAAACTGCCAACTGATGACCTTTCGGAAACTACTCCGCAAGAAACAACACAGCAGGAAGGGGATGAGGAAACAGCGGGTAAAAATGCGAAGTACATAGCAATTTATCACGAGGCAATAGATGGCTTTAAGCCAGGTAATATTAAAGCTGAGTGGGAGGTTGAACAAGGGAGTGAATCCTTTGGAGGTGATTCTCAATTACTGAGGGTAAATACCGCTTTTTACTATATTGCCAATAATACTGCTAGTGGCCGTCCAGGCCTATTTCGTGAGGTCAATGGCGATGTACAGGAATTAATGACTGGTGTCGAGGATATGCAGTTGAAATATGGCCGGGATACCAATAATGACCGCGCCCCCGATGAATTTGTAGATGCAAAGGATATCCCAGCAAGTGACTGGAATAAAGTTACTGCGATCAAAGTTGAGCTGTTAGTAGTTTCTACGGATGACAACGTTTTAGATGAGCCCCAGAAATATACGTTTAACGGAAGTCTGGTTAGCGCAAAAGATCGGAGGATGCGTCAAGTATTTACCAGTACGATTGCGATACGTGGACGTATGCCCTAATGGAGTTTTCAACAATGCGACATAAAGTAGTTGCCCCCAGAAAATTAATACGCCAGCAGGGAGCTACCCTTCTGGTTGGCCTAGTTATTTTATTGTTAATGACTTTTATAGGCCTCGCTGCTATTCGTGGCAGCGGCATGCAGGAACTAATGGCCGGTAATATGCGCGATCGGCAGTTGGCATTCCAGGCCGCCGAGGCAGGGCTGCGGATTGCAGAAGAAGACTTGGCTGTCGAAATAGCTAAAGCCGTAACTACCCGATTTGATGGTTCGAATAAAGGATATAAGGATGAGTTAGATGGTTCTTCGAATACTGGCTACTGGCTGACTTATGATTGGTCACAAACTACTGTCGCAGATATTACTTTGAAGGGCGTGAAGAGTAAGCCGGTTTATTTGGTGGAAAGAATCACAGAGCAAGTTAGAAATTCCGGTGCCGATGGTGGTGCAATAGATTTCAATCCTAGTAGGGGTCTAAAACAGTATTATCGAGTAACTAGTCGTGGGGTGGGCGGTACGGATACCGCAATAGTAATCTTACAGTCAAATTTTCAGCCATTCTAATTTCTGTGCTCGGATAAAGTGTTATGTTGAATATTAAAAAATATATAAAACAGAGCTCCGTGTTGATTTCAGCTATGTTAACCATAGGGATGACACACTCGGTGTTTTCAATGGATCTCGCCCAGCAGCCGCTTTTTTTACAGACTTCTGCCGACCCTAATATAATGTTTATACTGGATGATTCAGGGTCCATGCAATTTGAAGTTACACCTTCAGAGGTTGCATATATTTTCGACCCAAATGCAAGTAATCACTGGCCTTATAGAACAGTAATGTATGTGTACCCGAACAGTGACTTAAACTCGAATGGCAGCTTTCCAGGCTGCCCTTATGCTGAGGGTAAAACTAATAGTTGTGATTATTGGGATGGAGGTTATGGTAGGCTGATCCCATCTTTTAGTAAAAACAATCGTTGGGCTGCTTACTTTAGATCTTCTCATAATAACAAAACTTATTACAATCCCAATATTCGCTACGTTCCTTGGGTTGATAAAGATGGTAAGCAATGGCCTGATGCTGAACCTACAAAGGCATATCATAATCCCCAAAATAGAGAAAAAGGTTGGAGAAATTTAACCGAGTTAAATTATCAGAGTGCTTGCTGGATTGCTAATGATGCCAGTGAAAATTCCACTACACGATATGAAAATGGTTTTTGGGGGCTTTGCGAAGGTGGCAACCGAGACAGTTTGAAATATTTTTATCCTGCCACTTACTTTCAGTACGATGGCAGTGGGGATATAAACGATATTGATAGCTATTCTCGCATACAGATTACAAGGAGTAGAAATACTTACCCCCGCAGTAGTGCTCGGACTGACTGTGCAGCCGAGGGGTATTGTACCTTTGAAGAAGAGTCCAAAAACTTCGCCAACTGGTACAGCTATTATCGCTCACGAATTTTGATGTCTCGTGCGGGTATTGGTAAGGCCTTTGCTGCACAGGGAGAGGGGCTCAGAGTTGGCTTTGGGAGTCTTAATTCTTCGAGTAGGACAGTCGATGGTGAAAGTACAGCAACGATAAGAAAAGGGGTGCGAGCTTTTGCGGGCGATGACCGCGCCACCTTTTTTGATACGCTCTACGGTTTAGATATACCAAGGGCAGGTACCCCACTCTTAACTGCGTTAGATAATGCAGGCAAGTATTATCGACGTACAGGTAATCAAGGTCCGTGGTCAGGAGATCCAGGCGATACTAATGACAGTACTCCCCAGATAGCTTGTAGAGCGGCCTATACCATCTTAATGACTGATGGCTATGGAAATGATTATTCATCTGTATCGGCTGATAATTATGATGGTAACAATGGCGCTCCCTTCGCAGACTCCTACAGTGGTACTCTGGCAGATATCGCGATGAAGTACTATGAAGAGGATTTACACCCAACTCTAGCCGATCACCTGCCTGTTAGAGAGGGAGCATTGGATACGGCCAAGCACCAGCATATGGTCACTTTTGGGGTTGCTCTTGGTGTTACAGGGACAATCAGCGATACAGATAGTGTCTTCGATAAGATTCTCAAAAAGGAAGTTCAAAGTTGGCCTAATCCGACAAATTCTAACTCTAGTAATGCCAGTAAGCTAGATGACTTGTTACATGCATCGGTCAATAGCCGCGGAGGTTTTTACAGCGCGGGGGATCCTACTAGCTTTGCTAACCAGCTTACTGCTGTACTCACCGATATTAGTGGTAGATCCGGCTCAGCCTCGGCAGTCGCGGCCAACTCCACGCGATTGGGAACCGATACTGCGATTTTTCAGGCACTCTTCGATTCCAATGATTGGAGTGGTGAAGTTCGTTCTATCAAAATGAATGAAGATGGTACTCTAAAGAGCATTGCTACTTGGAATACTTCTGAGGCCGGAAAAATACCCACCAGTGCTAGAAAAATTAAGACTTATAATCCGAACTCCGCCACTGGAACCAGTATGGTTGATTTTGCCTGGGACTCTTTGAATGATGCGCAAAAAGCGGCGCTCAAAGGAGGGGATGATGAGACGGTTGCTCAGCAGCGCTTAAATTGGGTTGCAGGACAGACGATTGATGGTTTGCGCATTAGGTCTAAATTACTCGGGGATATAGTAAATAGTACACCGGTTCTTGCCGATAACCGTGATCAATATTACTCCTTATTACCGGCTAGCTTGGGGGGGAGTAGTTATGCAGACTATTTAAGTAATACTAAAACTAGTAGCCGTACTGAGGTGCTTTATGTAGGTGCGAACGATGGTATGTTACATGGTTTTAATATCAGTAATGGCGCTGAGCTTTTTGCCTATGTTCCAACAGGTATCTATGACAAATTAAAATATTTGGCAGCTAGTGACTATGGTTCTGAGAGTAATCCGCATCAGTATTTTGTAGATGGCCCCCTGTTTGTGGGTGATGCTTATTTCAAAAAGAATAATGCCGGTAATGCAAAGTGGATGAATATCCTGGTCGGTACCTATGGTGCCGGTGCCAAGGGTTTATTTGTGTTAGATGTAACCAACCCAAGTAGCCCTGAGGTGCTTTTCGAGTTGGATTCCGCTGTAGCTGGATCTAATATCGGTAATATATTAGGTCGTCCTCTAATTGTACCTACTAAAGCGGGTTGGAAGCTCATCTTTGGAAATGGTTATAAATCATCAACGGATAAAGCGAGCCTGATAATAGTTGATCTGTCAAATCCCTCTGACATAGAAGTGATCCCAACTTCTAATAGTACCGGCAATGGTTTGGCTGAGCCATCTTTGTTGATTGATGCGAAGGGGCTGGTTAACACTGCGTATGCTGGTGACCTTCTGGGGAATCTGTGGAAGTTTGATCTCAGTGACAGTGACAGTGACAAATGGGACGTATCATTTCGAGACGGTGATGGTGATGATGCTGCACGACTTTCTCTATTTACCGCCACAGATGTTAATGGAAACCCACAACCTATTACAGCAGCCCCTACTCTGGGCGCTAACCCAAGGTCCAGTGATTCAATTATGGTGTATTTCGGCACAGGGCAATATATGGCGAGTAGCGATAATGCTGCCGGTACGGTGATCAATAGTTTCTATGGTTTCGAGGATATTGGGGAAAGGCTTGAGTTCAAGGCTGTTGAGGACACAGATGGTAATCCTATAGATAAACGAACCGGTTTGTTGATGGAGAAAAAGATCGTTGAGTCAGGAAATTCTCGTACAATCTCAAAAGATAAGGATGAGTGGTGGGGGGATGACCTGGGAAATAAAAAGGGTTGGTTCCTGGATTTTGGTGCTATTGCTAACGGAGATGGCGAGGATAAAGGTAGTACTGGAGAACGTATTATCAGTAAGCCACTACTTGTGCGAGATAGACTGATCTTCCCGACTTTGATTACCTCTAGTGATCCCTGTGATTATGGTGCTACTGGTTGGACTATGGAGTTAGTGGGTGTTGGTGATGCCCGTTTTATAAACTATGGTATTTTAGATAATCCTAATACAAAACAAACAAGCGCGAGTACAGGGTATTCAGGCTATATTACTGCGGGGCGCAAAGTTTATATTCCCTATTCAGAGACTTCTGGAGAATACGGAAATCATACTGGCGGCATTTCTACCCCTTCTGCGCGCTTGTCCTGGAGAAAATTTTAGAGTGTCTACAATGACGATAGTAAACCTAAAAAAAAATCGTGGCTTCACTTTAATAGAGCTAATGATTGTTGTAGCTGTAATAGGTATCATTTCTGCTATTGCCTATCCCTCTTATATGGAGTCCGTACGCAAGAGTAATCGTGCGGAAGCAAAAGCAACCCTCAATGATGTGGCGCAGCGTTTACAGCGCTGCTTTACCGCTTATAGTTCTTATAATAATGATAACTGTGCAGTGAAAGGGGAAATAACGGGTGGTAAGACTTTAAATTCGGAGAATGGCTATTATTCGATATCCGGGGCATTGACTACAACTACCTTTACATTGACAGCTGCTACTGTTTCCGGGTCAGTTCAGGGTGGGGATAGTGATTGTGCGAATTTCACCTTGAACCAGGCCGGTGGGAAAAGTGCAAAAGACAACTCTAGTAAAGCAGCCGGAAATTGCTGGTAGTGTATAATTGAAAAAATTGAGAAGAGCCGGATAGTTATAATTCGGCTCTCTTTTATTTTTAAGTCTCCAACCCCAACTTCTTCAACCGGTATCGCAGTGAGCGAAAGCTGATACCCAGTTTTTGAGCTGCGGCGGTACGGTTCCAGCGAGTCTTGGTGAGTGCGCTTTCAATCGCTTCTTTTTCAATATCCTGCAGGAATTCATCTAGGGAGTTGTACTGGCTGGGATCAAAGCGATTTTTTTCTTCCGATTGGTTTCTATTTAAGGCTTCACCTTTAGTGCTGGTAGAGGAAGCTTCTCGATCACGCGTTTGCTCATCCCTCTCCAGTAGCAGGTCATCAAGGCATATTTCCTGATGATCGCATAGGGTAAAGGCGCGTTCGAGGATATTTTCGAGTTGGCGAACATTACCGGGGAAGGGGAAAGCCTGTAGGGCTTGCATGGCATCGGTAGAGATACTTGGGAGCATTATCTCTGAATTCTGGGCAATACGCTGCATAATGGCATCGACCAATAAGGGTATATCTTCACTGCGCTCGCGTAGAGGGGGTGTGGATATTTCGATTACATTGATGCGGTAATAGAGGTCACTGCGAAAGCGCCCTTCGCTGACCTCTTTGGCCAGGTCCTTGTGAGTAGCGCTGAGGATACGTACATCGATAGGGGTTTCCTGGCTTGCGCCTATAGCCCGAATGCGTTTTTCCTGTATCGTACGCAAAAGCTTGACCTGCATATCCAGAGGTAGGTCGGCAACTTCGTCGAGAAATAGAGTACCGCCCTGAGCGCTCTGTAGTAGACCTGCTTTGTCTTTATGTGCGCCGGTAAAACTGCCTTTTTTATGCCCAAAAAACTCGCTCTCCATAAGTTCAGCGGGAATGGCTCCACAGTTAATGGGGACGAAAGGTTTGTCGGCACGGGCTCCCTGGGAATGAATGGCCCTGGCAGCCAGTTCTTTGCCTGAGCCCGATTCGCCACTGATATAAACCGGGGCATCACTGCGCGCTACTTTGGCTATCTGTTCGCGCAGCTTGCGCATATTGGGGGCTTCGCCTAAAAGCAGCTGTTTCGCGCTCTTGCTCTGTTGTGGATCTCGCTCTCTATTCAGGCGTAGGGCCAGCTGAGCAAGGTTGCGCAGCCGCTCTAAATCGACCGGTTTACTGACAAAGTCAAATGCGCCGAGCTTTAGCGCCTTAATGGCAGTATCCATATTGCCGTGCGCGGTAATCACTGCGGTGGGCAAGTCTCGAAGAACACCACTCTGGATATGCTCGACTAGCTGTAGACCATCGCCATCTGGTAGACGCAGGTCGGTCAGGCAAAAATCGTAGTGGTTCTCTTTAAGCAGGCGTGTTGCCTCCGCTAAGCTGGCGGCGGTGTGACAGTTCACATCCATGCGCTGCAGAGTGAGTGTGATTAGTTTGCAGATATCCGGTTCGTCATCGACAACCAGGGCCAGAGGTAGCATCAATTCTCTGTCTTTTCTTGTTTTGTGGAGATTGTGGGCAAAGGTGCCGATTCTGATTATGTCAGAAATTCTTTACGAATATTCTCATACATTTTGGGAAATATTCCTGAGCAGAATCAAGTCACATTCTTTTAGTGAGCAAATTCAACTCTAAAGCAACTCATATCATCCCTGCTGCGGCAGTGGTAGAGATTGGCCTGATTGGTTTCACAGAGTTCTCGGGCAATATAAAGACCCAGACCACTGCCGCGGTTGCCGGTGGTGAAAAAGGGCTCAAAAACCTTGTCTTGGTGTTCCTGTGGAACCCCTGATCCTTGGTCTTTCACATCCAATTGAGTACAGCCGCGCTCAGGATTGTAGTACACGCTAATTGAAGCGTGTCTCTTGCCGGAGGCTACTTGAGAGTGGTGCAGGGCATTGTCGGTTAAATTGGTGATCACCTGGGCCATTTGAGCCGAGTCAAACCTGGCTTTGAGGGGGTTCTCAGGTAAGTCGAGCTCAACTTGATCTGCCCCAATGGATCCGGCGCTATAGTCTTGGATCAACTGTTGTAGCCAGCTACTGATGTCATGTTCCTGCGGATCGCCTGCCCGGCGCCGCGAGAGTTGCATAACATTTTCGACGATCTGATTAACCCGCTGGCTCTGCCTACAGATGATCTCGGTGAGATAGTGATCTTCCTCTGCCAATTGGGAGGATTCAGACAACAGTTGGGCAGCATGGCTGATAGCCGAGAGAGGGTTGCGAATCTCATGGGCGATGGAGGCGGTGAGATGTCCGAGAGAGGCAAGTTTCAATTTCTGTGCAGCTTCGGCCAGCTTGCGATTATCTTCTACGAATACCAGTGTACTGTTGCCGCTTTCATGCTCGAGCTTCGCGAAGTTTAGGTGCAGTTCTCTACCATTGTCCCCTTGTAGCAGTGAAGTATCGGGTCCTTTAGTATCGCGCCACTGGCGAATCGACTGGAGTACTGAGCTCCCTGCGAGGCTTTCAGCGTGTAACTGCTCTCCCAAGAGCCGTCGGGCTGCCTGATTTATCAGCTCGGGCTGGCCAGTAGGGCCCATTACCAGTACTCCGGTGCCCATACGCTCAATAATCAGCTGCGCCAGCCTCTGAAGGTGTGCAGCTTGGCGGCTTTGCTGGTCGGCGCGAATATTGGCACTACGAATACGTACAGACAAATACTGTAATGCGCTCACCGTGGCGAATAGCAACAGGCCTAAGCTTCCTGCGGCAACAATATCCTGACTAGTGCCTTTACCTGAGATCAAATTATACAACTCTAGGCCGATGACCCCGAGACTTGCCAGCGCCGCGAAGAAGGCACTCATTCGGCGGTCTAAAAGAATAGATCCGATTGAACAATTGATTAGCAGTAGATAGCCGAGACCGGAGTTCAAGCCACCACTGGATTCAATTAAAAGAAGGAAAACCAGAATATCGCAGGCCAGAATGATACCAATTTGGCCTGTGCCTACTTGATAGGCCTGCTGGCGTAAAAAAATTAACCAGCCAAAGTTAAGTAGGGAATACACCACGCTTGTATATAAGAAAAGTAGCGGTGCAGTATCTCCAAGGGCGCCGGCTCCTATATCCGAATAGAAAATTCCAAGTAACACTAGGGCGATAGATAGCCGATAAATTGCGCAAATTCGCAATAGCTCATGGTGTTGAAAAGAGGGGGTTGTACTGGTGTCGTTGGCACTACTCAAGGTGGTTTCCCGGTATGTTGTTATGGTGACCGCTGCCGTTAGAGCCCACAGGGGTTACAATGGCGGCCTGTCTTGTCCGAGGTTTAACCATGTCTACTTTGCAGCTAGTGCTGGCACAAATCAATTCTCTCGTAGGAGATATCCCAGGTAACACCGCTCGAGTAATTGAGGTGGCTAACAGGGCTCACCGAGAATTGGGTGCCGATCTGGTCCTTTTTCCCGAGTTGACTTTGTGTGGCTATTCTCCAGAGGATTTACTGCTGCGTCCCAGTATGCAAACTCGAGTTGAGGCTGCACTGGAAGCATTGAAAGCTGTTCAACTGCCCTGTGCAATTCTGATCGGCTATCCCCGTCATCTAAACGGCAAGCTATTTAATATGGCGGGCCTGATTGCCAACGGAGAGTTGGTGGCGGAGTATGCCAAGCAAAAATTGCCAAACTATCAAGTATTCGATGAGAAGCGTTATTTCACCAAAGGTGATCAACCTTGTGTCGTGGATATCAAGGGTATTTCGGTAGGCTTTAGCATTTGCGAGGATATCTGGCATCGGGAACCCATACAGCAGACCGTAGAGGCAGGGGCCAAATTGATTCTGAATATCAATGCCTCTCCCTTTCATCGCGGTAAATCTCTTCAGCGACAGGAGTTGATATCCACTCAGGCACGTGTAGCGGAAACACCAATTGTGTATGTGAATTGGTGTGGTGGTCAGGATGAGCTGGTCTTCGATGGGGGTTCAATGGCTGTGGATGCCGATGGACAGATCTGCGCCAGGGCAGAAGAATTTGCCGAGCAGTTACTGCCCGTATCGGTTTCCCTGCAGAGTGGAAGAGTAACCCTATTACCCGGTGAGGTGGCGCCTCTTATGGGGGATCTGGCATCGGTTTATCAGGCGCTGGTACTGGGAGTACGCGATTATGTTAATAAAAATGGTTTTAACGGTGTGGTACTGGGACTCTCAGGTGGCATTGACTCGGCTTTGACCCTGGCGATTGCCGTGGATGCACTGGGCAAAGATCGGGTGGAAGCAGTGATGATGCCATTCCATTACACTTCAGATCTGAGTAAGACTGATGCCGCCGATCAGGCGCAGCGCCTTGGCGTGAATTATCGGGAAATTGGAATCGAGCCCATTTTCGATGCCTTCATGGGGGCATTGGCGGAAGAATTTGCTGGTAGTGCGAGAGATACCACCGAGGAAAACCTGCAGGCGCGGGCTCGCGGAGTATTGCTTATGGCGATCTCCAATAAGAAGGGGGCCATGGTACTGACCACCGGTAATAAGAGTGAAATGGCAGTCGGTTATGCGACTCTTTACGGAGATATGGTTGGGGGCTTCAACGCGCTAAAAGATGTGCCCAAGGTACTGGTGTTTGAGTTGGCGCGCTATCGAAATACGGTCTCGGAAGTCATTCCTGAAACTGTTATCACACGACCGCCAAGTGCTGAGTTGGCCCCAGATCAGGCGGATACCGACAGTCTGCCTCCCTACGAAGTGTTGGATGAGATTCTGAATCTCTACGTCGACAGAGACTTCAGTGCCGAGCAAATTGTTAAGCAGGGATTTGAGCGCAGCATTGTGGAGCGTGTGGTGCGCCTGGTATCACGCAATGAGTACAAGCGTCGCCAGGCTGCCGTGGGTGTGCGGATTTCAGAGCGGGGTTTTGGCCGAGATCGGCGCTACCCGATAACCAATGGTTGGAAGGCCGGCGAGTAAGCTGGACTAGAACATAAAACGGCGCCGAAAGGCGCTGTTTTATGTTTAGCAAGGGGTATTACATCAGCTCCGGAGGGAGAGGGGCTTCATCGCGGTTGTACTCGGGGTTATACAGTTCGCGGCTATCGAAACCTTCGGGATCAGACTTTTCAAACAACCCGAGGGTAACACGGTGTACCAGGCTGCGGCCGCTGGCGCCTTTGAAGAAGTCATAGTTGAAAGTGCCATCTTCATTGAACGCTGGATGCTTGGGATAGTTGTTGCGCAGCACGCTCAGGGCGTTGGCTTCCAGCTCCGGCATCTCCATCAGATGGTAGCCCTGTACCATCACTGCGAGTGCATCGGGTACGGCCGGAGTCTGCTGGAAGTTTTCCACAACATAGCGGCCACGGTTAGCAGCGGCGAGGTAGGCGCCGCGCTTGAAGTAGTAGTTGGCCACATGGATCTCATAGCGAGCCAGCAGGTTGCGCAGGTGAATCATGCGTTTCTGCGCATCTGCGGCGTAGCGGCTTTCCGGATAGCGGGCCATCAACTGAGAGAAGTAGGCGAAGGATTCGCGTGCAGCACCTGGATCTCGGTTGGTGAGGTCGGTAGGCATAAAGCGCTCAAACAGGCCGGCGCCCTCGGTGAAGGAGGATAGTCCCTTCATGTAATAGGCGTAATCGACATTGCGGTGTTGCGGATGCAGCCGGATAAAACGGTCCGCTGCGGCGATGGCAGCATCGTTTTCATAGTTGCGGTAATAGGCGTAGATCAGCTCCAGCTGGGCCTGCTCTGCATAGTTACCGAAGGGGAAGTTGTCTTCCAGGGCGCGCAGGTTCTTGATCGCCAGATCCCACTGGCTGGTGCGAAGTTGCCGCTGGGCAGCCTCGTAGAAGGCTTGTTCTGTGCGGTTGCCAGTGGGCAGGCCCTCTTCTGAGTCATCGGTGTTGGCACAGGCAACCAATAATACCGACACCAAGGCCAGCGACAGCATTTTCCAGGCTTGCATAGCCCCTCGCTCTATCATTCTCACACTCTACCTTATTAAACTATCCGCCAAGATTAATCTGGCGCTCCAGACATTTAAACACAGTCCCGGAGCTGCCCAAAGTATTTGCAATTGTTTGATGAATGACCACCTAAAACTCAATATTGAAGTTCCGGCCAGTATGGCTGGTCGAAGATTAGACCAGGCAGCAGCCGAATTAATTCCCGATTACTCCCGTGCTCGCCTGCAATCCTGGATCAAAGGCGGCCAGCTCACCTTGAATGGTGCTGTTGCCAAGCCTAAGGATAAGCTATTTGGCGGTGAGCAGCTCAGTCTACGCGCGGAATTGGAGGCTCAGGGAAGCTGGAGCGCCCAGGCCCTGGACCTGAATATTGTCTATGAAGACGATAGTCTCATTGTGATCAATAAGCCTGCAGGTCTAGTGGTTCACCCGGCTGCGGGTAATCCTGATGGCACTTTGCTAAACGGCTTGCTACACCACTGCCCAAATCAGGAGGTGATTCCCCGTGCTGGCATTGTGCACCGTTTAGACAAAGACACCAGTGGCCTGATGGTTGTCGCCAAGACTTTACCGGCACAGGTACACCTTGTAGACCAATTGAAGCAGCGGACGGTCAGTCGGCAGTATGACGCTTTAGTACAAGGCTATATCACCGGCCCCGGTCGCGTTGACGCGCCTATCGGTCGCCATCGCCAGAATCGACTGAAAATGGCGGTACTCGATTTTGGTGGTAAAGAAGCCATCACGCATTATCAAGTGCATCAGCGTTTCCGTGCCCACACCCTGTTGCGCTGCAAGCTGGAAACCGGGCGTACCCACCAGATTCGAGTGCATATGGCCCATATTCGTCATGCATTGGTCGGCGACCCGCTATATGGTGGGAGGCCTAAATTGCCCGCCGAGGCTAACAGGGAGCTGGTTGAGGCACTACAGGGGTTTCCCCGTCAGGCCCTACACGCTGCAGAGTTGGCCCTGGTTCACCCGCGCACCGGGGAAAATATGCACTGGTGTGCTCCTATGCCAACGGATATGCTTCAGTTGCTCGAGCTCCTCAATAGGGATCGGAGTGAGTGAAATCTGTGACTATATCTTCACTTGAGGTGGAGTGTGCAGTCACGGCCCGCTCCGCAACATCGATATAAAGCAGAAAAACTATGTCCCTCGATCATTACCTGACCCCCTCTTGGCCGGCGCCAGCCAGGGTGCGTGCCGTCACTACCTTGCGCAATGGCGGTGCTAGCACTGGAGTTTTTAGCAGCTTCAATCTTGGCGCCCATGTGGGGGATGAGGAGCCTGCAGTAATGGCCAACCGGCAGCAGTTGTCGGAGGAATTGAAGCTGCCGGCGGTGCCTCAGTGGCTGGAGCAGATTCATAGTGACAAGGTCATTGAGGCACAGAGCGATGGGCTTGTGCGTACCGCTGATGCCAGCTTTAACCTTGGCGGTGGCGCTGCTTGCGCGGTTCTCACAGCCGACTGCCTGCCGGTGCTTATCTGCGACAAGACGGGCACCAGGGTAGCTGCAGCACATGGGGGATGGCGCGGTTTGGCCGAGGGCATTTTGCGTAACACGGTTATTGCGCTTGATTGCGACCCAAAAGAATTACTAGTCTGGCTGGGGCCTGCGATTGGCCCCGAAGCTTTTGAAACGGGCGTCGATGTTTTAGAAGCCTTTTTCGAGCATGCGCAAAGTGGCACGCATACCGAGGCGATTGCGCAGTGTTTTCGTCCCCACAGTAAAAAACCCTTGCACTTTCTTGCAGATATCTATGCCCTGGCGCGAGCTGAATTGGCTGAACTTGGCATAGAAAATATTTATGGGGGAGAATATTGTACAGTGAATGAAGCCGAACGTTTTTTTTCTTACCGCAGGGAAAGAACTACCGGACGAATGGCTTCATTAATCTGGTTGGCGGATGATGAAAGCTGAGAACATTGTAAAGAAAGGCGAGTGATTTTTGCTGTGCTTCCTATCTATTGGGGCCTTACTTGCAAAAATCAAGCTCCAGGTGTGGATTTAAAACTAGATTTAAGAAAAATTATTTTGCGCATTAGTGATTTACGTCAGGAATTCCCACCAATTGATTTAAATCATTGAAAACCTTCCTCCCGCCCCTATTTTATTTCCCAACACTACACTGAAGCGTGGCGCCGCTTGGCTGCTATCGACCCAGTACTACAAAAATCCCCGAGTAGGAGAGGTTGCATTCATGCGTATAGACAGAATGACAAACCCGCTGCAGGCAGCTTTTGCCGATGCACAATCTCTGGCCGTTGGCAGAGATCACAACCAAATTTATCCAGAGCACCTGTTGCTTGCGCTGCTCAACCAAAATAACGGCAGCGTGCCTGCATTTTTGTCGCAGGCCGGATTTAATCTAAATGGTCTGCGCAATGACCTGGCTAAAAGGCTGGATAACCTGCCAACTATCAGTTCCCCCACTGGGGACGTGGGTATGTCGCAGGAGCTGATGCGCCTGATGAACCTCACGGATAAAAAAGCGCAAAAAAATGGTGATAGTTTTATTTCCTGTGAGACAGTTTTACTCGCTGCGTTTGATTCTGCTGCAGGGGAAATTGCCAAAATACTCAATGCCAATGGCGACTTAAAACAATTAGAGGCAGCGATACAAAAAGTGCGTGGTGATGAAAAAATTGACGATCCCAATGCGGAAGAGGCACGTCAGGCATTGGATAAGTACACCTTGGATCTGACCGAACGCGCGATAGCCGGCAAGCTGGATCCGGTGATTGGTCGCGACGATGAAATTCGTCGTACGATACAGGTATTGCAGCGTCGCACTAAAAACAACCCGGTACTGATCGGTGAACCCGGTGTGGGAAAAACCGCGATTGTCGAGGGGCTCGCTCAGAGAATTGTGAACGGTGAGGTTCCCGAGGGCCTCAAAGACAAGCGTCTGTTGTCATTGGACTTGGGCGCTCTGCTAGCCGGCGCCAAGTTCCGTGGAGAATTTGAAGAGCGCTTAAAAGCTGTTCTCAATGAGCTTTCCAAGCAGGAAGGGCGGATCATTCTGTTTATTGATGAGCTGCACACCATGGTGGGGGCGGGCAAAGCTGAGGGTGCTATGGATGCCGGTAATATGCTTAAGCCGGCTCTAGCGCGTGGTGAGTTGCACTGTGTTGGCGCCACAACCCTGGATGAATATCGCCAGTACATCGAGAAAGATGCGGCCCTTGAACGTCGTTTCCAAAAGGTACTGGTGGATGAGCCCACCGAGGAAGATACCATTGCCATATTGCGAGGATTAAAAGAACGCTACGAAGTGCACCACGGCGTGGATATCACCGACTCGGCCATCATTGCTGCCACCAAATTGTCCCAGCGTTATATTACCGATCGTCAGCTGCCGGACAAAGCGATCGACCTGATCGATGAAGCGGCCAGTCGTATCCGCATGGAAATAGATTCCAAGCCGGAATCGATGGATAAACTGGAACGCCGTTTAATCCAACTTAAAATCGAACGCGAGGCAGTCAAAAAAGATAAAGATGACGAGGCCACACAAAAGCGCTTAGCCAAGTTGGAGGAGGAAATTCACCAGTTGGAAAAGGAATACTCCGATCTCGAGGAAGTTTGGAAAGCGGAGAAATCCCAGCTTGCGGGTAGCCACGACCTGAAAGAGAAACTGGAACAGGCCAAGTTGGATATGGAATCGGCGCGTCGCGCCGGTGACTTAACCCGAATGTCGGAGCTGCAGTACGGTGTTATCCCACAGCTGGAACAACAGTTGAAGTCTGCTGCAACCCATGAGGCAAGTGAAGAGCCGCGCCTGTTGCGCAATCGGGTAACCGATGAAGAAGTGGCCGAAGTTGTTTCTCGCTGGACAGGTATCCCGGTTTCCAAAATGCTGGAGGGCGAGCGGGAAAAATTACTGCGTATGGAAGACGAGCTTCACAAACGTGTTATAGGCCAGGGTGAAGCGGTGGAAGCTGTCGCCAATGCTGTGCGGCGCTCCCGCGCGGGTCTCGCCGATCCTAATCGCCCCAACGGCTCTTTCCTATTTCTGGGCCCCACCGGGGTTGGTAAAACTGAGCTCTGTAAGGCTCTGGCACAATTTCTCTTCGATACCGAAGATGCCATGGTGCGCATCGATATGTCGGAATTTATGGAAAAGCACTCGGTGGCCCGCCTGATAGGCGCACCTCCGGGGTATGTGGGTTACGAGGAGGGCGGCTATCTGACTGAGGCGGTGCGTCGTAAACCCTACTCAGTGGTGTTGCTCGATGAAGTGGAAAAGGCACATCCGGATGTATTCAATATCCTGCTGCAGGTGCTGGATGATGGCCGCCTGACCGATGGCCAGGGTCGCACCGTGGACTTTCGCAACACTGTTGTAGTGATGACTTCCAACCTGGGGTCGGACCTGATCCAAAAGTTTGCCAGCGCCGAGAGTGGTGATGACTTGGATGCAGAAATACGTTATCGACAGATGAAAAATGCGGTGATGGAAGTGGTGGGTAATCACTTCCGCCCAGAATTTATTAACCGTATTGATGAGGTAGTGGTATTCCACCCGCTGGATAAGGCGGAAGTGCGCTCCATTGCGGAAATTCAGTTGCGACAATTGTGCCGCCGTCTGAGCGAGCGTGATCTGAAGCTGGAGGTTTCCGAGGGCCTGTTGAATAAGCTTGCTGAGGTGGGCTTTGATCCGGTCTATGGCGCTCGGCCACTGAAACGGGCGATACAAATCTGGCTGGAAAACCCACTGGCGCAAGATGTGCTCGCAGGTAAATTTACTCCCGGCACCACTATCCACGCGGATGTCGAGGGTGATCGGGCGGTATTCCGCTAGTCGGCATTATTCGTTTGTCTGTCGATGAAACAGGTAGTTATACATCTGTTTCATCGACTCTTAGAGTAGGATATTTCGTTTTCTTCCTCCTTCTTTATCTCGCTCAAAAATTGGGTGCAGGTACCTATCTTTCCACCATTATCGTCACTTCCGTCCCTTCCATGGCGTTCAAATATCATTTCAGGCTAATCCAATGAGAGTCTAACAATACGCACGGGATTTTCTTTATAAACTAAATCTGGTGGTCTGTTCAGTTGGTGGCTCCCAGAGTCAGACTTCCCGTCTTGTTGATCCGCGGCATTGTTGTGAATGATCGGGGGTAAATTATCAGTAAACGCATGGTGCTAATGCTGCTCGGGTGCCTGGTACTTTTTGGCGGTATTTTTGCGTATAAATTTATTGCCCAGCGCATGGTGAATCAATTTCTGGACAATATGCGTTTGCCGGCTCCTACAGTGACCTCGGCGAAGGCGCAGGTGCAAAATTGGCCAGAGGATTTAAGCGGGGTTGGTACAGTCCGTGCCGTCAATGGTGTTGAGGTTACGACAGAGGCCGAGGGTGTGGTTAGTGCTATCCACTTCAAGTCCGGCCAGTATGTACACAAAGGCGACCTTCTCGTGGAAATATTCGCCGAGCCGGAGAAAGCACAGCTGCAGGTTCTGGATGCTGAGCTGCGTTTGGCAAGGCGCAATTATGCACGAATTAAAACGCTTACCGCGCGTGGTGTGACCACCGAAGCAGAACTCGATAGTGCACGTAGCACCTTGGATCAGGTAGTGGCCAATATCGAGGTACAGCGCGCCAGGGTGGATCAGCGTAGAGTGCTGGCGCCTTTTAATGGTGTTCTAGGAATACGCCGTATTGATCTTGGGCAGAATGTCAGCCCCGGGGACGCGGTAGTCACTCTTCAACAGCTCACGCCTATCTTTGTCGACTTTTCCCTGCCAGAGCAGAAATACTCTCTGGTTAAGGAGGGGATGCCAATCAGCCTGACTACCGATGCTTTTCCCGGTAAAACCTACCAGGGGAGAATTACCGCGGTAGACCCCAGAGTAGATAGGGCCAGCCGCAATTTCCTGATACAGGCTACGCTCGAAAACCCCAAGAAGCACCTGCGCCCAGGTATGTTTGCCCAGGTTTCTGTAAAAATTGAAGCCAGCCGTCGAGTACTTTCGGTCCCCCGAACGGCCCTGTTGTTTGCTCCCTATGGCGTATCGGTCTTTGTGTTGGAAACGGATGCCTCTGATAACAGTATCACCGCAAACAAACGTTTTGTTAAAACCGGGGAGGAGCGCGGTGATCTGGTGGAAATTGTAGAAGGATTGCTACAGGGCGATGAGGTGGCCAGCAGCGGCTTGCTCAAATTGCGCAACGGTGAGGCTGCGGTAATCAACAATGAGAACAAGCCGCCAGAGGACCCATCTCCCACTCCTGAAAACAGTTAATTTCTACTGGGTGTTGCGGTGAATTTTACAGAAATATTTATTCGTAAACCGGTATTAGCTTCAGTAGTCAGTTTATTTATTTTTCTACTGGGTTTGCGCTCAATAACTGAATTAAATATTCGCCAGTATCCGGAACTGGAGAATGCAGTTATTACAGTCACTACTGTCTATGTGGGAGCAGACTCCGATCTTGTACAGGGATTTATTACCACGCCGCTTGAACAGGAGATTGCAACGGCGGATGGCATAGATTACATGGTATCTACCAGCGTACAGGGGCTCTCGACCATCAATGCCTATGTGCGATTTGATTACGACCCCAACGAGGTGCTGACTCAAATTGTTGCCAAGGTAAATAAATTGCGCAGCGACTTGCCCGAAGAGTCTGAGGATTCCAGTGTGGAGATGCAGCAAGGGGAAACAACCGCTGCCATGTACCTTTCTTTTTCCTCGGAGATCCTTGCTAACAATCAAATTACCGATTACTTAGTTCGGGTTGTGCAACCCAAGCTGGCTACTATAGCCGGGGTACAGCGTGCACGTTTGCTTGGGGACAGTACTTTTGCTATGCGCGCCTGGTTGAAGCCTAAAGAAATGGCTGCGTTGGAGGTGACACCTGAAGACGTAGCCAATGCCCTGCGTAATAACAATATTCTTTCTGCTGCGGGGGCTACCAAGGGCTCTAGAGTAGCTATAGAAATACGTGCAGACACGGATATTTCCCGCCAAGTGGATTTTCAAAATCTGGTGGTGCGGGCGAGCGGCGATCAATTGGTAAGACTTAGAGATGTAGCGGATATTGAGTTGGGAGCGGAGACTTACGATAGCTCGGTGACATTTAACGGGCAGTCTGCAACTTTTATTGCTATTGAAGTCGCCCCCAATGCAAACTCCTTAGATGTTATCAAGCATGTACGGGAAAAGCTGGAGAGTGAAATTTTCCCGCAGTTACCGGAGGGGATGCAGGGAGAAATTCCCTATGACAGTACTGAGTATATTCAGGACTCTATTTCTGAAGTGGTGCGTACCATTGTCGAGGCAGTGATCATCGTTATCGTGGTCATCTACCTGTTTCTGGGGTCTTTGCGCAGTGTTTTGATTCCTGCCATCGCGCTTCCTCTTTCCCTAGTGGGTGCAATGTTTCTGATGTTGTTGATGGGCTTTTCCATCAACTTGCTAACTCTGCTAAGTATGGTGCTGGCTATTGGCATAGTCGTGGATGATGCGATTATCGTTTTGGAAAATGTGCACCGCCATATTGAAGAGGGGCTCACGCCGCGCGAAGCAGCCATTGTAGGGGCTCGAGAACTTGCATGGCCAGTAGTAGCCATGACTACCACTTTGATCGCCGTGTATATTCCTATTGGCTTTCTCGGTGGCCTTACCGGAACTCTGTTTATCGAGTTTGCGTTTTCTCTCGCCGGTGCCGTGCTGCTATCGGGTGTGGTTGCGCTAACACTTTCACCAATGATGGCTTCTAGGATACTGAAGCCGCGTGACGGTGGGGGGACACGCTTGGAAGCCTGGTTGGAGCGGCGCTTTGCGAATTTACAGAAGGGTTTTGAAAAGCGCTTGCACAACGCATTAGAGGAACGCAGCGTTATTTTGCTTTTCGGTTTGATTGTTTTGGTGAGCTGTTATTTTCTTTTTATTACTTCACCGCAGGAGCTGGAGCCTACAGAAGATCGGGGTTTGGTCCTCACTATATCTACAGCAGATGCTTATGCCACGCTGGATTATGTTGAGCAATATACAGGGGAGTTGGTGGATATTGCTGATCTCTATACTGAGGTGGCAAATATTTTCCTGCTCAATGGCGCCGGTACTTTTAGCAGTGGCGTCAATAATGCGACTGCGGGTTTTGTATTAGGGCCCTGGGAAAAGCGCAAACGTGACACCGCACAAATGCAGGAACTAATCAGTGAGGATGTGCGCAACATCGCTGGTCTTAAAGTGGCTGTGGTTGTGCCGCCGAGCTTGCCCACTGCAGGTGGTCAACTGCCGGTGGAATTTGTTATCGGGGCAACAGAACCAGTGGAGAACCTCGCCGATGTTGCCAGTGAGATCATGGCAAAGGCCTTGCAAAGCAGGAAGTTTATTTTTCTGGACTCCGATCTGAAAATTGATAAGCCTAAGGTCGTTATTGAAATAGACCGAGAGAAGGCTGCGACTATGGGGGTGGATATGGTGAACCTCAGTCGTGACTTGGGGGCAATGCTTTCCGGTGCTTATGTTAATCGCTTCTCACTTGATAATCGTAGTTATAAGGTGATCCCCCAGGTCGAGCGAGTTGATCGCCTGACTCCTGCCCAGTTGAAGCAATATTATATCCGGGCGATTAACGGGGACCTGGTTCCTATTAATACCCTGATTAATCTGCGCCAAATCGTTGAACCACAGCAATTAAAACGCTTCCAGCAACTTAATGCGGTTACGATATCCGGGGTGCCGCGCCCGGGTGTCACCCTAGGTGAAGCGTTGGACGTTTTGGAAAATGCGGCGAGGCAAATACTGCCAGCCGAGTATTCTGTGGACTACTCCGGTCAATCCCGTCAATTCAAAACGGAAGGTTCTGAATTAGTCATAACTTTTTTCTTCGCACTGATAGTAATTTATCTGGTGCTGGCGGCCCAGTTTGAGTCCTGGCGCGACCCTCTCATTATGTTAGTGACTGTCCCGATGAGTGTGTGCGGCGCTATGATCTTTGTAAGCCTGGGTCTAACCACACTTAATATCTACACCCAGGTGGGACTGGTGACTCTAATCGGCGTTATCTCCAAGCATGGAATTCTAATTGTGGAGTTTGCCAATAAATTACAAATGGGGGGAGTGGATAAGCGTACCGCTATAGAGGAGGCTACTTCTATTCGTCTGCGGCCTGTATTGATGACAACGGCATCACTGGTGCTGGCAATGGTGCCACTGTTGATTGCTTCAGGGCCCGGTGGTGGGGCCCGTTTTGCCATGGGGCTGGTCGTCGCCTCGGGTATGACGATTGGCACATTGTTTACCCTTTTTGTTGTGCCTGCCATGTATCTTTATTTGGGGCGGGATTACGAAAAGATAAGGGCACAAGTGCAGGGCAATTAATGGCCTCGTGCATGATACTTTTAAGCGTCGAGGATACCCCTTGTGGTGTTACTACGGCGGAACTCACTGGGAGTAACCCCCTCGTGTTTTTTAAAGAAGCGGGTAAATACCGCGCGCTCGGCAAAGTGCAGCTTTATTGCGATACTCTCGACAGATTCACTGGAGGACAGCAGTAGATGTTTGGTCAGGGCCAGGGTGACACTGTCTTTTAGCTCCTGAAAAGTAACCCCCTGTTCTTTCAATCTCCTTTGCAGGGTGCGGCGGCTGGTGCGAAAGTGAGCGGCGGCCTGTTTAATGGTGACTTCCTCGCGGAGAATGTGTTTTTCCAGCCATGAGCGCAGGCTCGCGGCTAAGTTGTAACTCGATAGCGTATTGTGTAGGACAGTTTTTAAAACATTGCGGCTCTGGCTACGCAGTAACTTGTGGTAGCTGGGGATAGGAAAATCCAGTGTTTCAGAGCCAAGAATAATGGCGTTGGTATCACAGTCAAATTCTACTGGGCTTTGGAATATACGGGCATAAATAGAATCATCCTCGGGTTTTGGCCTGCGCAACTTAACACCGCATACCTCAGTAAACTGGGGGTTCAGCGTACGCAATAATTCCGCGATTCGGGCCATTAACATTTCGGCAAAGAAATGGTTTACCGGTTCGCTAAATAATTCTAAGCGCCATTGCAGAGTGAGGACTTCACATTCTTTTTCTTGTCTTGTTTCGAATCTTAGTAGCGGTGCCAAGGTTTGCGATAAAACAATTTCCGCAGGGCGCAGTATTTCCCGTGGCCGCCGCAGGGAGGGTTGCGCCTCGATAATGGTTTCTTCCAGCCACAAGATAATAGGAAAGCGACTGAAACTGAGTCCCGGTGAAGAAACTGGGGAAAGTGCTACCAGGTTTTCAATCAGTGCATTGAACTCGCTGTAACTCAGTCGCTCGTTCTCGCGGGGATTCCAGCTAAATGCGAAAGGCAGCCGCTCAATTAGAGTACCAATAGGAATACCCAGCCGCGCAGCAGCTGTAACGAAATAGGGTGCAAATATTTTAGGCACGCCGGCATGGCCGGACATATTTTTATTCTGGTCTCTCATGACTCTTTGCCGTCCGGGTGGCGTTAATTCGATCATAGCAAAGGCGCATCAATCTAAGAAAACAATAATGTGAATTATGACGAACCGGTCGCCTCATGTGGCGCACTTGATCATCCTGTGGCGCCATAAATCCTATTGCGGCACCCACCTCAGCAGATAAGTTGCAGGGGTCTGCAGTGTGTTGCGAAACGGATACCTCGAGACTCTGCGGTCAGTAAATATCCACTTATAAAATTATAAAGGTCAATAACCATGACACTGTCTAAACGACTGGGCGCAGGCCTGTCTGTTTTTTTTGCTGCGATGGTAGGCACTTCTGCAGCGGTAGCGGAGAACTGCTACATCCTGGTCCATGGACATGGAGTCGAGGGGCATACAACCAGTACAGCGAGCGATGGGAGTTTAGTGCAACCGGCACTGGACTATTGGAGCGAAACCTATTTCGATGAATATAAAAACAGCAGTTTTATCGACCAGCTGCTAATCAGCGGCGGTAATTACGGAGTAGTGGGGTACAACTCTACCGATGAGGGTGAGCTGCCCTACTGGCACGATAAAACCTCCGGTGAAATTGCACGGCAAATTATTCAGATCCGCAGTGGAGCCGGAGACAGGTTCGAACACGAAAACCAGTGTTCTGCCGATGATACCTTCTGGATTATTTCCCACAGCCAGGGCGCTGCGCAGATGATGTATATCGCTGGCAACGCTGTTGAAGGATCACCTTACTACAACCGTGCTTACAATCAGTACGACACAGATACTGAAGTACAGGATGTTAAAAAGTGCTCGACAACTTGGTGGGGTAGCAAGAGCTGTAAAACCGTTTCTGAGGAAGTGCAGGTTGCCAGCCTGAGTGATGCCAACGCGGTTACTGTGGATTTTGATAGTGCGATTAGCGGAGTGGCTGCGATCTTCACCACTGGTGGAGCAATCACCGGTACCGAGGGCGTGGATCGTATCTGTAATGGCACTTGGTATGACGAGGTGATCAATGACCTCTTCTTTGGCAGGGAGTGTGCCGCGGTGCGCTATATGCAGACCAACGATATTTATACCGTGCGTAATTACGTGGGCACTAATCTGGGTGCGCCTGTCTACACCATTGGCGGCTACGCGGGCTTTCCCGGTGCAGAAAGCGTTTCCTCGGCACTGCTGAATGGTGAAGATGATGGTTACATTAATCTCGCTTCCCAGATGAACTGTTCTGGTTCCGGCAAACGAAGCCTCTGGTCAAACCTCAAGCAGTACGACACCTTCATGGGTATTGCCTACGGCAGTGCCACCTTCTCCTGTGACAACGACAATAAGGGTACGGCTCGTTCCTACAATCTGGCCAGCATTTATACCGATCACGATGCTCAGCGCAATGGCGGTATTTTGTCTCCGGATTACGATGGCATTCCCGATGGTTTGAATTGTGGGGTTGGTAAAAACAGCGCCGGCCGAATTGCCGCCTGTACTCAGTAATTTTTGCGGGAGCTAGCCCATGTCCGTCAGCAACAATCGCCTTAAGGGGCGCTTAGCCATCCTGGGATCCATTGTCTTTATCGCCGCAGCCGTGGCTTATTGGTTCACTGGTGAGGGTGGGGAAGTATCCACAGCGGTTGTTGCCAAGGCGGAAGCTGGCGGGCTCCATGCCTCACAGCCACAAAGGGCCGAGCTTCAAGAGGTAGCGCTGGTTGAAGAGAAACCGGTCGAGGATAAATCTGTTCAGGTTTGGCAGGAGATCCAGGCGCGGCCGGTCAAGACCGAGTTGCACCAGTCACTGCTCTCTGATCTGGCAAAATTTCACCGCTATCCACCGGAAAATCGCGCGATCAAGAGCGCTTCGCAGGATCCGATTTCCCAGACCCATGCCCCAGACCAGCGTACTACCTACAGTGACAATGGAGACACCTTGACCCTGTGGACTGATCAGAAGTTCTATCTGTATGGTGATACCGTGCGTGTCTTCGCCTTTCAGACCGATAGCGATGGTGTCAAGGTACCAGCGGACCTGACCGCCCTGATGGTGTTGGATGACCAACATGTGCTGGGTTCACTGACCTTTGAAGATGGCAACGGGGACTTGGTTTACGAGGCGGAGATAGAGGCGGGAGCTTACCAAGGGCAGTCGCTGCCAACGGGTATTTATAAGATCATCGTGGATACGGATATCGATGGCCTGCGCGATGCAGCGGCATTTACACTGTCAGAGGATACGGGCAGCTATACCGGCAACTTGCGGGACTCGCTTACCAGTGAGGGTAATTTACTAGTGGAAGCCGAAGTGGAAATATTGCAACAGGGCCGTTTTTACTTCCGTGGTTCCCTCTACAACGATGAGCAGACGCCCATTGGCAGCACCCAATATGCGGTTGAGCTTTCTCCAGGGCGCCACTGGATCCCCTTCGAATTTTACGGTCTGATGATCCGCGATGCCGATCAGAATGGCCCCTATCTGGTTAAGCAGCTGAGTATTGCGCGGGTGACGGTGCCCAGGGCAGATAGGCTGTTTGAACCCAGCTATTACACCGAGCGTTACAGCCTGGAGCAGTTTAACGAAACGCCCTATAAAGAGCTTTAAAAGCTAGGGCTTAGCAGTTATCGCGGATACTCAGTTTTTCCTTGGTAATGCGTTCCTGGCGTTCATCTTCTCCCAGCATACGGTGATTGCCCTGTTCGTCGATTTCACGTACTCGAGCGTGGGTAGTCAGGGCTTTTAGGTTTTTCTGGGAGGACTCACAGCGTTGTGCGCGTGCTGCTGCCTGGGCGCGGGCTACTTGCTCATCCACTTTTGAGGGGCCCTGGGCTTCTTGTTTTGTGGTATTTTTTCTCTCGGAAGTGGGCTTGGCAGCCACTTGTTTGGCTTTTTCTGCAGCTATCGCAGCCTGTTGTTCCGCTTCCCATTGTTTGTAGCGCTCCGACTTCGGCTTCTTTATAACTTCAACTTCAGTGCTACTGGGTGGCTGCTCCCCAAAGTGCACCACGCCGTTCTCATCCACCCACTTGTAGATGCCGTTGGCTTGAGCGGCCAGTGCCAGGCCGGAGAATAGCATTGCGAGTGCGACGCGCATTGGATTACCCCTCATCGTTGTATCTTTCCTTACCCGACATATTGTACCGGTAACGGTGGACTTTCCTGTAACTCTCTTAACACTTTCAGTCATGTCTATTGACAGTCAATGTTGGATTGGCAAAATCGACTGTTTCCTCGGCGAGTAGTCGTCTCCGCACACCCGCGGCCAGGACACTAGCACAGGTGGACCACCCCTCCACCGCAATTCCGCCGAGAGGCTCTCCCCACCCCTGGAGGCCTGCTAGCCTGCAATTCGGACACCGCCGTGTCGGTTTCAGGCTGGGTGTTTTACTGCGCGCGATGATCTCATCCTAAAAATCGGCATGTAAACACGCAACAGGCTGATATCTGTCATCATTTTCCTTTACAATTGCCGTTCAACATTCTTGTTGTTCGTTCGGTTAGCGGTTCTTTGGTGATGGCTATCCTACCAACTAGGTAAATTGAGGAGACTCAAGTGGAATTACTTTCCGGCGGCGATATGTTGGTTCGCGCGCTGCAGGATGAAGGGGTAGATCTGATTTTTGGCTACCCGGGCGGTTCGGCACTGCATATCTATGACGCCATCTTTAGGCAGAAGTCCATCAAACACATTTTGGTGCGGCATGAACAGGGTGCTACTCACGCTGCAGACGGCTATGCCCGCTCAACAGGCAAGGCGGGTGTTGTACTTGTGACCTCGGGTCCAGGGGCCACGAATGCGATTACCGGAATTGCTACCGCCTATATGGATTCGATTCCTATGGTGGTGATTTCGGGTCAGGTGCCCAGCGATAAGATCGGTGAAGATGCCTTTCAGGAAACCGATATGGTTGGTTGCTCGCGGCCAATCGTAAAGCACAGTTTCCTGGTGAAGAACGCCGAGGATATTCCTGAGATCGTTAAGAAAGCTTTCTATATAGCCACGACTGGCCGCCCTGGCCCTGTGGTGATTGATGTACCCAAGGATGTAACCAACCCCGCCGAGCGCTTTCCCTATCGCTACCCGGATAAGCTGCGCATGCGCTCCTATACTCCGGCGGGCAAGGGCCACAGTGGACAAATTCGCAAGGCGGTGGCGTTGTTGCTATCGGCGCGGCGACCGGTAATTTACGCTGGCGGTGGGGTGGTTCAGGGGGATGGCTCCGAACTGCTCACTGAGTTGGCTCGCCATTTGAATTATCCCGTGACCAATACCTTGATGGGACTCGGCGCTTTTCCCGGTAGCGATAAACGTTTTCTCGGTATGCTCGGCATGCATGGCACCTTCGAGGCTAATACCGCTATGCATCATGCAGATGTCATTCTGGCGGTGGGAGCGCGTTTCGATGACCGCGTTACCAATACACCCAGCAAATTTTGTCCGGGAGCCAAGATTATTCATATTGATGTGGACCCGGCTTCTATTTCCAAAACCATCGTCGCCGATATTCCCATCGTTGGTACTGTGCAGTCAGTACTGGCTGATATGCTGGAAGCCTTTAAATCCAGTGAGGAACAGCCGGACCAGTCAGCAATCGTTGACTGGTGGCGTCAGATAGACGACTGGCGTGAACGTCACGGCCTCTATACCGTTCCGCGATACAAAACTGACGGCGCCCTGATCATGCCGCAGGAGGTCATTCGTGCGGTTTACGATATCACCGAGGGCGATGCCTTCGTGACCTCTGATGTTGGACAACACCAGATGTTTGCCGCCCAGTATTACCATTTCGACAAGCCGCGCCGTTGGATTAACTCCGGCGGGCTCGGCACCATGGGTTTTGGTCTGCCTTCTGCCCTGGGGGTGAAGATTGCCCACCCAGATAAAGAAGTTGTCTGTGTGACCGGTGAGGGCAGTATCCAGATGTGTATTCAGGAATTGTCCACCGCTACTCAATACCATCTGCCGGTTAAGATTCTGTGTCTCAATAACCAGGCACTAGGCATGGTGAAGCAGTGGCAGGAAATGCAGTACGAAGGGCGCCTTTCCAACAGTGTCTACGAAGAGTCTCTGCCGGACTTCGTCAAGCTTGCAGAAGCCTATGGCCACCTGGGTGTGAAGATTGAGCGAAGAGAAGACCTGCATGAAAAACTGCAGGAGGCCTTTGCGCATAAAGACCGCACGGTGTTTATCGATGTTTATGTCGATCCCTCTGAGCATGTCTACCCGATGCAAGTCATGCCGAGTGGTTCCATGCGTGATATGTGGCTGAGCAAAACCGAACGGACATAGGGGTTAGGGAAATGCGGAGAATTATTTCGGTTTTGATGGAGAACGAGCCGGGAGCGCTATCCCGAGTTGTGGGATTGTTTTCCCAGCGCGGCTACAACATTGAGAGCTTGACTGTGGCGCCTACAGAAGACGCCACTTTGTCACGTCTCACCATGGTGACCATAGGTGATGATCACAAGATCGAGCAGATAACAAAAAACCTCAACAAATTAATTGATGTGGTGAAGCTGGTTGACCTTACTGAAGGCTCTCACATTGAGCGGGAATTATTGCTGGTAAAGGTGCGCGCCAATGGAGCCCAGCGCGATGAGGTCAAACGAAGTGTAGATATTTTTCGTGGGCAGATAGTGGATGTTACCAGCAGTATGTACACGGTTCAGGTTGCCGGCACAGGTCAAAAACTCGATGCATTTTTACAGGCATTGGGAGAGCACACCATTATGGAAGTCGTGCGCTCCGGGGTTTCTGGAATTGCCCGCGGTGAAAAAGTATTAAGTGTTTAGATAGCAGGAAATAGGAATTTAGTCATGCAAGTTTATTACGATAAAGATTGTGAACTGTCTTTAATTCGCGGGAAAAATGTTGCGATTATCGGTTACGGTTCTCAGGGGCATGCCCACGCCAATAACCTCAAGGATTCCGGTGTAGAAAATATTGTTGTCGGTTTGCGCAAGGGTTCTGGCTCCTGGAGCAAAGCGGAGAGTGCCGGCCTGCGCGTTGCCGAGGTAGAGAGTGCGGTCAAAGATGCTGATGTGGTAATGATTCTGGCACCGGATGAGTACCAAGCCAATATTTACAAAGAGCAAGTGGCCCCCCATTTAAAATCTGGTGCGGCACTCGCCTTTGCTCACGGGTTCAATGTGCATTTCGAACTGATTGAGCCGCCGGCAGATATAGATGTCATTATGATTGCGCCAAAAGGTCCCGGGCATACTGTACGCTCCACTTATCTTGAAGGGGGCGGTGTGCCAACTCTGATTGCGGTTTATCAGAATGCTTCCGGCAATGCGAAAGAACTGGCACTTTCCTACGCCAGTGCAAATGGTGGCGGCCGCTCTGGAATTATTGAAACCAATTTCCGTGAGGAGACTGAGACAGATCTTTTTGGAGAGCAGGCTGTATTGTGCGGGGGGGTTTCCGCCCTGGTGACCGCTGGTTTCGAAACTCTGGTTGAGGCCGGTTACGCGCCTGAGATGGCCTATTTCGAGTGCCTACATGAGCTGAAGTTGATTGTCGACCTGATGTATCAGGGCGGTATTGCTGACATGCGCTATTCTATTTCCAATACTGCAGAGTACGGTGATTATGTCACTGGGCCGCGGATTGTTACCGATGAGACTAAAGCAGAAATGCAGCGCGTTTTGAAGGATATTCAGACCGGGAAATTCGCAAAGGACTTTATGTTAGAATCTCTCGCTGGACAGCCGCGCTTAAAGGCTGAGCGCCGCATTGGTGCAGAACATCAAATTGAGCAGGTGGGTGCCAAGCTTCGTGCCATGATGCCCTGGATCAAAGCGAATAAAATTATTGATCGGACAGAAGGCAACGGTTGAGAACTGTTTAACTAAAAAAACGGCGGGATACCCCGCCGTTTTTTTTTGCCCTGTGCCCACACAGGGCAATGGCGTACACTCGCTGGCTGCAA
>NZ_CP174341.1:0-2500 GCF_052468275.1 Microbulbifer mixtoriginis (SeqCode) | reverse complement strand
GGCGAAAGCCGTAGTCGATGGGAAACAGGTTAATATTCCTGTACTCGCTATTGCTGCGACGGAGTGACGGAGAAGGCTAGGCCGGCATGGCGATTGGTTGTCCATGTTTAAGGTTGTAGGCTGGGGACTTAGGCAAATCCGGGTCCCTAAGGCTGAGAACTGATGACGAAGCCCACTTGTGGGTGAAGTGGTTGATGCCCTGCTTCCAGGAAAAACTTCTAAGCTTCAGGCAATAGTGAATCGTACTCTAAACCGACACAGGTGGTCAGGTAGAGAATACCAAGGCGCTTGAGAGAACTCTGGTGAAGGAACTAGGCAAAATGGTACCGTAACTTCGGGAGAAGGTACGCCGGTTTTGGTGATGGGACTTGCTCCCTAAGCTGAGGCCGGTCGAAGTGACCAGGTGGCTGCGACTGTTTATTAAAAACATAGCACTCTGCAAACTCGTAAGAGGACGTATAGGGTGTGACGCCTGCCCGGTGCCGGAAGGTTAATTGATGGGGTTAGCTTCGGCGAAGCTCTTGATCGAAGCCCCGGTAAACGGCGGCCGTAACTATAACGGTCCTAAGGTAGCGAAATTCCTTGTCGGGTAAGTTCCGACCTGCACGAATGGCGTAACGATGGCCACGCTGTCTCCACCAGAGACTCAGTGAAATTGAAATCGCTGTTAAGATGCAGTGTACCCGCGGCTAGACGGAAAGACCCCGTGAACCTTTACTACAGCTTTGCACTGAACTTTGAGCCTACTTGTGTAGGATAGGTGGGAGGCTTTGAAGCAGTAACGCTAGTTACTGTGGAGCCGTCCTTGAAATACCACCCTGGTATGTTTGAGGTTCTAACTCTGGTCCGTTATCCGGATCGAGGACAGTGTATGGTGGGTAGTTTGACTGGGGCGGTCTCCTCCCAAAGAGTAACGGAGGAGTACGAAGGTGCACTCAGCATGGTCGGAAATCATGCAATGAGCATAATGGTATAAGTGCGCTTGACTGCGAGACAGACATGTCGAGCAGGTACGAAAGTAGGTCATAGTGATCCGGTGGTTCTGTATGGAAGGGCCATCGCTCAACGGATAAAAGGTACTCCGGGGATAACAGGCTGATACCGCCCAAGAGTTCACATCGACGGCGGTGTTTGGCACCTCGATGTCGGCTCATCACATCCTGGGGCTGAAGCCGGTCCCAAGGGTATGGCTGTTCGCCATTTAAAGTGGTACGCGAGCTGGGTTTAGAACGTCGTGAGACAGTTCGGTCCCTATCTGCCGTGGGCGTTGGAAATTTGAGAAGAGTTGCTCCTAGTACGAGAGGACCGGAGTGAACGAACCTCTGGTGTTCGGGTTGTCACGCCAGTGGCATTGCCCGGTAGCTATGTTCGGACGGGATAACCGCTGAAAGCATCTAAGCGGGAAGCCTCCTTCAAGATTAGATTTCCCTGACTCCTTGAGAGTCCTAAAGGGCCGTGGAAGACTACCACGTTGATAGGCTGGGTGTGGAAGCGTTGTGAGGCGTTGAGCTAACCAGTACTAATTGCCCGTGCGGCTTGACCATACAACAGAGATGGTTACTAACGACTAGCTAAGCTAGCGGATTGTGGAATGAAAGACACACAATGATCGCTTGCGGTGTATTACTACAGATTGTTTTACCGACTTATTTGGGGTTATCGCCGGTCAACAGACCGAGGCAAACAGCGATAACACGGCAGGCCAAGCAGATTGCTTATAAGACCAACGCCAACCCAAGCCAGTTTGCCTGACGACAATAGAGTTGTGGAACCACCTGATCCCTTGCCGAACTCAGAAGTGAAACGCAACATCGCCGATGGTAGTGTGGGGCTTCCCCATGTGAGAGTAGGTCATCGTCAGGCTTCTAATCCGAAAGGGCCACCCAATAGGGTGGCCCTTTTTTTATGGGCAAAAAAAATATTGAATGCATCAAAAAATAAAAACAGAGAATAAAAAAATAAATTCAAAATACAGAAAAAATAAAAAGCCGAATCGAATTTTTACTCGCAACACTCCCGCCGAAAAATCCAACTCGGTAAAAGCCAATTAAACAAGCGCAGGCTCTAAAAAGTTCTGAGGAGCCTTCCCTCCTATAAATAAAGCGCTTTCTTAGATTTTTTCTGTAAGGAAAAAATGGAAATACAAAAAAATAACGCGCTTTATTTAATCTGCACCCCAAGCACCACCACAAAAACACCTGAAATTAAAAAGTGCTCTTTAGCCTAGAAAAATTATTGCGTTGAAAAAAACGGCGCAGAAATACCAATAAAAGTACCGGTGATTTTTTGCACGTTTTAATGAACCTGTGCAACCACGGGGCCTGGCGCGGATATACCGCAGTTATGCACAAGTCTATCCAGACTTTCTGTTAATAACGCCAAGCGGTGGAAAGTGGATAAATGGCTGGTGTTTTTTTACCCGTTGAAAAGGCCCCCGCGGAAACAGGGGCCTGAGCGTGGATATCCCTGAGTTATACACAGCTCTATCCATGGATTCTGT